>NZ_CP066218.1:2472436-3708655 GCF_016313185.1 Mycolicibacterium baixiangningiae
ACCGCGTTCGGCGGCGAACACACCCATCTGGCAGGTGAACGACGACGCGATCAGCACGAGGGTGACGGGTACCGCCAGCCCCAGGTTCAGCTCGGTCGGCGGGGGCGGCCACTCGCCGCCTGCCTGGGCGCGTGCGGTGAAGTACATCGCGAACAATCCAGCAAAGAACATCAGTTCACTGGAAAGCCACACAATGGTGCCGACACTGACCATATTCGGCCTGTTCAGCGAATGCACGCGCGAGGTGATCGCGGTCCCCGAGGTCCCTACAGCACTCGTCACACAAGAAGTATGACGCTTTGTAGTTGTCGAACTCCAGCCGGGTCGCCTATTCGTCACAAGTGTCGTTCGGAAAGACCGGGTGGAGCTTTGGGAAGTTCCCAGCCGCCGTGGGAACATCGGCGCGTGACTGATACTCCCACGTGGCCGCTGATCCTGGGGCGGTTGACCACCGGACATAACCTGGCGAGCGGACAGGCCAGCTGGGCGATGGACCAGATCATGACCGGGACGGCCACGCCGGCTCAGATCGCCGGATTCGCGGTGGCGATGAAGCTCAAGCGGCCGACGTCGGCGGAGGTCACCGAACTGGCCGACGTGATGCTCAAGCATGCGCGCCGCATTCCCACCGAGACCATCGGGAACGAGACGGTCGACATCGTGGGGACCGGAGGCGACGGCGCCAACACCGTCAACCTGTCCACCATGGCGGCGATCGTGGTGGCCGCCGCGGGCGTGCCGGTGATGAAGCACGGCAACCGGGCCGCGTCCTCGCTGTCCGGCGGCGCCGACACCCTCGAGGCGCTCGGCGTCCGGATCGACCTCGGGCCCGACCAGGTGGCCGCCTCTGTCGCCGAGGTGGGTATCGGTTTCGCGTTCGCCAACCACTTTCACCCGTCGTACAAGCACGCGTCGGTGGTGCGCCGGGAGCTCGGGGTCCCGACGGTGTTCAACCTGCTCGGACCGCTGACCAACCCCGCCCGGCCCCGTGCCGGGCTGATCGGCTGCGCGTGGGCGGAGCTGGCCGAGGTGATGGCCGGGGTGTACGCCTCGCGCAACTCGAGTGTGCTGGTGGTGCACGGCGACGACGGCCTCGACGAGCTGACCACGACCACCACGAGCACGATCTGGCGGGTCCAGGCCGGCACGGTCGAGCGGTTGACGTTCGACCCCGCGGCGTTCGGCTTCCAGCGCGCTCAGCTGTCCGAGCTGGTCGGCGGCGACGCCGAACACAATGCCGCCGAGGTGCGCGCCGTGCTCGGCGGCGCCAAGGGTGCGGTGCGCGATGCGGTGGTTCTCAACGCCGCCGGCGCCATGGTTGCGCACGCCGGACTATCCAGCGACGCCAAATGGGTGCCGGCCTGGGAGGCGGGCCTGGCCCGGGCCGTCGAGACGATCGACTCTGGGGCGGCCGAACAGCTGCTCACGCGTTGGGTGCGGTTCACCCAGAAGCTCTGAGCGGTCGGTCTGTTCGGCGGCCAGCCGCGCCGAGCGGGCCGTCTCCGCCCACCCCTGCCAGCGGCCCGCGGCACCGATGGGCGTGGCGTACCCGGGGTCGCAGCGCACGATGCGCACTCCCGGATGGCCCAGCCAGCGCGCGATGAGCGCGGTCTCCTCGACCAGTGCTCCGCCCAGCGGTGCGGCATCGGGCAGCACGGTCTGCGCGCCGGCGGTCAGCGCATCGACGACCGGCATCGGTGGCACCCCCCGACGGGCGCAGCCGGCGGCGGCCAGGCGCCCGTACCGCACCACGGCCAGATGCCATCCGCCGCCGCCGTCCGGACGCGCCGCGACCAGTTCGGTCTGCTCGGCCAACGCGCGCAGCCGCTGTCCGCGCCAGAGCACCTCGATGCCCGTGGCGGCGTGGTCGCGCAGCCGCGCCGCCGTCTCGTAGCGGTTGACCGTGGCCAGCGCCGCGATCCCGTCGACCACCGCGGTCAGCGCGGAATCGTCACGGCCCTCGATCAGATCGGCCGCGCGGCGCGGGGCGGGCGCGTACGCAGCCGCGTCGATGTCGCGCGGCGCCGGGCACGGTGACAACTCCCGCTCCGGGCAGGCCGCGCCGTGCCGGGCCGCGCGGGCGAGCCGGGTGGCGCAGGTCCGCACACCGGTGAACCGGGCGAGCAGCTCGGCGGTTTGCACGGCGTCGGCGCGGGCGCGGAACGGCCCGACGGCCGAACCGTGGCGCGGGGCGCGGACCACCGAGAACCGCGGGAATGCCTCGTCGGTCAGCACCACCCACCACCAGCGCTGCGGGAATTTCGACCGTCGGTTGTAGGGCGGCGCGTGGGCGGCCAGTAGACGCAGCTCCCGCACACCCGCCTCGAGGTCATGGGCGCATTCGACATGGTCCACGCGGGTGGCCAGCGACGCCATCTCCTTCATCCGCGTCCGGGGATCGGCGCCGGTGAAGTACTGCCCGACGCGGCGGCGCAGGTCCACCGCGGTGCCGACGTAGAGCACCTCCTCACCCGGGCCGCGGAACAGGTAGACACCCGGCCGGTGCGGCAGCCCGTCGGCCAGCCGGCGGTTGCGGCGCTGCGCCGGTGTCACGTCGGGCAGGTAGGCGCGCAGGTCGGTGTAGCTGTGCACGCCCTGATTGCCGATCCGCTCGATCAGCCCGTGCAGCACGTCGACCGTGGCGCGGGCGTCGTCGAGGGCCCGGTGCGTCGGGGTCGTCTTCGCGCGGAACAGCTGCGCGAGTGCGGACAACCGCACGCTGGGCGCTTCCTCGCGGGTGAGCACCCGGCGGGCGAGTTTGACCGTGCACAGCACCGGTGGGCGCGGCCAGGTCAGCTGGCACTGTTCGGCGGCCGCCCGCAGGAAGCCGATGTCGAAGCCGGCGTTGTGGGCCACCAGCACTGTGCCGCGGGCGAATTCGAGGAAGGCGGGCAGCACCGATTCGATGCGGGGGGCGGCGCAGACCATCGCCGTGGTGATCCCGGTGAGCGCGACGATCTGCGGTGGGATGGCCCGCCCGGGGTCGATCAGGGTGGCGAGTTCGCCGATCACCTCACCGCCGCGGACCTTCACCGCGCCGATCTCGGTGATCGCATCGGGGTGGTCGCCGGTCGCACGGCCCCCGGTGGTCTCCAGGTCGACGACGACGAACGTCGTATCGCGCAGCGACAGCGACTCCATGTCGAACGCCAGCTGCTCCGCCGGCTGTCCGACGGCACCGACGCTGCGCTGGCCCATGCGAGAAACGTAGGGAACGGCACCGACAGCGCGGCGGTGCCACGCGGGTGTGGCCGGTCTGTCGGTGGCCGTCGTTAGCGTGCGGGCAACACCGATTGAGAGGACGGCCAGATGGCGAAGGGCAACCAACCGTGGGGTGACCGACCATGGGACGAGCAACTACGGAGCGAGCAACCGTGGGACGACCAACCGTGGGACAACCATCCGTGGGGCAACCAACCGCGCGAAGCGGATCCGGGCGCGGATGCGGAGACGGTCATCATCGATTGCGACGACTGCGCGGTGCGCGGCCCAGGGTGTCAGGATTGTGTCGTCAGTGTGCTGCTGGGGGTCCCCGAGACGTTGCTCGTCGACGAGCGTCGCGCACTGGAAGTGCTGGCCGAAGCCGGATTGGCACCGCGACTGCGGCTGGTTCCCATTCACAGGCAAAAGAATTCGGGCGTTGCCTAACGCTTGCCTCGAACCACGCGCCGGGAGGTAGGGGAAGAAAAACCCCCCTGACACCTGTTAAATTTGGCCCTTCTGTTGGACAAGCCCGATGCCGTTTCGTAACCTGTCTGAGACCTTAGAGCAGTTCGAGGCGGCTCGTTACGCCAGTTGAAGGACGCAAATCTTGAGGCTCGTTCGCGCGCAGTGGGGCATCCGTGTTCTTAAGCGACCCGCCGTCGGTGCGATTGCGGCTCTGGCCGTGTTCTCATCGGTCCTGGGCGGCAGTGCGCTGGCCGACCCGGCAGAAGATGCCTTGGCAAAGCTCAACGAACTGTCGCGGCAGGCTGAGCAGACCACCGAGGCCATGCACTCGGCGCAGCTCGATCTCGGCGACAAACTGGCCGCACAGCAGGCCGCCGAGGCCAGGCACGGCGCTGACCTCGCCGCCGCCGCCGAGGCCAAGTCTCGATTGGCGACCTTCCAGTCGGCCGTGAACAAGGTGGCCGCCACCCAGTACATGGGCGGACGCACCGACGGTATGAGCGCGATCCTCACGGCAAACTCGCCGCAGCAGTTCATCGACCAGCTATCCGTACAGCGCGTCATGGCGGGGGAGATGGCTGCCCGGATGGCGGGCTTCCGCGACGTCAGTGCCCGGGCCGCCGCGGCCGAACTGGCGTCGGCGAAGTCCGCGGCCGATGCGAAGACCGCCGCCGAACAGGCCGCCCAGGTCCGCGCCGACCTGCAGAACAAGCAGAGCCGGCTGCAGACCCAGATCGCCGTCGTCAAGTCGCAGTACGAGGCGCTGACGCCGAACCAGCGTGAGGCGCTCGCCGCCCTGCCGCCTGCGCCCGCAGTGCCGCCGCCGCCGGCCGCGGTGCCTCCCGCCAACGATCCCGGTGTGCTGGCCGCCCCGCCCGGGGCCATCCCGCCGGGTGACATCGCCCCTCCGTCGGGTGGGGCCAACCGCGCCGTCGCGGTACAGGCCGCGCTCAGCCGCATCGGGTCGCCTTACTCGTGGGGCGGGTCCGGCCCGAGCGCCTTCGATTGCTCCGGGCTGGTGATGTGGGCCTTCCAGCAGGAGGGCGTCTCGCTGCCGCACTCCAGCCAGGCGTTGGCCCGCGGCGGGCAACCGGTGTCGACGGACCAGATGCAGCCCGGTGACCTCGTCACCTACTACTCCGACGCCTCGCACGTCGGCATCTACATCGGTGACGGGATGATGGTGCACGCCTCCACCTACGGCACGCCGGTGCGTGTCGCGCCGGTGAACAACGCCCCGATCTACAACGTCCGTCGTTACTGAGCCCGTCGTTACTGAGCCCGTCGTTACTGAGCCCGTCGTTACCCGGCCCGTCGTCACCCAGTCAGTCGTCACCAGATCTCGGCGGCTGATCCTCGGCCTGCTACTGGCCGAGTTCCTCTCCGCCGTGCTGCTGCTCAACCGGTCCGAGCCGGCACCGGCGCCGCCGCTCGCGGTGGTCGCCGACCAGCCGACCCCAGCCGGTCCCGACCCCACCACGACGACACCGTTGCCCGACGGGCGCCACGCGCAGCTCATCGCACTCGGCGGGGCGCACAGCGCACCGCTGCTGTCCCGGATCGCCGCCGAACTCCCCGGCGCCGCCGATGCGGTGAGCCGGTTCTGGGGGCCGGACTGGCGGCAGGAGATCGTTATCGTCGCGACGGCGTCGGATCGGCAGTTCGCCGCGCTCGCGGGCGGGGGAGCCGACGTCGCGGCCGCCACCACCGCCGAGCGCATCGTGTTCGCCCCCGGCGCCGCGCGGATGACCGACGAGGCCCTGCGGCTCGTGGTGCGTCACGAACTGTTCCACCACGCCGCGCGACAGGCGACCGCCGCCGACGCCCCGCGCTGGCTGACCGAAGGCGTCGCCGACTACCTCGCCCGCCCGCCGGAATCGGCGCCCGCCTCCGATCCGGTGGCTGCCCTACCGGCCGACAGCGATCTCGACACCCCCGGCCAAACCCGGTCGCAGGCATACGACCGGGCGTGGCGGTTCGCCTCCTACGTCGCCGACCGGTACGGCCCGCAGCGCCTACGGGCGCTGTACGTGCACGCCTGCAGTCCCGGTCATCCCGACGTGGCCACCGCCGTGCGCGACACGCTCGGCAGCAGCCTCGACGAGGTGCTGGCCGGGTGGCGGCACTGGCCGCAGGGCTAGCCTGGGCTCCGATGTCCCGAGTCCTGCTGGTCACCAACGACTTTCCGCCGCGTGCCGGCGGCATCCAGAACTACCTCGAGGCCTTCGTCGACCAGGTCGTCGCGGCGGGCGCGCACGAGGTGACCGTCTACGCCCCGGCGTGGAAGAACGCCCCGGACTACGACCGCGCCGCCGCGTTCGAGGTGATACGCCACCCCGGCACCCTGATGCTCCCCGAACCGTCGGTGGCGGGGCGCATGCGCGGGCTCATCGCGAGCCACGACATCGACACGGTGTGGTTCGGTGCGGCGGCACCGCTGGCGCTGCTCACACCGATCGCCCGCCGCGCGGGCGCCGACCGGGTGATCGCCAGCACGCACGGCCACGAAGTGGGCTGGTCGATGCTGCCGGTCGCGCGCACGGCGCTGCGCCGCATCGGCGACGACACCGACGTGGTGACGTTCGTCAGCCGCTACACGCGGGGACGGTTCGCCGGGGCGTTCGGACCGCGCGCGGCGTTGGAGCATCTGCCGCCCGGTGTCGACACCGACCGGTTCACTCCCGACCCCGCCGCGCGAGCGGAGCTGCGGGCGCGCTACGGCCTGGGCGAGCGCCCCGTCGTGGTGTGCCTGTCTCGGCTGGTGCCCCGTAAAGGCCAGGACATGCTGATCCGGGCGATGCCCGCGATCCGGCGACGGGTGCCGGGTGCGGTGCTGGTGATCGTCGGCGGCGGCCCCTACCGTGACACGCTGCAGCGCCTGGCCCACCAGCACGGCGTCGACGAAGACGTGCGGTTCACCGGCGGCGTCCCCGGCGACGAGCTGCCCGCACACCATGCGATGGCCGACGTGTTCGCGATGCCCTGCCGCACCCGCGGCGCAGGCCTCGACGTCGAAGGGCTCGGGATCGTGTACCTCGAGGCGTCGGCGACCGGGGTGCCGGTGGTGGCGGGCCGCTCGGGCGGCGCGCCGGAGACCGTGCGGGACGGCGAGACCGGGCTCGTCGTCGAGGGCACCGACGTCAGCGCGGTGGCGATCGCGGTGAGCGGCCTGCTCGCCGACCCCGCCCGTGCCGCCGCCATGGGCGCCGACGGCAGGCGGTGGGCGCTCGAGAACTGGCAGTGGCCCACCCGCGCAGCGCGATTGGGTCAACTGCTGTAGGCCTACAGCGGCCGCAGATCGTCCTCGGCGTCGAGCAGCGCCGCGGCACGCAGCGCCAGCCACAGCGCGGCGAGCGCATCCGTGTCGGCGAGGTTGAGGCCGGTCAGTTCCGCGATGCGTTTGATCCGGTAGAGCACCGTCTGTCGGTGCACGCAGAGCGCCGTGGCGGTCAGCTGCAACGACCGCTGGTGGCGCAGATAGGCGTCCAGCGTCGCGACCAGATTGGACTGGTGCTGTTCGTCGTAGGTGCGCAGCGGTGCGAGCACCCGGTCGACGAGGGCCTGGGCGTCGCCGACGTTCGACAGGCCCAGCCACGGCTCCTCGCTGCCGTACCGCGACACCGGGATGTCGCGGCGGCTGGCCAGCGAGAACGCCCACGACCCCTCGCGGACTGCTTCCGGGAACCGGCTTATCGTGGAAAGTCGCGCGCTGATCCCGATGCGCGCCGACGGCCCCAGAGCCCGGGACAGCACACCCTCGAATCCCGACTGGTCGGGCACCAGCGCGTAGAGCAGACCCTCCCGTAGCGTGCAGAGATACGGAATACCGTTGCGCCACAGCGAATTATGAATGGTCAGCGCTCGCCCTTCGTCACTGCTCCGCGCCACGACCAGGACGGTCGACGGGGGATCGAGGCGCAATTCGCCGAGCCGGGCTTCGACCGCGTGCCGGTCGATGCGGTTCTCCAGCAGGCGCTCCATCAGCGCGGCCCGTTCGCGCCGTTCGTGTTCGAGCGCCAGTTGCATCTCGGACAGCGCGAGACTGATCACTGTGGCGGTGTGTTGCAACCGAATCGGATCCACCCGTTCGGTGATGCGCGGGATCACCACGAGCGCGGCTTCGGGATGGCGCTGGATGTCGGTGAGCATCGCTGCCCGCGTGCCGTCAACGGGCAGCCCGTAGACTCCCGCCGCCACGTTGGTCGAGGACTCGGACAACTCGACGACGGCCTCGCGCAGGGCGGGGGCCAGCGGTGAGGTGTCCGGAAACCACGGATCACCGGTCCGGCGATCGCAGACGTGCAATTCGCAACCGAGTTCCCGGGCAAGCGCGGCAACGAGATTGGCCGGCGGCGAGGCGCTCGCGATGTGCCGCCGCAGCAGGTCGTAGATCCGCATGGTCCGCGACAACCGGTCTGACTGGTCGAGCAGCGTCGCTTCGGCAACCGCGCGCGAGATCGCCACGAACGGTAGGGGATAGCGGATCCGCAGGACCGGGAAGCCCAGCTGTTCGCTTCGGCGGGTGAACCGCTGCGTCAACCGTGGGCAGTACATCTTCTCGCCTATCGCCAGTCCCGCGATACCCGACTCCTCGAGTTTGGTGAGCAGCGCCTCCTGATCGGCGGCGGCTTTCGGGAACGACAGCCCGTTGGTCATCAGCAGTTCGCCGCCGGTGATCCACCGCCAGGGTTCGGGCAGGTCCGAGGTATGGGTCCAGGACACCGACCGGCCCAGCCCGGCCCCGCCCGAGAGCACCTCCAACCCGAGGTGCGGCGTCTCGACGAGGTCACCGACGGTGACGGTCACGCCGGTTGTCGATTGTGCACATGCTCAAACTTCATCGGAGGATTGTGTCAAACGTCGACTCGACACGCATCGGCGCCGCCCGCACGCTGGGTCAATGCCCCACACCGGTCATGTGATCGACGATGCGCCGATCACCGCATTCCACAAGAAGCTCACGCTGTTCTCCTCAGGCGGGCCGTTCATCGACGGCTATGCGCTCTCGATCATCGGAGTGGCGCTGATAACGCTCGAGCCCGCGATGGATCTGAGTTCGGTGGAGCTCGGTCTGATCGGCGCGGCCAGCCTGATCGGGATCTTCGTGGGCGGCGGCCTTTTCGGCTACCTGACCGATCGCATCGGGCGACACCTCATGTACATCGTCGACTTGCTCGCGCTGGCCGTGTTCTCGGTTCTCTCCGCGTTCGCCGGCGAGCCCTGGCAGATCATCGCGCTGCGGTTCCTCCTGGGTGTGGCGATCGGCGCGGACTACCCGATCGCCACCTCACTGCTCGCGGAATTCCTGCCCAAGAAGCAGCGTGGCCGGTACCTCGGCGGCATGTTCGTCGTGTGGGCGCTGGGTGCCGCGGTCGCCTACGTCGTCGGATTCCTGTTGCGCGACTTCGGTCCCGACGCCTGGCGGATCCTGCTGGCGAGCCCGGCGATATTCGCGATCATCACGTTGCTGGCCCGCCTCGGCACGCCGGAGTCACCGCGGTGGCTGGTGTCCAAGGGCCGGCGCGAGGAGGCCGACGCGGCGATCAAGCAGGCTTTCGGGCCCCAGTACAGCGTCGACGATCTCACTGAGGAGAAGGTCGCCACAACGTCGTTCACTCGTGTGTTCACACGTCCCTACCTGCGGCGGACCGTATTCGTCGCGGTGTTCTGGACGGCGCAGGTCATCCCGCTGTTCGCGGTGTACACGTTCGCGCCGGATTTGATGGCGTCATTCGGCTTGGAAGGCGATTCCAACCTCTACGGCGGCTCGCTCATCATCGCGCTGCTGTTCGTCGTCGGTGGAATCCCGGGACTGTACCTGGTCGAACGGATCGGCAGGCGCGCCCTGCTCGTGGGGTCGTTCGCGATCATTGCTGCGGCCCTTGCCATTCCAGCGGTCATACCGGGCGTTCCGCCGCTGGTGTTCTTCCTGGCGCTGGCGGTGTTCGCCCTCGTGTCCGGCGCGTCGAGCTTCCTGGAGATCGTCTACCCCAACGAACTGTTCCCCACCGAGGTGCGCGCCACCGCCGTCGGGGTGGGAACGGCGATGAGCCGCATCGGTTCTGCGGGAGGCACCTACCTGATGCCGATGGCGCTGACCGGCCTGGGACCGGGCGGTGCGCTGGGCATCGGTGCCCTGGTGACGGTGGTCGGACTCGTCGCCGCCGTGTTCATGGCTCCCGAGACCCGCAACGTCGCGCTGACCGACTGCGCCACCTCCGATGACGAATCAACGACCGCGAAAGTGACCTCATGACCTCCTCCGACCTCGTCGGCGCCGTACCGCCCACCGAAGTCCCGCGTTACGCCGGAAAGGGCACATTCGCCCGCATCGCCGACATCGGCGAGGTCAGCGACTACGACATCGCGATCCTCGGCGTCCCGTTCGACGGCGGCACCTCCTATCGGCCCGGTGCGCGGTTCGGCCCGATGGGCGTGCGGCAGGCCGCCCGCACCCTGCGCCCCGGCTACCACGTCGAACTCGGCGTCGCACCGCTGGAACAGGTGCAGGTGGTCGATGCCGGTGACATCTCCGTCACGCCCTACGACATCGCCGAAGCGTGCCGGCAGATTCAGGATCACGCGTCGGAGATCCTCGGCGGAGACGGCCGCCGGATCGTCTCCATCGGCGGCGACCACACCATCGCGCTGCCGAATCTGCGTGCCCTGCACGCGATCCACGGTCCCGTCGCCCTGGTGCACTTCGACGCCCACCTCGACACCTGGGACACGTACTTCAACGCCCCCGTCACGCACGGCACCATCTTCCGGCGGGCTTTCGAAGAGGGGCTGCTGGTCGAGGACCACTCCATCCACGTCGGCATCCGCGGACCGATCTACGACCAGATGGACCTGCGGGACGACGCCGAGATGGGCTTCAAGATCATCCGGGCGGGTGACCTGGACGTCATCGGTATCGACGCCGCCGTGGACACGGTGCGCCGACGCGTCGGGGACGTGCCGGTCTATCTGTCCGTCGACATCGACGTGCTCGATCCGGCGTTCGCCCCCGGCACCGGCACCCCCGAATCCGGCGGGCTCACCTCCCGCGAGCTGCTGCGGATGCTGCGGCGGTTACACGGGCTCAACATCGTCGGCGCCGACGTCGTGGAGGTGGCACCCGCCTACGACCACGCCGAGATCACCTGTGTGGCAGCGGCTACCGTCGTCTTCGACCTGGTGTCACTGATGGTCTCCGGCGGCGGTCAGGTCCTGTAGAGCGCTTCGATGTCGGCGGCGAACTTCTCGACGACGACCTTGCGCTTGACCTTCAACGTCGGTGTGAGCTCCCCGGTGTCCTCGGTGAAATCCACCGCCAGGACCCGGAACTTGCGGATCGCCTCGGCCTTCGACACCGCCTGATTGGCGCCCTTGACGGCGGTGTCGATGTCGGCGAGCAGGTCGGGGTCGGTGGCGAGGGAGCCGACGGAGGCGCCACTGTCCTTGCCGTTGCGCTGTTTCCAACCCTCGAACGCCTCGGCGTCGATCGTGATCAGCGCGCCGACGAACGGCCGGGCGTCTCCGACGGCCATCGCCTGACTGATCAGCGGATGGGCCCGCAGTTGATCCTCCATGATCGCCGGCGCGACGTTCTTGCCGCCGGCGGTCACGATGATCTCCTTCTTGCGGCCGATGATCGTGAGGAAGCCGTCGCTGTCGATCGCGCCCAGATCGCCGGTGTGGAACCAGCCGTCGGTGAAGGCCTTCGCGGTCTCCTCCTCGTTTCGCCAGTAGCCGCCGAACACCACGCCGCCCTTGACCAGCAGCTCGTCGTCGTCACCCAGGCGCATACTGTTGCCCGGCACCAGCTTTCCGACCGAGCCGATCTTGATGTCACCCACCCGGTTGACGGTGATCGCGGCGCTGGTCTCGGTCAGCCCGTAGCCCTCGTAGATGGTCAGCCCGACACCGCGGTAAAAGTGGCCGAGGCGGGCGCCCAGCGGCGCCCCGCCGGAGATCGCGGCGCGGCATTCCCCGCCGAGGGCCGCACGCAGCTTGCCGTAGACCAGCCGGTCGAACACCGCGTGTCTGGCCCGCAGCAGCAGCCCGGGCCCACCCGTCCTCTTCCCCGAGTCGCTTCGCTCCTGCCCGCCGGAGTCCAGCGCCCGGCTGTACTCGATCGCCGTCGCGGCGGCGATGTCGAAGATGCGGCCCTTACCGTCGCTGCGGGCGTTCTGTTCGGCGGTGTTGTACACCTTTTCGAACACCCGCGGCACCGAGACCACCAGCGTCGGCTTGAACACCCCGAACAGCGGGACGAGGTTCTTGATGTCACTGGTGAAACCGAGGGTCACCTTGTTGGCGAACGCCGCGATGGTGATGGCACGGGCCAGCACGTGCGCCAGCGGCAGGAACACCAGCATCCGCTCACCCTTGGCCAGCTCGGCGGGGAAGCAGCTCTTGTCGCCGCGGGTCTCGTACACCAGATTGGCGTGGGTGAGTTGGCAGCCCTTGGGCCTGCCGGTGGTCCCCGAGGTGTAGATCATCGTGGCCGGCTGGGCGGAGCGGATACCGGCCAGCCGGTGGTCGAGTTCGTCGGACGCGAGGTCGCGGCCCGCCTCGGCCAGCGCGTCGGGACCCGAACCCTCGATCCGCAGCACCGTGCGCAGCTCCGGCAGATCGGCCCGGAGCTCCTCGATCCTGTTCGCGTGGGCGTCGTTCTCGACGATCACCAGCACCGCGCCCGAGTCGGAGAGCACCCAGCGGACCTGTTCGGCCGAGGAGGTCTCGTAGATCGGGACGGTCAGCGCCCCGACGGCCAGGATCGCGAAGTCGAGGATCGGCCACTCGTAGCGGGTCGCCGACAACAGCGCGACCCGATCGCCCGGCTGCACCCCAGAGGCGATCAAACCCAGTGCGGCCGAACGGATCTGGGCGGCGGCCTGGGCACAGGTGACGTCTGTCCACGCGCCGTCGACCAACCGGCGGAAGATGACGTGGTCGGGATCGTCGCGCTCGTGATCGAACACAGCGCTCACGACGGTGTCGCACTCTCCCACGGTGAACGGCGCGGGCACACTGAACTCAGGCACGATGGCCAGCGTAGTCGGCCGCTGCGCTCCCCTCGGGGGTCGTGTGTGAAGCTTGGAGGACGATGAACAGCATCCAGATCGCCGACGAGACCTTCGTTGCCGCCGATCCGGCTGAGGTGGGCAGGGCCGTCGCCCAACCGGCGAACTGGCGGCGCTGGTGGCCGGACCTGCACCTGACCGTCGTGGAGGACCGGGGACCCGTCGGCCACCGCTGGACGGTCACCGGAGCACTGATCGGAACCATGGAGGTGTGGCTGGAACCGTCCCTGGACGGGGTCATCCTGCACTACTTCCTGCACGCCGAACCGGCGGGCGTCTCGGCACGGCAGCTGGCGAGGATGAAACTCGCGAAGCTCAACCACGACCGGCGCGTGGCGGGTAAGAAGATGGCGTTCGAGCTCAAGCGGACCCTGGAGGCATCGCGGCCGGTAGGGGTGTCGCGGCTGACCTGACGGTGGGTTGAGCCGCGGACGTGAGGGTACATTTCGGCTTGAGGAGGACGGGCACGTGGCGGACAAGACGGCGCAGACGATCTACATCGATGCAGACCCTGCGACGGTGATGGACGTCATCGCAGACATCGGCTCCTATCCCGACTGGGTCAAGGAGTACCGGGAGACCGAGGTGCTCGACACCGACGCCGACGGAAATCCGAAGACGGCTCGCCTGGTACTCGATGCGGCCGTCCTCAAGGACACCATGGTGCTGTCCTACGAATGGCCCGCCGGCCGGGATTCGGTGACCTGGTCGCTGGTGTCGAGTTCTTTGCTGAAATCCCTCGAGGGGGCGTACCGGTTGACGCCGAACGGCTCCGGCACCGACGTCACCTACGAGCTCGCCGTCGACCTGATGATCCCCATGATCGGTCTGCTCAAGCGCAAGGCGGAGCGCCGGCTGACCGAGACGGCGCTCAAGGATCTGAAGAAACGGGTCGAGGCTGAGTGACTCCGAGTGGCGCCGCGGCCCGCATCAGCCTCTTCGTCGGTAAGGGCGGGGTAGGGAAGTCCACGCTCGCGACGGCGACCGCCGTACGCGAGGCGCGGGCTGGTCGTCGGGTGCTGGTCGTGTCAACCGACCAGGCGCATTCGACCGGTGACGTGCTGGGCGTGACCGTCACCCCGACCGGGCGGCGCGAACCGACCCGCATCCTCGCCGACCTCGACGCGGGAATTCCGGACGCGGGTGGCTCGCTTGACGCGCTCGCGCTGGACACTCTGGCACTGTTCACCGAGCGGTGGTGCGAGGTCGCCGGACCCATCACCGCGCGGTTCCCTGACTCGGATCTGGGCGACGTTGCGCCAGAAGAGCTCTCGGCCCTCCCCGGCGTGCAGGAGGTGCTCGGGCTGCACGAGGTCGCGGAATTGGCGGCGAGCGGTTCGTGGGAGCACGTCGTGGTCGACTGCGCGTCCACCGCGGATGCGCTGCGCATGCTGACCCTGCCCGGCACACTCGCGCTCTACCTCGAGCGGGCGTGGCCCCGGCACCGCCGGCTGTCCCGGGGCGCCGACGACGCGGCGTCAGCCGCAATGGTGGATCTCGTCGAGCGCATCGATGCGGCGACCCGGCGGTTGACCGCCCTGCTCGCCGACGGGTCACAGGTCAGCGCGCACCTGGTGCTCACCGCCGAACGGGTGGTGGCCGCCGAGGCGTCCCGCACGCTGGGCTCGCTGGCACTGATGGGTGTGCGGGTCGCGGAGCTCATCGTCAATCAGGTCCTGTTGCAGGACAATTCCTTCGAGTACCGCAATCTTCCCGAACATCCGGCGTTCGACTGGTACGCCGAGCGCATCTCCGAGCAGAAGGCGGTGCTCGACGACCTCGACACCGTGATCGGCGACGTGGCGCTCGTGTTGGTGCCGCACCTGGCGGGCGAGCCGATCGGACCCAAGGCGCTGGGCGAACTGCTGGACGCCGCGCGCCGACGCGACGGGTCGGCGCCGCCCGCGCCGGTCCGGCCGATAGTCGACCGGGAGTCGGGAACCGGCCTCGATGCGGTCTACCGCCTGCGGCTAGAGTTGCCGCAGGTCGACTCCGCCGAACTGACGTTGGGCAGGGTCGACGACGACCTGATCATCGGCGCGGGCGGTATGCGGCGCCGGGTCCGACTCGCGTCCGTGCTGCGCAGGTGCATCGTCACCGATGCGGCACTGCGGGGAAGCGAGCTGACGGTGCGATTCCGACCGAATCCGGAGGTGTGGCCGGCGTGAGTGCTGAACATCCAGACCTCGGTCCCGAGCTGAAGGCGCTCGCCCAGGCCATCCTCGACCGCGTCGACCCGTTGATCCGGTTCGCCGCCGCCCGTGCGGCGGGAGCCGGCGACCGGGCGAGCAGCTGCCGGCAGGTGTGGTGCCCGGTGTGCGCGCTGGGCGCACTGATCCAGGGTGAGCAGCACCCTCTCCTCGACATCGTCGCCGAGCACAGCGTCGCGTTGCTGAGCGTGGTCCGTGCGCTCGTCGACGACATCGAGGCGGCCGGCCCGCCGGACACGCCCCCCACACCGCCGCCGTCCGACGAGCCGCCGCCGCCCCCCGGCCCTGGCCGCTATCAGCGCATTCCGGTGACCGTGCAGGACTGAGGTCCGTGCTGTGGTCGTGTCCACAGCACCTGGGTAAAGTTGTCGCAGAGCACCGTCCGGTGCGCCCGATGCGGAGGGTCCATGTGGTATTGGCTGTTCAAGTACGTCTTCATGGGCCCGTTGCTGTCCTTGCTCGGCCGGCCGAAAGTTCAAGGGTCGGAATACCTTCCCCGGTCCGGCGCCGCCATTCTCGCCAGTAACCACCTGGCCGTGGCCGACAGCTTCTACCTGCCGCTGGTGGTGAGCCGGCGCATCACGTTCCTGGCCAAGGCGGAGTACTTCACCGGTACGGGTCTCAAGGGCTGGTTCAAACGGTGGTTCTTCACTGCGGCCGGGCAGGTGCCGATCGACCGCGCGGATGCGGATGCGGCGCTCAGTGCGTTGAGAACCGCTGAGCGCATTCTCGGCGGAGGCAAGCTGCTCGGCATGTACCCCGAGGGCACCCGCTCACCCGACGGACGTCTGTACAAGGGCAAGACCGGCCTGGCCCGGCTCGCGCTCGAGACCGGTGTGCCCGTGATCCCGGTCGCGATGGTCGCCACCGACGTCGTCAACCCGCCGGGCAGCAAGATGTGGCGCTTCGGCAAGGTCGAGGTCAAATTCGGCAAGCCGATGGACTTCAGCCGGTTCGAGGGGCTCGCCGGCAATCGCTTCATCGAGCGCGCCGTGATCGACGAGGTCATGTACGAGTTGATGCGCCTGTCCGGCCAGGAGTACGTCGACCTTTATGCCGCCGACGTCAAAGAGGGCACCGCAGTCGCTCAGCCCGCCGCGCGACTGCCCGAAGCCGCCGCCGGCTGAGCCGCGGTCACCGGTTCGGTGCGATGGGTGGACCGTGCCGACAGGGTGCCCGCTGCGACGATGACGACCAGCGCCCACCACACATAGGATCCGCCGGCCAACTGGCGCCACAGCGACGCCGAGGTCTCGCGGTGCTCGGGCAGCAGGGTGATCGGCGACCACACCATCAGCGCGAAACCCGTCGCCGCGGCGACGGCCAGCGGCCAGTGCCGGTTGCGGTAGGCCACCACAGCGGTCACCAGCACCGTCGGCAGCGACCACACCCAGTGGTGCGACCACGACACCGGTGAGACCACCAGCCCGAACATCGCCACGCAGACCAGTGCCAGTACCGGTTCGCCGGCCCGCAGCGCCCGGCGCGCCGCCCAGACCGTCAGGCCCAGCACGGCGAAGCACGCCAGTACCCAGAGCACGAACCGGAGGTCTTCACCGAGGCCCAGCCGCGCCAGCGCGCCGGCGATGTTTTGGTTGGTGTTCAACGTCGCGGTGCCGATCCGGTCGGTGTTGCGCACCGTCTGGGTCCAGTACTCCCACGAGTCGCGCCAGGTCAGCGCGAACCCGAGCAGCGTGAGCGCGACCACCGAGACGGCGCTCACCAGCAGCGCGCGGGTGTCGCGGCGCAGCAGGAAGTACAGCAGGAACACCGCGGGGGTGAGTTTGAGCGCGATCGCCAACCCGAGCAGGACGCCGCGCGGCCACGGGGTTCGGCGCGGTACGCAGTCGGCGATCACCAGCGTCATCAGCACGACGTTGATCTGCCCGAAGTCGAAGTTGGCCTCGATCGGCTCGAAGTGCACCACCGCGACCGCCACGATCGCTGCGGCCAGCCAGATGCGCCTGCCCGGCGTCCAGACGTCGAGCCGGGTCAGCACGATCACCACCGCGACGATCATCAGCAGCAGCGTGATCGCGGTGATCACCACGCCGGCCGCAGGCAGCGACATCATGGCGAACGGGGAGAAGACGATCGCGGCCAGCGGGGGATAGGTGAACGGCAGGTCGAGGCCCCCCTGGGTGGCGAACGTCGCCCCGTCCGCGTAGAGCGGGCTGCCGTCGAGCCAGGCCCGGCCACCCATCCGGTAGACGTCGACGTCGATCCGGTACGGCGTGTGCCCGAGGAATCGCCACCCGGCCCAGCCGAGCGCGACGAGGGTGAGGAGGCAGAACGTCCGCCACGCGAGGGTTGGCGCCCAAGCAGGCGACCGCCGAGTACTCATGTCGTCGTCCAGACTATCGGTGGCCTCCGGCGCGTCGGCCGGTATCCCGGTCGCGCCAAGCGCAGGTCGGCGTAAGTTTCGAGCGTGCACCTGACCCTGCAGCTGGACTTCCTCACCCTCGATCGCCTGCCGCTGCTGTGCTGCCTGGTCGCCTTCATCCTCACCTTCTTCGTGACGCGCACGATCGTGCGCTACATCCGACGCCACGCCGGCAGCGACGCCCCCCGCAGGTGGTGGCAGCCCCGCAACATCGCGGGCGCGGGTGGCACGCACATCCACCACGTGGTCATCGGGGTGATCCTGGTGATGGTGTCCGGACTCACCATGGTGACGCTGGCCGTCAACGGGGGAGTACCCGAATTCACGGCGGCGGCAATCCTTTTCGGCATCGGCGCCGCGCTGGTGCTCGACGAGTTCGCACTGATCCTGCATTTGTCGGACGTGTACTGGTCCGAGGACGGGCGCACCTCGGTGGATGCGGTGTTCGCCGCGGTGGCGGTGGCCGGTCTGCTGATCCTCGGGTTCAACCCGCTGTCGTTCTTCGACATCGGCATCTGGCGGGACGACCACAGCCTGGCGGCGCGGGCGGCTGTGGTCGCGTTGGCGGTCGCGACGCTGATGCTTGCGGTGGTGGTGCTGTTCAAGGGCAAGGTGTGGACCGGGCTGGTGGGCATGTTCATCACGCCGCTGCTGATCGTCGGTGCGGTGCGGCTGTCACGCCCGCACGCCCCGTGGGCGCGTTGGCGTTATACGAACCGGCCGCGCAAGATGCACAGGGCGCTCGAACGGGAGCGCTGGCTGCGCAGACCGGTGGTGCAGGCGAAACTGTGGTTGCAGGACGCCGTCGCCGGGATGCCCAGGTTCCCCGACGACGCGAAGGTCGATGAGCAGTTGGACCGTGAGATCCACGCCGCCCCGGCGCCGCAGAAGCTGCCCGTGGTCGACAAGGCCGGCGCAGATGAGAAGGCCGGCGCAGATGAGAAGGCCGGGGTCTAGTGCGCTTCTTCTACGACACCGAATTCATCGACAACGGCCACACCATCGAGCTGATCTCGATCGGCGTGGCGGCCGAGGACGGCCGCGAGTACTACGCGGTGTCCACCGAGTTCGACCCGGACCGGGCCGGCAGCTGGGTGCGCAAACACGTCCTGCCGAAGCTCCCGTCGCCGGCATCGAAATCCTGGCGGTCCCGTCGCGAGATCCGCACCGAACTCGAGGACTTCTTCGGCATCGACGGCGACGAGCCGATCGAGCTGTGGGCGTGGGTCGGCGCCTACGACCACGTGGTGCTCTGCCAGCTGTGGGGTCCGATGACCGCCCTGCCACCGGCGATACCCCGGTTCACCCGTGAGCTGCGCCAGTTCTGGGAGGACCGCGGTTCGCCCCGCATGCCGCCGCGCCCGCGTGACGCCCACGATGCGCTGGTCGACGCCCGCCACAACCTGCTGCGCTTCCAGACGATGACCGGCAGGGGAATGGACGCTCGCGCGCGGTTCTGACCTGCACCTGTGCTGGTAAGAGCGGATGCGCGCGACAGTTACCATGAATGGGTGAACTGGACCGTCGACATCCCCATCGACCAGCTCCCTGATCTGCCGCCCCTGCCGGATGAGCTGCGTCAGCGACTGGACTCGGCACTGGCCAAGCCGGCGGTACAGCAGCCGAGTTGGGACGCCGACGCCGCCAAGGCGATGCGCACGGTGCTCGAGAGCGTTCCGCCGGTCACCGTGCCGTCGGAGATCGAGAAGCTCAAGGGTCTGCTCGCCGACGTCGCTCGCGGCGAGGCGTTCCTGCTGCAGGGCGGCGACTGCGCCGAAACATTCGTCGACAACACCGAACCGCACATCCGGGCCAACATCCGCACGCTGCTCCAGATGGCCGTCGTGCTCACCTACGGCGCCAGCATGCCGGTGGTCAAGGTGGCCCGCATCGCCGGGCAGTACGCCAAACCGCGTTCGTCGGACATCGACGCTCTGGGCCTGAAGTCCTACCGCGGCGACATGATCAACGGGTTCGCCCCCGACGCCGCGGCACGCCAGCACGACCCGTCGCGCCTGGTGCGTGCCTACGCGAACGCCAGCGCCGCGATGAACCTGGTGCGGGCGCTCACCTCGTCGGGGATGGCGTCGCTGCAGGGTGTGCACGACTGGAACCGCGAATTCGTCCGCACCTCGCCGGCCGGCGCCCGCTACGAGGCGCTCGCCGGGGAGATCGACCGCGGCCTGAGCTTCATGAGCGCGTGCGGCGTCAACGACCGCAACCTGCAGACCGCCGAGATCTTCGCCAGCCACGAAGCGCTGGTCCTCGACTACGAGCGGGCCATGCTGCGGCTGTCCGACGAGTTCCCTCTCCACCGGCCGGAGCCGCAGCTCTACGACCTGTCGGCCCACTACGTGTGGATCGGCGAGCGCACCCGTCAGCTCGACGGGGCACACATCGCGTTCGTGGAGACCATCGCCAACCCGATCGGCATCAAGCTCGGGCCGACCACCACACCCGAACTCGCCGTCGAGTACGTCGAACGGCTCGATCCGCACAACCAGCCGGGCCGTCTGACGCTGGTGACCCGGATGGGGAACAGCAAGGTGCGCGACCTGCTGCCGCCGATCATCGAGAAGGTGCAGGCCAGCGGCCATCAGGTGATCTGGCAGTGCGATCCGATGCACGGCAACACCCACGAGTCCTCGACCGGTTACAAGACCCGCCATTTCGACCGCATCGTCGACGAGGTGCAGGGCTTCTTCGAGGTGCACCGCGCCCTGGGCACCCACCCGGGCGGTATCCACGTCGAGATCACCGGTGAGAACGTCACCGAATGCCTCGGCGGTGCGCAGGACATCTCCGACAGCGACCTCGCCGGCCGCTACGAGACGGCCTGTGATCCGCGGATGAACACTCAGCAGAGCCTCGAGCTGGCGTTCCTCGTCGCGGAGATGCTGCGCGACTAGTTGCGGCGGGCAGGAGCGCAGCGACCCGGGGAGTCTGGGTTGCGGCGGGCAGGAGCGCAGCGACCCGGGGAGTCGGTTCAGATCAGGTTGTTGAGGTTGCTGCCCAGCGTCCACGCGCCGGCGGCGAGCAACCCGGCCAGCGTGACGACGGCGATGACCCAGAACAGCAGCGCCCGTTTGGCGCGCTGGCGCGCCCAGTAGAACTCGTCGATGTCGACCCCGGCGAATTGCCTTGCGGGATAGGCGATTTCGCTGGAGTCGCGGGTGAACGCCCGGGTGTGCTGATGTGGTGCCGGTGCGGGCGGGTGAACGGTGGCATCCGTCGTGGCGTGATGATCGGGCAACTGGCTGTGATACAGCGCCGCCGAGGCGTGCTGGGCGGAGTTGCGCGGTGCGGGCACCCGGAACGGCGGAAGCCGCAGTTCCTCGGCGATCTCCTCGAGGTCTGCGGCCATGTCCTGGGCGTCTGCGTAGCGGCTCGCCGGGTCGCGGGCGGTGGCGCGCAGCACGAGGTCGTCGAATTGCGCTGGCACACCGGCGATCACCGACCCCGGCGGCGGGACGTCGTTGTCCATTCGCTGATACGCCACCGCCAGCGCGCTGTCCCCGGTGAACGGGGTGACGCCGGTGAGCAGTTCGAAGGCCATCACGCCGACGGAGTACACGTCGCTGCGCGGGCCGGCGTTGCCGGTGCCGACCTGTTCGGGGGACAGGTACGCCGCCGTGCCGAGAATCACGCTCGTCGAGGTGATCTTCGCCTCGGCGACCGCGCGCACCAGTCCGAAGTCGGCGATCTTGACCTCACCGTCATCGGAGATCAGCACGTTCTCCGGTTTGACGTCGCGGTGCACCAGCCCGGCCTTGTGCGCGGCGGCCAGCCCCGACAGCACGGGCGCCAACACGGCGGCCGCGGCATGAGGTGGCATCGGGCCGCGTTCGCGCAACAGCTCGCGCAGAGTGCCGCCCTCGACGAGTTCCATGACCAGGAAAGGAAACTGGCCGTCGATGCCCTGGTCGTAGACGGCGACGAGGCCGGAATCCTTCAGGCGCGCCACCGCCCGGGCCTCGCGCTGGAACCGGGTGAGGAACTGCTCGTCACCCGAGTAGCGCGGGTCCATGACCTTCAGCGCGACCGGCCGGTCCAGTCGTACGTCGAGGCCGCGGTACACCGTGGACATGCCGCCGGTGGCGATCCGGGCGTCGACGCGGTAGCGGCCGTCGAGTACGGCGCCGACGAGCGGGTCCGACTGCGGGTAGGCCTCCACCGAAGACATGTTACGAGTCGCGCCGGAGCCCCTAGACTCAGTGCGGTGAGCAGTATTCCGGCCGCCGAAGACGTCCTTGATCCCGATGAGCCCGTCTACGACCTGCCGACGGTTGCCGACATGCTCGGCATGGCCGTCACGCGGGTCCACCACCTGTTGCGTCAGGGCCAGTTGATGGCCGTGCGGCGCGACGGGAAATTCGTAGTGCCCACGATATTCTTCGACGACAAGGGGAACGTGCTCAAACCGTTGCCCGGCCTGCTGGTGGTGATGCGCGACGGCGGCTACCGCGACAGCGAGATCGTGCGCTGGCTGTTCACCCCGGATCCGTCGCTGACGATCAGCCGAGACGGGGCCACCGAACGGCAGGAGAACGCCAGGCCGGTCGACGCGCTGCACAGCCATCAGGCGCGTGAGGTGGTCCGCCGGGCCCAGGCTATGGCTTACTGACCGCTCGGCGGTAGTGGCGTATTGACCGTCTGATCGGTCTGATCGGTCGTCGCCAGCGAATACTTCGCCAGCGAATACCAGGCCACCACAGCGCACCCCGTGGCGAGCAACACGTGCACCCACGAGTACATGCCGTGCGCTCCGTCGGGTTTGAAGATCACCATGATCCACGTGGAGAACCCCGCGATCAGCGCGATCGACCGCCGCGACCGCGCCAGCACCGAGACCACCGCGAGCGGCCAGGTGTAGTACCACGGCAGCGCCGCGGGCACGAACAGCACGACCACGCCCATCACCGCGGCGATACCGATCAGTGCCTCGCGGTCGTCATGGCGGAAGCGCCACCACAGCAGCGGAAGTGACACCGCGATGATCGTGAGGCCGATGATGCGGGTGACGTCGATGACGGCGTAGAAGTTCACCGGCAGGAACAGCCCGCCGATCGCGTTGGTGAGGTTGGCCACGGCCGTCGGCACCGTGAGCCAGTTGATGATCTTCACGTTCCCGGCCGCGAGCGCGGACAGCCAGCCCAACCCGACGCCGGCGACCCACGACAGCACCGCGAACACGGCGACGGAGATCAGGACCGCTGCGGCGGTCGCTGCCGCGAACGCCGGAAGGGGACGGTAGCCGCGGCCGTCGCGCAGCTGGCGCATCCAGATCCACACCGTGAACGGCAGCGCCAGACCGGCGGTCGCTTTCACCGCCACGGCGACGACGATGACCGCGACGCCGGTCGCCGGACGGTTGTTCAGCATCAGCGCCAGGCCCGCCATCATCAGCCCGACCATCAGCATCTCGTTGTGGACGCCGCCCATCAGGTGGATGATCACCAGCGGGTTGAGCACGCAGATCCACAGTGCGGCCGCACCGCTGGCGCCGACGTGCCGGGCCACCCGCGGCGCCGCCCAGATGAGCAGGATCAGGCCGGGCAGCATGCACAGCCGCAGCAGCATCGTGCCCGCCACGACGTCCTCGCCGACCACCATGGTGACGAACTTCGCGACCATGATGAATGCCGGACCATACGGAGCCGTGGTCGTGGTCCAGATCGGGCTGACGTCGTCGAGCAACGGGTTGGGGTTCGCGATCGGGCCGACGACGTAGGGGTCCAGCCCGTCGCGCAGCAGCGCGCCCTGCGCCAGATACGAATAGGTGTCGCGGCTGAACACCGGGACGCTGAGCAGCAGCGGCGCCAGCCAGAACCCGGTGGTGGCGACCATCGTGTATTCGTCGGCGGTCCCGTCGACCACCCGGCGGCCCAGCCACAACCAGGCCAGCAACATGATCGCCACACCGCCCCACAACAGCACCGAGGACAGCACCACGCCGTGGCCGAACCGCAGCCAGGACAAGTGCAGTGACTCGAGTAGCGGGTCGTGCACGCGGGTGCTGCCCGCGCCGAGGCCGCCGGCGGTGATCAGCGCCGCGCCGAGGCAGCCCAGCAGCGCCGGTTTGGCGGAGGTCGATGAGGCGAAGGCGAGCAGGCGCGAGACATGCTGGGCCAAACCGGATTTCGGGGCCTCGGTCGGGGTGGGGGTGACCATGCTCAGGCGGACCGGTTGGCGGCCAATCTGGCGAGCTCGGTCAGCCCGGTCTTGGCCTGCGGTTCGATCGGTGCGGCGGCCAGCAGCTCCAGCGAGCGGCGGGTCATCACCTCGATGCGCTTTTCGACCGCGGCGAGTGCGCCGACAGACTCGATCGCCGAACACAATTCGCGCACCTGCGACTCGCTTAGATCCGTGCCGATCGACGACCGCAGCAGCGCGGCGGTGTCCGGATCGGTCTTGTCGGCGAGTTCGACGGCTTCGGCCAGCAGCACGGTGCGCTTACCGGAGCGCAGGTCGTCCCCGGAGGGTTTACCCGTGACGGCCGGGTCACCGAAGACGCCGAGAACGTCGTCGCGCAGCTGGAAGGCCACCCCGATGTCGGTGCCCAGCTGGTGGAAGATCTCCTGCACGTCCGGGCGGTCCGCGGCCGCGGCGGCGCCCAGCTGCAGCGGCCGCGACACGGTGTAGGAGGCGGTCTTGTAGGTGTTGACGGTCAACGCGGAGGCGACCGAGACCGCGCCGCTGGCTTCGGCGACGATGTCGAGGAACTGCCCGCCGAGCACCTCGGTGCGGATGTCGGCCCACACCCGCTGCACCCGGCGGTGGGCGTCGACGGGCAGGTCGGCGGAGGCGACGATGTCGTCCGCCCACACCAGCGACAGGTCGCCGAGCAGGATCGCCGCCGACAGGCCGAACTGCTCCGGGGAACCGTGCCACCGCCGGTCGGCGTGGCGGTCGGCGAACAACCGGTGCACGGTCGGCAACCCGCGGCGGGTCGCCGAGGCGTCGATGACGTCGTCGTGCACGAGGGCGCAGGCGTGCAGCAGTTCCAGGGCGGCGAACAGGAGCAGGGCGCCGCTGTCGGCGGGCCGGTCGGCCACCGCGCGCCAGCCCCAGTAGGCGAATGCCGGACGAAGGCGTTTACCGCCCCGCAGCACGAACTCGTCGAGCGCCGCGGTCAGCTCCGCGTAGTCGGAGCCGATGTAGGCGGCGTCGCGGCGGCGGGCGGACAGATACTCCCGCAGCTGCTCGGTGACGGCTTCGGCCAACTCGGCGGCTGAGGGAGCCGCGGCATCCACGATCAGCGGGTGCCCCTTTCGTTCCGTAGTGCGTGCGGCGTGCTCACGTGTCGGTCGTGGACGGGGGATCGGCGAGCGTGGGGGAGCGGTCCCGGCTCGTCCACGCCAGTCCGCCGATGACACCGGCCACCACGAGCGTGGCGACCGTGAGCCAGATGGCCGCGGTGGTGAACGACCGGGCGCTGGGGTCGGTGTAGCGCGCCTGGGCGTTGAGGGTGGACACCACGCCGGGGTTGAGCTTCCACTCCACGACCTCGGCGCTGACCTGGTCGCCGTTGGTGGAGGTCACCTCGCCGGGAAATGCCACCGACAGTGAGACATCGGCCTCGGAGTCGCTCAGCGAGGTCAGGTCGACGCGGCCTTCGAGGATCACCAGGTCACCGGCGCGGCGCAGCGAGATGTCGACGCCCGCGGAGTCCCGGTTCATGTTGGCCAGCTGCGGCAGTTCGGCGAAGGTGAGGTCGGAGAACACCGCCTGGGAGCCGACATAGTCGTCGCGGTTGTAGTCCGAGACCGCGACCTTGGTGGCGAAGGGCAGGTTGTTCAGCAGCTGCGGACCCTTGTCGTCGGGCCCGCGGGGTTTGGCCGCGGCGACGATCTGGCCCGACACCCGATCGTCGGGGGACACCGTGATCGAGGCCCGGACCCGCACACAGCCGATCACCATCGGCAGCATCAGCAGCAGCAACACCCAGGCCACGAGGCGGGTGCGTTGTCGGCGGGGTTGCACGGGGTCATCGTGCCAGATGCCGGTTCACAGCGGCAGTGCGCGGCCCAGGATCGCGAACGCGCGCGGATCCCCGGCGAAGTGGTAGCCGCGGATGACGTCGGCGAACCCGAGGCGGCGGTAGAGCCGCCACGCCCGGTTGCCCTCGCCGTTGATCTCGGGCGTCGAGAGCAGGACGTGTCTCTCGGCCCGGCCGGTCAGCAGTCGGCGGGCGAGCGCTTCGCCGATACCGCGGCCCTGGGCGTGCGGGGCGATGTGCAGTTCGGTCAGCTCGAAGTAGCTGTTCATCAGCTCGTCGATGCGCTCCTGGCCGGCGCCCACCTGTTTGAGCCCCGCCACCACCTGCTGCTGCCACCACTGATCGGGAGACCCGCAGTACCCGTAGGCGACGCCGAGCAGCGGCGCGTCGCTCGGATCCGCCGGCGTGTCGGGCTGTTCGGTCGGCGTGTCGACCGCCGCGACCGCCTTCCAGCCGTGCCGGCGGGTGTGCTCGATCCACATCGAAGCGCGTTGGTCCTCGGTGCCGCGCGGGTAGCGCATGGCGTCGACATAGATACCGAGTGCCTCGCCGAGCCGGCGCTCCATATCGGTCGGCGACAGATCGATGAGATAAGGCGCCAATGTCGTTGCCCTTCGGTCCGTCGCGCGGGAGTGTGCACAGAAGTCGTCGGTCCCATTATCTCCGCGGACGGGCACTGTCTTTGCGGGGGCGGCGGAGGTCATACAATCGTGGGGCGAAGTAGGTGGTACCGCTCAGATCGACCTCGTATCATGACTGTTAGAGGTCCGTGAATGCGGGCACACACGAGTTTGAACGAATGGCCGCAGGCGGCGAGGAGGGACGAATGCCACTCTCCGATCATGAGCAGCGCATGCTCGATCAGATCGAGAGCGCGCTCTATGCCGAGGATCCCAAATTCGCGTCGAGTGTGCGCGGTGGGACTCTGCGTGCGCCGTCGGCCCGCCGTCGCCTCCAGGGCGTTGCCCTGTTCGTGGTCGGGCTGGCGATGCTGGTCTCCGGTGTCGCGTTCAAGGCCACCATGATCGGAAGCTTCCCGATCCTCTCGGTGATCGGGTTCATCGTGATGTTCGGCGGCGTTGTCTACGCGATCACCGGACCGCGGGTGGCGGGTGGCCGGGACCGCTCGGCGCCGCCGGCCAGTGGCCCGCGGCAGAAGCGGACTCGCGGTTCGGGTGGTTCGTTCACCAGCCGCATGGAGGATCGGTTCCGCCGACGCTTCGACGAGTGACCCGCTGACACGCTGAAAGGGGTAGCCCCGCCCGGGGCTGCCCCTTTTTTCATGCCGCAGGTCGACGGCGGTTCCCCCACAACGCCCCACCTACCTCGTCCCACCGCTGAGCTGGGCTTATCTGCGTCCTGGTGCGGTCGACGAGCTGATCTCGGGTATCCCTGATGGCTCTGAATGCGCCCTGAGTGGGGCACCGTGGCAATCTGGGTGCACGCAATGGCGCAAAGTGGGGGATTGTGGGGTAAAGTGGCGTTCATCGGAGCGACCGGGGCTCCGAGTGGCGCGGGAGGTGGCCAGGATGTTTCTGGGCACCTACACGCCGAAGCTCGACGACAAAGGGCGGCTCACGCTGCCCGCCAAGTTCCGCGACGCGCTGGCAGGAGGGTTGATGGTCACCAAGAGCCAGGACCACAGCCTCGCCGTCTATCCGCGTGCGGAATTCGAGAAACTGGCCCGCCGGGCCTCGCAGGCATCGCGGAGCAATCCGGAAGCACGCGCCTTCCTGCGGAACCTGGCGGCCGCGACCGACGAGCAACATCCCGACGCCCAGGGACGGATCACGCTGTCGGCCGACCACCGTCGCTACGCGAGCCTGTCCAAGGAATGCGTGGTCATCGGCTCGGTCGACTACCTCGAGATCTGGGACGCCGCGGCGTGGCAGGAGTACCAGCAGGCCCACGAAGAGAACTTCTCCGCGGCGACTGATGAAACTCTGCGCGACATCATCTGAACCGGCCCGTGCAGCGTGGCCTCTGTCCGAACCGGCCCTGGCGTACTTCCCCGACGCCAGGTCCGCACCCTCGGACAGGGACCTCGCTGCAGGGGCACACAGCCCGGGGGTGGCGATGGAGCACATTCCGGTCCTGCTGGATCGTTGCGTCGACCTGCTCACCCCCGCGCTGGCGCGCCACGACTCCGACGGCCGCGGAGCGGTCCTGGTCGACGCCACTCTCGGTGCCGGCGGACACGCTCACCGATTCCTGACCGCGCTGCCCGGGCTGCGCCTCATCGGGTTGGACCGCGACCCCCAGGCGCTGCAGATCGCCGGGGAGCGGCTCGCGCCGTTCGGTGACCGCGTGCTGCTGGTCCGCACCCGCTACGACGGCATCGACGACGCCTTGGCCCGGTCGGGTGCGTGGGCAGGTGACGTCAGCGGATTCCTCTTCGACCTCGGTGTGTCCTCGATGCAACTCGACCGCGCCGAGCGCGGGTTCTCCTACAGCATCGACGCCCCGCTCGACATGCGGATGGACTCCGACGCACCGCTCACCGCCGCCGAGGTCGTCAACACCTTTCCCGAGAGGGAGATCGCCCGCATTCTTCGCGAATACGGCGAGGAGCGGTTCGCCGGGCGTATCGCCAAGTACATCGTGCGCGCCCGGCCGCTGACCACCACCGGACAACTGGTCGAACTGCTCTACGACGCGATCCCCGCGCCCGCCCGCCGCACCGGCGGGCATCCGGGCAAGCGGACCTTCCAGGCGCTGCGCATCGCGGTCAACGGTGAACTCGACTCGCTGCGGGCCGCGATCCCCGCCGCCCTGGGAGCGCTCGACACCGGCGGCCGGATCGTCGTGATGGCCTACCAGTCACTGGAGGACCGCATCGTCAAGACGGAGTTCGCCGCGGCCACCGCGTCGCGCACCCCGCCCGGTCTGCCCGTTGAACTACCCGGCCACGAGCCCGAGTTCGTCGCACTCACCCGCGGCGCGGAACGGGCCACCCCGGAGGAGATCGAACGCAATCCACGTAGTGCACCGGTCCGGTTGCGCGCGCTGGAGAAGGTTGCCAGCAGGCTGGACACGGCCAGGAGGGACGCGCCATGAAGGCCAAGCGATCTGCACCGGTGCGCGGTGACGAGCGACGGCGGGCACCCCGCCAACCCGTCCGCAAGGCGGCACGCCGCGGCGTCGAGGCGGCGCCCCGCTCTCCCAGAACTCCGACCGGCAGGCCGACCCGCGACTCGCGGTCGGCGCCCCAGACCGCCCCGATCCCGCGGCCCGCGGAGCTGCCGGCTCGGCCGAAGAACGCCAGCCAGGCCAAGGCCCGCGCAAAGGCCCGGAAAGCCAAGGCGCCGAAGGTCGTTCGCCCTCCGCTACGGGAACGGCTGCTGGTCAGGCTGGCGTCGGTAGAACTGAGCCCGAGGGCGCTGATCGCCCGGGTGCCGTTCGTGGTGCTGGTCATCGGCTCGCTCGGCTTCGGGCTCGCCATCACGCTGTGGCTGTCGACCGGTGCGGCCGAACGCTCCTACCAGCTCGGTGCGGCCCGTCAGACCAATCAGGCTCTGGCCCAACAGAAAGAGGCCCTCGAGCGAGACGTCCTGGAGGCCCAGGCCGCACCGGCACTCGCCGAAGCGGCCCGCAACCTCGGCATGATCCCGTCCCGCGACACCGCTCACCTGGTACAGGATCCGGCGGGCAACTGGGTGGTGGTCGGTACGCCGAAACCGGCTGAAGGCGTGCCCCCGCCCCCGCTGAACACCCCGATACCGGATGCGACGGCGGCGCCTCCGCCGCCACCGTCGCCCGCCGCTGCGGCGCCCCGCGTCATCGATCCGCGCGAGGTCCCCGTCCGGGTCACCAGCCGCCCCGAGGTTCCCCTTTCGCCGACCGCCGTCCCGCTCGGTGAGGTGCCGCACCTCGCGCCCGGCGCGCAGCCGCCGGCACCGGGGCCGGTCGCCGTGGCGCCCGCCCCCGTCGCTCCGGTCGACCCCCTCGCCGCGGCCGTCGCTCCCGTCGACCCCGCCGCTGCGCCCCCGGTTCCGCTCGCCCCCGATCACCTCGCCGCACCGCAGGCGCCCGTGCAGGCGGGACCGCCCGCATGAGCCCCCGCCGCGATCAGCAGGGCGGTGCGCCGCGGCGCACCCGCGCCGCCAAGGCGAACCCCCCGCAGGGGCGCTCGGCCAAGGCGCGCCGCACCCGCAAGGCGGTGACCGGTGAATCCGGTTTGAGCAGTTCGTCATTCGTGTTCCGGCACCGGGCCGGCAATGCGGTGATGTTCGTCCTGCTGCTCGTCGCCGGCGCTCAGCTGTTCAACCTGCAGGTGCCGCGCGCGGAGGGGTTGCGCGCCGAGGCTGCCGGACAGCTCAAGGTGACCGACGTGCAGAAGGCGGTGCGCGGCAGCATCGTCGACCGCAACGAGGACAAGCTGGCGTTCACCATCGAGGCGCGGGCGCTGACGTTCCAGCCGGTCAGGGTCCGCAAGCAACTCGAGGAAGCGCGGGCGAAGTCGGAGGAGGCTCCCGAGCCGAAGCGCCGCCTCGCCGAGATCGCCGACGAGGTCGCGTCGCGACTGAACAACAAACCCGACGCGAAGACCGTTCTGCGCAAACTCAACAGCAACGAGACGTTCGTCTATCTCGCGCGCGCGGTCGACCCGGTGATCTCCGATGCGATCATCGACAAGTTCCCCGAGGTGGGGTTCGAACGCCAGGACATCCGGCAGTACCCGGGCGGTGCGCTGGCCGCCAACGTCATCGGCGGTATCGACTGGGACGGCCACGGCCTGCTCGGTCTGGAGGATTCGCTCGACGCGGTGCTCGCGGGCACCGACGGTTCGGTCACCTACGACCGTGGATCCGACGGCGTGGTCATCCCCGGGAGCTACCGCAACCGCCACGACGCGGTCAACGGGTCGACGGTGCAGCTGACCATCGACGACGACATCCAGTTCTACGTCCAGCAGCAGGTGCAGATGGCCAAGGACGCCTCAGGCGCCAAGAACGTCTCGGCGGTCGTGCTCGACGCGAAATCCGCTGAGGTGCTGGCGATGTCGAACGACAGCACCTTCGACCCCAGCCAGGACATCGGACGCCAGGACAACCGCCAGATCGGCAATCTGCCGGTGTCCTCGCCGTTCGAGCCGGGCTCGGTCAACAAGATCATCACCGCCGCCGCGGCGATCGAATACGGCCTGACCAACCCCGACGAGGTGCTGCAGGTCCCCGGGTCCATCAACATGGGCGGCGTCACGGTGGGCGACGCCTGGAACCACGGTGTGATGCCCTACACGACCACCGGAGTGTTCGGGAAGTCGTCGAACGTCGGCACCCTGATGCTCGCCCAGCGGGTCGGGCCGGAGCGGTATGCCGACATGCTCAAGAAGTTCGGCCTCGGCCAGCGCACCGGGGTGGGCCTGCCCGGTGAGAGCGCCGGGCTGGTGCCGCCGATTCATCAGTGGTCGGGCAGCTCGTTCTCCAACCTGCCGATCGGACAGGGCCTTTCGATGACCCTGCTGCAGATGGCCGGCATGTACCAGGCGATGGCCAACGACGGGGTGCGCGTCCCGCCGCGCATTCTCGAGGCCACCGTCGCGCCGGACGGCACGCGCACCGAGGAGCCGCGGCCCGAGGGTGTGCGGGTGGTGTCGCCGGAGACGGCGCGCACGGTCCGCAACATGTTCCGGTCGGTCGTCCAGCGCGACCCGATGGGGGAGCAGCAGGGCACCGGACCGGCGGCCGCCGTCGAGGGCTACCAGATCGCCGGCAAAACCGGCACCGCCCAGCAGATCAACCCGGCCTGTGGGTGCTACTACAGCGACGTCTACTGGATCACCTTCGCGGGTATGGCGACCGTCGACGACCCGCGCTACGTGATCGGGATCATGATGGATGCCCCGCACCGCGCCGCCGACGGTTCGCCGGGCTCCTCGGCCGCCCCGCTGTTCCACAACATCGCCTCGTGGCTGCTGCAGCGGGAGAACGTGCCGCTCTCGCCGCCGACTCAGCCGCTGACGCTGCAGGCGACCTGACCGAGGAGGCGGGCCGACAGGGGCTCGGTACTGTGTCATGGCCATGAAGCTGCGCCCCAGCCATCCCCCCGGACACCCCCTCGGTGCCCTCGCCGAGCAGGTCCAGGCGGTTCCCGTGACCGGATTTCCGGTACCCGACATCCGGGTCACCGGGGTGACGCTGCGCGGTCAGGAAGCGCTGCCCGGCGATCTGTTCGCCGCGCTGCCCGGGACGTCGTCGCACGGCGCCCGCTTCGTCGCCGATGCGGTGGCCGGCGGGGCCGTGGCCGTGCTCACCGACGCCGCGGGGGCGGGCACGCTCGGGGCGGCCGCGGCGGTACCGGTGCTTGTCCACCCCGCGCCGCGTGCGGTGCTCGGCGAACTCGCGTCCACCGTCTACGGCCACCCGTCGCGTCAGCTGCGCGTCATCGGCGTGACCGGTACCTCCGGCAAGACCACCACCACCTACCTCGTCGAGGCGGGGCTGCGGGCCGCCGACCGGGTAGCGGGCCTGATCGGCACCGTCGGGATCCGGATCGACGGCCACGACGAGCCCAGCGCGCTCACCACCCCGGAGGCGCCGGACCTGCAGGCGCTGCTCGCCGTGATGGTCGAACAGGGCGCCGACACCGTGGTGATGGAGGTCTCCAGCCACGCGCTGACCCTCGGCCGGGTCGACGGCGTGCACTTCGCGGCAGGCGGTTTCACCAACCTCTCACGCGACCATCTCGACTTCCATCCGACGATGGAGGACTACTTCGAAGCCAAGGCGCGGCTGTTCGATCCGCAGTCCACCGCGCACGCCGAGCTGTCGGTGGTGTGCGTCGACGACGATGCCGGCCGGGCGATGGCCACCCGCGCCCACCACGCCGTGACGGTCAGCACGACCGGCAGACCGGCGGACTGGCGCGCCGAGGACATCCGCGCGGTCGAGCCCGGTGTGCAGGAGTTCGTCGCCGTCGACCCGGCCGGAGTGCACCACGGACTGCGCATCGGGTTACCCGGGCACTACAACGTCGCCAACTGCCTGTTGGCGACCGCGCTGCTCGACGCCGTCGACGTGTCGCCCGAACAGGCCGCGCCGGGGCTGCGCACGGCAACGGTGCCCGGCCGGCTGGAGGCGGTCGACCGCGGTCAGGGCTTCCTGGCGCTGGTGGATTACGCGCACAAACCGGGCGCGCTGCGTGCAGTGCTCGACACGCTGCGGCAGCAGAACCCGGCCGGCCGGCTGGCCGTGGTGTTCGGCGCGGGCGGCAACCGCGACGCGGGTAAACGCGAACCGATGGGCCGGGCCGCCGCGGAACTGGCCGACCTGGTCGTCGTCACCGACGACAACCCGCGCGACGAGGATCCGGCCGCGATCCGGTCGGCGATCGTGGCCGGCGCCCGTGCCGTCGGTGGTGGCGCGGACATCGTCGAGATAGGTGACCGGCGCGGGGCGATCGGCCACGCGGTGAGCTGGGCGCGTCCCGGCGACGTGGTGCTGGTCGCAGGCAAGGGCCACGAGGCCGGTCAGACCGCGGGTGGGGTGACCCGCCCGTTCGACGACCGCGTCGAACTCGCCGAAATACTGGAGAAGCGCGGGTGATCGAACTGACCCTGGCCCGGGTGGCCGAGATCGTCGGCGGTCGGCTCGCCGACATCACCCCCGAGGACGCCGCCGCCACCCGGATCACCGGCACCGTGGAGTTCGATTCGCGCGCCGTCACCGCCGGAGGGCTTTTCCTGGCGCTGCCGGGCGCCCGCTCCGACGGCCACGACTTCGCGGCCGCCGCCGTCGCCGCGGGAGCCGCGGCGGTGCTGGCCGCCCGACCCGTCGGGGTGCCTGCCGTGATCGCACCGCCTGCGGCGGGACCCGAGGGCTCGGGGGTTCTCGAACACGACACCGACGGCGCCGGTGCCGCCGTGCTGGCTGCGCTGGCCAGGCTGGCTGACGCGGTCGCGGCCGAACTGGTCGAGGGCGGGTTGCGGATCGTCGGGATCACCGGATCGTCGGGGAAGACCTCGACCAAGGATCTGGTGGCCGCCGTGCTGGCCCCGCTGGGGAACGTGGTGGCCCCGCCCGGTTCCTTCAACAACGAACTCGGCCACCCGTGGACGGTGCTGCGCGCCGACCGCTCGACCGACTTCCTCGTCCTCGAGATGTCGGCGCGGCATCCGGGCAACATCGCCGCGCTGGCTGCGATCGCGCCGCCGTCGATCGCGGTGGTGCTCAACGTGGGCACCGCGCACCTCGGCGAGTTCGGCTCACGCGAAGCCATCGCCGAGACCAAATCCGAACTGCCGCAAGCTGTTCCGGCCTCCGGCGTGGTGATCCTCAACGCCGACGACAGCGCGGTCGCCGCGATGGCCGCCAAGACCGCGGCCCGGGTGGTTCGGGTGTCACGCGACCCCGGCGCCGACCTGTGGGCGGATGCGGTGACGCTCGACGAGCTGGCCCGGCCGCGCTTCACCCTGCACGCGGGCGACGGCACGGTGCCGGTGGCGCTGGCCGTGCACGGCGACCACCAGGTGTCCAACGCGCTGTGCGCGGCGGCCGTCGCCGTCGAGTGCGGGGCCACCCTCGACCAGGTCGCCGCGGCACTCGCGGGCGCGGGCCCGGTGTCGCGGCACCGCATGCAGGTGTCGACCCGCGCCGACGGGGTCACCGTGGTCAACGACGCCTACAACGCCAACCCGGACTCGATGCGCGCGGGCCTCAAGGCGCTGGCGTGGATGGCCCGGTCCGGTGATGCACGGCGACGCAGCTGGGCGGTGCTGGGGGAAATGGCCGAACTGGGCGAGGACTCGATATCCGAGCACGACCACATCGGGCGGCTCGCGGTGCGCTTAGATGTGTCACGACTCATCGTCGTCGGAACCGGGAGGTCAGCGAGCGCCATGCATCAGGGGGCGGTCATGGAGGGATCGTGGGGGGCGGAGGCCACCCGGGTCGATGACGCCGACGCTGCGCTGAGCCTGTTGAGCGAGGAACTGCGGCCCGGGGATGTGGTGCTGGTGAAGGCGTCGAAGTCGGCGGGCCTCGCCCCGCTGGCCGACGCGCTGGCCGCCGACTCCGAGCGCGACGGGACCGCCACCCGATGAGACAGATCCTCATCGCCGTCGGTCTCGCGCTGGCGGTGTCGATCCTGCTGACGCCGGTGCTCATCCGGCTGTTCACCCGGCAGGGCTTCGGCCACGAGATCCGCGAGGACGGTCCGCCCAGCCACCACAAGAAACGCGGCACGCCGTCGATGGGCGGCGTGGCGATCCTCGCGGGCATCTGGGCGAGCTACCTCGGCACCCACCTGGTCGGCATGGCGCTGGGCGGGGAGGGGCCGTCGGCCTCGGGCCTGCTGGTCCTCGGCCTGGCCACCGCGCTGGGCGTCGTGGGCTTCACCGACGATCTGATCAAGATCCGCCGCGCCCGCAACCTGGGCCTGAACAAGACCGCCAAGTCCGTCGGCATCCTCGCGGCCGCCCTCCTTTTCGGCGTGCTTGCGCTGCAGTTCCGCAACGCCGACGGGCTCACACCCGGCAGCCCCGAACTGTCCTACGTCCGCGAGATCGCGACGGTGACGCTGGCTCCGCTGGTCTTCGTGCTGTTCTGCGTCGTGCTCGTCAGTGCCTGGTCCAATGCGGTGAACATCACCGATGGACTCGACGGCCTGGCGGCGGGCGCGATGGCGATGGTCTCGGCGGCATACGTGCTGATCACGTTCTGGCAGTACCGCAACGCCTGCGCGACCAGTCCGGGGCTGGGCTGCTACAACGTGCGCGATCCGCTCGATCTCGCGCTGGTCGCCGCGGCCACCGCGGGCGCCTGCATCGGATTCCTGTGGTGGAACGCCGCGCCGGCGAAGATCTTCATGGGCGACACCGGATCGCTGGCGCTGGGCGGCATCATCGCCGGGCTGTCGGTGACCAGCCGCACCGAGATCCTCGCCGTGGTGCTCGGCGCGCTGTTCGTCGCCGAGGTGACATCGGTGGTCGTGCAGATCCTGGCGTTCCGCACCACCGGCCGGCGGGTGTTCCGGATGGCGCCGTTCCACCACCACTTCGAACTCGTTGGCTGGGCCGAGACGACCGTGATCATCCGGTTCTGGCTGCTCACCGCGATCGCCTGCGGACTGGGCGTGGCGCTGTTCTACGGCGAGTGGCTCACCGTCGTCGGGGCCTGACGTGGCCCGCACCGCCGTCGAACCGCTGACCCCGGGCGCCCGGATCCTGATCACCGGCGCCGGGCTCACCGGACGGTCGGTCAGCGCGGTGCTGGAACCCACCGGTGTGCGGCTGACGATCTGTGACGACGATCCACTGGCGCTGCAGCGGCTGGTGACCCCGGCATCGGTGGTGACGACCGCCGAGGCGGTCGCCGCCATCGCGGACTACGCGCTGGTGGTGACGAGCCCGGGGTTCGCGCCGACCACACCGGTGCTGGCCGCGGCCGCGGCGGCCGGGGTGCCGATCTGGGGTGACGTCGAGCTCGCGTGGCGGCTCGACCAGGCGGGCTGGTTCGGGCCGCCCCGGCGCTGGCTCGTGGTCACCGGCACCAACGGCAAGACGACGACGACGTCGATGCTGTACGCGATGCTGCGCAGCGGGGGCCGCCGGGCGGTGCTGTGCGGCAACATCGGCAACCCGGTTCTCGACGTGCTCGCCGAACCCGCGGAACTCCTGGCCGTCGAGCTGTCGAGTTTCCAGCTGCACTGGGCGCCGTCGCTGCGACCCGACGCCGGGGTCGTGCTCAACGTGGCCGAAGACCATCTGGACTGGCACGGGTCGATGACGGCCTACGCCCGCGACAAGGCCAGGGTGCTCGATGGCCGGGTGGCCGTGGTGGGCCTCGACGATCCGATGGCGGCCGGACTGCTGACGACGGCGGCCGCCCCGGTGCGGGCGGGTTTCCGGATGGGCCCGCCGGCCGCGGGCGAGCTGGGCGTGCAGGACGGCTGGCTGGTCGACAACGCGTTCGCCACCGACCTGCCCCTCACGCGTGCGGCCGACATCCCCGTCGCCGGCCCCGTCGGCGTGCTCAACGCGCTGGCGGCGGCCGCGCTGGCCCGCGCGGTCGACGTCCCCGCCGAGGCGGTCGCGGCGGCCCTGGCGTCCTTCGAGATCGGGCGGCACCGGGCGGAAGTGGTGGCGGTGGTCGACGGTGTGACGTTCGTCGACGATTCCAAGGCCACCAACCCGCACGCCACCCGCGCCTCGATCGCGGCGTACCCGCGGGTGGTGTGGATCGCCGGTGGTCTGCTCAAGGGTGTGTCGGTCGACGCGCTCGTCGCCGAGGTCGCCGACCGGCTCGCCGGTGCGGTCCTGATCGGCCGCGACCGCGCGCTGGTCGCCGAGGCGTTATCGCGACACGCACCGGATGTCCCCGTCGTCGAGCTTGTGACGGGGGAGGATTCTGGGGTGCATGGGACAACTGAGTCAGCTGGGAATCGTGTGACTCGTGTGATCGACACAGCGGGCCGATCGCTACCCGATGCGGTGATGAGGACGGTGGTCGACGCCGCGCGTCGGCTCGCCCGCCCCGGTGACACTGTTCTGCTGGCGCCCGCGGGTGCCTCATTCGACCAGTTCAGCGGCTACTCCGAGCGCGGTGACGCCTTCGCCGCCGCGGTGCTCGCCGACCTCAGGTAAGCGCCATGGCGACGATCCTGGCCCGGTTGCGCGGCAGGGCCGCCGGCACTGCGGGCACCGAGAGCGCTCCCAGCGCCGACGGGGAAGACGCCCCGACCGCACAGACAGCCGTCAAGGCCCCCGTGGTCTCCCGCACCCGCGTCACGGCCTGGCTGAGCCGGCCCATGACGTCGTTCCATCTGGTGATCGCCGTCGCCGCGCTGCTCGTCACGCTCGGGCTGATCATGGTGCTCTCGGCGTCCGGGGTGTACTCCTACGACTCCGACGGTTCGCCCTGGTCGGTCTTCGCCAAGCAGGTGCTGTGGACGGTGGTGGGGCTCTTCGCGTTCTACGTGGCGCTGCGGATACCGGTGAACACCATTCGCCGGTTGGCCTTCCCCGGTTTCGCGCTCACGATCGTGCTGCTGATCCTGGTGCTCATCCCGGGCATCGGCAAGGTCGCCAACGGCTCGCGCGGCTGGTTCGTGGTCGCCGGCTTCTCGATGCAACCCTCCGAGCTGGCGAAGATCGCCTTCGCGATCTGGGGTGCGCACCTGCTGGCGGCCCGCCGACTCGAGCGCGCCACCCTGCGCGAGATGCTCATCCCGCTGGTGCCCGCCGCCGTCATCGCGCTCGCGCTGATCGTCGCCCAGCCCGACCTCGGGCAGACGGTCTCGCTGGGCATCATCCTGCTGGCGCTGCTGTGGTACGCCGGTCTTCCGCTGCGTGTGTTCCTCAGCTCGCTGCTCGCGGTGATGGTGTCCGCGGCCATCCTCGCCATGGCCGAGGGCTACCGCTCCGCGCGCGTCCAGTCGTGGCTCGATCCCAGCGCCGACGCCCAGGGTTCGGGATATCAAGCCAGACAGGCGAAGTTCGCACTGGCCAACGGCGGCGTGTTCGGCGACGGTCTGGGCCAGGGCACCGCGAAATGGAACTACCTGCCCAACGCGCACAACGACTTCATCTTCGCGATCATCGGCGAGGAGCTCGGTTTCGTGGGCGCCGCCGGACTGCTCGGCCTCTTCGGGCTGTTCGCCTACACCGGTATGCGCATCGCGCGCCGGTCGGCCGATCCGTTCCTGCGGCTGCTCACCGCCACCGCCACCACGTGGGTGCTGGGCCAGGTGTTCATCAACGTCGGCTACGTGGTCGGCCTGTTGCCCGTGACCGGCCTGCAGCTGCCGCTCATCTCGGCGGGTGGGACATCGACCGCGACGACGCTGCTGATGATGGGGTTGATCACCAACGCCGCGCGCCACGAACCGGAGGCGGTGGCCGCGCTGAGGGCAGGCCGCGACGACCGGGTGAACCGGTTGCTGCGGCTCCCGCCGCCCGAACCGTATGTCCCGACCCGGCTCGAGGCGGTGCGCGACAGGCTGCGCTCGCGTCCGGGGAAGCCGGCACAGCAGCCCAAGCCCGGGAAGCCGGCCAAACCGGGCCCCGCGCCGAGGCGCAACCCCCCCGCGGCTGATCGCCGGGCGCAGGGCTCAAGGCATCATGTAGGCGGTCAGCGGTCGGCATCGAGCCGGACCGGTCAGGATCGACAGGGACGACGGGGCCAGCAGGGCCGACGGGCTCGCCCCAGGGAAGGTCAGCGTTACGGGTGAACGGCACCATCTCGGTCGTCCTCGCCGGCGGCGGAACCGCGGGGCACGTCGAACCGGCGATGGCCGTCGCGGACGCGCTGGCCATGCTGGAACCCGGGGTCCGGATCACCGCACTCGGCACCGAACGGGGCCTGGAGACGCGGCTCGTTCCCGAGCGCGGCTATGACCTCGAACTGATCACGCCCGTCCCGCTGCCCCGCAAGCTCTCCGGCGATCTGCTGCGGCTACCGCTACGGGTCCGCCGGGCGGTGCACGAGACCCGCGCCGTGCTGGACGCCGTCCACGCCGACGTCGTCATCGGATTCGGCGGGTACGTGGCGTTGCCCGCCTACCTCGCGGCCCGGCGCAACAAGGTCCCCATCGTCGTCCACGAGGCCAATGCCAGCGCCGGCCTCGCCAACAAGGTCGGCGCCCGGTTCGCGCGCCGGGTGCTCTCCGCCGTGGCCGATCCCGGCCTGGGTCCGGTGGAGGTGGTCGGGACACCCGTGCGGTCGACCATCACCGAACTGGATCGAGGCGCGTTGCGCGCCGAGGCCCGCGCGCACTTCGGCTTCGCCGACGACGCCCGCGTCCTGCTGGTCTTCGGCGGCTCGCAGGGCGCCCGCTCGCTGAACAACGCGGTCGCCGACGCGGCGAAAGCACTTGCCGCGGCAGGTATTTCAGTGCTGCACGCATACGGGGCGAAGAACACCCTCGAGCTGCCGGAGCCGGCGCCGGGTGATCCGCCGTACGTCGCGGTGCCGTATCTGACCCGGATGGACCTGGCCTACTCGGCTGCCGACCTGGCGGTGTGCCGGTCGGGGGCGATGACGGTGGCCGAGGTGACGGCGGTCGGGTTGCCCGCGGTCTATGTCCCGCTGCCGATCGGCAACGGTGAACAGCGGCTCAATGCCCAGCCCGTGCTCGACACCGGTGGCGGTCTGGTCGTCGACGATGCCGACCTGTCGCCGCGGTTCGTCGCCGAGACGGTGATCCCGCTGCTCACCGACGCCGGCCGGCTGCAGACGATGACCGCGGGTGCGGCGCTGTCCGGTCACCGGGACGCGGCCAGGCACGTCGCACACGTCGCTCTGGACGAGGCGGCCGGCGCGCGGAAGCGGGTGCGGTGAGCACCCCGCCGCTGCCCGAAGAACTGCGCCGCGTCCACATGGTCGGCATCGGCGGCGCGGGCATGTCGGGTATCGCCCGCATCCTGCTCGACCGCGGTGCGCTGGTGTCGGGCTCGGACGCCAAGGAGTCCCGCGCCGTGGTGGCGCTGCGGGCACGTGGGGCGGCCATCCGCATCGGGCACGACGAATCGTCGCTCGACCTGCTGCCGGGCGGGCCGACGGCGGTGGTGACCACGCACGCGGCGATCCCGAAGACCAATCCCGAACTGGTGGAGGCACGCAGGCGCGCGATCCCGGTCATCCTGCGGCCGGTGGTGCTGGCGAAGCTGATGGCCGGGCACACCACGCTGATGGTGACCGGGACGGCGGGTAAGACGACGACGACATCGATGCTCATAGTGGCGTTGCAGCACAGCGGATTCGATCCGTCGTTCGCCGTCGGCGGTGATCTCGGCGAGCCCGGCACCAATGCGCATCACGGCAGCGGCGCCTACTTCGTCGCCGAGGCCGACGAGAGTGACGGATCACTGGTGCAGTACACCCCCGACGTCGCAGTCGTGACCAACATCGAGGCCGACCACCTCGACTTCTTCGGCAGTGCGCAGGCCTATGTGAACGTGTTCGACGCGTTCATGGAGCGCCTGCAACCGGGTGGTGCCCTGGTGGTGTGCGTCGACGATCCTGGGGCTGCTGCCTTAGCCGAACGCACTGCCGCACTGGGAATCCGGGTACTTCGTTACGGCAGCGGGGATCGCCCCGATCTCGCGGGCGCACTACTGGACTGGCAGCAGCGGGGCACCAGTGCGGCGGCCACGGTGCAGTTGGCGGGGGAGAGCAGGCCGCGCACCATGCGACTTGCGGTGCCCGGCCGGCACATGGCGCTCAACGCGCTGGCGGCGTTGTTGGCGGCGATCCAGGTCGGCGCGGCGCCGGATGACGTGCTCGACGCGCTGGCCGGATTCGAGGGCGTGCGCCGCCGATTCGAGTTGGTGGGTGTCGCGGCCGGAGTACGGGTTTTCGACGACTATGCCCATCACCCGACCAAGGTCACGGCCGCGTTGACCGCGACGAGCGCGCTGGCGAAGGAATCGGGCGGCCGGGCCGTCGTGGTGTTCCAGCCGCATCTGTACTCGCGCACCGAGACGTTCGCGCGTGAATTCGGGACCGCCCTGAGCGCGGCCGACCTGGTGTTCGTGCTCGACGTCTACGGCGCCCGCGAGCAGCCGATCGCCGGGGTGAGCGGGGCCAGCATCGTCGAGCACGTCGCCGCGCCGGTCACCTATCTGCCCGATTTCTCCGCGGTGGCCGACCGGGTGGCGGGATCGGTACGGCCCGGCGACGTCGTCGTCACGATGGGCGCGGGTGACGTGACGATGTTGGGCCCGGAGATCCTCGCGGCACTGCAGGCGCGGGCGAACCGCAGCGCACCGGGGGCCGGACCGCGATGACGTTGCCTCCGGAGAACCCCGAGCCGCCGGAGGAGCCCACCGAGCCGCCGACGGACGCACCGGCCACCGACGAACCCGAGCCACAGCCCGCACCGCCCCCCGCGGACGACGATCACGAGGGGCCCCGCCGGCGCGCGCGGCGGGAACGCGAACAGCGCCGCGCCGTCAAGGATCGGGCGATCGCCATCGAAGAGGCCCGCCGCGAGGCCAAGCGGCGCGTGATCAGCGGTCCGGTCCCGGAGGTGACACCGCTTGCGCGCGGAGCGGTTCGCGGGCTCAAGGTGCTGGTGTGGTCGGCCCTGCTGTCGGTGCTCGCGGTCAGCCTCGGGCTGCTGCTGTACTTCACGCCGATCATGTCGGCGCGCAACGTCGTGGTCGTCGGTCTGGAGGCGATACCCCAAGAAGAGGTGCTCACTGCCGCGGCGGTGGTTCCGGGCACGCCGCTGTTGCAGGTCGACACCGACACCGTCGCCGAACGCGTCGCGACCATCCGGCGGGTCGCCAGCGCGCGGGTGCAGCGCGAGTATCCGTCGTCGCTGCGGATCACCGTCGTCGAGCGCGTGCCGGTGGTGGTCAAGGACTATCCGGACGGCCCGCATCTGTTCGACCGCGACGGCGTGGATTTCGCGACCGCACCGCCGCCGCCGAACCTGCCCTATCTGGAGACCGCGACGCCGGGGCCGAGCGACCCGGCGACCGAGGCCGCCCTGCAGGTGATGCTCGCGCTTCCGCCCGACGTGGCGGGTCAGGTGGGGCGCATCGCCGCGCCGTCGGTCGCATCGATCACCCTGACGCTGCTCGACGGGCGGGTGGTGGTGTGGGGGACCACCGACCGCACCGACGAGAAGGCGCTGAAGCTGGCCGCACTGCTCACGCAACCGGGCCGCACATACGACGTGTCCAGCCCGGATTTGCCCACGGTCAAGTAGGAAATTCGTCTCGGCACCGTCGGCGCGCCTGCATGGTTCCCACGCACGGTCGCCCTACCGTTCTGGTTGCGCGGAACTACTTGACATAACTCTAAGCCTGTGGTTGAGGTTGAGGGTTTGCGGGAAGGTTTTGCACAAGTACTCGAAACCAGGCAGAAAGGCGACCGCCATGAGCGCTTGCGCGAAGAAGGTCGAGCGATGACCCCGCCGCACAACTATCTCGCCGTCATCAAGGTGGTCGGCATCGGTGGCGGCGGCGTCAACGCCGTCAACCGGATGATCGAACAGGGCCTCAAGGGTGTGGAGTTCATCGCGATCAACACCGACGCTCAGGCGTTGTTGATGAGCGATGCCGACGTCAAGCTCGACGTCGGCCGTGACTCGACCCGCGGGCTGGGCGCCGGTGCTGACCCCGAGGTGGGGCGCAAGGCCGCCGAGGACGCCAAGGACGACATCGAGGAGCTGCTGCGCGGCGCCGACATGGTGTTCGTCACCGCCGGTGAGGGCGGCGGCACCGGCACCGGCGGCGCGCCCGTGGTGGCGACCATCGCCCGCAAGCTCGGCGCGTTGACGGTCGGCGTCGTGACCAGGCCATTCTCGTTCGAAGGTAAGCGCAGGAGCAACCAGGCCGCGGACGGCATCGCCTCGCTGCGCGAGAGTTGCGACACGCTGATCGTCATCCCCAACGACCGGCTGCTGCAGATGGGCGACGCCGCGGTGTCGCTGATGGACGCGTTCCGCAGCGCCGACGAGGTGCTGCTCAACGGCGTGCAGGGCATCACCGACCTGATCACCACCCCCGGCCTGATCAACGTCGACTTCGCCGACGTCAAGGGCGTGATGAGCGGCGCGGGCACCGCGTTGATGGGCATCGGTTCGGCCCGCGGCGACGGACGGGCGCTCAAGGCCGCCGAGATCGCGATCAACTCGCCGCTGCTGGAAGCGTCGATGGAAGGCGCCCAGGGCGTGCTGCTTTCGGTAGCCGGCGGCAGTGACCTGGGTCTGTTCGAGATCAACGAGGCTGCCTCGCTGGTCCAGGAGGCCGCGCATCCCGAGGCCAACATCATCTTCGGCACCGTCATCGACGACTCGCTCGGCGACGAGGTGCGGGTCACCGTTATCGCGGCCGGCTTCGACGCGGCAGGTCCCGGACGTGACCCGGTGACCGGTCAGAACACCGCCGCGGCTGCCACGCCGATCGCGCCGGGCAAGGCCGGTCACGTGACGTCGTCGCTGTTCGAGCCATCGGACCCCACGAGCGTGCCGGTGCACACCAACGGCGCCACAGTGCGGATCGGCGGGGACGGCGGCATCGCGGATGACGACGTCGACGTGCCGCCGTTCATGCGGCACTGATCCGGTTCGATACTGACAACGTGACCGTTCGTGTGCGGCGGGTGACCACAACCCGCGCCGGTGGCGTCTCGGCGCCGCCGTACGACACCTTCAATCTCGGTGACCACGTCGGTGACGATCCGGCCGCCGTCGCCGCCAACCGCGACCGGCTCGCGAAGGCCGCCGGGCTCACTGGCCGCCTGGTCTGGATGAGCCAGGTGCACAGTGACCGGGTGGTGCGTGTCGACGGACCGGCGGACGGGCCGGTCGACGACGCCGACGGTCTGGTGACCACCACCCGGCGGCTCGGGCTGGTGGTCGTCACCGCCGACTGCGTACCGGTACTGCTGGCCGATGCGGGTGCCGGGGTGATCAGCGCCGTACACGCCGGGCGGGTGGGCGCGCGCGACGGTGTCGTGGTGCGCGCGGTGGAGATGATGCGTGAAGCGGGAGCGCGGGTACCGGACATCTCGGTGCTGCTCGGGCCCGCGGTCAGCGGTCGCAACTATGAGGTGCCCGAGGCGATGGCCGCCGAGGTCGAGGCCGCGCTGCCCGGCAGCCGGACCCGGACCGCCCGCGGCACCGCCGGTTTGGACCTGCGGGCCGGAATCGCCCGCCAGCTCACGGGTTTGGGCATCACGGCCATCGATGTCGACCCACGCTGCACGGTCGCCGACCGCAACCTGTTCAGCCACCGGCGCAGCGCCCCGACCGGCAGGCTGGCCTCGCTGGTATGGATGGAATGAGTGGCGTGGTCACCGACCGGGAAGCCCAGTTGGCCGCCTCGCTGTCGGCCGTCCGGGAGCGGCTCGCCCGCGCGGCGCAGGCGGCGGGCCGGGATGTCACCGAGATCCGGTTGCTTCCCGTGACCAAATTCTTCCCGGCCTCCGACGTGCGGATCCTGTACGGGCTGGGCTGCCGGGACTTCGCCGAATCCCGTGAACAGGAAGCGTCGAAGAAGGCTGCAGAGCTCGCCGAGGAGTTCGCGGACGACCCGGTTCGCTGGCACATGGTGGGCCGCATCCAGCGCAACAAGGCCAAGGCGATCGCGCGCTGGGCGTACGCGGCGCATTCGGTGGACAGCGCCAAGCTGATCGCCGCGCTGGATCGGGGCGCGGCCGACGCGATGGCCGAAGGGGTGCGCAGTGCACCGCTTCGGGTCTACCTGCAGCTCAGTCTCGACGGCGATGTCGAGCGGGGCGGCATCGACGTCGACCAGCCGGATCAGATCGACGAGCTCTGTGCTGCAGTCGATTCCGCCGAAGCGCTGCAGTTCGTCGGGCTGATGGGCATTCCGCCGCTGGGCGCCGACGCCGCTTGGGCGTTCGCGCGTTTGCAGTCGGAGTGGCAGCGGGTACAGGAGCGCTACCAGCAGCGGCTCGAGTTGTCCGCCGGGATGTCCGGGGATCTCGAGACGGCGGTCGAACACGGGTCGACGTGTGTGCGTGTCGGTACCGCGCTTATGGGGCCCCGTCCTCTAACGTCACCCTGAGTAGTCACTCCAGTCACATCTTCATCACAGACACCACAGCTTTTCGGTCTCAGAAGGGTCGCGCGATGAGCACATTGCACAAGGTCAAGGCCTACTTCGGTATGGCGCCCATGGATGACTACGACGACGAGTACTACGAGGACGACGAGCGCGGCGAGCGCGGCGAGCGCGGCGCGGCCCGTAGCTACGCCCGTCGCCCCCGCGAGGACCGGTTCGAGGAGGACGGTTACGGCCGTGACTACGACGACCGCCCGGCCCCGCGCGAATACGACGAACCTCCGATCTACCGCGGCGGATACGACGAGCCCCGGTTCGAGCCCCGCATGCGCGGCCCGCGCGAGTTCGACCGCGCCACCCCGCCGCCCCGGCTCGGCGCGCTGCGCGCCTCCACCCGCGGCTCACTCGCAATGGACCCCCGCCGGATGGCGATGCTCTTTGAGGAAGGCAGCCCACTGGCCAAGATCACGACCCTGCGTCCCAAGGACTACAGCGAGGCCCGCACCATCGGTGAGAAGTTCCGTGACGGCACTCCGGTGATCATGGACCTGGTGTCGATGGACAACGCCGACGCCAAGCGCCTCGTCGACTTCGCTGCCGGTCTCGCGTTCGCCCTGCGCGGTTCGTTCGACAAGGTCGCCACCAAGGTGTTCCTGCTGTCGCCGGCCGACGTCGACGTCACCGCCGACGAGCGCAGGCGTATCGCCGAGGCCGGGTTCTACGCGTATCAGTGACTGCTGGGGGCGACCGCCGGGCACGGCGGCGCCCCGGCCCGGCAGGTAGGCTGACGAGGTCGTTTTCCCACCTGTATCGAATGTCACACATCTGCCCGTAGTGAGGTCGAGCTTCCGTTGGCGCTGTTCTTCGAAATCCTTGGTTTTGCGCTGTTCGTTTTCTGGCTGTTGCTCATCGCACGGGTCGTGGTCGAGTTCATCCGCTCGTTCAGCAGAGACTGGCGCCCGCGCGGGCTGACGGTCGTGGTGCTCGAGGTGATCATGACGATGACCGATCCGCCGGTGAAGCTGCTGCGCCGCATCATTCCCCAGCTCACGATAGGGGCGGTGCGTTTCGACCTGTCGATCATGGTGTTGCTGCTGGTGGCGTTCATCGGTATGCAGCTGGCTTTCGGCGCCGCAGCCTGACCCTGGTCGCCGGACCGGCCCGCGCGCCTGCGCACCAGGTTTGCCAGGCACTGGAATTGACGTTGAGAAATTGAAATTCGCTCTTAAAATTTGACCTCCCCTGCAACCGCCGGGTCTGGTGTGACAGGATGGACGCCAGTTGCGTTCCAGCCAGGCTTTACACTTTGAGATCGGTTGACGGTCCAGACTCCAAGGGGGCAGACGATGCCGCTCACACCCGCTGACGTTCACAACGTCGCGTTCAGCAAGCCGCCGATCGGTAAACGCGGCTACAACGAGGACGAAGTCGACGCATTCCTCGACCTGGTCGAGAACGAACTGACCCGGCTCATCGAGGAGAACACCGACCTGCGTCAGCGGGTTGCCGAGATGGACCAGGAGCTGGCCTCTGCCCGTTCCGGTGGCGGCGCGGCCCAGTCGGCGCAGCCCGCCCCGGTCTACGAGCCCGAGCCGGAACCGACTCCGCCGCCCCAGCCGGTGTACGAGGCGCCCCCGGCACCGGCGCCCACCGCCCAGCAGAACGAGGACTCCGCGCTGCGCGCCGCCAAGGTGCTCAGCCTGGCGCAGGAGACCGCCGACCGGCTGACCGGCACCGCCAAGGCCGAATCGGACAAGCTGCTCTCCGACGCACGGGCCCAGGCCGACGCGATGGTCAGCGAGGCCCGGCATACCGCCGAGACCACGGTCACCGAGGCCCGCCAACGCGCCGACGCCATGCTGGCCGACGCGCAGACCCGGTCCGAAGCTCAGCTGCGGCAGGCCCAGGAGAAGGCGGACGCCCTTCAGGCCGACGCCGAGCGCAAGCACTCCGAGATCATGGGCACGATCAACCAGCAGCGGACCGTCCTCGAAGGCCGGCTCGAGCAGCTGCGGACCTTCGAGCGGGAGTACCGCACACGCCTGAAGACCTACCTCGAGTCGCAGCTCGAGGAGCTCGGCCAGCGCGGCTCGGCCGCGCCGGTCGACTCGAGCGCCAACAACGACGGCGGCGGCTTCAACCAGTTCAACCGCGGAAACAACTGACGCGGCTGCGCTGATCAATGCTGATCATCGCGCTCGTCCTTGCCGTCGTCGGGCTCGCTGCCCTGGTGGCCGCCGTGGTCACCGGCAATGCGCTGATCGCGTGGGTGTGCATCGCGGCCAGCGTGATCGGCGTGGTGCTGTTGATCGTCGATGCGGTCCGGGAACGCTCCCGCACCGCCGGCGGTACCCCTGCGGCCGATGACACCGGGACCGCCGACGACTTCGACGCCGATTATCCCGACGAAGCCGACTCTGCCGAGCACTTCGAGGCCGACGAGACCGCTGTCGAATCGGACCCCGCTGTCGAATCGGACCCCGACGCCGATACCCGCGCGGTGCCGTTCGACGAGCGCCACGAGGATCACGTCGGCGCCGACCACCCCGAAGAACCGACCACCCGCTAACGCGTCGGTGTCGCCAGCAGGTCACACACCTCCTCGTCGGTGACCTGGTGGAAGTCGGCGTACACCTGGCCGACGGCTCCGAATCCCGTGGGCATCGTCGCGCACACCACCTCATCGGCTTCCTCGCCGATCTCCCGGCACGCCGACTCCGGGCCCACCGGGACGGCCACCACCACCTGCGCAGGCTGCGATGCGCGCACCGCCCGTACCGCGGCCAGCATGCTGGCACCGGTGGCGATCCCGTCGTCGGTGAGCACGACCGTCGCCCCGGTGATCGCCGGTGGCGGCCGCCCCTGCCGGTAGGCGGCCTCCCGGCGGCGCAGTTCGGTGGTTTCGCGGTCGATCGCGCGCCGCAGGTCCTCCTCGCTCAGGTGCAGTCGGGCCACGAGTTCCTCGTTGACCACCACCCCGCCACCGGATGCGATGGCGCCCATCGCGAGCTCCTGCCATTGCGGCACACCGAGTTTGCGTACGAGAAAGACGTCCAGCGGTGCTCCCAGCCCGTGGGCCACCTCCCAGCCGACGGGAACACCGCCGCGGGCCAGGCCGAGCACCAGCAGGTTGTCGCGACCGCGATAGGACGACAGTTCTCCGGCCAGGACCAGGCCGGCGTCGCGGCGGTCCCGGAAGATGCGCCCGGCGGATCTGCCGCCGAGTCTGTCCCATCCGCTCATCGCGAAGAAGTCGTACCCGCCGTGCCCTGATGCAATCCACCGTCCGGGCGGCGCCGAATACTGCGAGCACACCGGTGACAGGGAGGGCCCATGGGCGGCATCGAGTACGCAAGCGTCGTCGACCACCCGCTCGACGAGGTGTTCGCCTGGCACACCCGCGCGGGCGCGATGCCCCGGCTGGTGCCGCCGTGGCAGCCGATGACCGTGGTCGCCGAAACCCCGTCGCTGGCGAACGGCCAGGCGGTGCTCGGGCTGCCCGCAGGTCTGCGTTGGATCGCCCAGCACGATCCGGCGGTCTACGACCCGCCGTACCGGTTCGCCGACGCGCTGTCATCCCGGGGTCTGCGGTCACTGCCGCCGCACGTGATCGGCCGGTGGCGTCACACCCATGACTTCGCCGACGCGGGGCAGGGCCGCACCCGTGTCCGCGACCGGGTCGACACCACGGTGCCGGGGGTGATGCTGCGCCCGACCTTCGTCTACCGGCACCGTCAGCTGGCCGACGACCTGGCTGCACACCGCGACGCCGCTCAGGCCGGTCGCGGTCCGATGGTCGTCGCCGTGACGGGTGCCTCGGGGCTGGTCGGGGCTGCGCTGACCGCGATGCTGACCAGCGGTGGGCACCGGGTGGTCAAGCTGGTGCGACGCAATGCGATCCGGGCTGATGAACGGCAGTGGGATCCGCGGCGGCCCGCTGCCGACCTGCTGTCCGGTGTGGACGCCGTGGTGCACCTCGCCGGCGCGTCCATCGCGGGCCGGTTCACCGCATCGCACCGGGCGGCGATCCGCGAGAGCCGCATCGAACCCACCCGTCGGCTCGCGGAGCTCGCCGCGGCCGGAGGCGACGGGCCGCGTGCCTTCGTCAGCGCATCGGCGATCGGGTTCTACGGCTGCGACCGCGGCGATGCGGTGCTGTGCGAGGACAGTTCGCGTGGCGACGGTTTCCTCGCCGACGTCGTCGCCCAATGGGAGGCCGCGACCGCACCGGCGGCCGAGGCGGGGCTGCGGGTGGTCACCGTTCGCACCGGAATCGTCCAGGCCGCGGCGGGCGGCACGCTGCGGCTCATGCGGCCCCTGTTCACCGCGGGGCTCGGCGGCCGGCTGGGCACCGGCAGGCAGTGGGTGTCGTGGATCGGGCTCGATGATCTGCTCGACGTGTACTACCGGGCGCTGTGGGACGACCGCACCAGTGGGCCCGTCAACGCCGTCGCCCCCGATTCGGTGCGCAATGCCGACTACACCGCGACGCTCGCCGCGGTGCTACACCGGCCCGCCGTGCTGCCGGTCCCGTCAGTCGGCCCGCGGTTGCTGCTCGGCGCCCAGGGCGCCCGCGAACTCGCCGAGGCCGATCAGCGGGTGCTGCCGACGAGATTGGCCGCGGTGGGCCACCGCTTCCGCCACCCCCAACTCGCTGACGCACTCGCACATCAGCTCGGGCACGGTGCGGCCGCGACGTAGGACAGGAACGCGTTCACCAGGGCGCGGTTCCGCCGTGCGGCATCGTCTTTGAGTTGCCTTGTGCGGGTGAGCAGTTCGTCGTGGTCGAGTCCGAATCGGAGCGCGTCGCCGTCACGGTCGTCGGCAAGCCACCCCGTGAGAAGAGTGTGGTCGAGTTCGGGGTGGAACTGCAGCGCCAGCGCGCGGCCGAGTACGAACGCCTGCGAGGCGTCGGCGGTTCTGGCGATCTCGACCGCACCCGGAGGCAGCGTCCACCGGTCGAAATGCCACTGGAACCAGGGCCCGGTGGAGACCAGGTCGGGCCGGTCGGTCGGGATGTCGTACCACCCGATCTCGGCTGCCGGTGCGCGGCCGACCGTGCCGCCGAACGCCTGGGCGATGATCTGCCCGCCGAAGCACACGCCGAGCAGCGCCACCCCGGCAGCGGCGGCGTCGCGCAGCAGCGCCATCTCGGTGCCGACCCAGGTGCGGCGCAGCGCGTCGTCGTACACATGCCATCGGGCGCCGAGAGGCACGATGACGTCGTATCCGGTGGGGTCGGGGAAGACCACGTCGAATGCGGGGTCGCCCTCCCGCTCCTCGGGCACCACCGTGAAGGTGTCGATGTCGAAGCCGGCGTCGGAGAACGCCTCTCCCAGCAGTCCTTCGGTCGCCGTGGTGTCGTTGTGGAGGAACAGGACGCGTCGTGTCACCCGGCCATTATCACCGGGGCACCGGCGGTGCGTCGCCCGGTGCGAGCTCGGCGGCGAGCGCGCGAACAGCGTCGTCGCGGAATCGGTGTAGCCGTTCGGCGTCGGACGCCTCGGGGGCGAAGGTGACCGCGACGGCGATCTCCAGTTTCCGCGCGGGTGCCGGTCAGGCCGAGCGGTCCGATCCGCATGATGCCTCGGCGCGTGGATCGGGGCCTGCTGCGGGGACGGGTATTACACTGCGGGTCTGGGGGGTGGCATGGCGGACCTGTCCGATTGGTTCCTCAACGTCGATGAACGCGGCAACCCGTCGTCGCAGTTGCCTGCGTTCTGCGATGGCAACCTCGTCGAACCGCTGATCCACGGCGCGACGTACTTCGCCGCGCTGGCCACCGAGGTGGAAGCGCTCGGGCCGGGGGACCACCTGTTCTTCACCGACTGGCGCGGTGACCCCGATCAGAAGATGCGGGACGACGGACCGACGGTGCGCGAGTTGTTCTCCCGGGCTGCCGAACGCGGCGTCGTGGTCAAGGGGCTGGTGTGGCGCTCACACCTGGACCAGTTCTCCTACAGCGAGAAGGAGAACCAGCACCTCGGTGAGGCGATCGAACGTGCGGGCGGTGAGGTGCTGCTGGATCAGCGGGTGCGGATCGGCGGGTCCCATCATCAGAAGTTCGTGGTGATCCGCCATCCTGGCGCGCCCGAGCGTGACGTGGCGTTCGCCGGCGGTATCGACCTGTGCCATTCGCGCCGCGACGACGCGTCGCACCGCGGCGATCGACAGGCGGTGCAGATGTCAAAGCGGTACGGCGACCATCCACCTTGGCACGACGCACAATTGCGGCTGCAGGGCCCGGTGGTCGGCGTGCTGGACACCACGTTCCGCGAACGCTGGAACGACCCGGCCCCGCTGGACACGCTGAACCCCGTCGCCTGGGTGGTGGATCGCCTGCGCGGTGCCGATCTGACGGCGGACCCGCTGCCCGAGCAACCGCCTGATCCACCGTCCTGCGGGCCGCATGCGGTGCAGGTGCTGCGCACTTATCCCGACGCGCACTTCACCTACGACTTCGCCCCGCACGGCGAGCGCAGTGTGGCGCGCGGCTATACCAAGGCGGTGCAACGCGCCCGGCGGCTGATCTACCTCGAGGATCAATACCTGTGGTCCAAGCAGGTGGCCGACCTGTTCGCCAAGGCGCTGGCCGACAACCCCGATCTGCACCTGATCGCGGTGATCCCGCGGTATCCCGATGTCGACGGGCGGTTGGCGCTTCCCCCGAACCAGGTCGGGCGCGGACAAGCCATCGAGACATGCGAGGCCGCCGGGCCGGGCCGGGTGCACGTCTTCGACGTCGAAAACCACGAGGGCACACCGGTGTACGTGCACGCCAAGGTCTGTGTGGTCGACGACGTGTGGGCGTGTGTGGGCAGCGACAACTTCAATCGGCGGTCGTGGACGCACGACAGTGAGTTGTCGTGTGCGGTACTGGATGACACCCGCGACGAGCGGTTGCCGCGGGATCCGGCGGGGCTCGGAGACGGCTCGCGGGTGTTCGCCCGTGATCTGAGGCTGCGCCTGATGCGTGAGCACCTCGACCGCGCGGACGATGATGGGCAGGGTCTGGTCGACCCGACGGATGTGGTGCACGAGATGGTCTCGGCGGCACAGGCTTTGGACGACTGGTATGCGGGTGGACAGGTCGGTCCGCGGCCGCCGGGACGGCTGCGGCCGCACCGCACCGAACAACTGGGCAGATTCACCCGGCTGTGGGCGGTCCCGGTGTACCGGATGATGTACGACCCCGACGGCCGCTCCTACCGGGCGCGCTTGCGCGGGGAGTGGTGATCACGGTCAGCGCCTCCACGAGTAGAACCGACGTGTCGGTGTGATGTCTTGGGAGATGACAGCTACTCCTGTCGGTGGGTCGGATTACACTCGCACACATGTTCGATGAATCCTCGTCAGACGAGTTGGTGGCGGTTATCGCTGACTCGTACCGTGAGGAGTCGACGCTGGTGGGGCGCCGGGTGGCGGCGGTGGCGGAGTTGTTGGGTCGGCGCACGTGGGAGGCTGAGGCCGAGGACCCGGACTGCGGCTACATGATCGTGACGGGCTTGCAGCGCACCAGCGTCGAAGTGGCCGCGGCGATGAATCTGCCCCCGGGCGCGGCCAGCACGCTGGTGGCCAACGCCGAAGCCTTGGACAGTCGCTTCCCGACAGTCATGGCGGTGCTGTGCGCGGGGGACACTGATTGGCGCACGGTGCAGATCATTCTCAAGCGCACCGAACTGGTTCGGGATTTGTCGGTGCTCGCCGCCCTCGACAGCAGGTTGTCGTCCGGGGTGGCGCGCTGGCAGTCGTGGTCGCGTAAACGGGTCAACAACACCGTCGACGCCGCGGTGCGCGCGTTGGATCCCGACGCCATCCGGGAACGCGAAACCGCTGAAGACAATCGGCATTTCGACGTCATCCCGGTGGGGAACGGCACCGCCAAAGTCGACGGGGTCCTCGACGCGGAATCGGCGGTGATCGTGGATGAGAAGATCGCCGCCCTGGCCAACGGGGTGTGCCCGCAGGATCCGCGCACCCTGGACCAGCGGCGCGCCGATGCGGTGGCGGCGATGGCCCAGGCCATCACGCTGGCGTGCCGATGCCCCGCCTGCTCGAACGCCGACACACCCGCGCCGACCGTGGACGAGGGCCGCGGCGTGCGGACGGTGATCAATGTGATCGCCGACCAATCCACCGTGCTGGGTATCGGGAACAAGCCCGGGTATCTGGCCGGGTTCGGGGTGATCGACGCCGAGGTGGTGCGGCGCATGGTCGAGCGGGCCACCTTGCGGGTGCTCACCGCGCCGGTGGTGACCGCCGAGGAGATGAGGCGCTATCAGCCGACGGCGGCGGTGGAACGGTTTGTGCGGATGCGGGATCTGACGTGCCGGTTCCCGGGGTGTGACCGCCCCGCTGAGCGCTGCGATCTGGACCATACGATTCCGTTCAACCATGTCGACCCGTCCAAGGGTGGTTTCACCACCCCGAACAATCTGAAATGCCTGTGCCGCCAACATCATCGGCTCAAAACGTTCGACAACGGGTGGCATGATGTGCAATTGCCCGACGGCACCATTGTGTGGACATCACCGACCGGGCGAATGTACTGCACCGCCCCCGGCGGCATCGAATTGTTCCCCCGGATGGGACCACCGGCGTGTGTGGAGCCGAAAGCACGCCGACGCAACCTGTCTCGGGAACGCGCAAAACGTATCGCCCGTACCCGGGAGCGCAACCGCACCCTGAGGCCGGTCAACACCGCGCGCCGCAGGCTCGACGCCGCGCGCAAGCATGAGATCGAGAACCGCAAGGACCGCAACCGTCGACGTCGCCCCGCGCTGTTGATGCTCGAGCACCGAAGAAAAGCCAACCCGTACCTGCGCTGGATCAACGAGCCCGACCAACCCGAAACCCTCCCACCGGACTGGCAACCACCCCCCGAACCCGACAAACCACCCTTCTGAGGTGGCGCTACGCGCTGGTCCGGTAACGCCGCTCGGGTCGCCCCACGCCGTACTGCAGCCGCAACTCCAGGGCGCCGGTGCTCAGGTAGTGCTCGAGATAGCGCCGTGCGCTGACCCGCGAAATTCCCACCAGCGCAGCACATTCGGTCGAAGATACTTCCCCGGCCTCCTGCACCGCATCGAGGACGAGCCGCCCGGTCTCGATGCCGAGTCCCTTGGGCAGCACCTCACCGCCGCTCTGACGGCCGAACAGCGAGTCGATCAGCGACTGATCGGCGCCCCGCGCGGATTCCAGCGCGTCCGCGCGAGTGGCGAACGCCTCGAGTTTGGCGCGCAGCTGCGCGAACTCGAACGGTTTGATCAGGTAGTCCGCCGCGCCACCGTCGAGAGCCGCGCTGACGGTGTCGAGTTCGCGCGCCGCGGTGATCATGATGACGCCGACCCGGTCCCCATCCGACCGCAACCGCTGCAGCACCTCGAGCCCGGTCATGTCCGGCAGGTAGACGTCGAGCAGGATCAGGTGCGGCGCGAGCTCACGTGCGGCGGTCAGCGCTTCGCCGCCGGTGCGCGCCACGCCCACCGCCCGGAATCCGTCCACCCGCTCGACGAACCGGCGGTGGATGTCGGCGACCATGAAATCGTCGTCGACCACCAGCACGTCACGCATGCGCGGCCACCCGCGTCATCGGCAGCCGCACCGCGAACACCGCGCCGCCGTCCTGGCGGTCGGAGACCTCGACGACGCCGCCGTGCTGCGCGGTGACCAGCCGCACGAGCGCCAGCCCGATGCCCCGGCCGCCCGGCGCCTCGGGCTTCGACGTCACGCCGCGGGCGAAGATCGTCTCCCGAAGATGCTCGGGCACACCGGGTCCGGTATCGGTCACGCTGATCGACAACCCCTCGGCGTCGTCGATCAGCACGGTCACCCGGGCCGCACCCGAACCCACCGACACGTCGACCGCATTGTCGATCAGATTGCCCAGCACCGTGATGACGTCGGTGGCCAGCGCCGGATCGAGCGCGCCGAGATGCGAATCGGGATCGAGGCTCAGCCTCACACCGCTTTCGGCGGCCAGCGTGGTCTTCGCGATCAACAGCGCCGCGACGGCGGGGTCGGCGATCCGCCGGGTGACCGCATCGCTGATCTCCGCGCGTCGCCGGGTCAGCTCGCCGATCAGGTCCCGCACCGCGTCGTATTCGCCGAGCTGCACCAACCCCGAGATCGTGTGCAGCTGGTTGGCGAACTCGTGGGTCTGCGCGCGCAACGTATCGGTGACGCTCTTGTGCGACGACAACTGTGCCTGAAGGGCGGCCAATTCGGTGCTGTCGCGCATCGTCGTCACCGTACCGATCCATTGCCCGCCGCTCGACGCGGTGCGCCGGTTGAGCGCCAGGACGCTGGCGCGGGTGGCGATGACGACGTCGCGGCCGTCCTCCCCGGACAGCAGGAAGTCGACCACCGCCGGATCGAGCCCGACGGCGTCGGCCCGTTGACCCACTGCCGCACCCGAGAGGCCGAGCAACTCCTGGGCGCTGTCGTTGAGCAGTGTGATGACACCGTTGGTGTTCACCGCCACCACGCCTTCACGGATGCTGTGCAGCAACGCTTCCCGGTGATCCGCCAACCCGGCGATCTCCGCGACCTCCAGCCCGCGGGTGTGGCGTTTGATCCGCCGGGACAGCAGCCACGACGCCAGCAGACCGAGCGCGGCGGCCAATCCGAGGTAGAGGAGCAGTCGTTCACCGGCTCCGCTGAGCAGTTCCCACACCGACGGATACGGTTCGCTGACCGACGCGATCGCCAGTACCTCACCGCGGCTGGACAGCACCGGCACCTGGCCGATGAGGCTGTGCACCCCGTCGATGTCGTCGTCGCCGAACCACGCCCGCCCCTCGTCGGCGCGCGTGACGGCCAGATCGACGGTGTGGCCGGCCCGCGAGGGATCCGACGACGCCAGCACCCCGCCCTTCGGGTCGACGATCTCGGCCAGCCCGGCACCCGACAGCGCCACCGCGCGGTCGACCTCGGGCGCCAGCACCCGCGATGCGAACGGATCGGCGAAGCGGTCCCGCACGATCGGCGTGGACGCGACGTTCTCCGCGGCCGCGATCATCCGCTGGCCGCGTACATCCCGGAACTCCCGGGTGGACTGCGCCACCGACACCGCCGCGACGGCCAGTAGCACCACCGCCACCACCAGCAGCTGGAACACCAGGAACTGACCGGCGAGGCTGCGCCTGCCGAATGCGCGCACCATCCCGAATAATCGTGAACTCAACGACCAAAACGTCCTTTGCTTCCGAATCAGTGACTCACATCACGTTCCGGGTCCAGTATGACCACCGTGATACGAAACCTGCGTGCGCTGGCCGTCGTGGTGCTCGCCGCAATACTCCTGACCGCCTGCGGGGTGACCCGCGGCAACGACTCCGAGGGTCTGCACCGGCTGCGGATGATGGTGCCCAACAGTCCGGGTGGCGGCTACGACCTCACCGCACGCACGGCGGTGAAGATCATGGAGGACAACGACATCACCGGGCGCGTCGAGGTGTTCAACGTGATCGGCGCCGGCGGCACCGTCGCGATGGCCCGGTTGATGAACGAGCGCGGCAACGACGACCTCATGATGACGATGGGGCTCGGCGTCGTCGGCGCCACCTATACCAACGGCTCCAACATCAAGGCCTCCGACGCCACCGCGCTGGCCAAGCTCATCGAGGACCCGGGGGCGATCTTCGTGCCCGCCGACTCGCCGTTCCAGACCGTCGGCGACTTCGTCGAGGCGTGGAAGGCCGATCCGGCCAACGTGACCATCGGGGGCGGTTCGTCCCCGGGCGGTCCCGACCACCTGTTTCCGATGGAGCTCGCCGAAACGGTCGGCGTGAACCCGAAAGCGGTCAACTTCATCACCTACGACGGCGGCGGCGATCTGCTCACCGCACTGCTCGGCAAGAAGATCACCGCGGGCACCTCGAGCCCTGGTGAACTGATCGACCAGATCGCGGCCGGCCAACTGCGGGTGCTCGCCGTCTCCAGCGACGAACGGGTCGAGGGTGTCGACGCTCCCACGCTGAAGGAGTCCGGCATCGACCTCACATTCGCCAACTGGCGCGGAGTCCTCGCCCCGCCAGACATCTCCGCTGACGCCAAACAGGCGATGATCCGCGCGCTCGAGGAACTGCACGCCACCGACCAGTGGAAGGAGGCGCTGGTCAAGAACGGCTGGACCGACGCCTTCGTCACCGGCCCGGCGTTCGAGCAGTTCCTCGTCGAACAGGACGAGCGGGTTTCGTCGACCTTGACCGAACTGGGGCTGGTATGACCACCGACAAGACAACCACGACCGACAAACCCAAGCGCGTCGACCGGGCGCAGTACCTGATCTGCGCCGTGCTCGCGGTGGTGGGCACCTTCCTCATCGTCGACGCGCTCCGCCTGACCGCCGGATTCGCGAAGGTGGATCCGGTGGGGCCCAGGGCATTTCCGATCGTCATCGGGGTCGTGCTCATCGTGCTTGCGGTCATCCTCGCCGTCGCGATCCCGCGGGGGTCGGTGGGGGAGGCCGATGCCGGTGAGGACGTCGACCCGGACGCGCCGAGCGATTGGCGCACGGTCGGAATGCTCGTCGGGCTGTTCGTCGCCGTCATCCTGCTGGTGCAGCCTCTCGGCTGGGTGATCACCGGCACCCTGCTGTTCTCCGGCTCGGTGGCCGTGCTCGGCAACCGCCACTGGGTGCGCAACATCGCGATCGGGCTGGCGCTGTCGCTGATCAGCTTCTACGCGTTCTACTCCGGGCTCGGAATCCCGCTGCCCGCAGGCATTCTCGACGGGATTCTGTAGATGAACAACCTGGACTGGCTCATGCAGGGCTTCGCGGAAGCCGCGACGCCGATGAACCTGCTGTACGCGGTCATCGGCGTGCTGCTGGGCACCGCGGTCGGCGTGCTGCCCGGCATCGGACCGGCGATGACGGTCGCGCTGCTGCTGCCCGTCACCTACAACGTCAGCCCGAGCGCGGCGTTCATCATGTTCGCCGGCATCTTCTACGGTGGCATGTACGGCGGGTCGACGACCTCCATCCTGCTGAACACCCCCGGCGAGTCGTCCTCGGTCATCACCGCGATCGAGGGCAACAGGATGGCCAAGGCCGGCCGGGCCGCCCAGGCGCTGGCCACCGCCGCCATCGGGTCGTTCGTCGCGGGTGTGATCGGCACCGCGCTGCTGGCGGCGTTCGCCCCGCCGATCTCCCGGTTCGCGGTCACCCTCGGTGCGCCGTCATACCTGGCCATCATGGTGTTCGCGCTCGTCGCGGTCACCGCCGTGCTCGGCGCGTCGAAGCTGCGCGGGGCGATCTCGCTGTTCCTCGGCCTGGCCATCGGCGTGGTCGGGATCGACTTCCTCACCGGCCAACCGCGGGCCACCTTCGGGCTGCCGCAACTGTCCGACGGGATCGACATCGTGGTGATCGCGGTCGCGATCTTCGCCCTCGGTGAGGCGCTGTGGGTGGCGGCGCACCTGAGGCGCCGCCCGGCCGAGGTGATCCCGGTGGGGCGGCCGTGGATGGGCCGCGACGACTTCCGGCGCTCGTGGAAGCCGTGGCTGCGCGGGACCGCCTACGGGTTCCCGTTCGGTGCGCTGCCCGCCGGCGGTGCGGAACTGCCGACCTTCCTGTCCTACATCACCGAGAAACGCCTCTCGAAGCACAAGGAGGAGTTCGGCAAGGGGGCCATCGAGGGGGTGGCCGGACCGGAGGCCGCCAACAACGCCTCGGCGGCCGGCACTCTGGTGCCGATGCTGTCGCTCGGCCTGCCCACCAACGCCACCGCGGCGGTCATGCTGACCGCGTTCGTGTCCTACGGAATCCAGCCCGGCCCCACGCTGTTCGAGAAAGAGCCGTTGCTGATCTGGACCCTGATCGCCAGCCTGTTCATCGGCAACCTGTTGCTGCTGCTGCTCAACCTGCCGTTGGCGCCGCTGTGGGCCAAACTGCTGCGCACCCCCCGGCCCTACCTGTACGCGGGCATCCTGTTCTTCGCGACGCTGGGTGCGCTCGCGGTCAACGTCCAGCCGCTCGACCTGGCACTGCTGTTGTTGTTCGGCCTGCTCGGCCTGATGATGCGCCGATTCGGGCTGCCGGTGCTACCCCTGATCATCGGCGTCATCCTCGGGCCCCGCATCGAACGCCAACTGCGCCAGAGCCTTCAGCTCGGCGGTGGCGACTGGACGAGCCTGTTCACCGAACCGGTCGCCATCGTCGTCTACGTGCTGATGGCGCTGCTGCTGCTGGCGCCGTTGGTGCTCAAACTGATGCACCGCAGTGAAGACACGCTGCTCATCGTGGAGGACGACGTGGACCAGAAGGAAAAGGCGGCACGCTCATGATCACCGACGAGCGCTTGCGCGAGGAGACGAGATGATCACCGACGAGCGCTTGCGCGAGGAGACGAGATGATCATCGTCGGGTACACCGCGGACCGGTTCGGCGCGGCGGCGGTCGAACACGGTATCGCCGAGGCCAAACGGCGCGACACCGGTCTGCTCGTCGTCAACTCGACCGCCGGAGACTCCTACGTCGACGCCGGGTTCGCCCAGGCCGGTGACGTCCGTGGGCTCGAGGAGCTGCTCGCCGACTGCGGTGTGCCGTTCGAGGTGCAGCAGCCGGTCGGTGTCTACGCCGCGGACGCTCTGCTGACCGCGATGGAACGCGACGACGCCGACCTGTTGGTGATCGGCCTGCGTCACCGCAGCCCGGTGGGAAAGCTGTTGCTCGGCAGCGTGTCCCAGCGGGTGCTGCTGGAATGCCCGAAGCCTGTGCTCGCCGTCAAACCGGACGAGGCGTGACCGGCTACCACTGGGCCTTGACGTTGTCTCCGATCTGAGCGGCGATCCGCACCGCCGAGTCGGCAGGATTGGCGCTGCACGTGTTGACGTCGATGATGATGTTGTTGCGCAAGGCGAGTGCGCGACCACATCCCCAGCCCGGCGCCCGGGCTTCCTGTTGGACGACCGTGGTGCTCAGGATGTTGTCCTCGTTGAGGATTTTGCCGACGTCCCAGACAGACCCGCTCTGGGTGTGTTCGTACTGACGGCAGGCCGGCCACTGGCTTACGGAGAGGTCGAAGAAGGCGGCGGCCTTCTCCTGGTACGGGAACTGCACCACGGCCTGCTTGGCGTAGTGCGTGAAATCGTCGCCGTTGTTCATGCTCACGCCGCGCTCGGCCCAGTAGTCGCTGCCCGCGTAGACCGGCGCCTCCGCGGCGGCGTCGATCGCGAGGCACTCCCGCGGCGCCATCAGGGCGCTGTTGTCCTCCATGGCGGACTCGGTCCCCGTGACTGCCATACCCGCGGTCCCCATCGCCGCGGACACCTCGTCTGGTTCCAGGAGCAGTCCGGCCAGCTCACGCTCGACCAGGGGACGCGGGATCATCGAGCGGGTGGTGGTCGTGCTCGACGAGGCACTGACCGTCTGGGCGCATCCGGTGAGCAGAAGGCAGAGACCTGCGACGACAAGCCGGACCGTCGATTGGCGCATGTATCCATGGTGCGCGGTTCTCGGCGCCACCATGGCCAAATCGACGGCGATTCGTGGTCACGATGAATTACGATTCCCGGTAACGATTCGGGCGCGGGACCTCAGCGGCTGATTCGCACCGTGCCGTCCACCGCGGCGACGGGATAGCTGCGCACCGACAGCTCGGCCCCGGCCGCCTCGGCGCCGGTGCACAGATCGAACGTGTGACCGTGTAGCGGGCACACCACCACCTGACCGTCGGACAGCCCGTCGGCGAGCGGTCCGCCGCGGTGCGGGCACACCGCGTCGAGAGCGCGCAGCGACCCGTCCCGCAGCCGGAACACCGCGATCTGGTCGCCGTCGACTGTGAACGTGCGGCCTTCGCCGACGGGGATCTCGTCGAGCGACCCGACCTCCACGTCCATCACCGCACCGGCACCTGGGGGAGCGGCAGCAGCGGCAGTGACGTCCTGAACTGGCCCTCGGTGGCCGGCTCCTGCCCGTCGCGCCACGGGTCACGGTAGGCGTCGACGGATTTCTGCATGTTGGCGTCGAGCTGTTCGGCGATGCCCTCGCTGTCGTCGACCACCACGGCGCGGATCTTCTCGATGCCCAGGCGCGGCACCCACGCGTAGGTGCGTTCCAGCCAGTTGGCATTCTCCCGGTAGTACTGCAGGAACCTGCCCGTCAGCGTCATCACTTCGTCGGGGGAGTCCACGGTGGCGAGCAGGTCGCCCTTGCGGATGTGCGCCCCCGCAGCACCGCCGACGTAGATCTCCCACCGGCCGCCGTCGATCGCCACCACCCCGAGGTCCTTGCACAGGGACTCCGCACAGTTGCGCGGGCATCCGGTGACGGCCAGCTTCATCTTCGCCGGGCTCGCCAGCCCCTTGTACCGGTCTTCGATCGCGATCCCCAGCGCGGTGGAGTCGCCGACGCCGAAGCGGCAGAAGTCGCTACCGACACAGGTTTTCACGGTGCGGAAGCTCTTGCCGTACGCGTATCCGGACGGCATGTCCAGATCCGCCCACACCGCGGGCAGATCCTCCTTTCGCACCCCGAGCAGATCGATGCGCTGACCGCCGGTGAGTTTGATCATCGGGATCGAGTACTTGTCCGCGACGTCGGCGATCCGGCGCAACTGCCAGGTATTCGTGACGCCGCCCTTCATCTGCGGTACCACCGAGAACGTCCCGTCCCGTTGGATGTTGGCGTGCACCCGGTCGTTGATGAACCGGGCGTCGCGCTCGTCGACGAATTCGTCGGCCCAGATGACCTCCAGCAGTGAGGCCAGCGCCATCTTGGAGGTGGCCTCCTCCTTGCCGTCCGGGGCGAGCGCGGCGAACACCGAGGACACCGAATGCAACCGGAGGTCACGGATGTGACGGATCAACGTCTGCTTGTCGTAGGGGATGCCCGGCACGTACCAGGACGCCGACGGATCCTCGCTGACGGCGCCACCGGCCGCCCATTCGACGATCTGCCCGACCAGCTGCTTACACGAACCGCATCCCTTGCCGGCCTTGGTCTTCGCCATGACTCCGGACACCGAGGTCTCGCCGTCGCGCACGCACGCCGCCAACGCGCCCTTCGACACGCCGTTGCAGTTGCACACCTGCGCATCGTCGGCCAGTTCGGCCACGCCCACTTCGACGCCGGGAGTGCCGATGTCGAACATCAACGACACCCGCTCGTCCGGCAGCGGCAGGCCGCTGTCGAACGCCTGGGTCAGGAACGACACCTTGCTGACGTCGCCGAGAAGCGTTGCGCCGATGAGCTTTCCGTCGCGAATGACGATCGTCTTGTACACCCCGCTCTTGGGCTCGGAGTACTGGACGAATTCGTCGTCGGGCAGCTCGGGCCCCTTGAGTCCCATCGACGCGACGTCGACCCCCGCGACCTTCAGCTTCGTCGCTGTGCGGGAGCCGTGATACGCCGCCGCGACGTCGGTGCCGGTGAGGTGGTCGGCCAGTACGCACGCCTGCTCCCACAGCGGCGCCACCAGCCCGTACACCTGGCCGCGGTGCTGTGCGCATTCACCGACCACGTAGATGTGCTCGTCGTCGACCGAGCGCATGTGGTCGTCGACCACGATGGCGCGCTCCACGGTCAGCCCGGCCCGCTGCGCGAGGCCCACATTGGGCCGGATGCCCGCCGCGAGGACCAGCATGTCGCAGTCGATCTCGCTGCCGTCGGAGAACACGATGCCGCGCAGCGTGCCGTTGTCGCCGGTGCGCACCTCGGTGGTGCGTTTGGACATGTGCACCGTGATACCCAGCCGTTCGACCGAACGCCGCAGGATCGCACCCGCGGTGTCGTCGAGTTGGGCGTTCATCAGCGTCTCGCCGGCGTGCACCACCTCGACCGTCAGACCCCGGTTCTGCAGTCCGCGTGCGGCTTCCAGGCCCAGCAGGCCACCACCGATCACCACCGCCTTTCTCCGGTGTTCGGCCTCGGTGATCATGCCCAAGCAGTCGTCGAGCGTGCGAAAACCGAAGGCGCCGTCGACCAGCGTCTTGTTGTCGGCCCACAACCCGGCGATCGGGGGGAAGAACGACCGGCTCCCGGTGGCCACGATCAGCTCGTCGTAGCGCTGGACGGTGCCGTCGTCAGCGTGCACCAGCCGGGCGTACGGGTCGATGCGCACCACCCGCACCCCGGCCCGCAGGTCGATACCGTTTTCGGTGTACCAGGTGACCGGGTTGAGGTAGATCTCTTCGGTGTCGTCGCTGCCTGCGAGCACGTTCGACAGCAGGATGCGGTTGTAGTTGCCGTACGGTTCGTCGCCGAACACCGTGATGTCGAACATGTCGGCTCCGCCGCGGGTGAGGATCTCCTCGATGGCGCGTACCCCGGCCATCCCGTTGCCGATGACGACGAGCTTCCTGCGCGTCATCTAGACCTCCACCAGTCCGAGGTCGACGATCATGGTTCCGGCGCATCCGGTGGGTGCGGCGACGAACAGTTCGAGCACCGTGTCCCCGAGGATGTCCTCCACCACGCGCAGCGCCACGTGGGTGGCGCCCTTGGCCGCGATCGGGAAGTACCGCATCGGTTTACCGTCCCGGAACAGGACGGCGGTGACCATCTCGTCGCTCGAATTGCCGCCGCGGAAGTACACCGGCTGCGCGACCGCTCCGGCCGGCACGACATAGCGCAGACTGGCGTCGATCGGCATGGGTTTGTCCAGGCCGTTACCTTCGAACTCGAAGGCGCCCTGCAGGAATCGTGGAGTGCTGCCGTCGCTCATGCCTACGACACGCTAGGCCGATGATGTTTCGGAGTCGTTTCCGATGCGAGTCCGCCGTGAATCCCGTTGCGCACCCGGTCCGGTACGACGGGTGTGAGCCGGTGTTGACATGGTGGACACGACGGGGCAACCGCGGCGGAACCGCGCCACAGTAGATCTGGGGTATGAGCCGCGACCGCTACATCGCCCACTGGGATGCCGAGGACATCGACGCGTGGGAAGCCGGCGGAAAACAGATCGCCAAACGCAATCTGATCTGGTCGATCTTCGCCGAGCACGTCGGTTTCTCGATCTGGTCCATCTGGTCGGTGATGGTGCTGTTCATGCCGCAGGACGTCTACGGCATCGACGCCGCAGGCAAGTTCTACCTGGTCGCGATGCCGACCCTGGTGGGCGCGTTCATGCGGATCCCGTACACGATCGCGCCCGCGCGGTTCGGCGGCCGTAACTGGACGATCGTCAGCGCGCTGCTGCTGCTGATCCCGACGCTGCTGACGTGGTACGTGATGAAGAACCCCGGCACGTCCTACACGACGTTCATGCTGGTGGCGGCGTTCGCCGGCTTCGGTGGCGGCAATTTCGCCTCGTCGATGACGAACATCAACGCCTTCTACCCGCAGCGGCTCAAGGGCTGGGCGCTGGGGCTCAACGCCGGCGGCGGCAACATCGGCGTCCCGGTGATCCAGCTGGTGGGGCTGCTCGTGATCGCGACCGTCGGCAACACCGCCCCGGAGATCGTCTGCGCCGCCTACCTCGTCCTGATCGGCCTCGCCGCGGTGGGCGCGGCAACGTTCATGGACAACCTCGGCAACCAGCGCTCGACCCTGAGCGCACTCGGGGAGGCGTTGCGCTACAAACATTCCTGGGTGATGAGCTTCCTCTACATCGGCACCTTCGGATCGTTCATCGGCTTCTCGTTCGCCTTCGGGCAGGTGCTGCAGATCAACTACCTGGCCGGCGGTGACACCCCGGCACAGGCCTCGCTGCATGCCGCGCAGATCTCGTTCATCGGACCCTTGCTCGGCTCGATCTCGCGGCCGTTCGGCGGCAAGCTCGCCGACCGGATCGGCGGCGGCCGCATCACGCTCTACACCTTCGTCGCGATGATCTTCGCCGCCGGGATCCTGGTGACCACAGGGGTGCTCGACGACGGGATGGCGGGGGCGCCGACCGGTGCTCAGATGGCCTTGTACGTGGTCGGGTTCATCCTGCTGTTCATCCTGTCGGGCATCGGCAACGGGTCGACCTACAAGATGATCCCGTCGATCTTCGAGGCGAAGGCCCAGGGCCATGACGAGTGGAACGCCGGGGAGAAGGCGGCGTGGTCGCGCAGCATGTCGGGGGCGTTGATCGGTTTCGCCGGGGCGGTCGGGGCGCTCGGCGGCGTGGGCATCAACGTGGTGCTGCGCGCGTCCTACATCGGTGATGCGAAATCGGCCACCAACGCCTTCTGGGTGTTCATGGGTTTCTACGTGGTCTGCGCGATCGTGACATGGATTGTCTTCCTGCGGATGGCGAGCGCGCGCGCCGGCGGCGGCGACCACATCGGCCGGGCCGCGGCACCGGCATCCGCCTCGGCCGGCTGACCAGCGAGGATGCTGCTCACCGGGCGGGTATCGACCCGGTGAGCACGAGTTTTCCTGCCGATAACGTCCGCGGAAACCAACCGGAACAGGGTCCGCGGACCATGGCCTCATGGCGGTGACCAGAACTGCGTGCTCGTACTGCGGTGTCGGTTGCGGCATCGAGGTGCACACGGACCTCCTCAACGACGCAGGCGGCGATCGTCCGGTCATCGCCCGGGTGTCCGGGGACAAGTTGCACCCCACCAACTTCGGCAGGCTGTGCACGAAGGGTGCCACACACGCGGAGATGATGCGCGCCGACGACGGACGTCTCAAGTCGGCGCTGCTGCGGCCGGGCCGGGGCGACGAGGCGGTGCCGGTCCCGGTGGACGATGCGATCGCCGAGGCGGGCCGGCGGCTGCGGGCGATCGTCGACAAACACGGACCGGATGCGGTCGCGTTCTACGTGTCCGGGCAGATGTCACTCGAATCGCAATACCTGGCAACCAAACTCGCGAAGGGCTTCCTGCGCACCAAGTACATGGAGTCCAATTCGCGGCTGTGCATGGCCAGTGCGGGCACCGGGTACAAACAGTCGCTCGGCAGCGACGGGCCGCCGGGGTCGTACACCGACTTCGACCTGACCAACCTGTTCTTCGTCATCGGGTCCAACATGGCCGACTGCCACCCGATCCTTTACCTGCGGATGGCCGAGCGGCTGAAAACCGGCGCGAAACTCATCGTCGTCGATCCCCGCCGCACCATCACCGCGGACAAGGCAGACCTCTACTTGCAGATCAAACCGGGCACCGACCTGGCGCTGCTCAACGGGCTGCTGCACCTGCTCGTCGAGAGCGACGACATCGACGAGCAGTTCATCGCCGAGCACACCGAGGGCTGGGAGCAGATGGTCGAGTTCCTGGCCGACTACCCGCCGGCGAGGGTCTCCGAGATCACCGGTATCGGCGAATCCGACATCCGCCTGGCCGCGGCAATGATCGCCGAGGCGGGGGACTGGATGACGTGCTGGGCGGTGGGCGTGAACCAGAGCACCCACGGCACCGCGAACACCACCGCGATCTGCAACCTGCACCTGGCCACCGGGGCGATCTGCCGGCCCGGCAGCGGACCGATGTCGCTGACCGGTCAGCCCAACGCGATGGGCGGCCGCGAGATGGGGTACATGGGGCCGGGACTGCCCGGTCAGCGGTCGGTGATCTCCGCCGACGACCGGGCGTTCGTCGAAGAGGAATGGGGTCTGTCGCCGGGCACCATCCGCACCGAATTCGGGCCGGGCGCGGTCGACATGTTCGAGCGTCTGGCCGCCGGGGAGATCAAGGCCTGCTGGATCATCTGCACCAATCCGGTGGCCACCATGCCCAACCGCAAGACCACGATCGCCGGTCTGGAAGCCGCCGAACTCGTCATCACCCAGGACACCTACCGCGACAACGCCACCAACCGCTACGCCGACATCGTGCTGCCCGCCACGCTCTGGGCCGAATCCGATTTCGTGATGATCAATTCCGACCGCAATATGACACTGCTGCAGCAGTCCATCCCGCCCGCGGGGCAGGCCCGCCCGGACTGGCAGCTGATCTGCCAGATCGCCGCCCAACTCGGCTACGGGGACGACTTCAGCTACGGCAGCAGCGCCGAGATCTTCGACGAGATCCGCCGATTCACGAACCTGCGCACCGGATACGACCTGCGCGGCGCGAGCTACGAGCGGCTGCGCCAGACACCGCTGCAGTGGCCGGTGCCGCCCGCGGGCGAACCCGGTGGCGACGACGACCGTCACCCGATCCGCTACCTCAACGACGGGGTCAGCCAGCACCTGTACGTCGACGCCGACGGACATCGGCCCCGGCTGGCGTTCGCGACCCCGTCGCGGCGCGCGGTGTTCGTACCCCGGCCGCACGTGGACGCCGACGAACTGCCCGACGCCGACTACCCGATCGTGCTCAACACCGGTCGGCTGCAACACCAGTGGCACACCATGACCAAGACGGGACGGGTCGACAAACTCAACAAACTCAACGGCGGGCCGTTCGTGGAGGTGCACCCCGTCGACGCGGTCGCCCTCGAACTGACCGAGGGTCAGCCGGTCGAGCTTGCATCGCGGCGCGGCCGGGCGGTGCTGCCCGCGGTGATCACCGACCGGGTGCGTCCGGGGAACTGTTTCGTGCCGTTCCACTGGAACGACGAACACGGCGAGTACCTGACGATCAACGCGCTCACCAACGACGCCGTCGATCCGGAGTCCCTGCAGCCGGAATTCAAGGTGTGCGCGATCAGCCTGCGGCCGGTGAAGCCGGTGGGCGCCGCCAGTCCTGTCGGCCGCACCCGCACACCGGCCTTCACCGAGGACGAAAAGCTCTATCTGGCAGGGTTTTTCAGCGGTATCGGCGACGCTCCGTCCGGCGTGCCGGTGCTGCCGACGCACGCGCCGGTGCGCGCCGAGGTGCGGCTGTGGATCGACGGGGTGCTGGCCGGACGCTACTCGCGCGCCGAGCCGGCGCGGGCGGAGGCGCCGGCAGCCGGGCACGGACCGCTGGTGCTGTGGGCGTCGCAGACCGGCACCGCCGAGGAGTTCGCGGGGCAGGTCGCGGCGAAGCTCGGCGACGCGCAGGTGCGCAACATGGACGAGGCCACGCTGACCGACCTCACCTCGGCGCGCGACGTCGTCGTGGTCACCAGCACGTTCGGCGACGGGGGCCCACCGGACAACGGCGCCGAGTTCTGGAGCCGGCTCGAAGCGCCGGACGCCCCCACGCTCGACGGGGTCCGCTATGCGGTGCTCGGCATCGGGGACCGGTCCTACGACGACTTCTGCGGCCACGCCCGGTCGCTCGACGAGCGGCTTGCCGCACTGGGTGCCACCAGGCTGCGCAGCCGAGGGGAATGCGAAGCCTACGAGGAAGAGCCGATGCACGGGTGGGCCGACGACGTCGCCGCGCTGCTCGGTGGCACGGGGGAGTCCACACCGGCACGCGGCGGCACGGCGACCACGACCGCGACCAGGACCCGGCCCGCCAAAACGGCCGAACCGTTCACCCGCGCCAAACCGGTGCTCGCTCCGCTGGTCCGCAACACGGTGCTGAGCGCGCCGACCTCGGACAAGGAGGTGCGCCAGTTCGGATTCGACATCTCCGAACACGACGTGTCGTATGCGGCGGGCGATTCGCTGGGCGTGTTCGCGCGCAACGATCCACGGGTCGTGGACGCCTGGCTGGATGCCACCGGTATGCGCGGAGACCACGTCGTCGAGGTCGACGGTGCCGAGCGGACGCTGCACGATGCGCTGGTCTGCTGCTACGACATCCGCCGGATCACGCCGAACATGCTGCGCTTCGTCGCCGACAACAGCCGCGACGCCCGGCCGCTGCGCGCGCCGAAGGAGAAGCTCGACACGTGGCTGCGCCGCAGGGACGGCCTCGACATCGTGCGCGAATTCGCCGTCCACGCCGACCTGCAGCAGTGGCAGGAGGTGCTGGTGCGGCTGACCCCGCGGAACTACTCGATCTCGTCGAGCCCGCTGGTCAGCCCGAACGAGGTGCAGCTGACCGTGGGCGTGGTGCGCTACCGCGGCGCCGACGGAGGAAGCCGCGGCGGGGTGTGCTCGACGTACCTCGCCGACCGGGCCGGGGGTGCGCCCGTGCCGGTGTTCCTACAGCGCTCACCGCACTTCCGTCCCCCGCAGAACTCCGACACCCCGATGATCATGGTCGGCCCCGGCACCGGCATCGCCCCGTTCCGCGGCTTCCTACAGGAGCGCCGCGCGCTCGGGCACACCGGGCGCAACTGGCTGTTCTTCGGCGACCGGCACCGCGGCGAGCACTTCTACTACCGCGAGGACCTCGAGGACATGGTCCGCGACGGGTTCCTCAACCGGCTCGACCTCGCGTTCTCCCGCGATCAGCGCGAGCGGGTGTACGTGCAGCACAAGATGTCCGACTACGGCGCCGACGTGTGGCGTTGGCTCGAGGACGGTGCGCATTTCTATGTGTGCGGTGACGCCGAGAGAATGGCCAAGGACGTCGACGCCGCGCTGACCGCGATCATCAAAACCCACGGCCGGATGTCCGACGAGAAGGCCCACGACTACAAACGGGGCCTGGTGGCGGACAAACGATACGTCCGCGACGTCTACTGAAACTGTGTCCGAGGGGGGACTTGAACCCCCACGCCCGTTAATAGGGCACTAGCACCTCAAGCTAGCGCGTCTGCCATTCCGCCACTCGGACCTGCACCCCCGTCGCACGCGGGCAGCTTAGGCTATCGGATCAGGCAGCCCGAACCCAAACCCGGTGTTACTGGTACGAATGGACACTGTGACAGGACCCGCGGATGAGGTGGTCGAGCTCGTCAGCTCGCTGATTCGTTTCGACACCTCCAACACCGGAGACCCGGCCACGACCAAGGGCGAAGGTGACTGTGCGCGCTGGGTCGCGGCCCAACTCACCGAGGTCGGCTACGAATGCGAATACCTGGAGGCCGGCGCGCCGAACCGGGGCAACGTCTTCGCCCGCCTGCCCGGTGCCGACCCGACGCGCGGCGCGCTGATGATCCACGGCCATCTCGACGTGGTGCCGGCCGAACCGGCCGACTGGAGCGTGCACCCGTTCGCCGGCGCGGTGCACGACGGCTACGTGTGGGGCCGCGGCGCGGTCGACATGAAGGACATGTGCGGGATGATGATCGCCGTCGCCCGCCACTTCAAACGCGCCGGCATCGTGCCGCCCCGCGACCTGGTGTTCGCCTTCGTCTCCGACGAGGAACACGGCGGCACCTACGGCGCGGACTGGCTGGTGAACAACAGGCCCGATCTGTTCAACGGCGTGACCGAGGCGATCGGTGAGGTCGGCGGCTTCTCGCTGACGGTGCCGCGCCGCGACGGCGGCGAGCGCCGCCTCTACCTCATCGAGACGGCCGAGAAGGGTCTGTCGTGGATGCGGCTCACCGCGCGCGGCCGGGCCGGGCACGGATCGATGGTGCACGATGACAACGCGGTCACCGCCGTCGCCGAGGCCGTCGCGAAACTGGGGCGCCACCAGTTCCCGCTGATCCTCACCGACCCCGTCGAGCAGTTCCTGACCGCCGTCGCCGAGGAGACCGGGTACTCGTTCGACGTGGACTCGCCGGATCTGGACGGAACGATCGCCAAGCTCGGCGGCATCGCCCGCATCGTCGGCGCCACGCTGCGCGACACCGCCAACCCCACGATGCTCAGCGCGGGGTACAAGGCCAACGTGATCCCGCAGACCGCGGAGGCCATGGTGGACTGCCGCGTGCTGCCGGGCCGCAAGGAGGCGTTCGAACGCGAGGTCGACGCGCTGATCGGGCCCGACGTGGTCCGGTCCTGGGAGCGCGACCTGCCGTCGTACGAGACGACGTTCGACGGCGACCTCGTCGAGCAGATGAACGCCTCGCTGCTGGCGCTGGACCCCGACGCCCGCACCGTGCCCTACATGCTCTCCGGCGGGACCGACGCGAAGTCGTTCCAGCGGTTGGGGATTCGCTGCTTCGGGTTCATCCCGCTGCGGCTGCCACCGGAACTCGACTTCGCGGCGCTGTTCCACGGCATCGACGAACGGGTTCCGGTCGACGCCCTCGAATTCGGCGCCCAGGTTCTGCAACACTTTCTCGAGCACTGCTGAGCGGTCCCGCCCACGCGAAAGGACATCATGGCTTTTCGTAGTGTGATTCGGCAGGTCGCGAGCTATGGAGAGTCAATTGGAGCGAATCGGAACTAGTTTGACTGGTTGTATTGTGGCGCAGTACATCTCACGCCCGTCGTTTTCGATACCGCACGAGTGATTTTGAGCCGTGGTGTGGTGTGCTGCGGACTGTCCTGCGGACTGTGCCAGAGTTTCCCGGAAGATGTGAGAGACCTGATGCGGCTTAGCCCCGAAGCGACGAACGTCCCCCCGTCGCAGTGACGGGGGGACGATCCCACGGAGGGGCGGCGAGCCGACGCGAGCCCTGGCCGAATAACGCTCCGATTACACAGCCGACCCACCCACTTACGCCGGAACTGGCCCAACCAACCGCCGCTGGTTTTCCCACCTGATCGGTGCGTGCCCGATTCCAGATCGTCGGCCTATACAAGGCGACCGTCGCCGAGCGGCACCTCGCTTAGTCGGTGAAGTGACCGGCGAGCAGCCCGGCGGTAAGTCAGCGTTGGCCTCGGCCTCGGCAGTCAGCCCGCCGATTGTTCGATCACCAGCGATTTTTCAACGTCACCTTCTCTACTCTGCGGGAAGCACGGCGAGGAGGCGATAAGCGAGGGCGGTTGGCTCGGGTCAGGCCGCGAGCCGATCTGCAAGATGTAACCGTCGGGAGCGTAACCAAAGCGGTTCGGCTTATCGAATCCATTGCGCTCCAATACTTGCCAGCCCCAACTTTTCCAAAGTTCACCAACCTGAGCGATTACCGCGCCGTAGTTCGTTCCTGGCGGAAAAGTCATATCGCGCCAGTCGGTGACCTTCACGGGCGGGTCGTCAGCGGTTGGATCGTCCTCGCAGAATGAGGTGCCGTTACCGATCGCGTAGCGGGTTCCGTCGAGGCTTGTGCCTCTGGGCAAGGCGTTGACCGTCTGCACCAAGTAGCGGTTGATGGTGTCCTGCGCTTCCCGTTGGCTCGATGGAACGACGGGCGATGTGGGGGTCGGCACTTGCTCCATCGGTCCTCCTGGTATCTCCGTGGCACCTGTAGGCACTGCCGGTCCGAGTGAACCTGACTCCGGTCCTGCGCATGCCGCGGCGGTGATCGCGGCTGTGCTGACGGCGATGATGATCGCCTTGCGCATAACGACCCCTGTCATGGCGTGAAGGTAGGTGGCGTAAGGCCCTCAGGCTTTCCGGCGATGATCCGGCCCATGTTGAGAAGGGCGGGGTTGTCAGGACTCCAATAGCTGCTGTGTGCGTCGACCCCGAAGTTGCTTGTTGGCCCGGCTGCTGCTTCGAATGGGACTGCGCCGAAGCTGCTGCCCATTGGGTCCGGTCCGAGCGTGGCGTAGGTAGCGATCCCGATGACGTCGTTCTCCGCGCGCGATGCGTATACCTGGGCGCCGTCGGGAAGGCTGAGCTGCCCGGCGTTGTCGGCCAACATGCCTGGCCCGCCCACCGACACAACGTTGTTGGCATCCAGATGGTGGCCGTCCATCCCCGCGGCGCCGACCAGAGTCGCGCCGTAGCTGTGGCCGATAACCGTGTTGGTCGACGCGCCGCCCGCCGCGACGTCGTCGTGCGAGGCTCGCATGCCGGCTTGGAAGTCGTCGAGAGCCTGAGCACCATTGTGCGCATAGCTCGTCGACGGCGCGTCAGTGATGACGTTCATCGGCCGGTCGTAGCCCATCCACGTCGTCATGGACACATCATCGGGGCGAAGGTTCCGGTCCGCATTCAAGGTCGCTTGCAGCATCGCTTCTGATTTCTCCGTGCTGAACTCAAGGCGGGTGAGGTCTTGCCCGGTGCCGGGCACGAACGTTCCATTCCGCTTAGCGGTGTCAGGATCGTTGATGGACACTGCGGCGTGACCCTGGTCGTCGATAAACCCGAGGTAGCGAGGGAGGCCGTCGGGTGAGTCGAGCGACTTCTGCACTTGTTCGTATCCTTGCCGCTCGCGCTGCGCGTTGTCCCACTGCGTCTTGAAGTCTCTGAATCCCGGCGGACTCGGATTCGGTACATTCGATCGCCCGTCGGTCCACTCAGGATGTTCTAGTGCAAGACGGTCGATTTCAGCTTGGTTGGCTTGCTGTAGCTCCGTGAGGTGCAGCTTGTTGTAGTGGCTCCGGTCGACGAATGGCATGCCAGGGTGGTTGCCGATGCTGTGGTCTCTGGCGTAGAGGTAATCCTTCTCCTCTTGATCCAGCTTGTCCCACAACTCATTGAACTGCTCCGGGTCATCCGGCAAGGGCTTGCCTAGTGCCTCCTGGATTGCCGGGTCGTTCGTGTGGGGGGTGTCGGGGATCGGCGCCTGGCCAGTGGCCATGGCGATGGCCCGCGACAGTTCCTGGTCTGCCTGGGCGGCTTCCGCGAGGATGGCGTCGAGCTTGGGCTGAAGCTCCACTTGTTTGAGGAGCACCTCCATCGGCGGTACGCCGGCTGACCCTGGTCCCGCCTCTACGGTGTTGCTGATCGGGTCGATTGCCATGCCGGCGCCTTCGGCCTCCGCCCGCAGGTTGGCTAGATCCGCCTTCACTTTGTCAACATCGTCCGCGGCCTTGCTCGCGGCCTGTGCGACGGCCAGCGCTTCCTCACCATGAGCATTGAGGTCCCGCCGCGTTTCGTTAATCGCATCCCTCGCGGACTCCGACGCCTGACCACCCCATGTCCCGAACGCCGGCAATTCTGCGATACCGTTCGCGGCTTCGGAAGCGGCTTCGGCACGGCTTCGCGTGGCGTGAAAAACTTCGCGGACATCGCCGGAGTTCCAGCGATCGATGTCTTCGACGGAGACGGTCACCGTCTAGAGACCGAGGTCGAGTTCGCTGGCCGCGTCTCGAACGTTTGAGGCGGAGTCGAGGTCGACGTTCTGATAGGCCGCCGCCCCCGTCCGCAAGCCGTCCGCGTGATCGATCATTCGTCCGAATAGCTTCGACGTATCGGCTTGCCACTTTGACATCGCCGCTTCTGTAGCCGCGGCTGAATTCGCAGGTAGACCGGGCTGCGCGGAATCTATCCGGGCGTCCGCCGCGAGGTGTTTGGACTGCACGTTGTCAGCATGGGTGTCGAGCGTAGCTGCGGAGACATGCAGGTCTTCCGGCGTAACTCTGACCTGTTCGGGCACGATCGCCTCCTCGCGTGCCGGTGTTGCTCGTGTATCGAGGATAGCGGCCGATGGTGGGGCGGGGACCCGGCAATTTGTAGTTGCTGCTGATGGAGCCCACGATTCGGTGACCTCAAACCGGATGCGGGCGACACGGCGCAATAAAGGCGCACCGCCGCCTCGAATCGAGACGAGCAGATCCGCGGCCCGTTAGGTCAACGACGCCTGGAAGCCGCCCCTCCCGAAGGGAGATATAGGGCGGTCTGGGCAAGGGTGCCGAGAGGCCGGCGACCGGCAGCCGCCAACCCTCTGGGAACCCATTTCCAATCAGTCGAATCAAAGTCGAGACGCCATTGGCCGTCGTTCGGCATCGCCAGCCGGCGGGGGGCTGCACCCTTTGCGGCGCCGCCTGTCGACGAAGAATGGTCTCTAACCCTTCGCGTGCGGGCAGTGGGTTCCCACCACGCGCTGGGCGACGGCGAAGCACGGGTGCAATTGGTCCGACACGTCGATCTCTCGAAGAGGAACCTTCTCCCAGCGCGGGAGGATCGTCGCATCGGGCAAGCCTCGGTATCCGCCACTAGTGGATGCTTTGAGCTTTTGCTCTATCGCGGTGTACCACTCCTCGGCCACCACCCCGAACGTCGTCACCGACATCCGTGGGTCGACATAGCCGCCGGTCTGAATCTCGGCCGTTCACCTGGTTGATTCGCTGCCGCGCGTCCACCTTGCGGTCGTAGGATGCGGTGCGTTCCTGCCCCTGGTGGTCAACCCAGCGCGCCATCCAGCGGCGACCGGTGCCATGGCGGGCTATACACACCGTGGTGCCTGGGGTGCCATGCTTGGTGTCGATGCACCACGTCCCAGCCGTTCCGCCGCTGTCCGAATTATTGGGACTCTCGCCCCGCCGAACCGAGCGATGCCATCGGTCCTCCACGCCTGCGCGCTGCCCTCGCTTGCCCGCCATCGTCGGAAACTCGAGCCGTGTTGCGGACTGTGTGCGGACTGAACCACTCTTGGTTTCGCATGATGCCGTACTGAACTGCAATTTCTGAAGTGCTCACCCAGAGAGAAAAGGACATCATGGCTTTTCCGTACAACCCCTACGAGTTCCTCCCCGAACTGCCCTCGTTCACGCTGACCTCCGAGTCGGTGACCGACGGGCAGCCGCTGGCCAACGATCAGGTGAGCGGGCTGATGGGGGCCGGCGGCTCCGACGTGTCGCCGCAGCTGTCGTGGTCGGGCTTCCCCGAGGAGACGCGCAGCTTCGCCGTCACCGTCTACGACCCCGATGCGCCCACCGGGTCCGGCTTCTGGCACTGGGCGGTCTTCAACCTGCCCGCCACCGTCACCGAACTGCCCGCGGGTGTGGGTGACGGCAGCGCGAAGGGCTTCCCGGGTGATGCGGTGACGCTGGCGAACGACGCCGGGATGAAGCGCTTCGTCGGCGCCGCCCCGCCGCCCGGACACGGGCCGCACCGCTACTTCATCGTCGTGCACGCCGTCGACGTCGAGAAGCTGGACATCCCCGAGGACGCCACCCCGGCCTACCTCGGGTTCAACCTCTTCAGCCACGCCATCGCCCGCGCGATCATCCACGGGACTTACGAGCAGTAGCGCTAGATCGGACGGGCGCTGATCTGCGACTGCGACCGCACGTGCAGGCGCGTGCGGTCGGCGCGGAACAGGTCGATCGAGTACTCGACCGCGCGGTCGTGCTGGTCGTAGCCCGTGCGCAGCACCTTCAGCACGGGGCTCCCGGCGGTCCGGCCGAGCAGGGCGGCCTCGGCCGCCGGCACCGCCGCCACCTCGATGGACTCGTCGGCCACGCAGATCTGCAGTCCGAACTGGGTGCGCAGCGTGCGGTAGAGGGAGCTCATAGGGGTGCTCAGCACGCCGGCCAGCTCGGGGAGCAGATACATCTGTTCCAGCGACAGGGTGTCCCCGTCGGCGTGGCGCAGCCTCAGCAGGGAGACCACCTGCTCACCGGGGGACAGCCGCAGCGCTGATGCGACATCCGGGCGGGACGACACCCATCCCGCGCGGATCACCGACGTGCCGCCGGCGAAGCCCTGCTCGTGCAGGATCTCGGGGATCCCCTTGACCGTGTTGAGGCTGCGCAGCACGCTGCGGCTGTGGCAGTACGGCTGGGCTGCCTGCGGTGACACGTCCCGTGCGGGCACCCCGGTGAGGTAAGCGCCGCCCGCGCGGCCCCGGACCCGCTCGATCGTGCCGTCGGACTCGAGCAGCTCGAGTGCTTTGCGTACCGTCGTACGCGAGGTGCCCAGACGCTCGGCCAGCGCCCGCTCGGTGGGCAGCCTGGCTTCGCCCCTGGCGGTCAGCTCGTCGGCGAGTCGCCGGAGCGCGGTGTGCGCGTGTGCCAGCGCAAGCATGACGCTCACGGTAGTGCGGGCAGTTCCCTGGCTGCACCTCCGCCCCGACAGCGTTACGTGGGCTTAACACGACGCCGAACGAACCAGAAATGGTCTAGCGGGATCGTGAAGTCCGTGACCGACACCCGCACCGAGCGCGTCCGGCTGGGCCTGGCCATGGCCGAGGAGGCGGGCCGGATGTCGCGCCGTTACTTCGACACCCGCGGTCTGGACGTCGAGGTGAAGGCCGACGGATCACCGGTCACCCGGGCCGACCGCGAGATCGAGCTCGCCCTGCGCGACGCCGTCGCCACCCGGTTCCCCGGCGACGGGTTCTCCGGTGAGGAGTACCCCGATACCGATGGCGACAGCGGCTACCGGTGGATCGTCGACCCGATCGACGGTACGAAGTCCTTCGTTCGCGGTGTGCCGCTGTATGCGAATCTCGTTGCCCTGCAACAGGGTGACGAGATCGTCTTCGGGGTCATCAACCTGCCCGGCGCGGATGTGGTCGTGCACGCCGAGCGCGGCCACGGCTGCTGGCGCAACGGAGTGCGGGTGCATGTGTCGGACCGGCCTGCCCTCGACGGTGCGTACGTGATGGCGACTTGGCTCGAAGACTGGGACGCCGGTGTCATCGGCGACCTGCACAGCCAAGGCGTGGTGCTGCGTACCTGGGGTGACGCGTTCGGTTATGCGATGGTCGCCTGCGGCCATGCCGACGGGGTCGTCGACTACCGCGCGCACGCCTTCGATCTGGCGCCGATGCCGGTGATCATCGAGGAAGCCGGGGGCCGCTTCACCAGTCTCGACGGACGTCGCGTCATCGACGCGGGCAACGGAATCGCCACCAACGGGTTGATCCACGACGCGCTGCTGCCGTGGGTCGCGCCCGCACACACCAACCACGAGCGAGGGATTCGAGTATGACAGCGATGATCAAACGGCTGGAACGGCGCAGTATCGTCATCTTCTTCGGCGCGCTGTACGCGGTCGCGCTGCTGTTCGCCCTCTTCCCGCCGCTGTACCTCTGGGGCAGCGGGGTCCGCTACGAGATCCTCGGGATCCCCTTCGCCATCATGTACTGGATCATCAACGCCCTGGTGCTCGGACTGACCCTCACCGCGTTCTACATCGTCGAGCACATCCGCGGTGAACTCGACGACGACTCGACCGAACCCGTGACCGAGAATTTCGGAGGCTGATATGTGGGTCATGCTCGGTATGCTCGCGGCGTTCTACGCCGTGGTCGTCGCCATTCTCTATGTCACTCAACAGAAGACCGCGCCCACCTTCGACGAGTACGCGGTCGGTGGGCGGCGGTACGGCCCGTGGTATGTCGCGATGAGCTACGTCAACTCGTGGTGGCCCGGCTCCACCTTCATCGCGTTCTTCGGATTGGCCGCGGGCGCAGGGGTTTTCGGCCTGTACGGGCTGGCCTACTCGACTCTCGGTGTGGCGATGATGTACTTCATGGCCACCCGCGCATGGCGGTGGGGCAAGCGTTACGATCTGCGCTCGCAGCCCGACCTGCTGGGCAAGCGGTTCAACTCACCCGCGGTCAAGGTGGTCGCCAGCGTCATCGGCATCGTCTCCCTGTTCCCCTGGGTGGTGCTCGGGATGCAGGCGTTGGGCACGGTATTCGAGCTGGCCAGCGACGGCGCCTGGTCGGTGACGACCTGTCTGCTCGTCGGTCTGGCGGTGATCGTCATCCGCCAGTACTGGACCGTGCGGATGGGTATGCGCGGGCTGATCATGACCGACGCGTTCCAAGGCACGGTGGCCTACGTGTTCGCGGCGGTCGTGTGCCTGATCCTGCTCTCCGGGGTGGCCGGCGGGCCGGTCAGCTTCGCCGCACTCGGTGACGTCGCGGACAAGTACCTGGTGCTCCCCGGCGACGGCGACGCGTACGGACCGCTGTATATCTTCGCCCTGATCTTCACCGGTGTGGTCGGGTCGCTGTGCTGGCCCACCAGTTTTCAGCGCATCTACACCGCCTCGAGCGTGCGGTCGGTGAAATCCGGAACCTTGTGCACCGTGCTGATCTCCGGCGTTTTCTACACCCTGCTCATGCTGGTCGGCATCGCCGGGACCGGGATGGCGGGCGTCGCGGACAACCCGCAGGCCGGCTGGTTCACCATCATGAGCGACTACGGCGGCACGTGGCTGCTGGGCCTCGGCGTCACGATCGTGTTCGCCGCCTCCATGGGCCACATCGACGGCAGCGTGCAGGTCTGCGGTCTGCAGATCGCGAACGACCTGGTCAACACCGAGAAGCGGCCGCTGTCGGACAAGCAGCTCACCTACGTGGCGAAGACGTCGATGATGGTGTTCATGGTGCTGGCCGGCGTCGTCGCCTATGCCACGTTCAGCATGACCCGCCTGCAGTTGCTCGCCCAGATCTCCTATCAGGGTGTCGTGCAGCTGGCGGTGCCGCTGTTCCTCGGCATCTTCTGGCGCGGCGGCAACAAGCAGGGTGCGGTGGCCGGGATGGTCTCCGGCTTCGTCGTCGCCATGGTGCTGACGTGGATCTACCCCGACGACATCCGCGCGCTGGGCAGCCTCACCGGCGGGATCGTCGGTATCCTCGTCAACCTCGCGGTGTACCTCGGTGCCGCCCTGCTCATCCGACCCGACGACACCGAGAAGGCCAGGGTGGAGGCGATGTTCGAGGCCGCCAAGACCACGGTGCGCGGCGCCGCACCGGTTGACGAATCGCTCGACGATCAGCTGCACGACATGGCCAAGGAGTCCCGGGAGCGGGCCGCTGCGGCGGACGGGACGGTGTGATGACGGCGGACCTCGACGCGGCGGCGTTCCTGGCCGACTTCGCCGAGCTGTCGGCGATCGGGGCCACCCCGAGCGGCGGTGTCGACCGGGAAGCCGCCACCGCCGCCGACGGACAGGCGCGCGAGTGGCTGCGCGGCTGGTTCGACCGGCACGGCCTGACCACCCGGGTCGACGCGGTCGGAAACATGTTCGGCTGTGCGGAGTTCGACTGCGCGGAATCGGACACCGACGCCCCCTACGTGCTGATCGGATCGCACCTGGACAGCCAGCCCACCTCGGGCCGGTTCGACGGCGCCTACGGTGTCCTGGCCGGGGCGTACGCCGCCGCGGCGGTGGCCGCCGACCCGCCGGTCGGTCCCCGTTTCAACGTGGCGGCGGTCAACTGGTTCAACGAGGAAGGCTCGCGGTTCTCCCCGAGCCTGATGGGCAGCGCCGTCTACACCGGCAAACGCAGCGCCGCCGAGGTGCTCGACACCGTGGGCCTCGACGGTGTCACCGTGCGGGACGCGCTGTCCGCCATCGGGTTCCAGGGATCCGACGACGCGCCGAAGGCCGGCGCGTTCGTCGAGATCCACATCGAACAGGGCCGCACCCTGGTCGACGAGGGGTTCGACATCGGCGTCGTCACCGAGAACTGGACGGCCTACAAGTACGCGGTGACCGTGCTCGGTGACCAGTCCCACACCGGGGCCACCCACATGCGCTACCGCCACGACGCGCTCGTCGGCGCCAGCGAGGTGGTGCTGGCGGTGCGGGCCGTGGCCGACCAGTTCGGCCCCGACACCGTGCTCGGTTCCGTCGGGCATTTCGTGGTCGAACCGAATTCGCCGGTGGTCGTGCCGTCGCGGGTGCGGCTGGCCGCCGACCTGCGTTCGCTCGACGCCGATGTGCTGGAGCGGGCGCACCTCTCGCTGCTCGACCGGTGGGCCGGCATCTCCGACGGCGGTGAGGTCGTGGTGCGGGTGGACTCGGCGGCGCTGCGGCCCGCGGGCGGCTATCACCCCGCCGGTATCGCGCTGGCCGGGGAGGCCGCCGATGGGCTGGGACTGCGGTGGCGGACGCTGCCGACGATGGCCGGCCACGACTCGGTGAACCTGCGCGACACGGTCCCCACGGTGATGTTGTTCGTCCCCAGCGTCGACGGCATCTCGCACAACGAGCGCGAATACACCACCGACGAGCAGATGGTGGCGGGCCTGCGGATGCTCACCGCGACCGCCCGCGCGACGGTCGGCGGCGCACTCGAGGCGGCCAGTCTCACGTGAGCGAGGAGTTGCTCGACACTCCTGCCGAGGCACTGCGGTCGGCCTATCGCACAGGCGAAGTGACACCGCAGGACATCCTCGAACACACCCTGGACCGCATCAACAGGACCAACCCGGTGATCAACGCGCTGGCGTTCGTCGCGGTCGAGTCGGCGCGGGATGCGGCGCGCGCCTCGGGCGAGCGCTGGGCGGCAGGCACGCCCCGCTCCCCGCTGGACGGCCTCCCGGTGACCATCAAGGACAGTGTGCACGCCACGGGCATGCCGTGGCGCCATGGCTGCGCCGCGAATCGCCACCTCCCGGATTCCACCGGCGACGCGCCGCCGGCCGCGCGGCTGAAAGAGGCGGGCGCCGTCATCGTCGGCAAGACCACGATGCCCGATTTCGGCATGATGGCCGCCGGGGTGAGCTCGCTGTACGGCATCACCCGCAATCCGTGGGATCCGTCGCGCAACACCGGCGGGTCGAGCTCGGGCGCGGGTGCGAGCCTGGCCGCCGGTATCGGGTTCTCCGCGGTCGGGTCGGACATCGCGGGTTCGGTGCGGTTACCTGCGGGCCACTGCGGTCTGGTGGCGCTCAAACCGACCCAGGGCCGCATCCCGCACCTCGCGCCGTCCACCGTGCGTTCCGCCGGACCGATGGCACGCACGGCCGACGACGTCATGGACCTCTACGACGTGCTGAGCCGGCCTGATGACCGCGACCTCTGGAGCCTCGCCCCCGAGGTCGGAGCGATGGTGCGGGAACCGTTGCTTCCGAACGGATTACGCATCGGAGTGCTCACTGAGTTGGGATACGGCGCGGAGGTGGCCGACGACGTGCGGGCCGTCCTCGGCGACGCCGCCGATGCGTTGCGCGACGGCGGCGCGACCGTCTCCACCATGGCGCCGGTGTTCACCGAGGACGCCCACCGGCCGCTGGACCGGATGTTCCAGGTCCGCGCGCTGGCCGAACTGCACAGCATCCCGTCCGATCGCCACCACCTGGTGCACCCGGCGATCCGGCAGTGGTGCGCACCCGCCGGGCAGTTGTCCGCGACCGATCTCGCGCGCGACACCGACGCCGTCGCGCGCTCTGCTGAACGGATGCGCAGCGCCTGCGCCGCCTACGATTTCGTCATCGCGCCCGTCATCCCGGTTGTCGGGTTCGCCGCCGACGCGTGCGGAGTGGACCCCGCGAAGCCGCTGGGGCACTGCGGGTTCACCGCGTGGTTCAACCAGACTGCACAGCCCGCGTCGGCGCTGTGTTTCGGCCGCAGCGACGGGATGCCGGTGGGAATCCAGGTGATCGGCCCCCGATTCGCCGACCGCGACGTGCTGCGACTCACCAAGTGGCTCGAAGCCCGCCGGCCGTTCACCCTCGACTGGCCGGTGACCGCGGCCCAGACAGCAGGAGGCCGACCATGACCACTGTGACCGAACCACCGGTGGCTGCGCGATTGCGGGCGCTGGGGTTGTTCTCCGGCACCGACATCACCGCCGACCCCACCCCGGTGATGGCCAGCCCCAGCTGGTGGGGTGCGGACTCCGAAGGCTTCGACGTGCGTGCCGGTGCACAGCGGGTGTTCGTCAAGGCCATGGCGTCCCACGTCGGCGCGTACGTGGACATCACCCAGGCCTTCGCCGCGGCGACCGAAGCCGGTGAGCGTGGGGTGGGGCCGCGGGTGTTCGCCGCCGACGCGGCGGCGTCACTCCTGGTGCAGGAGAACTTCGTCGAGGACGCACACACGGCGACGCTGGACGTGTTCGACGACGACACCCGGCTCGCAGAGCTGATCGCGCTGCGCGCGCAGGTGCGCGATTTCACCGCCATCACCCGTCGGGCCACGGTGTTCGACGACATCCGGACCCTGTCGGCCTTGGCCGCCGCGCGGTCGGTGCCGACGCCCACCGACTTCGCGTGGATGTGCCGCCTGCTGGACATGGCCGAGAAGCGAATCATGGCAACGGGTTTCGACACGGTACCGGCGCACGGTGACGGCAACGTCTCGAACGTCCTGCTGCCCGCTGACGGCCGCATGCTCCTTGTCGACTGGGATGTCGCGGCGGTGATGGACCCGCTGCAGGACATCGGGGTGCTGCTGGCCGAGGTGCGTCCCTTCGACTCGGAAGGGCGCGCCGCGTTCGAAATGGCCTGGGGCAGCTTCGATCAGGCGCTGTTCGACCGCGCCCGGGTGTACGGCGTCGCCGACTGTGTGCGCTGGGGGTTGATCGGTGCCTACGCCGACACCGCCCGCCCCGGCACCCTGGAGTACTCGAAGTTCTCGGACTGGCAGTTCGTGCGGGCCCGGGCCTGGCTGACCGACGTGCACTTCCACGACCGATTGGGAAACCTGTGAGCGTGACCGCCCCCGACGACACCGGCAACCGGGCGCTCGGCTCCGCCCGTACCGCGGCCGAACGGCGGGTCGAGGAGGTGCTCGCGCAGATCACGCGGTGGCAGGGCAGCGACGTGCACTACGCCCCGGTGCTCGGTGGTCTGCAGAACAGCAACTGGCGCATCACCGTCGACGGTGCGGACAAGCGCTACTTCCTCAAGATCCCCGGCGACGGGTCCGATGCGTTCATCGACCGCGACCTGGCCAACGAGGCCGCCCGGCGCGCGGGGGAACGGGGCATCGGTGCGGAGGTGGTCCACTTCGATCCGGACAGCGGGGTCGAGGTCATCGAATTCCTCGAGGGCTACCGCGCCTGCACCAACGGCGATTTCAAGGACCCCGGCATCCCGCGCCGGATCATCGAGATCTACCGGGCGCTGCACGACGGTTCGCTGTTGAGCGGGACCAAGACGATGTTCGACATGATCGACGAGCATCTGGACCAGGCGACCGAGATCGGCGTGCGCCTGCCCGCGGACGCAGAGTTGATACTCGGCGAGTACCGGGTGGTCAAGGCGGCGCTGCTGGCGTCCGGGCTGGATCTGGTGGCCTGCCACAACGATCCGATGCCCGGCAACTTCCTCGTCGCCGAGGGTCAACCGATGCGGATGGTTGACTACGAGTTCGCGTCGAACAACGAACGCGCCTACGAGCTCGCGCTGTTGATCACGGAGATGTTCTACGGCGAGGAGCAGATGCTCGAACTCGTGGAGGACTTCTACGGCAGGGCGGATTTCGCGACCCTGGCACGCGTTCAGGTGTGCGGCGCCCTGGCCGACGTGAAGTGGGGGCTGTGGGCCTGCGTGAACCAGCAGCTGAACAACAGCTGGGACTTCGATTACCACAAGTACGGCTACTGGAAGTTGATGCGGGCCCGGATGAAGATGGCCGACCCGCGCTGGGCGTTCTGGGTCAACGCGCTCTAGGCATCGCGCAGGGCGGTGCCCACCGCCTCAGACAGCGATGCGAAGCCCTCGGCCTGCAGACGCTGAGCGAGCCCGTCGTGAATGTGCTTGGCCCACAGGCCGCCCCCGTAGACGAAGCCGGTGTAACCCTGCAGCAGCGACGCGCCGGAGATGATGCGCTCCCACGCGTCGTCGACGGTCTCGATGCCACCGACGCTGACCAGCACCAACCGGTCACCGGCCCGGCGGTACAGCCGGCGCAGCACCTCGAGGGAGCGGGCGGCGACCGGGGCGCCGGAGATGCCGCCCGGACCGAGGTCGGCCACCCCCGGCGTCATGAGCCCGTCGCGCGACACCGTGGTGTTGGTGGCGACGATCCCGGCCAACCCCAATTCGATTGCCAGATCGGCGATTTCGTCGACGTCGGCGTCCGACAGGTCGGGCGCGATCTTGACCAGCACCGGTGTCGAGGTCTGGGCACGCACCGCGGACAGGATGGGGCGCAACGACTCCACCGCCTGCAGATCGCGCAGGCCCGGGGTGTTCGGTGAGCTGACGTTGACCACCACGAACGTGGCGAGCGGGCCGAGCAGCCGGGCGCTGTGCGCGTAGTCGTCGACCGCCTGCTCGGCCGGGGTGGTCTTGGTCTTGCCGATGTTCACGCCGACGGGCGCGTCGGGGGTGTGCCGGGTGAGGCGCTGCGCCAGCCGGGCCGCGCCGTCGTTGTTGAACCCCATGCGGTTGAGCAGCGCCCGGTCGGCGGGCAGGCGGAACAACCGCGGCTGCGGATTACCGGGCTGCGGATGGGCGGTCACGGTGCCCACCTCGGCGAACCCGAAACCCAGCGCGGCCCAGGTGTGCAGCCCGTGGCCGTCCTTGTCGAAGCCCGCCGCCAGCCCGAGCGGCCCGGCGAACCGCACCCCGAACACGGTGCTGGCCAACACGGGATCACTCGGTGCGAGGCGGGCGCGCAGTGCTCGGCGCAGCGGGCGCGGCGCGGTGAGGGCGCGCAGCATCGCGAACACCCAGGTGTGGATGCGCTCGGGGGAGATCAGGAAGAGCACCCGCCGCAGCGCGTGATAGCCGGTCACTGTCCCGGTTGCTCCGCCGCACCCGCGGTCTTGCGTCGGCGCAACAACACCCGGCGGCTGCCGTCGGTGTAGGCCCGCACCCGGGTCAGCTCCCAGCCGCGGTATTCGGCCTCGATGGACAGCCGGATCGACGCGCTGATCCTGGTGACATCGGGCGGCAACCGCAGCGGCACCCACTCCCAGTCGTCGGACGCCTCGGCGACCACCTTGTCCCAGGCCGCGGGCATCCGGCCGCGTGCGACGCTCACCGCGGCTCCGCCGCATCTGTGAGGACCTGCACGCCCGCTCCCGTCCCTGACACCACATACAGCGTGCCAGACGCATCGTCGTAGGCGAGGAGGTTCGGTTGCTGCACGGTTCGGTGACGCACCTTCTCGACGGGTATTCCGGTGGACAGATCGTAGCCAATCACGGTGTTGGTCGCCGTCTGCGACACCCAGGCCAGCCCGGTCGACCCGGCCAGGCCGTACGGGGCGTCGGGGACCGGGTAGCGCTGCCTCATGATCAAGGGGTCCGTGCCGAACACCAGCAGTGCGTCCCCGCGGGTGTCGGCGACCAGCACCCGGCCCTGCGGATCGGCGGCCATGGTGGTCGCGCCCTCACCGGCGCGCAGGGCCTGGGCTGCCTTCGTCCCACTGGCGTCGACCGTCGTCACCGAGGTCTGCCCGCGGTCCAGCACGACGGCCGTATTCCCCTGTGTGACAAGCACATCCACCCGCGCGAAGATCCCCAGCCGGGCCTCCACGGCGGCGTCGGAAGCCAGCGTCAGCACCGCGCCGTCGGACGTGCCGAGTACCAGGCGTCCGTCCTCGCGCCGGGCGATGGCGGTGAAGTCGGTGTCCGCCTCACCGTCCACGTCGACCTGGTCGACCGCACCCGCGGCCACGTCGACCCGCAGGTATCCGCCCCGGGTGGACAGGTAGAGGCCGCCGTCGCCGTCACCGGTCATCGCCGTCGCCGGCCCGGGTGTCAGCACGGTGCGCGGCGCCGCTGCGGGGGGCAGCACCGTCAGCGCCGACTGTCCCTCCGGCCCCGGCCCAAGTACCACCAGTGACCGGGTGGCCGGATCGAACAGCGCGGACCGGGAATCGGGCCCGAGCGGCCGCACCGTGCCCTCGGGTGCGCCGGTGACCGGGGGTGAGGCCGCGGCCGAGGCGGGGGTGATGGTGGGCGGTGGCGCGTCGACCGGGTTCGACGAACAGCCGGCGGTGCCGACTGCCAGTGCGGCGAGTGCGGCGATCAGCGGCTGGGATCGGAGGTTGAGGCGCAGCGGCACGGGGTAGCTCTCGGGTTGTGCGAACGGACGGTGTCGGCATTCGTGGGTTGGTGGGCCAGTCTAGGCAGGATTGGACCGGTCCAATTCCTGCGTTCGGGGTCGGGGCCTCCATAACTCAAGCTATGGTCGGGGTATGACGCTGGTCACCGAGAGACACCCGGACAGCGCTGGGTTCGTGTTCGAAGACATCTCCACGGGCGTGCATGCCAGTGGGTTCGGCCAGATCGGCGACGGCCGCAGCTTCTCGTTCCACCTCGAGCGCCAGTACCTGGTCGTCGAGGTGTACCGGCCCCGCCTGCGCGCCCCGGTCCCCACCGAGGACGACGTGGTCGCCTCGGCAACCCGCAAGCTCACCGACATCGATCTCACCGACGAGCGCAGCCTGGCGGCCGCCGTGCGCGACGCGGTCTCCTCGGCCCAACCGGTGGCGCGACCCGGTCGCTGACACGCCCGCCACGGTACGGTCTTCGTCGTGATCGACGCACCGGCCATGTCGTGGTTGCAGGTCATCGTCCTCGCCGTCGTGCAGGGCCTCACCGAATTCCTGCCGGTGTCGTCATCCGGGCATCTCGCGATCGTGTCGCGGGTGTTCTTCGACGACGACGCGGGCGCGTCGTTCACCGCCGTCACCCAGCTGGGCACCGAAGTGGCCGTACTGGTCTATTTCGCCCGGGACATCGCCCGTATCGTGACGGCCTGGTTCCGCGGACTGCGTCGACCCGAACACCGCGACGCCGACTACCGGCTGGGCTGGTATGTGATCATCGGCACGCTTCCGATCGCCGTGATCGGTCTGCTCCTCAAGGACGAGATCCGCACCGCCGCCCGCAACCTGTGGGCCATCGCGATCGCGCTGATCGTGTTCTCCGCCGTCATCGCCGCCGCCGAGTACTTCGGCAGGCAGGTCCGCCACGTCGAACAACTCACCTGGCGCGACGGTGTGATCGTCGGCTTCACGCAGTGTCTGGCGCTGCTGCCGGGGGTGTCGCGGTCGGGGGCGACGATCAGCGCCGGGCTGTTCCTCGGGCTCGACCGCGAACTGGCCGCTCGATTCGGCTTCCTGCTGGCCATCCCTGCGGTGTTCGCCTCCGGCCTGTTCTCGCTGCCGGACGCCTTCGCCCCGGTGGGCGAGGGGATGAGCGCGACCGGTCCGCAGCTGTTGGTGGCGACGGTGATCGCGTTCGTCGTCGGCTTCGCCGCGGTCGCCTGGTTCCTGCGGTTCCTGGTCCGTCATGGCATGTACTGGTTCGTCGGCTATCGGGTGGTGTTGGGTGTGGTGGTGCTGATCTTGTTGTCGACGGGCGTGGTGGCCGCGCAATGACCGTCATCCTGCTGCGGCACGGCCGCTCGACGTCGAATACCGCGCACACCCTCGCCGGCCGCAGCGAGGGAGTCGACCTCGACGAGCGCGGCGCCGAACAGGCCAAGGCCGTGGTCGGCCGGATCGGCGCACTGCCGGTACGGGCGATCGTGCGCTCCCCGCTGCTGCGCTGCGGGCGCACCGTCGAACCGCTGGCCGCCGCGCTCGGCCTGGAACCCGTCGTCGACGAGCGGCTCTCCGAGGTGGACTACGGCGCATGGACCGGCCGCAAGATCGGCGACCTGGTCAAGGAACCGCTGTGGGCGGTGGTGCAGCAGCAACCCAGCGCGGCGGTGTTCCCCGACGGCGAAGGCCTTGCGCAGGTGCAGGCCCGCGCCGTGGCCGCGGTCCGCGAACACGACCGGCGGCTGGCCGAGGAGCACGGTGGCGACACGCTGTGGCTGGCGTGCAGCCACGGTGACGTGATCAAGGCCGTGCTGGCCGATGCGCTCGGCACCCATCTGGACAGCTTCCAGCGCATCACCGCCGATCCGGCGTCGATGAGTGTGATCCGTTACACCACGCTGCGGCCGTTCGTCGTGCACGTCAACCACACCGGCGCCGAGCTGGCCACCGGGTTGATGGCCAAACCCGCACCGGCCGACGGGCAACAGGACGGTTCGGACGAGGTGCCGCCGGAGGACGCGGTGGTCGGCGGTTCCACCGGCTGACACGCCACCCGGTATTTTGGAAGGTGCCATGGCCCGAGCAATTCACGTCTTCCGTACGCCCGACCGCTTCGTGGCCGGGACCGTCGGGCAACCCGGAAACCGGACGTTCTATCTGCAGGCCGTGCACGACAAGCGTGTGGTGTCGGTGATCCTGGAGAAACAGCAGGTGGCCGTGCTGGCCGAGCGGATCGCCGCGCTGCTGCAGGAGATCAACCGGCGGTTCGGCACGCCCATCCCGCCCGACACCGGCGAGGTCGACGACCTCAGCCCGCTCGTGACACCGGTCGACGCGGAATTCCGCGTCGGGACCATGGGGCTCGGGTGGGACTCCGAGGCGCAGACGATCGTCGTGGAACTGCTCGCGGTGTCCGACACCGAATTCGACGCCTCGGTGGTGCTCGACGATGCCGAGGACGGACCGGACGCGGTGCGGGTGTTCCTCACCCCCGAATCGGCACGCCAGTTTGCGACCCGGTCCAACCGCGTCATCTCCGCAGGCCGCCCGCCCTGCCCGCTGTGCGACGAACCCCTCGACCCGGAGGGGCACATCTGCGTGCGCACCAACGGCTATCGGCGCGGCGCGCTGGCCGGAACCGACGACGATGACGCCGACACCTGAGGGCGGCGCACCCGACGGCGCACCTGACGGCACGGTGATGCGATGCGGCGAACTGACCGTCATCGGCCGGATCCGCTCGGCGAGCAACGCCACCTTCCTGTGTGAGGCGCACCAAGACGATGCGCTGATCCACTGCGTGTACAAGCCCGTTGCCGGTGAGGCGCCGCTGTGGGACTTCCCGGACGGCACGCTGGCCGGCCGCGAGTACGGCGCCTTTCTCGTATCGGCGGCACTGGGCTGGAACATCGTGCCCGACACCGTCATTCGGGACGGACCCGCCGGTCCGGGAATGGTGCAGCGGTGGGTCGACCAGCCGGGGGACACCGCGGACGTTGACACTGCAGGCGACGACGAACCCACCACCGGCCTGGATCTTGTGGACCTGCTGCCCGCCGGCCGGATCCCGCCCGGCTATCTGCCGATCCTGCAGGCCTACGACTACGCCGGCGAGGAAGTCACGCTGGTGCACGCCGACGACGTCCGCCTGCGCCGGATGGCCGTGTTCGACGTGCTGATCAACAACGCCGACCGCAAAGGCGGCCACATCCTCGCCGGCCTCGACGGCCGCGTGTACGGCGTCGACCACGGCGTGAGCCTGCACGCTGAGGACAAGCTGCGCACAGTGCTGTGGGGGTGGGCGGGCAAACCGGTCGACGACGAAACCCTCGAGGTGGTGGGGCGACTCGGCGACGAGTTGCGCGGCGGGGAGCTCGCCGACCGGCTGCGGCCCCACATCACCGCCCGCGAGATCACCGCGCTCCGCGCGAGAGTCGTTGAACTGCTTGATGATCCGGTGATGCCGACGCCGGACCGGCGGCGTCCGATCCCGTGGCCGGCATTCTGATGCACACAGATGCCGAGCTGGCCGCCGCGGTGGCCGCTGAAGCCGGTGAGATGTTGGTCGCGCTGCGTGAGGAGTACGACTGGTACCACCCCTACGACCTCGGGGATGCCGGCGACAAACGCGCCAACGTGCTCATCCTCGACCGGCTGCGCGAACACCGGCCACACGACGCGGTGCTCAGCGAGGAGGCCGTCGACGATCCGGCCCGGGTCGACGCCGACCGGGTGTGGATCGTCGACCCCGTCGACGGCACCCGCGAGTACTCGCTGCCGCCCCGTTCGGACTGGGCCGTGCACATCGCGTTGTGGCAGCGCGACGCCGGAGGGCTCACCGACGCCGCCGTGGCGCTGCCCGCCCGCGGCGAGGTGTACCGCACCGACACCGTGACACCGCCCGCTCCGCGCGCCGCCGGGCCGATCCGCATCACCGCGAGCGCCACCCGCCCGCCCGCGGTGCTGTGGTGGATGCGCGACCGCCTGGACATCGAGATGGTCCGCATCGGTTCGGCCGGCGCGAAGGCGATGGCCGTCGTGCGCGGCGAGGTCGACGCCTACATCCACGCGGGGGGCCAGTGGGAGTGGGATTCGGCCGCCCCTGCCGCGGTGGTGCGGGCCGCCGGCCTGCACGCATCCCGTCTCGACGGGTCCCCGCTGGTGTACAACCGGCGCGATCCGTACCTTCCCGACCTGCTGATGTGCCGCACCGAACTGGTCGACGTGCTGCTGGGCGCGATCCATTCGGCATATCGGGGGGAATGAAAGTGTCGGCGTCGTTGTCGCATAGCGGGAGACTGCGCACCAGCAGGAGGCTGCCCTGATCGAACACCCTAGAGTCGACGCCATGCAATCGTGGTCCGCGCCGGACGTCCCGGTACTGCCGGGCCGGGGTCCGCAACTGCGGCTCTACGACAGCGCCGACCGCCAGGTGCGGCCGGTGTCGGCGGGCGAGACGGCCACCATGTACGTCTGCGGCATCACCCCGTATGACGCCACCCACCTCGGGCACGCCGCCACCTACCTGACGTTCGACCTGGTGCACCGGGTGTGGCTGGATGCCGGCCACCGGGTCCATTACGTGCAGAACGTCACCGACGTCGACGATCCGCTGTTCGAGCGCGCCGCCCGCGACGGGATCGACTGGCGCGATCTGGGCGCTCGCGAGACCCAGCTGTTCCGTGAGGACATGGCCGCGCTGCGCGTGCTGCCCCCGCAGGACTACGTGGCCGCCACCGACGCGATCGCCGAGGTGATCGAACTGGTGGAGAAGATGCTGGCCTCCGGCGCCGCCTACGTCGTCGACCCGGTTGGACCTGAAGCCGAGTTCCCCGACGTGTACTACCGCGCCGACGCAACCGCCCAGTTCGGCTACGAGTCGAACTACGACCACGCCACGATGCTGCGCCTGTTCGCCGAACGGGGTGGCGACCCGGACCGGGCCGGTAAGGCCGACCGACTCGACGCCCTGCTGTGGCGGGCGGAGCGCCCCGGCGAGCCGAGCTGGCCGTCGCCGTTCGGTCCCGGCAGACCCGGCTGGCACGTGGAGTGCGCGGCCATCGCGCTCAGCCGGATCGGCACCGGACTGGACATCCAGGGTGGTGGCAGCGACCTGATCTTCCCGCACCACGAGTTCTCGGCGGCGCACGCCGAATCGGTCACGGGGGAGCGGCGATTCGCCCGGCACTACGTGCACGCCGGCATGATCGGCTGGGACGGGCACAAGATGAGCAAGAGCCGGGGCAACCTGGTGCTGGTGTCTCGGCTGAGGGCCGACGGTGTCGACCCGTCGGCGATCCGCCTCGGATTGCTGGCCGGCCACTACCGGGCCGACCGGTTCTGGAGCGACGACGTGCTCGCCGATGCGCACACCCGGCTGGACCGGTGGCGGCGCGCCGCAGCATTGCCCGCGGGCCCGGACGCGACCGACCTGCTCGCGCGGGTGCGCACCTACCTCGCCGACGATCTGGACACCCCGAAAGCGCTTGCCGCGCTGGACGCCTGGTGTGACGAAGCTCTCGAGGACGGCGATCACGACACTGCGGCGCCACGAATCGTGGCGACCGCCGTGGACGCGTTGCTCGGCGTGGCACTCGCAGTGGAGTAGCTTCCACGCATGACTTCGGTACGCGGCAAGGTCGTGTTCATCACCGGTGGGGCGCGGGGGGTCGGTGAAGAACTGGCCCGGCGGCTGCACGCCAAGGGCGCCAACCTGGTGCTCACCGACCTCGACGAGGGCCCGCTGGCGACGCTGGCCGCCGACCTCGGTGACGATCGGGTGCTGACGGTGGTCGCCGACGTGTGCGACCTCGCCACCATGGCGTCCGCCGCCGAGCAGGCCGTGGCGCGGTTCGGCGGGGTCGACATCGTGATCGCCAACGCCGGGATCGCCAGCTACGGGTCGATTCTGGTGGTGGACCCGGATGCCTTCCGGCGGGTGCTCGACGTCAACATCGTCGGGGTGTTCAACACCGTGCGTGCCACGCTGCCGTCGGTGATCGATCGCAAGGGCTACGTGCTGGTGGTGTCGTCGCTGGCCGCGTTCGCCGCCGCACCGGGGATGGCGCCGTACGACGCGTCGAAGGCCGGGGTCGAGCACTTCGCCAATGCGCTGCGCCTCGAGGTCGCCCACCATGGTGTGACCGTCGGCTGTGCGCACATGTCGTGGATCGACACGCCGCTCGTGCAGGACACCAAGGCCGATCTGCCGAGTTTCCGCACCATGCTGGATTCGCTGCCCGGGCCGCTGAGCAAGACCACCTCGGTGGACAAGTGCGGCGAGGCGTTCGTCAAGGGCATCGAACGCCGTAAGGAGCGCATCTATTGTCCGTGGTGGGTCGGGGTGATCCGCTGGGGCAAGCCGGTGCTGACGACCCGGCTGGGTCAGGCGTCGGTGCTGAAGACCGCGCCGAAGGTGCTGCCGCAGATGGACGCCGAGGTCACCGCGCTGAAGCGGTCGTTGGGCGCGCGCACGCACGGACTGAAGAAGTGATCCGGCGGCTGGCCGCCCTGGCGGCGATCGCGATGCTGGCCGGTTGTGCCCAGGGCGGTGACACGGACGCCCCGCAGTCCACTGCCGAAACCCCGCCGCCGGCGGCGGTCACCCCCGAGCAGGCCCGCGCGATCGCGAAGGAGGCCTATGTCTACGGCTTCCCGATCGTCGACAACTACCGGGTGCAGTACGCCTACTACGTGGACAAGCAGGATCCGGAGTACAAGGGCGGCTGGAACGAGATCCACAGCACCGCAAGGGTTTACACACCGGAGGACACGGCGGTACAGACGCCGAACTCCGATACCCCGTATTCGATGCTCGGCGCCGACCTGCGGGCCGAACCGCTGGTGCTGACCGTCCCGCCGATCGAGCAGGACCGCTACTACTCGCTGCAGTTCATCAACGGCTACACCAACAACATCGCCTACGTCGGCAGCCGCACCACCGGCAACGGCGGCGGGAAATACCTGCTGGCCGGCCCCGGCTGGCAGGGCGACAAACCTGATGGCATCGACGAGGTCATCCGGTCGGAGACCGACCTCGGTGGGGTGATCTACCGGACACAGCTGTTCGGGCCGTCGGACATCGAGAGCGTCAAACGGATCCAGGCCGGCTACCAGGTGGCGCCGCTGTCGGTGTACCTCAACGCCCCGCCGCCGCCGGGCGCGCCGCCGATCGACTTCGTCCCGCCGCTCACCCCCGAGCAGCAGGTGAATTCGCCGCAGTTCTTCGAGATCCTCAACTTCGCGCTGCGTACCGCACCGGTCCTGCCCGACGAGCGGGATATGCGCAACCGGTTCGCGAGTATCGGCATCGGCCCCGACGGGGGCTTCGACGCCGACACCCTCACCCCGGAGATGCGCACGGCCGTCGAGGAGGGGATGGCCGACGCGTGGGCCGAGTTCAACACGTTCAAGAAGAACGAGGTCGAGACCGGCAAGGTCGGCTCGGCGCAGTTCTTCGGCACCGCCGAGGACTTGAAGGGCAACTACCTGTACCGCATGGCGGGGGCGGTGCTCGGCATCTATGGCAACACCGCCGCGGAGGCGCTCTACCCGGGCCTGACCAACGATTCCACCGGCCAGCCGCTCACCGGAGCCAACAACTACACCGTCCGCTTCGCGCCGGGGCAGCTGCCGCCGGTCAACGCGTTCTGGTCGCTGACGATGTACGAGATGCCGGCCAGCCAGTTGGTGCCCAACCCGATGCAGCGCTACCTCATCAACTCGCCGATGCTGCCGAGCCTCGTCCCCGATCCCGACGGTGGCTACACGTTCTACGTCCAGAACGCCTCGCCGGGTATCGACAAGGAGTCCAACTGGCTGCCGGCGCCGAAGGGCCCGTTCCAGATGGTGCTGCGGCTGTACTGGCCGAAACCCGACGCGCTCAACGGGACATGGAAGGCGCCGCAGGCGGTGAAGGCCGGCTGATCCGACCGCCGGGGTCAGCCCCGGAAACCCGGCCCGCGCCGGCGCAGATACCGCTCGAATTCGGCGGCCAGCGCGTCGCCGTCGATCTTGCCCAGCACCTCGGTCATGTCGACCTCGGCGTCGCCGCGCTGTTCGAGGGAGGCCACGTATTCGGCGATCTCTTCATCCTCGGCGGTCATCTCGGTGACCGCCTCCTCCCACTCCTCGGCTTGGGTCGGCAGATCGGCCAGCGGCACCTCGATGTCGAGCACATCCTCGACCCGGCGCAGCAGCGCGACGGTCGCCTTGGGGTTCGGCGGCTGCGACACGTAATGCGGCACCGCCGCCCAGAACGTCACCGCTGGGATGCCGGCCTGCACGCAGGCGTCCTGGAAGACCCCCGCGATCCCGGTGGGGCCCTCGTAGCGGGTCTCCTCCAGACCGAAGAACTTCGCGGATTCGGGGGAGTAGGCCGACCCGGAGACCGGCACCGGGCGGGTGTGCGGTGTGTCGGCGAGTAGCGCGCCCAGGATGACGACGGTCTGCACGTTGAGCTTGTCGGCGATGTTGAGCAGTTCCGCGCAGAACGTGCGCCAGCGCATGTTGGGCTCGACGCCGTGCATCAGCACGATGTCGCGGTCGGCGCCGGGCGGGCGGCAGTGCGAGATCCGCATCGACGGCCACACCAGCTCTCGGGTCACCCCGTCGATCTGGCGGATCACCGGCCGGTTGACCTGGTAGTCGTAGTACGACTCGTCGTCGATCTCGGCGATCGTCTCGGCCTCCCAGATCGCGTCCAGATGCTCGAGCGCGTCACTGGCCGCGTCACCGGCGTCGTTCCACCCCTCGAACGCCGCGACGACGATGGCGTCCCGCAATGGCGGCAGGTCAGGTCCCTTCGGTGGGCCGAAGTCCGATGGGGTCACCACGCCAGCCTAAAGCCTGCGAGGCATGCGTGAGCCCCATCGACCCACGCGGCGGTTCGCGGGTATCGACTACCCTCGCCCTCGAAGTCGGCGCCGACGTCGTCGAGACGAAATACGTTTGGCGGCAATTTCGTTAGCTCTGTTGACTATGTCGTTGCCGATAAGATCGTGGAGCTGTCGCTCAACGGCGACCAACTGGGCGTCCAGACGTCGATCAGGTGTCGACGTAGACTTTCCTGGTCGAGAGGCGTTGCAACGGTTACTCAGGGGGCCTGGATCCCCACTCGGTATCCGCCACGCTCGGCAGAGTCAAGGACGCCTTCCGCTACGGAAGGAGCGCACGTGACTGCCATTGACTCGAACACCGTTGACTCCGACACCTATGACTCCGACGCCTTTGAGCCGAACATCCGTCCCGACTGCACCGACGAACTGACGGCTGCTCTGCGCCAGCGGATCATGGTGATCGACGGCGCGATGGGCACAGCGATCCAGCGGGACCGGCCGGACGAGGATGGTTACCGCGGCGACCGGTTCAGGGAGTGGCCGACCGCGCTGCAGGGCAACAACGACCTGCTCACGCTCACGCAGCCCCAGATCATCGAGGGGATCCACCGCGAGTACCTCCAGGCGGGCGCGGACATCCTGGAGACCAACACGTTCAATGCGAACGCGATATCGCTCTCCGATTACGACATGCATGAGCTGGCCTACGAGCTGAACTACGCCGGCGCCGCGTTGGCCCGAAAGGCCGCCGACGAGTTCAGCACCCCCGAGAAGCCGCGCTACGTCGCCGGCGCCATCGGGCCGACGACGCGGACCGCGTCGATATCACCGGACGTCAACGATCCCGGCGCCCGCAACGTCTCCTACGACCAGCTCGTCGCCGCCTACCTCGAAGCCGCCAACGGCCTGGTCGACGGCGGTGCCGATCTGCTCATCATCGAGACGATCTTCGACTCGCTGAACGCCAAGGCGGCGGTGTTCGCCATCGAGACGCTGTTCGAGGAGCGCGGCCGCCGCTGGCCGCTGATCATCTCGGGAACCATCACCGATGCGTCCGGGCGGACGTTGTCCGGTCAGGTCACCGAAGCGTTCTGGAACGCGATCAGGCACGCGAAGCCGCTCGCGGTCGGGCTCAACTGCGCCCTCGGCGCGCCGGAGATGAGGCCCTACATCGCCGAGGTGGCGCGGATTGCCGACACGTTCGTGTCCTGCTACCCGAATGCCGGGCTGCCCAACGCGTTCGGAGAGTACGACGAGTCCCCGGAGCGTCAGGCCGGCTACATCGCAGACTTCGCCGAGGCCGGCCTGGTCAACCTGGTCGGTGGTTGCTGCGGAACGACGCCGGAGCACATCGCCGAGATCGCCAGGGTCGTCGAGGGTAAGCCGCAGCGTGAGCTGCCGGAGATCCCGGTCGCCACCCGGCTTTCGGGCCTCGAGCCGCTCAACATCACCGACGACTCGCTGTTCGTCAACATCGGCGAGCGCACCAATATCACCGGGTCCGCACGGTTCCGCAACCTGATCAAGGCCGAGGACTACGACACCGCCCTGTCGGTCGCCCTGCAGCAGGTCGAGGTCGGTGCCCAAGTCATCGACATCAACATGGACGAGGGCATGATCGACGGCGTCGCCGCGATGGACCGGTTCACCAAGCTGATCGCGGCCGAGCCGGACATCAGCCGCGTCCCGGTGATGATCGACTCCTCGAAGTGGGAGGTCATCGAGGCGGGCCTGAAGAACGTGCAGGGCAAGCCGATCGTCAACTCGATCTCCATGAAGGAGGGCGAGGAGAAGTTCATCCGCGAAGCCCGGCTGTGCCGCAAGTACGGCGCTGCCGTCGTCGTGATGGCCTTCGACGAGCAGGGTCAGGCCGACAACCTCGAGCGCCGCAAGGAGATCTGCGGGCGCGCCTACCGGATCCTGACCGAAGAGGTCGGCTTCCCGCCTGAGGACATCATCTTCGACCCGAACTGCTTCGCGCTGGCGACCGGAATCGAGGAGCACGCGACGTACGGGATCGACTTCATCGAGGCCTGCGCCTGGATCAAGGAGAACCTGCCCGGGGTGCACATCTCCGGCGGCATCTCGAACGTGTCGTTCTCGTTCCGCGGCAACAACCCCGTCCGCGAGGCCATCCACGCGGTGTTCCTCTACCACGCCATCAAGGCCGGCCTGGACATGGGCATCGTCAACGCGGGCTCGCTGGTGCCGTATGACTCGATCGACCCCGAGCTGCGCGACCGCATCGAGGACGTCGTGCTGAACCGTCGCGAGGACGCGGCCGAACGGCTGCTGGAGATCGCCGAACGGTTCAACAAGTCGGAGAAAACGGAGGACCCCAAGGCAGCCGAGTGGCGATCTCTCCCGGTCCGCGAGCGGATCACGCACGCCCTGGTGAAGGGCATCGACGCCAACGTCGAGACCGACACCGAGGAACTGCGGGCCGAGATCGAGGGCGCAGGTGGTCGCCCGATCGAGGTGATCGAGGGCCCGCTGATGGACGGCATGAACGTCGTCGGTGACCTCTTCGGTGCGGGCAAGATGTTCCTTCCCCAGGTCGTGAAGTCGGCCCGGGTGATGAAGAAGGCCGTGGCCTATCTGCTGCCGTTCATCGAGGCGGAGAAGGAAGCGTCCGGCGCTGCAGCCGGGAAAGACACCAACGGCACGATCATCATGGCCACCGTCAAGGGCGACGTGCACGACATCGGCAAGAACATCGTCGGGGTCGTCCTGCAGTGCAACAACTTCGAAGTGATCGACCTCGGTGTGATGGTGCCCGCCCAGAAGATCCTCGACGCGGCGAAGGAGCACGACGCCGACATCATCGGGCTGTCCGGCCTGATCACGCCCTCCCTGGACGAGATGGTCAACTTCGCCGTCGAGATGGAGCGCCAAGGGCTGGACATCCCGCTGCTGATCGGTGGCGCGACCACGTCGCGCGCCCACACCGCCGTGAAGGTGTCGCCGCGTCGTAGCGGTCCGGTGGTCTGGGTCAAGGACGCTTCCCGCTCGGTGCCGGTCGCTGCTGCGCTGCTGGACGACAAGCAGCGGCCTGCGCTGCTGGAGGCCACCGAGAAGGATTACGCGTCGCTTCGCGAACGGCATGCTCAGAAGAACGAGCGGCCGATGCTGACGCTGGAGAAGGCTCGGGCGAACCGGACGCCGATCGAATGGGACGGCTACACGCCGCCGGTGCCCGCCCAGGGTCTCGGCGTGCGCGAGTTCCTCGACTACGACATCGCCGAGCTCCGCGAGTACATCGACTGGCAGCCGTTCTTCAACGCCTGGGAGATGAAGGGCCGCTTCCCCGACATCCTCAACAACCCGGTCTCGGGCGAGACGGCCCGCAAGCTGTACGACGACGCCCAGGAGATGCTCGACACCCTGATCAAGGAGAAGTGGCTGACGGCCAACGGCGTCATCGGATTCTTCCCGGCGAACGCGGTCGGCTCGGGTTTTGAAGAAGACATCGAGGTCTACACCGACGAGACCCGCACCGAGGTGCTCACCACGCTGCACAACCTGCGTCAGCAGGGCGAGCACCGCGACGGCATCCCCAACCGGAGCCTCGGCGACTTCATCGCCCCCAAAGAAACGGGTCTCCGGGACTACGTCGGCGCATTCGCCGTCACTGCGGGCCTCGGCAGTAGCGACAAGATCGCGGAGTTCAAGGCAGACAACGACGACTACAGCGCGATCCTGCTGGAGTCGCTCGCCGACCGGCTGGCCGAGGCGTTCGCCGAACGGATGCACCAGCGGGTCCGCAAGGAGTTCTGGGGATTCCAGCCTGACGAGCAGTTGGACAACGAGGCGCTCATCGGTGAGAAGTACGTGGGAATCCGCCCAGCCCCCGGTTACCCTGCCTGCCCGGAGCACACCGAGAAGGCGACGCTCTGGGAGCTGATGGACGTCCAGGAGCGCACCGGCATCGAGCTGACGGAGTCGATGGCGATGTGGCCCGGTGCTGCCGTCAGCGGGTGGTACTTCTCGCACCCGCAGTCGCAGTACTTCGTGGTCGGCCGGATCGCCCAGGACCAGGTCGCCGACTACGCCAAGCGCAAGGGCTGGACCCTGAAGGAAGCCGAGCGCTGGCTCGCCCCCAACCTCGGCTACAACCCGGAGGACTGAACCCTTGATCGCCACGAACGTGAAGTCCTGCACGAAAGTTCGGCAGAAACTCGAACACATGCTCACGTTCGGCGGGGGGCTGCGCCCATGAGGGAGGGGCTGTGCGCCGTCCTCTTTGATATGGACGGGACGCTCGTCGATTCCGAGAAGCTGTGGGACGTCTCGCTTGCCGCGCTCTACGACCGGCTGGGCGGCGTGATCACCGACGAGCTGCGCACCGCTCTGGTCGGCAGCTCGGCGGAGAACACCATCAAGACGATCTTCGCCGATCTCGGTCTCGACCCCGATCCCGTCGCGATGGCCGAAGCCGACCGCTGGTTGCACGACCACACCGGCGAACTGTTCGCCCACCACGGCCTTCCGTGGTGCGACGGAGCCCGCGAGCTGCTCGACGCCCTTGCGGGCGAAGCGGTTCCGATGGCGCTGGTCACCAACACCCAGCGCGCGCTCACCGAACAGGCACTCGACAGCATCGGCCGCCACTACTTCTCGGTGACCGTCTGTGGCGACGAGGTGCCCAACGGTAAGCCGGCCGCCGACCCCTACCTGCGGGCCGCCGAGCTGCTCGGCCTCGACCCGGCCCACTGCATGGCGGTGGAGGACTCGGTCACCGGCACGCTGGCTGCCGAGCTGGCCGGGTGCCCCGTGCTCGTGGTGCCCAACGACGTGGTCGTCCCGCCGAGCCCGCGCCGCCGGCACGTCGAGTCGCTGAGTCTTCTCGCCGTCGACGATCTGCGGGCGATTCACGCCGAGGTCGACCTCGCCTCAGGTCGACGCACCGCCTGATCGGCCCGCGCGGTTTCGCCGCGTCCGCTTCCGGGAACCCGCGTCTTTCCGGCCGGATCAGTGCTTGAATGTGATTCCGGTCACGCGACGATGCAGCGGGAGAGGACGTTCGATGGCTGGTCACGGAGGGGCGCCGGTAGGTGGCGATCTGCCGGTCGGGGATGGGCAGTTCGCCTCCGGAAAGACTGCAGTCCGAATCGCCTCGGTGGCCGCTCTCGGCGGCCTCCTGTTCGGCTACGACAGCGCGGTGATCAACGGCGCCGTCGACTCCATCCAGGAGGACTTCGGCATCGGCAACGCGTCGCTGGGATTCGCTGTCGCGTCGGCGCTGCTGGGCGCCGCCGCCGGAGCCATGACCGCGGGCCGTATCGCCGACCGGATCGGTCGCATCGCGGTGATGAAGATCGCGGCGGTGCTGTTCCTGATCAGTGCGTTCGGCACCGGTTTCGCCCACGAGGTGTGGACAGTGGTGCTCTTCCGGATCGTCGGCGGTATCGGCGTCGGCGTCGCTTCGGTGATCGCGCCGGCCTACATCGCCGAGACATCGCCGCCGAGCATCCGCGGACGGCTGGGCTCCCTGCAACAGCTGGCCATTGTGTCCGGCATCTTCCTGTCGTTCGTGGTGAACTGGCTGCTGCAGTACGCCGCCGGCGGTCCCAACGAGCCGCTGTGGTTCGGCGTCGACGCGTGGCGCTGGATGTTCCTGGCGATGGCGGTGCCCGCCGTCGTGTACGGCGCGTTGGCCTTCACCATCCCGGAATCGCCGCGGTATCTCGTTGCCAGCCACAAGATCCCGGAGGCCCGCAAGGTACTCAGCACGCTGCTCGGGCAGAAGAACCTGGAGATCACCATCAACCGCATCCGGGAGACCCTGGAGCGCGAGGACAAGCCGTCGTGGCGGGATCTGCGCAAACCGACCGGCGGGCTCTTCGGCATCGTCTGGGTGGGTCTCGGGTTGTCGATCTTCCAGCAGTTCGTCGGTATCAACGTGATCTTCTACTACTCCAACGTGCTGTGGCAGGCGGTCGGCTTCAGCGCTGACGAATCGGCGGTCTACACCGTCATCACGTCGGTGATCAATGTGCTGACCACGCTCATCGCGATCGCGCTGATCGACAAGATCGGCCGCAAACCGCTGCTGCTCATCGGTTCCTCGGGGATGGCGGTCACGCTGATCACGATGGCGATCATCTTCGCCAACGCGACGCTCGACGCCGAAGGCAACCCGAGCCTGCCCGGTGCCTCCGGGGTGATCGCACTGATCGCGGCGAACCTGTTCGTGGTGGCGTTCGGTATGTCCTGGGGTCCGGTGGTCTGGGTGCTGCTCGGCGAGATGTTCCCCAACCGCATCCGCGCCGCCGCGCTTGGCCTGGCCGCCGCCGGGCAGTGGGCGGCCAACTGGCTGATCACCGTCACCTTCCCCGGCCTGCGTGAGCACCTCGGCCTGGCCTACGGCTTCTACGGGCTGTGCGCGATCCTGTCGGGTCTGTTCGTCTGGCGGTGGGTGATGGAGACCAAGGGTGTGTCGCTGGAGGACATGCACGGCGAGATCCTCAAGGGCGAGGGCCTGCCAACGGCCGCCAAGGAGGGCTGAGGGCCGTGCCCGCACGGTGTTGATGGCCGTGCCCGCACGGTGCTGAGTCGCGGCGTGGGAGAATCGCAGCCCGTGAAGACCTTCGATGCGTTGTTCGACGAGTTGACCGAACGCGCGCGCACCCGGCCTGAGGGCAGCGGCACCGTGGCGGCCCTCGACGGTGGCGTGCACGGCCTGGGCAAGAAGATCCTCGAGGAGGCCGGCGAGGTGTGGCTGGCCGCCGAACACGAGAGTGACGACGCGCTCGCCGAGGAGATCAGCCAGTTGCTGTACTGGACGCAGGTGCTGATGATCGCCCGCGGCCTGTCGCCCGACGACGTCTACCGCAAGCTGTGAACGGCATGCTGAGAGTCGCCGTGCCGAACAAGGGCACGCTGAGTGAACCGGCCTCGGAGATCCTGTCGGAGGCCGGCTATCGGCGCCGCACCGACACCAAGGACCTCACCGTCGTCGACCCGGCCAACAACGTCGAGTTCTTCTTCCTGCGGCCGAAGGACATTGCGATCTACGTCGGATCGGGCCAGCTCGATCTCGGGATCACCGGACGTGACCTGGCCGCCGAATCGGATGCGCCGGTGCGTGAACGGCTGGCGCTGGGCTTCGGATCCTCGACCTTCCGCTACGCCGCACCCGCCGGACGCGACTGGGCGCCGGAGGATCTCGACGGTAAGCGAATCGCCACCGCCTTCCCGAATCTGGTGCGAAAAGACCTGACCGCCAGGGGGATCGACGCGACCGTCATCCGCCTCGACGGTGCGGTGGAGATCTCGGTGGCCCTCGGTGTCGCCGACGCGATCGCCGATGTGGTCGGCTCGGGCCGCACGCTCGGCCTGCACAACCTCGTCGCCTTCGGTGACTCGCTGTGCGACTCGGAGGCGGTGCTGATCGAGCGCGACGGCGCCGGTGACGAGAATGCCTCCACGCGTGACCAACTGGCCGCCAGGGTGCAGGGCGTCGTCTTCGGCCAGCAGTACCTGATGCTGGATTACGACTGCCCGCGTTACGTGCTGGACCGGGCCACCGAGGTGACGCCGGGACTGGAATCGCCCACCATCGCGCCGCTGGCCGACCCGGACTGGGTCGCGGTCCGTGCGTTGGTGCCACGGCGCGACGTCAACACCATCATGGACGAGCTGGCGGCGATCGGCGCGAAGGCGATCCTCGCCTCGGACATCCGGTTCTGCCGCTTCTGATCTTGTGCGTTATGCACTGTGCGGACCGGGGTTGCGTGCTAGCGTCCGGATGACTTCATCGCCGGCCGGAGGTTCGCATGACGCATGCCCTAGTCCTGCTTCTGGCGCTGCTGATAGGGGTGGTCGCCGGGCTGCGCGCGTTCACCGCACCCGCGGCCGTCGCGTGGGCGGCGATGCTGAACTGGATCGTCCTCGACGGGACGTGGGCGCAGTGGGTGGCCCACCCGGTCACGGTGGGGGTGCTGACCGTCCTGGCCGTCGGCGAACTCGTCACCGACCAGCTACCCAAAACGCCGAGCCGCAAGACACCCATGCAGTTCATCGCCCGGCTGATCTCCGGCGGTTTCGCCGGCGCGGTCATCGGAACCGCCTGGGGGTACACGTTCGGCGGACTGGGAGCCGGTGTGATCGGCGCCGTCCTCGGCACACTGGGTGGATACGAGGCCCGCAAACGTCTGGTCGCAGCCAACGGCGGGCGTGACCTGCCGATCGCACTGCTCGAGGACGGTGTCGCCGTAGCCGGCGGGATCATCATCGCGTGGCTCACTTCGGTGGTATGAGATGTCAAGCGAAGCAACGACTTTCGATGCCATCATCATCGGCGCGGGGCAGGCCGGGCCGCCGCTGGCCGGCCGGTTGACCGAGGCGGGCCAGACCGTCGCCGTCATCGAGCGCAAACTCGTCGGCGGTACCTGCGTGAACTACGGATGCATTCCGACCAAGACATTGGTGGCCAGCGCCCATGCGGCCCACCTGGCCCGGCGGGGTGCCGAATTCGGTGTCGGCACCGGCGATGTGACCGTCGACATGACGAAGGTCAAAGCGCGCAAGGACGAGATCATGCTCGGCGACCGCAACGGCGTCGAATCATGGTTGACGGGGATGGACGGGTGCACGTTCCTGCGGGGCCACGCCCGGTTCGAAGATCCGCACACCGTGCGCGTGGACGATCAGGTGCTCAAGGCCGATCGCATCTTCCTCAACGTCGGCGGCCGGGCGGTGGTGCCCGATCTGCCGGGCCTCGAGGACATCGACTACCTGACCAACGTGGGCATCCTGGACCTCGACACCCTGCCCGAGCATCTGGTGATCGTCGGCGGTAGCTACATCGCACTGGAATTCGCGCAGATGTACCGCCGCTTCGGCGCGCGGGTGACGGTGCTCGAACACGGTCCCCGGCTGACGTCGCGCGAAGACGAGGACGTGTCGGCGGCGATCAAGGACATCCTGGAGGCCGAAGGCATCGACATCGTCGTCAATGCCAGGGACATCCGACTCACCAAGTGTGACAACGGGTTCGAGGTCGTGCCGACAGAGGGCGCAGAACCCATCGCCGGCAGTCACCTGCTCGTCGCGGTGGGTAGGCAACCCAACACCGACGATCTCGGACTCGACGCCGCAGGCGTGCAGACCGACGAGCGCGGCTACATCGTGGTCGACGACCAACTGCGCACCAGCGCCGACCACATCTGGGCGATGGGGGACTGCAACGGCAAGGGGGCGTTCACCCACACCTCCTACAACGATTTCGAGATCGTCGCCGCGAACCTCCTCGACGACGATCCGCGGCGAGTCAGCGACCGGGTCACCACCTACGCGCTCTACGTCGACCCGCCCCTGGGGCGCGCCGGCATGACCGTCGCGCAGGTCCGGGCGTCCGGCCGCAAGGCGCTGGTGGGCAAACGCCCCATGACGCGGGTCGGCCGGGCCGTCGAGAAGGGCGAGACCCAGGGCTTCATGAAGGTCGTCGTGGACGCAGAGACCGAGGAGATCCTCGGAGCGGCGATCCTCGGTGTCGGCGGTGACGAGGTGGTGCACGCGATCCTCGACATCATGACCGCGAAAAAGCCCTACACCGCCATTTCGCGCACCATGCACATCCACCCGACCGTCAGCGAACTGGTGCCGACGATGCTGCAGGACCTGAAACCGCTGACGTGACGGTGCGTCCGGCCGCGAACTGTGCGGCCACGTGGGCGACCCTTTCGCCCAAGTGCCGACAGGTCCGCACGTCGGAGGGATGCACTCCGTCGGGCCCGGTGTCGACGTCGGTCTGCGCCCCCGCGCCCAAGAAGAAGCCGAGTCGGTTGAGGTCGTCCGGACTGCCCGCCGAACTGTTCCAACCCGCGACCAGGCCGAGGCTCACCCAGTGCATGTGGTGCTGCGCGGCGAACACCGCCAGCGACATCAACGTGGCCACCTTGTCGCCGCTCTTGGCGCCGGAGTTCGTGAAGCCGGCAGCCAACTTGTCGCGCCAGGTGCCCTCTTGGCACCGCCGCCCCGTGCGCTCGGCGAACGCCTGGAACGCCGCCGACACGTTGCCCATGTAGGTGGGGCTGCCGAAGACGATGGCGTCGGCGTCGTCGAGTGCGCGCCAGCCGTCGTCGGTGAGGGTGTCGACCGCGAGTGCCACCACCTCCGCCCCGGCGGCGCGCGCCCCGTCGGTGACCGCCTTCGCGAGGACGGTGGTATGACCGAAGCCCGAGTGGTAGGCCACCGCCACGCATACGGGCGAAGCCGTTGAACCGTTGTCAGTCACGCGAATTGCTCCATTCCGGTAGGGGCGCACCGGACAGGTGGGCGCCGAGGCGGTCGAGATAGGCGGCGGTGCCGCCGCGGAAACCGGTGGCGTTGCGGACGCTGAGGCCGCGGTGGGTGAAACGCAGCACGGTGGCGTCGCCCTCGGCGCGCAACTCGTAGCGCACGACCCCGTTCTCGACGATCGGCTGGCGCCATTCATGCTCGAGGACATGCGGCGGATCCCAGACGAGGATGCGCCCGGTCATCTTCTTGCGGTCATCGGGTAGCGGCGGACCGGTGGCGACCATCTCGATGCTGCCGCCTTCGCGGGCGTCGATCGTCGTCGCGCCGAACCATTGCCCGCGCTCGTCCGGATCGGTGATCGCCGACCACACCGCCTCGATCGGGAACGGCAGCCGGCGCTCGAAGGTCAGCACCGCCCGCTCGCCGTCGACGGTGAGGCGGCCTTCGCGCCCGCTCATCGAGACTCCCGCGCGCGGTGGTGCAGGTGCTGCTCGAGGTCGTCGAGGTGTCCGGCCCAGAAGCGGCGGTATCGGTCGATCCATACGCCGATCTCCACGAGCCCGTCGGCGCGCAGTGCGTAGATGCGCCGCTGTGCGTCCGGTCGCACCTCGACCAGTCCCACCTCGCGGAGCACCCGGAGGTGTCGCGAGACCGTCGGTTGGGTCAGCCCGGGCAGTGTCGAGACCAGTTCACCCGCCGTGCGCTCACCGTCGGCCAGCGCATCGATGAGCGCCCGCCGGCTGGGCTCGGCGACAGCTTCGAAAACGTCCATGCCCCGAGTATTCCACTACATCTATATAGATGCAAGCAAATATAACATCACATCCACTGGACGAACTGCACGATGATCCCGTTCGGATCCTCGAACTGGCAGTACCGCTCACCCCACGGTTCGGTCTCGGGTGCGGTGACGACGGGTGCGCCGCCGGCGCGGACGCCCTCGTAGACGGCGTCGACGTCCTCGACGACGAAGACCAGCAGCAGGCCGTCGCCCGCGCTGCCGGCCCGGTGGGCCGGTTTGAACGTCGGCAGCCCCGTGCGCAGATAGACCACATTGGGCCCGCCGCCAGGGTGTTCCAGCGAGACGAACCCGTCGTCCTGCATGGCGGCGGTGTACCCGACATGCTCGGACAAGAAGTCGGCGGAGGCCTGTGGGTCGGGGACGTTGAGCGAGATCGCCGTGGCAGTGACGTTCATGGGAGCCTTTCTCGTATGGTGTACGAGAACTAGTATCCGTACCCTGTACGGAAATGCAAGCGAGGACGCCCATGGATACCGTCGACCTGCTGTGGCGGCACGAGAAGCCCCTGCCGCCGCGCCGCGGCCGCCCACCCAGGTTCACTCCTGACCAGGTCATCGCCGCGGCGATCGCGGTCGCCGACCGGCTCGGCCTGCTGTTCACGCTGCGTGACGTCGCCGACGCGTTGGAGGTGCCGGTGATGACGCTCTACTCCTACGTGCGCAGCCGGGATCAGCTCCTCCAACTCATGGCCGACCAGTGTCGGGCCGAGATGGCGGTCACCGCACCGGCTGGTGACTGGAGAGCCCGGCTGACCGCCGTCGTCGCCGACAATGTGACCCTCTTCGACCAGCACCCCTGGCTGGCCGAGATCGAGTCCGAACGGGCCGTCCTCGGCCCCGGCACGCTGGCCAAGTACGACCGCGAGCTGGGCGCGGTGGACTCGCTGCCGCTCAGCGATGCGGACAAGGACGCTGCCCTGACGCTCGTCCTCGACTTCGCCCGCTCGTGTGCGCGCGCCCTGGCGTACGCCCGGCGGGAACGCGAAGAGGAGTCACCCCGGCAGTGGTGGGAGCGGGAGGGTGCCAGGTTGGCCACGTTCGGGCTCGCCGAACGCTATCCGCTGGCCTCCCGTATCGGCACCGCTGCCGGCGAGGCGGGCGGCGCGGCCCACAACGCCGACGCCGCGTTGGCCTTCGGGTTGGAGGTCCTGCTCAACGGGCTCAGCGCGATGCCGCCCGCAGCAACCGGAGCTGACCGATCTCGGCCGCGTTCTTCGTGAGCTCGACATGCAGCCACAGCACGGTATCGGCCACCGTGCGGCCACTGTCGGCGCCCCACGGGAAGGCCGACGGGCGCTCGAGGTCGTCAACCGTGAGTGCGCCGAGGGTCGCCCGCCAGCGCTGAGCCAGACCGCGGATTCGGGTGACTGCCGCAGCGCCGCCAGGCCAGGTCACGTCCGTGCGGTCGGGCACGTCGTCGCCGTGGAGATGTGCCAGCGTCACCGACCACCACCACGTGACGTGCCACGTCAACCATCCGACAGTGGGCACGGGGATGGGGTCGAGTTCGGCCTCGGACCAGTCGGGCCGCCAGCTGCCGGACCCGTCGGGCCTGACGGTCCACACGAGTTCCGCAGGCTCCCACAGGAAGTCGTCGGCGGTGAGTGCGGACAGGTGCAGCTCGGTCAGCGCCCACGCCAGGTCGAACTGCCCGACGAGTCCCTTCACCGCTGCCGCTGCACGAGCAGTGTCTGGGCGGATGTGCCGACGAACCCGTCACGGTCGAAGATCTCGGCCGTGGTGACGCCGATCCCGTCCGGTCCGATCGACGCTCGGCTGCGCAGACCGAAATCCGACCCTTCGGGGAGCCGGTGCAGGTGCACGACGGTGTCGGTGTTCATGAACATGAACTCCTGCGGGTCGAGCGCGGCGCCGATGCCGTTGGCGGAGTCGACCACCATCGCCAGGCGTTGCAGCGCCGTGGTCGACTCGTTATCGACGAGCGGGACGAGCGGTGTCAGCCAGGCCACCGCGGCGGTGCCGTCGTCGGGTTGGCGGCGCCAGCTCACCGTCTCCAGATATCCGGGCGCACCCTCCCACGCGTGTGCCACGCTGGCCGCATCGCCTTCCACCAGTGGCGGATAGCGATCGGTGACGGCGTCGCCGGTGTCGCTGGGCGCGAGCAGCCACGCGGTCACCCGGGCGACGGCCCGGCGGCTCCCGTCTGGGCGGGCGGCGAGCATCTCGGCGGCCATGAGCGAGATCCGGCTCCCCGGCCGCACCACCTCCGCGCGCACCCACACCGGTGCCACCGGAATCGCGCCGAGGATGTCGAGCGTGAGCCGCCCGACCCGAAGTCCGCGACCCGCCGCGAGGTCCTCGACGGCCTTGGTGAGCAATGCCAACGGCGGGGACCCGTGCTGGATGGTCGGGTCCCAATTACTGCGGGTGTAGGGGGTCGACTCGAACGCCGCGGGGCCGCGGTCGCCGGGCAACCGGTGGTACAGATGTCCGATCACGCGGCCGGCTGCTCCGGCCAGCCCGGGTACGGCGGCGGGGTGCCACCGAATTCGGGGCACAGCGCGCGGTGGCAGCACCAGTCACACAGCCGGGACGGCTTCGGCCGGAAGTCCCCGGTGGCGCCGGCCGCCAGGATCGCCCGCCAGATGGCCGTCAGCGTGCGCTCGAACCGGGTGAGTTCCTCCAGATCGGGGGAGTAGTCGAGGACCTGGCCGTCGGCGAGGTAGAGCAACCGCAGCCGGGTGGGCAGCACTCCGCGCGAGCGGAGCAGCGCCACCGCGTAGAACTTCATCTGGAACAGCGCTTTGGCCTCGGCCATCGCGCGTGCTTCCGGCGGCGCCTTACCGGTCTTGTAGTCGACGACCCGGAGTTCGCCGGTCGGTGCCACATCGATGCGGTCGACGAATCCGCGCAGCAGAGTGCCGTCGTCGAGTTCGACCTCCACGTGCTGTTCGCAGCACTGCGGGTCGAAGCGGGTCGGATCCTCCAGGCGGTAGTAGCCCGACAGCAGGGCGCGGGCCTCACCCAGCAGCGCGTCGCGTACCTCCGGTTCGATGTCGGCGGCCGCCTCCGGACGTTCGGCGATCACCCGCTCCCAGGCCGGCGTGACCAGCGTCAGCGCCGTCTCGGGGCCGCGGTCCACGGCGGGCAGCGCATAGAGCTGTTCCAGTGCGGCGTGCACCACCGACCCGCGCAACTGCGCGGTGGACTGCGGCTCCGGTAATCGGTCGATCGCGCGGAACCGGTACAGCAGCGGGCACTGTTTGAAGTCACTGGCCCGCGACGGCGACAGCGCGGGGCGCCGGACCGGCGCGGGCTGTTCGCTCATACTCTGCAGCCTAGGACGGGCCCCCGACAGATCTGCGGAACCCCGCGGGCCCGTCACACCGCGCCTGCTGGCAGGCTGGGCAGCTATGCCCAGAACCGGTCCGTTCGTCGTCGGAGACCGCGTCCAACTCACCGACGCCAAGGGGCGGCATTACACGATGCTGCTCACGCCGGGCGGTGAATTCCACACCCACCGCGGGATGATCTCCCTCGACAGCGTCATCGGCCTGCCCGAAGGCAGCGTCGTCAAGTCCACCAGCGGCGACCAGTTCCTGGTGCTGCGGCCGCTGCTCGTCGACTACGTGATGTCGATGCCGCGCGGCGCGCAGGTCATCTACCCGAAGGACGCCGCGCAGATCGTCCACGAGGGCGACATCTTCCCCGGCGCGCGCGTCCTGGAGGCCGGTGCCGGTTCGGGCGCGCTGACCTGCTCGCTGCTGCGCGCGGTCGGCCCCCAGGGCCAGGTGACGTCGTACGAGGTGCGCGACGACCACGCGGTGCACGCCGCGCGGAACGTCGACACGTTCTTCGGTGAGCGGCCCGACAACTGGGACCTCGTCATCGCCGATCTCAACGACTACACCGGCGGCGAGGTGGATCGCGTGGTGCTCGACATGCTCGCGCCGTGGGAGGTGCTCGACACCGTCTCACGCCACCTCGTGGCAGGCGGGGTGCTGATGATCTACGTCGCGACCGTCACTCAGCTCTCGCGTGCTGTGGAGGCGCTCCGCGCCCAGCAGTGCTGGACCGAGCCGCGGGCCTGGGAGAGCATGCAGCGAGGCTGGTACGTCGTCGGCCTGGCCGTGCGCCCGCAGCACACGATGCGCGGCCACACGGCGTTCCTGATCAGCGCGCGCCGACTGGCGCCGGGCGCGATCGCGCCGATTCCCCTGCGCCGCAAGCGGCAACTCGCCGCACCTACCAAGGCGACGGATTAAAGGCGACGGAATAGGGGCGGCGGACTAGTCGTCATCGCTGCGCCGCAGAGCGCGGCGCACCGACAGCAGTTCCATTTCCGGACGCGCCGCGACCAGTCGTTCCGCGGCGTCGAGCACGTCGACGACGTGCGCCCGGTCGGCGGCCACGACGGCCAGCCCGATCCCGGCCCGCCGGTGGAGCTCCTGCGCACCGGTTTCGGCCGCGGAGACGGTGAATCGGCGCTGCAGTTCTGCGATCAACGGCCGGATCGCCGAGCGCTTCTGTTTGAGCGAGCGCACGTCACCGAGAAGGAGGTCGAACTCCAGCCAGCCGATCCACACGGTCAGCGCGGGGGATTCTGGGCGGTGTCGACCTCGAGCAGCATGTCGGTGCTGTCGCGGGTGAGCTGCCACCCGCCGTCGGGGGTCCGCGCGAACTCCATCGGGAACGTGAAATCCCCGCCGGTGCGACCCGGTGGCGTCCGGGCGATCACGGTGGCGACCACGTCGTCGGCGGTCGCCGCCCACGCCAGGCCGGCCGCGTCGAAGGTCATCGGGTGATAGCCGTTGTCGGCCAGTGCCTTACCGAAGCGGTCGAGCGCCGCGGCGTCACCGGGGCCGGCATCTGCGATCAGGCTGAGTTTTTGTGCGCCGGGCACCGCGGGGTCGGCCAGTCGGTACAGCACGTCGGTCAGCGCGCTCGGCGGTGGCAGCGGCGCAGGCGGGGGCGGGTAGGCGGGCGCGGCCGGTGCGGACGCGACCGTGCTCGACGGCCCCGGGGCCGGGGGTTTGTCGCTACCGCACCCGCCCAGACCGACTGAAAGCCCGAACGCCGCCACCAGAACGGTGACGGCGCTGCGGACTACTGCGGTCATGGTGCGTTGCGGCACCGGTGGACGGCTCAGCCGACCGCCGAGAGCAACGCCAAGGCGGAGCTCCGCGACACCTGAAAGCCGCTCGGGCTGGGACCGGCGACGAAGACGATGTTCTGGGTGGCGACGCCGCCGGTGGCCGCGGTCGCGGTGACGTCGGCCGTGACCACGCCGCCGTTCTGGTCGACATTGGCGACGCTGAAGCTCAGCGGGAATTTGCCCTGCGCGGCCGCATTCTGGTACGCCCGATCGGCGCCGACCGCTTCGATTCTGCCGATGCCGCCCTGGATGAAGGGCGACTTGCCGCGGAACGACCCGGGGCCGGCGAGGGCCTGCAGAGTCTGGGTCAGCGGACCCGCCAGATCAGGTGCGGGGACCTGCGGCATCGGTACGCCGAACACGACCGGCGACACGGCGGGCGCTGCCACCGAATTCGATGCAATGTTGGTCACACCTGCCGCGCCACCTGCTACTACAGCGGCTGCTGCAACGCCGGTTACGAGGGTTTTCAGGGTCACGGCTGTCCTTTCGATCTTTCTGGCTCGGGTTCGAGGTTAACAGTGCTGCGGGTGTGTCGAATCCCTACGCCGCACACAAAGTCTGAATCGCCGGTAGCGTTGAAGTTGTTACTGCACCACTATTCGGTGCAGGAGAGGGGCGCAACATGAGTGAGTCACAGCGTCACGAAGCCAGAGAAGACGGTTTCACGACACCCCATGAGATCGGCCTGTCCGGTGAGGACGCCGCGGAGCTCGAGGAGTTGCGCCGCGAGGCGGCGGCCCTGCGAGAGCAGCTGGAGAACGCCGTAGGACCGCAGAGCGGTCTGCGCAGCGCCCGTGACGTCCACCAACTGGAAGCTCGGATCGACTCGCTCGCCGCGCGCAACGCCAAGCTGATGGACACCCTCAAGGAGGCGCGCCAGCAACTGCTCGCGCTGCGCGAAGAGGTCGACCGGCTGGGGCAGCCCCCGAGCGGCTACGGCGTCCTGCTCGCCGCCCACGAGGACGACACCGTCGACGTCTTCACCTCCGGGCGCAAGATGCGGCTGACCTGCTCGCCCAACATCGATGTCAAGTCACTCAAGCAGGGTCAGACCGTCCGCCTCAACGAGGCGCTGACCGTCGTCGAGGCCGGCCACTTCGAGGCCGTCGGCGAAATCAGCACCCTGCGCGAGATCCTCTCCGACGGGCACCGCGCGCTGGTGGTCGGCCACGCCGACGAGGAGCGCATCGTCTGGCTGGCCGAGCCGCTGGTGTCGGTGGAGCACCTGCCCGACGCCGACGTCGCCGGGCCCGAACTCGACGACGACCGCCCGCGCAGGCTTCGGCCGGGCGATTCGCTGCTCGTCGACACCAAGGCCGGGTACGCCTTCGAGCGCATCCCCAAGGCCGAGGTCGAGGACCTGGTCCTCGAAGAGGTGCCCGACGTCAGCTACAGCGACATCGGCGGCCTCGGCCGTCAGATCGAGCAGATCCGCGACGCCGTCGAGCTGCCCTTCCTGCACAAGGAGCTCTACCGGGAGTACTCGCTGCGGCCGCCCAAGGGTGTGCTGCTCTACGGTCCGCCCGGCTGCGGAAAGACGCTGATCGCCAAGGCGGTTGCGAACTCGCTGGCCAAGAAGATGGCGGAGGTGCGCGGCGACGACGCCCGCGAGGCGAAGTCCTACTTCCTCAACATCAAGGGCCCCGAGCTGCTCAACAAGTTCGTCGGCGAGACCGAGCGTCACATCCGGCTGATCTTCCAGCGCGCCAGGGAGAAGGCCTCCGAGGGCACCCCGGTGATCGTGTTCTTCGACGAGATGGACTCGATCTTCCGCACCCGCGGCACCGGCGTGAGCTCGGACGTGGAGACGACGGTCGTACCCCAGTTGCTCTCGGAGATCGACGGTGTCGAGGGCCTGGAGAACGTCATCGTGATCGGCGCCTCCAACCGTGAGGACATGATCGACCCGGCGATCCTGCGGCCCGGCCGCCTGGACGTCAAGATCAAGATCGAGCGGCCGGATGCCGAAGCGGCACAAGACATCTTCAGCAAGTACCTCACCGAGGACCTGCCGGTCAACGACGACGACCTCAGCGAGTTCTCCGGGGACCGGTCCCTGACCATCAAGGCGATGATCGAGAAGGTCGTCGACCGGATGTACGCCGAGATCGACGACAACCGCTTCCTCGAGGTCACCTACGCCAACGGCGACAAAGAGGTCATGTACTTCAAGGACTTCAACTCCGGAGCGATGATCCAGAACGTCGTCGACCGCGCGAAGAAGTACGCGATCAAGTCGGTGCTCGAGAGCGGACAGAGGGGTCTGCGCATCCAGCACCTGCTCGACTCGATCGTCGACGAATTCGCCGAGAACGAGGACCTGCCCAACACCACGAATCCCGATGACTGGGCACGGATCTCGGGTAAGAAGGGCGAGCGGATCGTCTACATCCGCACGCTGGTCACCGGCAAGAGCAGCAGCGCGAACCGGGCGATCGACACCGAGTCGAATCTCGGCCAGTACCTGTAGGTTCCCGGCTCCCTAGATCTGCGCGCCTGCGGCACCGCAGTGACTGGAAGGCGCTCGAGGCCGACCGCGGCGGGCACGCCCGTGCGGTGGAACCTGATCGCGGTTCCGGCTCGAGGTGATCGGGCTCAACTGTCGGGGGCGGTGGAGCCGACCTGTTCCACCAGGCGCCACACCAACAAGCCGGACTGCACGCCGAGTGCGATCGAGATCATCGAGATCAGCGTCGCGGTGAACAACGCCGTGCTGTCGCTTTCCATCATCTCGGTGACGCCCATCAGGCCCAGCGAGCCCGGGACCAACAGCCAGAATCCCGGAAGGATCAGCGACACCGCCGCCGGCGTACCGGGCCGCTTGGAGATGGCGAACGCGGCCAGCGTCAACGCCAGCCCGCCGACGAAGCCACTCGCGTAACCGCCCAGCACCGCGTTGCCGACGAGTTGGCCGGCGTAGGCGGTGACCAGCATCAGCAGCATCCACGGCAGGAACCGCGACGGCGGTCCGAAGAACAGCAGCGCGCCGAGCGCGTACACCAGCAGTCCGACCCAGGGCGCCCATGGTCCGATGCGATTGACCGAGGTCGTGATCAGGTGGTCGTCGGACAGGCCGGCCACCTGGGCGGCGATCAGGACGCCGAACGCCAGCTGGGCTATTCGCATGAACCCCGCGACGAGGCGGCTCGCGCCCGACACCATCTGGCGGGTGGACAGTTCGATCACCGCCAGGGTGATCGCGGCACCGGGCAGGAACGCCGCCAGCGGCGGCGCGAGCGCTCGCAGGCTCGCGTCCCCGAGGTGCAGATGCTCGACGGCGGTGAACGCCGCCAGCGAGACGACGAACGCGCAGACCGTCGGAAGCAGTTGGGACAGCGCATCGCTGTGGCGGGCGACTTCGCACAGCACACCGACCACTGCACCGAAGATCACCGCGAGGAGCAACGTCAGCGGAGCCGGCTGCAGAACCAGCGAGAGGCCGGCGGACTGCAGCGCATACCCGATGACCCCGATCCACGCCGGGTAGCGCATCGGGGTGCGCCAGATCCGCTCGAGTTCGGCGATGCCCTCTCGTGGTGTGATCTCGGCACGCTGCGCTGCGGTGATCAAGGTGGCCAGCGCGAAGGTCTGGTCGAAGCGCAGGTCGCGGTCGGGGTGGGCGATGGAGAGTTGACCGCTCTCGGAGTTGCCGACCTGGACGTAATTGGGCAGGGCCAGGAACTGGTTGTCCAGTCCGTAGGCGCGCGACGCGGTGATCATCGTCTGGCGCACCAGCGTCACCGGATAGTTGGCCGACGCCATCGCCGCGCCGAGACCGGCGACGAACTGCAGGGCAGCGGAGTCACGGGCGTCGGCCATCGCCGAACAGTTCATCAACAGCTGTCCGCCGCCGCAAGCGTCGGCCGCCGCCGTCGGGACCGCGTCACCTACTCTGAGGTCATGCAGCGGATCATCGGAACCGAGGTCGAATACGGAATCTCCTCACCGTCCGATCCGACCGCCAACCCGATCTTGACATCCACGCAGGCGGTGCTGGCCTACGCCGCGGCGGCCGGCATCCAGCGGGCCAAGCGCACCCGGTGGGACTACGAGGTGGAGTCGCCCCTTCGCGACGCCCGCGGCTTCGACCTGAGCCGCGCTTCGGGGCCGCCGCCGGTCGTCGACGCCGACGAGGTCGGTGCGGCCAACATGATCCTCACCAACGGCGCACGGCTCTACGTCGACCACGCCCACCCCGAGTACTCCGCCCCCGAGTGCACCGACCCCCTCGACGCGGTGATCTGGGACAAGGCCGGCGAACGGGTGATGGAGGCCGCCGCGCGGCACGTAGCGAGCGTGCCGGGCGCCGCCAGACTGCAGCTGTACAAGAACAACGTCGACGGCAAGGGCGCGTCCTACGGGTCGCACGAGAACTACCTGATGAGCCGGCAGACGCCGTTCTCCGCGGTGATCGCCGGACTCACCCCGCACCTGGTGTCCCGCCAGGTGGTCACCGGATCCGGCCGGGTGGGCATCGGCCCCTCGGGTGACGAACCCGGCTTTCAGTTGTCCCAGCGCTCCGACTACATCGAGGTCGAGGTCGGGCTGGAGACCACGCTCAAGCGCGGCATCATCAACACCCGCGACGAACCCCACGCCGACGCCGACAAATACCGGCGGCTGCACGTCATCATCGGCGACGCCAACCTGGCCGAGACGTCGACCTACCTCAAAGTGGGTGCCACCTCCCTGGTCCTCGACCTGATCGAGGAGGGGATGGACCTGTCGGACCTGGCGCTGGCCCGGCCGGTGCACGCCGTGCACGTCGTCAGCCGCGATCCGTCCCTGCGGGCGACGGTCGCACTCGCCGACGGCCGCGAACTGACCGCGCTGGCGTTGCAGCGCATCTACCTCGACCGGGTGGCCAAGCTGGTGGACTCGCGGGACCCCGATCCGCGGGCCTCCCACGTCGTCGAGACCTGGGCCAATGTGCTGGACCTGCTCGAGCGCGATCCGATGGAATGCGCCGAGATCCTCGACTGGCCGGCCAAACTGCGGCTGCTCGAGGGTTTCCGGCACCGGGAGAACCTCGGGTGGTCGGCGCCGCGGCTGCACCTGGTGGACCTGCAGTACTCCGACGTCCGGCTGGACAAGGGTCTGTACAACCGGCTGGTGGCCCGCGGGTCGATGAAGCGGCTGGTCACCGAGCAGCAGGTGCTCGACGCCGTCGACAGCCCGCCCACCGATACCCGCGCCTACTTCCGGGGCGAGTGCCTGCGCCGGTTCGGCGCCGATATCGCGGCGGCCAGCTGGGACTCGGTGATCTTCGACCTCGGCGGCGATTCGCTGGTGCGCATCCCGACGCTCGAACCGCTGCGCGGCAGCAAGGCGCATGTCGGGGCGCTGCTCGACTCGGTGGACAGCGCGGTCCAACTCGTCGAACAGCTCACCGCCACCTAGCCACCTGTCCCAAAGCCCCGGCTATCCCCGGCAATCCGGGCGTCGACCGGTAGTGTGGAGGAACCGGTGGGTGGCTGTGGGCCCGCCGATGACAAGTGCAGGAGGCGGCGATGGCGCAGGAGCAGACCAAGCGTGGTGGTGGCGGCGGCGAGGACGACGACCTCTCCGGTGGCGCCGGCGCCGGGCAGGAGCGTCGCGAGAAGCTCACCGAGGAGACCGACGACCTGCTCGACGAGATCGACGACGTCCTCGAGGAGAACGCCGAGGACTTCGTGCGCGCATACGTCCAAAAGGGCGGACAGTGACCTGGCCGCATCTCCAGCAGCTGGCCCTTCCTGATCTTTCCCGCGTCGACCCGTCCCGCCCTACGACCCGAGGGGTCCCTTCCGTCTCCATGGATTTGTCGTCCTTCTCCGACATGCTGCGCCGCCAGGCGCCCCACCTGTTGCCGTTCGCCGGTGACGTGGCGGTGACACCCACCGACGCGGTGCCGCACGGCACCACCATCGTCGCGCTGAAGTTCCCCGGCGGCGTGGTGATGGCCGGTGACCGCCGCGCCACCCAGGGCAACATGATCGCCAGCCGCGACGTGCAGAAGGTGTACATCACCGACGATTACACTGCGACCGGCATCGCCGGCACCGCCGCCATCGCGGTGGAGTTCGCCCGCCTCTACGCCGTCGAGCTCGAACACTACGAGAAGCTCGAAGGTGTGGCGCTGACGTTCGCAGGCAAGGTCAACCGGCTCGCCACCATGGTGCGCGGCAATCTCGGTGCGGCACTGCAGGGTTTCGTGGCGTTGCCACTGCTGGCCGGGTTCGATCTCGACGATCCCGACCCGCAGGCCGCGGGCCGCATCGTGTCGTTCGACGCCGCCGGTGGGCACAACCTCGAAGAAGAGGGCTACCAGTCGGTGGGGTCGGGCTCGATCTTCGCCAAGTCCTCGATGAAGAAGCTCTACCACCAGGTGACCGACGCCGATTCGGCGCTGCGCGTGGCGGTCGAGTCGCTCTACGACGCGGCCGACGACGACTCCGCCACCGGCGGGCCCGATCTGGTGCGCGGCATCTTCCCGACCGCCGTGCTGATCACCGCCGACGGCGCCGAAGAGGTCAGCCAGGAGCGGATCGCCGGGCTGGCCCGCGAAGTCATCCAGAACCGTTCCCGCGCCGATACTTTCGGCCCTGACGCGCATGCGCCGCGAGGTACAGATTCGTGAGCTTTCCGTATTTCATCTCGCCGGAGCAGGCGATGCGCGAGCGTTCGGAGCTCGCACGCAAGGGCATCAGCCGCGGCCGCAGCGTGGTGGCCCTGGCATACGCCGACGGTGTGTTGTTCGTCGCGGAGAACCCGTCGCGCTCGCTGCAGAAGGTCAGCGAACTCTACGACCGCGTCGGCTTCGCCGCCGTCGGGCGCTTCAACGAGTTCAACAACCTGCGCAGCGGCGGCATCCGGTTCGCCGACACGCAGGGCTACGCCTACTCGCGCCGCGACGTGACCGGCAGACAGCTGGCCAACGTCTACGCGCAGACCCTCGGCACCATCTTCACCGAACAGGCCAAGCCCTACGAAGTGGAATTGTGCGTGGCCGAGGTGGCCCACTTCGGTGAGTCGAAAGCGCCGGAGCTGTACCGGATCACCTACGACGGATCCATCGCCGACGAACCGCATTTCGTGGTGATGGGCGGGACCACCGAGCCGATCATCGCCAAGCTCAACGACTCCTACACCGAGAACGCCGAACTCGCCGACGCGGTCCGCATCGCCGTCGACGCGCTCGAGTCCAGCGGTAACGGGTCCGAGCCGCGCACGCTCGGCCCATCGACCCTCGAAGTGGCGATCCTCGACGTGAACCGGCCCCGCCGGGCGTTCCGTCGCATCACCGGGCCCGCGCTGGAATCGCTTCTGCCGCAGCGTGCTTCCGAGGAGTCCGCGGATGCGGATGCTACGGAGAAGCCCGCCGAATAGGGCTCAGCGCTGCCAGGCGCTGTACAGAATGGCGGTGAGTGCGGCGATCCGCGCCGCCCGCACCACACCCACCAGTGGGCGCAGCGCATCGCTGGCGATCTGCACCTCCGACGAACTCTGCAGGCCGATCGGCATGAGCCCGGAGCTCACCGTGATGATCGCGTCGACGTGCGCGGCGTTCTCGAGGACCCGGGCCGCCCGGTTCGGTGCATGGTCGGGCAGTCGGTGCCCACGCCCCGATTCCAGCACCTGTTCGACCAGACCCCGCGGATCGTCGACGTCGGCGCCGGCCATACCGGCGCGCAGTGCGCCGAGGGCTTCCGCGGCCGCGCGCACCGCCGAACGCAGTTCGTACTCCGCCTCACCGAGATCGATGTGCGGACCGGGCGGCGTGGTGGGTGCCGAGTAGACCGTCCACGACAGCGCCGACACTTCCGGGTCGAACTCGGGATCCTCGCTGCTGTCGTCGAACTCGAAGTCGGGGACCAGGCCGACGGCTGTGGACGGGACGTGCGGGTCGGTGACGATGAGGGCCTCACCGACAGCGATCGCGTCGCGCTGGAACTGTGTGCCCGGAGGCAGCCCGCGCACGTCACCGGGTACCGGGAGCACGACGGAGACCATGGGACCAGACGGTGCGGGGCCGGCAGCGGTGCGCAGCGTCTGCAGCAGCGACACCGCGCCGGTGCCGTTGAGATCGGGCCACGGCAGACCGGTCCGGCTCGCCGCCGCGGAGTCATATGCGGTCACCAAATGCCTTGGCGCCCAAGCGGAGAGCGAGTCGAGCACGTCATCGGGCGCGGCGGCTCCCGCGAGCCAGGAATTGGCCCACACCGCCAGCGTTGCACTGGGACACCACATGATGCCCGCAGTGTAGTTGTTCGCCGCTGCACAGGCCGGTTACCCGTTAGGCTGGCCTCATGCCTGTTTGGCTGATCTGGCTGATCCTCGCGATTGTGCTGGCCGGGGCAGAGGCGCTCACCGGCGACATGTTCCTGCTGATGCTCAGCGGCGGTGCGCTGGCCGCCACCGGCACCAGTTGGCTGTTCGACTGGCCGATCTGGGCCGACGGCGCGGTGTTCCTGCTGGTGTCGGTGCTGCTGCTGGGGGTGGTCCGGCCGGTGCTGCGGAAGCGCTTCTACTCCGGTGCCGGACTGCCCGAACCGGCCAAGGCGCTGGAGGGCAAGAAGGCGCTGGTGCTCGACCGTGTGGCGCAGCACACGGGGCAGGTCAAGCTCGAGGGCGAGGTCTGGACGGCCCGGCCGCTGGACGACAACGATGTGTACGAACCGGGCGACCAGGTGACCGTCATGCGGATCGACGGCGCCACGGCGGTGGTCTGGAAGAACCCCTGACCCGAAGGGAAGTCCGTCATGGATGGAGCCGTCGCCGGCCTGGTCCTGCTGGCCGTGCTGGTCGTATTCGCTGTCATCGTGGTGGCCAAGTCGGTCGCGCTGATCCCGCAGGCCGAAGCCGCGGTGATCGAACGGCTCGGTCGGTACAGCCGCACCGTCAGTGGTCAGCTCACGCTGCTGATCCCGTTCATCGACAAGATCCGGGCCCGGGTCGATCTGCGTGAGCGGGTGGTGTCCTTCCCGCCTCAGCCGGTGATCACCGAGGACAACCTGACGGTGGCGATCGACACCGTGGTCTACTTCCAGGTCACCGAGCCCCAGGCCGCGGTCTACCAGATCAACAACTACATCGTCGGCGTCGAACAGCTCACCACCACCACGCTGCGCAACCTGGTCGGCGGGATGACGCTGGAGCAGACGCTGACCTCGCGCGACCAGATCAACACCGCGCTGCGCGGCGTGCTCGACGAAGCCACCAACCGGTGGGGCCTGCGGGTCGCCCGCGTTGAACTGCGCGCGATCGACCCGCCGCCGTCCATCCAGGACTCGATGGAAAAGCAGATGCGCGCCGACCGTGAGAAGCGCGCGATGATCCTGACCGCGGAGGGCAGCCGGGAGGCGGCCATCAAACAAGCCGAAGGCCAGAAGCAAGCGCAGATCCTGTCCGCCGAGGGCGCCAAGCAGGCCGCGATCCTGGCCGCCGAGGCGGAACGACAGTCGCGCATGCTCCGCGCTCAGGGCGAGCGCGCCGCCGCCTATCTGCAGGCCCAGGGGCAGGCCAAGGCGATCGAGAAGACCTTCGCCGCCATCAAGGCGGCCCGGCCGACCCCCGAACTGCTGGCCTACCAGTACCTGCAGACGTTGCCGGAGATGGCCAGGGGCGAGGCCAACAAGGTCTGGGTGGTGCCCAGCGATTTCGCCGGCGCGCTGGGCGGTTTCACCAAGCTGCTGGGTGCCCCCGGTGAGGACGGCGTCATCCGGTACACCCCGTCGCCCGACGATGACCGCCCGCCGGCCGAGGACGACTCCGCCGAGGTCGCCGACTGGTTCTCCACCGAGACCGACCCGGAGATCGCCCGGGCGGTCGCCGCGGCCGAGGCCGAGGCGCGCACCTCGGTGCAGGGGCCCGGCCTGCTGTCGTCCACCGAGCCGCCCAACCAGCTGAGTGCACCCCGCCACGGAGACCCTGACCAATGAGCGCGCTGAGCTCGAAGCGGACCTACGCGGTCCTCGCCGCGGTACAGGCCGCCGATGCGGCGGCGTGCGTCAAACCGATCGCGCCGATCAAGAAGGCGCTCGACGATGTCGGACTCGCCGAGGAACTGCGGCCGCTCATCCCGTTCGTCAAGGCGGCCAGCGCCGTCGGGCTCCTGTCGGTGTTCCGCTGGCCCGCGCTCGCCCGGTTGACCACGGTGATGCTGACGGTCTACTTCCTGCTCGCCGCCGGTTCGCACGTCAGGGCCAGGGACTGGAGCCCGGGGCTGGTCGCGTCGTCGTCGCTGCTCGCGTTGTTCGGCGCGATGGCGGTCAAGGGGCCCCCCGGTCAGGACGCCCCCGGTCAGGACGCCGTGACCGGCGTCTTGGCGCGCCGCTGAACGCGGTTGTCGTACAGCAGCACCAGGACGCCGATGCTCGCGGTAGCAGCGGAGATCAGCACCAGCAGCGGGTTGACGTGGCCGGTGAGCGCGTCGCCGAGGATCACCACCGCCGCGGTGCCCGGCAGCAGACCGACGACCGTCGCCAGCGAGTAGGGGAGCAGGCGGACCGCCGAGGCGCCTGCGGCGTAGTTCAGGACGGCGAACGGCACCGCCGGGATCAGGCGAAGCGCGATCACCGACGGCCAGCCGCGGCGGCGCAACCGCGCATCGATCCGGTCGACGGCGGGGTGGCTGACCAGATTGTTCAGCTGCCAGCCCAGCGCGCGGATCAACAGCACCGCCAGCAGCGCGCTGACCGTGCTGGCCACCACCGCGATCGTGACGCCGAGCAGCGGGCCGAACAGCAGGCCGGCGGCGAGGGTGAACGCCGTGCGGGGGAACGGGAACGTCGTCACCACGATGTGAGCGGCCAGGAATACCAGCGGGAACCAGGCGCCGACCGACGTGGCCCAGTCCCGCAGCTCGAGCGCATTGGGCAGGGGCACCCACCAGGCGAGTGCGACGAGAGTCACAATCGCGACGGCGAGCGCCACCAGGCGCCGACGGGGAACCTGCAGGGCCACCGCGGCCACTGTGGCACGCGCGACCCGCAGGGCCCTGACGACGGCATTCACGTCTGCCAAGCCTACGGGCCTCAGCCGATCCGCGGTGTCCGGCACGTCGGCTGCCCGGCGGTCACCAGGGTGACCGCCATCATTTAGCCTGATGGACGGATACGTCAGTCACACGCTGCGACAACAGGAGAATGCCGGTGTCTGTGCAGGGGGCCAGTGCTGTCGAGTCCGGTCTGGAGCAGTGGCGCTCCGCGGTGGCCGGGGTGTTGGCGAAAAGCACCCGCACGGACCCCGCCGAGTTGCCTGCCGAACCAGACCGGCTGCTCGATTCGCCGACATACGAGGGTTTTTCGATCCGCCCCCTCTACACCAGTCTCGACGAGTTGCCCGAGCCGCCGCTGCCCGGGCAGTGGCCGTACGTGCGCGGCGGCGACGCCCTGCGTGACGTCAAGTCGGGGTGGAAGGTCGCCGAGGCGTTCCCGGCGGCGGCCAGCACCCCCGCCGAGGCCAACGGTGCGGTACTGCTGGGCCTGACCGAAGGCGTCAGCGCGCTGGTGCTGCGCATCGGCGCCGACGGCGTGGCCGCCTCAGACCTCGACCGGCTGCTCGACTCCGTCTTCCTCGACCTCGTTCCCGTGCAGCTCGACGCCGGCACCGAATACGCGGCCGCCGCCGATGCGGTGCTGGCCCTGCTGACCGACCTGGACACCGAACAGCGCGAACGACTCTCGGTGGACCTGGGCGCCGACCCGCTGACCGCCCCGTTCAGCGACCGCGCGGCACCCGATGTGGCGGAGATCGTGTCGGCCGCGGCCAAGGTCACCGGATACGGCGGCAAGGTGCGGGCGATCACCGTCGACGGACCCGCGCTGCACAACCGCGGCGCCAGCGCCTCGTGGGAGCTGGCGGGCGCCGTCGCTGCCGGTGTGTCGTATCTGCGCCTGCTCGAGCAGGGCGGTCTCACGGTCGCCGACGCGGTACGCCAGATCAGCTTCCGGCTCGCCGCCGACGACGACCAGTTCATGACCATCGCGAAACTGCGTGCCGCCCGGCTGCTCTGGGCCCGGGTGTGCGAGGTGGTCGGCGCCGCCGACGCGGGTGCGGCCACCATCCACGCGGCGTCGTCGCTGCCGATGATGACCCAGCGCGACCCGTGGGTGAACATGCTGCGCACCACGCTCGCGGCGTTCGCCGCCGGGGTCGGTGGAGCGGACACCGTGCTGGTGCACCCGTTCGACGTGGCGATCCCCGACGGGTTCCCCGGCACCTCGCGCACGTTCGCCCGGCGCATCGCCCGCAACACCCAGCTGCTGCTGCTCGAGGAGTCCCACATCGGCCGGGTGCTCGACCCGGCGGGCGGTTCCTGGTTCGTCGAGGACCTGACCGCGCAGCTGGCCGAGCAGGCGTGGAAACACTTCCAGGACATCGAATCCCGCGGTGGATTCGTGGCGGCACACGACCACCTGGCCGTGCAGATCGCCGAGGTCGCCACCCGGCGCACCGACGACATCGCGCACCGGCGCACCGCGCTGACCGGTGTCAACGAGTACCCGAACCTGGACGAGCCTGTGCAGCCCTCGGGCGAGGCGTTCACCGCCGTCGCCCGCTACGCGGCCGGGTTCGAAGCGCTGCGCGACCGGTCCGACGCGTTCCTCGCGCAGACCGGGGCCCGACCGCGGGTGCTGCTGCTGCCGCTGGGACCGCTGGCCGAACACAACATCCGCGCGACGTTCGCCACCAACCTGCTCGCGTCCGGCGGGATCGAAACCGTCAACCCGGGCACCGTGGCCGCCGCCGAAGTGGGGCAGGCGGTGTCGGCGGCCGGCAACCCCTCGGTCACCGTGATCTGCGGCACCGACAGCCGCTACGCCACGGATGCCGCCGCAGTGGTGGCGTCCGCCCGCGAGGCCGGTGTCACCCGGGTCTACCTCGCCGGCCCGGAAAAGGCCCTCGGTGAGCAGGCCGAGGCGGACCCGAAACCCGACGACTACCTGACCGCGAAGATCGACGCGGTCGCGGCCCTGTCGAACCTCCTCACCCGATTGGGGGCCTGACATGACTACTTCGACCGGCATCGGCAGCTTCGCCGACGTACCGCTGCACAGTGACCGCGGCGAGCAACCGTCGACCGAGGCGGCGGTGGCCGAGCACATCGCCGCAGCGGCCGCCGCCCACGGCTACACCCCCGAGCAACTCGACTGGGTGACCCCGGAGGGCATCGACGTCAAGCCGGTCTACGTCGCCGCCGACCGCGCCGCCGCCGCGGCGGCCGGCTACCCCCTGGATTCGTTCCCGGGTGCGCCGCCCTACCTGCGCGGGCCGTACCCGACGATGTACGTCAACCAGCCGTGGACAATCCGGCAGTACGCCGGCTTCTCCACCGCCGCCGAATCCAACGCGTTCTACCGGCGCAACCTGGCCGCGGGCCAGAAGGGGCTCTCGGTGGCGTTCGACCTGGCCACCCACCGCGGGTACGACTCCGACCATCCGCGCGTGCAGGGTGACGTCGGCATGGCCGGCGTCGCGATCGACTCCATCCTCGACATGCGGCAACTGTTCGACGGCATCGACCTGTCGACGGTGTCGGTGTCGATGACGATGAACGGTGCGGTGCTGCCGATCCTGGCGCTCTACGTCGTGGCGGCCGAGGAGCAGGGTGTGCCGCCGGAGAAGCTGGCCGGGACCATCCAGAACGACATCCTCAAAGAGTTCATGGTCCGCAACACCTACATCTATCCGCCCACGTCCTCGATGCGGATCATCTCCGACATCTTCGGCTACACCAGCACGAAGATGCCGAAGTTCAACTCGATCTCGATCTCGGGTTACCACATCCAGGAGGCGGGGGCGACGGCCGATCTCGAGCTGGCCTACACGCTGGCCGACGGGGTCGAGTACATCAAGGCCGGACTGGCCGCGGGCCTGTCGATCGACAAGTTCGCACCGCGGTTGAGCTTCTTCTGGGGCATCGGCATGAACTTCTTCATGGAGGTGGCCAAGCTCCGCGCGGGCCGGCTGCTGTGGAGTGAGCTGGTCGCCGAATTCGCCCCGCAGAACGAGAAGTCGCTGTCGCTGCGCACGCACTCGCAGACCTCCGGCTGGTCGCTGACCGCACAGGACGCGTTCAACAACGTCGCCCGCACCTGTATCGAGGCGATGGCCGCGACGCAGGGCCACACCCAGTCGCTGCACACCAACGCACTCGACGAGGCGCTGGCACTGCCCACCGACTTCTCGGCCCGCATCGCCCGTAACACCCAGCTGCTGCTGCAGCAGGAGTCCGGCACCACCCGCCCGATCGACCCGTGGGCGGGGTCGTACTACGTCGAGTGGCTGACCCACCAGCTGGCCACCGCCGCGCGGATGCACATCGGCGAGGTCGTGGCCCACGGCGGGATGGCGCAGGCGATCAGCGAGGGCATCCCGAAACTGCGCATCGAGGAGGCTGCGGCGCGCACCCAGGCGCGCATCGACTCCGGTGCGCAGACCGTGATCGGCGTCAACAAATACCAGGTTCCCGAGGACCACGAGATCGAGGTGCTCAAGGTCGAGAACAGCCGGGTGCGCACCGAACAGCTCGCGAAGCTGGAGCAGCTGCGTGCCGAGCGTGACGAGGACGCCACCCGCGCTGCGCTCGACGAACTGACTCGGGCGGCCGGGGCGCAGGGGCTCGCGGGGGAGGACGGGTTAGGCAACAACCTATTGGCGCTGGCGATCAACGCCGCACGCGCCAAGGCGACCGTGGGGGAAATCTCCGACGCGCTGGAGAAAGTCTACGGCCGCCACGTCGCCGAGATCCGCACGATCTCCGGCGTCTACCGCGACGAAGCCGGGACTGGTGACAACATCTCGCGAATGAGCACCGCCACCGAACTCGTGGAGAAGTTCGCCGAGGCCGACGGCCGCCGGCCCCGCATCCTGGTCGCCAAGATGGGCCAGGACGGCCACGACCGCGGTCAGAAGGTCATTGCGACGGCGTTCGCCGACATCGGTTTCGACGTCGACGTGGGTTCGTTGTTCTCGACGCCCGACGAGGTCGCTCAGCAGGCCGCCGACAACGACGTGCACGTCGTCGGTGTCTCGTCGCTGGCAGCCGGCCACCTGACGCTGGTGCCCGCACTGCGCGACGCGCTGGCCGCGGTGGGCAGGCCCGACATCATGGTGGTGGTCGGCGGGGTCATTCCGCCCGGCGACTTCGACGAGCTCTACGCCGCAGGCGCCGCCGCCATCTTCCCGCCGGGCACCGTCATCGCCGACGCCGCGACCGGCCTGCTGAACACGCTCGCCGAGCGGCTCGGCTACGACCTGAGCCAGTGACCTGACGTGCCCGTTCCGACCGTCGCCGAGCTCTCGGCCGCCATTCGCAGCGGGGACCGGTCGGCGCTCGCGAAGGCCATCACCCTGGTCGAGTCCACCCGGGCCGACCATCGGGACCGGGCGCAGGAGTTGCTGCTCGAGCTGATGCCCACGGCCGGTTCGGCCATGCACGTCGGGATCACCGGCGTCCCCGGCGTCGGGAAGTCCACGACGATCGAGGCGCTCGGCATGCACCTGATCGAGCAGGGTCACCGGGTGGCGGTGCTGGCGGTCGATCCGTCGTCGACCCGCACGGGCGGATCGATTCTCGGCGACAAGACCCGGATGGCCAGGCTCGCCGTGCACCCCGACGCCTACATCCGCCCGTCGCCCACCTCGGGCACGCTCGGCGGTGTCGCCAGGGCCACCCGCGAGACGATTGTCCTGCTCGAGGCCGCCGGCTACGACGTGATCCTGGTCGAGACCGTCGGGGTGGGGCAGTCCGAGGTCACGGTCGCCAACATGGTCGACACCTTCGTGTTCCTCACCCTGGCCCGCACGGGCGACCAGCTGCAGGGCATCAAGAAGGGGGTGCTCGAACTCGCCGACATCGTGGTGGTCAACAAGGCCGACGGCGAGCACGCCATCGAAGCGAAGTCGGCGGCGCGGGAGCTGTCGGCCGCCCTGCGTCTGATCTATCCGCGCGAAACACTGTGGCGCCCACCGGTTCTGACGATGAGTGCGCTGCAGGGCGACGGCCTGCGCGAGTTGTGGGACACGGTGCTCGAACACCGCGACGTGCTGCGCGAGGCCGGGCAGTTCGAGACCCGCCGGCGTGCGCAGCAGGTCGAGTGGACATGGGCGATGGTGCGTGATGCGGTCCTCGACCGGGTGCTGTCGCATCCCGAGGTGCGCCGGATTCGGGCCGATGTGGAACGGCAGGTTCGCGACGGTGAGCTCACTCCTGCGCTCGCCGCCCGCCAGATTCTCGACGCCGCGCGCTGATGCGGCGCTGACCTGGTATTTAACGAGTCGATAACGCTCTGTCTAACAGCCCGCTCGAACGGCTAGATTGTTAGCTGTGACCAATCTCTCAACGCGGAGCCGCGGCGCAGCGCTCCCGCACGGTGTCCAGGGCGCGGCGGATGCCAACTTCGCGTGCACCGTCCAGGGCTTCTCACAGCTGTTTCCCGGGCGCCGGTTCGGAGGCGGGGCGCTGTGCATCTACCTGCACGGGGAGCCCGTGGTCGACGTCTGGACCGGGTACTCGGACCGCCGCGGCACGCAGTACTGGACCGCCGACACCGGTGCGATGGTCTTCTCGGCGACCAAGGGGATGGCCTCGACGGTCATCCATCGGCTTGTCGACCGTGGTCTGTTGGAGTACGACGCGCCCGTCGCGCAGTACTGGCCCGAATTCGCCGCCAACGGCAAGGCGACCATCACCGTCCGGGACCTGATGCACCACCGCGCCGGGCTGTCGCAGCTCAACGGTGTCCGCAAGGAGGATCTGCTCGACCACGTGGGGATGGAGCAGCGGCTCGCGGCCGCACCGGTCAACCGGCTGCTCCACGGCCATCCGGCGTATCACGCGCTGACCTACGGGTGGCTGGTGTCGGGCCTGGCACGTGCGGTGACCGGGCAGGGGATGGGCGATCTCATCCGCACCGAGCTGGCCGGACCGCTCAACACCGACGGGCTGCACCTGGGCCGTCCGCCGGCGCAGGCCCCCACCCGGTGCGCACAGATCCTCGTTCCGCAGGGCACGTTGGCCAACCCCGTGTTCAACTTCGTCGCCCCGAAGGTCGCCGCGCTGAAGTTCTCCGGCATGTTCGGCTCCCTGTACTTCCCGGGTATGAAGTCGGTCGTTCAGGGCGACGCCCCGTTCCTGGACGCCGAGATCCCGTCCGCCAACGGGGTGGCCACCGCCCGTGGGTTGGCCCGCATGTACGGCGCAATCGCCAACGGCGGCTCCATCGGCGGCGAGCGGTTCCTGTCCGCCCAGGTTGCCGCGGGTCTGACCGGTAAGCCGAATCTGCGGCCCGACCGCAACCTGGGCATTCCACTGGCGTTCCACCTCGGTTATCACAGCCTGCCGTTCGGGCTGATGCGCGGCTTCGGCCACGTCGGACTGGGCGGCTCCGTCGGCTGGGCCGACCCGTCGACGGGTCTGGCGATCGGGTTCGTCCACAACCGGTTGTTGACCCCGCTGGTGCTGGACATGGGTTCGTTCGCCGGTCTCAACGTGCTGATCCGGCGGGATGTGGCCCGTGCCCGCAGGCGCGGATACCAGGTGATGCCCGATCACGGCGCTCCCCGCCCGGTGTCCAAGCCGGTTGCCGGGTAGCGTTCCCGACCCCTTCCCAGACCCCCTCTGAGGTCCCTTTCGGCGCTTTTTCACCACCTTTCCTGACAACAGTCGTTGTCCCTGTAAATAGTTGTCCAGCAGGTACTTTCGCCTTTGCCAGGATCGTCGGACTCTGCCTGTGACACTGCTGTGCCACCCTCTGGAGCCTTTGCTGATCGGCGGGGAGGCGACAACATCGTTATCGGTGTTTCTGTTGCCACGCCTCAGGGGTCCCGACTTTCGCACATAACAGCACACTGCAATCGCGGATCGGACACACGTCTGACCGGAGTGATGTTGAGCACGCAAAAACGCTGTGCGCTGCCGAAACAAGATCACAGGGTCGTAGCAGGCCGTCCCCAATGGTGTGCAAACGATGCCTGAAATCCATTTACAGCAACGGTCAATAGCCACTCATAAAGTTTGCTAGATAGTTGCGCAGCGAAAAACCTGAGAGGAACCCAAGAAAGCGCCAAGATTGACATTAGAGTCAAAAAACGAAATAACTGCAGGTCAAAGGCCTGCAAGTGTATGAAACTGCGATCTTGTCCTTGCTCGTGTAACGTTTCGGCCGCGGACGTTGATCTAGAAACAGCCGAGCGTGATTTGCTCGGTACTTGCACCAGAGTCGGTGTGAGCGATTACGCTCCGACTCGGCGCAGACAAAGGCCGATGAGATACAGAGGGGAGCGGACGGGGCACGCGGACGCGTGCTGAATTTCCGAAACCATCGAATTTCCATCCGTCCCGAAAATTTCCGTATCGCGTTTCAGAAGAGGTTTGCACACGTGGTCGATGCACCGGTCACTCCCATCGCCGTCATCGGAATGGCCTGTCGGCTGCCCGGGGGCATCGACTCTCCCGAGCGGCTCTGGGAGGCACTCCTACGCGGCGACGATTTCGTCACCGAGGTGCCGCTGGAGCGCTGGGATGCCGAAGAATACTACGACCCCGAACCCGGCGTTCCGGGGCGGTCGGTGTCGAAGTGGGGCGCCTTCCTCGACGATGTCGCCGGCTTCGACGCTGAGTTCTTCGGTATCAGCGAGCGTGAAGCCACGGCCATCGACCCTCAGCACCGGCTGCTGCTCGAGACCGCCTGGGAGGCCGTCGAGCACGCCGGCGTCGACCCCGGCGCCCTGCACGATTCGCTCACCGGTGTCTTCATCGGCATGACGCACGGTGACTACCAGTTGCTCGCCGCCGACGCCCACGCCATCGAAGGGCCCTACGGGTTCACCGGCAACAACTACAGCCTCGCGTCCGGGCGCATCGCGTACGCGATGGGCCTGCACGGCCCCGCGTACACGGTCGACTCGGCCTGCTCGTCGAGCCTGCTGGCGGTCCACATGGCCTGCCGCAGCCTGCACGACGGCGAGAGCGACATGGCGCTCGCCGGCGGCGTGTCGATCATGCTCGAACCGCGCAAGATGTCCTCGGGCTCCGCACAGGGCATGCTGTCGCCCACCGGCCACTGCCACGCGTTCGATGTCGAGGCGGACGGGTTCGTCTCCGGCGAGGCGTCGGTGGTCCTGATGTTCAAGCGCCTCACGGACGCCCAGCGCGACGGCGACCGCATCCTGGCCCTGGTCAAGGGCACGGCCGCCAACCAGGACGGCCACACCGTCAACATCGCCACCCCGTCCCGTGACGCCCAGGTCTCGGTCTACCGGTCGGCGCTCGCCGCCGCCGGGATGGACCCCGCGACCGTCGGCATGGTCGAGGCGCACGGCACCGGTACACCGGTCGGCGACCCGATCGAGTACGCGGGCCTGGCCCAGGTGTACGGCACCGATGCGCCCTGCGCGCTCGGAGCGGTCAAGACCAACTTCGGCCACGGCCAGTCCGCCTCCGGTGCCCTCGGCATGATGAAGGCGATCCTGTCCCTGCAGCACGCGACGGTGCCGCAGAACCTGCACTACACGCGCATGCCCGACGAGATGGCGCGGATCAGCACCAATCTGTTCGTACCGCAGGAGATCACCCCCTGGCCGCTGGGCGACCAGGAGCCACGGCGCGCCGCGGTGTCCTCCTACGGACTGTCCGGCACCAACGTCCACGCAGTTCTCGAGCAGGCCCCCGACGCTGCTGTGCGGGTGGCCGAGCCCACCTCGGGTGCGATGATCTTCCCGCTGTCGTCCACCTCGGCCGAGGAGTTGCGGCGCACCGCCGCCCGCCTGGCCGACTGGGCGGACGACCACTCCGACGGCGATCTGCGCGACCTGGCCTACACGCTGGCACGCCGGCGCGGACACCGGCCGGTGCGTACCAGCGTCTGCGCCAGCACCCGCGAAGAGCTGATCAAAGCGCTCCGCGAGATCGCCGACGGCGAGACGCCGTACGAGCCCGCGGTCGCCAAGGGCGAGCACGGTCCGGTCTGGGTGTTCTCCGGTCAGGGTTCGCAGTGGGCCGGCATGGGCAAGGGTCTGCTCGCCACCGAACCGGTGTTCGCCGCCGCGGTGGCCGAACTCGAACCATTGATCGCCCGCGAATCGGGTTTCTCGGTCACCGAGGCGATGTCCGCACCGGAGAAGGTCACCGGAATCGACCGCGTGCAACCCACGGTGTTCGCCGTGCAGGTCGCGCTCGCGGCCGCGATGAAGTCCTACGGGGTCACCCCCGGTGCGGTGATCGGCCACTCGATGGGCGAGTCGGCGGCCGCAGTCGTCGCCGGCGGCCTGTCGCTGGAAGACGGCGCGAAGGTCATCTGCCGCCGGTCCAAGCTGATGGCACGGATCGCCGGTTCCGGCGCGATGGCCTCGGTCGAACTGCCTGCCCAGCAGGTGCTCTCCGAGCTGGCCGCCCGCGGTATCAGCGACGTGGTGCTCTCGGTCGTCGCCTCGCCGCAGTCGACGGTGGTCGGCGGCGCCAAGGAGGCCGTCCGCGAACTGGTCGCCGAATGGGAGGGCCGCGGCGTGATGGCCCGCGAGGTCGCCGTCGACGTGGCGTCCCACTCGCCGCAGGTCGACCCGATCCTCGACGAGCTCACCGAGGTGCTCGACGACATCGAACCGATGGAGCCCCACCTCCCGTACTACTCCGCCACGCTCTACGACCCGCGTGATCCGGCCGAGTTCGACGCCTACTACTGGGTGGACAACCTGCGGCACGCCGTGCGGTTCTCCGCGGCCGTGCAGGCCGCGCTCGAGGACGGGTTCCGCGTGTTCGGCGAACTCGCCCCGCACCCGCTGCTCACCCACCCCGTCGACCAAACCGGCCGCAGCCTCGACATGAGCCTGTCCGCCCTTGCCGCGATGCGTCGTGAGCAGGAGCTGCCCGACGGGCTGCTCGGCTTCGTCGCCGATGTCCACAATGCCGGTGGCAGCGTGGACTTCTCGGTGATCTACCCCGACGGGCGTCTCGTCGACGCGCCGTTGCCCACCTGGAGCCACACCCACCTGCTGCTGACCCGCGACGGTCAGGAGCAGGCGCAGGGTGGGTCGACGGTGGCCGTGCATCCGCTGCTCGGCGCGCATGTGCGCCTGCCCGAGGAGCCGGAGCGCCACGTGTGGCAGGTCGACGTGGGCACCGCAACCCAGCCATGGCTGGGCGACCACCAGGTGCACAATGTCGCGGCGCTGCCCGGTGCGGCGTACTGCGAGATGGCGCTGGCCGCCTCACGCGCCGTCTTCGGGGAGCTGGCCGAGGTCCGCGACATCACCTTCGAACAGATGCTGCTGCTGGAGGACCAGACACCGGTCTCCTCGGTCGCCACCGTGAAACGGCCCGGCGTGGCCGACTTCGTCGTCGAGACCTACGACGAGGGCACCGAGGTGCGGCGCGCTGCCGCGGTGCTGCACGGCGAATCCTCCACCGAGGCCCCCGGCGCCTACGACGTCGAAGAACTGCTCACCGCCCATCCGGAGCGCCGCGAAGGCGACGACCTGCACAGCTGGTTCGCCGAGCGCGGCATCTCCTACGGGCAGGCGTTCTCCGGTCTTGTCGCCGCCCACACCCGCGACGACGGCGGCAACACCGTCCTCGCCGAGGTGGCGTTACCCGGTTCGATCCGCTCCCAGCAGGGCGCCTACGGCATCCACCCCGCGTTGCTCGACGCCTGCTTCCAGGCGGTCGGCGCCCATTCCGCGCTGCAGGCGGACGTGACCGGAACACTGATGCTGCCGCTCGGTGTGCGCAGGCTCAGCGCACACGCCTCCATGCGCAACGCGCACTACTGCTACGTCACGGTCACCAGTGTGAGCGCGGCCGCCATCGAGGCCGACATCGAGGTGCTCGACGAGGACGGCGCGGTGTTGCTCACCGTGGAGGGTCTGCGTCTGGGCAGCGGCGCGACCGCGGGCGGGCAGCGCGAGAGGCTGCTCAACGAGCGCCTGCTGACCATCGACTGGCGCAAGCATGACCGTCCCGAGGCCGACCATGTCGACGCGGGACGTTGGCTGCTGATCGCGACGTCGGACGATGCACAGTCCGAGGCCGCCCGACTGGCCGGGGAACTCACCCGCGCCGACGCCAAGGTGTCCACGACGGTGTGGACCGCCGACGGCGAGCATGCCGTTGTCGCCGAACAGATTCGGGGTCAGTTGACCGCCGACCACCACAGCGGTGTGGTTGTGCTCAACGCTGCCGGTGGATCCAGTGACGATGCACCGGTGCGGGGCGCCGAATACGTCCGGCATCTGGTCCGCATCGCGCGGGAACTGCCCGAGGTCCCCGGCGAGCCGCCGCGGCTGTTCGTGCTGACGCGCAACGCGCAGACGGTGCTGGCCGACGATGTCGCCAACCTCGAGCAGGCGGGTCTTCGCGGTCTGATGCGGGTGCTCGTCATGGAACATCCGGCGCTGCGCCCCACCCAGATCGACCTCGACGACGCCGCGGAGCCCGGGCACGTCGCCGCGCAGCTGCTGTCCGGGTCCGAGGAAGACGAAACCGCTTGGCGCGGAGGTGAATTCCACGTCGCGCGGCTGTCCGTCAGCCCGCTGCGTCCCGAAGAGCGCCGCACCACCGTCGTCGATCACGAGACCGGCGGCATGCGGCTGCAGATCCACACCCCCGGGGACCTGGAGTCCCTCGAGTTGGCCGCGTTCGACCGGGTCCCTCCGGGACCGGGGGAGATCGAGGTCTCGGTGACGGCATCGAACCTCAACTTCGCCGACGTGCTCGTCGCCTACGGTCGTTACCCGAGCTTCGAGGGTCGGCTGCCCAAGCTGGGCGCCGACTTCGCCGGCGTGGTCACCGGTGTCGGTCCGGGTGTCACCGAACATCAGGTGGGGGACCGGGTCGCGGGGATCTCGGCCAACGGCGCATGGGCGACTTTCGTCACCTGCGACGCCAACCTCGCGGTCACACTCCCGGCGGGCGTGCCCGAGGACCGGGCGGCCGCGGTGCCCAGCGCCCATGCCACCGCCTGGTACTCACTGCACGACCTGGCCCGGATCGGTGCGCGTGACAAGGTGCTGATCCACTCCGCGACAGGCGGTGTCGGACAGGCCGCGGTAGCGATCGCCAAGGCCGCGGGTGCGGAGATCTTCGCCACCGCGGGCAGCCCCGAGCGGCGACAGATCCTGCGGGACATGGGGATTGCGCACGTCTACGATTCCCGCAGCACCGCCTTCGCCGACGAGATCCGCCGCGACACCGACGGCTACGGCGTCGACATCGTGCTGAACTCGCTGCCGGGCGCCGCGCAGCGCGCCGGTCTGGAACTGCTGTCGTTCGGCGGCCGCTTCGTCGAGATCGGCAAGCGCGACATCTACGGCGACAGCAAGATGGGCCTCTTCCCGTTCCGGCGCAACCTGGCGTTCTACGCCGTGGATCTCGCGCTGCTGACGCTGACCAATCCGGACGTCATGCGTCGCCTACTGGAGACGGTCTACCAGCAGATCGCCGACGGGGTGCTGCCGCTTCCGGAGACCACGCACTACCCGCTGGCCGACGGCGCCACCGCGATCCGGGTGATGGGCGCGGCCGGCCACACCGGCAAGCTCGTACTCGACGTTCCGCACACCGGGCAGAGCACCGCCGTGGTGCCACCGGAGAACGCCGAGGTCTTCCGAGGCGACGGCGCCTACGTGGTCACCGGCGGGATGGGCGGGCTCGGCCTGTTCCTCGCCGAGAAGATGGCTGCGGCCGGCTGTGGCCGGATCGTTCTCAACGGCCGCTCCGCGCCGACCGCCGAGGCGGCCAAGGTGATCGACCGCATCCGGTCGTCGGGCACCGAGGTCGAGGTGGCGTTGGGTGACATCGCCGACCCCGCGACCGCGGAACGCGCGATCGCCGCGGCGACCTCGACCGGGTTGCCGGTCCGCGGTGTGCTGCACGCCGCGGCCGTCGTCGAGGACGCCACACTGCCCAACATCACCGACGAGCTCATCGACCGCGACTGGGCGCCCAAGGTCTACGGCGCATGGAACCTGCACGCCGCCCTTGAGGATTCGGGGCAGGGTGGCGATCTGGACTGGTTCTGCTCCTTCTCGTCGGCCGCCGCCATGGTCGGCTCGCCGGGGCAGGGCGCGTACGCGGCAGCCAACAGCTGGCTCGACGCGTTCACCCGGTGGCGGCGGGCCCAAGGGCTGCCTGCCGGTGCGATCGCCTGGGGTGCGTGGGCGGAGATCGGCAAGGGCCAGGGAATGGCCGAGGACACCGCGATGGCAATCCTGCCCGACGACGGTGCCGATGCTTTCGACGCGCTGCTGCGCCACGACCGCGGCTACAGCGGCTATGCGCCGGTCGCCGGTGCGCCGTGGCTGACCGCGTTCGCGCAGACTAGTAAGTTCGCCGAGGCCTTCCAGTCGATCGGCCAGAACAACGCGGGCACAAGCGCATTCCTCACGGAGCTGTTCGAGCTGCCCCGCGAGGAATGGCCGGGCCGGTTGCGCAAGCTGGTGGCCGACCAGATCGGCCTGATCCTGCGCCGTTCGGTGGATTCCGACCGGCCGCTGTCCGAGTACGGCCTGGATTCGCTCGGCACGCTCGAGGTGCGCACCCGGATCGAGAACGAGACGGGTATCCGCATCGGCTCCACCGACATCACCACGGTGCGGGCGCTGGCACAGCGCCTGGCCGACACCCTCGCCGGTGATGCGGCCACAACGGGTCCGTCGTGAGGACGGGCGACAAGGCGTCGACGAAGTCGCCCGGGAACAACCACGAAGCACGGGAGGTCTGATGGTTGCCATCAAAGCGATCCATGACTGGATCGGCGCCCCGGGTACGCTCGTCTCCTGGGATCCGGCGGCGACGTCGTTGGCCAAGATGGCCGAGGCGCCGGTCAGTTCGGTGCCGGTGAGTTACCAGCAGGAGCAGCACATCCGGGGCTACCGGAAGCACGTGTCGCAGGATACCGACATGGCCCGGCTGAACATCCCGGCCTGGGATATGCCCGGCCAGTGCGACATCCGGGCGATGACCCACGTCATCAACGCCTACATCCGCAGGCACGACACGTACCACAGCCGGTTCGAGATCACCGAGTCCGATGAGGTCATCCGGCGCACGGTCCGCAATCCGCGCGACATCAAGTTCGTGCCGCACCAGCACGGCGAGGTGACCGCGGACCAGTGGCGCCGGCATGTGCTGGACACCCCGGATCCGTTGCAGTGGAACTGCTTCAACTTCGGCATCATCCAGCGCGACGACCACTTCACGTTCTACATCAGCGTCGACCACGTGCACACCGACGCCATGTTCATGGGTCTGGTGCTCATCGAGATCCACATGATGTACGCGACCCTGGTCGGTGGCGGGGCGCCGCTGAAGCTCCCGGACGCGGGCAGCTACGACGACTACTGCATCCGTCAGCGGGAGTACACCGACGCGCTGACACTGGACTCGCCCGAGGTGCAGGACTGGGTGCGATTCGCCCAGAACAACGACGGCACCCTGCCGCACTTTCCGCTGCCGCTGGGGGATCCGTCGGAGCCCTGCGGCGGAGAACTGCTCACCGTGCGCCTGCTCGACAGGCAGCAGGGCGAACGGTTCGAAGCGGCCTGCAATGCCGCCGACGCGCGATTCATCGGTGGTGTCTTCGCCTGCGCGGCGCTGACCGACAATGAATTCACCGGTGCCAGTGACTATTACGTCATCACGCCCACCACGACCCGGCGCACTCCGGCCGAGTTCATGACCACGGGCTGGTTCACCGGGCTGGTGCCGGTCACCGTGTCGGTGGACCGGGCCAGCTTCGGGGACACCGCCCGATCGGCACAGAAGTCCTTCGACTCCGGGCTCGATCTCGCCCACGTTCCGTTCGAGAGAGTGCTGGAACTCGCCGGATCGGTGGGTGTGCGCCCGTCGGACCCCGGTGTGCCGATGGTGTCCTACCTCGATGCCGGACTTCCTCCGCTGTCACCGAGTGTGATCGCACAGTGGGAGGGGATGAACGGCAAGGTCTACAGTGACGCCCGCGCAGCCTTCCAGGTCGGCATGTGGGTCAACCGCACCGAGCGCGAAACCACTGTGACCATGGCGTTTCCGGACAATCCCACTGCCAGGGAGTCGGTCGACCGGTACCTGCAGGTGATGATGTCGTGGTACCTGCGCGTGGCGGACGGCGGCGCGGCGGGTCTGCCGGCCGGCCGGCACCGTGCGTCGGTGCGGCGTCGCGACGAATTGGTTCCCGTAGTCGGAGGTTGATGTTGTCGACGCAGATCAGGCCGGAACGATCTCGAACACTGCGGCCTTTGCGCGGGTTCGTGACCACACTCGAGGAGCAACCCGACGAGCGGCTCTCGTATCTGGATCAGGCGCTGTTCCTCGGCCTGCGCGCGACGGGACAAGCCGCCGTCATGCAGTGCGTGTGGGTCTACGAGCACGCCATGGACTTCGACGGTCTGCGGCGGTTCCACCGCAACTTCGGGTACGGACTGGCGGGCCGGCGGATCGAACCGTCGCCGCTGCCGTTCGGCCGCCACCGCTGGGTCTCCTCGCTGGGGCCGCCGTCGAGCATCGACGTCGCGCAGACCCCGCGTCCCCGTGCGGAATTGAGCGACTGGATCGACGAACGCGCCCAGCTGCCGGTCGATCCCGAGTGGGGGCCGGCCTGGCACATGGGTGTGCTGCCCATGACCGACGGCTCCACTGCCGTCAGCCTGGTGGGTTCACACTGCATCGGTGACGGAGGCGGGGCACTGCTGACCGTCTTCAACGCCGTCACCGGGAACACCCCCGACTTCGGGTATCCGATGCCGGGTGTGCGCACCCGGATGCGTGGCATCGCCGCTGACGCCCGCCAGACGCTGCGTGATGCTCCGGAGATCGGGCGCACGCTGGTCGCCGCGGCCAAGGTCGCCTACCGGCGGCGCAAGGACTTCGCCCGCTCCGACAAGACGCAGACCCCGGCCGGCGACGATCACGTGGTGGTGCCCTCGGTGACGTTGTTCGTCGACGGGGACGAGTGGGATGCGCGGGCAGCGGCGCTGGGCGGCAACAGCTACTCGCTGCTGGCCGGTTTCGCCGCCGTGCTCTCCGAACGGATCGGGCGCCATCAGCCCGGCGACGGTCTGGTGCCGTTCATCATTCCCATCAACGACCGCACCCTGGAGGACACCCGCGCGAACGCGGTGATGCTCGCCAACGCCAGGATCGACCCGCGCGGTGTGACCACCGATCTCACCGCCGCCAGGGCCGCGATCAAACAGGCGCTCAAGACGATGCGCGAGGAGCCCGACGAAACCCTCGCGCTCCTCCCGCTGACGCCGTTCATTCCGAAGCGGGCTGTGAAGTCCACCGCCGACGTGGCTTTCGGTTTCTCCGACCTCCCGGTGTCGTGCTCGAACCTCGGTGACCTCCCGTCTGAGATCGGCCGCATCGACGGCACGGACGCCGAGTACGTGATGTTGCGCGGGGTGGACCGCTACATCCCGCGCTCGGTCCTCGAACAGCGACGCGGCCTGCTCACGGTGATCGGCGCCAGGGTCGGCGACAAGATGTCGATCGCGGTCATCGGATATCAGCCCGGCGCAACGAATTCCAAACCCCGGCTGCGGGAGTTGACCACGGCGGCACTGGCCGACTTCGGTCTGACGGCCGCGGTCATCTGAGTAACCGATGGCAATCCAGATGCGCCCCAGGCTGACCGCCGGCGGACTTCGCGCACCGGGCGAATCCGCGGGGTTCGACGACCGGCTCGCCCATATCGACCAGGCGGCGTTGCTGCAGCAGCGGGCAACCGGTATCGCCAAGCTGGCGCAGGCGGTCTGGGTGTACGAGCACCCCGTCGACCTCGATGCGCTGCGGCGGTTCCACGCCAACCTCGACCACAGCCTGCTCGGGCGGCGTATCGAACCGTCGGTGCTGCCGTTCGGGCGGCACCGGTGGGTGTCCGCGCAGGCCGAAGCGATGGAGGTGGCCCAACCGCGGCCGCGGGCCGGGCTCAGCGATTGGATCGACGAACGTTCGGCCGTGCCCATCGATCCGGAGTTCGGGCCGAGTTGGCATCTGGCGATGCTGCCCATGGGCGACGGATCGACCGCGCTCAGCCTGGCCGCCTCACACTGTGTCACCGACGGGATCGGGCTGTTGCGCTCGGTGGCAGATGCGGCCGACGGCCGTACCCGCCTGCTCGGATACGCCCCTGCCCGTGCACGATCCGGTCGTGCGGCAGTCCGTGCCGACGCCCGCCAGACGGTGCGCGATCTGCCGGAATTCGGCCGGACGCTGGCGGCCGCGGCCAAGTTGGCTTACCGGCGACGCAATGAGTTCACGCAGGCGGGTGCGACCCGTCCCCAGGCGACGATCGTCGATGGCGATGCGCCGGTGATCATGCCGGCGATCAACGCGTTCATCGACGCCTCGCACTGGGACGCGTGCGCGGAAAAGCTCAACGGCACGACGTATTCGCTGCTCGCCGGTTTCGCGGCGCGGCTGGCCGAACGTACCGGGCGGCACCGCGAGGACGACGGTGCGGTCTCGCTGCTGATCGCGATCAGCGAACGCACTCCCGACGACACCCGGGCGAACGCGGTGTCGGTGACCACCGTGAGCGTCGACCCGGCACGGGCCACCTCCGACCTGACCGACAGCCGGACGGCAATCCGCCAAGCGCTCAGAACGATTCGGGAGGTGCCCGACGAGACGTTCGCGCTGCTGCCGTTGACGCCGTTCGTGCCCAAGCGGGCTGTCAGACGTGCCACCGGCGTCATGTTTGGTGACCTTCCGGTGTCGTGTTCGAATCTCGGTGAGATCGACCCCGCTGTGGGCCGTCCCGACGGTTCAGACGCCGAGTACTTCATGCTGCGCGGTGTCGACCAGAGCATCACCCGCGAGCAGATCGAGACGGCCGGCGGTCAATTGGTCGTGGTCAGTGTGCGGCTGGGAGACATGATCTCCCTCGGCGTCGTGTCCTACCAACCGGGTACGGCCAACACCAAACAGCAGCTGCGTGACCTGACCGCACTGACGCTGGCCGAATTCGACCTCTTCGGCGAGATCGTCTAACTGTGCCGGCGCCCCGCACGCGCCGCATCTTCGAGAAGGTCGGCCGCAGTTCCCACACTCGTCGCCGGTTTCGTCATCGCCGCCGCGATCTCGCGGGCGCGGTCGACATAGCGCGGGTCGAGTACCTTGCGCAGGGCCTGCCGCAGCGATTTACGCGTCGTGGCCGAGAACCGTTGGTAATCGCCGACGCCGAGGTGTTTGACCCGCGAACCCCAGATCGGCTGTTCGGCACCGACCCACAGCACCAACGTCGGAACCCCGGCACGGACGCCGGCGGCCGTCGTCCCGGCACCCCCGTGATGAACCACGGCGCGGCACAACGGGAAAACCGCCGCGTGGTTCACGCTGCGCACCATCTTCACGTGCGGCGCCTGCGGCAACTCGTCGAGGTCCCACACACCCGAGCAGATCAGCGCCCGCTCGCCCAGATCGGCGCACGCCGCCTCGATCATCGCCACGGCGTCGGCGGGCGACTTCACCGGCATACTGCCGAAGCCGAAGTAGATCGGCGGTGTTCCGGCGGCGATCCACGACACCACGTCGTCGTCGGCGGCGGTGTTCTTCTCGAGGGTGATTCCGCCCACCAGGGGACGCCGCGGACCCCACTCCTGCGCCAGGCCGGGAAAGAAGATCTCGTCGTAGGCCTGGATCTCCAGTGCGCCGTCGTCGAGCATGCGGCGCACCGCGCGAGTATTCGCCTGCGGCAGGCCCAGTTCCCGACGTTGATCGTCCTCGGCGCCCTTGAGCACCCGCCAGTGCGCCCACTCGCCGAACGCCCACACCGGGCCGACGACCGCCGACGGCAGCGGCACCGGCAGCACCCTGGTGCTCGGACGCACCGGGAAGTAGTGCAGCGCCGCCAACGGAATGTCATGCGCCTTGGCGACATTCGCGGCGAGCTCCTGATACGTCGTCCCTGTCAGGATCAGGTCGGTGCCGTCGGCCAACGCGCTCAGCGAGCGGCTCATCTCCGCCCAGCCTTCGACGACGTACTCGCGCGCTTCCCGCAGCACCGTCATCGGGTTCCGCAGTTTGTACCACTCGCGGAAGATGTCCGCGTCGAGCTGCTGCTGCGAATCCACCCCGTAGGAGACCGGGACCCCGAGCCCGCACTCCTCGACGAACGAAATGAGGTTGGGCGGCACCGCAGTCCGCACCTCGTGTCCGCGCCGGGCGAGTTCGAGCCCGACGGCGGCGCACGGCTCGATATCGCCACGGGTGCCGTGGACGGCGACGACGAATCTCACCGGCGAACTCCGATGGCAGGGACGGCTTGTAACGGCAACGACAGCACACCCGATTACAACATGAATCGGTTTGTCGGGTGCTCGGCGATGGGTCCGGTGCTGTGCTCTGACCTCAACTGCGTCAGGGGTTTTGATCTTGTGAGCCGTGTAGCGTGAAAATCATGTTCAACCGCACCAAACTCCGTGGTGCGTTTGTCGACGGGGGGCTCCCGCTCCTCGGCCGGTTCATCGTCCGCCATCCCGTGTGGATCATCGTCGCCTGGGTCGCGGCCGCCGCTGTGCTGTTCCTGTTGATCCCGCCGCTTGCCGTGGTGTCGCAGAAGAACCCGCCGGAGTTCCTGCCCAAGGACGCGCCGGTCATGGTCGACAGCAAGAAGATGAGCGACGCGTTCAAGGGGGCGGAGGAGACCAACGCCGGCAACCTCAACGTCGTCATCCTCAGCAACGACAACGGGCTGTCGCCCGACGACGAGCAGACGTACAAGACGCTCGTCGAACGCTTGAAGGCCGACGAAGAGCACGTCATCTCCACCCAGGACTTCGTGACGACTCCCCAGCTCCGGGAGGTGATGACCAGCAAGGACGGCAAGGCCTGGAACCTTCCGGTGAGCCTCGTCAGCAACATGGGAACCCCGAAGGGACAGGCGGCGTACCGCGCAGCGAGCAAGATCGTCAAGGAGACGACCGCCGACACCTCGTTGCAGGCCAACGTGGTCGGCGCGGCGGCGACCCTCGAGGACATCAACGCGATCGGTGCGAAGGATCAGCGCCTGATCGAGATCGCCACGGTCGGAACTATCTTGACCATCCTGCTGATCGTCTATCGAAGCATCATCGGGATGCTCATCCCGCTGCTCACCATCGGTCTGGCGCTCGGGGTGGCCAACCAGACGGTGGCCGGACTCGGCGAACTCGGACTCGGTCTCGGCCCGCAGACCATCGTGCTGATGACCGGCATGCTGATGGGAGCGGGTACCGACTTCTCGATCTTCTTCTTCAGCCGATACCACGAACTCGTACGCGAGGGTATGGAGTCAGACGACGCCATGGTGGGCGCACTGGTGACGATCGGCAAGGTGGTCGCCGGGTCCGCGGCGACCACGGCCATCGCCTTCCTCGGTCTGGCCTTCACCACCCTCGGCGTCTTCGCCACCGTGGGGCCCGCCCTGTCGGTGACCATCGCGATCGGTTTCTTCGCCTCGATCACGCTGCTGCCGTCGCTCATCGTGCTCGCGGGGCGGAGGGGCTGGGTCAAGCCTCGGAAGGACCTGACCGGGCGGTTCTGGCGCCGCTCCGGGATCCAGATCGTGCGGAAACCGGTCGCCCACCTGGCCGGCAGCCTCGCCGTGCTGATCGTCTTGGCGGCCTGTGCGAGCTTTATCAAGTTCAACTACGACGATCGCAAGGCGCTGCCCGCCGATTCCGAGAGCAACCGCGCCTACCAGGCGATGGACGACCACTTCCCGATCAGCACGACGATGCAGCAGTTCGTGGTGATCCACGCGCCCGATCAGGATCTGCGTTCTCCGCGGTCGCTGGCCGACATGGAGCAGATGGCGCAGCGGATCGCCGCGCTCCCCGACATCGACATGGTCCGCGGCATCACCCGGCCGACGGGGGAGATGCTCGAACAGGCCAAGGCGACATACCAGGCCGGCGAGGTCGGCGGCAAGCTCGACGATGCGTCGACCCTCATCCAGGACAACGACACCAACCTCAGCCGGCTCAGTGGCGGCGCGCACCAGCTGGCCGACGCCCTCGATGAGGTGCGTGACGGGGTCGTCGGTGCGGTGGGGAGCGTGCGCGGCCTGGCCGGCGCTCTCGACGACATGTCGAACAAATACGGCGGCGCGAAGACGCTCGACGAGATCGACCGGACCGCCACGCTGGTCACCAACATGCGCGATCTCGGTAACGCGATCGGTGTCGACGTCAACCGCATGACCGACGTCTACGCCTGGGCGCAGCCGGTGCTGCGGTCCCTGGACAACAGCCCGAGCTGCGACGCCGACCCCGAGTGCGTCACCTCGCGCGAGGACATGCGCCGCATCGTCAACACCCGGGAAAGCCCCTATCTCAACGCCATCTCCGACCTCGGCAGTCAGCTGCAGGACACCGAGGGGTACCAGACCCTCGACGAGACCATCCAGGGACTCAGCAAGAGCCTCAAGACCGCCACGTCCGCGGCGCGTGAACTCGGCCTCGACGAACGCAACGGTGTGCAGAAAAGGATCCGCGAGGTCACCCTGGGCGCCAACACGCTGGCTGATTCGAGTCGCCAGCTCGCCGAGGGCGTCCAGCTTCTCGTCGATCAGACCCGCAACATCGGGGGCGGTCTGGACCAGGCGTCGGATTTCCTGTTGGCGATGAAACGCGATGCCTCCGAACCCTCCCAGGCCGGTTTCTACATCCCGCCGCAGATTCTCACCCAGACGGAATTCAAGAAGGCGGCCAACCTGTTCGTCTCCAAGGACGGGCACACCGCGCGCTACCTCGTGCAGACCGCGCTCGATCCGTTCGGCACCGACGCGATGGACCAGGTCGACGACATCATCGACGCCGCCGAGGGCGCCCGGCCCAACACCACGCTGGCCGAGGCCGACGTCTCGATGGTGGGCTTCTCGCCGGTGCAGAGCGACCTACGGGAGTACTACAACGGCGACATCCGGTTCATCATCATCTTCACACTTCTGGTCGTGTTCCTGATCCTCGTCGTTCTCCTGCGCGCGGTCGTCGCGCCGATCTACCTGGTCGCCTCCGTCGTGCTGTCCTACGTGTCCGCCATCGGGATCGGCGTGGTGTTCTTCCAATTCATCCTCGGACAGGAATTGGCCTGGACGGTGCCGGGTATGGCGTTTCTGGTGCTGGTGGCGGTCGGCGCCGACTACAACCTGTTGCTGATCGCGCGAATACGCGAGGAGTCCCGTGACGGGATCCGCACCGGCATCATCCGGACCGTGGGCGCCACCGGCGGCGTGATCACCTCTGCCGGTTTGATTTTCGCGGCGTCAATGCTGTCGTTGACGGTCAGCAGCATCGGCACGGTCATCCAGCTCGGCTTCGTGATCGGCGTGGGCCTGCTGCTCGACACGTTCATCGTCCGCACGATCACGGTGCCTGCCGCCGCGGTGCTGATCGGTGACGCGAACTGGTGGCCGTCCAAACCGAAATACGACGAGCGGGTGGCGCGCAGCGAAGTCGCCGGCGATGACGTGGACACCGGGCCGCTGAAGGCCCCGCTGCGCGGTCGAGCCCGCGTGCGGCAGCGCCTGATCGAGGCCACCGCCTCGCACCGCAGTTCCGGGGGTAGCAGTCGACTGCTGCGTGGCGGAGAATAGGGCCCGGCATAGCCATGGGGGAGGGGGAAGCCTGTGACCATCAGTGACGACTCGGTGCGAAACGACGTTCTGCCAAGAGGCGGCGACGATCTCGGGGACGGGCCCGAGGGAACGGCCCCGGCGGCGGAGAGCACCATGACTGCCGCTGAGCTCAAGAGGTTGGCGGCAGCGGAGATCCGGCGCTGGTGGCACAAACTCTCCGGCACCGCGCTGGGGCGCGAGCGCCGCTATGTGCAGCGGGGAATCCGCGAATACAAGCGGAGCACGGATGCCGGGACCGCGCTACACCTGCTCAGGCGCAACGTGCACCGGGTCGAGAAGGGACTGACGATGCGTCCGGCGCGCAGCCAGTTCGCCACCGATTACATCGGCGAAACGGTTTCGGCTTTCCGGGCAGGCCTCGATTCGGGCGCGTTGCAGCCCCACGTTCCGGAGTTCACCTGGATGTACTCGGTGCTGGCACGCTACTTCGACGTCACGGCCACCTCAACGCACCGGTCGATCACGCGGGCACGCACGGTGTTTCACGACGCGATTGCGAGGATCGATCCCGTCACTCCGTCGAATGGTCCGCATCTGGCGATTCCGTTGGTACCGACGGTGAAGATCGACGATCTGGAGGCGCTGGCCGCAGGCCGCCGGTCCGTGCGGTGGTTCACCCCTCAACCGGTGTCACGGGATCTGGTCGACCGTGCCGTCGCGATCGCGGCCGAGTCACCCACGGCGTGTAACCGGCAGCCGTATCGGTTCGAGATCTTCGATGACCCGATCAGCACCGCGAAGGTCGCCGCCATTCCGATGGGCACCGACGGCTACGAGCATCAGATCCCCGGTCTGATCGTGATCGTCGGCAACCTCGGCGCGTTCTTCGATCAGCGTGACCGTCACCTCATCTACATCGACGGCTGCCTGGCGGCGATGGGATTGATCTACGGACTCGAAGCCCAGGGCGTCAACAGCTGCTGCATCAATTGGCCCGACATTCCGGAGCGCGAAGCGCAGATCCGCAAACTCCTCGACCTCGCACCGTACGAGCGCGTCGTGATGCTGATCGCCTACGGATACGCCGATCCTGATGCGCTGGTGCCGTATTCGGCGAAGCGTCCGGTCGGCGACGTCCGGAGGTACCGCAGCCTATGATCGTCGAGATCCGGGGGACGAACACCGTCAACAAGGGTGCTCAGCTGATGTTGCAGGCGATCTGCGCCCGTCTCGGTGGGCGCTATCCGCTCAGCGTGCCACCGCTGATGACCGACTACACGGTGCGCTCTCACCTCGGACTGCGCCAGACGCTGGCCGACCCCATGGTGCCGCGCATGACGGCGGTCCTCGGCAATGCCGTACCGAGGCCGGTCAAGAAGGGGCTCGGGCTGACGAGCGACCGTGAGATCGGCGGGGTCCTCGACGCCTCCGGTTTCCACTACTCCGACCAGTTTCCGGTGGCCTTCCCGCGCAGGAGCGCCATGGCCGGACGAGCGTGGGCTCGGCGCGGTATCCCGAAAGTGATTCTGCCGCAGGCTTTCGGACCGTTCGAGAAGTCTGCGACGCGGCGCTGGACCCGTGAGGCGCTCGGACAGGCGGCGCTGATCTTCGTCCGCGACGGCGTCAGCCAGAACCATGTCCGCGGACTCGGGCTGGGGGTGAGGACCCTGCGCAGCCCCGACTTCACCATCGGTCTGCGGCCCGCGGACGTGGCGCCGATATCTGAGCAGCCGTTCCTCGCGATCGTCCCCAACACCAAGATGTTCACCAGCGGCAGCCTCGACCGCGCCGGGTACGTCGACGCGCTCGCCGGGTTCCACAGCGCCGCGTCGGCCAACGGACTGGCGTCCGTGATCGTCGTACATGAGGCCACCGACCACGACGTCGCCGGCGAGCTGGCGCGCAGGACCGGTGCGCAGCTCTTCACCAGTGGCGATCCGTTGGTGTTGAAAGCCGTTCTGGGACAAGCATCCGCCGCTGTCGCCAGCCGTTTCCACGCGGTGGTCGGCTGCGTGTCGCAGTCGGTACCGACCCTGGCTTTCGGTTGGTCGCACAAGTACCGCGAACTCCTCGACGATTTCGAGGTGTCCGACCGACTGGTGACGCCGGACAGCGACCCCTTCGCGGCGATCAACCGATTACTGGCCGATGCCTCCGGCGATTCCAGGCAGAAGGATCGTCTCCCGGCGCTCGTCGAGCAGGTCGAGCAGATGTGGGACCAGACGATCGAGGTGCTCGACGCCGGGGCGGCACCGCCGCCGGCAACGGAAAGGACCGCGTCGTGAGAATCAGTGTCTTCGGGACCGGCTATCTGGGCGCGGTTCACGCCGCCTGCATGGCGCGGTTGGGCCACGACGTCGTCGCGTTCGATACCGACGCGGCCAAAATCGCCGTGCTGGCACGCGGTGAGTCTCCGTTCTACGAACCAGGACTGGACGACCTCCTGACCGAGGTGCTCGCCACCGGCCGACTCCGGTTCACCGACTCGGCCGCCGAGGCGGCCTCCGAGGCGGCCGTGCACTTCGTCTGTGTGGGCACCCCACAGCTCCCGGACTCGGACGCCGCGGATATTCGGTACGTCGACAGCGCCGTCAAGATGATCGCGACGCACGCCGACTGTGACGGAGTGATCGTCGGCAAGTCCACGGTGCCGGTGGGTACCGCCCACCGCCTGAGCGCAGAAGTCGCCGCGCTCTCGACGCCGCACCGTTTGGAGGTCGCGTGGAACCCGGAGTTCCTTCGCGAGGGTAAGGCGATCGAAGACACACTCCGCCCGGACCGCCTGGTCTTCGGCGTCACCTCGGAGTACGCGGAGAAGACGTTGCGGGAGGTCTACGGCGCCCTGCTCAGCGAGGGCACGCCGCACCTCACCATGGATCTCGCGACCGCAGAGATGGTCAAGGTTGCTGCCAATTCCTTTCTGGCGACCAAGATTTCGTTCATCAATGCGATGGCCGAGATCTGTGAGGCGGTCAACGCCGACGTGGTCGCGCTCAGCGACGCGCTCGGTTACGACGACCGCATCGGCCGGCGATTCCTGAACGCGGGCCTGGGGTTCGGCGGTGGATGTCTGCCGAAGGACATCAGGGCGTTCAGCGCCAGGGCGGGTGAACTCGGGGCGTCGGCGGCGCTCACCTTCCTCCACGAGGTGGACAAGATCAACTTCCGCCGCCGCGACAAGGCCGTCTCCGTGGCAGGCGCCCTCGTGGGCGGCGAATTCCTCGGCCGCAACATCGCCGTTCTGGGTGCGGCGTTCAAACCCGACAGCGACGACGTCCGCGACTCACCCGCGCTCAACGTGGCAGCCGCGATGCACCTCAAGGGCGCCAACGTGCGGGTTCACGACCCCAAGGCGATCGCCAACGCCCGGGCCCGATTCCCCACGCTGACGTACTGCGAGGACCTCGAGGACGCCTGCCGCAACGTCGATCTCATCGTGTTGGCCACCGAGTGGGACGAGTATCGTGCCATCGATCCGGTGGCATTCCGATCGCTGGTGCGGTCCCCTCGTCTGCTCGACACCCGCAACGCCATGGACTACGACTACTGGTCTGAGGCGGGCTGGCAGGTCTACGCGCTGGGACGCGGTGGGCTCAACATCGATGAGCGCTCGCGCGGCATTCGTTAGGAGATTGATCATGGCGGGGAACTCGATCGAGATCATCATCCCGGTCCGCAACATGGCGTCGCATCTGACGAAGCTGCTGCCTCCATTGATGGAGCAAGTGACCGGCGACGACGTCGTCACGGTGATCAACGATGCGTCGACCGACGACACCGAGAAACTGGCGCGGTCGCACGGGGCCGACGTGGTGACCCTCACCGGGAGCCGCGGTCCGTACTACGCCCGCCAGATCGTCGCGTCGCGATCCACCGCCGACATCCTGCTGTTCGTCGACGGACGCTGCCGCCCACTGCCCGGCCTCCTCGATGCCCACCGGCGACTGCAGGCGCAGCCCGGTGTGGCGTTGTCGTGCACCGACGTCCTGACACTGTCGGGCCCGACGCTTGCGGCACGAATCGCGGCGCTGGTACAGCCTTTTCGCGTCCCCACCCGCGGTGCGGTGCCCGGGAAACCGCCGTACTACCCGACCGCGAACCTCGGCGTCGACAAGGCCGCCTTCGATGCGGTCGGCGGCTTCCGCGCGATGCGCAGCGGCGGTGACTCCGACATCTGCTGGCGCATCCAAGAAGAAGGCCTCGGCACGATGGCGGTGGACTCGCGGGTGCTGATGCACTGGGAGCCGCGACAATCCTTGAGCGAGTTGGCGAGCCAGTGGAAGCGGTACGGTCGCGGCACCGCCTATCTGAGGTGGGCCTACCGCATGGAGGACGGGCCCGCCCCGTCGCTGCGGCAACGTGCGGTCTCGTCGGTCACGCCCGATCTCGCGGATCTGCGGGCTCAGCTTCGCAAGTCGCCGGCGCAGATCATCGCCGGCGCCGCGGTCAACGTGATGTTCCAGTACGGGTATCACGCCGAGAAGCGCAAGACCCCGGAGTTCGCCATGCCGGTCACCTACGACCTGACCGCGGGATGACGACGTTCGGCGTCTGCCGTCAGGTCTCGCTGCCTGCCGCGCGCCGGTAGCCGCGCACCGCGAGCGGTCCGAACACACCCGCGAAGACAACGAACCAGGCCAGGGCCAGCAGAAGCGACGAGGTCGCGGGTTCGCCCATGGCCAGCGCCCTCATCGATTCGATGGTGGGTGTCAACGGCTGGTATTCGATGACCGGCCGAACGAACGGGGGGACAACCTCGGCCGGGGCGACACCCGCGAACACCAGCCCGATCGAACCGGTACTGAGCCAGGTCAGCATGGCGCGACTCTCCGCCCGCACGGCGATGGTGATGACGATCAGCGCGTAGACCATCACCACCAGCACGGGGATGAGGACGAAGACCGCGAGCTGGAGCCAACCGCCGGCGAATTCGAATCCGAGTGCGAAACCCACCGCGACGATCAGGGCGGTGCCCGCCAGTGTCCGCAGCGCCTCGGCGAGAAGCGTTCCGCTCAGCGGGCTGACGCGATGCACCGGCATCACATAGAAGCGACTGAGCAATCCGTTGTCGCGTTCGTACGGAACCGTGAACGCAGATCCGAGCGCGCCCGACATGGCCCCCGCCACCGCACACAGGGCGACCAGCGCATCCATGCTGTCTGTGCCGGTCACCCGGGTCATCGACTTGCTGACCAACAGGCTGTAGATGATCAGCAGCACGGTCGGGAACAGCAACGCCTGGATCGGCACGATCGGATATCGCCGCCAGTGCGTGAACAGGCGGCCGGCGAATACGAAACTCTCCGCGCCGAACGAGGCGGGCCGGGCGTTCATCGCGTCCGCCTCTGCATCCGCACCGCGATCGCCCCGAACACGACCAGCAGTCCCAGACACCATGCCAGCGTGGCCGCGAGGTTGGCCCCGTCGACCTGCCCGCTGGTGAAGTCGCGCATCGTCTCGGTCACCTGCGAGATCGGCTGGTAGCGCACGAACGGCTGCAACCACCCCGGGAACGACTCCACCGGTGCCATCCCGGTGGACAGCAGGACCAGGAGAAGTTGCGGCACCAGCAGCAACTGGCTGGCCACCTCGGTGCGTTTGGCGTGCGTCCCGGTGGCGTCGGCGCCAAGGGACAACGCCAGGGTCAGCACCAGGGCGATGACGACGAAGCCGACGCCGTAGAGGAATCCGCCGGTCATCCTGAAGCCGAGGACGTAGGCCGTCGCCACCGCCGCGGCCACCGCACATGCGCCGCGGAGGAGGCAGTAGATCATGCGCGCGGTCAGCGGCGCGAGGGCCGAAATGGGCAGGGTGCGCAATCTGGCGCCCAGCCCGGTGCTCTGCTCAACGGCGGCTCGGTCGGTGGTGGTCAGGGCCCCGAAGAGCATCGCCTGCACCACCACGGCGGGCAGGACGTACTGCGTGTAAGTCATCCCGCCGGTGTCGATCACGTTCTGCAGCGCCAACGTGAATCCGATGAGGGTGGCGATCGGCGCGACGATGGCGAAGAGCAGGTCGAGATCTCGGGTGGCGCGGAAGACGACGCGCTCCGTCAGGGCGACGAGTGCGGTCATGTCTTGACGGTCGGGACGGTCAGATGCATGAAGACCTCGTCGAGCGACGGTTTGCGCAGCGATATGTCCGTCAGCTCGATGCCGAGTTGGTCGACGCGGCGGAAGACCTCGGCGAATGTGGTGACGTGCTCGGGAGCGGGAACCGACACCGTGTTGGTGTCGGGGTCGACCTCGACGCCGTCCATATCGGCCAGTGCGGCGGCCGTTCGATTCAGATCGGCGGGGTTCTCCGGAGTGACCTGGCAGTAGCTGAACCCGATACGCCGCTTGAGGTCCTCGGCGGTCCCGCTGGCGACCACCCGGCCGGCGTTGAGGATGACGACCGAATCGCTCAACACGTCGGCTTCCTCGAGGTACTGGGTGGTGAGCAGGACAGTGACGTCCTGAGAAGCCAAGGAGGACACCAGGTTCCACACATCGCGGCGGCTGCGCGGGTCCAATCCGGTGGTCGGCTCGTCGAGGAAGAGCACCTTCGGTGCGACGACGAGTGCGACGGCGATGTCGATGCGGCGCCGCATGCCTCCCGAGTAGGTCTGCACCCGCCGGTCGCCGGCGTGCTGCATCTCGAACTGCTCGATCAGCTCGTCGGCCCGGCGGCGCGCTTCGCGGCGGCGCAGTCCTCGCAGCCGGCCGAACAGAACCAGGTTCTCCCATCCGGTGAGTCGCTGATCGAGAGCGGCGTCCTGGCCGGTGACCCCGATGCTCGCGCGGACTTTCGCCGCGTCGCGGACGACGTCGAACCCCCCGACGATCGCCTGGCCACTGCTCGGCTGGATCAGCGTCGAAAGGATGTTGACCGTTGTCGTCTTTCCGGCGCCATTGTGGCCGAGTAGAGCGCAGATCGAACCGGTGGGAACGGAGAAGCTCACATCCTGCAATGCGGGAACCTGACCCGCGAACGTTTTCGCAAGATTGTTTACTTCGATCACGAATTAGCACGATACCGTGGCGAACTGCGATCCATGACCCCGCGGGCCGCCACCGCTGCGCGGGAAATCGGGTCGTGATCCGGTGCGTCCCAACCGAACCGGACCGTCGCGCGTTGCTGTGTCAGGCCTTCTGCGCTATCGGTGCAGTTGGTCACGAGCAATGTCGGCCGTTCGGAGTCGCTGGGATTCGCCGATACCTCCCGCGAATTCGATCACAACCCGACCGGAGCCCGCCGCGCCGTTCGGCACAGCTGCACCAATATAGGCTGATCGCTACGACCGATCGATCGAGGATTGCGTGACCAACATTCGAGAACGACTGCCGATTGTCGCGGCGATCCCCAACTACAACATGGGTGGTCACCTGCGCCGTCTGTTGCCGCAGGTGCTGGCGCAGGGCTATGACCGCGTATTCGTGCTCGACGATGCCTCGACCGATGACAGCGTCGAGGTGGTGGGCGGATTCGGCGACGCGGTCACCATGGTGCGAAGCGCCACCAATCAGGGCGCCGGGGCGAACCGCAACCAGATCATCGGCCAGGTCGACGACGCCACCGTCATCCATTTCATCGACGCGGATATGGACATCGCCACACCGCAGTCCGCCACGGTGGCCCGGGAACTGTTCGCCCGCTACGCCGGCGACGGCGTCGGTGCGATCGGCGGCCTGGTGCGCCGGGCCGACGGCAGCCAGGAACCGTTCAACTACGGTCCGGTGTTCTCGCTGCGGACGAACGTCACCTCGTTCCCCTGGATGGTCGACCGGATCCGGCACCGCCCACGCCTGGTCGAGGTCTTCCGGCGCACCGGTATGCCCGGCACCGGGCAGTGGCCCAACATCCTGGACTCCCCGCAGCCGGTCGAGACCTACTGGCTGCACGAAGGGAACATGCTCATCCACGCCGGCGCGTTCCGCGCGGTCGGCGGTTACGACCCGAAGTTCCGGTCCCACGAAGCCCAGGACCTGGCCATCCGGTTGGACAGAATCGGGGTAAAGCGCCGCTTCGATCCCAGCATCGAGGTCGTGCACCACTACATCGACGTCCGGGGCAAGAACCGCAGCCGGTACGAACGGGAGGCCGTCCGGTACATGATCCGCAAGCACGGGTTGGTGCGGTTCCTCACCGACCACTGATCGGCTGGCGGCCTCCGGCTCAGGCGTCGAGGCGGGTGAACGCCCCTTCGCGGTAGAGCTCCGCGCAGGAGGCGCGGCGCACCTTGCCGCTGGTGGTGATCGGCAGCGAGCCGCGGGGCACAAGCACCAGATCGGCCGCGCTGATGCCGTGTGCCGTCGAGATCGCGCTGGTCACCCGGTTCTTCAGGTCCGCGAAGTAGGCGGCGACGTCCTCGTCGGTGTCGCCGCGCTTCCTGACCTCCACGATGGCGACGAGCTGTTCGGTCCGGTCCTGTTCGACAGAGATGGCCGCCACCCGCCCACCGGAGATCTCCTGGATGGTGCCCTCGATGTCGTCCGGGTAGTGGTTGCGGCCGCGCACGATCAGTAGATCCTTGAGGCGGCCCATGATGAACAGGTCGCCGTCGGAGATGAAGCCCAGATCACCGGTGCGCAGCCACGGGCCCGCGTCGGTACCCGTCGACGGCGAGTCGAGGTAGGCGTTGAAGACGTCCTCGGTCTGTTCGAGCTTGCGCCAGTACCCCAGACACACGTTCTCACCGCGCACCCAGATCTCGCCGATCGCGCCGGCGGACAGTTCGGTCCTGGTCTGCGGGTCGACGATCCGCACCGCGGGAGAATCCGGGCTGCCGTAGCTCACCAGCGCGGTACCCGCTGCGCTCGCGCAGCGCTTGGCGTGACCGGCCGAGAGCTTCTCCGGTTCGAAATCGACGATCGTCGGTGGCTTGCCGGGGGAGTCCGTCGCGACGTAGAGCGTCGCCTCGGCCAGCCCGTACGCGGGGCGCAGCACCTCTTCGGGCAGGTTGAACTTGCGGAACCGCTGCGCGAAACGCTTGAGGGTGGCGTCGTGGACGCGCTCGCTGCCGCTGATGATGATGCAGACGTTGCCGAGGTCGTAGCCGGCCATGTCCTCGTCGGAGGTCTTGCCGGCGGCAAGTTCGAACGCGAAGTTCGGGCCTGCGGTGATGGCGTGCGGGCTGCTCGCCACCATCTGCATCCACCGCGCCGGTCGGGCGAGGAAGGACAGCGGGGTGGTGAACACCGTCTCCCAGCCGCCGAGGATGGGGGCGAACACCCCGAGTAGCAGCCCCATGTCGTGGTAGAAGGGCAGCCACGTCACCGCGGTGGTGCCGGGCGGCGCGATACCGCCGTAGTGCGCCAGGAACGAGGCCATGATCTGTTCGAAATTGGCCGACACGTTGCGGTAGGACACCATCACACCCGCCGGGGTGCGCGTCGATCCCGACGTGTACTGCAGGTAGGCGGTCTCGGGACGCTCGATGCGACGGGACGCCGACTTGCGCCGGCTCTCCAGGTCGAGGAGGTCGACCTCGATCAGCGTCGCCGCCGTCTCAGCGTCCTCCGGTGCCGCGTACTCGGCGACCATGGCGCCGATCGACGACGTCGTGAGCACCACCGTGGGGGCGGCGTCGCGCATCACCGCGCTGACCCGTTCGTCGTGCACACCCGGCGTCGGCGTGGACAGCGGCACCGCGATGAGCCCGGCCTGCAGCGAGCCCAGGAACGCGACCAGGTAGTCCAGCCCCTGCGGGGCGACGATGACGGCCCGGTCACCCGGCTGGGCGAACTCGCTCAGCTCGTGGGCGAGGTTGACGGTGCGGCGATACAGCTGGGCCCACGTGAGCGTCTCGCGGACGCCGTCGGTGTCCTTCTCGTAGTCGATGAACGTGAACGCCGTGTCGTTGGGCTGCAGACTGGCGCGTTCCCGCAGCACGGTGGGAAGTGTTGACGCAGTCATCGCGAGCCCTTCGTCCTTGCCATAGCGAACAATGGTTTCGAGCATAAGGCACCCTGTGCAGAAACGGCGCATTCGCCCGCGAGGGTGAAAAGCGGTGCGGGCGTGGTGGATGTACTGCCCGGGCTTGGCCCGCCTACCTTTCGAAATGCCCGTATTCGATTGCTGTCGTCACGTCTGTCAGGGACGTGCGCCGGTGAACCACTTCGTCTTGATCCGCCACGAGTGTGCGGACGCAAGAGCAAAGCCGGCCCCGCAGAAACACGCGAACACCCAGACCAGCGTCCCGCCCTCGATGTCCTGCAGCCACGGCACGAACGCGGTGGCGATGCGGATCGCGCAGGCGATGATGCCACTCGCCGATGCGGCGAGGTAGATGTTCGCGATCCGGCGGGACCGCGGGTCCTTGCGCAGGACCAGCAGCGCCCGGGCGCCATACCCCAGCAGGTAGATCAGCATTCCGCAGAGCATCAGCCAGTAGGCGCTGAGCCAGAAGTCGGTGGGCGTCTTGAAGAAGTCCGCCCGGTAGATGCTGACACCGTGGCCGGCGGAGAACGCGGCCAGCAGCAGGGGGATGCACAACGTCGCGGGGAGTTCGACATACCGCTTGAACGAGGTGTGCATGGCGTGGTCGTCCTGCAGGCGGCCCAGCGTGTTGTAGACGACCGCGGAGGCGGCCACGATGTAGAGGTCGTGGGCGATGTAGTCCTCGAGATTCCACTTGCCGGTGAGGCTGTGGAGCAGGTGTCCGAGGGTTTCGGAGGCGAAGGGGGACATCAACACCACGGCGCCCAGCTGCAGGGCGATGTTGAGGGTCGCGGCTACCTCCCAGCGACAACTCCACGTCACCCTGCGGATCCACAGACTCCACGCCATGCAGCCGATCGTGATGGCAATGAGTACCGCGAGTGTCATCCGGAGTCGCTCTCGTGCTGAAAGGCTTTCAGCAAATTGTACGACCTACAGCGGCGGAGCGTCGGGCCGCGGCGCCAATTCCGATAGTTTCGGCCTGCGACGGGTGACCGGCGGGGCCTGGGCAACCGTGGCAACGGTGAACGGCGCCGACTCGACGTAGTGCCACACTTCCTGCCGGCTCATGAGACCGAACCGGATCTGCAGGTCCGGATAGCTCAGTTCGAACCGGTCCGCGACACGTCGCAGCTCTTCAGCGTCGGGATAGTTGTGCTCTTTGATGCGGCGGTAATACGTGCTGCTGGAGATTCCGAGCGCGTCGTAGATCGCCTTGGCCTCCACATCGCCGTCGAGCAGGTAGTCGAGCAACGCTTTGAGCTGTCTGCCGTTCTCGTCAGTCCGTGGCATCAGTCCACGATAGACGCTGTTCCCATCAATGGGCAGTGGCAACCACTTTTCGGATATTCCTGCCGTTATTGACATGGCCGTCACAGTTTTGGCACTGGTCTCCCATTTCTGGGACACACCGCGTAGCGTGACCGTCATGGTCGCTCCCCACCTGGCTACACCGCACGACTTCGCGGCGGACGTCGCCGGATCCCCTCTGCGCCTGCGTGTCACCGACCGCGACGCCCCGCGGGGCGCCCTGCGCGACAGCCCGGTCCGGCTCTCGGCGCCGCTCGACACGGTGCTCACCCTCGAACTCGACGGCGCCGCGTTCGCGCTCGGACTGGCCGCCGACGAGCTGCTGCTCGCGGCGTTGGGGCGCACCGTCGCCCGCACGATGGGTGAGGGCGTCGTCGCCGTCGACGTCGTCCGGGACGGCCGTTCGGCGCCGGCAGTGGTCGACCTGAGCTGCGTCGGAGAGCGCCACCTCGACGCCACCGGGATGGTGCTCATGGCGCACCTCGCGCTGACCGAACCGTCCACCCACCGCCTCGGCAGCTTCTTCGGCGACAGCGCGGCGGGCGCGGAGGTCTTCTTCAACTACGCCGGCACCACGCCGGCGCGCTCGGTCACCCCGCCCCTGCTCGGGCACGCCCTTGAGATTCGCGCCTACCGGGACCGCGGGGTCATGCAGGTGGACTGGTGGTTCGACGGCCAGCGGTTCGACCTCGCCACCGTGCAGGAGCTCGCCGAGCAGTTCCCGTTCGCCCTGATCGAGCTGACCTCGGAAGCGATGCCGTCGACGTAGCGGTTAGAATTCCTGTCCAGCGGCACTGATCCGGCCATCACCGGGGAGCCTCCGGAAGAACGGTCGCGCGATTCTCGCGCGGCCCAGTAGAACCGGACGGGTGGGCCCGTCACAGCCTCAAACAAGCGGCGCACCTGCTGGTGCGCAAGCGGGGTGGTACCGCGGCGCTCGCGCATCGGCGTGACGTCGTCCCCGTGCCGGATCGTTCAGGCACAGGAGACAACCAGAGTGACCGCCTACCCCAAACCGGCCAGTGGAGCGCCGAACTTCCCTGAGCTGGAAGCCGACGTCCTGGGTTACTGGGACAGCGACGACACCTTCCGTGCCAGCATCGCCCGTCGCGACAGCGCCCCCGAGTACGTGTTCTACGACGGGCCGCCGTTCGCCAACGGGCTCCCGCACTACGGGCATTTGCTGACCGGATACGTCAAGGACATCGTTCCCCGCTACCGCACCATGCGCGGCTACAAGGTGGACCGCCGGTTCGGCTGGGACACCCACGGACTGCCCGCCGAACTCGAAGTGCAGCGCCAGCTCGGCATCACCGACAAGGCGCAGATCGAGAGCATGGGCATCGAGAAGTTCAACGACGCCTGCCGCGACTCGGTGCTGCGGTACACCGACGAGTGGCGTAGCTATGTCACCCGCCAGGCGCGCTGGGTCGACTTCGACAACGACTACAAGACCCTCGACCTCGGGTTCATGGAGTCGGTGATCTGGGCGTTCAAACAGCTGTGGGACAAGGGCCTCGCCTATCAGGGCGTGCGGGTGCTGCCGTACTGCTGGAACGACGAGACGCCGCTGTCCAGCCACGAACTGCGGATGGACGACGACGTCTACCAGAGCAGGCAGGACCCCGCGATCACCGTCGGGTTCCCGGTGGTCGACGGCCCGCTGGCCGGTTCGCATCTGCTGGTGTGGACGACGACGCCGTGGACACTGCCGTCGAACCAGGCGGTGGCGGTCCACCCCGACGTCGCCTACGTGCAGGTCGCCGTCCCGGGTGAGGTGGACGGCGCGCGCTACGTGCTGGCCGAAGCCCGGCTGGCCGCCTACGCCCGCGAACTCGGCGAGGAGCCCGAGGTGCTGGCCACGGTGACCGGAAGCGAACTGCTCGGCACCCGGTACCTGCCCCCTTTCCCGTACTTCACCGACCGCGACGAGGCGCGCAACGCGTTCCAGGTGCTGCGCGGCGACTTCGTGACCACCGACGACGGCACCGGCATCGTGCACATGGCGCCTGCCTACGGCGAGGACGACAAGGCGACCACCGACACGGTCGGCATCACCCCGGTCACCCCGGTCGACTCGAAGGGCCGGTTCGACGCGACCGTGCCGGATTACCAGGGCCAGCACGTCTTCGACGCCAACCCGCAGATCATCCGCGACCTCAAGAACGGCACCGGTTCGGCGGGTGTCAACGGCGCGGTCCTCGTGCGCCACGAGACCTACGAACACTCCTATCCGCACTGCTGGCGGTGCCGCAACCCGCTGATCTACCGTGCGGTGTCCTCGTGGTTCATCAAGGTCACCGAGTTCCGCGACCGCATGGTCGAGCTCAACCAGGAGATCACCTGGTATCCCGAGCACGTCAAGGACGGCCAGTTCGGCAAGTGGCTGCAGGGTGCCCGCGACTGGTCGATCTCGCGAAATCGCTACTGGGGCACCCCGATTCCGGTGTGGATGTCCGACGATCCGCAGTATCCGCGGATCGACGTCTACGGCAGCCTCGACGAACTCGAGCGGGACTTCGGTGTGCGGCCGACCAATCTGCACCGGCCTTACATCGACGAGCTGACCCGGCCCAACCCCGACGACCCGACCGGCCGCTCGACGATGCGGCGCATCGAGGACGTACTCGACGTGTGGTTCGACTCCGGGTCGATGCCCTACGCACAGGTGCACTATCCGTTCGAGAACCACGACTGGTTCGCGGGTGGGGGCAACGAGGACGCGCACTTCCCCGGCGATTTCATCGTCGAGTACATCGGCCAGACCCGCGGCTGGTTCTACACGCTGCACGTGCTGGCCACCGCGCTCTTCGACCGGCCCGCGTTCAAAACCTGTGTGGCGCACGGCATCGTGTTGGGCAACGACGGTGCGAAGATGAGCAAGTCGCTGCGCAACTACCCCGATGTCACCGAGGTGTTCGACCGCGACGGTTCCGATGCGATGCGCTGGTTTCTGATGGCCTCGCCGATCCTGCGCGGCGGCAACCTGGTCGTCACCGAACAGGGCATCCGCGAGGGTGTGCGCCAGGTGCTGCTGCCACTGTGGAACGCCTACACGTTCCTGGCGCTCTACGCGCCGAAGAAGGGCACCTGGCGGACCGACTCCGCCCACGTCCTCGACCGGTACATCCTCGCCAAACTCGCGCAACTACGGGACGACCTGACCGAGTCGCTCGACGTCTGTGACATCTCCGGGGCGTGTGACGAACTGCGGCAGTTCACCGAGGCGCTCACGAACTGGTATGTGCGACGGTCACGTTCGCGGTTCTGGGAGGAGGACCCCGACGCGATCGACACCCTGCACACCGTGCTGGAGGTGACCGGCCGGTTGGCGGCGCCGCTGTTGCCGTTGATGACCGAGGTGATCTGGCGCGGGGTGACGGGGGAGCGCTCGGTGCACCTGACCGACTGGCCGTCGGCCGACGAATTGCCGAAGGATCCGGCGCTGGTGGCCGCGATGGACCAGGTCCGCTCGGTGTGTTCGACCGCATCGTCGCTGCGCAAGGCCAAGAAGCTACGGGTGCGGCTGCCCCTGCCGAAAATCACTGTCGCCGTTGAGGATTCTGCTCAGCTCGAACCGTTCGCCGACCTCATCGCCGACGAGTTGAACGTCAAGGCGGTCGAGCTGACCGACGACATCGACACCTACGGCAGGTTCGAGCTGACGGTGAACGCCCGCGTCGCAGGCCCCCGCCTGGGTAAGGACGTGCAGGCGGCCATCAAGGCGGTCAAGGCCGGGCAGGGCGTCGTCAACCCGGACGGCACGCTGACGGCCGGGCCCGCGGTGCTGCTGCCCGCCGAGTACACGTCCCGGTTGGTGGCGGCCGATGAAGAGTTCACCGCCGCGCTGCCCGACGGCGCGGGTCTGGTGGTGCTCGACGGCACGGTGACACCGGAACTCGAGGCCGAGGGCTGGGCCAAGGACCGTATCCGCGAACTGCAGGAGTTGCGCAAGTCCAGCGGTCTGGACGTCTCCGACCGGATCACCGTGGTGATGTCGGTGCCGCAGGCGCACCAAGAGTGGGCGCACACCCACCGCGACCTGATCGCCGGCGAGATCCTGGCCACCGCGTTCGAATTCGGTGAGCTCACCGGTGGCGCGGAGATCGGCGACGGGGTGCGGGTGGCGATCGCGAAGGCGTGAGGCCCGGTCAGCCCCGGGTCACGCGCGCGGACGCGTCGCCGAAGGTCACGGTGTCGCCCGGCCGCAGTTGGCGGCCGCGGCGCACCTCCACCTCACCGTTGACGGTGACCAGCCCGTCGGCGATCGCCGACTTGGCGTCCGATCCGGTGTCGAGCAGGGAGGCCAGCTTGAGGAACTGGCCGAGGCGGATCGTGTCGTCGCCTATCGGAACGTCGTGCGCCGCCATGACCGTCAGGCTAACGCCCTAGCATCGGCAGGGTGGACGTGCGCTGGGTCCTGCACCTGGACATGGACGCGTTCTTCGCGTCGGTCGAGCAGTTGACCCGGCCCACCCTGCGGGGACGGCCGGTGCTCGTCGGCGGTCTGGGCGGGCGCGGTGTGGTGGCCGGCGCCAGCTATGAGGCCAGGGTGCACGGTGCGCGCTCGGCGATGCCGATGCACCAGGCGCGCAGGCTGGTCGGGGCGCCGGCGGTGGTGCTGCCGCCGCGCGGGGTGGTCTACGGCCTGGCGAGCCGCCGCGTGTTCGACACGGTGCGGACCCTGGTTCCGGTGCTCGAACAGCTGTCGTTCGACGAGGCGTTCGGTGAACCGCAGGAGTTGGCCGGCGCATCGGAGGCCGAGGTCGAGGCGTTCTGCGAGCGGTTGCGGGCGCGGGTGCGGGAGGAGACGGGGCTCGTCGCATCGGTGGGGGCCGGATCGGGTAAGCAGGTGGCCAAGATCGCCTCGGGGCTGGCCAAGCCGGACGGCATCCGGGTGGTGCGGCGCGACGACGAACGCAACCTTCTCGACGGGCTGCCGGTGCGCAAGCTGTGGGGGATCGGGCCGGTCGCCGAGGAGAGGCTGCATCGGCTCGGCATCGGAACCATCGGTCAGCTCGCGGCGCTCTCGGAGGCCGAGGTCGCCGATGTGCTCGGCGTGGCAGTGGGTCTGGCGCTGCACCGGCTCGCCAAGGGCGTCGACGACCGGCCGGTCGCCGAACGGGCCGAAGCCAAACAGATCAGCGCCGAATCCACCTTCGCGGCCGACCTCATCACACTCGACCAGGTGCGCGAGGCGATCGGGCCGATCGCCGAACATGCGCACCGGCGGCTGGCGAAGGACGGGCGCGGTGCGCGCACCGTCACGGTGAAGCTGAAGAAGTCCGATATGAGCACGCTGACGAGGTCTGCCACGCTGCCGTCGGCCACCACCGACGCGGCGACGCTGAGCGCCACCGCCCGCCGGCTCCTGATCGATCCTGTCGAGATCGGGCCGATCCGCCTTGTGGGCGTTGGCTTTTCGGGCCTATCGGTGGTGCGCCAGGAGTCGCTGTTCCCCGACCTGGAGCTGATGGAGGAGGATCCGGCCGACCGTCCGGTGCTCCCACCCTCGGTCAGTGAGGCGGCCGCCGTGGCGCCGGCGTGGCGGGTCGGTGACGACGTGGCGCATCCTGAGCTGGGGCACGGCTGGATCCAGGGCGCCGGCCACGGCGTCATGACCATCCGGTTCGAGACGCGCAGCACCGGGCCGGGCCCGACGCGCACGTTCCCGCACGACCTGCCCGATATCGTCCGGGCCAACCCGGTCGACAGCCTCGACTGGCCGGAGTATGTGAACGCGCTGGCCGACGAGGCGCCGTAGCCGTCAGCCCCAGCGGGCGAGCACCTCGGCGGGCGCCGCGCCGGCGGCCAGTGCGGCCATCAACAGGACCCGCGCCTGCGCGGGACGCAGCGTCGGGACGACGAGCGCGCCCGCCTCGACGAGGTCATGGCCGGGCCCGTAGGCGGGGCGGACCCGCCCACCCGGCACCCGGGTCGACACCGCGACCGTCACCCCGTCCGCGCACAACCGGCGGACACCGTCGATCACCGGTTGGGCGGCGTTACCCGCGCCGAGCGCCTCGAGTACGACCGCCCGGGCGCCTGCGGCCGCGCAGGCGTGCAATGCCACGGCGTCACCGCCCGGGTAGGTGGCGACGATGTCGACACGTGGCGCGTGGGCGGCCGACAGGTCGCCGAGATACGGGCGTTGCTTGGTCCCGGTGACGGTGAACCCGCCGTCGGCGACCCGGCCCACCACGGGGCCGTCGAACCCGTCGAGGCGGTCGGTCGCGACCTTGCGCACGCCCAGCGGCTGGCGGACCGTACCGGCGAAACTGACGAGCACCCCCAGCTCGCGGGCCTCGCGGGAGGCCGCGACCGTCAGCGCGTCACGCAGGTTGGCCGGGCCGTCGGCGTCGGGGGCGTCGGCCCCGCGCTGGGCGCCGGTCAGCACGACGGGGACGGGGCGAGCGTAGGTGAGCTCGAGCCACAGCGCGGTCTCCTCCATGGAGTCGGTGCCGTGGGTGATCACCACGCCGGTGGCCTCGGCCTCGCGCACTGCGTCGGCGATGCGGTCCCAGTCCGCCGGTGTCAGGCGTGAGCTGTCCTTGCTGAGCAGGTCGACCACTTCGACGTCGCGGCCGGCGGTGCCGAGGCCCGCGGTCAGTTCGGCGCCGCCGCGGCTTGGTCGTAGGACGCCGTCGGTGTCGGTGCTGGTGGCGATCGTGCCGCCGGTGGTGATCACGGTGAGGCTCACGTGCGGAATTGTTCCGTATCGGCGGTTTGGGATGATGGGGTGGTGACTGACGAAACATCGGGCAAGGCCGAGTCCGCGACAGGCGCCGCGGAGCCCGCGGACGGCGGCGCCACCTCGGCACCTCCGCGGCGGCGACGCCTGGGCCTGCTGTTGTCGGTCGCGGCGGTGATCTTGGTGCTCGACATCGCGACGAAGGTGCTCGCGGTGCGGCTGCTGACGCCCGGCCAACCGGTGTCGATCATCGGTGACACGGTCACCTGGACCCTGGTGCGCAACTCCGGTGCGGCGTTCTCGATGGCCACCGGCTACACGTGGGTGCTCACGCTCGTCGCGACCGGTGTGGTGATCGGCATCATCTGGATGGGCCGCCGGCTGGTGTCGCCGTGGTGGGCGATCGGCCTCGGCCTGATCCTCGGCGGCGCGATGGGCAACCTGATCGACCGCTTCTTCCGGTCGCCGGGACCGCTGCGCGGCCATGTCGTCGACTTCCTGTCCATCGGGTGGTGGCCGGTGTTCAACGTCGCCGACCCGTCGGTGGTCGGTGGGGCGATCCTGCTGGTGGTGTTGTCGCTGTTCGGCTTCGACTTCGACACGACGGGACGGCGCAGGCCCGACGACGACGACACCCAGCCGGCCGCCCGCCCGGCAGCAGACCCGTCGTAGTGTCCACGCGGTCGATGCCTGTGCCCGAGGGGCTGGGCGGGATGCGGGTCGACGCCGGGCTGGCGCGACTGCTCGGGCTGTCGCGCACCGCGGCGGCGGCGCTCGCCGAAGACGGCGGGGTGGACCTCGACGGCACCCCGGCCGGCAAGTCCGACCGGCTCACCGCCGGCGCCTGGCTCGAGGTGCGGCTGCCGGAGGCGCCGGCCCCGGTGGAGAACATCCCGGTCGACATCGAGGGGATGACGATCCTGTACTCCGACGACGACATCGTCGCCGTCGACAAACCTCCGGGGGTGGCCGCCCACGCGACCGTCGGATGGCACGGTCCCACGGTGCTCGGCGGTCTGGCGGCCGCCGGGTTCCGGATCAGCACCTCGGGTATCCACGAACGCCAGGGCATCGTGCACCGCCTCGACGTCGGCACCTCGGGGGTCATGGTGGTCGCGCTGTCGGAGCGGGCCTACACGGTGCTCAAACGGGCCTTCAAAGAGCGCACCGTCGAGAAGCAGTACCACGCGCTGGTGCAGGGCCACCCCGATCCGAGCAGCGGCACCATCGACGCGCCGATCGGACGGCACCGGAGCAACGACTGGAAGTTCGCGGTCACCGAGAACGGTCGGCACAGCGTCACCCACTACGACACGCTCGAGGCGTTCCAGGCGGCCAGCCTGCTCGACGTCGAACTCGAGACCGGCCGGACACACCAGATCCGGGTGCATTTCGCCGCGCTGCACCATCCGTGCTGCGGTGACCTCACCTACGGCGCCGACCCGACGCTGGCCCGCCGGCTCGGGTTGGAACGACAATGGCTGCACGCCCGTTCGCTGGCCTTCGCCCACCCGGCCGACGGTCGCCGCGTCGAGATCACCAGCCCCTACCCGGCCGACCTGCAACACGCGCTCGACGTGCTGCGCCGTCACGCCCGGTGACGGACTCGCGCCGCGACGGCCTGCTCTTCGGCACCGGAGCCTACGTCTGGTGGGGGCTGTGTCCGGGCTTCTTCCTGCTGTTGCTTCCGGCCGGGTCGCTGGAGATCCTCGCGCACCGCATCGTGTGGAGCGCGGCGTTCCTGCTGCTGGTGGTCGCCGTCGCCCGGCGTCTCGGCGATCTGCGCCGGTTGCCTTGGCGCACATGGCTGCAACTTCTGGCGGCCTCAGCGCTGGTGTCGACGAACTGGGGTGTCTACATCTACGCGGCCACCCACGGCCACGTGGTCGACGCCGCACTCGGGTACTTCATCAATCCGCTGCTCAGTGTCGCCCTCGGGGTGCTGGTGTTCCGCGAACGCATCAACCGCTGGCAGCAGGCGGCGCTGGCACTGGCCGTCGCCGCGGTCGTGCTGCTCACCGTGGAGTTGGGTGCACCGCCCTACATCGCGTTCTCGCTGGCGCTGTCGTTCGCGCTCTACGGCGTCGTCAAGAAAGTGGTGAAAGCCGACCCGCGGGTCAGCGTTGCGGTGGAAACGCTGATCGCGTTGCCGATCGCGGGCGGGTACCTGCTGGTGCTGGAACTCACCCACCGTGGGCACTTCCTCACCGAAGGCGCGGGGCACGCGGGTCTGCTGCTGCTCGCGGGTCCCGTCACCGCCGTCCCGTTGCTGTTCTTCGCCGCGGCCGCCCAGCGGCTTCCGCTGGTGACGCTCGGCCTGCTGTTCTACATCAATCCGGGCCTGCAGATGGCCTGGGGTGTGCTGATCGGCCACGAACCCATGCCGGTTGCGAGATGGATCGGCTTCGCGCTGATCTGGCTGGCGCTCGCGCTGCTCGCCGCGGATGCGGTGCGCCGCAGGGGCCCACGGGAAAAACCGGTCGATCGCAGCGTTCCCGGGCCGCCCACCCGCGCGGCAGACGCGAGGTCGCCCGCACCGGAGGCAAACTCCGGCTGAAGGTCCGCACTGATCTTCACCAGCAACCCTGGAGTTGACATCGAGGTGTGGCAACGTCAATTACGAGTCCACTGGTCTTGTTTGCGGGACAGCCGGTTGCCTGGCGTTGAGCGATGTCCTAGCGTTTGCTACGTGCAGCGCAAGGGCCGGGAGAAAACGGCACCGCGCGCCCGAGGGCGCCCGGTCGGAGCTGATTCAGCCCTGACCCGCCGGCAGATCGTCCGGGCCGGCCGCATGGTCGTCATCGAGCGCGGCTATTCCGGAATGACGTTCCAGGCCATTGCCGAACGGACCGGGCTGAGCCGCCCGACGCTGCACTACTACTTCGCCACCCGCGAAGAGGTCTACGAAGGCGTCCTCATGGAGGTGCGCGAAGTCGTCATCGACTGCGTGACGCAGTCGATGAAGTACGAAGGGTTGCTCGACAGGTTGTCGGGTTTCGTGGCCGCTGTGCGCAGAGTGGACGGCCGGGACCCCTCGATCGTGCCGTTCCTGATCAGCGCCCGCCTCGAACCGCAGCGCAGCCCCGAACTGTGGGCGTTGAGCGATTCGCCGATCCGCGCGTTTCTGCTGCGACTGGTGAGCGATGCGATCCGCCGCGGTGAACTGGTCGAGGACACCGACGTCGAAGGCGTCGCCGACATGCTGCACGTCATCCTCTACGGGATGGCCTTCTACTCCGGATTCACCGACGGCCCTGCCGACCTGGGGTCGATCGCCAAGCAGCTGATCGAACTGTTCGCGCACGGCCTGGTGCCCGCCCCGCCGGGGCTCGATCCCGCCGGCGGGGGCACGCAGGACGGCACGACGAAAGACACGCATCGCGACACGCCGAAGGGTGTCGGAGGGCAGTCCTAGACTGGCGACCCTATGAGCGGTTCAGACGGGCGGTCCTCGGGGTCCTTTGTTCACCTGCATAACCACACCGAGTATTCGATGCTGGACGGTGCGGCGAAGGTCAAGCCGATGCTCGCCGAGGCGCAGCGCCTCGAGATGCCCGCGATCGGCATGACCGACCACGGAAACATGTTCGGGGCCAGCGAGTTCTACAACGCGGCCACCGACGTCGGCATCACGCCGATCATCGGTATCGAGGCCTACATCGCCCCGGCGTCGCGCTTCGACACCAAACGCGTCCTGTGGGGCGATCCGAGCCAGAAATCGGACGACGTCTCCGGCAGCGGGTCCTACACCCACATGACGATGGTCGCCGAGAACGCGACCGGTTTGCGCAACCTGTTCAGGCTGTCCTCACTGGCCTCGTTCGAGGGCCAACTCGGCAAGTGGTCGCGGATGGACGCCGAGATCATCGCCGAACACGCCGAGGGCATCATCGCCACCACCGGGTGCCCGTCCGGCGAGGTGCAGACGCGGCTGCGGCTGGGTCACCGGCGTGAGGCGTTGGAAGCGGCCGCCAAGTGGCGCGAGATCTTCGGGCCGCAGAACTTCTTCCTCGAGATCATGGACCACGGCCTCGACATCGAACGCCGGGTGCGGGAAGGCCTGCTCGAGCTCGGCCAGAAGCTCGGCATCCCGCCGCTGGCGACCAACGACTGCCACTACGTCACCCGCGAGGCGGCCCAGAACCACGAAGCGCTGCTGTGCATCCAGACCGGTAAGACGCTGTCGGATCCCACCCGCTTCAAATTCGACGGCGACGGTTACTACCTGAAGTCGGCGGCCGAGATGCGCGCGCTGTGGGACAAGGAGGTGCCCGGCGCGTGTGATTCGACGCTGCTGATCGCCGAGCGCGTACAGCCCTACACCGAGGTGTGGCAACCGCGCGACCGGATGCCGGTGTTCCCGGTGCCCGAGGGACACGATCAGGGTTCGTGGCTGCATCACGAGGTGATGGCAGGGCTGCAGCGCCGTTTTCCGGGGGCGGTCGGCCAGAATTACCTCGAGCGCGCCGAATTCGAGATCAAGGTCATCTGCGACAAGGGCTTCCCGGCCTACTTCCTGATCGTCGCCGACCTCATCAACTACGCGAAGTCGGTCGACATCCGGGTCGGTCCGGGCCGCGGCTCGGCGGCCGGGTCGCTGGTGGCCTACGCGCTGGGTATCACCAACATCGACCCGATCCCGCACGGCCTGCTGTTCGAGCGATTCCTCAACCCGGAGCGCCCGTCGGCGCCCGATATCGACATCGACTTCGACGACCGGCGCCGCGGCGAGATGCTGCGGTATGCGGCCAACAAGTGGGGTAGCGACCGCGTCGCGCAGGTCATCACCTTCGGCACCATCAAAACCAAGGCCGCACTGAAGGATTCGGCCCGCGTGCACTACGGACAGCCGGGCTTCGCGATCGCCGACCGGATCACCAAGGCGCTGCCGCCGCCGATCATGGCCAAGGACATCCCGGTGTCGGGCATCACCGACCCCACCCACGAGCGGTACAAGGAAGCCGCCGAGGTCCGCGCGCTGATCGACACCGACCCCGACGTGCGGACCATCTACGAGACCGCCCGTGGCCTCGAAGGGCTGGTGCGCAACGCGGGGGTGCACGCCTGCGCGGTGATCATGAGCTCCGAGCCGCTGATCGACGCCATCCCGCTGTGGCGCCGCCCGCAGGACGGCGCGGTGATCAGCGGCTGGGACTATCCCTCGTGTGAGGCCATCGGCCTGCTGAAGATGGATTTCCTCGGGCTGCGGAACCTTACGATCATCGGCGACTGCATCGAGAACATCAAGGCCAACCGCGGCGTCGAGGTGGATCTCGAGTCGCTGGCGCTCGACGACCCCAAGGCCTACGAACTGCTCGGCCGCGGTGACACGCTCGGCGTGTTCCAGCTCGACGGCGGGCCGATGCGCGATCTGCTGCGGCGCATGCAGCCCACCGAGTTCAACGACATCGTCGCGGTGCTGGCGCTGTACCGGCCCGGACCCATGGGCATGAACGCCCACAACGACTACGCCGACCGCAAGAACGGCCGCCAGGCCATCAAGCCGATTCACCCCGAACTCGAGGAACCGCTCAAGGAGATCCTCTCCGAGACCCACGGCCTGATCGTCTACCAAGAGCAGATCATGTTCATCGCCCAGAAGGTCGCCTCGTACACGATGGGCAAGGCCGACGCGCTGCGAAAAGCCATGGGCAAGAAGAAGCTCGAGGTGCTCGAGGCCGAGTACAAGGGCTTCCAGGAGGGGATGACAGCCAACGGGTTCTCGCCGGCGGCGGTGAAGGCGTTGTGGGACACCATCCTCCCGTTCGCCGGGTACGCGTTCAACAAGTCGCACGCCGCCGGCTACGGCCTGGTGTCGTACTGGACGGCGTATCTGAAGGCCAACTACCCGGCCGAGTACATGGCGGGCCTGCTCACCTCGGTCGGCGACGACAAGGACAAGGCCGCGGTGTACCTGGCCGACTGCCGCCGGCTGGGGATCACGGTGCTTCCGCCCGACGTCAACGAGTCGGTGCAGAACTTCGCCTCGGTGGGTAACGACATCCGGTTCGGTCTAGGTGCCGTGCGCAACGTCGGCGCCAACGTCGTTGCCTCGCTGGTCAATACGCGCACCGAAAAAGGCAAGTACACCGACTTCTCGGACTACCTGAACAAGATCGACATCGCCGCCTGCAACAAGAAGGTGACGGAGTCGCTGATCAAGGCGGGCGCGTTCGATTCGCTCGGCCATCCCCGCAAAGGCCTGTTCCTGGTCCACACCGACGCCGTCGATTCGGTGCTGGGCACCAAGAAGGCCGAGGCGATGGGGCAGTTCGACCTGTTCGGGGGCGCCGACACCGCCTCCGATTCCGTGTTCACCATCAAGGTGCCCGAGGATGAGTGGGAAGACAAGCACAAGCTGGCCCTCGAGCGGGAGATGCTCGGGCTCTACGTGTCCGGTCACCCGCTCAACGGTGTGGCGCACCTGCTCGCCAACCAGGTCGATACCCAGATTCCGGCGATCCTCGACGGCGACGTGGCCAACGAGGCGCAGGTGCTCGTCGGGGGAATCCTGGCCTCGGTCAACCGCCGGGTGAACAAGAACGGATTGCCCTGGGCCTCGGCGCAATTGGAGGATCTCACCGGCGGTATCGAGGTGCTGTTCTTCCCGCAGACCTACTCGGTGTTCGGCGCGGAGATCGCCGATGACGTGGTGGTGCTGGTCAAGGCGAAGGTGGCCGCCCGCGACGATCGCATCGCGCTCATCGCCCATGAACTCGTGGTCCCGGACTTCTCGAGTGCCCAGGCCGATCGGCCGCTGGCGGTCAGCCTGCCGACCCGCCAGTGCACGGTCGACAAGGTCACCGCGCTCAAACAGGTGCTGGCCCGCCACCCCGGCACGTCGCAGGTTCACCTGCGGTTGATCAGCGGAGAGCGGATCACCACCCTGGAGCTGGATCAGTCGCTGCGGGTGACGCCGTCGTCGGCGTTGATGGGGGATCTCAAGGCGCTGCTGGGTCCGGGATGCCTGGGCGGATGAGGCCGACGGGATGACCCACCCGGAATCGCGGCAGATCACCGTCTGGATCGCTGCCCCGCCGGACGTCGTGTACGACCTCGCTGCCGACCCGCAGACCTGGCCCAGATGGGCGGCCGGGCTGGCGCAGGGCGGGCTGCGGCAGTCCGAGCGGGGGTGGGTCGCCGACTCGCCGATGGGCGAGGTGGTCGTCGAGTTCTCACCGGCCAACGCGTTCGGCGTGCTCGACCACGTGGTGCGGATGCCGTCGGGCGAAGCCGTCTACAACCCGCTGCGGGTGGTGCCCGCCGGGCCGGGGGAGTCGCGGTGCGAGGTGGTGTTCAGCCTGCGCAGGCGTGCCGAGATGACCGACGAGGAGTTCGAACAGGACGCGGCCGCGGTGGCCGCCGATCTCGAGACGCTCCGGGGACTCGTCGAGGACTAGCGGCGGCTGGAGCAGAAGACGCTGAAGCCCAGCCAGCTGACGGTGGCAGCGCCGGCCGCAGACAGCACGGCGGGGGCGGCGCTCATCGTCAACGCGCCCACGACCATGAAGGCGGCAATGCCGACGATCAGGGCGATCACCTTGTAGGCCGGCCACGGAACACCGGCGACACTCACGTCGCACGCCGCGCGAGCGACGGTCGAGCGAAAGTTTCCGGCCGTGGTCATGACGTCAACGATACCTCTCAACAAAGGTTTCGGCCAACCGAAACTCCAGATCAGGACGACTCTCTGGTACCCGCCTAAGCTGGTTTCATGCCACTCACCGGAGAATATGAACCCAGCACCTCGGATTGGGCCCGCGAACAGGCCGAGAAGTTCGTGGAATCGGGCGGAACCGAGGCCACCGAACTCAACGGTATGCCGATCATCCTGCTGACCACCGTCGGCGCCAAGAGCGGCAAGGTGCGCAAGACCCCGCTGATGCGCGTCGAGCACCAGGGCGAATACGCCGTCGTCGCATCGCTCGGCGGCGCCCCCAAGCACCCGGTCTGGTATTTCAACATCAAGAAGAACCCGCGGGTCGAACTGCAGGACCAGACCGTCACCAAGGAGTACGACGCGCGCGAGGTGTTCGGCGAGGAAAAGGCCGAATGGTGGGAGCGGGCGGTCGAGGCCTACCCCGATTACGCCGACTACCAGAAGAAGACCGAGCGGGAGATACCGGTCTTCGTGCTCACTCCGGTCGAGTGAAACCCGCTGTACCGGCGAAACGCGCCAGTGGCACCATTGAGCGGTGTCCGCTGAACTGAGCCAGCCCGCCCGTACGTCGCCGATCACCGCGGCCGACATCGACGAGGCGGCTCAGCGCATTGTGGACGTCGTCGTCCGCACCCCGCTGCAGTACTCCGAGCGGTTGTCGGAGGTCACCGGCGCGCAGGTCTACCTCAAACGCGAAGACCTGCAGGCCGTGCGCTCCTACAAGCTCCGGGGCGCGTTCAACCTGCTCTCGCAGCTCACCGAGGCGGAGATTGCCGCAGGGGTGGTCTGCTCGTCGGCCGGCAACCACGGTCAGGGCTTCGCGATGGCGTGCCGGACGATGGGCATCAAAGGACGGGTCTACGTCCCGGCGAAGACGCCGAAGCAGAAGCGGGATCGCATCCGCTATCACGGCCGCGAGTTCATCGAGTTGATCGCCGTCGGGGCGACTTACGATCTGGCCGCCGCGGCGGCGATCGACGACGTCGCGCGCACCGGTGCCACGCTGGTCCCGCCGTATGACGACGTGCGGACCATGGCGGGGCAGGGCACGATCGCCCCCGAGATCCTCGACGAACTCGACGCCGAACCGGATCTGGTGGTCGTCCCGGTGGGTGGCGGCGGCTGCATCGCCGGCATCACCACCTATCTGGCCGAGCGCACGTCGAACACCGCGGTGCTGGGCGTGGAGCCGGCGGGCGCGGCGTCGATGATCGCGGCGCTGACCGCCGGTGAGCCGGTGACCCTCGATCACGCCGACCAGTTCGTCGACGGGGCAGCGGTCAACCGGGCGGGGCGCCTCCCGTTCGCGGCGTTGCGCGCCGCGGGGGACATGGTGTCGATGACCGCCGTCGACGAGGGCGCGGTCTGCACCGCGATGCTCGACCTCTACCAGAACGAGGGCATCATCGCCGAGCCCGCCGGCGCGCTGTCGGTCGCTGGGCTGCTCGAGTCGACGGTCGAACCGGGCTCCACGGTCGTCTGCCTGATCTCCGGTGGCAACAACGACGTGTCGCGCTACGGCGAGATCCTGGAGCGCTCGCTGGTGCACCTCGGGCTCAAGCACTACTTCCTGGTCGACTTTCCGCAGGAGCCCGGCGCGCTGCGGCGGTTCCTCGACGACGTGCTCGGGCCGAACGACGACATCACCCTGTTCGAGTACGTCAAGCGCAACAACCGGGAGACGGGGGAGGCGCTGGTCGGCATCGAGCTGGGATCCGCCGCCGACTTCGACGGTCTGCTGGCGCGCATGCGTGCCTCCGACATGCACGTCGAAGCGCTGGAGCCGGGTTCGCCGGCCTACCGCTACCTTCTCTAGCGACTTTCCTGCGCGAGCAGACACAGAATCGCCCTCTCCCGCGCGGGAAGGGGCGATTCTGTGTCTGCTCGCGGTGGGCGGGAGTGCCTCAGCCGGTCCGCACGATCGCGAACGAGTGCCCGTCGATGCGGGTGCCGTCGCCGTCGGCCGCCGGTTCACCCCACGCCAGCACCACGTCACCGGCCACGGGCACCGTCACCGCTTCGGTGCCGAGGTTGCAGGCGATCGACAGGCCGCCGCGGTGCAACACGATCCAGCGCTGGGCCTCGTCGAAGTCGACCTGCATGTGGTCCAGCCACGGGTCGGCCAGGTCGGGTTCGTTGTGCCGCAACGCGATCAGGTCCCGGTAGAGCCCACGCAACCGGCCGTGGTCGCCCTCGTCGATCTCGTCCCACTTGAGCTTCGACCGCAGGAAGGTCTGCGGATCCTGCGGGTCCGGAATCTCGTCGGCGTCCCACCCGTGTTCGGCGAACTCCTTCTTGCGCCCCTCCGCGGTCGCCCGGGCCAGCTCCGGCTCCGGATGGCTGCTGAAGAATTGGAACGGTGACGACGAGCCCCACTCCTCACCCATGAAGAGCATTGCCGTATAGGGCGATCCGAGTGCGAGGGCGGCCTTCACCGCGAGCTGGCCGGTGTCGAGGTTCTGCGACGGCCGGTCGCCGATGGCCCGGTTGCCCACCTGATCGTGAGTGAGCGTGTAGGCGAGCAGGCGCGTGGCCGGGATGGTGGCGGTGTCCAGCGGGCGGCCGTGGCGACGGTGCCGGAACGTCGAGTACGTCCCGGCGTGGAAGTAGCCGTTGCGCAGGGTCTGCGCCAGCGCCTCGACGCTGCCCCAGTCGCCGTAGTAGCCCTGGGTCTCGCCCGATACCGCGGCGTGGATCGCGTGGTGGATGTCGTCGTCCCACTGTGCGGTCATACCGAGGCCGCCCTGATCACGCGGGGTGATCAGTCGCGGGTCGTTCATGTCGCTCTCCGCGACCAGCGACAGGGGACGGCCGAGTTCGCTTGCCAGCGCATCGGTTTCGGCGGACAGCTCCTCGAGGATGTGGATCGCGGTGGTGTCGACCAGGGCGTGCACCGCGTCAAGGCGCAGCCCGTCGGCGTGGAAGTCACGCATCCACCGCAGCGCGCAGTCGAGGATGTAGCGGCGGACCTCGTCGGCGCCGGCGTCGGTGATGTTGATCGACTCACCCCACGGGTTGCTGCCCGACGACAGGTACGGCCCGAACTTCGGCAGATAGTTGCCCGACGGCCCGAGGTGGTTGAACACCGCATCGATGAGCACGCCGAGCCCGCGGCTGTGGCAGGCGTCGATCAGCCGGATCAGTGCGTCGGGGCCGCCGTACGGTTCGTGCACGGCATACCAGAGCACGCCGTCGTACCCCCAGCCGTGCGTACCGCCGAACGCGTTCACCGGCATGAGTTCGACGAAGTCGACGCCGAGGTCCACGAGGTAGTCGAGCTTGTCGATCGCGGCGTCGAACGTGCCCTCGGGTGTGAAAGTGCCGGTGTGCAGTTCGTAAATGACTGCGCCCTCGATCGAGCGTCCCGCCCACGCATCGTCGGTCCACGCGTCGGGCGCAGGCCGCCACAGCTGTGAGCGTTCGTGCACGCCGTCGGGTTGGCGCGCCGAGCGGGGATCGGGCAGCACCTTCGGATCGTCGTCGAGCACGAAGCCGTACCGGGTGTCCGGTGCGGCGTCCACCTCGGCGCGCCACCACCCGTCATCGCCGCGCATCATCGGGTGCAGTGTCCCGTCGACGTCGAGCTGGACGCGCTCGGGAAGCGGCGCCCACACCGCGAATTCAGGCATGGTCACGCTCCAATAGCACGGTGGGGAGTTCGGCGAACAGATCGGCCGCGGTCACGGTGCCGGTGTACCGCCTGCCGGTGATGCGGTCGGTCCAGCTGCCGTCGGGAAGGGTCAGTTCGGTGTCACCCCAACCTCTTTCGTGCAGCTGCACCGTGTGGCGGCTGACGGCGGTGAGCACGTCGTCACCGCGCAGGAAGGCCACCACGTGGTCGGCGGCCGCACCGCGGGCGAGCACCGGGGTGTAACCGCCCTCGAGGAAGCTCGCCGGCCGGTCGCGGCGCACGCGCAGCGCGGCGTGCACCACCCGCATCTTCGGATGCCGCAAACCCGAAAGTTCGGCCCGGCGTGCCGCGTAGTCGACCGGTCGGCGGTTGTCCGGGTCCACCAGGCTGTCCTCCCACAGTTCGGTGCCCTGGTAGACGTCGGGCACCCCGGGTCCGGTCAGCGCCAGCAGCTTCTGTCCGAGGCTGTCGTTGCGGGCGTGCGGGTCGAGTTGCTCGACCAGGCCGGTGAGTTCGACCGCGACCGGACCGTCGATGACGCTGTCCAGCCACGCGTGCACACCGGATTCGAATTCGGTGTCCGGGTCATTCCAGGTGGTGTGGGTGGCCGCTTCGCGAATCGCTTTCTCGGCGTAGGCGTGCAACCGCATCCGCAGCTCATCGGTCACCACCCCGTCGACCGGCCAGACGCCGAACACGTTCTGCAGCAGGAACAGTCCGGTCGCGGAGTCGGGCGGCGGGGTGCGCTGTGCCCATGCCTCGACGTACTGCGCCCACAGCGACGGCACCTGGGACAGCACGCCGATGCGGGCCCGCACGTCCTCACCGCGTTTGGTGTCGTGGGTCGACAGCGTGGTCATCGCATGCGGCCACATCGCGGCCCTGGTGGCGGCGCGCTGGTGGAACTCCGCCGCGGAGACGCCGAACCACTCGGGTTCGCCGCCGACCTCGTTGAGCGACACCAGGCGGGCGTCCCGGTAGAACAGGCAGTCCTCCATGGCCTTCGCGGTGGCCGCACCGCACAGCTGCTGGAACCGCGCCGCGGTCTCCCGGCTGGCCGACAGCGCCGACGAGACGATCTGCAGTGCCGGGGCGAAATGCGGCTGCTCCGATAGTGTTTCGGCGATCGCTACCGGTAGCACCGTGGACAGCGCCGGATAGTCGGACCGGTACACCCCCAGATGGCTGATCACCGCGGCGACCGCGGCGGGCAGCTCGGGATGGTCCTGGCCGGTGGCGGCGACGATCGTGCGACACAGCCGGGCCAGCTCGCTGCCCAGCGTGGTGGTCACCGCCTCGACTTTCAGCGCCCGCGCGGTCCGCGGCGTCGCGGCGTAGTCGACGCCGGTGGACTCGTAGAGCGTGCTGAGCGCTTGCGCGCCGGCGGGATCGATGAGCACACCGCCGACCTCGCGCAGCGCGTCGTAACCGGTGGTGCCGGCGACCGGAAGCGTGGGGTCCAACGGTTCGTCGACGGCGAGGATCTTCTCGATGACGATCCACGCCTGCGGGCCGACGAGTTCGCGCAGCCAGACCAGATAGCCGGCCGGATCGGACAATCCGTCCGGATGGTCGATGCGGATGCCGTCGACGAGGTCGTCGGTGAACCACCGCTTGACCTCGGTGTGCGTCGCCTCGAACACCGCGGGGTCCTCCTGGCGCAGCCCGGCCAGGGAGGTGATCGAGAAGAACCGGCGGTATCCGCAGATGCCGCGCTTCCACCCGATCAGCCGGTAGTGCTGGCGGTCGTGCACCTCCGCACCTGTTCCGTCACCGGTGCCCGGGGCGATCGGGAACACCAGATCGCCCAACCGCAGCGTGTCGCCCTCCACGGTGAGATCCGCCACGTCCCCGTCGGATCCGAGCACGGGCAACACGATTCGGCCGTCCGGGTCGAGGGTCCAATCGACGTCGAAATAGTCGGCGTTTGCGGAGCCGCGGCCATGGGTGAGCAGATCCCACCACCACCGATTCTGGGTCGGCACGTCCACACCGACGTGGTTGGGCACGATGTCCACGACCAGCCCCAGCCCGCGGGCCTTGGCCGCCGCCGACAGCGACGCGAGCGCCTCGGCGCCACCGAGCGCCGCCGACACGGTCGTGGGATCGGTGACGTCGTAACCGTGGGTGGAACCCTCGACCGCGGTCAGGATCGGCGAGAGATACAGGTGCGAGACGCCCAGGTCGTCGAGATAGTCCACCAGCGCTTCGGCGTCGGCGAGGGTGAACGCGTCACCGCGCATCTGCAGTCGGTAAGTCGACAGCACGGGTCGGGCGGCCATCAGGCGGTTTTCCTCAGCACGAGTAGGGATCTGGGCTGCAACGAGATCTTCTCTCCGGCCGGGACGACGATGTCGGTGTGCCCGGTGGGGTCGGCGGTGTCCAGATCGGCGGTCCACATCCCGGCGTAGTCGCCGTCGGGAGTGACGAAGTCTTGGACGTGGTCGTGGGCGTTGAAGCACAGCAGGAAGGAGTCGTCGACCACCCGTTCACCGCGGGCGTTCGGGGTGGGGATGGCCTCCCCGTTGAGGAACACCGCGACGCACGTGCCCAGTCCCGTACCCCAGTCCGCGGGCGTCATCTCCGTGCCGGCGGGTGTCAGCCACGCGATGTCACGGACCTGACCGGCGCTGCGGATCGGCTTGCCCTCGAAGAACCGTCGGCGCCGGAACACCGGATGGCTCTTACGGAATGCGACGACCTTGCGGGTGAACGCCAGCAGATCGGCGTTGGTCTCGCACAGTGACCAGTCCATCCAGGACAGTTCGGAGTCCTGGCAGTAGACGTTGTTGTTGCCCCGCTGGGTGCGGCCGATCTCGTCACCGTGGGCGATCATCGGCGTGCCCTGGCTGCACATCAGCGTGGCCATCATGTTGCGGATCTGTTTGCCGCGCAGCCCCAGGATCTCCGGGTCATCGGTGGGGCCTTCCACGCCGCAGTTCCAGGACCGGTTGTGGCTCTCGCCGTCTCGGTTGTCCTCGCCGTTGGCTTCGTTGTGTTTCTCGTTGTAGGACACCAGATCATGCATCGTGAAGCCGTCGTGGCAGGTCACGAAGTTGATCGAGGCGCTGGGGCGCCGTCCGGTGGCCTCGTAGAGGTCTGATGATCCCGTTAGTCGGGAGGCGAATTCGCCGAGGGTTGCGGGTTCTCCCCGCCAATAGTCACGCACAGTGTCGCGATATTGCCCGTTCCACTCGGTCCACAAACCTGGGAAATTCCCGACCTGGTAACCGCCTTCGCCGACGTCCCACGGTTCGGCGATCAGCTTCACCTGGCTGACCACCGGATCCTGCTGGACGAGGTCGAAGAACGCCGAGAGCCGGTCCACATCGTAGAACTCGCGCGCCAGCGTGGAGGCCAGGTCGAAGCGGAACCCGTCGACGTGCATCTCCAGCACCCAGTACCGCAGCGAGTCCATGATCAACTGCAGCGTGTGCGGATGGCGGGCGTTGAGGCTGTTGCCGGTCCCGGTGAAGTCCTTGTAGAGCCGCAGGTCGCCGTCGAGGAGCCGGTAGTACGCGGCGTTGTCGATACCGCGGAAGTTGACCGTGGGGCCGAGGTGGTTGCCCTCTGCGGTGTGGTTGTAGACGACGTCGAGGATGACCTCGATACCCGCGGCGTGGAACGACCGCACCATCGCCTTGAATTCGGCGACCGCACCGCCGGCGTGCTGGTTGGCGGCGTACTCGTAGTGCGGCGCGAAGAAGCCGAAGGTGTTGTAGCCCCAGTAGTTTCGGAGCCCGAGGTCGATCAGTCGATGGTCGTGCATGAACTGGTGCACCGGCATGAGTTCGATGGCGGTGACGTTCAGCGACTTGAGGTGCTCGATGATCGCGGGGTGGCACAGCCCGGCGTAGGTGCCGCGCAGTTCGGCGGGGATCGCCGGATGCCGCTGGGTCATGCCCTTGACGTGTGCCTCGTAGATGACGGTGTCGTGGTACGGCGTGCGCGGTGCCCGGTCGGAGCCCCACTGGAAGAACGGGTTGATGACGACGCTGGTCATCGTGTGCCCCAGTGAGTCGACCCGCGGGGGTGTGCCGCCCGACGCGAGGTCGTCGGCATCGAGGTCGTAGGAGTACAGCGCCTGGGTGAACTCGAAGTCGCCGTAGAACGACTTGCCGTACGGATCGAGCAGCAGCTTGCTCGGGTCGCACCGATGCCCCGCCGCCGGATCCCACGGCCCGTGCACCCGGAACCCGTACCGCTGGCCCGGGGTCACTGTCGGCAGATACGCGTGCCAGACGTAACCGTCGACCTCGTCGAGGTTGATCCGCTCCTCGCTGCCGTCCTTGGCGATCAGGCACAGTTCGACGCGGTCGGCGACTTCGGAGAACAGCGAGAAGTTGGTGCCTGCGCCGTCGTAGGTGGCGCCCAGCGGGTAGGCCTCACCGGGCCAGACGGTGTGCGATGTCACCGTCACCACCAGCCGGTGGCGGCGGCGATCTGACGTCCCAGTTCGGCGGTCATGGTGCGCATGTAGGTCGTGGAGATGTGGTGCGCGTCGTGATACAGCAACACATTTCCCTCCACCACGCGGCAGTAGTCCTCGCGACACACCGCATTGCTCATGTCCAGTGGCTTGAGCATCGGGAACCGAGCGACGTAGGCCAGTGTCGGATTGTCGTCGGAGAGTACCTTGGAGCGCTCGACGCCGCACGAGATGGCGTCGCCGCCGTCGGCCAGGCAGTCCGCTGGGATGTAGGGCTCGCCGTCGCGCACCAGCCACGGGGTGTCGCGCATGGCGAGTATCGGAATCCGGTTGCGGGACAAGGTGTCCCAGATACCGAGGTAGGTCTTCGGCATCACGTCGCCGTCCTTGATGTTCCACGGCCGCGTCGAGGTGGTGAACACGTAGTCCGGCTTGTCGGCGAGCAGTTTGGGCATCACCCGGGAGTTCCACTGGTGGCACTTCGGGTACGGCCGGTTGTCGCCCATCACCAGCGGCATCTCCTCCGTGGTCAGCGGGCAGCCCATCTTCAGATAGGTGACGACCTTGAAGTGGTGCGTCCTGCCGAGCAGGTCGAGCGCGGTGATCCAGTGTTCGGCGTGCGACCCGCCGGCCAGCGCGATCGTGCGCGGCGCCGTCTTGTCGCCGTAGGTGCAGTTGATCACCCCGACGTTGTCGAAATCGCTGATGCACCCGTCGATGGTGCTGGCGGGCAGATCCTTCTTCGCCTCGAGCACCGAGGGACGCATCGGCAGCTTGGGCACCTTCGCCTTGTTGATCAGCGCGGTGGCGCCCGGATAGTCCTGCAGCGGCAGCCCCGCCAGTTCCGCGCCGCTGGCCCGCTGCACGGTCACGTGCTCACGCCAGGTGAACGACGTCGCGGTGAGCGCGACGCCCAGTATCGCCACCACGGACCCCAACACCATCGTGGGCCTGCGCAGGCGGGTGCGCAGCGGGGTGGTCACCGCGGCCGCCGCCGGACCGCGGTAGCGCAGCGGTTCCTCGATGTAGCGCATCGTCAGCCACGCCAACACCCCTGAGAGCGCGAGCACCGCGGCGCCCTGCCAGAAGTCGACCCGCGAATGGCCGCTGTAGGAGAGCCAGAAGATCAGCAGCGGCCAGTGCCACAGGTACAGCGAGTACGCCATCGACCCGAGCGTCACGAACGGTTTCGTGGCGAGCAGTCGGTTGGGGCCGGGCAGTCGACTGCCGCCGCGGTTGGCTGCCGACAGGATGAGGGCGATGGTGGCGCCGACCGGGACCAGGGCCCACGGGCCGGGGAACTCCTTGACACCGTCGATGAACCACCCGCACGCCAGGATTGCCGCCAGCGCGACGGTGGCGACGATGCTGCGCACCCACATCGGCCACCGGATGTATCCGACCAGCGCACCGGCCAGCGCGCCCAGCAGCAGCTCCCAGGCCCGGGCGAAGCTGTTGTAGTACGCGGTGGCCTGGTCGTCGTTGTGGGCGATGATCGCGTAGACGAACGAGGCGATGGTCAGCGCTGTCAGCAGCACCACCAGGGCGGCTCGCAGGTGGCGCCGCAGCACCCGCCGGACCAGCACCGCGAAGCCGAAGATCAGCACCAGGAACGCGAGGTAGAACTGGCCCTGCACCGACATCGACCAGATGTGCTGCAGCGGGCTGACCGTCTCCCCGGCGCGCAGGTAGTCCGACGCGGTGATCGCCAGTTCCCAGTTCTGGTAGTACCCGAGACTGGCCAGGCTCTGGTCGGCGAACGTCTCCCACCGGGTCTCCGGCTGGATCAGGATCGTCAGCACCGCGGAGGCCGCCAGCACCACCACCAGCGCGGGCAGCAGCCGCCGGACCAGCCGCGTGACCTCCGACACGGGGCGCAACGAGGCGCCCTGGGTCAGCGCCGCGCGCAGCAACCGGCCGCCGAAGAAGAATCCCGACAGGGCGAGGAAGACGTCCACGCCGCCGGAGACCCTGCCGAACCACACGTGAAAGACCGCGACCAGCGCGATCGCGATACCCCGCAGGCCGTCGAGGTCGTGCCGGTAGAAGCCCGAAGCCCGGATTCCCGTCGCGGTGGGCCGGACGGTACCCGGGTCGGTGGCTGCCGCCGGCCGGTGGGGGGCGAGGGTCATCATGGTCGGCGGCTAATTTACCGAACATCGGCCGGCAACTCATGCCACGCATCGTTCGCCCGCCGCGGCGTGCCGAGGCGTTAGTGTCGATTCCCGTGCCCGCGTTGACGCCCGCCCAGATCAGCGCCCTGGATGCCGCGCACGTCTGGCATCCCTACAGCACCATCGGTACCGACGCCGTGCCGCCGGTGGTGGCGCTCGCGGCCAAGGGTGTGTGGATCACCGTCACCGACCCAGCCGACCCCGCGGGGGGTGCACCGGTCGACGTCATCGACGCGATGAGCTCGTGGTGGACGGCGATCCACGGGCACGGGCACCCGGTCCTCGACGCGGCGATCACCGCGCAACTGGCGACGATGAACCACGTCATGTTCGGCGGTCTGACCCACGAACCCGCCGCCCGGCTGGCCCAGCTGTTGGTGCAGATCACCCCACCCGGTCTGGACACGGTGTTCTTCTCCGACTCCGGATCGGTGTCGGTCGAGGTGGCGGTGAAGATGGCGCTGCAGTACTGGCGGGCCGCAGGACGGCCGGCCAAGACCCGCCTGATGACGTGGCGCGGGGGTTACCACGGCGACACCTTCACCCCGATGAGCGTGTGCGACCCGGACGGCGGCATGCACGAACTGTGGACCGACATCCTGACCCGCCAGGTGTTCGCCCCGCCGGTCCCGCGCGCCTACGAGCCCGACTACGTGGCGGCGTTCGAGCGGCAACTCGCCGAGCACGCCGACGAACTGGCCGCGGTGATCGTCGAACCGGTGGTGCAGGGCGCCGGCGGGATGCGATTCCACGATCCGCGGTACCTCACCGACCTGCGCGCCCTCTGTGACCGCCATGGCGTCCTGCTCGTCTTCGACGAGATCGCCACCGGATTCGGCCGCACCGGCGAGTTGTTCGCCGCCGACCACGTCGGGGTCAGCCCGGACATCATGTGTGTCGGTAAGGGCCTCACCGGCGGCTACCTCACGCTGGCCGCGACGTTGTGTTCCGCCGAGATCGCCCACACCATCAGCACCGGGGAGGCCGGCGCGTTGATGCACGGCCCCACGTTCATGGCCAACGCCCTGGCGTGTGCGGTCGGGGTCGCCGCCGTCGAACTGCTGCTGGCCGGCGACTGGCGCGCCACGATCGCGGCCATCGAACGCGGTCTCGTCGAGGGGCTGGCGCCGGCGCGGGAGGTGCCCGGGGTCGCCGACGTCCGGGTGCTCGGCGCCATCGGGGTGGTCGAGCTGGACCGTCCGGTGGACATGGTGACCGCGACCGCCGCCGCACTGCGCCACCGGGTGTGGCTGCGCCCGTTCCGCAACCTCGTCTACGTCATGCCGCCCTATATCTGCACTGCCGAGGACATCGCCCAAATCACCTCTGCGGTGGTGGGTGTGGTCCGTGCACTAGCCTGAACGGTGTTCAATTGTCGGTTCCGCCGACGGTGTTCAATTCGATCGGAGGGCGCCTGTGACTCGCGCTGGTCTGTCGCCACTGGCCTGGCTCGACGAGGTCGCCGATCAACGCCGCGCCGCCGGTCTGCGCAGATCGCTGCGCGCCAGGCCGCCCGGCGGCGCCGTCGTCGACCTGGCCTCCAACGACTATCTCGGGCTGTCCGCGCATCCGCAGGTCGTCGAGGGTGCGGTACGGGCGCTGCGCGAATGGGGAGCCGGGTCGACGGGCTCACGGCTGGTGACCGGCAACACCGAACTGCACGAAGGTTTTGAGCGGGCCCTCGCCGCGTTCACCGGCGCCGAGTCCGCGCTGGTGTTCTCCTCGGGGTACACCGCCAACCTCGGCGCGGTGGTGGCGCTGTCCGGCCCGGGCTCACTGCTGGTGTCCGAGGCCCTGACCCACGCCTCCCTGGTGGACGCCAGCCGCCTGTCCCGGGCCCGCGTCGTGGTCACCCCGCACCGCGACGTCGCCGCGATCGACGCCGCGCTGAGCGCCCGCGACGAGCAGCGGGCTGTGGTGGTGACCGATTCGGTGTTCTCGGCGGACGGCGTGTTGGCGCCATTGCGGGAGATGCACGACGTGTGCCGCAGACACGGTGCGCTGCTCATCGTCGACGAGGCACACGGCCTCGGGGTGCGTGGCAGCGGCGGCCGCGGCCTGCTCGACGAGGTGGGCCTGGCCGGTGCGCCCGACGTGGTCATGACGACGACGCTGTCCAAGGCGTTGGGCAGTCAGGGTGGTGTGGTCCTCGGGCCGGCCGCCGTGCGCGATCACCTCATCGACGCCGCGCGCCCGTTCATCTTCGACACGGGCCTGGCACCCGCCGCGGTCGGCGCGGCATGGGCCGCGCTGCAGGTGCTGACCGCCGAACCATGGCGTGCCCGGGCGGTCCTCGACAACGCCGCCGCGCTCGCGCAGGCCTGTGACGTTCCCGCCCGCCCGGAGTCGGCCGTCGTCTCGGTGATCCTCGGGGAGCCCGAGGTGGCGCTGGCCGCGGCGACCGCGTGCCTGGACCGCGGACTGCGGGTCGGATGTTTCCGCCCTCCCACGGTGCCCGCGGGCACCTCCCGGCTCCGGCTGACCGCGAGGGCTTCGCTGACACCCGACGACCTGGACACCGCCCGTCAGGTGCTGGCCGATGTGCTGACGGCGGCCCGCCGGTGAGCGTGCTCGTGGTCACCGGCACCGACACCGGGGTGGGCAAGACCGTGGCCACCGCGGCGCTGGCCTGTGCCGCCCGCCTGTCCGGGATCGACGTAGCCGTGTGCAAACCCGTCCAGACCGGCACCGGGCCGGACGGCGGAACCGGGGACGACGACCTCGTCGAGATCGCGCGGCTGGCCGGTGTCGACGCGCTGCACCCGGGTTGGCGCTACCCGGATCCGCTGGCGCCGGTGGCCGCCGCCCAGCGTGCGGGAGCCGCCCTCCCGACCGGGCCCGAGCTGGTCGACATGGTGCGCCGCGCCGACGCGCCGGGACGGCTGACGCTGGTGGAGGGCGCGGGCGGCCTGCTCGTCGAACTCGGCCAGGACGGTGTCACGCTGCGCGAGGTCGCCACCGAGCTCGCGGCGCCGGTGCTGGTGGTCGTCGCACCTGGGCTCGGCACCCTCAACCACACCGCCCTGACCTTGGAATCACTTGCAGCACAAGGCATTCCATGCGCGGGTCTGGTGATCGGCGCGTGGCCCGCCCAGCCGGGCCCCGCCGAGATCGACAACCGCGACGCGCTGGCGCGGCTGGCCCCGGTACGCGCGGCGCTGCCCGCCGGCGCCGGGTCCGTCGGCGCCATCGACTTCCGGCGGATCAGTGCCACCGCATTCGACCCGGACTGGCTCACAGGCCTGCTGTAGATGGTCCACTCGGTGGAACTGCTCTTCGACCCCGACACCGACGCGGTTGTTCGCCGGATCTGGGACGACTTGAGGGCGGCCGGAGTGCGCAGTCAGGCCGCCAACCGGTCACCCTCCAACCGCCCCCATGTGACGCTCACGGTGGCCGAGCACATGACCGACGGCGTGAACGAGGCGCTGCGGCCACTGGTACCGATGCTGCCGTTCGTCGGGTTGATCGGGGCGCCGATGCTGTTCGGTGGCCGCACGCTGGTCCTGGTGCGCCTGCTGGTCCCGTCGACGGCTCTGCTGCAGCTGCACCACGAGGTCGACCGGGTGTGCCGGCCCTTCATCGACGGCGCGCCGCTGCCGCATACGGCGCCTGGTCAGTGGACCCCGCACGTCACGCTGGCGCGCCGCGTGCCGCCCGAGCAACTGCCCGCCGCGGTGGCGGTGCACGGTTCGGGCGGCGACATCCGCTGCAGGATCGTGGGGCTGCGCCACTGGGACGGCAACAACCGCGTCGAGTATCCGATCAGCTGACCGGGGAGATGACCCCGAGACCGTCGATCAGCAGGCGCAGCCCGAAGCCGAAGCGGCGATCGTGGTCGATGGTCGCCACCGACTGCTCGGCGTCGAGCACGCCCGCGGAGTCCCACTGCAGCCTCGACTGCTCGTCGACGGTGAAACCCAGCACGTAGTAGATGACGGTGCGGGCGGCCAGTTCGGCCTCGGCGCCGGGCACTCCGGCGTCGGTGGCGGCGCCGGAGAGTGCGGCGAGGATCTCGCCCGCGGCGTCCGACTGTCCGGCGGCGAAGCTGGCCGACACCAGTTCGGCGCCGTCGGTGTGCGACAGCAGCGCGTCGCGCAAGGCCGTGCACACCGCCACGATCCGGTCTCGCCAGTTGCCGGCGGCGGACACGTCACGCGCGGGTTGCAGGATGCGGTCCGCGATCGCGCCCAGGAGCTGTTGCTTGTTGGCGAAGTGCCAGTAGAGGGCGCCGGGGGAGACGTTGAGTTCGCGGGCGAGCCTGCGCATCGTCAGGTCGGCGATCCCGTACGAGTCCAGGATCGCCGTCGCCGCATCGACCACGTCGCGTTTGTGCAGTTGCACGCCGCTACCCTAACCTGAACGGTGTTCAAGTGTCGGCACGCCCGACGCGTTCACGAAGCGAAGGGAGCCCGGGTGAGCGACATCCTGGCGGTGGCACGCGAACAGGTGCTGGAGCGCGGCGAAGGTCTGACCCAGGACCAGACGCTGCAGGTCCTCCAACTCCCCGACGACCGCCTCGACGACCTCCTCGCCCTGGCCCACGAGGTGCGGATGGCCTGGTGCGGTCCCGACGTCGAGGTCGAGGGCATCATCAGCCTCAAGACCGGCGGCTGCCCCGAGGACTGCCACTTCTGTTCGCAGTCCGGGCTGTTCGCCTCACCCGTGCGCAGCGCGTGGCTCGACGTGCCGAGCCTGGTGGAGGCCGCCAAGCAGACCGCCAAGACCGGCGCGACGGAGTTCTGCATCGTCGCCGCCGTGCGCGGTCCCGACGAACGGCTGCTCGCCCAGGTCGCCGCCGGTATCGAGGCGATCCGCAACGAGGTGGACATCCAGATCGCCTGCTCGCTGGGCATGCTGACCGCCGAACAGGTCGAGCGACTCGCCGGCATGGGCGTGCACCGCTACAACCACAACCTGGAGACGGCGCGGTCGTTCTTCACCAACGTGGTCACCACCCACACCTGGGAAGAGCGCTGGGACACCCTGCGGATGGTCCGCGAAGCCGGTATGGAGGTCTGCTGCGGTGGCATCCTCGGCATGGGCGAAACTCTCGAGCAGCGCGCCGAGTTCGCCGCGAACCTCGCCGAACTCGACCCCCACGAGGTCCCGCTGAACTTCCTCAACCCCCGTCCGGGTACCCCGTTCGGCGACCTCGACGTGCTGCCGGCCGCCGAGGCGCTCAAGGCGGTCGCCGCGTTCCGGCTCGCGCTGCCCCGCACGATGCTGCGCTTTGCGGGCGGGCGCGAGATCACCCTCGGCGACCTGGGCGCCAAGAAGGGAATGCTCGGCGGCATCAACGCGGTCATCGTCGGCAACTACCTGACCACCCTCGGGCGTCCGGCGGAGGCCGATCTCGAATTGCTCGACGATCTGCAGATGCCGATCAAGGCGCTCAACGCCACGCTGTAGTGATGACGTCGGACATGCCTGCGCCCGTGGGCGCGGGCCATTACAACGTCTACACCGGTGAAGCCGCGGGCAGTGCCGTGCCGACCGCCGCACAGCTCGGATTGGAGCCGCCGCGGTTCTGCGCCGAGTGCGGGCGCAGGATGGTCGTGCAGGTCCGCCCGGACGGGTGGTGGGCGAAGTGCTCCCGGCACGGCGTGGTGGATTCGAAGGATCTGGAGACCCAACGGTGAATGATGTTGTAGCGCCGCAGACTTCGCGACGGCGAGCAGCGTTGACGACCGTTGCCTGCTTGGCGCTGGCCGGTGCGGTCACCGGTGCGTTGTGGTCGGTGCTCGCGCCGCCGGTGCACGGTGTCGTCGCCCTGACGCGGGCCGGTGAACGGATCCGGGCGTACCTGGGCGGGGACGCCGACCACTTCTTCACCGCGGCGTTCCTGTTCGTCGGGATGCTCACGGCCGTCGCCGTCGTGGGGGCGGTCTGGCTGTGGCAGTGGCGCGCGCACCGCGGCCCCGTCCTCGTCACCGCTCTCGCGGTCGGCGGTGCGGTCGCCGGTGTGGCGGCGGCGGGCGTCGGCGCCGCGCTGATGCGACTGCGGTACGGAATGGTGGATGTGGCCGCCGCCCCGGTCACCCCGGAGCACCGGTTCCACTACGTCGTCGAGGCGCCCGCGGTGTTCTTCGGGCACGCGCCGCTGCAGGTCGCGTGTTCGATCATCTTTCCCGCCGCCATTGGCGCCCTCGTCTACGCGATGTGCGCGGTGGCGACCTCACGGGACGACCTCGGTGCCTGGCCGCCGGAGGACTACCGGCCGGTCAGCGGTCCAAATGGGACAGCGGACGGCGTTCTACCCGTCGGCCCGCAATCACCTTCGCGCTGATCGCCGCGAGCCGGAGCATGCCGCGGTAGGTCGACGGGTTGAGCAGCGTCGGCCACTTGGTCCGGACCAGGTTGTCGCTCAGCGGCCGGCCGGCGAACCGGTCCCGCAGCCAGCGCAGCGTCATCGGCGCGGACATCGGGTGGAGCAGCATGTGCTCGCTGAACATGTCGCGGTGGTAGGTGACGTGGGCGCCGCCGTTGCTGTAGGTGTCGATCAGGGCGTCGATGTCGTCGACCGCGACTATGCGGTCGTGGACGGCCTGCACGATCAGCACCGGCGGGGTCGGGGTCGTGCCGCCCAGCTTGATGCTGTGGAAGACGTGCTGCACCTCGGGGGTCTGCAGGAGCTCCTCCAGCGGCTGGTCGACCAGCTTGCCCATGTCCATGCGGATCCACCGCAGCACCGCGTGCGCCGTGGTCATCTTCTCGATGCGCAGCAGCCTGGCCTTACCGGTCTCGGTGGCGTGTTCCTGGATCACGCGGTCCAGTTCGGGATAGGTGTGCGTCAGGGCCGCCACGACCATCGCGGGCAGACCCGAGAAGAAGCTGCCGTTGAGCCGGCGGAACGCATTGCCGAGATCGGCCACCGGTGAGCCGAGGACCGCGCCAACGACGTTGAGTTCGGGAGCGTAGGTCGCGCAGGTCTCCGCGGCCCACGCGGTGGCCAGTCCGCCCCCTGAGTACCCCCACAGGCCCACCGGCGCCTCTGCGGACAGCGCGAGGCGCTCGCAGTTCTGCGCCGCGCGGATCCCGTCGAGGACGTGGTAGCCGGGTTCGTGGGGCGCACCCCAGATGCCGCGCGGACCTTCGTGGTCGGGCACCGAGACGGCCCAACCCTCGGCCAGGGCGGCGGCGATCAGCAGGAACTCGACCTGCGCCAATGCGCCGATGGCCCTGGCGCCCCGGCGCAGCGCGTACGACGGGAAACAGCGTCCGGCGATGGCGTCGATGGCGCACTGGTAGGACACGATCGGGCACGGTCGGTTCGGATCCCGCTCCGTCGGCACGACGACGGTCGTGACGGTGGCCTGGGCCTCGCCTTTGAAGTCGGTGGTCCGGTAGAGCAGCTGCGTCGCGGTGAACTTCTGCGGCACCAGCCCCATGAACGCCAGCTCGACGTTGCGGGAGCGCAGGACGGTGCCGGGGCTGGCGTGTTCGAAACCCGCAGGCGGTTCGTAGAAGGCGTCTTTGGCCGGCACCGCCGGGCGGGACCCGCGGGCAACGTCCTCGTGGTGCGGCTGGCCGATCCACTCGGCGCCGGTTTCCCGCGCCACGCTGCCCAAGTCCATCCGCCCAAGGTTACTTAAGGGGTCTATGAGATACCACTCGCCTCACCCGGGAGGTCGAAGGGCAGCGAACTCGTCGGTCACCCGGTAGCGCGCCTCGGTGAAGCGGTACAGGGCCGGTGGCCGGCCACCGGCGCGTCCCGAGCGGGCGGTGGAACCCGTGCGGGTGATGACGTTGCGGCGTTCGAGCACTCGCTGCAGGTTGGTGGCGTCCACCTGGTAACCCAGCGCCGCACCATAGATGTCGCGCAGTGTCGAGAGCGCGAATTCCGTTGGAGTCAAGGCGAATCCGATGTTGGTGTAGGACATCTTGGCCGCCAGTCGGGTGTGGGCGTGTTCGACCATCGGCCGGTGGTCGAACGCCATCTCGGGCAGTTCGGACACCGGGTGCCAGCAGGTGTCGGCCGGCAGGGCCGGGCTGGCGGGGGAGGGGACGAGGCCCAGGAACGTCGACGCGATCGTGCGCGTACCGGGAACACGGGCCGGGTCGGAGAACACCGCGAGTTGTTCGAGGTGAGCCACTTCACGCAAATCCACCTTCTCCGCCAGTTGGCGTCGCACCGAGGTGGTGAGGTCCTCGTCGTGACCGAGCCGGCCGCCGGGAAGGGACCAGCGGTCCCGTTCCGGTTCGAGCGCGCGCTGCCACAGCAGTACGTGCAGGGCGGGGTGACCCCGGTCACCGGGGCTCACGCCGCGAACCTGGAACACAACGGCGAGCACTTCGTGCGCGGTGCTAGTATGAGCCATGTTTTCGATTGTAAGTCGAAAACCGGATCGACACCGAGGGAGCCCCCGTGACGCTGGTTGACGACACGTTCCAGGCGCAATTCGGCGATGCCCCGCGCGGCGACACCGGCGACGTCGCGCCCACCGAGGAGTGGGCCGCCGAAGTTCGCCGGCTGGCCCGTCAGCGCGGGGCGACCGTGCTCGCGCACAACTACCAGCTGCCCGCGATCCAGGACGTGGCCGACCACGTGGGTGACTCGCTGGCGCTGTCGCGCATCGCGGCCGAGGCGCCGGAGGACACCATCGTGTTCTGCGGCGTGCACTTCATGGCCGAGACGGCCAAGATCCTCTCGCCGGCCAAGACCGTGCTCATTCCCGATGCCCGCGCCGGGTGCTCGCTGGCCGATTCGATCACCGCTGACCAGCTGAGGGAGTGGAAGGCCGAATACCCCGGTGCGGTCGTCGTCTCGTACGTGAACACCACTGCCGCGGTGAAGGCCGAGACCGACATCTGCTGCACGTCGTCGAACGCCGTCGACGTGGTGGCCTCGATCCCTGCCGACCGCGAGGTGCTGTTCTGCCCGGATCAGTTCCTCGGCGCCCACGTCCGCCGCGTCACCGGCCGCACGAACATGCACATCTGGGCGGGTGAGTGCCACGTGCACGCCGGCATCAACGGCGACGAGCTCGCCGAGCAGGCCCGCGCCCATCCGGGCGCCGAGCTGTTCGTCCATCCTGAATGCGGATGCGCCACCTCCGCGCTGTACCTCGCGGGTGAGGGCGCCTTCCCCGAGGACCGGGTGAAGATCCTGTCGACCGGCGGCATGCTCGACGCGGCCCGCGAGAGCCGAGCAACCCAGGTGCTGGTCGCCACGGAGGTCGGGATGCTGCACCAGCTGCGTCGCGCGGCACCGGACATCGACTTCAAGGCGGTCAACGACCGCGCGTCCTGCCGGTACATGAAGATGATCACCCCGGCGGCGCTGCTGCGCTGCCTGACCGACGGCACCGACGAAGTCGACGTCGACCCCCAGACCGCGCGGTTGGCCCGGCGCAGCGTGCAGCGGATGATCGAGATCGGACAGCCCGGCGGCGACGAATGACCGTCCCCGGGGGCAGGAGCGCAGCGACCGGGAGGAAGGCGGCCCGGCCTGGTTGCGGCGGCGCCACGCACTGGCAGCAGCGCGCCGACGTGGTGGTGATCGGCACCGGCGTGGCGGGTCTGGTCGCGGGGCTGGCGGCGCATCGCCGCGGCAGCAAGGTCATCGTGCTGAACAAGGTGCCGGAGCAGACCGGATCGACGGCCACCGGATACGCCCAGGGCGGGATCGCGGTGGTGCTGCCCGGCACTGACGATTCGGTGGACGCCCACGTCGCCGACACCATCGCGGCCGGCGGCGGGCTGTGCGACGCCGAGGCGGTGCAGTCCATCGTGGCCGACGGCTACCGCGCCGTGCGCGACCTCGTCCGCGACGGCGCCCGGTTCGACGAGGCGGTCCCGGGCCGGTGGGCGATGACCCGCGAAGGTGGACACTCGCGCAGGCGGATCATCCACTCCGGTGGGGACGCCACCGGAGCCGAGGTGCAGCGGGCGCTCGACCAGGCGGCGCGGGTCCTCGACATCCGGGCCGACCACGTGGCGGTCCGGGTGCTGCGGGACGACGTCGCCGTGACGGGCGTGCTGGTGCTCAACGCAGACGGTCCGGGGATCGTGCACGCGCCGTCGGTGATCCTCGCGACCGGCGGACTCGGCCACCTGTACGCGGCCACTACGAATCCGGAGGCGTCCACAGGTGACGGCATCGCGCTGGCGCTGTGGGCCGGCGTGCCGGTCAGCGACATCGAGTTCGTCCAGTTCCACCCGACCATGCTGTTCGACGGGCACACCGCGGGCAGGCGTCCGCTGATCACCGAGGCGCTCCGCGGTGAAGGCGCGAGGCTGGTCGATTCCCAGGGCGATCCGGTGACGCTGGGCGTACACCCGATGGGGGACCTGGCGCCCCGCGACGTGGTCGCCGCCGCCATCGACGCGCGGCTGAAGGCCACCGGCGACCCGTGTGTCTATCTGGACGCCCGGCACCTCACCGGGGTCGCCGACCGTTTCCCCACCGTCACCGCCGCGTGCCTGCAGGCCGGCGTCGACCCTGCGCGCGAACCCATCCCGGTGGTGCCGGGGGCGCACTACAGCTGCGGCGGCGTCGTCACCGACGTGGACGGCCGGACCGCGCTGCCGGGCCTCTTCGCTGCCGGCGAAGTGGCACGAACCGGTATGCACGGCGGCAACCGCCTGGCGTCCAACAGCCTGCTCGAGGGCCTGGTCGTCGGCGGACGGGCCGGCCGCGGCGCCGCCGACCATGCGGCCGCGGCGGGTCCGAGCCGCGCAGCCGCCCCTGAGCGCCTCACGGTCGAGGCGCTCGCACGGCGGGAGTTGCAGACGGCGATGAGCCGCGACGCCTCGGTGGTGCGCGACGCCGAGGGGTTGACCCACCTGCGCGACGTGCTCGCGTCGGCAACCACCCGGCCGCTGCGCACCCGCAGCGACTTCGAGGACGCCGCGCTCACCCTGACCGCGCGGGCGGTGGCCGTCGCCGCGCTGCAGCGTGCGGAGTCGCGGGGCTGCCATCACCGCGGTGACCACCCCGACACCGACCCCGCGCAGGCGGTCAGCGGTGCGGTCGACCTGGACGAGAACGGACACGTGGGACTGAAGGTGAGGGCCGGCGCGTGCTGCTGAGTCAACTGTCGGAGGCGGAGATCGCCGAGGCGCGCGCGGTCGTCTCGCGCGGACTCGAGGAGGATCTGCGGTACGGGCCGGACGTGACCACGCAGGCGACCGTGCCGGCCGACGCGACCACGACCGCATCGGTGCGCACCCGTGAGCCGGGCGTGGCCGCGGGCGTCGACCTGGCTCTGCTCGTACTCGACGAGGTGCTCGGTCCCGACGGCTATCGCGTCACCGACCGCGTCGACGACGGCACCCGGCTGCAACCCGGCGGGGTGCTGCTCACGCTGGAGGCCCCGACCCGCGGTCTGCTGACCGCCGAGCGCACGATGCTCAACCTCGTCTCGCACCTGTCGGGGATCGCGACGGCGACCGCGACGTGGGTGGACGCCGTGGCGAGTACGAACGCCAAGATCCGCGACACCCGCAAGACGCTGCCCGGCCTGCGGGCACTGCAGAAGTACGCGGTCCGCGTCGGTGGCGGCGAGAACCATCGCATGGGTCTGGGCGACGCGGCGCTGATCAAGGACAACCACGTCGCGGCGGCAGGTTCCGTGGTCGCGGCGCTTCGGGCCGTTCGGGCCGCCGCGCCCGGATTGACCTGTGAGGTGGAGGTCGACTCACTCGAGCAGTTCGACGAGGTGCTCGCCGAGGACGTCGAGCTGGTGCTGCTCGACAACTTCCCGGTGTGGCAGACCCAGATCGCCGTGCAGCGCCGCGACTCCCGCTCACCGGGGACGAAACTGGAATCCTCGGGCGGACTGTCGGTGGAGACCGCCGCCGAGTATGCGGGCACCGGCGTCGACTACCTGGCCGTCGGAGCGCTCACCCACTCGGTGCGCGTGCTCGACATCGGACTGGACGTCTAAGCCGCCGCGGGCCCGCGCCGCACCAGCGACAGCACGACGGCCGCGGCGGCGAACAGTCCGGAGAACACCCGGTTGAGGATCGTCTGCTGGCGCGGTGTGTGCAGCCAGCGCACGAGCCGCACCGACATCGCGGTGTAGAGACCCATGACCACCAGGTCCACCGCAATCATCGTCACGCCGATCGCGAGGTACTGCGGCAAGAGGGGCGCGGTCGGCACCACGAAATGTGGCAGCACCGCCAGGAAGAACACCAGACCCTTCGGGTTGGTCGCGTTGACGAGGAAACCACGCACCAGCAGCGCGGCCCGCCCGCCTTCGACCGCCCGACCGACCTGTGTGCGCAGGTCCACCGCAGCGGCGCGCCACTGCCGCACCGCCAGGTAGACCAGGTACGCCACGCCGACCCACTTGATGATGTGGAACGCCACGATGGAGTTCGTGACGACGGCGCCGAGCCCGACCGCGACCAGCGCGAGCTGCAGCATCAGCCCGATCTCCAGGCCCACGATGCTCCAGTAGCCGCGCACCACGCCGTGGGTCAGACCCGTGGCCATCGACTGCACCGCGCCGGCACCCGGCGACACGCTGATCAGGATGGCCGCACCGAGAAAGGTCAGCCACAACTCCCACGCCATGAAGACGAGTGTGTCAGCCGACGTCGGCGACGAAGACCGCGATGTTGCGCGCCTGACGGCGTGCGAAGCTGGGCAGCGCCGCGACATCGCGCCCGTTCGGCACGATTCTGGGATTGCTGATGTGCAGTTCGTCACGGAAGAGCTTGATGTCGGCGCCGCCTGCGGCTTGTACGTTCCTGGCCCAGTCGGTCATCCCATGGCCCAGCACGATCGCGACCTCACTGCCTTTGCGGTAGGCCGTCACCGGCGTCTCGTAACGCCGTCCGGAGCGTCTACCTGTGTGTTTGATGAGTGCCACGCCGGGTACGCGGCCCGCCAACGGCTTGATGACCGGGTTGAAGTACTTGATCTGAAGGCGATCCAGCCATTCCGGGAACATCTTCGGCAGTTCCGACACGACGGCTCCAATACGATTTGGCCTGCTCTGGGACAATGGACAGCGTGAATGTATCGCCGGTGACGATGGCCCGCATCGACTTGCGCGGCAGGACGTTGTCGGCCGCGCAACTGCGGTCGACGCTGCCCCGCGGCGGTGTCGACGTGGACGCTGTCCTGCCGAAGGTCCGCCCGATCGTCGACGCCGTCGCCGAACGTGGTGCGGAGGCCGCCCTCGAATACGGCGAGGCGTTCGACGGCATCCGCCCCCATGCCGTGCGCGTGCCGGCCGAGCGGTTGACCGCAGCCCTGGCCGAACTCGATCCCGGCGTCCGCACGGCGCTGCAGGTCGCGATCGACCGCGCCCGCGCCGTCCATGCCGATCAGCGTCGCACCGACACCACGACCACGCTGGCGCCCGGGGCGACGGTCACCGAGCGCTGGGTGCCCGTCGAACGCGTCGGCCTCTACGTGCCTGGCGGCAACGCGGTCTACCCCTCGAGTGTCGTGATGAACGTGGTGCCCGCCCAAACCGCGGGGGTCGACTCGCTGGTGATCACCAGCCCGCCGCAGGCCGCCTTTGACGGCCTGCCGCACCCGACCATCCTGGCGGCCGCCGAACTTCTCGGTGTCGACGAGGTGTGGGCGGTCGGCGGCGCCCAGGCCGTCGCGCTGCTGGCCTACGGCGGCACCGACACCGACGGCACTGGGGCAAGCGGAGCGCCGGGAAATGGCACCGAGCTCGCGCCGGTGGACATGATCACCGGACCGGGCAACATCTACGTCACCGCCGCCAAGCGGATCTGCCGTTCGCAGGTGGGCATCGACGCCGAGGCCGGCCCGACCGAGATCGCCGTGCTCGCCGACCACACCGCTGATCCGGTGCACGTCGCGGCCGACCTGATCAGCCAGGCCGAACACGACGAGATGGCCGCCAGCGTGCTGGTGACCACCAGCCCCGAGCTGGCCGATGCCACCGACCTGGAACTGCGGCGACAGCTGGAGACGACGGTGCACCGCGACCGGGTCAGCGCGGCGTTGACCGGTCAGCAGTCCGCGATCGTGCTCGTCGACGATCTCGACGCGGGGGTGCGGGTCGCCAACGCCTATGCCGCAGAACATCTCGAGATCCAGACCGTCGACGCCGCCGCGGTGGCGGGCCGGATCAGGTCCGCTGGTGCGATTTTCGTCGGCCCGTACGCTCCGGTCAGCCTCGGAGACTACTGCGCCGGGTCCAACCATGTGCTGCCGACGGCCGGCTGCGCGCGCCACTCGAGCGGGCTGTCGGTGCAGACGTTCCTGCGTGGCATCCACGTCGTCGACTACACCGAGGCGGCGCTCAAAGACGTGTCGGGTCACGTCATCACCCTGGCGAACGCCGAGAATCTGCCGGCCCACGGCGAAGCTGTGCGACGGAGGTTCGAAAGGTGACGGTCGGAGGCAAGATCACTCTCGCCGATCTGCCGCTGCGGGACGACCTGCGGGGCAAATCGCCCTACGGCGCCCCGCAACTGGAGGTGCCGGTGCGGTTGAATACCAACGAGAATCCGCACCCACCCAGCCGAGCGCTCGTCGACGACGTGACCCGCTCGGTCGGGGAGGTGGCGGCAGAATTGCACCGCTATCCCGACCGGGACGCGGTGGCGCTGCGCACAGACCTCGCCGAGTACCTGAACCTCCGTACCGGTGTCGAGCTGAGCGTGGAAAACCTGTGGGCGGCAAACGGTTCCAACGAAGTGCTGCAGCAGCTGCTGCAGGCCTTCGGCGGTCCAGGGCGCAGCGCGATCGGCTTCGTGCCGTCCTACTCGATGCACCCGATCATCGCCGGCGCGACCCGCACGGAATGGCTGCAGGCGGTGCGCGCGGACGACTTCACCCTCGACGTCGACACCGCGGTCCGTGAGATCACCACGCGCCGTCCCGATCTGGTGTTCGTCACCAGCCCGAACAACCCCACGGGGCAGAGCGTCTCGTTCGACGATCTGCGGCGGCTTCTCGACGCCCTGTCTTCCGCGAGCAACGGACTCCTCGTCCTCGACGAGGCCTACGCCGAATTCTCGTCGCAGCCCAGCGGTGTGGCGCTCATCGACGAGTATCCGACCACGCTGGTGGTCAGCCGCACCATGAGCAAGGCGTTCGCCTTCGCGGGCGGGCGGCTCGGCTACCTGGCCGCGGCGCCCGCCGTCATCGACGCGATGCTGCTGGTGCGCCTGCCCTACCACCTGTCGTCGCTGACCCAGGCCGCCGCCCGTGCCGCGCTGCGACACGCCGACGACACGTTGGCCAGCGTGGCCGCCCTGATCGCCGAACGCGACCGCGTGTCGAACGGGTTGAGCCAACTGGGTTTCCGGGTGATCCCCAGCGATGCGAACTTCGTCCTGTTCGGGGAGTTCGCCGACGCGCCCGCCACCTGGCAGCGCTATCTGGATCAGGGCGTCCTGATCCGCGATGTGGGCATCCCCGGGTACCTGCGGGCCACCACCGGGCTGGCCGAAGAAAACGATGCGCTGCTGGCCGCCTCCGCCCGCCTCGCCGAGACTGAACTCGCCGCAACTCTAGGAGCCTCATGACCGACATGCTGACCGGCACGCGCCGCGCCCGCGTCGAACGCAAGACCAAGGAATCCGACATCGTCGTCGACCTCGACCTCGATGGCACCGGCATCGTCGACATCAGCACCGGCGTACCGTTTTTCGATCACATGCTCACCTCGCTGGGCAGCCACGCCAGCTTCGACCTCACGGTGCACGCCAAGGGTGACGTCGAGATCGAGGGTCACCACACGGTCGAGGACACCGCCATCGTGCTCGGGCAGGCGCTCGGACAGGCGCTGGGGGACAAGAAGGGTATCCGCCGCTTCGGGGACGCGTTCATCCCGATGGACGAATGCCTGGCGCACGCCGCCGTCGATGTCTCCGGCCGGCCGTACTGCGTACACACCGGCGAGCCGGAATCGATGGTCGAGTTCACCATCGCCGGGTCCACCGTGCCTTACCACACGGTGATCAACCGGCACGTCTTCGAATCACTGGCGTTCAACGCCCGTATCGCGCTGCACGTTCGCACGCTCTACGGCCGCGATCCGCACCACATCACCGAGGCGCAGTACAAGGCCGTCGCCCGAGCGTTGCGTCAGGCCGTCGAGTTCGACCCGCGCGTCACCGGTGTGCCGTCCACGAAGGGCTCACTGTGACAAGGAAAGTCGTCGTCCTCGACTACGGTTCGGGCAACCTGCGCTCGGCGCAGCGGGCGGTCGAGCGGACGGGTGCCGACGTCGAGGTCACCGCGGACGCCGACGCCGCGCTGAACGCCGACGGCCTCGTGGTGCCGGGCGTCGGCGCGTTCGAGGCGTGCATGGCCGGACTGCGGGAGATCGGCGGAGAGAAGATCATCGCCGAGCGGATCGCGGCCGGCCGACCGGTTCTCGGCGTGTGCGTGGGGATGCAGATCCTGTTCTCGCGCGGCGTCGAATTCGGTGTCGAGACCGCCGGATGCGGGCAGTGGCCTGGGTCGGTGGTGCGCCTCGACGCCCCGGTGATCCCGCACATGGGCTGGAACGTCGTCGACGCCCCCGCCGGGACCACGCTGTTCCGCGGGCTCGACCCCGACACCAGGTTCTACTTCGTGCACTCCTACGCCGCGCAGCAGTGGGAGGGCGACCCGGACGCCCGGCTAACCTGGGCCACCCACCACGTCCCGTTCCTCGCCGCGGTCGAGAGCGGTCCGTTGTCGGCCACCCAGTTCCACCCGGAGAAGAGCGGTGACGCCGGTGCGACGCTGCTCCGCAACTGGGTCGAGGGGCTCTGAACTAAGGTTGTCCGCCGTGCCTGAGAAGTCCGTGCCCGAGAATCCCGTGTCCGCGAACAAGCCGTTGATCCTCCTTCCCGCCGTCGACGTGGTCAAGGGCCGTGCCGTGCGCCTGGTCCAGGGCAAGGCCGGCAGTGAAACCGAGTACGGGTCGGCGCTCGACGCCGCGCTCGGGTGGCAGCGTGACGGGGCGGAGTGGATCCATCTCGTGGACCTCGACGCCGCGTTCGGCCGCGGCTCGAACCGCGAACTGCTCGCCGACGTCGTCGGCCGGCTCGACGTGGCGGTCGAACTGTCCGGCGGCATCCGCGACGACGACTCACTCGAGGCCGCGCTGGCCACCGGGTGCGCCCGGGTCAACATCGGCACCGCCGCGCTGGAGAACCCGCAGTGGTGCGCGAAGGTCGTCGCCGAGTACGGCGACAGGGTGGCCGTCGGTCTCGATGTGTTGATCGTCGACGCTGAGCACCGCCTGCGCGGCCGCGGTTGGGAGACCGACGGCGGTGACCTGTGGGAGGTGCTCGACCGTCTCGACTCGGAAGGGTGCTCGCGCTACGTCGTCACCGACGTGACCAAGGACGGCACCCTCGAGGGGCCGAACCTCGACCTGCTCGGCCGCGTCGCCGATCGCACGGCCGCGCCGGTGATCGCCTCCGGTGGGGTGTCCAGCGTCGACGACCTGCGCGCGATCGGCACGCTGACCGGCCGCGGCGTCGAGGGCGCCATCGTCGGGAAAGCGTTGTATGCCGGGCGTTTCACCCTGCCCGAGGCGCTGACAGCGGTAAGGCAGTAGGGGTCGATGGCACTGGACGAGACCGACCTGCAGGGTCTGGTCGATGTGGCCGCGGCGATTCTCGACACCGCGTCCGAACCCTTCATCAGTGGGCACCGCGCCGACTCCGCGGTGCAGAAGAAGGGCAACGACTTCGCCACCGAAGTCGACCTGAAGATCGAACGCCAGGTCGTCGAGGCGCTGACCTCGGCCACCGGCATCGAGGTGCACGGCGAGGAGTACGGCGGGGCGGACATCGACTCGCCGCTGGTGTGGGTGCTCGATCCCATCGACGGCACGTTCAACTACGCCGCCGGACTGCCGACCGCCGCGATCCTGCTCGGCCTTCTGCGGGAGGGTGAACCCGTCGCCGGGCTGACGTGGCTGCCCTTCATGTCCCAGCGTTATACCGCTGTGGTCGGAAAGCCGTTGTACGTCAACGGAATCGAGCAGCCGTCGCTGAAGTCGAGCGCACTGTCGGACTGCGTGGTGGGTACCGGCACCTTCAACATCGACTCGCGCGGGCGCTTCCCCGGCCGGTGGCGGGTGGCGCTGCTGGAGAACCTCAGCAGGCAGTGCAACAGGATGCGGATGCACGGCGCCACCGGACTCGACCTGGCGTACACCGCCGCCGGAGTCCTCGGCGCGGCAATCAGTTTCGGCCACCACATCTGGGATCACGCCGCCGGCGTCGCACTGGTGCGGTCCGCCGGTGGGGTCGTCACGGACCTGGCCGGGGCGGACTGGACCCCGGAATCGACATCGGTGCTGGCCGGCTCACCGCAGGTGCACGGCGAGATCCTCGACATCGTCGCAGCGCTCGGCGCCCCGGAGGATTTCTGAGTGGCTGCCGACAGAGGACTCGCAGTCCGCGTGATCCCGTGCCTCGACGTCGATGCGGGTCGGGTGGTCAAGGGTGTCAACTTCGAGAACCTGCGGGACGCAGGTGATCCGGTCGAACTCGCCGCCGTGTACGACGCGGAGGGCGCCGACGAACTGACATTCCTCGACGTGACCGCATCGTCGTCGGGTCGCTCCACGATGCTCGACGTGGTGCGCCGCACCGCCGAACAGGTCTTCATCCCACTGACCGTCGGCGGTGGGGTGCGGGCGATCGCCGACGTGGATGCGTTGTTGCGGGCGGGCGCCGACAAGGTCTCGGTGAACACCGCCGCGATCGCGCGTCCGGAGCTGCTGGCCGAACTGGCCCGCCGGTTCGGGTCGCAATGCATCGTGCTGTCGGTCGACGCCAGGACGGTGCCGGAAGGTGAGCCCCCCACTCCGTCCGGGTGGGAGGTCACCACCCACGGCGGCCGTCGCGGCACCGGGATCGACGCCGTCGAGTGGGCTGCGCGCGGAGCGGAACTCGGCGTCGGAGAGATCCTGCTGAACTCCATGGACTTCGACGGCACCAAAGCCGGTTTCGATCTGCCCATGTTGCGTGCGGTGCGGGGTGCGGTGACCGTGCCGGTGATCGCCAGCGGCGGTGCCGGCGCGATCGAACACTTCGCCCCCGCGGTGCACGCGGGCGCCGACGCCGTGTTGGCCGCCAGCGTCTTCCACTTCAAGGAGTTGACGATCGGTCAGGTGAAGGCGGCGATGGCGGCAGAAGGGATCACCGTCCGATGAGCGCAGCGAAGAGGACGAATCGGAGCACCGTCCGATGAGCGCAGCGAAGAGGACGGTGCGGTGAGTCTCGATCCAGAGCTCGCGTCGCGGCTCAAGCGCGACGCCGACGGTTTGTTCGCCGCGGTGGCACAGGAGCGGGGCACCGGGCAGGTGCTGATGGTGGCATGGATGGACGACATCGCGCTCGACCGGACCCTGCGCACCCGGCGGGCGACCTACTGGTCCCGGTCCCGCGGCGAGCACTGGGTCAAGGGCGAGACGTCTGGCCACACGCAGTATGTGCACTCGGTGCGGTTGGACTGCGACGGTGACACGGTGCTGCTCGAGGTGGATCAGACCGGCGCGGCCTGCCACACCGGTGAGCACACCTGCTTCGACGCCGACCAGCTGCTCGGCCCGGAGAGCTAGGCGGACTGGCGCTGGCGCAGCACTGCCAGCGCCTTGTCCGCATGTGCGTCCATGTTCAGCTCGCTGGAGAACACATCGAGCACCGTGCGGTCGGTGTCGATGACGAACGTGGTGCGCTTGACCGGCATCAACTTGCCCAACATGCCCCGCTTGACGCCGAAGCGCTGGGCGATCGCTCCGTCGGCGTCGGACAACAGCGGGTAGTCGAAACGCTGAGTGTCGGCGAAGCGGGCCTGTTTCTCGACCGCATCGGTGCTGATCCCCACGCGTGAGGCGCCGACGGCGGCGAACTCGGCAGCGAGGTCCCGGAAGTGGCAGGCCTCCTTGGTGCAGCCGGGCGTCATCGCCGCCGGATAGAAGAACAGCACCACCGGCCCGTCGGCCAGCAGACCCGTGAGGCTGCGCATCGCGCCTGTCTGGTCGGGCAGTTCGAAATCGTCGACCCGGTCACCACGTTTCATGTGCCGTCACGCTACGCCGCCTGACTGCGTCACCGCCCACACCGGTCTGGGAGAATTGCCATGTGCAAACGACCGCCCAGCCCGCCTCCGGTTCCGCGCGTGAGCGCTCGTCGCTGGCGAACACCACCTCCCGCGAGGACTTCCGGGCGCTGGCCGCCGAACACCGGGTGGTGCCGGTGGTCCGCAAGGTGCTCGCCGACAGCGAGACGCCGCTGTCGGCGTACCGCAAGCTCGCCGCCAACCGGCCCGGCACGTTTCTTCTCGAGTCCGCCGAGAACGGCCGGTCGTGGTCGCGATGGTCGTTCATCGGGGCGGGGGCGCCGTCGGCGTTGACCGTGCGCGACGGCGAGGCGGTGTGGCTGGGCGTCACGCCGAAGGACGCGCCCAGCGGCGGCGATCCACTGCGCGCGTTGCGGGAGACGCTGGCCCTGCTGGAGACCGCGGCGCTGCCGGGTCTGCCGCCCCTGTCGAGCGGGCTGGTGGGGTTTTTCGCCTACGACATGGTGCGCCGGCTGGAGCGGCTGCCGTCGCTGGCCGTCGACGACCTCGGGTTGCCCGACATGTTGCTGCTGCTGGCCACCGACATCGCCGCGGTCGACCACCACGAGGGCACCATCACGCTGATCGCGAACGCGGTGAACTGGAACGGCACCGACGAACGGGTGGACGGGGCGTACGACGACGCGGTCGCCCGCCTCGACGTGATGACCAAGGCGCTGGGGCAGTCGTTGCCGTCGGCGGTGGCCACCTTCGAACGGCCCGCACCGACCCACCGGGCGCAGCGCACCGTCGAGGAGTACACCGCGATCGTGGAGAAGCTCGTCGGTGACATCGAGGCCGGTGAGGCGTTCCAGGTGGTGCCGTCCCAGCGTTTCGAGATGGACACCGCCGCCGACCCGCTCGATGTGTACCGGATGCTGCGGGTCACCAATCCCAGCCCGTACATGTACCTGCTGAACGTCCCCGACGAGGATGGGGGACTGGACTTCTCGGTGGTCGGGTCGAGTCCGGAGGCGCTGGTGACGGTCGTGGACGGCAAGGCGACCACGCACCCCATCGCCGGAACCCGCTGGCGCGGTGACACCGAGGAAGAGGATCTGCTGCTCGAAAAGGAGTTGCTGGCCGACGAGAAGGAACGCGCCGAGCACCTCATGCTGGTGGATCTGGGCCGCAACGACCTGGGCCGGGTGTGTGAGCCGGGCACCGTCCGGGTGGAGGACTACAGCCACATCGAGCGGTACAGCCATGTCATGCACCTGGTGTCGACGGTCACCGGCCGTCTGTCAGAAGGCAGGACTGCGCTCGATGCCGTGACCGCATGCTTCCCGGCCGGGACGCTCTCGGGCGCTCCCAAGGTGCGTGCGATGGAGCTCATCGAGGAGGTCGAGAAGACCCGCCGCGGGCTCTACGGCGGTGTGCTGGGGTATCTCGACTTCGCCGGCAACGCCGACTTCGCGATCGCCATCCGCACCGCGTTGATGCGCAACGGCACCGCCTACGTGCAGGCCGGCGGGGGTGTGGTCGCCGACTCGAACGGCCCCTACGAGTACACCGAGGCGGCCAACAAGGCGCGCGCGGTGCTCAACGCGATCGCCGCCGCGGAAACGCTGCGCGAACCGTGACCCGCATCGCCCAGCTCCTCCTGGTCCTCGGCGCCGCCGTGCTGTGGGTGGCCTCGCGGCTGACGTGGGTGGACGTGGAATCCTTCGACGGGCTCGGCCAGCCGAAGACGTCGACGCTGACGGGCGCCCAATGGTCGACGGCGCTGATCCCGCTCGCGCTGTTGGTCCTGGCGGCCGCGGTCGCAGTGCTGGCGGTGCGGGGCTGGTTGCTGCGGATGCTGGCGGTGCTGATGGCGGCGGCCAGCGCGGCGATGGCCTATCTGGCGATCACGCTGTGGGTGGTCGTCGACGTCGCGCCGCGGTCGGCCGATCTAGCCGAGGTGCGGGTCGCCGACCTGACCGGGACGCAACGCCACTTCACCGGCGCGATCCTCACGCTGGTGGCGGCCGGTCTGGTGCTCGTCGGGGCGGTTCTGCTGATGCGGGCAGCGGTGAAGGGAGCCGGCCCGGCGGGCAGGTACGCCGCGCCGTCGGCTCGACGTGCGACAGCGGTGAGGAAGGACGAACAGGGGGAGCCGATGTCGGAGCGAATGCTCTGGGATGCCCTCGACGAGGGGCACGATCCCACCGATCGCGACACGAAGGGGCGGTGACACCCGATGTCGTGGCGGCGACTACCCTTCGAGAGGAACCATCCGGCACGTACCAGAGGGGGATCGACGGGCTATGAGTTCGGCGACCGTGCTCGACTCCATCATCGAGGGAGTCCGCGCCGACGTCGCCGCTCGTGAGGCCGTCGTCAGCCTCGCCGAGGTCAAGGAGCGGGCAAAGAACGCCAAGGCTCCGCTGGACGTGATGGCGGCGTTCCGCGAACCCGGCATCGGCGTGATCGCCGAGGTCAAACGAGCGAGCCCGTCGCGTGGTGAGCTGGCATCAATCGGTGATCCCGCCGAGTTGGCCCGCTGCTATCAGGACGGCGGCGCCCGCGTGATCAGCGTGCTGACCGAGCAGCGCCGATTCCACGGATCGCTCGACGATCTCGACTCCGTCCGGGCTGCGGTGTCCATACCCGTTCTGCGTAAGGACTTCATCGTCCGGCCCTACCAGATCCACGAAGCCCGTGCCCACGGTGCCGACATGCTGCTGCTGATCGTTGCTGCGCTCGAGCAGCCGGCGTTGGAGTCGCTGCTGGAGCGGACAGAATCGCTCGGCATGACGGCGTTGGTGGAGGTCCACACCGAAGAGGAAGCCGACCGCGCGCTGCAGGCCGGAGCCCGGGTGATCGGCGTCAACGCCCGGAACCTCAAGACGCTCGAAGTCGACCGCAACTGTTTCGCGCGCATCGCCCCGGGGCTGCCGTCGAACGTCATCCGCGTCGCGGAGTCCGGCGTGCGGGGCCCCGCCGATCTGCTGGCCTACGCCGGAGCCGGCGCCGACGCCGTGCTGGTCGGCGAAGGCCTGGTCACCAGCCGCGACCCCCGCTCTGCGGTGGCCGACCTGGTGACCGCCGGTACGCATCCGTCCTGCCCGAAGCCGTCCCGGTAGCGTGGCCGAACTCCTCGATTCGGATCTGCCGCGCTCCAGCGCGGCCGTCGCCGAACCCACCAGCCACGACCCGGATGCCCGCGGCCACTTCGGGGCCTACGGTGGTCGCCTCGTTCCCGAGGCACTGATGGCGGTCATCGAAGAGGTCACCGCCGCCTACGAGAAGGCTCGCGGCGACCAGACCTTCCTCGACGAACTCGACCGCTTGCAGCGTCACTACAGCGGCCGCCCGTCACCGCTTTACGAGGCCACCCGCCTCAGCGAACATGCCGGCGGCGCCCGCATGTTCCTCAAACGAGAAGACCTCAACCACACCGGTTCCCACAAAATCAACAACGTGCTCGGGCAGGCGTTGCTGGCCCGGCAGATGGGCAAGACCCGGGTGATCGCCGAGACCGGCGCCGGCCAGCACGGTGTCGCGACGGCCACCGCATGCGCGCTGCTCGGCCTGGACTGCGTGATCTACATGGGTGCGGTCGACACGGCTCGCCAGGCGCTGAACGTGGCGCGCATGCGCCTGCTCGGCGCCGAGGTGGTCTCCGTCGAGGCGGGTTCGAAGACCCTCAAAGACGCCATCAACGAGGCGTTCCGCGACTGGGTGACCAACGCCGACGAGACGTACTACTGCTTCGGCACCGCGGCGGGACCGCATCCGTTCCCGCTGATGGTGCGCGACTTCCAGCGCATCATCGGGCTCGAAGCGCGGATGCAGATCCAGGCGCAGGCCGGCCGGCTTCCGGACGCGGTGACGGCGTGCGTCGGCGGCGGCTCGAATGCGATCGGTGTCTTCCACGCCTTCATCGACGATCCCGGCGTCCGGCTGATCGGCTACGAGGCGGCCGGTGACGGCGTCGAAACCGGTAGGCACGCAGCCACATTCACGGGCGGCTCGCCCGGCGCGTTCCAGGGCTCGTTCTCCTATCTGCTGCAGGACGAGGACGGCCAGACCATCGAATCCCATTCGATCTCGGCCGGTCTCGACTATCCCGGGGTGGGACCCGAGCACGCGTTGCTCAAGGACATCGGGCGCGCCGAATACCTGCCGATCACCGACACCGAGGCCATGAACGCGTTCTCGCTGCTGTGCCGCACCGAGGGCATCATTCCGGCCATCGAGTCCGCGCACGCAGTGGCGGGTGCGCTCAAACTCGGCCAGGAATTGGGGTCGGGTGCGGTGATCCTGGTCAACCTGTCCGGGCGCGGCGACAAAGACGTCGAGACCGCTGCCACGTGGTTCGGTCTGCTGGACAAAGGCGGTTCATGAGTCGGTTGGGTGGCTTGTTCGACGCTTGCCGCGCAGAGCAGCGTGCGGCCCTCATCGGATACCTGCCAACCGGGTTCCCCGACGTGCCGGCATCGATCTCGGCGATGACGGCGCTGGTCGAATCCGGTTGCGACATCATCGAAGTCGGCATTCCGTATTCCGACCCGGGGATGGACGGTCCGGTGATCGCCGCGGCCGCCGAGGCGGCGCTGCAGGGTGGCGTCCGAGTGCGGGACACCCTGGCGGCGGTCGAGGCCATCAGCAACGCCGGTGGTCGCGCGGTGGTGATGACCTATTGGAATCCGGTACTGCGCTGGGGGATCGACGCATTCGCGAGGGACCTGGCCGCCGCGGGCGGGTTGGGTCTGATCACCCCTGACCTCATCCCCGAAGAGGCCGACGAGTGGATGGCAGCATCGGAATCCCATGATCTCGACCGCATCTTCCTGGTGGCGCCTGCGTCGACGCCGGAGCGGCTGGCCAAGACCGTCGAGGCCTCCCGTGGTTTCGTCTACGCCGCGTCGACGATGGGTGTCACCGGCGCGCGAGACGTCGTCTCGAGCGCCGCGCCAGAACTCGTGGCGCGGGTCAAAGAGGTCTCCGACATCCCGGTCGGCGTCGGTCTGGGCGTGCGGTCACGTGCACAGGCGGCGGAGATCGGCGCGTACGCAGACGGAGTGATCGTCGGCTCGGCGCTCGTGTCGGCGCTCACGGACGGCCTGCCCGCGGTGCGAGCGCTGACCGAAGAATTAGCCGAGGGAGTGCGCCAGAGGGTGCCCGCGTGACGTCGACGACGCTGGCCTACATTCCCAGTCCGTCGCAGGGCGTCTGGGAGCTCGGGCCGTTCCCGTTGCGGGCGTACGCCCTGTGCATCATCGTCGGCATCATCGTGGCGCTGGTCCTGGGTGACCGCCGCTGGGAGGCGCGTGGCGGCGAGGCCGGCGTCGTCTACGACATCGCTCTGTGGGCGGTCCCGTTCGGTCTGATCGGCGGCCGGCTCTACCACGTCATCACGGATTGGCAGACCTACTTCGGTCCGGACGGCGCCGGCCTGCTCGCCGCATTCCGCATCTGGGAGGGCGGTCTGGGCATTTGGGGCGCGGTCGCCCTGGGTGGTGTGGGTGCGTGGATTGCGTGCCGCCGCCGGGGAATCCCGCTGCCGGCGTTCGGCGATGCCGTCGCGCCGGGCATCATCCTGGCGCAGGCGATCGGCCGGCTCGGCAACTACTTCAATCAGGAACTGTACGGACGCCCGACCACGCTGCCGTGGGGACTGGAGATCTACGAGCGGGTCGATGCCAGTGGTGCGCGCAATGACCTGATCGGGGTGTCGACGGGTCGTGTGGTCGAGGTCGTCCACCCGACGTTCTTGTACGAACTGCTGTGGAATCTGCTGGTTTTCGCGGTGCTCATCTGGGCTGATCGACGGTTCAAGCTGGGGCACGGCAGGCTGTTCGCGCTCTACGTCGCGGGGTATTGCCTCGGCCGGTTCTGGATTGAGTTGTTGCGCAGTGACATGGCCACACACCTCGCGGGCATCCGGGTCAATTCGTTCACGTCGATGTTCGTGTTCATCGGCGCAGTGGTGTACCTGATGGCGGCTCCGAGGGGTCGCGAGGATCCGGCGACGCTGCGGGAAGAGCCGACGGAGGACGTGGACGCCGAGGACCGGGTCACCGAGGACGGGGAGCCCGAAGACGTCAAGCCCGAGGGTGATGAACCCCGGGACAGTGCGACCGAGGAATTGCTCAAGCACCTCGTGGCCGGTGTTGCGGTCACCTCGGGACTCGGGATGGCCGCAAATGTCGCCGGGGCCGCGGACGAGAAAGACGACTCCGAGGCTGGTGAGGCCGCTGATCGTGAGCCGTTGACGACGGTTGGTGCTGTCGAAGGTGAGGACGCGGTCGCGGCTGAGGAGTCTGCGGAAGAAGCTCATGAGGCGGCGGTCGAGGGTGCTGAGGAAGCAGCGGCCGTCGCGGACGAGGTCGCTGCTGACGTCGATGAACCCGTCGGCGCCGATGGGCCGTTGACGACGGTTGGCGCGGTTGAGGGTGAGGACGCGGTCGCGGCTGAGGAGTCGGCCGAAGAAGCTCATGAGGCGGCGGTCGAGGGTGCTGAGGAAGCAGCGGCGGTCGCGGACGAGGCGGCTGCTGACGTGGATGAACCCGTCGAGGCCGTCGAGCCGTTGACGACGGTTGGCGTGGTTGAGGGTGAGGACGCGGTCGCCGCTGAGGAGTCGGCTGAAGAAGCTCATGAGGCGGCGGTTGAGGCGCGCGAGGAGGCCGAGGCTGTCGCGGAAGAGGCCGCTGTTGACGAGACCGGTGATGAGGGCAAGCTCGAGGCGTTGGCTGAGGATGTGGAGTCTGCGCCGTCGGAGGACATTGGTGGGGCGGCTGATCGTGGGCCGTTGACGACGGCGGGTGCTGTTCAGGGTGAGGATGCGGTCGCGGTTAGGGAGGCTGCGGAAGAGGCTCATGAGGCGGCGGTTGAGCGTGCTGAGGAAGCCGAGGCCGTCGCTGCGGAGGTGTCCGATGACGTGGATGAACCCGCCGGTGCCGTTGAGCCGTTGACGACGGTGGGTGCTGTTGAGGGTGAGGATGCGGTCGCGGTTGAGGAGGCTGCGGAAGAGGCTCATGAGGCGGCGGTTGAGCGTGCTGAGGAAGCCGAGGCCGTCGCTGCGGAGGTGTCCGATGACGTGGATGAACCCGCCGGTGCCGTTGAGCCGTTGACGACGGTGGGTGCTGTTGAGGGTGAGGATGCGGTCGCGGTTGAGGAGGCTGCGGAAGAGGCTCATGAGGCGGCGGTTGAGGCGCGCGAGGAGGCCGAGGCTGTCGCGGAAGAGGCCGCTGCTGACGAGACGGCTGATGAGGGCAAGCCCGAGCCGGTGGCTGAGGCCGAAGCGCTGGCTGAGGATGTGGAGTCTGCGCCGTCGGAGGACATTGGTGAGGCGGCTGATCGTGAGCCGTTGACGACGGTGGGCGCGGTTGAGGGTGAGGATGCGGTCGCGGTTGAGGACGCTGCTGAAGAGGCTCATGAGGCGGCGGTTGAGGCGCGCGAGGAGGCCGAGGCTGTCGCGGAAGAGGCGGCTGCTGACGTGGATGAACCCGCCGAAGCCGTCGAAGCCGTCGAGCCGTTGACGACGGCGGGTGCTCTTGAGGGTGAGGATGCGGTCGCGGCTGAGGAGGCTGCGGAAGAGGCTCATGAGGCGGCGGTCGAGCGTGCTGAGGAGGCCGAGGCCGTCGCGGAGGACGCCGCTGACGCCGTCACCAATGACGCCGAGACCACTGATTACGGCGACCTCGAGGCTGCAGTGGAGCGCGCCGAAGAGGCCGAGGCCGTCGCCGAGGACATCGCCGCCGCGGACGCCGCCGGCGAGTTCACCGACGAGGCGCCTGGCGAAGCCGTCGTAGACACCGACACCGCGGCGACGCCGTCTACCAAGGCCGGTGCCGTGGAGGGCGACGAAGCCGCGGAGGCGGTCGAGTCCGCGAAGGAGACGCGCCAATCGGCCGTCACGCGCGCCGAGCAGGCGCAGGCGGTCGCACGACAGGTCGCCTCGACGGCCGCCGCCACGCTGCGGCGTCGCTTGCGGGGGCGCCGCAAGTAGCTCGGCTGCCCCACGCGCTTTTTCGGGTTTCCCACCCTTATGAGCGGCATGGCGTTCTGGCATGCTGAAGTCCATGACCGACCCCTCGCAGTTCGGTAACACCCCCGAAGGCACCCCGCCGCCTCCGCCCGGCGCCGGCTATCCGCCGCCGTACCCGCCGGCTCCCGGCAACTACCCGCCCCCGTACTACGACCCCTCCGCGCCCTACGGCAGGCATCCCATGACCGGAGAGCCGTACTCAGACAAGTCGAAGGTCGTCGCGGGTCTCCTCCAATTGGTGGGGCTGCTCGGCATCGTCGGCATCGGACGCATGTACCTCGGCCAGGTCGGGCTGGGCGTCGCACAACTGGTGGTCGGACTCGTGACCTGCGGCATCGGCGCCGTCATCTGGGGCATCATCGATGCGATCCTCATCTTCACCGACAAGGTCCGCGATCCGAACGGTCTCCCGTTGCGTGATGGAACCTGACACTCCCACCCCCAGTCGTACGCCGCTCTACATCACCCTCGGGACCGGCGCCGTGTTCGTGGCCGCGCTGGCCTACATCGGTCTCGCCGACCCTCACCGGCCCGGTTTCCTGGCACCGCTGTGCCCGTTCAAACACGTGACCGGGTGGGACTGTCCGGCGTGCGGGGGACTGCGCATGACGCACGATCTCCTGCACGGCGACATTGCCGCGGCCGTCGCCGACAATGTGTTCCTCCTCGTCGGCTTGCCTCTGCTGGCGGCATGGGTGGTCATCCGACGGCGTCGGCACGAAGCCGTGCTGCCGGCGACCGCGATCGTCGTCATCGCCGTGGCCACCATCAGCTGGACTGTGGTCCGCAATCTGCCCGGATTTCCGCTGGTCCCGACTTTGCTCGACGGGTAGTGGCCCACCTGCGCTGATACACTTGCCGCTCGGGCCGCCGCAGTCCCGGCAAAGGTTTTCCGGAACTGCGGAGGTGCATGTCAATGCTTTATTCGGCTATCCCGCATGCGCAGGGACTCTACGACCCCGAGCACGAGAAGGATTCGTGCGGCGTCGCCATGATCGCCGACATCCAGGGCAGACGGTCGCACTCCATTGTCGCTGAGGGTCTGGTCGCCCTCGAGCACCTCGATCACCGCGGCGCAGCAGGGGCCGAAACGAACAGCGGAGACGGTGCGGGAATCCTGCTGCAGCTGCCGGTCGAGCTCTTCGCCGATGTCGTCGACTTCGAGCTCCCACAGCCGACCGCCCAGGGCTGCAACACCTTTGTTGCCGGCACGTGCTTCCTCCCGCAGGATCCGGTGGCGCGCGCAGAGGCCTGCCAACGCGTCGAGGCTCTGGCGGCCGAAGAGAATCTCGAGGTGCTGGGCTGGCGCACCGTTCCCGTCGACCCCGACAGCGCCGACGTCGGAGTCACCGCGCGGGACTGCATGCCGTACATGGCCCAATTGTTCGTCGCCGCACCAGAAGTCGACGGCGTCCGCCCCGGTGGCGTCGAACTCGACCGGCGGGTGTACCCGCTGCGCAAACGCGCGGAGAAGTCCGCCGAGGTCTACTTCCCGTCCCTGTCCAGCCGCACCATCGCCTACAAGGGCATGCTCACCACCGTGCAGTTGCCGCTGTACTTCAGCGATCTGCGTGACGCGCGGTGCACCAGCGCCATCGCGATCGTCCACAGCCGTTTCTCCACCAACACGTTTCCGTCGTGGCCGCTCGCGCACCCGTTCCGGTTCGTCGCCCACAACGGCGAGATCAACACCGTGCGTGGCAACCGCAACCGCATGCACGCCCGTGAAGCCATGCTGGCCAGCGCCAACATTCCCGGCGATCTGAGCCGTCTGTCCCCGGTGTGCACCGCGGACGCCTCGGACTCGGCGAGTTTCGACGAGGTTCTCGAACTGCTCCACCTCGGCGGCCGCAGCCTGCCCCACGCGGTGCTGATGATGATCCCCGAGGCATGGGAGAACAACGCCTCGATGGACGCCGACGAGCGGGCGTTCTGGCAATTCCACGCCTCGCTGATGGAACCGTGGGACGGTCCGGCGTGCGTCACGTTCACCGACGGCACCCTGGTCGGAGCGGTGCTGGACCGCAACGGGTTACGCCCCGGCCGTTGGTGGCGCACCGCCGACGACCGGATCATCCTCGCCAGCGAGAGCGGGGTGCTCGACGTCCCGTCCGCGCAGATCGTCGCCAAGGGCCGATTGCAGCCGGGCAAGATGCTGCTGGTCGACACGGCAGCGGGCCGCATCGTCAGCGATGACGAGATCAAGCTCGGATTGTCCGAGGGCGAGGCCTACGGCGAATGGCTGCATGCCGGCCTGCTCGAACTCGGGTCGTTGCCGGAACGGGTTCGGGTACAGCCCAATCACGAATCGGTGGTCCGCCGCCAGATCTCCTTCGGCTACACCGAGGAGGAGTTGCGGATCCTGATCACCCCGATGGCCGCCTCCGGCGCCGAACCCCTGGGGTCGATGGGCACCGACACGCCGACCGCGGTGCTCTCCGAACGGTCGCGGCCGCTCTACGACTACTTCGTCGAACTCTTCGCCCAGGTGACCAATCCTCCGCTGGACGCCATCCGCGAGGAAGTGGTCACCAGCATGTCCCGCGTCATGGGCCCCGAGCAGAACCTGCTCGAGCCGACGGCGGCGTCGTGCCGGCAGATCATTCTGAAGTGGCCGGTGCTCGACAACGACGAACTCAACAAGATCGTCCACATCAACGACGACGGTGAGCATCCGGGCCTGCGGGCGGTGGTCCTCAAAGCCCTCTACGACGTAGAACGCGGTGGCGAGGGACTGGCCGAAGCTCTCGACGAACTGCGCAGCCGGGCCGGTGACGCCATCACCGAAGGCGCACGCACACTGGTCATCTCGGATCGCGACTCCGACCACACCCGCGCACCCATCCCGTCGCTGCTGGCCGTGTCCGCGGTCCACCACCACCTCGTGCGCACCAAGCAGCGCACCGAGGTGGCGCTGGTGGTGGAGTCCGGTGATGCCCGCGAAGTGCACCACATCGCGATGCTCATCGGCTTCGGCGCCGCAGCCGTCAACCCCTACCTCGCCTTCGAGACCATCGAGGACCTCATCCGCGAAGGTGAACTCACCGGCATCGAAACCGCCGCAGCGGTACGCAATTACCTCAAAGCTCTCGGCAAGGGGGTGACGAAGGTGATGAGCAAGATGGGCATCTCCACGGTCGCCTCCTACACCGCCGCGCAGGCCTTCGAGGCGGTCGGTATCGACCGCGACGTCATCGACGAGTACTTCACCGGGACGCCGAGCCAGATCGGCGGTATCGGACTCGACGTCATCGCCGAGGAGGTCAAACTCCGGCATCGCCGCGCGTACCCGGAGAATCCGACCGAGCGGGTGCACCGCCGCCTCGAGGTCGGCGGCGAGTACGCATTCCGGCGCGAGGGGGAGCTGCATCTGTTCAGCCCGGAAGTGGTGTTCCTCCTTCAGCATTCGACACGCACGGGCCGCCAGGACGTGTTCCGGCAGTACTCCGAGGAGGTCGACCGGCTGTCCCGCGACGGCGGCACCCTGCGCGGGCTGTTCGAGTTCAAGAAGGGACTTCGGCCGCCGGTGCCCCTCGACGAGGTGGAGTCGGCCGACGAGATCGTCACGCGCTTCAACACCGGCGCGATGAGTTACGGCTCCATCAGTGCCGAGGCCCACGAGACGATGGCGATCGCGATGAACAACCTGGGCGGGCGCTCCAACTCCGGGGAGGGCGGGGAGGACGTCGACCGGCTCTACGATCCCCAGCGCCGCAGCGCGGTCAAGCAGGTCGCCAGCGGCCGGTTCGGCGTGACCAGTGACTACCTCGTCAACGCCACCGACATCCAGATCAAGATGGCCCAAGGCGCCAAACCCGGTGAGGGCGGCCAGCTTCCGGGCTACAAGGTGTACCCGAACATCGCCAAGACGCGGCACTCCACCCCCGGTGTCGGGCTCATCTCACCGCCGCCGCACCACGACATCTACTCGATCGAGGACCTCGCGCAGCTCATCCACGACCTGAAGAATGCCAACGACCAGGCGCGGATCCACGTGAAGCTGGTCAGCAGCGTCGGTGTCGGGACGGTCGCCGCCGGAGTGTCCAAGGCGCATGCGGACGTGGTACTCATCTCGGGTTACGACGGCGGCACGGGTGCCGCGCCGTTGACGAGCCTCAAGCATGCCGGTGCGCCGTGGGAGATCGGGCTCGCCGATGCACAGCAGACCCTGGTGCTCAACGGTCTCCGTGACCGCATCACCGTGCAATGCGACGGCGGGATGCGCACCGCCCGCGACGTGATGGTCGCAATGCTGCTGGGCGCCGAGGAGTTCGGATTCGCGACGGCACCGCTGGTGGTGGCCGGATGCATCATGATGCGGGTCTGCCACCTCGACACGTGCCCGGTCGGCGTCGCCACCCAGAACCCGGAGCTGCGGGCCCGGTTCAACGGCAAGCCCGAATTCGTGGAGAACTTCTTCCGGTTCATCGCCGAGGACATCCGCCGCCACCTCGCCGAGCTCGGCTTCCGCAGCATCGACGAAGCCGTCGGCCACGCCGAACTGCTCGACACCGCAACCGGAGTGGAGCACTGGAAGAGCAAGGGTCTCGACCTCACGCCGATTTTCGCCACGCCCACCAACGCGCACGACGACCAAGCGACCCAGCGGCGCAAGCTCAAGGACCAGTACCACGCCCTGGACCAGGCGCTCGACCAGACGCTCATCCAGCTCTCCGAGGGCGCCCTCGAAGACGCCCACCCGGTGACCCTCGAACTGCCCGTCCGCAACGTCAACCGCACCGTGGGCACTCTGCTCGGCGCCGAGGTGACCCGCCGATACGGCGCGGCCGGGCTCCCGGACGACACGATCCGGATCACGCTCACCGGGTCGGCGGGTCAGTCGATCGGCGCGTTCCTTCCGCCCGGCGTCACAATGGAGTTGATCGGTGACGCCAATGACTATGTGGGCAAGGGACTCTCGGGTGGCCGGATCGTCGTCAAGCCCGCCGACGACGTGCTGTTCCTGCCCGAGGACAACGTCATCGCCGGCAACACCCTGCTCTACGGCGCGACCTCAGGGGAGGTGTTCCTGCGCGGCAAGGTCGGAGAACGGTTCTGCGCCCGCAACTCCGGCGCACTGGCCGTGGTCGAGGGTGTCGGCGACCATGCCTGCGAGTACATGACCGGCGGACGGGTGGTGGTCCTGGGCCGGACGGGTCGCAACATGGCCGCCGGGATGTCGGGCGGTATCGCCTACGTTCTGGGGTTGAATCCGGCCAAGGTCAACCCCGCCATGGTGGAGTTGCAGCGGCTCGAACCGGAGGATCTGGTCTGGCTGCACGACGTCGTGGCACGGCACGCCAGACACACCGGCAGCACCGTGGCCACCTCGGTGCTGTCCGACTGGCCCCGGCGCAGTGCCCAGTTCACCAAAGTCATGCCCAGCGACTATCAGCGCGTCCTGCAGGCCACCCGGATGGCCAAGGCCGAGGGGCGCGACGTCGACGCCGCGATCATGGAGGCCAGCCGTGGCTGATCCCACCGGATTCCTGAAGGTGCCCAAAGTGGAGGCCGCCAAGCGGCCCGTCGACGAGCGGGTCGGCGACTGGCACGAGGTGTACGAACGGCAGAGCCTGCCCGAGCGCGCCGAAGAGGTCTCCCAGCAGGCGCGTCGCTGCATGGACTGCGGAATCCCGTTCTGCCACTCCGGATCCGCGGGTTGTCCGCTGGGCAACCTCATCCCCGAGTGGAACGACCTGGTGCGCCGTGGCCGCTGGGATGCCGCCAGCGAACGGCTACACGCCACGAACAACTTCCCGGAGTTCACCGGGCGGCTGTGTCCGGCACCGTGCGAAGCCGCATGCGTGCTGTCGATCAGCGAGGGCCACACCGGCGGCAGCGTCACGATCAAACGCATCGAGAACACCATCGCCGACCAGGCCTGGGCGCTGGGTCTGGTCGACCCGCAGCCGGCGTCCATCCGGACCGGTAAGAGTGTCGCGGTGGTGGGTTCCGGTCCGGCCGGTCTGGCCGCCGCCCAACAGCTCACCCGCGCCGGTCACGACGTGACGGTCTTCGAACGCGACGACCGCATCGGCGGACTGATGCGTTACGGCATCCCCGAGTACAAGCTGGAGAAGAAGACACTCGACCAGCGCTTGGCGCAGATGCGGGCCGAAGGCACCCGGTTCGTCACCGACTGCGAGGTCGGGGTCGACCTGACGGCGGAGCAGCTCCGCGAACGGTATGACGCGGTGGTGCTGGCCATCGGGGCGCTGCGCGCCCGCGACAACGACGTGGAGGGCCGCGACCTCGAGGGTGTGCACCTGGCGATGGAACACCTGGTGCCCGCCAACAAGGAGTGCGAGGGGGACGGCGCATCGTCGCTGTCCGCCCGGGACAAGCACGTGGTGATCATCGGCGGCGGCGACACCGGGGCCGACTGCCTCGGCACCGCGCACCGCCAGGGCGCGACATCGGTCACTCAACTCGACTACAACCCGGAGCCGCCCGAGACCCGCGACGACACCCGCAGCCCGTGGCCGACGTGGCCGCTGGTGCTGCGCACCCGGCTGTCCCCGGCCCACGCCGAGGGCGGCAACCGCCGCTACGAGGTGGCCGTGCAGCGGTTCCTCGGCGATGAGCACGGGCGGGTGCGGGCGATGGAGATCGCCGAGGTGAAGGTGGAACGCGACGCCGAGGGGCGCCGCCGGATCGTCCCGGTCGGCGACACACTCGAGATTCCCTGCGACATGGCGTTGCTGGCCATCGGTTTCGACGGGGTCGAGCACATGCCGCTGCTCGCCGGTCTCGGCCTGGACCTCAACAACCGCGGTGCGCTGCCGTGCGGCAGCGACTGGCAGACCGATGCGCCGGGTGTGTTCGTCTGCGGTGACGCCCACCGGGGCGCGTCGCTGATCGTGTGGGCGATCGCCGAGGGCCGCAGCGCGGCCAACGGTGTCGACGCGTATCTGATGGGCGAGTCCGACCTACCGGCCCCCGTGCGCCCCGGCGCGCTGCCTCTGGCCGTCCTCTGAATCGATCAACGACTACGATGAGTCAACGTGAATAGACGCGGCAAGATCGTCTGTACCCTCGGCCCCGCCACGCCCACCGATGAGGCCGTGCGCGCGCTCGTCGAGGCCGGTATGGACGTCGCACGACTCAACTTCAGCCATGGTGATTACCCCGATCACGAGGCCAACTACAAGCGGGTCCGCGCGGCCTCCGATCGCACCGGACGCGCCGTCGGCATCCTCGCCGACCTGCAGGGGCCGAAGATCCGGCTGGGCCGGTTCGCCGACGGCCCCACCGTCTGGGCCGACGGCGAGACCATCCGGATCACCGTCGAGGACGTCGACGGCACCCACGACCGGGTTTCGACGACCTACAAGCGGCTCGCCGAGGACGCCACCCCCGGGGACCGCGTGCTGGTCGACGACGGCAACGTCGCACTCGTGGTCACCGGGATCGAGGGCACCGACGTCATCTGCGAGGTCACCGAGGGCGGCAAGGTCAGCAACAACAAGGGCATGTCGCTGCCCGGGATGAACGTCTCCGCCCCGGCGATGTCGGAGAAGGACATCGAAGACCTCGAGTTCGCGGTGCGCCTCGGCGTCGACCTGGTCGCGCTGTCGTTCGTGCGCTCCCCGGCCGACATCGAACTCGTGCACGAGGTGATGGACCGCGTGGGCCGACGGGTTCCGGTCATCGCCAAACTCGAGAAGCCCGAGGCGATCGACAACCTCGAGGCCATCGTGCTGGCGTTCGACGCGATCATGGTCGCCCGCGGCGATCTGGGCGTCGAACTGCCGCTCGAGGAAGTTCCGCTGGTGCAGAAGCGCGCCATCCAGATGGCAAGGGAGAACGCGAAGCCCGTCATCGTCGCCACGCAGATGCTGGAGTCGATGATCGAGAACTCCCGCCCGACCCGCGCGGAGGCATCCGACGTCGCCAACGCGGTGCTCGACGGCGCCGACGCGGTCATGCTCTCGGGGGAGACCTCGGTCGGCAAGTATCCGCTCGAGGCGGTCCGGACGATGGCGCGCATCATCAAGGCCGTCGAGGAGAACTCGGTCGTCGTGCCGCCGTTGACCCATGTGCCGCGGACCAAGCGTGGCGTCATCTCGTATGCCGCACGCGACATCGGGGAGCGGTTGGACGCCAAGGCTCTGGTCGCGTTCACCCAGTCCGGTGACACCGTGCGGCGGCTCGCGCGGCTGCACACGCCGCTGCCGGTGCTGGCGTTCACCGCGCTGCCCGAAGTGCGCAGCCAGCTGGCGCTGACCTGGGGTACCGAGACGTTCATCGTGCCGCACATCCAGACCACCGACGGCATGATCCGCCAGGTCGACAAGTCGCTGCTGGAGCTGGGCCGCTACAAGCGGGGAGATCTGGTGGTCATCGTCGCGGGTGCGCCGCCGGGCACAGTAGGCTCCACCAATCTGATCCACGTGCACCGGATCGGGGAGGACGACGTCTAAGACCGCCTAGGAGGCCCAGTGTCAAGCTCCGACCTCGCGGAGCTGCTGGCCGTCCTGGACCTCCGGCGGGTGGACGACGACACGTTCGTGGGCTCGCACCCCAGCAAGAACCCGGTCCGCACCTTCGGCGGGCAGATGATGGCGCAGGCATTCGTCGCGGCCAGCCGCACGGTCGACGATCGCATCGCGCCCAGCGCACTGTCCGCGCATTTCATCGCCGGCGGCGACCCGTCCAGGGACCTCGAGTTCCGGGTGTCACGCTTACGCGACGAACGACGGTTCGCCAACCGCCGCGTCGACGTGTGCCAGGGCGATGACCTGTTGACCAGCGCGATGGTGTCGTACATGAACGGTGGTCGTGGCCTCGAGCACAGCATCGCCGCCCCCGAGGTCGCTGGACCGGACGAGCTGCCGATGATCGGTGAGCTGTTGCGCGGCTACGAGGACACCGTCCCGCACTTCGTCAACGCGATGCGGCCGATCGAGTGGCGCTACACCAACGACCCGGCCTGGGTGATGCGCGACAAGGGGGAGCGTCTCGACCACAACCGGGTGTGGCTGAAGGCCGACGGCGAGATGCCGGCCGATCCGGTGCTGCACGCCGCGGCGCTGGTCTACTCGTCGGACACCACCGTCCTCGACTCGATCATCACCACCCATGGGCTGTCGTGGGGCTTCGACCGCATCTTCGCGGTGACGATGAACCACTCGGTGTGGTTCCACCGGCCCGTGCGGTTCGACGAGTGGGTGCTGTACTCGACGTCCTCCCCGGTGGCCGCCGAATCGCGCGGTCTGGGCACCGGCCACTTCTTCGACCGCACCGGCACGTTGCTGGCGACGGTCGTGCAGGAGGGGATCGTCAAGTACTTCCCGGGCCGCTAACGCGAGGGCGTCACGGTGACGCTCAACTGGTCCTCGATCTGGCGCTGGAACTGGTCCTGGCACTGCTGCTGCGCTTCGGTGTCGTTACCGGCCTGCTGGAGGCAGTCGAACAGATCGCCGGCCCCGACTTCCCGGGCGAACACGACCGTCAATGCGATCGCGACGATCGACACCACGATGGCCAGGAATCCGAGCACGATGCCGGCCAGCGCCACACCACCGTTGGTCGCTTCGCCGCGCTTGGCGCGGCCCCGGCCGATGAAGCCGAGGATCACCGCCACGATGCCCAGCACGATGCCGCCGAAGACCGTGAGCAGACCGATGATCGCCACGATCAGCGAGGCGATGCCGAGCCCGTTCTTGGGTGCGGTCTGGGCCGGATAGCCATATCCCTGCGGCGGTGGGGGATAGCTGCCGGGGTAGGCGCCGTACTGGTACGGCGGCTGCGGCGGGTAGGGCTGCTGCTGCGGATACGGCTGCTGCTGCGCCGGATTGGGCGGTGGCGGAGGCGGCGGCGGTGCCGACGGGGACTGTTCGGGCTTGTCCGACTCGGTCATATGGCTGACGTTACCTGCTGGCGGCCAGATTGAGGCGCAGACAGGCACGGGCACCGTCGGGCAGGTGGTGGGTGGCCACCACGACAGTGCGGTCCGCCGGGAAAAACGCACCGGGAGTGAGCAGTTCGGTCAACAGTCGTGCGGCGTCGTCGGCGTCGAGGTGTTCGGTCGGTTCGTCGAGCAGGACGACGGGGAACGTCGAGATGAGCGCACGGGCGAGCAGTACCCGTCGGCGCTGACCGGCTGACACCGCAGCGGCGCCGCCGACCAGAACGGTCGACAGGCCGTCGGGCAGGTCGTGGAGCCACGTGCGCAGGCCGACTCTGTCGAGGGCGGAACGCAGTTCGTCATCGGTGGCGTCACCGCGGGCGACCAGCAGATTGTCTCGGACGGTGGTGGCGAAGAGGTGGGCATCCTCGGCGAAGAACGCGCGGGCACCGGTCGTGTGGTCGGTGCGCTCGGCCATCGCCATGAGCAGAGTGGTCTTGCCCGAACCGCTCGGTCCGGTGACGGCCACCCGATCACCGACGCTCAAGGGTATCGGCGGTACGACGGGGCGGGGCCGGTGATTCGGCGCAGGACGGGTCAGGTCGCGCAACCGCCGGGCGGCGATGCGCGACCGGGTCAGCTGTACCGCCGCGGCGGGCAGCGCCGTAGTCGCCTCGAATGCGGACAGCGGCAGCAGCATGAGGATCGCCACGGTCATCGGTGCCACCGATCCGGCCAGGGTGATGCCGGCGATCGCGGCGCCCAGCACTGCGGCGCCCATCGCCGCGCCGGGAACGGCGGCGGCCAGGGCCGCAGGGGCCGCGGCACGGTCGGCCGCATCACCCCAATCACGCTGACGGCGTTGGGTTTCGGCGACCACATCCTCCAGCCGACCGCTCACCCGCAGTTCCGGCGCGTGCTCGAGGGCGAGCATCGCGGCGACATCGCGATCGGCGCGGTGGCCCGCGGCGGTGGTTTCGGCTGCGGTGACGGCGCGCGCGGCCAGTGCGGGTGCGACGACACCGGCGATCAGCAGACAGCAGGCCAGCAGCGCCGCGGACACCGGGGAGATGACCACGAGCACCCCGACCGCGGCCACCGACAGCACGGCGGCCACCACGATCGGCAGTACCGCGCGCACGATGACGTCGGCGAGATCGTCGACCGACGCCCCGATGCGGGACACCAGTTCGCCGCCGGGCAGCCGCATCGACACCTCCGGGGGCGCCTCGGCGAGTTCGCGGTACAGCCCCGTCCTGGCGTGACCCGCCGCGCGCAATGCGGTGTCGTGGGCGGCGAGTCGCTGGCAGTAGCCCAGTACGCCGCGGGAGATGCCCAGTGCGCGCACCGCGACGGCGGCAACGGTCAGGTCGAGCACCGGTGGCATCTGCCAGGCCCGGGTGATCAACCACGCGGCGACGGCAGCCAGTGCCAGTGCGCTGCCCAGCGACAACACGCCCAGCAGGGCGGCGAGCAGCAGTCGTCCCAACCGCGGCCGCAGCAGGTCCACGGTCAGCCGCAGCAGCGGGTCAGTGTTCGGCAAGGGTCTCGACCCCCATCCGGACGACCTCGTCACCGACGGACAGCACCGAATCCCGGTGCCCGACGACGAGAACGGTGGCGCCGGCTCGGGCGCGTGCCGCGATCGCGGCCAGGACGCGTGACTCCAGCGCCGCGTCGAGATGGGCGGTCGGTTCGTCGAGGAGCAATACGGCGGCGGGAGAACCGAAGATCCGGGCCAGCCCCAGGCGCTGACGCTGACCGAGTGACAAGCCGATGCCGTCGCGACCGAGTGCGGTGTCCAGGCCGTCGGGCAGGCTCGCCAGCACGTCGTCGAAGCCGCTTTGCCGGCATGCGGTTTCGAGGTCGGACAGGGGTCCGAACAGCTCGAGGTTCGCGCGGACCGTGCCCGGGATGAGCACCGGTCGGTGGGGCAGCCACGCGATCTGTTCCCACCAGTGCTCAGGGTCCAGTTCGGCCACGTCGACGCCGCCGACGGTCACCCTCCCGCCGAGGTCGGTCAGTCCCAGGATCGTCTGCAGGATCGTGCTCTTACCGCACCCGTTGCGGCCGGTCAGCACCGTCACCCGGCCGGGCTGGACGTCGGCGTCCAGCGCTTGCAGGTGAATGGGCGCCCCTGCGGCGGGCACCGTGCGGGTGCCGCGCGGTGCCGCGGGGCCAGCCTGCAGCAGCGCGAACGCCCGGTCCGCGGCGGTCTTTCCGTCCTGCGCCGCGTGGAACTCCGCCCCGACGCGGCGCAATGGCCAGAACACCTCCGGAGCGAGCAAGAGCGCCGCCAGTGCGGCGAACAGCGTGGTCTCCCCGAACACGAGCCGGAGCCCGACGCTGACCGCGACGAGTGCGACACCGAGGGTCGCCAGCAGTTCGAGGACGAGGGCCGACATGAAGGTGATCCGCAACGTCGACATCGTCGAACGGCGATGTGCGGCAGACAGTTCCCCGATCCGCCCAGTAGAGCCCGCGGCCCTGTCGAGTGCCCGAAGGGTGGGCAGGCCGGCGATGAGGTCTAGCAGGCGGGACTGCAGCGTGGTCATCGCTGCCAGCGCCGCGGTGGAGCGGTCCTTGGTGACCAGCCCGATCAGGATCATGAAGATCGGGATCAGGGGAAGCACGATCACGACGATGAGCGCGGAACGCCAGTCGACGGCCGCGATCGCCACCACCGCCGCGGGGGTGAGGATTCCGGCGAGCAGCACCGCGGGCAGGTAGTTGACGAAGTAGGGCCGCAGTCCATCGAGTCCACGGCTGACCACCACCGCCGCGGCGTCTCGTTCGGCCGCAAGGTGGCGCGGTGGCAGCGCCGTCACCGTTCGAAGCACCTGCGCCGCAAGGTCGGCGATCACCGCTGTCGCGCCTCGCTGCGAGAGTCGGCCCTGGGCCCACTGGGCGATCGCCCGAACGGTCCACAGACCCGCCAGCGCGGCGAGGGCGGGCAACCAGTGCTCGAGCGTGCGCGAGGTGGGGTCGGTGATCACTCCCGAGACGACGTATGCCAGCAGGATCGCCGACGCGATGGTGACCGCGCTGACGACCACCCCGCACACCACCGAGGCCGCCAGGAAGCGCCGCATCGGGGCGGATGCGCGGGGAAGGTTCACAGCGCCTGCTTGCTCAGCCCGATCGACTCCGGAATGCGGTCGGCCGAGATGCGTTGCCGGAACACCCAATACGTCCAGCCCTGGTAGATGACCACCAGCGGGAGCAGCGTCAGGGAGGCCCACGACATGATCGTCAGCGTGTACGGCGTCGACGAGCCGTTGTAGATCGACACACTCCAGTCCGGGTTGAGCGTCGAGTGCAGCAGGTTCGGGTACAGCGAGCCGAAGATGAGTGCGGCGACCGCGGCGACCACCACGACCGTGGCCGCGAACGCCCAGCCCTCCCGGTCGTTGGTCCACATCAACGCGACGGCGGCCAGCAGGGCGACCACGGCGACGGCCAGGGCCAGCCACGTCCACGTCTTGCCGTAGGACACCTGCGTCCACAAACCGAAGCCGCCGGCGAAAACGATGACCGGCAGCGACAGGACCCGCGCGAACCGGAAGGCGTCGCGGCGCACCGCCCCCGAGGTCTTCAACGCCAGGAACGTCGCACCGTAGAAGAGGAACAGCGCGCACGTGGCGAGTCCGCCCAGCACCGTGTAGGCGTTGAGCACGTCGCCGATCGACAGGCTCTCGATGCGTTGCTCGGCGTTCACCGGCAGACCGCGAACCAAGATGGCGAAGGCCACGCCCCACAGCACCGCCGGCAGCCATGAACCGAGGGCGATCCCGAGGTCGGCGCGTCTGCGCCACCGGGGATCGTCCATCTTGCCGCGCCATTCGATGCCGACGATGCGCAAGATCATGCCGAAGAGGATCGCCAGCAGCGGCAGGTAGAGCGCCGAGAACACCGTGGCGTACCAGACCGGGAACGCCGCGAACATCGAGGCGCCCGCGGTGATCAACCACACTTCGTTCGCGTCCCAGACGGGACCGATCGTGTTGAGCACCGCCCGCCGGCGCATCTCCGGGGTGCCTTCGCCCACCATCCCGATCGGCGCCATGAGCATGCCGACCCCGAAGTCGAATCCCTCCAGCACGAGGAAGCCGAGAAACAGGGCGGCGATGAGGAAGAACCACAACTCTTGGAGTCCCACGGCAGACACGTCCTCTCAGTACGCGAACGACAGGGGAGCGAGTTCCTGGTCGTCCGGTTTGGACGGCGGCGCCGGTTCGGAGTCGTGCTCCTGCGGGCCCTTCAGCACGTAGCGGCGCATCAGCCCGAACCAGACCACGGCCAACGCACCGTAGACGAGGGTGAACGTCACCAGGGAGAACGCCACCATCGCCGTCGAATGGTTGGAGACACCGTCCTGGACCGTCATCCGCACGAGCTGATCCCCCGTCGGATTGGGCACCACCACCCAGGGCTGGCGGCCCATCTCGGTGAACACCCACCCCGCGCTGTTGGCCAGGAACGGCGTCGGGATGGTCAGCACGCCGAACCATCCGTACCAGCGCTGGTCTGGGACGCGGCCGCGGCGCGTCAACCACAGGGTGGCGAGCGCGAAGGCGACGGGCACGAGCAGCAGCCCGATCATGGCGCGGAAGGACCAGTAGGTGACGAAGAGGTTCGGCCGGTAATCGCCGGGCCCGAACTGCTGCTCGTACTGCGCCTGAAGATCGTTGACACCGGCCAGCGTGACGTCGCTGAACTGCCCTTTGGCGAGGAAGGGCAACACGTACGGCACTTCCAGCACGTGGGTCACGCTGTCGCAGTTGTTGTGCGTGCCCACCGTGAGGATGGAGAAGTCGGGGTCGGTTTCGGTGTCGCACAATGACTCCGCCGAGGCCATCTTCATCGGTTGCTGATCGAACATCAGCTTGCCCTGTATGTCACCGGTGAAGAACAGTCCGACCGCGGCCACCAGCGCCAGCATGCTCGCGCCGATGGCGGCCGGCCGGTACATCGTGCGTGCCTCCACGGTGGGCTCGGTGGTGTTCCGCTGCGCCCGGACCATCAGGAAGGCCGCCACACCGGCGACGAAGGCGGCGGCGGTCAGAAACGATCCGGTGACCGCATGCTGGAACGCCCACACGGTGGTGTTGTTGGTGAGCAGTGCACCGAAGTCGGTCAGCTCGGCACGGCCGGATTCGGGGTTGTAGCGCGCGCCGACCGGATGCTGCATGAAGGAGTTCGCCGCGATGATGAAGTAGGCGGACGCGTTGACGGCGATGGCGACGATCCAGATGCACGCCAGGTGGACCAGGCGGGGCAGCCGATCCCAGCCGAAGATCCACAGGCCGATGAACGTCGACTCGAAGAAGAATGCGACCAGACCCTCGAAGGCCAGCGGGGCTCCGAAGATGTCACCGACGAAGCGAGAGTACTCGCTCCAGTTCATCCCGAACTGGAACTCCTGCACGATCCCGGTGGCAACGCCGATGGCGAAGTTGATCAGGAACAGCTTGCCGAAGAACCGGGTCAACCGGTACCACGCGGGGTTGTCGGTGACCAGCCACGCGGTCTGCATGGCGGCCAGGATGGGCGCCAGGCCGATGGTCAGCGGGACGAAGATGAAGTGGTAGACGGTGGTGATCCCGAACTGCCACCGTGACACGTCCAAAGCGTCCATTTGACCAACTCCCCGAAGGCTCTACACCGGTCTACGACGAAGTGTAGTAGCAATTTCAGGCTGGTGAACAGCGTTTTCGGCCACTTCTCTGCCAGCCTTACGTCACGGTGTCGCGCACCCGGGCCGCGGGCCCGAACGAGGATTCACGCCGGATCCGGATGCCGGCGATGACCTCGACCACACCGATCACCACGAGGATGATGCCGGTGACCTGGGTGAGCGCGACGAGGCCTTCCAGCGGCGCAACGAACAGGATGATGCCGGCGATCACGCTGAGGATGCCGACGATGATCTCCCAGATGCGGCCGGGCAGCGACTTGTCGCTGAACGCCGACATCGCGGTGGCGACGCCGCGGAAGATGAAGCCGACCCCGATCCAGATCGCCAGCAGATCGACCGAGTTCGACAGGTTGATGAAGCACAGTACGGCGAGCACCAGGGCGGCGGCACCGCTGATGAACAGCAGCGCCCGGCCGCCGAACGAGGACCGCACACTGAAGGCGAGGACCACCTGCGCGATGCCCGTCACGAGCAGGTAGGCGCCGAAGAAGATGGCCGTCACGATGATGGCCGCGCCCGGACGGATGAAGATCAGGACGCCGAACAGCACCGCGAGGACCCCCGAGACCACGGTGTAGATCCACAGATACCGCAACATGCTTGGGGCAGCGGTACTTTGCATAAACGCAGTGTGTCACGGCGTTCGGTGACGGGTTGTCGATTTGGTGGTACGGCTGTGGTGCCCGTGCCGGGTCGTTAATGTTCCGTTACCCGAAGTGCGTGCTGCGACCGCGATCGTTAACGTCGTCGGTTCGGACGCCGGGGACGGCCCGAGCCAAGAGAAAGAGGCAACTGTGTCAGGTGGGAAGATGTGGCGCATCGCAGCGATGTTTGCTGTGAGCGGCGCGATGGTGTTGTCGGGATGTGCGAGCGGTACCGATTCGGGAGGCTCGGGCAGCGAGACGTCGGCGGCCAGCGCGAAGGTCGACGAGATCGCCAACACGGTGCCCGAGGAGATCAAGTCGTCGGGCGAGCTGATCGTCGGCGTCAACATCCCTTATGCGCCCAACGAGTTCAAGGACGCGAGCGGCAAGATCGTCGGGTTCGACGTCGATCTGATGAACGCGGTCGCCGGCACGCTGGGTCTCACGCCGGAATACCGAGAGGCCGACTTCGCCAAGATCATCCCGTCGGTCCAGGGTGGCACCTTCAACGTCGGCATGTCCTCGTTCACCGACACCAAGGAGCGGGAGCAATCGGTCGACTTCGTCACCTATTTCTCCGCCGGCACCCAGTGGGCGCAGCGGCCCGACAATCCGGTCGACCCCAACAACGCCTGCGGCAAGAAGGTGGCCGTCCAGGCGACCACCTACCAGGAGACCGACGAACTGCCGGCCAAGAGCAAGGCCTGCGTCGACGCCGGTAACCCGGCCATCCAGATCACGCCGTTCGACGGTCAGGACGCCGCGACCAATGCCGTGGTGCTGGGCCAGGTCGACGCGATGTCGGCGGACTCACCAGTGACCGCCTACGCCATCAAGCAGAGCAACGGCAAACTGGAAGCCGCCGGGGAACTCTTCGACGCCGCCCCGTACGGCTGGCCGGTGGCCAAGGGTTCGCCGCTCGCGCAGTCGCTGCAGCAGGCGCTCCAGCACCTCATCGACGAAGGCACCTATGAGGAGATCACGAAGACCTGGGGCGTCGAAGCGGGAATGATCGACAAGCCGGTCATCAACGGAGCGATCAGCTGACGCGATGACAGCTGTCGAATCGCCGTCACCCACCGCCAGCCCCGCTGCCATAGACGCGGTTCCACTCCGGCATCCCTGGCGGTGGGTGACGGCGGTCGTCATCGTCATCCTGGTCGGTCTGTTCCTCTACGGCGCCGCCACCAACGACGCTTACCGCTGGTCGACCTACTGGGAGTACCTGTTCAACGAACGGGTACTGACCGTCGGTGTCGTCAACACCCTGCAGCTGACCATCTACTCGATGGTGCTGGCCCTCGTGCTCGGCGTGCTGCTCGCGGTCATGCGGCTGTCACCCAACCCGGTTTTCCGGGCGGTGTCGTGGGCGTACCTCTGGGTCTTCCGCGGCACCCCGGTGTACGTGCAGCTGGTGTTCTGGGGGCTGCTGCCCACGATCTACCAGAACATCCAGCTCGGGGTGCCGTTCGGGCCGTCGCTGCTGCACATCGACCTGCAGTCGCTGTCGTTTCCGTTCGTGCTGGCCATCCTCGGCCTGGCGCTCAACGAATCGGCCTACATGGCCGAGATCATCCGAGCCGGCATCAGCTCGGTACCCGAGGGCCAGATGGAAGCGTCGACGGCGTTGGGTATGTCGTGGAGTCTGGCCATGCGGCGCACAGTGCTGCCGCAGGCAATGCGGGTCATCATCCCGCCGACCGGCAACGAGGTGATCAGCATGCTGAAGACCACCTCGCTGGTCACCGGCGTGCCCTTTGCGCTGGATCTCTACGGCATCACCTCCCGCGAGATCGCCTCGCGCATCTTCGAACCGGTGCCGTTGCTGATGGTCGCCGCCACGTGGTACCTGATCATCACCAGCGTGCTGATGGTCGGGCAGTACTACCTCGAGCGCTACTTCGCCCGCGGCGTGTCACGCAAGCTCACGTCTCGGCAGCTCGAAGCGCTCGCCAAGGCACAGTTGGGAGAGCCGCACCCATGACCCCGATGGTCAAGGCCGAACAGGTGTGCAAGAGCTTCGGCGCACTGCACGTCCTCAAAGGCGTGACGCTCGAAGTCGGCAGAGGCGAGGTGCTCTGCATCGTCGGGCCGTCCGGATCCGGGAAGTCCACGTTCCTGCGGTGCATCAACCACCTCGAGCAGGTCAACGCCGGCCGCCTGTACGTCGACGGTGAGCTGGTGGGGTACCGCGAACGCGGTGACAAGTTGCTCGAGCTGTCGCCACGCGACGCGGCCAAGCAGCGCCGCGACGTGGGCATGGTGTTCCAGCACTTCAACCTGTTCCCGCACCGCACTGCGCTCGGCAACATCGTCGAGGCGCCGGTGCACGTCAAGCGCGTCAAGAAGGACGACGCCCTGGCGCGGGCCAACGATCTGCTCGACCTGGTCGGGCTGGCGGACAAGGCGACCGCCTATCCCGCCCAGCTCTCGGGCGGTCAGCAGCAGCGGGTGGCGATCGCACGGGCGCTGGCGATGAACCCGAAACTGATGCTGTTCGACGAGCCGACTTCGGCGCTGGACCCCGAACTGGTGGGTGAGGTGCTGGCCGTGATGAAGAAGCTGGCGTCGGAGGGGATGACGATGCTGGTGGTCACCCATGAGATGGGCTTCGCGCGCGAGGTCGCCGACAAGCTGGTGTTCATGGACGGCGGCGTGATCGTCGAGACCGGAAACCCGCGCGAGATGATGGCCAACCCGCAGCACGAACGCACGAAAGCCTTCCTGTCCAAGGTGATGTAGGTGCCGCAGCGGGTGGACCCCGCCGCACCGCTGTGGCGGGCGGCGCAGGTCTTTCGGCTCCTGAGCTGTCTGTACGCGCTCGGTTTCCAGATCGCGGTCAACGACGACCTCGACCGGCGGGCGGTTGCGTGGGCACTGTTCGCGGTGCTGATGGCGTGGAGCGCTGCGTGTGCGGTCGCCTATCTGCAGGGGTTCGGCCGCAGGGCCGGCTGGGTGACGGCAGAGGTCGCCGTCGTGGTGGTTCTGATGTTGTCGACCGGACTGGTCGCCGACGATCAGTGGGTGGCCGACAACCAGTCCTGGCCGACCACGCTGTGGGCGACCAACGCCGTGATCTCCGCGGCGATCCTGCGCGGACCGGTGGCGGGCATGGTGACCGGCCTGGTGGTGATGGCGGCCTCAACCGTCCTGAAGGGCTACGTCAGCATCAACGTGTTCCGCAACGCCACCATCGTCATCGAGCTGGCGGTGGGGCTGGTGGTCGGAATGGCCGCCCAGACCGCACGCCGCGCCCACGCCGAACTCGAGCGTGCCACCCGGCTGGCCGCCGCGCTCGAGGAACGTGAGCGACTCTCCCGTCACGTCCACGACGGCGCCATCCAGGTCTTGGCGCTCGTCGCGCGACGCGGCAGGGAGATCGGCGGGGCGACAGCACAATTGGCCGAGCTCGCCGGCGAGCAGGAACGTGCGCTGCGCCGCCTGGTCAGCGACGTCGACACCCCTGGTGCCGCCGGAACCCACGCCGATGTCGGCGCCATGTTGCGCCGCCGCGCGTCCGACCGGGTGTCGGTCAGCCTGCCGCCCGAACCGGTGCTCCTCGACTCCGAGGTGGCCGCCGAACTCTGCGCTGCCGCGGTCAACGCGCTCGACAACGTGGCCGCCCACGCCGGCCCGGAGGCCAAGGCATACGTGCTGGTGGAGGACCTCGGTGACGCGGTGACGGTCAGTGTGCGCGACGACGGCCCCGGCATTCCCGCCGGACGGCTGGCACAGGCTGCCGCGGAAGGCAGGATGGGAGTGGCGAAATCGATTGTGGGACGCATTGATTCGCTGGGCGGTGTTGCCGAGTTGCACACCGGACCGGACAGCGGCACGGAGTGGGAGCTGACGGTGCCGCGGCGACGACGGCAGGATGGTGGCCGTGGCTGACGACGGGCCGACCACCGTGATGGTGGTCGATGACCACCCCATCTGGAGGGATGCGGTGGCCCGCGATCTCGCCGACGACGGCTTCGCGGTGGTCGCGACCGCCGACGGGGTCGCGACGGCCCGGCGCAGGGCGGGGGTCGTCAAGCCGGCGGTGGTGGTGATGGACATGCGGCTGACCGACGGTGACGGCGCCCAAGCCACCGCCGAGGTGCTGGCCGTCTCCCCGGTGTCGCGAGTGCTGGTGCTGTCGGCGTCCGATGAGCGGGAGGACGTCCTCGAGGCGGTGAAGGCCGGTGCGACCGGCTATCTGGTCAAGAGCGCGTCCAAGGCCGAACTGAGCGCAGCGGTCCGGGCCACCGCCGAGGGCCGCGCGGTGTTCACCCCGGGGCTCGCCGGGCTGGTCCTGGGGGAGTACCGCCGCATCGCGCAGCGGCCGGACGCCGACGCCTCGGTGCCCACGCTGACCGAACGCGAGACCGAGGTGTTGCGTTACGTGGCGAAAGGGCTTACGGCCAGACAGATCGCCGCACGGCTGTCGCTGAGCCACCGCACCGTCGAGAACCACGTGCAGGCGACCTTCCGGAAGCTGCAGGTGGCCAATCGGGTCGAGTTGGCGCGCTATGCGATCGAGCACGGCCTCGACGAATAGCGAAGTCGGGTAGTCCTACTCATCCGCTCCGGCGCCCGCGCGCCCACGATTGAGTTCATGACCGAATCGCACCATGCCGTCCTCGCGCGACTGTCGACCGACTTCGCGGCGATCTCCCGGCAGCTCGCCCGGGTGTCGTCGGACCTGACTGAGCTGGACCGGCTGCTGGCCGCCGGGTCACCCCGGCCGCAGCCCGCGCCGGTGCCCGCGCCCCCACCGGTGTGGCCGCAGTACGCGCCGCCCCCAACGCCACCGCCGGTCGTGCTGCCGCCACCGCCGCGTGTTCCCCGTGTGCCCCGTGTTCCGCGGGAGCGCTCGGAAGGCTGGATCGGCAAGGCGCTGGCGGTGGCCGGCGTCGCGGTGACGCTGATCGGTGTGGTGCTGCTGCTGGTGCTGGCGGCGCAGGCCGGCATCCTGCGCCCGGAGATTCGCGTCGGAGCCGGCGCTCTGCTCGCCGCGGGGCTCGTCGCCGCCGGGTGCCGGGTCAATCGCAGCGACGGTGGCCGGGTGGGCGGTATCGCGTTGACAGCCACCGGGATCGCAGCGGCGTACTTCGACGTCATCGCCGTCACCACCATTTACGAATGGGTCGCCGCACCCGTCGGTCTGGTGGTGGCCGCGGTCGTCAGCGGGGGAGGCCTCGCGTTGGCCCGCCGATGGGACAGCGAACACCTCGGCCTGTTGGTCCTGGTGCCGCTGATCACGCTCGCCCCGGTACTCACCGAGGGGGTGACGCTGTTGCTGGTGGCGTTCATGCTCGCGTTGTCCGCCGCGACGTTGCCGGTGCAACTCGGCAGGGACTGGACCTGGCTGCACGCGGCGCGGACCGCGGCGGCCACGCTGCCGCTCCTGGTGGCGCTCGCCGCAGCGGCGGTCGACGGCGATCACGATCTCCTGCTGGCCGCGGCTTGCGGCATCGCGGCGCTGCTCGCACTGGCCGGTGCCCTGCTGGTGCTGCCGCACACCGCCCGGCGTGCGGTGCTGGCGCTGCTCACCGCGGCGGGCGTCGCGCCGGTGCTGTGCGTATCGCTGACCGCCGACCGCGTGGTGGCCGCGCTGATGATCGCCGCACTGGCTGTCGCGCTGCTGGCGATCGTGCTGAGTGCGCAATGGCTTCCGGCGGTCTCGGGCGTGGTCGGGCAGATCTGGTCGGCACTGTCGGCGGTGAGTGCGCTGATCGCGGTCACCGTCGCATTCGACGGTGAAGTCGCCGCGCCGCTGCTGTTGGCGATGGCGGTCGTGGTCGCCGTGGCCGGTCGGCATGACGCCGTCGCGCGCTGGTCAGCGCTCGGCTTCGCGGTGATCGGCGGCGCGCTGTATGTCGCCTACGTGCCGCCGTCGGCGTTGGTCCGCGCGGTGACGCTCAGCGCCCCGGATGCGGTGTCGATTCTCGTCTCCAGCGTGCTGCTGATCGCCGCGGCCGGAGCGATCGCCGTCGGATGGCTGGGCCGCGTTACCGGAGACACCGTCCGCGCGCTGTGTGTCGCGACGGCCACGGTGGCCGGATATGCCGTGACGGCGTTCATGGTGACTGCGGGCGTTCTCGTCGGCGGGACCGGCGGTGGCTTCTTCGCCGGGCATGTGGCGGCCACGATCTGCTGGATCGGCGGCGCCGCGGCCTTGTTCGGCTATGCCGCGCGCCGTCCCAGAGCGGATCGCCCGCTGGCCATCGGCGCCGGCTTGGCGCTGGTGTCGGCGGCGATGGCCAAACTCTTCCTGTTCGACCTGGGCACCCTCGACGGGATCTTCCGGGTGACGGTGTTCCTGGTGGTCGGGATGATCCTGCTCGGCATGGGCGCCGGCTACGCCCGGATACTCGCCGGGAAAGACCAGCGGGATGTGACGACGATCACCCAGTAAATTGGATTCGTTCCAGATTAGGAGGTGTTGTAACAGACATGAACACGACACGTCGCACTGAAGCTGAAGTCCAGGGTTTCACGGCCTCGCCGGAGTTCGCCGCCAACCTGCAGCGGGTTCTGGTCGACCTGATCGAGCTGCACCTGCAGGGCAAGCAGGCGCACTGGAACGTCGTCGGCACCAACTTCCGCGATCTGCACCTGCAGCTCGACGCGCTGGTCGACTTCGCCCGCGAGGGCAGCGACACGATCGCCGAGCGGATGCGGGCTCTCGACACGGTTCCCGACGGCCGCTCCGACACCGTCGCGGCAACGACCAGCCTGCCCGAATTCCCGGCCTACGAGCGCAGCACCGGTGAGGTGGTCGATCTGATCACCGTGCGGATCCACGCCGCCGTCGACACCATGCGCACTGTCCACGACGCGATCGACGCGGAGGACCCGAGCACCGCCGACGTCCTGCATCAGCTGATCGACGGCCTCGAAAAGCTCGCCTGGTTGATCAAATCCGAGAACCGGAAGGTCTAAATCCGCGCACGACGGGTACTAGTCCCGTTGTGACTGTGACCCGAGATATCGCTGCCTCGCGCCAACGCGTCTGGGATGTGATCGCCGACGGCTGGACGTATTCGCAGTGGGTGGTGGGCAACAGCCGGATGCGGGCCGTGGACCCTCGGTGGCCCGCGCCCGGCTCCACCATCCACCACTCGATCGGTGTCTGGCCGGCACTGCTCGACGACGAAACCGTCGTGGAAGAGGCCACCCCGCCGGAACGGCTCGTGATGCACGCTAAAGGGCGGCCGATCGGGAGTGCCCGAATCATCTTGGAGCTCAGCGAGATTCCCACAGGGTGTCGCATCTCGATGCAGGAGTTCCCGATCAGCGGCATCGGCAAGCTGATGCCGGAGCGGCTCGCCGATGCAGCCGTGTGGCCCCGCAACAACGAAACGCTGCGGCGGCTCGCCTTCCTCGCCGAGCGTCGTGACGACAGTGACGTCGACGGTAACTAGCGCCGACGCCGTCGTCGTCGGCGCCGGGCACAACGGTCTGGTCGCTGCCGCGCTGATGGCCGACGCAGGCTGGGACGTCGTAGTGCTCGAGGCGCAGCCCGAACCCGGCGGCGCCGTCCGCAGCGCCGAACGCATCCCCGGCTACACCAGCGATCTGTACAGCGCGTTCTATCCGCTGTCCGTCGCGTCGCCGGTGCTGTCGGGTCTGCACCTCGAGGACCACGGCCTGCAGTGGACGCATGCGCCCGCGGTGGTGGGGCACCCGCGCTCGGCCTCCGACGAGGACGCGCCGGTGATCTACCGCGACATCTCCCGCACCGCCGAGGAACTCGCGCGGCACCATCCCGCCGACGGCGACAACTGGCTGCGGCTGTTCGACCTCTGGCAGCAGGTCAAGGACCCTCTGCTGACCAGTCTCTTCTCACCCTTTCCTCCGGTGCGCGGCGCGGTCGGGCTGCTGCGCACACTGGGGACCGCCGACGCGCTGCGACTAGTCCACCGCCTGGTGCTGCCGGCCGGCGAGATGGCCAGACAACTCTTCGACGGTGATGCGGCGCGGCTGCTGCTGCTCGGCAATGCGCTGCACGCCGATGTCCCGGTCGACGCCCCGGGCAGCGGCGTCATGGGTTTCATGCTGATCATGATGGCGCAGGACGGGGGATGGCCCGTTCCGGTCGGCGGGGCGGGACAACTCACCGCGGCCCTGGTCAACCGGGCCCGCGCCGCGGGTGCGCAGATCGTGTGCGACCAACCGGCCAGCGAGATACAGGTGCGCGGCGGCCGGGCCGTCGGCGTGCGCACTGCCGACGGCCGGTCGATTTCCGCGCGACGCGCCGTGGTGGCCGACGTGTCGGCGCCCGCGCTGTACCGGGACCTGCTGCCCGCCTCGGCCGTACCTCCCCGGGTGCTCGAGGATCTCGAGCACTTCACCTGGGACACCCCGGTGCTGAAGATCAACTACGCGCTGGACGCGCCGATACCGTGGCGTTCGAAGAACCTCAACGAGGTGGGGACGGTGCACCTCGGCGCGGACGTGGACGGACTGGTCCGCTGGATGGCCGACCTCAACACCCGTACCGTGCCGGACAATCCGTTCATGCTGTTCGGTCAGATGACGACCGCCGATCCGACGCGCTCCCCAGAGGGCACCGAAAGTGCCTGGGCCTACACGCATCTGCCTCGGGACGTCACCGACGACGAATCGGCTGACCGATTGTCCGAGGCGGTCGACCGGGTGCTGGAGGAGCATGCGCCGGGCTTCACCGATCAGGTCGTCGGCAAGTTCATCCAGCGTCCCTCCGAGCTGACCGCATCGGATGCGAACCTCGTCGGGGGTGCGGTCAACGGCGGCACCGCCCAGCTGCAGCAGCAACTCATCTTCCGGCCGACGCCGGGATTCGGCCGCGCGGAGACGCCGATCGAAGGGCTGTTCCTGGGCAGCGCGGGTGCTCACCCGGGCGGGGGCGTGCACGGAGTCTGCGGGAGCAACGCGGCGCGGGCCGCTCTGGCGAGCGACGGGGTGACCGGTTGGCCGCGCAGGCGGATCAACCAGCTGGTGATGTCACTGTTCGTCCGGTAACGGGGAGTTCGACCGCCTCGCGAACCGCGTCGTCGTCGCGCCGGCCGACCAGGTACCAGGTGTGCATCACGCCCTTGCCCTTGACGTCGACGTCACCGCGCTCCTCGAGGACGAACGAGTGCCTGATGCGCTCATACACGTTGTGCGGCACCTGAATTCGCCCCTCGATATCGGTGGTTTCCATGCGGGAGGCCACGTTGACGGCGTCCCCCCACACGTCGTAGAAGAACTTGCGCGCACCCACCACACCCGCGACCACCGGTCCGGACGCCAGGCCGATGCGCAGCGGCACCGCGCGTCCGAGCGGATCCTCGAGGTCTGCGACCGCCTCTGCCATGTCGAGGGCCAGGCACGCCAGGGCTTCGGCATGGTCCGACCGCGGCCTGGGCACTCCGCTGACCACCATGTAGCTGTCCCCGCTGGTCTTGACCTTCTCGAGGCCGTGGCGGTCGACGAGCCCGTCGAGGTCGGTGTAGAGCCGGTCGAGGAATCGGACCAGATCGGTGGGGGAGATGTCGCTGGCCCGCTTCGTGTAACCGGCGATGTCGGCGAACAGAATCGACGCGTCGTCGTATCGGTCCGCGATGATCGTGTGCGTCGGGTCCTTGAGGCGCTCGGCGACCGACGCGGGCAGGATGTTGGCCAGCAGCTTCTCCGATCGCTGGTACTCCGCCTCCATCGCTCGTTCGGCGCGGTCGGTCTCGCGCACCGCGTACCAGACCGTGGCGAAGACCATGATCGTCGCGGATACGGCGGACAGGACGAAGCCGACCGTCAGCATCCACGACGGTCGCAGTCCGCGGTCCTCGGGTACCGCCAATTCTATGGCGATACAGGCGCCCAGGCCCAGTGTGACGATCACCGCGGACATCACGATGCGTTCGATGCCCAGCACGAGCACCACCAGCGATGCGGCCACGAGGTAGTAGAACTGCAGACCGGAGTTGGTGCCGACGGAATAGCAGATGAACGTCACCGACAGATAGGCGAGCACGAAGAACGTCAGCGGCGCGACCAACTCACCGAAGCGGTAGAGCAGCGGTATGCCCAGGAAGAGGGCCGCGAAGACGAGGTTCAGCACCCCGATCCACCAGCCGGGACCACCCATGACCAGCTGGAGGGTCCCGAAGACGGCGGAGACGGTCGCCGCGATCCAGATCGCGATCGTCAGCACACGCAGCCTGCGCAGGACGGCCTCGGCGTAGTGCCGGGTGCGCGCGGGCATGCGGTTCTGCAGCGCCACCTCCGGCATGCACACTGTGCGACGGCCTTGGCCTTCAGCCATCGTGGCAGCGTATCGCCGTCGGGGGCCTACTCGGCAGACATTCGCGCGGCCTCCCGGGCGCGCAGGGCGAGCCAGAGTTCGAACCGGTCCTGCGCGTCGTCGAGCCGCCGGCCGGTGAGCCGTTCCACGGTGTCGATGCGGTGACGCACGGTGTGGCGGTGAACGCGCAGCGCGCCGGCTGTCGCAGCCCACTGTCCGTTGTGCTCGAGGAAGCCGCTCAGCGCGCGCGTCAACTCCGTGGCCCGGTCAGCGGCGTCGAGCGGAGCGAGGACGGCGTCGGCGAAGACGCGGAGGTCGTGGCCGCCGACACTGTCGAGCAGCACCCGGCTGCTCGCGACGGCGTCGGCGTGGACGTGCCTGCCCTGGGTCCGGCTGACGGGAAGTGCCGACTTCGCCTGGCGCAGGGACACCGTCAGAGCGCCGGGGCGCACCGCGATGCCGATGCCGGCGGCCCGCCCGGCGGCCAGCCTGCCCAGCGCCGCATCCAGATCGGTGTCGAGCGGCACCGCCACCTCGACCACGTCGCCGGTGACGCGCACTATGGCGTCCGGCAACGTGGTGAGAAGGTCGGCCGCGAAATCCTCGGCGTCGGTTGGCGCGTCGACGACGGCGCAGCGCAGGTCTGCATCGGAGAGTCCCACCCCCGCCAGCAAACGTGCCGCGACGGCGTCGTCGACGGTGCCGCGGGCCAACCGGTCGAGCACCTGGGCGCGGGCACGTCGATGCGCGGTGTTGGTGCCGAGCCGACGTTCCAGTTCGAGCGACAGCAGCGATACCAGGTCACCCGAAACTTGTTGCGCAGAATGCGATTCCAGTTGATCTACGGGGCCGTCGACCAGTAGCCACCCGCGGAGTCGTCGGGCGCCGAGGGCGTGCAGTTCGCGACGCCGGCCGTCGCGGATGTCGACCGCCGCGGCCGTCAGGCCGAGATCGCGCACCGAGGCCAACAGGTCTTCCCACCGGGCCGGCAGCGGTTCGGCGTCCGGGCCCGCCGCGGCCAACACCCGTCCCAGGAGGTCGACCACCACACCGGTGCGGCCGGTGGCGTCGCGGTGCGCGCCGAGGATGCCGGACAGCCCACCCGGCGACACCGCCGCCGCGGTCAACGCCCGCTGCGTCCGCAGCGCCCACTCGACCTCCCGGCGTTCGGCGCGGGCCCGGGCGGCGAACACCGCCTTGGTGACGGCGATGAACGGCACCGGATCGGGGACGGTCAGCAGCGGCATCCCGATCTCCTCGGCGACGGTGACGAGTGTCGCCGGTGCACCCTGGTGCGGCAGGTCGGCGCCCAGCCCGATCCCGACCGCGCGGACCCCCGCGGCCGCCAGTTCGGTCAGATAGCTCCGGCATCCCTGCGCGGTGTCGGGCAGCAACAACCCGATGGTGAGCAGCAGCTCACCGCCCTGCAGCCACGGTCCGGGCCGGCGCAGTTCCGAGACCGCGGCGGCCTCGATGTCCCGGTCGGCATGGCGCGCGCCGGCCACCAGCACCAGTCCCAGATGGGGGTCGGCGACCAGTTCGCGCACCGTCGGCATCGACATAGTGTCCAACAGCCACGCACACAATTCGACCGATTGTCGCTTCCACTGAGACGTACGTCTCAGCAACGCTGGACGTATGGACACGCCGATCGGACCCGTCGACGCCACCAAAGTGCCCCGCTACGCCGGACCGGCCACCTTCGCCCGGCTGCCGCGCCTCGACGAGGTGACCCGCGCCGACGTCGCCGTGGTCGGGGTCCCGTTCGACTCCGGGGTGTCCTACCGCCCCGGCGCGCGGTTCGGCCCCGGGCACATCCGCGCATCCTCCAAACTGCTCCGCCCGTACCACCCGGCGCTCGACGTCGAACCGTTCGCCATCCAGCAGGTGGCCGATGCCGGAGACATCGCGGTCAACCCCTTCGACATCGCCGAGGCCATCACCACGATCGAGCGAAACTCCGACGAATTGCGCGATGGCGGAACCAAACTCGTCACCCTCGGGGGCGACCACACGATCGCGCTGCCGCTCCTGCGTTCGCTGCACCGCGACCACGGCCCGATCGCGGTGTTGCACTTCGATGCCCACCTCGACACGTGGGACACCTACTTCGGCGCACCGTTCACCCACGGCACACCTTTCCGGCGCGCCAGCGAGGAGGGACTGCTCGATCCCGGGCACTGTCTGCACGTCGGGATCCGCGGACCCCTGTACGCGCCCACCGACCTGTCCGACGACCGGGTGCTGGGCTTCCAGGTGGTCGGGTCCGACGACTTCCAACTCGAGGGGCTGGCCGCGGTCATCGAGCGGATGCGCGCCCGCATCGGCGAGGCCCCCGTCTACGTCTCGGTCGACATCGACGTGCTCGACCCCGCGCATGCGCCTGGCACCGGCACGCCCGAGGCCGGCGGTATGACCAGCCGCGAACTGCTGCACTGCCTGCGCAGCCTGGTCGGGGCCAACGTGGTGGGCGCCGACATCGTCGAGGTGGCACCGGCCTACGACCACGCCGAGATCACCGGCATCGCGGCCGCGCACGTCGCCTACGAGTTGATCTCCGTCCTGGGATCGAATCGGTGAACCACCGCAACGGCGGCGCCGCCGTGGTCGACACCCTGGCCGTCCACGGTGTCGACACGGTGTTCGGCATCCCCGGCACCCACAATCTGGAGATCTACCGACACCTGCAGGCGCAGCACCTGCGGGTGGTCACTCCCCGTCACGAGCAGGGTGCCGGCTATGCCGCGGAGGCGTACGCCCGGGTCAGCGGGCGGCCGGGGGTGGTGGTGACCACCAGCGGGCCCGGCCTGACGAACGTGATGACGGCCGCGGCCACCGCCTACGCCGAATCCCAACCGTTGCTGGTGCTTTCGCCCGGGATGCCGACCGGCACCGAGGGGCGAGATCTCGGTCAGCTGCACGAGGCCAAGAACACCTCGGCGGCGATGGGGGAGCTGGTCGCGTGGAGCCGCCGGGTGCGCAGCGCCGAGGAGGCGGCCGATGCGGTGACCGCCGCGTTCGCCGGCTTCACCGGCCGGCGGCCCCGCCCTGTGCACGTCGAGATCCCGGTCGACGTGTTCACGCAGAGTTGGTCCGGGCAGGCGCGGGTCGCGCCGTCGGTGCGCGCGGTGGCCGCCGACCAGGGCGCCGTGCTGCGGGCGGCCGAGGTGCTCGCCGCGGCGCAGCGGCCGCTGATCATCGCCGGCGGCGGGGGTGTCGACGCCCAGGCGGAGATCACCGCGCTGGCCGAAGCGCTGGGCGCGCCGGTCGCGACGACCGTCAACGGCAAAGGTGTTGTCGCCGAGAGTCATCCGCTGTCGGTGGGGGCGTCGGTCCGGCTGCGGGCACTGCAGAAGGCGGCGGCGGACAGTGACGCCCTGCTGGTGGTCGGGAGCGAACTGGGCGACTCCGATCTGTGGGAGGGCGAGATCCGTGGACGCACGGTGATCCGCTGCGACATCGACTCGGCCCAGCTCGACAAGAACTGTCCCGCCGACCACGCGCTGCTCGGCGACGCAGCCGCCACGGTGGCCGCCCTCGCGGCCGGGATGGGCCCGGGCAGCGGTGGCGGTGCCGAACGCGCGGCGGCGCTGCGGGCCGCCTGCCGGGACGAAGCGGCCGGAGACGCGGGGCCGAACGCCGAGATCAACGCCGCCGTGCGGGCCGCGCTACCACCCGAGGGGGTGCTGACCGGGGACAGCTCACAGGTCACCTACTTCGGCTCGGTGCACTTCTTCGACATGGCCCGCCCGCGCCGGTTCTGCTACTCGCCGGGTTTCGCGACGCTGGGATACGGGCTGCCCGCAGCGGTCGGCGCCGCCGCTGCGCGGCCCGGCCAGCCGGTCGCGGTGCTGCTCGGTGACGGCGCCCTGATGTTCTCGGTGCAGGAGTTGATGACGCTCACCGAACTGCGGTTGCCAGTGCCGATCGTCGTCGTCGACAACGGCGGCTATCGAGAGATCCGCGATCAGGAGACCGCCCGCGGCATCGCCCCGATCGGCGTCGACCTGCAGACCCCGGATTTCGCGGCGCTCGCTGTGGCGATGGGCGCGCACGGCGCACGGACCACCTCGAGCGCGGACCTCACCGACCTCGTGTCCCGCGCGTTCGACGCCGACCGCCCGACCGTCATCCACTTCGACCTCCGCTAGGAGCCACCCATGGACATCGCGATCGTCGTGATCTACCTCGTCGGCATGATCGCCTTCGGCTTCTGGGGAAAGCGCCGCGCCACAACACAATCGGACTTCCTCGTCGCGGGCCGCCGGTTGGGGCCGCTGCTCTACTCGGGCACCATGGCGGCCATCGTGCTCGGCGGCGCGTCGACGATCGGCGGGGTCGGGCTGGGCTACCAGTACGGCATCTCCGGCATGTGGCTGGTGGTCGCCATCGGCGTCGGCATCCTCGCGCTGAGCCTGCTGTTCGCCGGGCGCATCCAGCGGCTGCGCGTCTACACCGTCAGCCAGATGCTCGAATTGCGTTACGGACCAGGGTCTTCGGTGTTGTCCGGTGTCGTGATGTGGGGCTACACGCTGATGCTGTCAGTGACGTCGACCATCGCGTACTCGACGATCTTCGGGGCGCTGTTCGACATCGGCAAGGTGCCCGCCATCATCCTCGGCGGCAGCGTGGTGATCATCTACTCGACGCTCGGTGGGATGTGGTCGATCACGCTGACCGACTTCGTGCAGTTCGTGATCAAGACGATCGGCATCTTCTTCATTCTGCTGCCGGTGGCGCTGGCCAGGACCGGCGGATGGGACGGCCTGGCCGACAAGCTGCCGGCCGACGCCACGTCGCTGACCGCCATCGGCGGCGACACCATTCTCACGTACTTCGTCATCTACACCTTCGGTCTGCTGATCGGACAGGACATCTGGCAGCGCGTCTTCACCGCCCGGAGCCCGGGCGTGGCCCGATGGGCGGGGGCGGGTGCCGGCGTGTACTGCCTGCTGTACGCGGTCGCCGGCGCGGTGATCGGCATGGCGGCCAAGGTGTTGCTGCCGGAACTGGAATCCCGCGACGACGCGTTCGCACAGTTCGTCGAGATGCAGTTGCCGCCTGGGCTGGCGGGTCTGGTGCTGGCCGCGGCGCTGGCGGCGGTGATGTCCACATCGAGTGGCGCTCTGATCGCCACCGCGACCGTTTTCAGTCAGGACATCGTGGCGCGCCTGCTGCACCGCGATATCGAGGCGGGCAGCGAAGACGACCACATCCGCAACAACAGGCTCTACGTCGCCGGTTTCGGTGTGCTGATGGTGGTCATCGCCTGTGTGCTCCAGGACGTCGTCGCGGCGTTGACCGTCGCCTACGACATCCTGGTCGGCGGACTGCTGGTGCCGATCCTGGGTGGACTGGTGTGGCGCCGCGGCACCAACATCGGTGCGGTCGCGGCGATGGCGGTCGGGACGGTCGCGACACTGGTGACCATGGCCGTCGTCGGCGACATCTTCGCCAACGAGCCGATCTACGTGGGGCTGGGATCTGGTCTGCTGGTGTACCTCGCCGGCAGCCTGCTGTCCAGGCCGACCGATCCCGCGGTCCTCGCGGAGTGGGACCGGCGCAGTCGGGCCGAGCCGAAGGAGCCCGCCCAGACCGCATGAGCGTCGTTGCGGCACATAGCGTCTCCGCGGGCTAGGCGGCGTGGCAGCGCATGGCGTCGACGTCGACCTTGACGCGGACGGCGATGCTGGCCACGGTGATGGCGGGTGTGCCGGGTAACGGAGGTGCGGTGGATCGGTACCGCGTCCCGGTGGGTGTGACGAACTCCGCCGAGCGCGCACCGCCCCCGTCGGCCCCCGAGACCTGCCAGCCAGGGGCCTCTTTGTCGTAGTTGCAGCGTTCACACTTGCCCTGGCCGTTGATCGCGTTGGTGGGTCCACCGTCGCGGCGGGGGTGGGCGTGGTCGATGTGGCGGATCGGGGCGTCGCAGTACGGCGTGCGGCAGGTCTGGTCGCGGAGGGTGATGAAGGTGGCCAACCCTTTCGGGAACCGCCGCGCCCGCGATTCCATCGCGACCAGCGCCCCGCCGCGGCGGTAGAGCCGGCGCAGCGTGGCCGCCGAGCGGGGGTCGGTGACCGCGGCCGCCGTCATCTGGCGGGCGACCGCGGCGGGGATGGGTCCGTAGCCGGTGAGCACGGCCGGCTCCGGATCGCCGGCGACCAGGCTGCGGTCGGTCATCACCAGGTTCACCGCCACCGGCGCGGCCACCTCGGCGGGCGTTCCGGTCACCCGTTCGACGAGCGTGTCGGCCATGACCTGACCGCGGGAGCGGTCGTCGAAGGTGGTGTCGGCGCTTCGCTTCAGGGCGGCGTAGACGCTGACGCCTTGACCGACGGGCAGCAGGGCGGTCACATAGACCATGGTGTCGGGGGCGGGGCGGCAGGTGACGGTGCGTTCGGAAGGAGCTCTGGTGGCCCGGTCGACCACAGCCTGCGGGTCGAGCCGGTAGGCGATCGTCTTGGCCGCCGCTTCGATGCCTTTGTCGCCCTTGCCTTCGAGGCGCGAAACGTCGGCGCACATTTCGGCGTCGAGCTGCCGGCGGTGTTCGACGCTCAGGCAGGCTGACTCTTTCACGATCAGCGTTGCCCGCCACTCCGAGAGCACTCCACGCTCCAACGCCCTCAAGGTGTGGGGCATCTCGAACACCAATGCCTTGGCGAAGCCCAGGTGTCTGCCTCCGCGGGCCGGCGAATCGCGGCGGGCGAGGGCGACTTCGCTGGCTAGCCCGCGGCCACGCTTGGCTGCGGGCACCCCGGCGGCGGCTTCCCGGGCCCGTCGCGCGGTGTCGAGTGCGGCCGCGGCGCGGGCCTGCCCGGCCGCGGCGGCGGCTTTGACGTGCTCGAGGTGGCTGATGCGGGCGACCAGCGCAGCCTCATCGGCCAGCGGATCCGCCGCCGCCAACACCTCGAGTTCGAACATGTGTACGAGTATACCGGCGACACCGACACGCCTCCCCGCTGATGCGGCACATCCGGGTCCCCCGACAACCCCGAGCCCACCAGCGCGCGGCGGCGGCCTTCCGGTGCCCGCGCCGGCCCCCGGCAAACCGTGGCCGTCGGCACATAGCGTGTATGCCGGTCTGGGCGGGGTAACAGATGACCATGGACGTGATCAGCGAGCCTGTCGATGGCCGTGGCGAATGGTGCGACGCGGCCCCGCACGAGCCCGTGGGTGCCGGCGTCCGCCCGCTTCTGCCGGGTGACGACCCCTTCTATCGACCGCCGGCAGGGTACGAACGCGCGGAACCCGGGACGGTGCTGCGCTCACGTGATGTGCAGTTGGCGTTCCTCGGCCTGATCCCGCAACGGTTCACCGCGACACAGTTGCTCTACCGGACGACCGACATGGCGAACAATGCGCAGACCACGGTCACGACCGTCCTCGCACCGGCTGAGCGCACCGAACCCTGTCCGATCGTGTCGTATCAATGTGCCATCGACGCGGTGGCGGGCCGCTGCTTTCCCTCGTACGCCCTGCGTCGCCGGGCCAAGGCGGCGGGCGCTCTCGCGCAGATCGAACTGCTGCTCATCGCCGCGGTACTCGCCGAGGGCTGGGCCGTGTCGGTGCCCGACCACGGCGGACCCCACGGCGTGTTCGGGGCGCCGTTCGAACCGGGACACTATGTGCTCGACGGTCTTCGCGCCGCACTGAACTTCGAGCCCCTGCAACTGTCGTCGACAGCGCCGATCGGCCTGTGGGGCTACTCCGGCGGCGGTCTGGCCACCGCATGGGCCGCCGAGATGTACGACGGCTACGCGCCCGAACTCAACGTCGTCGCCGCCGTGTTGGGATCACCGGTCGGCGACCTCGGCAACACCTATCACCGTCTCAACGGCAAGTTCTTCGCCGGGCTGCCGGTGATGGTGGTCGTCGCGCTGACGCACACCTACCCGGAATTCCGTGCGGTCATCGAGCAACACCTCACCGCCGAAGGGAAGGCGACGTTCGAAAAACTACCCAGGATGACGACCGCGCACGCGGTGGTTCGACTCGCCAAGACGGACATGGCGACGATGCTGACAAGACCGCTCGACGAGGTCCTCGACCTGCCGGAGGTCCGGCACGTCTTCGACAACATCCGACTCGGCACCGCCGCTCCCAAGATGCCTGTGCTCATCGTCCAGGCCGTCCACGACCGCATCATCTCGGTCAGCGATATCGACCAACTGGCACAGACCTACGCCCTCGGAGGTACCGACGTCACCTACCACCGGGACCGGTTCTGCGAACACATTCTGCTGCATCCTCTTTCGGCGCCGATGTCGCTGCGGTGGCTCCGCGACCGGTTCCAGGGCCGTCCGCTCGACGAGCGTCGCGCCCGGACCACCTGGCCCACACTGTTGAACCCGTCGACCTACCGGGGAATGGCTCGGCTCGCTGTGGTCAGCGGCAAGGTCATCGCCGGTCGCGGGGTGGAGCGCCGGCCGCTGTCTCAGTTGGATGAGTAGCCGCGGTCTTGAGTGCCCCTGGTGAGATTCGAACTCACACTGTACGGGTTTTGAATCCGTTTCCTCTGCCAGTTGGGATACAGGGGCGGTCGCCGGCGTGCGGTCTCCCACCATAGAGGATGGCCCCGCGGTCGCTGATCGCCCGGGTTACCGCCACAATGACATCCATGACCGGCTCACCGACCGACGCGCCGACGCCGCGCCGCGTGCTCATCGCCGAAGACGAGGCGCTCATCCGGATGGATCTGGCCGAAATGCTGCGCGAGGAGGGTTACGAAGTCGTCGGTGAGGCCGGCGACGGGCAAGAGGCCGTCGAACTCGCCGAAGCGCTCAAACCCGACCTCGTCATCATGGACGTCAAGATGCCGCGCCGCGACGGGATCGACGCCGCATCGGAGATCGCGGGCAAGCGGATCGCCCCGATCGTCATCCTGACCGCGTTCAGCCAACGCGAACTCGTGGAGAAGGCCCGCGACGCCGGAGCGATGGCGTATCTGGTCAAACCGTTCAACGTCAACGACCTGATCCCGGCGATCGAGGTGGCGGTCAGCCGCTTCAGCGAGATCCACGCCCTCGAGGAGGAGGTCGCGACGCTTTCGGAGCGGCTCGAGACCCGCAAGCTCGTCGAGCGTGCGAAGGGTTTGCTGCAGGCCAACCAGGGGATGACCGAGCCGGAAGCCTTCAAGTGGATCCAGCGCGCCGCGATGGACCGGAGGACCACGATGAAGCGGGTGGCCGAAGTGGTGCTGGAGACGTTGGACAGCCCGAAGAGCGAGCCGTCGGCCGGCTAGCTAGAAATGCGCCTGTGGGTAAACATCGGGTTTCGGCAGTCGCGATTCACCGCCGCGGACGCGCCACGCCTTTTCCAACATCGCGCACCATGGCCGGGTGTTGGCTATGTTCTACCGGAAGCGTCAGCGCCCAGGCCGGTCCGGCTACGGGAGTCGATGCCGACGACATACATCGACCAGGAGGTGAAACGTGCGCGGTCGCGTGGCACGGAACGCATTTGCTCTCGGTAGCGCGGGGCTGTTGGCGCTCGCCCTTGGCGGCTGCAGTCAGTCGACACCCGAAGAGGAAGCGGCGCAGACGAATCTGAAGATCGTCGAGCAAGTCCAAATCGACGAGAATGGCACGGAGGTCACGGCCGCCTCGGGCGCCGCCCCGGCCGATCCGGCCGGTGACGGCAAGGCGACCTGCCCGCCGCTGTCGATCGCGATGGCCGGCGCGCTCAACGGCCCGGACGCGGCTCTGGGCATCAACATCAAGAACGGCGTGCAGCTGGCCGTCGACAAGCACAACGCGGCCAACCCCGGCTGCCAGGTCCAGCTCAAGACGTTCGACACCGAGGGCGACCCGCAGAAGGCCAGCGCCATCGCCCCCCAGATCGTCGACGATCAGTACACGATTGGCCTTGTCGGGCCCGCGTTCTCCGGCGAGACCAACGCCACCGGTGACGTCTTCAACCAGGCCGGCCTGGTCGCGGCCACCGCCTCGGCCACTAACGTCACGCTGTCGGAGAAGGGGTGGCGGACGTTCTTCCGTGGCCTGGCCAACGACGGCGTGCAGGGACCGTCGGTCGCCAACTACCTGAAGAACACGCTCAGCCACCAGAAGGTCTGCGTCGTCGATGACAGCACCGACTACGGTCTAGGCCTCGCGCAGGCGGTCCGGGAGACCCTCGGGCCGGTCGCCGACCCGGCGTGCAACATCTCGGTGAAGAAGGGCGACAAGGACTTCTCGGCCGCCGTCACGCAGGTGAACGGAGCGAGCCCGCAGTCGGTCTTCTTCAGCGGGTACTACGCCGAAGCCGCCCCGTTCGTCCAGCAGCTCAAGGACGGCGGATTCGAGGGCGTCTTCGTCAGCGCCGACGGCACCAAGGATCCCGAGTTCGTCAAGCAGGCCGGCGAGTCGTCGAAGGATGCCCTGCTGGCCTGCCCGTGCGGCCCGGCCACCGGCGGCTTCGCCGAGGAGTACACCCAGAAGTTCGGCCAGGAGCCGGGGACCTACAGCACCGAGGGCTACGACCTTGGCACCATCCTGGTCAAGGGCATCGACTCCGGTGCGATCACCCGCCAGGCGCTGCTCGACTACGTGCGCAACTACAACGGTCAGGGCGTGGGACGTAACTACCAGTGGACGCCTCAGGGTGAGCTCACCACCACGCTGATCTGGATGTACAAGGTTCAGTAACCGAATCGACGAGACGCGTCCGAGACCATCCGGCTCGGACGCGTTTCGTTGGAAGCCCGCGCCGAGGAGCCCGTCATACCGATGATCGCCGAGTGCGTCGACCAGTACGCCTGTCTGGCGGCCAATATCAACTTCAACCTGGAAGGTCTGCGAGACGGATTCTGGCAGTTGACGATCGACGGCTTGTCCTGGGGCGCGATCTACGCTCTGGTGGCGGTCGGCTACACCCTGGTGTTCGGTGTCCTGCGGCTGATCAACTTCGCGCACTCCGAGATCTTCATGCTCGGGATGTTCGGCGCCTACTTCTGCCTGGACTTCATTCTCGGTTTCACACCGTCGGGCAACGCCTACAACAAAGGCATCGCGCTAACGGTGCTCTACCTGGCGATCGCGATGCTGTTCGCGATGCTCGTATCCGGATCGGCGGCCGTCGGTCTGGAGGCGGTGGCCTACCGGCCGCTGCGACGACGCGGAGCGCGACCGTTGACCTTCCTCATCACGGCGATCGGCATGTCGTTCGTGCTGCAGGAATTCGTCCACTTCATCCTGCCGAAGATCATCGACGGCTACGGCGGCAGCAACGCCCAGCAGCCGATCACGCTGGTGCAACCGAAGACTCAGTTCGAGATCTTCGGGGCTTCGGTCTCCAACGTCACGCTGGTGATCATTGGGGCGGCCCTGTTCTTCGCGCTGCTCACCGACATCGCCATCAACCGGACCAAGTTCGGGCGCGGTATCCGCGCGGTGGCCCAAGACCCCAACACCGCGACGCTGATGGGGGTGTCACGCGAACGAGTGATCATGCTGACCTTCATGATCGGCGGTCTGCTGGCCGGTGCGGCGGCGCTGCTGTACACACTCAAAGTGCCTCAGGGCATCATCTATTCGGGCGGTTTCCTGCTCGGCATCAAGGCGTTCTCGGCGGCGGTGCTCGGTGGTATCGGAAACCTGCGCGGTGCGCTGCTCGGCGGTCTCATCCTGGGTGTCATGGAGAACTGGGGCCAGGCAGTGTTCGGCACCCAGTGGCGTGACGTGGTGGCTTTCGTCCTGCTGGTGCTGGTGCTGCTGATCCGTCCCACCGGGATACTCGGTGAGAGCCTCGGAAAGGCCAGGGCATGAGCGACAACAAAGGAGAAGTGAGCACCTCGGGCGCGAGCAGGTTGCTCGCTCCCGGAGACGGGCTGCGGGCCTGGTGGTCGGAATTGAGCCGGCCGGGCAAGTGGCTGTTCGGGGTGCTGCTGTTCGGGCTGCTGGCCCTGCTGCCGATCTTCACCCCCTCGTTCCTGGACACACCCGGTATCAGCTTCGGCGGCACCATGGCCCAGTTCGCGATGGTGGCGATAATCGCGATAGGCCTCAATGTCGTTGTGGGACAGGCCGGCCTGCTCGACCTCGGCTACGTCGGGTTCTACGCGGTCGGTGCGTACACCGTCGCGTTGCTGACCAGTCCGAGCAGCCCGTGGAACCAGTCGGGTCCCGACGGTTGGTTCGCCACGGACTGGGCGTGGCTGGCCTGTGTGCCGTTGGCCATGGCGGTGACAGCCCTGGCGGGCCTCATCCTCGGCACGCCGACACTGCGACTGCGCGGTGACTATCTGGCGATCGTCACCCTCGGATTCGGAGAGATCATCAGGTTGCTCGCCGACAATCTCTCCGATGTCACCAACGGGCCCCGCGGGCTCAACGAGGTCGAGTACCCGCGCGTGGCGGAGAGCGAGCGGCTACCCGAAGGCGTGTTCTCCAGCGCGAACTCGTCGGGTGACGCCAATTACGGCACCTGGTGGTTCTGGCTCGGGCTGGTGCTGATCGTCGGCATCCTGCTGCTGGTGGGCAACCTCGAACGCAGCCGGGTCGGCCGGGCGTGGGTGGCGGTCCGCGAAGACGAGGACGCCGCCGAAGTGATGGGCGTCAACACCTTCCGCTTCAAGCTGTGGGCGTTCGTCATCGGCGCTGCGATCGGCGGGCTCTCCGGAGCCCTGTACGCCGGCCAGGTGCAGTACGTGGCGCCGCCGACCTTCAACATCATCAACTCGATGCTGTTCCTGTGCGCAGTGGTCCTCGGCGGGCAGGGCAACAAGCTCGGAGTGGTCTTCGGTGCGTTCATCATCGTCTACCTGCCGAACCGCCTACTGGGCGTGCACTTCCTGGGCATCAACCTCGGCGACCTGAAATACCTGTTCTTCGGTATGGCGCTGGTGGTCCTGATGATCTTCCGCCCCCAGGGGCTGTTCCCGGTGCGCCAGCAACTGCTCACCTACGGCAGGGCGGCGCGCGACCTGTTGCACAGGCCCCCCGGTGAGAACGAAGGAGCGGTGCGATGACCATCGAGGACCTCTCGGGCGTCCATCGGGAGATCAACGCCGCCGAGGGCGAGTCGCTGCTGGAGACACACGATCTGACGGTCAAGTTCGGCGGGCTGACCGCGCTGGACGCGGTGTCCTTCGACATCCGCCGCGGCGAGATCCTCGGCCTGATCGGTCCGAACGGCGCCGGCAAGACCACGTGCTTCAACGCGATCACCGGTGTGTACCGGCCCAGTTCGGGCTCCGTCACGTTCGACGGCAAACCGCTGGGACGGATTAAACGTCACCAGATCACCCGTCGCGGCATCGCGCGTACCTTCCAGAACATCCGGCTGTTCGGTGAGATGACGGCGCTGGAGAACGTCATGGTGGGTACCGATGCGCGGCATCTGACCTCCGTGCCTGGTGCGCTGGTCCGCACGCCGCGGCACCGGCGGGAAGAGAAGTCGGCGATCGAACGGTCGGCCGCACTGCTCCACTTCGTCGGCATCGCGCACCGCGGTGAGGAGAAGGCGAAGAACCTGCCCTACGGCGACCAGCGGCGACTCGAGATCGCCCGCGCACTGGCGACCGAACCCAAACTGCTGTGCCTCGACGAACCGGCAGCGGGGTTCAACCCCGCGGAGAAGGCCGCGCTGATCGAGCTGATCCGCAAGATCCGCGACGACGGCTACACCGTGCTGCTGATCGAACACGACATGCGATTGGTGATGGGCGTGACCGACCGGATCGTGGTGCTGGAGTTCGGGCGCAAGATCGCCGACGGGCTGCCGGCCGCGATCCGCGAGGACCCGAAAGTCATCGCCGCCTACCTTGGAGTGCCTGATGACGAAATCGGTTGAGCCACGCAAGGTGCTGCTCGAGGTACGCGACATCGTCGTGCACTACGGCCGGATCCGTGCGCTGCACGGGGTGTCGCTCAAGGTCCACGAAGGCGAACTGGTCACGCTGCTGGGGTCCAACGGCGCGGGTAAGACCACGATGATGCGGGCGATCTCCGGATTGCGACCGCTCACCTCGGGTTCGGTGTGGTTCGACGGGCGTGACGTCTCGCGGGTGAAGGCGCACCGCCGGGTGGCCGACGGTTTGATCCAGGCGCCGGAGGGTCGGGGCGTGTTCCCCGGCATGACCGTGACAGAGAACCTCGAGATGGGTTGCTATGCGCGGAAATTCGCGACGAAGGCGGAGCACCGTGAGCGGCTCGACTGGGTCTTCGAGACTTTCCCGCGGCTGGCCGAACGGCGTGCCCAGGTGGGCGGCACGCTGTCCGGCGGCGAACAGCAGATGCTGGCGATCGGTCGCTCGCTGATGGCGCGGCCCAAGGTGCTGCTCCTCGACGAGCCGTCGATGGGTCTCGCGCCCATGGTGATCTCGCAGATCTTCAAGATCATCGCCGACATCAATGCCCAGGGCACCACGGTGCTGCTCGTGGAGCAGAACGCTCAGCAGGCGCTGTCGCGCTCCGACCGGGCCTACATCCTCGAGACCGGTGAGGTCACCCGGACGGGCAACGCCCGGGAACTGCTGCACGACGACAGCATTCGCGCTGCCTATCTCGGCGTGGCCTGACCCAGGGGAATCGCATCGGCGCTGCGCGTCGTTCATCACTTTGACGGTGCAAAGAGTCGAAATGGTGGCGCGATGTCGAACGGCAGTCCCTACGGTGGTCTCGGTCTCGCGCAGGAATCCGCGCGCGAATGGCAGAAGCTGCAGGTCGGCGTCCTCGGATTCGTCGGTCTCTGCGGGGTTTTCAGCGGAGGTGCCGACGGTGGGAATCGTCCGCCGTGGCTGCAGGACCTCGGTGCGATCGCCGCGCTCTGCGGTCTGGTGCTCGCCCTGGTCGGGGTCATGCTGGTCGCGACTGTCGCACATCCGGTGGCCCGGCGCCCGGTATCTCAGACAGCGGAGACGCGCAGGCTCGTCGTCGGAATCGTCGTCACGTTCATCGCGGTGGGTTCGACGGCGATCGCGGCGCTGACCTGGTGGTGGCCGAACACCCGTACCGACACGGCGGTGACGGCGCCAGAGGTCGCGGTGACCACGTCGACGGGATTCGCCTGCGGCACCCTCCAGCAGATCCGGGGCGGCGCACTGAGTGTCGACGTTCGTGGCGAGCTCGTAAGGGTCCCTTTGCGGCTCGTCGAATCTATGGACGTGGTCGAATCATGCTGATTGACATCCGCTCACACCGGTTGGCCCTGGGGGGCCATGGTCGTTGCCTCCTCGAGCGCGGCCAGGGGAGGGTAAGCCCCGAGGAGGCGGCGCAGGTGCAGCCGACTCCGGTACATCCTGGACATCACCGTCCCCTTCGGGACACTCATCACCGCGGCCACCTCATGGCACGAGAGACCTACCACCGCAACGTAATACACGGTGAGGCGCAGCGATTCCGGCAATGCCACCAGTGCGTCGACGAGTTGCGGATCCGGCATGTCCCGCAGGACGAGGTGTTCGGCTGAGTGCGTATCGGAATTGAGCGCTTTACTGTCGACGTGGCCGTCGTGTAGATCTCCCACGAGCGTCTCGGCCGGGCGCCGCATACTCGCCCGGTATCTGCTGATCCAGGCGTTGCGCATGATGGACAGTAGCCACGCCTTGAGTCGGTACTCGCCGCTCAGGGAGTCGAACGCCCGGAAGGCTCGCAGCAGCGTCTCCTGAACCAGGTCTTCGGCGTCGGCGACGTTGCGGGTGTAGGAGTACGCGGACCGATGCAGGTCCTTCATCAGCGGCCTCACCTCGTGTTCGAACCTGCATATGCGGCCACCGCGCGCATGTCTGTCTTCGCGATTGGTTGGATCCGGCATCGGTTTCCCTATCAGTTGTCTGTGTGAAAGGCGCGATTCCTTCGGCGCGGGAGTGGCGCCGGTCAGGGCTTCGCGCCTCGTTACGTGCGTCGGCCGGCCCCGAGCCCGATCGGCCGTCACGACGGCCACCCCCCGAACTGCCCATGACTTCGCTGAACCAGTGGCACAGCCTGTGAAATGCAATATATCACCTTGATATTCCCTGGTGGGGTCAGTTGAGTTCGCAACGAAGTGCGATGACGCGGACCCTCGCCATGGCTCCGCCGTCGTCAGAAGAGGGGGACGCCGGGATCGCGTCCGAGGCGCACCCGGCCGGCGGCTCGCATGAAGCCCCGGGAATGGTTGGTGTGCTGCAGTACCGCCATGCCGTCGCGAAATCCCCGTTCTACCGGGTTGTCCCGGTACAGGGCAGACGAGCCCGCCACCTCGTACATGGCGACCAGTGCCTCGCGGCTCACTTCCGCGGCGTGGGTCATCGCCGCCCGAAGCCCAGCCCGCTGCTGCAGGGTCACCACGGCGTGACGTTCGGCAGCGAGTTGTAACGTTTCAATTCTGCGGAACATCAGCGCGCGCGACGCAGCGATTGCGGTGTCCGCCTTCGCGATCGTGTACTGGGCGTGTGCTTCGTCGGCCAGGTAAGAGCCGGTCGCCGACGCCTTGCGGGTGGCCAGTGCGACGGTCGCGTCGACCGCCGGCACGTCTCGCCCGCACTCACCCTCGGCCCGTGTGGACTCGATGGTCGGACGCAGCAGCTCTGGAAGGAGTGCGGGGTCGACCGGCGGTGAAATCGTCGCGTTGGTTGAGTAGGAGTCGGTCACACTATGCAAGACGCGCGAATCGCTCGGCTGATTCACGCGCCGGCGCAATATCAGCAACCGATTCAGCGCGCGACGATCACCGACGAGCCGTGGCCGAACAAGCCCTGATTGGCGGTCACGCCGACCGTGGCGTTCTCCACCTGGCGCCCAGTGGCCTGTCCTTTGAGCTGCCAGGTCAATTCGCAGACCTGAGCGATCGCCTGGGCGGGGATGGCCTCGCCGAAGCACGCCAGCCCGCCCGACGGGTTGACCGGGATCCGGCCGCCGATCGTGGTGGCACCGCTGCGTAGGAGTTCCTCGGCCTCACCCTTGGCGCACAGCCCGAGGTGCTCATACCAGTCGAGTTCGAGGGCGGTGGACAGGTCGTAGACCTCGGCGAGGCTGAGGTCCTCGGGTCCGACACCCGCCTCGGCGTACGCAGCGTCGAGGATTTGATCCTTGAACACACGGTCGGGTGCGGGCACGACCGCGGTGGAATCGGTGGCGATGTCAGGCAATTCGGGGAGGTGCTGAGGGTATTGCGGTGTCTGAAGGCTCACTGCTCGCACCGACGGCACCCCCTCGACTGATCCGAGGTGCTTCTCGGCGAACGACTTACTGGCGACGATCAATGCGGCCGCACCGTCGGACGTCGCGCAGATGTCCAGCAGGCGAAGCGGATCGGAGACGACAGGGCTGGCCAGCACGTCCTCGACCGAGGTCTCCTTGCGGAACCGCGCGTTCGGATTCTCCAGGCCGTGGCGGGCGTTCTTCACCTTCACCGCGGCGAAATCCTCGAGCGTCGCGCCGTAGAGGTCCATCCGCCGGCGCGCCAGCATCGCGAAGTACACGGGGTTGGTGGCGCCGATCAGATGAAAACGCTGCCAGTCCGGATCGTTGCGGCGTTCACCGCCGACGGGCGCGAAGAAGCCTTTCGGCGTGGTGTCCGCACCGATCACCAGCGCGACATCGCAGAAGCCGGCGAGGATCTGCGCACGTGCGCTCTGCAGGGCCTGCGACCCGCTCGCGCACGCGGCGTAACTCGAGGTGACCGGTACGCCGTTCCATCCCAGCTTCTGGGCGAAGGTCGCACCGGCGACGAATCCGGGGTAGCCGTTGCGAATGGTGTCGGCGCCGGCGACCAATTGGATCTGGCGCCAGTCCATACCGGCCTCGGCCAGCGCGGCGCGCGCGGCGACCACGCCGTACTCGGTGAAGTCGTTGCCCCACTTGCCCCATGGGTGCATGCCTGCGCCGAGGATGTAGACAGGTTCCGGCGGGCAGGAGCGAAGCGACTCGGGGGATGACTCAGGCATCAGCGATCCTCCATGCGTGCACGATGCGTTCGACACCGTCGTCGTCGGTGAACAGCGGCATGGTGGTCAACTCCATCTCCATACCCACCTTCAGATCGGCGGCCAACGTCCCCTCGACCACCTTGCCGAGCACGATCAGGCCTTCCTCGGCCAGCTCGACGGCGGCAACGGCGAAGGGCGCGAACGGATCTGGCGACGGGTAGGGCGGCGGGGGTGCGTAGCGGTTCTCGGTGTAGCTCCACAGCTTCCCGCGTCGGGACAGCGGAACCTGCGCGAGCTCATCGCCGTCACATCCGGGGTTCGGGCAGTTGTTGGCCCGCGGCGGGAAGACGTAGGTCCCGCACTGATGGCATTTGCCGCCGATCAGACGGGCCCCGCCGGACCCTTCGGTGGCGAACCAGCCGTCGATCGCCGGTTGCGTGGAAGCTGCTGACACGCGGTCAGCGTACCCAGACGCGGGGCAAAACTGAAACGTGTTCCAGTCAGCGGGCGGCCGCGTCGAGCAGGATGCGCAGCAGATCGTCGGGGTTGTCGCGCATGAGGTTGTGCTTGCCGTCGAGTTCGTGCACCGTCCACGCCGGGTCGTCGCGCACGCGCTCAAAGGATTGCCGCAGGGGCGATTCGCCCGGCCAGTCCAGTGCGTAGACGTAGTCGCGCCGGCGGACGCCGTTGCCGTCGCCGGTGAGGCTGATCCGTTGCAACAGCGAAGCCAGCGGATGCGCGGAGGCCCGGTCGTCGAAGAACGGCAGCGCCGGAACGCCGTAGCCGGTGTCGTCGACGCCGAGATACCACTGCCTTTCCTCGTCGTTGACCAGATCCCAGCAGGATTCGCCGTCGCGCGGGACGAGGGCGTCGAGGTACACGAGGGCGTCGATCCGGCCGGGCATCCGGTCGGCGACGGCGGTGATGACCATGCCGCCGTAGCTGTGCCCGACGAGTACCAATTCGTCGTCGTCGGGGATGGCCGCCACGGCGGCGCACATATCCGCGATGTGAGTGTTGAGGTTGACTCCGGCATGAGCGAGGTGGGCCCGCTCGGCGATGCCGGTGAGCGTGTAAGCCAGCGCGCGGTGTCCGTGCCCGCGCAGCGCGTCGACGAGGTCGTCGAAACACCACGCGCCGTGGCAGGCGCCGGGGACGAGGACGAAGGTGGTCATGGAGTCCACGCTGCGTGAGTGTCTTGCATAAGTCCAATACCGATTCGCGCCGAAAACTATTGTGATTGGTTATGGAATTGCGTCAGCTGGAGTACTTCCTCGCCGTCGCGGAGGAGGCCAATTTCACCCGGGCCGCCGAGCGGGTGCATGTGGCGCAGCCCGCGGTGAGCGCGCAGATCGCCCGGCTGGAGCGCGAACTGGGACAGCCGCTGCTCGACCGTGCGCGGCGTCGAGTGCGCCTCACCGCCGCGGGTGCCGCCCTGTTGCCGCACGCCCGGGCCGCGCTGACCGCCGTCGCCAGTGCGCGCCTCGCGGTCGAGGAGCTCGCCGGGCTGGTCCGCGGGTCGGTGGTGATCGGCACGGTCACCGCGCACAACCTCGACATGCCGGCTCTGCTGGCCGACTTCCACACCGCTCATCCCGGGGTGGAGATCACGTTGAGCACCGCGGAGTCCGATCGGCTGGTCGCGGGTGTGCGATCTGGACACTTCGATCTCGTGATCGCGTCGGTGGGGACCGACGAGGTGCCCGACGGCCTCGCGGTCGACGTCACCACCGACGAGGCGATCTACGCCGCGGTGGGCCGTGACGACCCGTGGCGGGACGTCCCGTCGGTGCCGGTGACGGCGCTCGCGGACCGGTCTCTGATCGCGCTGCCGCAGGGCACCGGCCTGCGCCACCGGCTCGACGAGGCCTTCGCCGCCGCGGGTCTGACAGCGCGGATCGCGTTCGAGGCCAGCACTCCGCAGGAACTGGCCGACCTCGCGGCACACGGGCTCGGCGTCGCGATCGTGCCGCAATCGGTGTCGTGCAACCGGGCCGACCTGCATCCCGTCGCGATCACTCCGGAGCTGCGGGGACGCCTCGTGCTGGCGTGGCGCGCGAGTGGACCGGTCAGTCCCGCGGCGCGGGCGCTCATCGGCATGGCCCGGGAGCGTCTGCGTGTCGGCGGGGTTGCCTAGAGTTGAGGCCGTGAGCCCAGCCAGTACCGCGACCAACAAGACGGCGACCAACAAGACGGCCACCAACAAGAAGACGGCCGCCGCACCCGCGGACGACAAGCCGACACTGATGCTGCTGGACGGCAACTCACTGGCGTACCGCGCCTTCTACGCGCTACCCGCGGAGAACTTCAAGACCCAGGGCGGGCTGACCACCAACGCGGTCTACGGATTCACCGCGATGCTGATCAACCTGCTCCGCGACGAGAAGCCCACCCATGTGGCCGCCGCCTTCGACGTGTCCCGCAAGACGTTCCGCGTCGACAAGTACCCCGAGTACAAAGCCGGCCGGTCCTCGACGCCGGATGAGTTCCGCGGCCAGATCGACATCACCAAAGAGGTGCTCGTCGCGCTGGGCATCGCCGTGCTCGCCGAGCCCGGCTTCGAGGCCGACGACATCATCGCCACGCTCGCCACCCAGGCCGAAACCGAGGGATTCCGGGTGCTCGTCGTCACCGGGGATCGCGACGCACTACAACTCGTCAGCGATGACGTGACGGTGCTCTACCCCCGCAAGGGGGTCAGCGAACTGACCCGGTTCACCCCGGAGGCGGTGGTCGAGAAGTACGGGCTCACTCCGCTGCAGTATCCGGATTTCGCGGCGCTGCGGGGCGATCCGAGCGACAACCTGCCGGGCATCCCAGGTGTGGGGGAGAAGACCGCGACCAAGTGGATCGCCGAATACGGGTCATTGCAGGCCCTCGTGGACAACGTCGATCAGGTCAAGGGCAAGGTCGGTGACGCGCTCCGGGCGAATCTGTCGCATGTCGTGCTCAACCGGGAGCTCACCGACCTCGTCAAGGACGTTCCGCTGCCCCATACGCCCGACACCCTGCGGGTGCAGCCGTGGAACCGCGACCAGATCCACCGCCTGTTCGACGACCTCGAATTCCGGGTCCTGCGGGACCGGCTGTTCGAGACGCTGGTGGCGGTCGAACCCGAGGTGGAACACGGGTTCGACGTGCGTGGCAAGGCACTGGAACGCGGTGAGCTCGCGGCCTGGTTGTCCGAACACAGCCTCGGCAACCGGTTCGGACTAGCGGTCGTCGGTACGCACTTGGCCTACGACGCCGACGCCACCGCGCTGGCCATCGTGGCCGCCGACGGCGACGGCCGCTACATCGACACCACCTCTCTCGACCCGGACGACGAGGCGGCGCTCGCGTCGTGGCTCGCCGACCCGGGGCCGCCCAAGGCGCTGCACGAGGCGAAGCTGGCCATCCACGATCTGGCGGGCCGCGGATGGAAGCTCGCCGGAGTCACCTCCGACACCGCGCTCGCCGCCTACATCGTGCGGCCCGGGCAGCGCAGCTTCAGCCTGGACGACCTGTCACTGCGCTACCTGCGCCGTGAACTCCGCGCGGACAACCCTGCACAACAACAGCTTTCGCTACTCGACGACAGTGACGGCGGCGACGACCAGGCCGTGCAGACGTTAATCCTGCGCGCGGTCGCGGTGCTCGACCTCGCCGACGCCCTCGACGAGGAACTCGCGCGTATCGACTCGTCCTCACTGCTCGGGCGCATGGAGCTGCCGGTGCAGCGCGTGCTCGCCGAGCTGGAGCACAACGGCATCGCCGTCGACATCGATCAGCTGCGTCAACTCCAGAGTGAGTTCGGCGACCTGATCCGCGACGCTGCGGAGGCGGCTTACGCGGTGATCGGCAAACAGATCAACCTCGGGTCGCCCAAACAGCTGCAGGCAGTGCTGTTCGACGAACTCGAGATGCCCAAGACCAAGAAGACCAAGACCGGATACACCACCGACGCGGACGCCCTGCAGTCACTGTTCGACAAGACGGGCCACCCGTTCCTGCAGCACATGTTGGCGCATCGCGACGCCACCCGGCTCAAGGTCACCGTCGACGGGCTGTTGAACTCGGTGGCCTCCGACGGCCGGATCCACACGACGTTCAACCAGACGATCGCCGCGACCGGCCGGTTGTCGTCGACAGAGCCGAATCTGCAGAACATCCCGATCCGCACCGAGGCGGGCCGGCGCATCCGCGACGCATTCGTGGTGGGTGACGGATACACCGAACTCATGACGGCCGACTACAGCCAGATCGAGATGCGCATCATGGCGCACCTGTCCCAGGATGCCGGTCTCATCGAGGCGTTCAACACCGGGGAGGACCTGCACTCGTTCGTCGCGTCGCGGGCGTTCGACGTCCCGATCGACGAGGTGACGCCGGATCTGCGTCGCCGCGTCAAGGCGATGTCCTACGGCTTGGCCTACGGGTTGAGCGCCTACGGGCTGGCCGCGCAGCTCAAGATCTCCACCGAAGAGGCCAAGGTCCAGATGGACCAGTACTTCGCGCGCTTCGGCGGCATCCGCGACTACCTCCGCGACGTCGTCGACCAGGCCCGCAAGGACGGCTACACCTCGACGGTGTTCGGTCGTCGGCGGTACCTGCCCGAACTCGACAGCAGCAACCGCAATGTCCGCGAGGCTGCGGAGCGGGCCGCGCTCAACGCCCCGATCCAGGGCAGCGCCGCCGACATCATCAAGGTCGCGATGATCAACGTCGATCAGGCGATCAAGGACGCCGGGCTCAAGTCCCGCATGCTGCTGCAGGTGCACGACGAGCTGTTGTTCGAGGTCGCCGACGGGGAGCGCGACACACTCGACGAGTTGGTCCGCGACAAGATGGGCAGCGCCTACCCGCTCGACGTTCCGCTCGAGGTCAGCGTCGGATACGGCCGCAGCTGGGACGCTGCGGCGCACTGACGTGACGGTGCACCCGTTCGACGAGGCGATCGAGCTCGAACCCGTAGGCGAGAGCGGTGTGTTGCGCGGCCGTACCCGGCCGGACTGGGCCAACATGGTCGGTCCTTTCGGCGGGATGACCGCCGCCGTGATGTTGCGTGCCGTCGAGGTGCAGCCGGAGCGGATCGGCGAACCGGTCTCGCTGACCGTCAACTTCGCAGCACCCGTCGCGGACGGACCCTTCGACATCGCGGTGAAAACCGTCCGGACGAACCGGACCAACCAGCACTGGCTCGTCGAGCTCTGGCAGGACGGGGTGCTCACGACCAACGCCACCGCGGTCTTCGGGCTCCGCCGCGACACCTGGTCGGACACCGAGCACGCGGTACCGACGGTGCCGGCACCCGACGCCATCGACGAGACCGGACTGCCCGACATGATCGTGTGGGCGCGCAACTACGAGATGCGCTACGTCGAGGGTGCGGCACCGGGGGTCGGCGCCGAGCCGGAGCCGTCGTCGGTCACCACGCTCTGGGCGCGGGATCGCCGCGGGCGGGCATTGGATTTCCCGTCCCTCGCGGCGATGAGCGACATCTTCTATCCCCGGGTGTTCCTGCGGCGCGGTGCGATGTCGCCGGCGGGGACGATTTCGCTGACGACATATTTCCACGCCGACTCCCGGGCCCTGGGCGTGGTGGGCGGGGACTTCGTGCTGGCTCGCGCGAGAGCCAACCGGTTCACCCGCGGCTACTTCGACCAGTCGGCCGAACTGTGGAGCAGCACAGGCGAATTGCTGGTCACCACGCACCAACTGGCGTACTTCAAGGCCTGAGGGGCCACCCGGCCCGGTAGGCGGCCATCTGGTGCAGCGCGGGAGATGCCGCCCTCGCCGCGTACAGCGCGTAGGTCTCCTCGTTGAGCAGTCCGACGACGCGTGGGTTGCCGAATCCTCGGTCGATGCGGTCGCGTACGAACGCCAACTCGACTACTTGGTGGGCGAACTTCTTGACCGACGCCGCGGCCTGCTTGCCGCCGAACCGGTTCGCTTCGGCGATCGCCTGCTTGCGGGTGCCCAGCGATCCGAGCCACATCGCCTCGCCGGGAGTCACCACGCCGGCGGACACCATGCCGGGGAGCTTGGCCGCGACGATCTGCTGCTCTCGCCTTCGGCTCTTTACCGCCAACAGGATCGCCAGCCCGAAGATCGGCATCATCCAGAACACGTACAGGCCGAAATAGGCGCCGACACCGAGAAGCGACGAACCGTTCCACATGGCGTGCAGCAGCACCGCCCCGGCGTAGCCGAGCAGGATGAAGCCGGCCCGCGCGACGGCCTCGCGGCGATGCAGGGCGAACCACACCCCGAGCGCGAACACCGTGGTGAACAGGGAGTGGGCGAACGGCGCCATGATCAGCCGCAGCGCGGCGGTGAGCAGCGAATCGGCCAGAGATTCGCCGTTGGCGATGTAGAGGATGTCCTCGAGCCACGCGAAGCCCGCGCCCACCAGTCCCGCGTACACCAGGCAGTCGGTCAGCGAGTTCATCTCGTTGCGACGTGCGCCGGTCATCATGATCAGCAGGAACAGGCCCTTGGCGGCCTCCTCGGTCAGCGGGGCTCCCAGCACGAGCGTGACCGGGCTGATGCCCACACCAGTGCCGTCTGCGGGGTTCAGCCACGCCTCGAGGAAGAGTTGCAGGACCGCGGAGATGACGACGGCCGCCGAGGTCCCCCAGAGGAAGGCGAACACCAGCAGCCGTGGCGGTTCGGGTTCCCATCGATCCAGCCACAGGTACGCCAGCACGACCACGGCCATCGCGATGCTCGACAGCACGAACCCGATCGCCGTCCCCGTCGGGTTGATCGCCGTCAACAGGATGACGAGCAGGCCGGCAAGGGTGCCGAGGGCGATCAGCACACCGAGCGGGGCGCCGACTGTGCGGACGCGACGGACCCACGGCGACGCGATCAGGTGCGGTGGGGGTGGGGTGCCGAGGGGGGACACCTCAGCAGGCTAGCCGGAATACCGGGGCGCCTCAGCGAGTTGACTCAATTACGAGACGGTAGTGTCTCGTAATTGAAGAGGAGGAATCGATGAGCGAACTCGACGACGGCGCCCGACGGCGACGCACCCACCAGACGATCGACCGACTGCAGGAAACGCTGCTCGCCCACGACATGTCGGCTTTCGCCGACCAGTGGGCGCCAGACGGCACCCTGAGCTTTCCGTTCGCACCGCCCGGGTGGCCGGAACTGCGCGGACGTGAAGAGGTGCGCGGCTACCTCGCGGACTACACCGACAACGTCGACGTCCGCGCGATCACCCGGATGACGCGCCATGACAGCACCGACCCCGACACGGTCATCCTCGAATGGGCTGTCACCGGCGTCGCCGTCAAGACCGGCAAGCCCTACGAGATCGCCTATGTCGCCGTCATCACCGTCGGACCCGACGGCATCCTCACCTACCGCGACTACTGGAACCCGCTGGTCGCCGGCGCTGCGCTTGGCGGCATCGACGAACTTTTCGCCGCCTTCGACGCCGGAGCGCAGCGGTGAGCGGCACGGCTCTGGTGTTGGGCGCCACCGGCACGACCGGCAGCGCGGTCGTCGACGCATTTCGCCGCTTTCCGGACCTCTCGGTCCGCACGGCGACGCGACAACCGACACCGCCCACCACCCACGACCACCGCCGGTTCGACTGGGCCGATCCGGCGACATGGCGTGACGCCCTGCACGGCGCCGACCGGATGTACCTGGTCGCACCCATCGGCAGCGCCGAACCGATGGCCATGGTCGCCCCGTTCCTCGAACAGGCCGCGGCCGCGGGCGTACGTCGCGTCGTCGCGCTCAGCTCGTCGGCCGTCGCCTTCGGTGACCCCGGCCTGGGCGAAGTGGCTGCAGCGGTGCGGGAGACGTTCGCGGAGTGGGAGGTTTTGCGCCCGTCGTGGTTCATGCAGAACTTCACCGGCGCCCATCCGGTTGCCGAGAGTGTCCGTGCGACGGGCGAATTCATTACGGCCACCGGAGCCGGCCGGCTGGCGTTCATCGACGGCCGCGACATCGGCCGCGTGGCGGCCCACGTGCTGGCGGCGCCAGGGGCGCAGTGCGGTGAGCATCTGTTGACCGGCCCCGAGGCGCTCACCTACGACGAAGCTGCGGCGATCATGGCGGAGGTGACCGGCCGCACCGTGCGCCATCGGCCCGTCGATCCCGAACGGTTCGCCGACTTCCTCGTCGCCTCCGGGTACGACGCCGAGTTCGCGGCGGTGCTCGCCGCTCTCGACGCGCTGGTCCGCGACGGTGCCCAGGCCGCCGTCACCGACACCGTCGAGCGGCTCACCGGAACCCCCCCGCGCAGCTTCGCCACATATCTGCGCGCTCTGCCGCCCGCATGACCGCCGGGCGGCCCCGCGACGCCAGGGTCACCGAGGCGATCCTCGACGCGGTGCTGGCCGAACTCGGCGACAAGGGGTTCGGCGGGCTCACGATGGACGCCGTCGCCCGCCGCGCCCGGGTCGGCAAGAGCGCGCTCTACCGGCGGTGGCCGTCGAAGGTCGAGATGACGGCCGATCTGATGCGCGCGCTGAGCGTCAGCACCGATCCGGCTCCCGACACCGGATCGTTCGCGGGGGACATCCGGGTTCTCCTCGACGAGGTCCTCACGTGGCTGACCGACGACCGGGTCCGTCGCGTGTACCCGGATCTGCTCGCCGAGGCGCAGCGCACCCCGGCTCTCGGCGAGGCCCTGATGACATATGTCGGGCGGCCCCGGCGAGCGCGCGCCACAGCGGTGCTCGAGCGCGCGGCCGAACGCGGCGAATTGGACGTCAATGCTGATCAGGAGGTCATCATGGACGCACTGGCGGCACTCGTCTTCTGGCGGCTCATCGCGCTGGGAAAGCCGGTGACCGCGCAGCATCTGGACCGGGTGGCCGCGGCCGTCTGCACGATGGCCCGCGGCGCCGGCCCCTTGGGGGAACCGGGTTTGTCCTGCGTGGACCGAGTCGAGTAGCCTGAGCGTGTACCTGTGTGCGCGATCTCAGGTTATGAACCAATCTCCTGTACCTACTATTGAACCTTTCCGGAGCAACCCACCACATGCCAAGTCCCTCCGTCACCTCGCCGCAAGTAGCCGTCAACGACATCGGCTCGGCTGAGGACTTTCTCGCCGCCATCGACAAGACCATCAAGTACTTCAACGATGGCGACATCGTCGAAGGGACGATCGTCAAGGTCGATCGCGACGAAGTCCTCCTAGACATCGGCTACAAGACCGAAGGTGTCATCCCTTCCCGCGAGCTCTCCATCAAGCACGACGTCGACCCCAATGAGGTTGTGTCCGTCGGCGACGAGGTGGAAGCCCTGGTCCTCACCAAAGAGGACAAGGAAGGCCGCCTGATCCTGTCCAAGAAGCGCGCACAGTACGAGCGCGCCTGGGGCACCATCGAAGAGCTCAAGGAAAAGGACGAGGCCGTCAAGGGCACCGTCATCGAGGTCGTCAAGGGCGGCCTGATCCTCGACATCGGCCTGCGCGGCTTCCTGCCCGCCTCCCTGGTCGAGATGCGACGAGTCCGCGATCTGCAGCCGTACATCGGCAAGGAGATCGAGGCCAAGATCATCGAGCTCGACAAGAACCGCAACAACGTGGTGCTCTCGCGTCGCGCCTGGCTGGAGCAGACGCAGTCCGAGGTCCGCAGCGAGTTCCTCAACCAGCTGCAGAAGGGCGCCATCCGCAAGGGTGTCGTCTCCTCGATCGTCAACTTCGGCGCGTTCGTCGATCTCGGCGGCGTCGACGGCCTGGTGCACGTCTCCGAGCTGTCCTGGAAGCACATCGACCACCCGTCCGAGGTCGTCACGGTGGGCGACGAGGTCACCGTCGAGGTGCTCGACGTCGACATGGATCGCGAGCGGGTTTCGCTGTCGCTCAAGGCGACTCAGGAAGATCCGTGGCGCCACTTCGCCCGTACCCACGCAATCGGGCAGATCGTCCCGGGCAAGGTCACCAAGCTGGTGCCGTTCGGTGCGTTCGTCCGCGTCGAGGAGGGCATCGAGGGCCTGGTGCACATCTCGGAGCTGTCCGAGCGCCACGTGGAGGTCCCGGACCAGGTGGTCCAGGTCGGCGACGACGCGATGGTCAAGGTCATCGACATCGACCTCGAGCGGCGCCGCATCTCGCTGTCGCTCAAGCAGGCCAACGAGGACTACACCGAGGAGTTCGACCCCTCGAAGTACGGTATGGCCGACAGCTACGACGACCAGGGCAACTACATCTTCCCCGAGGGCTTCGACTCCGAGACCAACGAATGGCTCGAAGGTTTCGACAAGCAGCGTGAGGAGTGGGAGTCCCGCTACGCCGAGGCGGAGCGCCGGCACAAGATGCACACCGCGCAGATGGAGAAGTTCGCCGCCGCCGAGGCCGAAGAGGCTGCTCGACCGGCGTCGAACGGCTCGTCGCGCTCGGAGGAGTCCTCGACCGGCGGAACGCTCGCCAGCGACGCCCAGCTCGCCGCTCTGCGGGAGAAGCTGGCCGGCAACGCCTAGCAGAACATCTCGACGAACGCCCCGGCTCACCGCGAGCCGGGGCGTTCGCCGTATCTGAGCCCTGACACACTGGTGGCGTGCTGAGAATTGGATTGACCGGCGGCATCGGCGCAGGCAAGTCGACCGTCTCCGCGACGTTCGCCGACTGCGGCGGCGTCATCGTCGACGGTGACGTCATCTCCCGTGAGGTCGTCGAACCGGGCACCGAGGGGCTCGCCGCACTGGTCGACGCGTTCGGTGAAGACATCCTGCTGCCCGACGGCGCGCTCAATCGGCCGGCGCTGGCCGCCAAGGCATTTCAGAGCGACGAACAGCGCGCCACGCTGAACGGGATCGTGCATCCGCTGGTGGGGAAGCGGCGGCAGGAGATCATCGACTCGGTGCCCGAGGGCACCGTCGTCGTCGAGGACATCCCGCTGCTCGTGGAAACCGGTATGGCACCGTTCTTCCCGCTCGTCGTGGTGGTGTGGGCCGATCAGGAGACGCGGGTCGAGCGGCTCATCAAACGCGGACTGCCCGAACACGACGCCCGTGCCCGGATGAAGGCGCAGGCGTCCGACGAGCAGCGGCGCGCGATCGCCGATGTGCTGCTGGACAATTCGGGTACTCAGGACGACTTGGTCGAGCAGGCGCGCCGGCTGTGGTACGAGCGTGTGTTGCCCCTGGCCGAGAACATCCGCACCGGTTCGGTGGTGCAGACCGGTCCCCGACTCGTCGCGCACAACCTGGGCTGGGCCGCCGACGCGCAACGAATCATCAACCGCATCAACACTGCGGCAGGCGCGAGAGTACTGCGGGCAGACCACGTCGGTTCCACCTCGGTCGCCGGACTCGACGCGAAGGACGTCATCGACATCCAGGTGACGGTCGCGTCGCTCGAGGACGCGGACCAGATCGCCGGTGCGCTTGCGGCAGTAGGGTATCCGCGGCGCCCACACATGGACTCCGACGTGCCGCACGACGACGACACCGCTCGGTGGGGTAAACGCCTGCACGGCGCAGCTGACCCCGGGCGCCCCGCCAACATCCACGTGCGGGTCGACGGCTGGCCGAATCAGCGCTTCGCACTGCTGTTCCCGGCCTGGCTGGCGGCCAACCCGGATGTGCGTGAGGAGTACGTCGAGGTCAAGCGCGCGGCGTTGACCGCGCCGGATTACGCCGAGGCCAAGGAGCCGTGGTTCGCCGAGGCCTATCCGAAGGCGTCGGCGTGGGCCGAGGCGACCGGCTGGCGTCCCTGAGCGGTCAGACGGCCGGCGGCGCGGGTACCGCGGGATCGGCCGGCGGCACCGCCTCGGCGGGTGTGGGAGCCGCCACCGCGGCGACCGGGGCCTCGCACGTCAGGGTGGCGTAGTCGGGGTCCTGCGGCAGGAAGCGTGGGGCGACGAAGTCGTCGGCCTGTGCGGCCAGTTGATCGTCGATGAGGATCTCGCAGTGCAGGTTGGCCGAGTACGGCCAATCCACCGACAGCTTCATCGTGGCCACGCCGGCATCGGGCAGGACGGTGTTCACCTCGAACACGCGGCCCGGCAGCATCGTCGGGTTCGCGGTCTGCGTCTGGTCGCCTTCGGCGCTGTAGGTGATGGTGGCACCGCGGGAGACGCCGTCGATGCGGGCCCGGTAGACGATGTTGTGGAGTACCTGCGGGCTCTCCTGCGCGGCCGGCTGCGGCTGGCCCTCCGGGTCGGCGAGCGCGACGGCGGAACTTAACTGAGAGCCACCGATGACGGCTGTCGCCGCAACGCCCGCGGTCAATCCGCGCCTGACGGAGTTCATGTAGATGACCTTACAATGTCCGCCACGTGAGAACCATGCCGTTTCCGGCCAGCCATCGGCAGAGGTCATAGTCGTGGCGCGCGAGTCCGTCCATGGTGCTCACGGCGGTGTGGATCGCACGTTCGCCGACCTCCGGGGTGAGCAGGTTGTGGCGGACCGCCGTGAGCAGTTCGTCGACGTCGCACAACTCCGCCCCCATTCCGGTCCGCACCACCACGTCGAGGTAGTGGTCTTCGGCCGTCCACCGCTGCGGGCCCGGGACGTAGCTGCCGACGTCGAGGTAGAAGTCCTGATCCCGCTCGAACCCCGCGTTGAAGTGGAACACCGTCGCTCGCAGGTTCAGTTCCGGTAGCAGCCACGACTCGATGTAGTGGAATTGCGCCCGCCCGGGGGTCGGGCGGGCCATGTAGAGCCCCCAGGGCTCCACCGAGTAGACGTCGACGGCCCGCACGATGCCCTTGGGGTCGGTGTTCGTGCAGGCCAGCAGGTCGAACGTCTCGTGCTTGGGTGGGTGGATACCTCAGCATAGGAGAGCAGCGGGACCCGGGGAACAAGAATCTGTCGGTGGCTGGTTCTACCCTGGTGAAATGGCTTTCGCAACCGAACACCCAGTGCTCGCGCATTCGGAGTACCGCCCTGTCGAGGCGATGGTGCGCGCCGGAAACCGGTTCGAGGTGGTCAGCCCCTACGAGCCCGCCGGTGACCAGCCCGCAGCCATCGAAGAACTGGAACGGCGGATCCGGGCGGGGGAGCGTGACGTCGTCCTGCTGGGCGCCACCGGCACCGGTAAGTCGGCGACCACCGCGTGGCTGATCGAACGGCTCCAGCGGCCGACGCTGGTGATGGCGCCGAACAAGACGCTGGCCGCCCAGCTCGCCAACGAGCTGCGAGAGATGTTGCCGCACAACTCCGTCGAGTACTTCGTCTCGTACTACGACTACTACCAGCCTGAGGCGTACATCGCGCAGACCGACACTTACATCGAGAAGGACAGCTCGATCAACGACGACGTCGAGCGGTTACGCCACTCGGCCACGTCGAGCCTGCTGTCGCGCCGCGACGTGGTCGTGGTGGCGTCGGTGTCCTGCATCTACGGCCTCGGCACGCCGCAGTCCTACATGGACCGGTCGGTGGAGCTCACGGTCGGCCAGGAGGTGCCCCGCGACGCGCTGCTGCGCCTGCTCGTCGACGTGCAGTACTCCCGCAACGACATGGCGTTCACCCGCGGCACGTTCCGGGTTCGCGGCGACACCGTCGAGATCATCCCGTCGTACGAGGAACTCGCGGTGCGCATCGAGTACTTCGGCGACGAGATCGAGGCGCTGTATTACATGCACCCGCTGACCGGTGACGTCGTCCGCAGGGTCGACTCGCTGCGGGTCTTCCCCGCGACGCATTACGTGGCAGGCCCCGAGCGGATGGCGCAGGCGATCTCCAGCATCGAGAAGGAACTCGAGGACCGGCTGGCCGAGCTGGAAGGCCAAGGCAAGCTGCTGGAGGCGCAGCGGCTGCGCATGCGCACCAACTACGACATCGAGATGATGCGGCAGGTCGGGTTCTGCTCGGGTATCGAGAACTACTCGCGCCACATCGACGGACGCGGTCCCGGCACCGCGCCGGCGACACTGATCGACTACTTCCCGGAAGACTTCCTGCTGGTCATCGACGAGTCCCACGTGACCGTGCCGCAGATCGGTGGCATGTACGAAGGGGACATGTCGCGTAAGCGCAACCTGGTGGACTTCGGCTTTCGGTTGCCTTCGGCGATCGACAACCGGCCGCTGACGTGGGAGGAGTTCGCGTCGCGGATCGGGCAGACGGTGTACCTGTCGGCGACGCCGGGTCCGTACGAGATGAGCCAGTCCGGCGGTGAGTTCGTCGAACAGGTGATCCGGCCGACCGGGTTGGTCGACCCGCAGGTGGTCGTCAAACCCACCAAGGGCCAGATCGACGACCTCATCGGGGAGATCCGCAAGCGCACCGAACGCGACGAGCGGGTGCTGGTCACCACGCTCACCAAGAAGATGGCCGAGGACCTCACCGACTATCTGCTCGAGCTGGGCATCCGGGTGCGGTACTTGCACTCGGAGGTCGACACGTTGCGCCGCGTCGAGTTGCTGCGCCAGCTGCGGCTCGGCGAGTACGACGTGCTGGTCGGGATCAACCTGCTGCGAGAAGGCCTGGACCTGCCCGAGGTGTCGCTGGTGGCGATTCTCGACGCCGACAAGGAAGGGTTCCTGCGGTCCACGCGCAGCCTCATCCAGACCATCGGCCGGGCCGCCCGCAACGTGTCGGGTGAGGTGCACATGTACGCGGACAAGATCACCGACTCGATGCGTGAGGCAATCGACGAGACCGAACGTCGCCGCGCGAAGCAGGTGGCCTACAACGAAGCCCGCGGCATCGACCCCAAGCCGCTGCGCAAGAAGATCGCCGACATCCTCGACCAGGTGTACCGCGAGGCCGACGACAGCGAGACCGTCGAGGTGGGCGGTTCAGGCCGCAATTCGTCGCGGGGCCGGCGGGCCCAGGGGGAGCCCGGGCGCGCTGTGAGTGCCGGCATCGTCGAGGGCCGCGACACCTCCACCATGCCGCGCGCCGAACTGGCCGATCTCATCAAAGATCTGACCGAGCAGATGATGACCGCCGCCCGCGACCTGCAGTTCGAATTGGCCGCCCGCATCCGCGACGAGATCCACGACCTCAAGAAGGAACTGCGCGGCATGGACGCTGCGGGCCTGAAGTGACACGGGGTTGACCTCAATCGCAGTTGAGCTCTTAGCGTGGCGGCGTGGCTGACACCTCCCGTGTCTCGGTGGGCACCTGGCGCGACCTGCTGGGTGCGCCGCACCTGGGTGCGTCGACGGTGCTGGCGGGTGGCGTCCTGCTGTACGCCACCAACGAGTTCCTCACGATCAGCCTGATGCCGAGCGCCGTCGCCGATATCGGCGGGCAACGGTTCTACGCCTGGGTGACGACGGTGTATCTGGTCGCCTCGGTGATCGCCGCGACGACGGTGCACCCACTGCTCATGCGGCTGGGTCCGCGATGGGCGTACCTGTCGGGCCTCAGTGTGTTCGCGGCGGGCAGCCTGGGCTGTGCCTTCGCCCCGACCATGGAGCTGCTGCTCGTCGGCCGCACGGTGCAGGGCGCTGCCGGAGGACTGCTCGCCGGCCTCGGATACGCGGTGATCAACACCGCTCTGCCCAGTCGGTTGTGGACACGCGCGTCGGCGCTGGTCTCCGCAATGTGGGGTGTCGGGACGGTCGTGGGCCCCTCGGCCGGCGGGCTTTTCGCGCAGTTCGGCAGCTGGCGCTGGGCGTTCGGGGTGCTGGTCCTGCTCACCGCCGCGATGGCGGTGCTGGTGCCGTTCGCGCTACCGGGACGCAATGCAAGCGCGGATGCGGATCCGCCGCGCCTGCGAATTCCGTTGGCGTCGCTTCTGCTGCTGGGCGCCGCCGCGCTGGCGGTCAGCATGGCCGGGATTCCGCACGACGTCCGCGCGACGGCAGCGCTGCTCGCTGCCGGGGTCGCCATCGTGGTGGTGTTCGTGGCCGTCGACCGTCGCGCCGCTGTAGCGGTGCTGCCGCCCAGCGCTTTCGGGCCCGGCCCGTTGAAGTGGATCTATGCGACATTGGGTCTGCTGATGGCGGCCACCATGGTCGACATGTACGTGCCGCTGTTCGGACAGCGGCTCGCCGGTATGGCTCCGGTCGTCGCGGGGTTCTTCGGGGCGGTGCTCTCCGTCGGATGGACGGGTGGCGAGATCACCAGCGCCTCGTTGCACCGCACGCAGACGATCACGCGCACCGTCGCAGTGGCCCCGCTTGTCATGGCCGCCGGCCTGGCGATCGGCATGTTCTCCCTGCAAGAGGACATGTCGCTCGGGTGGGCTGCGCTGTGGGCCGTCGGCCTGCTGATCACCGGGACCGGTATCGGGATCGCATGGCCACATCTGTCGGCGTGGGCGATGAGTCGGGTCGACGATCCGGCCGAGGGGCCCGTGGCGGCCGCCGCCATCAACACCGTGCAGCTCATCTGCGGAGCCTTCGGTGCGGGGCTGGCCGGCGTCGTCGTCAACCTCACCGACGCGGGGAACGCGGCTGCCGCGCGCCTGTTGTTCGCAGTCTTCGCGGCGTTGGTCGCCACCGGCGTGATCGCGTCCACGCGGAGCTGCCGCCGCCCACACTGAGCGGTGTCGCATCCGGGGTCAGTCCGGATCGTCGTCGATCTGCCTGATGGCCGTTACGCCGTCGATGGTGGCCAGCACCGACGGCGCGGTGAGGATCCGGTTGCCCGACAACGTGAGCATCACTCCGGTCTGGCCGGGCCCCGCACCCAGCGGCTCACCGGGCGCGTCGGCGGCGAGTTCGGTCAGCTGCCACTGCCGTCGCGAACAGGCCTGGAGTAACCGGGTGAGCACGCCGTGCCCCTCGTGATAGGTGACGTGGATGCGGACAGATCCGCTCAGCCGCGCGTTGAGGCGCCTCGCGACCGGTATGAAGCCCACGACAATGACGAAGTGCATCGCCGTCACGAGGCAGGCCAGCAGGAGAAGCCCAGCGCCCGCGGCCATTCCGATCGCCGCGGACTCCCACACCGCCGCGGCCGTGGTCAGACCGTGCACCGAACCGCGCCTGAAGATGATGATGCCCGCCCCGAGAAAGCCGATGCCCGTGACGATCTGCGCGGCGACACGCGAGGGATCGACTTCGACCGTTCCAGGCGACAGCACATCCTGGAAGCCGTACTTGCTCACCAGCAGGATGAGCGCCGACGCGGTGCCGACGATCGTCTGCGTACGCAGGCCCGCACTCTTGCCCTGGATTTCGCGTTCTAGGCCAATGAGCGCCGTCAGCCCGAACGCGACCAGCAACTCGACAATCTGACGGGTGCCCTGCCCAGGTCCGCCGAAGAACGGCGGATCCGCGGCCAGCGTGAGGTCCATAGCCGACCGTAACGGGCAGGGGCGGTGGATGACTCATCGGCGCGCTGTGACCGGTCTGAATCACGGTGAGTGAAATGCTGGGCAGAGCGACACGCCTGCGGCATCGTCAGTGTCGACGCGGGTGTGGCTGAGTGGCTAGGCACCGGCCTGCAAAGCCGTTTACACGGGTTCGAATCCCGTCATCCGCTCCAACGTCCGGCCCGAGAGTGGGGATCCAGTCCACCTAAGCGCTGCGATCCCGTGACTGCCGACCCACCCCCCGCAAGCGTTCGTTGGGGCGTAGCGCCACGCCCCGACGACCGTGAGCCCAGACCTCCGGCGCAATCGTGAACGCGTAGACGGCGCCTCGATTCCGGCCGTGACCTGGGGACGCTTGAGAAACACCGCCCGGGTCACCCCGACTGCCAGTGCACCCGGGAACCGCGACCAGAACTCAGACTCGTAGACGGCGAACCGCCCGCGCATCGGACACGGGCCTTTTTGCTCGGTGTCAAGAGACCCAGTGGTACGGATACACGTTCGGCGCCGGCCCGTTCGTTGCTTGTGCGAACTAAAAAACCCGCTTACCTGCGCCAACATCGTCGTGTAACCGAAGCACTTCTCATTCGCAACAGTTCTATAAACCCCAGAATTGTCGCGGCGGCCAATTCGCCGACCCGGCATACGTTCCCCTCAACGCACAGCGTTACAGGAAGCGCACAGAGAACTGAGGGAACATGTCGCGGACCACGAATCGATTGGGCTTCACCGCCCTGGCCACCGCAGGGGCCTGCTGGATGGTTCAGCTGTTCAACCCCGCGACGGCGATCGCTGACCCGGGGACAGTGAGCCCCGGCGTTCCGTGCGTCAACATCATGCAGCAGCTGCTCACGGTGCCCGGGCGGCTGCCTCAGACGTTGCCGGCGGCCAACTCTGCCCTGACGAACACCACGCCCCCCGCCGGTGCCATCCCGCCCGCGGGGGCCACCAACGGCATCGCCAGCGCGACACCGCCGTCGGTGGGCATTCCGCCGGCCGGGTCGTTGAATGGCACCGCCACGGCGACGCCGCCGTCGGTGGGCATTCCGCCGGCCGGGTCGTTGAATGGCACCGCCTCCGCGACGCCGCCGCGCCCGCCCGTCCCGCCGTCGGCGCGGGTCGACACGGCCAGCGGTGCGACGCCGCCGGTGCCCGGTGCGCCGGGTGTACCGACGGCGACGACGGCCAGCGGTGCGACGCCGCCGGTTCCGGGTGCGCCGGCTGCACCGACGGCGACCTCAGGCGGCGGAGCGCTTCCTCCGGCGCCGGGCGCGCCGGGCGCTCCGATCGCGACCTCAGGTGGGGCCGCTATCCCGTCCGCGCCGGGTGCGCCGGGTGGTCCTGTTGGTGGTGCGGGTGGGGCGGGTGCGCCTGCGGCTCCGCCGGCTGTGCCTGCTGGTGTGGTTGAGCCGGCTTCGGGTGTTGCGCCGCCGGCGCCGGGTGCGCCGGGTGGTCCTGTTGGTGGTGCGGGTGGGGCGGGTGCGCCTGCGGCTCCGCCGGCTGTGCCTGCTGGTGTGGTTGAGCCGGCTTCGGGTGTTGCGCCGCCGGCGCCGGGTGCGCCGGGTGGTCCTGTTGGTGGTGCGGGTGGGGCGGGTGCGCCTGCGGCTCCGCCGGCTGTGCCTGCTGGTGTGGTTGAGCCCGCTTCGGGTGTTGCGCCTCCGGCTCCTCCTGCTCCGCCTGCTGGTGTTGTTGAGCCTGCTTCGGGTGTGACTCCTCCTGCGCCGTCAGCTCCGGGCGGTCCGGCTGGTGGTTCGGGTGGCGCCGTGACGCCTCCCGCTCCGCCGGCTCCCGGCGGTCCGAGTATCTCGTCGGTGGAGAACGTGACGCCGCCGTCTCCGCCGGCTCCTCCTGCGGCCATTGTGGATTCCGCAAGCGGAGTGGCCCCGCCGGCTCCGCCCGCGCCGGGCGGTCCGGCTGTCAGTTCGGTGGAGAACGTGACACCTCCCGCGCCTCCGGCTCCGGGTGGTCCGAGTATCTCGTCGGTGGAGAACGTGGCGCCGCCGTCTCCGCCGGCTCCTCCTGCGGCCATTGTGGATTCCGCAAGCGGAGTGGCCCCGCCGGCTCCGCCCGCGCCGGGCGGTCCGGCTGTCAGTTCGGTGGAGAACGTGACCCCGCCGGCTCCGCCCGCGCCGGGTGGTGGGTCGTCGAGCACGGTTGAGCGGTTCTCGCCGCCAGCCTCGCCCGCCTCGGCAGTTCCCGCTGCTAACTCGGTGGAGAATGTCACGCCGCCGGTGCCTTCGGCTCCGGGTGGTGGGTCGTCGAGCACGGTCGAGCGGTTTTCGCCTCCGGCCCCACCCGCTCCTGCAACGCCTGCGGCCAGCTCGGTGGAAAACGTCGTGCCCGCGGCTCCTGCGGGTCCGCCTGCTGGTGTGGTTGAGCCTGCTGGTGGGGTTGCGCCTCCGGTTCCTGCGGGTCCGCCTGCTGGTGTGGTTGAGCCTGCTGCGGGTGTTGCGCCTCCGGTTCCTGCGGGTCCGCCTGCTGGTGTGGTTGAGCCTGCTGGTGGTGTTGCGCCTCCGGTTCCTGCGGGTCCGCCTGCTGGGGTGGTTGAGCCTGCTGCGGGTGTTGCGCCTCCGGTTCCTGCTGCGCCGCCTGCTGGTGTGGTTGAGCCTGCTGCGGGTGTTGCGCCTCCGGCTCCTGCTGCGCCGCCTGCTGGTGTGGTTGAGCCTGCTGCGGGTGTTGCGCCTCCGGCTCCTGCTGCGCCGCCTGCTGGTGTGGTTGAGCCTGCTGCGGGTGTTGCGCCTCCGGCTCCTGCTGCGCCGCCTGCTGGTGTGGTTGAGCCCGCTGCGGGTGTGGCGCCTCCGGCAGCCGGAGCGCCCGGCGTTCCCGGTGGGGGCTCCGGTGGAGCGGTAACGCCTCCGGCTCCTGCTGCGCCGCCTGCTGGGGTGGTTCAGCCTGCTGGTGGGGTTGTGCCTCCGGCTCCGCCCGCGCCGCCTGCTGGGGTGGTTCAGCCTGCTGCCGCGGTTGCGCCTCCGGCTCCGCCCGCGCCACCCGCCGCTGTGGTGCACCCCAATGCAGCTGTCGCACCGCCCGCGCCTCCGGCTCCGGCGGTACCCGTGGCCAGCTCGGTGCCCGTCGTCACTCCGCCTGCACCGCCTGCACCCCCGGCCGGTGGTTCCGGTGCCGTGAACGTCGTGGCACCGCCTGCCCTTCCGGCTCCGCCGGCCGGCGGCTCGACGGCGGTCAACATCTCGACGCCTCCGTACCCTTCGGCGCCCGGCGCGTCCGTGAGCGGTTCCGGCGCGACGCCGCCCGGGGTGTTCCCGCCGCTCGAGGGTGCAGCCGCGGTGTTCGACCGGCTGCTGCCTGGAGCGCCCACGCCCGGTGCGCCGGGTGCGGCCGCCAATGGCCCGTGGGATTTCATCCCGACGATCACCGTCCCGCAAATCCCGGGGCTGCCCGTTCCGTTGCCCACTGAGATCGGACCGCCCAGCGACGGCATCTGCGCGGGAACCGGTGGTCTGTGGTCGGCTAGCGCCACTCCCGGCGCCACTCCGGCTCAGGCGCCCGTCGCCAGCCCGGTCTCAGACCGTCGCGACGACTGGTGAGCTGACCTCGAGCACCCAATGCGATCGGGCCCGGCGTCTCAACGCCGGGCCCGACGCGCTCACCGGGTGGCGGGTAGCCGCAGCAGCAGACGCGCGCCGCCCATCGGACTGGTCTCCAAAGAGGCGGTGCCGCCGTGCAATTCAGCCTGCTGGGCAACAAGTGCCAGGCCGAGACCCGAACCGGATCGAGACGCCGTCGACCCGCGGGAGAAGCGCTCGAAGACCAGCGTTCGCTCCTGCTCGGGCACACCGCTGCCGTTGTCGTCGACCGCGATCTCCACATCGTCGCCAGATCGGATGGCGCTCAACCGGATCTGCGTGGCGTCGCCGTGCTTGACCGCATTGGCGATCGCGTTGTCGATCACCAGGCGTAGCCCGGCGGGCAGACCGAGTATCCGCACCGGCGCCGACGGCACCAGCGATACGTCGAGATTCGGGTAGCTGCGCACCGCATCGTGCGCCGCACGGTCCAGCAGTTCGGTGATGTCGACGGGCACGTGATCGTCGGCGGTCATCAACTCGCCTTGGGCCAACCGTTCGAGCGCGGTCAGCGTCGCCTCGATCCTGGTCTGTGTTCGCACCACGTCGTTGAGCACTTCTTTGCGCTGCTCGTCGGTCATGTCGAGCGTCGAGAGCACTTCGAGGTTGGTGCGCATGGCCGTCAGCGGCGTCCGCAACTCGTGCGATGCCACCGCGGCGAAGTCGCGCGCGGATTCCAGCGCCGCCTTCGTCCGTTGCTGTTCCTCGCCGATTCGCGCCAGCATGCCTTCGACCGCCTCGGCGATCTCCGCCGCCTCCCACACGCCGCCGACCTGTACCTCTTCTGGCTTGGACTGCGCGTTGATCGCGCGGGCCTGCTGCGCCAACAGACGGAACGGGTTGATCATGATCAGCCACATCACCCAGCCCACGACCACCGTGCCGGCGATGACCCCGCCGCAGATCAGCACCACCCGCAGATGCAGCTGGTCGATGCGGCGCTGCGTCTCGGCCAGCGGGGACCCCAGCGCGATGGTGGCGGGCCCGGCGGCGAACGTGCGCACCCGGTACTCGACGCCGTCGATCGTGGTGTCGGCGTAACCGATATCGAGCTTCGGAAGCACGATGTCCTTGGGGACCGAAACCGTCACACCGCCGATCCGTGCGGTCCGCACCAGCGTGCTGTCGGGGGCCGGATTGGCCGCGGAGTCGCTGGGGTTCGCCGGGTTCAGCAGGGTACTGAAATCGCCGAGACTGGTCACGGAGTCGAGCTCCCGATCCAGTTGGCTGTACTGGTCGTTCGTCACGCCGATCCACACCCAGGTGCCCAGGGTCAGAACCAGCACGACGACCGACAGCGCGGCCACGATCACGATGGTGCGCAACGACACGATCGGCATCGGCACCGGCATGAATCGCCTCAGCCGCTCCTCGGCGCGCACTATCGGGCTGACTGCGCGACGCCCGGCGGGCGTAGAGGTATCGCAGCGCTGTCCACAACGCTCATCTTGCCTGACCGGTTCGTCCGAACGTCCTGGCGTCCGGCATGATGCCCCGGTGCTGAGGCCGACGCTCGCGGACATCCTGAGGACCCTCGACGTCGAACAGATCGGTGACGACGAGTTCTCCGCGGCGCAGATGGACAATCCGGCGCACCACATCGTCGGCGGGCACGTCGCGGCGCAGGCGCTCATGTCGGCGAGCCGCACGGTGGCGTCCGACCGCAGCCCGCACAGCATGCACGTCTATCTCCTGCGCGCAGGCGACGCGCGGCGGCCGGTGCAGTTCGAGGTCACCCGGCTGCGCGACGGTGGTGTGCTCTCGTCGCGGCGGGTGCTGGCCCGCCAGGACGACCAGGTGCTCCTCGAAGCGCTCGCGTCGTTCACCGCACCGCTCGACAGCTTCGAACACCAGCAGCAGATGCCCGACGTGCCGTCGCCGGAGTCACTGTCGTCGGTGCAGGAGCAGTTGAGCGCCTACGCGGACGACCACCGTGGGCACTGGGTGCGACCGCAACCGCTCGACCTGCGCTACGTCGACCCGCCGCCGCGTCTGGCTCTCGATCAGCCGGAAGCGTCGCCGCGAATCCGCTTGTGGTGGCGTCCCGCCGAACCGGTTCCCGCTGACCCGATTCTCAACAGTTGCCTCCTGACATACGTGTCGGGCACCACGCTGCTCGAGACGGCGATGGTGGTGCGGCGGACCACCCCGCTGAACGCGTTCTCGGCGCTGATCGACCACGCCGTGTGGTTTCACCGACCAGCCGACCTGACCGATTGGGTGCTCTCCGACGCGGTCTCTCCCAGCGGCGTACATGGTCGCGGACTGGCCACCGCCACGATGTACAACCGGACCGGCGCGCTCGTCTGCACCGCCACCCAGGAGATCTACTTCGGCCGCGACCGCCAGGAATGACCGCGGGGGATATGCCGTCACCGACCTCACATACTCAGCACCTCGCCCCGGTGTGCGGTCAAGCGGAAATCGTTACCCGACAGAGTTTTTTGCATAACGTGAAGTGCTTCACGGCGACCGGGACCTACACCCTGTCCCGGTCGATTCCCGCTGCCGCGAGTGCCTTGTCGAGCAACCTGCCCGCGGGGCCGACGAACGGTGCTCCGCCTTTGTCCTCCTGATCGCCGGGCTGCACGCATGTGCCGCGTCGGCGAGGACCGACAGGTCGCGAGTGTCGGGGGAGAACCCGTCGGCACCGGGCATCGTCGTCGGCAGGTTGTGCACTACCCGTCGGAGCGAGTCGCCACCCGGTTGAACGCGGAAGTCGCTGGGCCCGGGTTGATCTGGATCACCCCGCGGACGCGATGCGACGACGCCCGGCGGCGGTGCCGTAGGACGACTCGGTCACTGTGGCGCCCGCAGACCAGTTGCCGGAGGCTAACATCAGTGCCGGTAAAAGACCGATGGCCACACTGGTCTGGCTCGCCGGGTGTCGCCAATAGCACCCGGGTTCGTAGAGCGACGCGTTACTGTCTCGGGTGGCTTTGCAAATGACACTGGGAGGGTACGGATGAGCGCCTATCGCACCGTGGTGGTCGGCACAGACGGATCGGATTCGTCGCTGCGGGCAGTCGACCGCGCGGGCCAGATCGCTGCGGGGTCGGGCGCCAAGCTGATCGTCACGACCGCCTACTTCCCGCAGAGCGAGGATCAGCGCGCCGCCGACGTCCTCAAGGACGAGGGCTACAAGATGTCGGGGAACGCCCCGATCTACGCCATCCTGCGTGAGGCCCGCGACCGCGCCAAGGCCGCAGGCGCCGAGAACATCGAAGAGAAGGCCATCGTCGGGGCACCCGTCGACGCACTCGTCGACCTGGCCGCAGAGGTCAAGGCCGATCTGCTCGTGGTCGGCAACGTCGGGCTGAGCACCATCGCCGGACGGCTGCTCGGTTCGGTGCCCGCCAACGTCGCGCGGCGCTCCAAGACCGACGTCCTCATCGTGCACACCACGCCCTAGATCTCTTTGTCTGACCTCGTTCATTCCTGACCCCCGCGGTCGGTCCGAGTGCCACACTCGGGCTGACTGGGAGGTCGGGCATGACGACGACACTGCATCTCACCGGTATCGGCCCTCGCGAGAACGGCGCGCCGCCGCCGCACATACCGCTCGGGGACATCGACCTCGGCACCCTGGACTTCTGGGAGTGGGACGACGACCGCCGCGACGGGGCGTTCGCCACGCTGCGCAGAGAAGCCCCGATATCGTGGTTCGAGGTCCCGGAGTACGCCGGGTTCGCCGCGGGGCGCGGACATTGGGCGCTGACGAGATTCGACGACGTCCACCACGCCAGCAGGCACCCGGAGGTCTTCAGCTCGATCCCGACCAGCACCGCGCTCAACGACGTCACCGCCGAGATCGCCGAATACGTGGGATCGATGATTTCGCTGGACGATCCGCGTCATCTGCGGCTGCGCTCGATCGTCAACCGCGCCTTCACTCCGAAGATGCTGACGCGGATCGAGCAGAGCGTGCGCGACCGGGCCCGCCGCCTGGTCACCGACCTCGTCGAACACCACCCCGACGGATGCGCCGACTTCGTCTCGTCCGTGGCCGGCCCGTTCCCGCTGCAGATCATCTGCGACATGATGGGAATCCCCGAAGAAGACGAGGAGAAGGTCTTCCACTGGACCTCGATCATCCTGGGCGGCGCCGACGAGGAGGTCGCACCCGACCACGACACCATCGTCGGCGCCGTGCTCGGACTCGGGGAATACGGAGTGGCGCTCGCGGAGGACCGGCGGGCCCGTCCCACTGACGATTTGACCACCAACCTGGTGCGCGCCGAGGTCGACGGGGAACGGCTCACGTCGGCCGAGATCGGCTCGTTCTTCATCCTGCTGTCGGCCGCGGGCAACGAGACCACCCGCAACGCGATCAGCCACGGACTCGTCGCGCTGACCCGCTATCCCGAACAGCGCAGCAGGTGGTGGGATGATTTCGACGCCGTCGCGCCGACCGCCGTAGAGGAGATCGTCCGCTGGGGGTCACCGATCATCTTCATGCGCCGCAACCTCACCGAGGACGTCGAGTTGAGCGGCGTACAGATGAGGGCGGGCGACAAGGTGTCCATGTGGTACAACTCCGCCAACCGTGACGAACGAAAGTTCGCCAATCCGTGGATGTTCGACGTCACCCGCGACCCCAATCCGCAGATCGGGTTCGGCGCCGGCGGTGCGCATTTCTGTCTCGGCGCGAACCTCGCCCGCCGCGAGATCCGGGTGCTCTACTCCGAACTGCGCCGCCAGGTGCCCGACATCGTCGCTACGGCGGAGCCGGCCATTCTGCGGTCGGCGTTCGTGCACGGCATCAAACGGCTGCCGGTCGCCTGGACGGTGTGAGCCTCACCACCCGCGTTCGCGCCACTCGGCGAGGTGTGGCCGCTCGGCACCCAGCGTGGTGTCGTCCCCGTGCCCGGGATAGACGACCGTGGAGTCGGGGTAGACGTCGAACACCCTGCTGCTGACGTCGTCTAGCAACTGTTCGAAATCACCGGGCTGCCATGTCTTTCCGACGCCGCCCGGGAACAGGCAGTCACCGGTGAAGAGGTGGACGGCGTCACCGGCGGCCGGGCCGTGCAGGGCCAGTGCGACCGAGCCGGGGGTGTGGCCGCGCAGGTGGATGACGTCGAATGTGAGATCGCCGACGCGCAGGGTGTCCCCACCGGCGAGGTAGCGGTCCGGGGTGACCGGCAGCGGTTCGGCGTCGAGTTCGTGCGCGGCGGTGGGGGCGCCCGTCGCCTCGGCCAGCGCAGACAGCGCCTGCCAGTGGTCGAAGTGCTGGTGGCTGGTCAGGATCAGTGTGACGGCCGGGGCGAGCTGCCCGACCAGCTCGAGCAGCACGTCAGCGTCGTTGGCGGCATCAATGAGTAGCGTCTCGCCGGTCCGGGAACACGTCACCAGGTACGCGTTGTTGTCCATGGGACCCACCGAGACCTTGACGATCGTCGCGCCGGGAAGAGTGCGCCTGGCTGCGGTCCGGGTCTCGACATGGCCCGTGTAGTTGTCGTCGACGACTGTCATGGGAGCCACGGTAACGGGCTTGTCGGTAGGGACACCTAGCATGGACCGAAGTGTGTTGACCATGTCTGAGCCACGGAAGGACCGAGTTGGCTGACCGCCTGATCGTCAAGGGTGCGCGCGAGCACAACCTGCGAAGCGTCGACCTTGACCTACCGCGCGACGCCCTGATCGTGTTCACCGGCCTATCGGGGTCGGGCAAGTCATCCCTGGCGTTCGACACGATCTTCGCCGAGGGACAGCGCCGCTACGTCGAGTCGTTGTCGGCGTATGCCCGGCAGTTCCTCGGGCAGATGGACAAACCCGACGTCGACTTCATCGAAGGCCTTTCGCCGGCGGTGTCCATCGACCAGAAGTCGACCAACCGCAACCCGCGGTCCACCGTCGGCACCATCACCGAGGTCTACGACTATCTGCGGCTGCTCTACGCACGGGCAGGTTCGCCGCACTGCCCAGTGTGCGGCGAGAAGATCGCGCGGCAGACCCCGCAGCAGATCGTCGACCAGGTCCTCGCCATGGACGAGGGACTGCGTTTCCAGGTGCTCGCCCCGGTCGTCCGCACCCGCAAGGGGGAGTTCGTCGACCTGTTCGAGAAGCTCAACACGCAGGGGTACAGCCGTGTCCGTGTCGACGGGGTCGTCTATCCCCTGACCGAACCACCCAAGCTCAAAAAGCAGGAGAAGCACGACATCGAGGTCGTCGTCGACCGGCTCACCGTGAAGTCCACCGCCAAGCAGCGGCTGACCGACTCGGTGGAGACGGCGCTGACCCTGGCCGACGGCATCGTGGTGCTCGAGTTCGTCGACCGCGAAGACGACCATCCGCATCGCGAGCAGCGGTTCTCCGAGAAGCTGGCCTGCCCGAACGGCCACCCGCTCGCCGTCGACGACCTGGAGCCGCGGTCGTTCTCGTTCAACTCTCCGTACGGCGCCTGCCCGGAGTGCGCCGGCCTCGGCGTCCGCAAGGAGGTCGACCCCGAACTCGTCATCCCGGATCCGGATCTGACGCTGGCTGAGGGTGCCATCGCCCCGTGGTCGATGGGCCAGACCGCCGAGTACTTCACCCGGATGCTGACGGGTCTGGGGGAGTCGCTGGGCTTCGACGTCGACACCCCGTGGAAGAAGCTGCCCGCCAAGGTGCGCCGCGCCATCCTCGAGGGCTGCGACGAGCAGGTGCACGTCAAGTACCGCAACCGCTACGGCCGCACCCGCTCCTACTACGCCGACTTCGAAGGCGTCATGGCGTTCCTGCAGCGCCGAATGGAGCAGACCGACTCCGAGCAGATGAAGGAGCGCTACGAGGGCTTCATGCGCGACGTGCCCTGTCCGGAGTGCGACGGCACACGCCTCAAGCCCGAGATCCTCGCCGTCACACTGGCCGCGGGAGATCACGGTGCGAAGTCGATCGCCGAGGTGGCGGAGCTGTCCATCGCCGACTGCGCCGGCTTCCTCAACGCGCTGACACTCGGCCCGCGTGAGCAGGCCATCGCCGGTCAGGTGCTCAAGGAGATCCAGTCGCGGCTGGGCTTCCTGCTCGACGTCGGCCTCGACTACCTGTCGCTGTCGCGCGCCGCGGCCACACTGTCCGGCGGTGAGGCGCAACGCATCCGCCTCGCCACGCAGATCGGGTCGGGGCTGGTCGGTGTGCTCTACGTCCTCGACGAGCCGTCGATCGGGCTGCACCAGCGCGACAACCGCCGGCTCATCGACACCCTGACGCGGCTGCGCGAGCTCGGCAACACGCTGATCGTCGTCGAGCACGACCTCGACACCATCGCGCACGCCGACTGGGTCGTCGACATCGGTCCGGCGGCCGGTGAACACGGTGGACGCATCGTGCACAGCGGCACCTACAAGGACCTGCTGCGCAACAAGGAATCATTGACCGGTGCCTATTTGTCGGGCCGGGAGAGCATCGAGGTGCCGGCGATCCGTCGTCCCATCGACCGCAAACGGCAACTCACCGTGATCGGCGCGCGGGAGCACAACCTCAAGGACGTCGACGTCGCGTTCCCGCTCGGGGTGCTGACGTCGGTGACCGGGGTGTCGGGCTCGGGTAAGTCGACGCTGGTCAACGACATCCTCGCGTCGGTGCTGGCCAACAAGCTCAACGGGGCCCGTCAGGTCCCGGGTCGACACACCCGGATCAACGGCCTCGACCAGCTCGACAAGCTGGTGCGGGTGGACCAGTCGCCGATCGGGCGGACCCCGCGGTCGAACCCCGCCACCTACACCGGCGTGTTCGACAAGATCCGTTCGCTGTTCGCGGCCACCACCGAGGCCAAGGTCCGCGGGTATCAGCCGGGCCGGTTCTCGTTCAACGTCAAGGGTGGCCGCTGCGAAGCGTGTTCGGGTGACGGCACGATCAAGATCGAGATGAACTTCCTGCCCGACGTCTACGTGCCCTGCGAGGTGTGCCACGGCGCCCGGTACAACCGGGAAACGCTCGAGGTGCACTACAAGGGCAAGACCATCGCCGAGGTGCTCGACATGTCGATCGAGGACGCGGCCGCGTTCTTCGAGCCGATCAGCTCGATCCACCGCTACCTCAAGACGCTGGTGGACGTCGGTCTGGGCTATGTGCGGCTTGGGCAGCCCGCGCCGACGCTGTCCGGTGGTGAGGCCCAGCGGGTGAAGCTCGCCGCCGAACTGCAGAAGCGCTCGACCGGGCGCACGGTGTACATCCTCGACGAGCCTACGACGGGGCTGCACTTCGAGGACATCCGCAAACTGCTCAAGGTGATCAACGGCCTGGTCGACAAGGGCAACAGCGTGATCGTCATCGAGCACAACCTCGACGTGATCAAGACTTCGGACTGGATCATCGACATGGGGCCCGAGGGTGGCGCCGGCGGCGGCACCGTGGTGGCGGAGGGCACGCCAGAAGACGTCGCGGCCAGCACCAACAGCTATACCGGGCACTTCCTGGCCGAGATGCTCGAGGTGCCTGCGCCGACCCGCAAACGGCGCAAGGTCAGCGCGTGAGCGACGGTTCAGCCGCCCGCGTCACCTGGTAGGCGTCCAGGTCGAAGCGGCGGGTCTGGTTGCGGAACCGGAACGTGAAGTCCGGCCACAGCGTGGTGTTGTTGCCGTGCGCGTCGAGATACCAGCTGGCGCACTTGCCGGTCATCCACACCGAACCGTGCAGCGCCCGCTGCAGCCGTTCGTTGTAGGTGTCGAGCGCGTCCTGCCTGACCTCCACGGTGCGCAGCCCTTCCTTCTCCATGGTGCTGACGGCGTCAACGACATAGTTGAGCTGCGACTCGATCATGTAGACCATCGAGCTGTGCCCCAGGCCGGTGTTGGGGCCGACGAGAATGAACATGTTCGGGTAGCCGGCGATGGTGGTGCCTTTGTAGGCCCGCATGCCCTTGTCGGCGAATCTCTGGGTCAGGCTGGCACCGTCGGCGCCGCAGACGGTCTCGAACATCGGCGAATCGGTGACGTGGAAGCCGGTGGCCACCACGATGGCGTCGACCTCCCGAGCGGTGCCGTCCGTCGCGATGATGCGGCGGCCGTCGATGGCCTGAATCCCGTCGGTGACCAGGTCGACGTTCTCGCGGTCCAGGGCCGGATACCACTCGTTGGAGATCAGCATCCGCTTGCAACCGATCCGGAAGTTCGGGGTGACCTTGCGCCGAAGCGCGGGGTCCTTGATCTCGGACCGGATCTTCGCCCGGGAGAGCAACTCGAAACCCTTCATGAGGTTCGGGTTCTTCGCCAGGCCGACCACCTGGACTTCCCGGCCGGTGTAGATGCCGGCGCGCGCGAGCCGCAGGAAGCCCGGGATGTTGCGAAACGCCCACTGTTCGGCGCGGGTGAAGGGCCGGTCGAAGCGCGGCAGCAGCCACGGTGCGGTGCGCTGGTAGACGTCGAGGTGGGCGACCTGGTCGGCGATGGCGGGGACGATCTGAATGGCCGATGCGCCGGTGCCGATGACCGCGACGCGTTTACCCGCCAGGTCTGCGTCGTGGTTCCACCGTGCGGAATGGAACATCTCGCCGTCAAACGACTCGATCCCCGGGATGGCGGGTAGCGATGGTTCGGCCAGGGATCCGAATGCCGTGATCAGGACGTCGGCGGTGACCGGTCCTGAGTCGGTCGACAACTCCCAGCGCGACTCGGTCGGGTTCCACGCGGCGCGGCTGACGTTGCACCCGAACCGGTGCCGGTCGAGCACCCCGTAACCCTGCGCCACCCCGCGCAGATACGTCTCGATCTCGGGCTGGGTGGAGAAGGATCGGGTCCAATTCGGGTTGAGCGCAAAGGAATACGAGTAGAGGTGCGACGGCACGTCACATGCCGCGCCCGGATACGTGTTGTCCCGCCACGTCCCGCCGACATCGGGGCCCCGCTCGAAGACGACGAAGTCGCGGTGGCCCGCCTCCTGCAGTCGGATCGCGGCGCCGAGGCCCGAGAACCCGCTGCCGATGATCGCGATCTTCACTGCAACCCCTTCCGTCGGTGGGTGAAGGTTAGCCAACCCGATGCGTTCCGATCACGCTTTCATCACCGGCGACGGGAATCGCGGGCTCACCCGCGCACCGTTCAACCATGCGCTCAGTTCGTCGGCACGTCGCGTGAGCGCCGTCGCGCCGTCGCGACCCACGTCTTCCAGCAGGCGCACCACCACCCTGCCGTCTCCGTCCTGGCCCCAACCGCCCACGATGCGGCCGTTCCACCACGCAGTCGGGCCGCCGTTGCCGTTGCGGTCGAAGACCTCCGCGCGGTGCTCACCGAGGTACCAGTCACGGTCGAACCAGCCCATCGTCGTCACGTCGAGTCCCGGCAGCAGCGCCGCCCACGGTTCGGGTTCGGGTTCGGAGTCCAGATCGTCGGGGAGGACGTAGCCGATGCCGCCGTGCAGGTCCACCTCGACGGCGCCGAGCCCCCGCAGCGTCTGTCGCGCCCAGGTGAGGGTGTGGCCGAACCACCACTTGACGTCAGTCGCGGTGGCCGGACCGAACGTCCGCAGCCAGCGGCCGACGATGTCGAGCGCGCCCTGGTCGGCCGGCACGTGCGCGTCACCGCCGTCGAGCCAGTGCTCCCGCAGGGTCCACCGCGGACGACTGACCGCCCACCCGCCGTCGTTCGGGCCGCGGACGATGTCGCCGCGCACACCCAGCACCGTCAGCACCCGCGGGGCCAGCGGCGTCGTGCCGCCCCAGTTCTTTCCTGGGGCCGGGTCGTGACTGCCCGCCAGTTCGGGCAGCGCCGCGCGCAACTCCCGCGCACTGGTGGGCCCGTGCCGGCGCAGATGTTCCAGCACGGCCGCGCATGCGGTGTCGAGCCAGACCGCCCCGTCGGGGGCCACGGCCGACTTCTCGGCGTCGGCGATCAGGCGCCTGCGTTCGTCGGCTGCGACGCGATCGCTGGACACCGTTTGGATCGTCGGCAGGTCGCAGCTGCGCACCATCCACAGCGTCCGTCGCATCGCGAGGTGTTTCACCACGCTTCTGCTGTCATACAGGGCGGTGTGGAGGTGATCGCGACCGAACCCCGGTACCCGCGCCCACAGCGTCAGGTACGGGGTGGCCGGATCGGTGGCATGCAACCCGACCATCTTCGTGACCACCTCGTCGATATCCGCGGCGCGGGACTCAGCGGTGAGGAAATGTCGACGGCCCAGCCTGGCCCTGCGTTCGACGGGCGTGAAAGAACGCAGCGCTCAGTCCTTTTCGCCGTGATCGCCGTGCATCTGGGCACGGATCTGTTCCAGCCGTTCGGCGGCGGCCCGCTGCCGCTCCTCGTACTGTTCGTCGGCGGAGCGGCCCTCCGGGGTCTCGGCGGCCAGTTCGGCGGCGCCCACCGCGGACCCGTAGCGGCCCTCGATCTTCTCGCGCACCGACTCGAACGTCGGCACACCACCGGGGGTGTACCCGGTGTCGAGAGCTTCGGCGGGCGGAGGCGGCGGCACGGGAGTGGGTTCCGGCGCAGGCTGCGGTTCGTCGGCCATGTCGTCACCGTACTCGCGGTGGGTGACGGTATCAGTGGACGTGCGCGGCGGCCTGCACGACCGGCGCCGTGACCGGCGACTCGGGCAGCGGTGTCGGCGCCACCCCGGGGGTGCCGAGTCGCCCGGCCAGCCACGGCAGCGCCGCCGCGAACGCGTGGTCGGCGAACGGCCAGTCGTGCATACCGGGCTGCACCGCGACGGTGCAGGTGATCCCGTTGGCGGCGCCGAGCGCGCACAGAGTGGAGGCGGCCGCCGTCTGCTCGGGACCCGCCGTGTTGGTGTCGAACCAGCCGGCGACATCGGTGTAGTGCCCGTGCCGGGTCATCACGGTCGTCGGGTCGTAGGCGGCCCAGGCCGCCGCGTTGCCGCCGTAGAGTCGGGCGATCGTCTGCGCCTTCGTGCCCGCGTTGGGTGACAGGTCGCCGGCGATGTCCTCGAAGGCGCTGAACAGCTCGGGATGCATCACGCTGAGGTCGACGGCGCACGTCCCACCCATCGACCACCCGACGACACCCCAGTCCGAACGGTCTGCGCTCACCCCGAAGTGCGAGATCACATACGGCCGAACATCTTCGGTGAGGTGATCGGCGCTATTCCCACGGCTGCCGTCGACGCATTCGGTGTCGTTGTTGAACGCGCCGCCTGCGTCTGCGAACACCAGCACCGGCGCGTAACCGTGGTGTGCGGCGGCGAATGCGTCCGCGGTCGCCACGGCGTTGCCCGCGCGCACCCAGTCGGCGGGGGTGTTGAACTCACCGCCGATCATCAGCACCGCCGGCAGTCGCGGCGGGGGATTGCTGGCGTACCAGGCCGGCGGGAGGTAGACGAGCTCACCCCGGTGCCGGAAACCGGATGCGGTATCGGCGATCTCGATCGGAACGACGGTGCCGTCCGCTGGAACGACGTGCCGTTCCAGCATGGCGGCGACGGTCGCCTCGTCGGTCTGGTCGGGCAGCGGTCCCGCGGTCAGCTGGTTCCACGCGATCGGCACCGTGGGGAAGTAACCGGTCCACGCGTTCACCGAGAATGCCACGGCTACAAGGCATATCGGCACGGCAGCCAGTGACACGCCGCGGCGCCACCATGCCGCCCGGCGCCACCCGGCGCACAGGACCGCGAGCGCGGTTCCCGACAGGCCGATCCACAGCCAGAGGGCTCTCGGGGCGGGATCACCGGCGAGGCCCTGGGAGATGACGTACCAGTACGCGATGACGGCGGATATCGCCCCGACGAACACCGCCCACGGCACCCAGAGCAACCACCAGCGCCGGGTCCGCCGGGCGATGGCCACGGCCAGCATGAGGGCAGCGGCGATCTGCGCGGTGGCCGGTATCCAACCGTGCATGAGGGACAGATGATGGCGCAGCAATTCGGCCAGGCTCACGCCTGACATGGTGGTCGCCGCACCTTGGGGAGCGCTGTGCGTTGCCTGCTAACGCGGTTTGGCCAGCGGGAACGGCAGCGTCTCCCGGATGCTGCGGCCCGTGATGAGCATGACGACCCGGTCGACACCCATGCCCAGCCCGCCGGTGGGCGGCATGGCGTATTCCATTGCCTGCAGGAAGTCCTCGTCGAGTTCCATCGCCTCCGGATCGCCGCCAGCGGCGAGCAACGATTGCTGCTGGAGTCGCCGGCGTTGCTCCACCGGATCGGTGAGTTCGCTGTAGGCGGTGCCCAATTCGACCCCCCATGCGACGAGATCCCACCGCTCGGCCACGCCGGGAATGCTGCGGTGCGGTCGGGTGAGTGGGGACACCGAGGTCGGGAAGTCCTTGTAGAACGTCGGCTTCTCGGTGCGGTCCTCGACCAGGTGCTCGTACATCTCGAGCACGACGGCCCCTTCGTCCCAATGGGTGAGGTAGGGGATGCCTGCCGCATCGGCGAGCTTGCGCAGCGTCGGCAGGTCGGTGCCGGCGTCGATGTGTTCGCCGAGCGCCTCGGACACCGCGTCGTGGACGGTCTTGACGGTCCACTGTCCTGAGATGTCCACGGGTTCGAGCGCCCCGTCGTCGCGCGGGCGCTGGAACACGTGTTCGCCGTTGGCGGCCATGGCGGCGTTCTGGATCAGCTCGCGGCAGCCGTCGATCCACACGTTGTAGTCGGCATGCGCCTGATACGCCTCCAGCAGCGTGAATTCGGGGTTGTGCGAGAAGTCGACGCCCTCGTTGCGGAAGGCGCGGCCCAGTTCGAAGACCCGCTCGACGCCACCCACGCAGAGGCGCTTGAGATACAGCTCGGGTGCGATCCGCAGGTACAGGTCGAGGTCGTAGGCGTTGATGTGGGTCAGGAACGGGCGCGCGTTGGCCCCGCCGTGGATCTGCTGCAGGATCGGTGTCTCGACCTCGAGGAAGCCCTTGTGGTAGAGCGTGTCCCGGATCGCGTGCAACACACCGCTGCGGGCCCGGATCAAGTCGCGTGCGTCGGTGTTCACCGCGAGGTCGACGTAGCGGGCGCGGACGCGGGCCTCCTGGTCGGTCAGGCCCTTCCACTTGTCCGGCAGCGGGCGCAGGCACTTTCCGGTGAGCCGCCAGTGCCGCACCAACAGCGAGCGGGTGCCGTTCTTGCTGTATCCCATGGTCCCGGTCGCCTCGATGAGGTCGCCGAGGTCGATGGCTGCGGTGAAATCGGCAGTGGCGCCCTGTTCGAGCACCGAATTGTCGAGCAGCAGTTGGACTTCCCCTGACCAGTCGCGCAACTGCGCGAACAGTACGCCGCCGTAGTCGCGGATGCGCAGCACCCGGCCGGCGACGCTCAGCTCCACGTCGTCGGGGGAGTCGAGTGCGGCCGCGGCGGTGTGGCTCGGCGCCTGACCCACCGGGTAGGCGTCGATTCCGCTGGCCTGCAGGGACTTCAGCTTCGCCATCCGGACCCGTACCTGCTCGGGCAAGCGGGTGGGCTCGTCGTCAGCCGCGTCGGTACGCAGACCGGACATGTCGGGCGCGCTGCCGTCCTGATGCAGCAGACCGCTCGCGACGAGGTCCTGCGGTGCGGAGGTGTGGTGGCCGGTGTGCTGTTTGTTGCGCCGGGAGAACGGCAGCACCAGGAAGCCCTCGGCGATCACCGAAGCCACCCCGACGCGGGGGATGAGTCGCGCATCCTCGTAGCAGGCGTACCGCGGTACCCACTCGGGCTGGTATTTCATGTTCGACCGGTACAGCGTCTCGAGCTGCCACCACCGCGAGAAGAAGACCAGCAGCCAGCGCCACAGCCGAGCGACCGGGCCCGCCCCGAGCTGAGCGCCCTGCTCGAACGCGGACCGGAACATCGCGAAGTTGAGCGAGATGCGGGTGACGCCGATGCCCTCGGCCTGCAGGCACAGTTCACTGACCATCAACTCGATCGTGCCGTTGGGCGACTGCGGTGAGCGCCGCATCAGGTCGAGTGAAGCGCCGTTGCTGCCCCAGGGGACGAGTGAGAGCATCGCAACGACCTGGTCCCCCTGCACGGCCTCCACCAACAGGCAGTCGCCGTCGGCCGGGTCGCCCAGGCGGCCCAGCGCCATCGAGAAGCCGCGTTCGGTCTCGGTGTCGCGCCAGGCGTCGGCATGGGCGAGCACCTCGGCCATCTGGTCTTCCGAGAGTTCCCGGTGTCTGCGGATGCGGACGGTCACGCCGGCGCGGCGGGCCCGCGTGACGGCCTGGCGCACCGCACGCATGTCGGGGCCCGAGAGCCGGAAGCTGTCCGGATGCAGGATCGCCTCGTCGCCGAGCTGGATCGCGCTGAGACCGGCCGCGCGGTACGCCTCCGCCCCGCTCACGCTGGCGCCCATCACGCCGGGCGCCCACCCGTATGTCTCACACAGCGCCAGCCATGCGCCGATCGCCTGCGGCCAGGCCTTCGGATCGCCCACCGGGTCCCCGCTGGCCAGACACACCCCGACCTCGACGCGGTAGGTGATCGCCGCACGTCCGCTGGGCGCGAAGACCACGGACTTGTCCCGGCGGGTGGCGAAATAACCCAGCGAGTCGTTCTTGCCGTACAGCTCGAGCAGGCCGCGAATGGCCGACTCGTCTTCGCCGGTGAGCGCGTTCTCCGATCGCTGCGACTGGAACAGCACGATCGCCGCGACCATCAGCGCCAGCGCACCGAAGAGGCCGAGCAGCGCGTTGATGATCACGTGCGGATGCTGACCGTCGAACGCGTCCGGATCGACGCCGGCGAAGGCGAAGACGCGGTTGGCGGCGTACGCCAGCCGGTAGTCACGTTCGAGGGTGCCGGGGAACAGTTCGAGCAGTCCCCAGCCGACGAGGACACCGACGGCCATGCCGGCGGCGAGCGCTCCGGCCGCTTTGAACAGCGCCCCGCGGCGCACCCGGGCCCAGAACAACGGACGCGCCAGCAGCAGGAACGCGATCGCGGCGACGTGGAAGGCGAGTCCGATGACCTCGCCGCTCTCTTCCACCACGGATTCGTCGCCGGCCAGCAGGTCGACGATGTTCCAGCCGGCCGCGGCCACCATGTACAGCAGCAGGATCCACCAGGCGATTCGTTTGCGGGCCGCGAGCGCACCCGCCAGCAAGGCCAGCACGAACGCCCACGCGAAGCTGGTGTCGGGGAAGTTGAAGATGTAGTCGTTGACGAACTCGCGGGGCACCCGGATGACCCACCGCACCAGCGGCGAGACGCTGGCGATCAGCGACAAGGTGGCGATGACGCCGACGGTCCACCCGGCGGCCGCGGGGACCCAGGAGTAGCGGGAGGCGGCGCGCGCCCTCGGTGGGCTGGTGAGGGTCATAGGCGGGGAGAATATTCGCTCAGGGCGCCGAATGTGGGGACGTGATCACCAGACCGGCCCGGTGTACTTCTCGCCGGGACCCTTACCGGGTTCATCGGGGGCGACGCTGGCTTCGCGGAACGCCAGCTGCAGCGTCTTGAGACCGTCACGCACGGGTCCGGCGTGCGGGCCCAGGTACTCCACGGAGGCCGTCACCAGTCCGGCCAGCGCGGTGATCAGCCGGCGGGCTTCATCCAGGTCCCGGCGCGGGCTGTCGTCGGGATCCTCGTCCGAGAGCCCCAGCTTCTCGGCCGCCGCACTCATCAGCATCACCGCGGAGCGGGTGATCACCTCGACGGCGGGAATGTCTCCCAGCTCGCGGACGTCGGTGGCGTCGATCTCGCCTGTGCTTGGATCATCGGTCATGCCTGCTAGACTGGCATGCGCGACCGTCCTGGCTGACGCCAGGACAGTAAGTGGAGTCCCACTCCCACCGCTGGCCTCACAGGTACAGCGGTCCGGTCACCGGCATCGAGTATGCCGGTTCTGTGCGCGAGCGCAGGCGGCGAATGCCGTGATCGGTCGGCAACGGGCCCTGCAGTGCAGGGCCTTCCTGCTCTCACGGGCAGTTGCGGATGGGCCAGTGGACTCCCAGGAGAACACAACATAGGAGGCCCCATCAGCACTGAGACCCGTGTCAACGAGCGCATTCGCGTACCTGAAGTTCGCCTTATCGGACCGGGCGGTGAGCAGGTAGGCATAGTGCGCATCGAAGATGCACTCCGCGTCGCCGCGGATGCCGATCTCGACCTTGTCGAAGTTGCACCGGACGCCAAGCCGCCGGTTTGCAAGATCATGGACTACGGCAAGTTCAAATACGAGACGGCACAGAAGGCGCGCGAGTCTCGCAAGAACCAGCAGCAGACCGTCGTCAAGGAGCAGAAGCTCCGTCCCAAGATCGACCCGCACGATTACGAGACCAAGAAGGGTCACGTCATCCGCTTCCTCGAGGCGGGGTCGAAGGTCAAGGTGACGATCATGTTCCGCGGACGTGAGCAGTCGAGGCCCGAACTGGGTTTCCGGCTCCTGCAACGCCTGGGCGCCGACGTCGCCGAGTACGGCTTCGTCGAGACGTCCGCGAAGCAAGACGGTCGCAACATGACGATGGTGCTGGCCCCGCATCGCGGTGCGAAGACTCGTGCAAAAGCGGCGGAGCAAGCCGAACGTCCCCGTGAGTCGGCCCCTGGCCCGGACGTCACGTAGTACTGCCCGAACCGAACAGAATCAAGAGGACACCCATGCCCAAGGCCAAGACCCACAGCGGCGCGTCCAAGCGCTTCCGGCGCACCGGCACCGGAAAGATCGTGCGCCAGAAGGCAAATCGGCGCCACCTGATGGAGCACAAGCCCACGAAGCGCACCCGTCGCCTCGCGGGCCGCACGGAGGTGTCGGCCAACGACGCCCCGCGCATCAAAAAGATGCTCAACGGCTAGAGCGACGAACCCGACCTTTCCAGTCCGCACGAGTTAGGAACCACCCATGGCACGCGTCAAACGCGCAGTCAATGCCCAGAAGAAGCGCCGCACGATTCTCAAGGCCTCCAAGGGCTACCGCGGTCAGCGGTCTCGCCTGTACCGCAAGGCCAAAGAGCAGCAGCTGCATTCACTCACCTACGCCTACCGCGACCGGCGGGCACGCAAGGGTGACTTCCGCAAGCTGTGGATCTCGCGGATCAACGCCGCGGCACGCGCCAACGGCATCACCTACAACCGGCTGATCCAGGGCCTCAAGGCCGCCGGCATCGAGGTCGACCGCAAGAACCTCGCGGAGATCGCCGTCAGCGACGCCGCCGCGTTCACCGCATTGGCGGAGGCCGCCAAGGCCGCGCTGCCCGAGGACGTCAACGCGCCCTCCGGAGAGGCCGCCTGAGTCCGGAGGGCAGGAGCGAAGCGACCCGGGAGATGTCGCTGTTCAACGAGCGCTCCACCCGGGTGGCGGCAGCGGTCAAACTTCACCGACACGTCGGTCGCGTCCGCGCCGCACGTTTCCTCGCCGAGGGGCCGAACCTCATCGAGGCCGCGTTGCGGCGCGGAGTCGTCTCCGAGGTCTTCGCCACGGAGAACGCGGCGCAGCGCTTCGCGGCGTTACTCGGTGACACAGACGTCCACCTGGTCACCGAACGCGCGGCGAAAGCATTGTCGGACACCGTGACCCCCGTCGGCCTCGTGGCGGTGTGCGAGATGCCCGAGGTGTCGCTACCTGAGGTGCTGGCCAAGACGCCCCGGCTGGTGGCGGTCGCGGTTGAGACGTCGGAGCCCGGCAATGCGGGCACGCTGATCCGGCTCGCCGATGCGATGGGCGCCGACGCGGTGATCCTGGCCGGCAACAGCGTCGACCCCTACAACGGGAAGTGTCTTCGCGCGTCGGCGGGCAGCATCTTCGGCATTCCGGTCATCCAGGCCCCGGATACCGCCGCGTTGATCGCGGCGTTGCGCGACGCCGGGTTGACGGTGTTGGCCACCACCCTGGACGGGGAGGTAAGCCTGGACGACGCGGCCCTGGACGCGCCGACGGCGTGGTTGTTCGGCGCCGAAGCTCACGGACTCGCGCCCGAGGTCGCCGCGCTGGCCGACGCCCGCGTGACCATTCCGATGGCGGGCAGCGCCGAGAGTCTCAACGTCGCTGCCGCCGCGGCGATCTGCCTCTACCAGAGCGCCCGCGCGCTGCGCTCACGCTGACCGCGGGTCCCCGCTGTGCAATTTCATCCGCGAAACGCCGTCGAGGGCGGATCGATCCGCACACTCGGCGCGGGTGGACGGGTCTACTACCCGCGCAGCAGACCCTTGGCCACGTGGGTGATCTGCACCTCGTTGCTCCCGGCGTAGATCATCAGCGACTTGGCGTCGCGGGCCAACTGCTCCACCCGGTACTCGGTCATGTAGCCGTTGCCGCCGAACAACTGGACCGCTTCCATGGCGACGTCCGTCGCGGCCTGCGAGCAGTACCACTTGATCGCCGACGCCTCCGCGAGCGAGATCGCCGTGCCGGTCTGCGATGCCTCGATCACACGGAACAGCATGTTGCGCACGTTCATCCGCGCCACCTCCATCGAGGCGAGCTTGAGCTGGATGAGCTGGAACTGGCCGATCTCCTTACCCCACAGTGTGCGATTGCGCGCGTAGTCGACAGACAGGCGCAGACACTCCTCGATCACCCCGAGCGCCATGGCGGCGACGCCGATGCGCTCCGCGGAGAAACTCGACCGTGCGCTCTCGCGGCCGTCGCCGGCCTCGTTGTCCTCGGTCTCACCGAGTAGCCGGTCGCGGCCCAAACGCACGTTGTTGAAGAACAGTTCGCCGGTGCGGGAGGAGTGAATTCCCATCTTGCGGAACGGCTTCGACTGCACGAAACCTTCCATGCCGCGGTCGAGGACGAACGTGAGCACCTTTCGGTCACGCTTGTCGACGCCAACCCCCTCGTCGAGCTTGGCGTAGACCACCACCACGTCGGCGTCCGGGCCGTTGGTGATGAAGGTCTTCTGGCCGTTGAGGATGTAGTCGTCGCCATCCCGGACGACGTAGGACTTCATACCGCCGAACGCATCGGAACCCGAATCCGGTTCGGTGATCGCCCAGGCGCCCACCTTCTCGTAGGTCACCAGACCGGGTAGCCAGCGCTCCTGCTGAGCGAGCGTTCCGCGGCCCATGATCGTCGGAACGGTGAGTCCGAGGCTGACTCCCATGCCGGTGACGACGCCCATGCACACCCGGCACAGCTCGCTGACGACCACGAAACCCATGCCCGCGCTACCGCCGTCACCGCCGAACATTCCGCCGGAGCTGTGGCCGCCAGACGATGAGCCACCCTCCCTAAGCCGCGCCAACCGCTTTTCCAGCGACTCCTTGGCCATCGCATCGATTCCGAAGGTGCTGAACAGCTTCCGGATGATGGGGTAGGGCTCCATCTCGCCGCTCTCCAGAGCGTCGACATGCGGACGTATTTCCTTGTCGACGAACTCCCGGACGGCATCGCGCACGGCAATATCGACATCAGACCACTCGAGCATGCCCCTAGGCTGCCTTACCGCGTCCGCGGGCCGGACGCAGCCCCGCCAAAGAGAACGTCGTGTGGACCAACGACCCGGCCTTGTCCAGCAGCGACTTGTGGCGTGGGACGTAGTGCATCGGCAGGCCGCGGCGGTCGGCCGGCGGGCCCATGAACGCGGGCGCTTCCACCAGGGGTGCATCGGCGGGCAGTTTGCCCTCGGCGCGCCGATAGGCGGCCAGCGCGCGCGGATGCAGGCGGATCTCGTCGGGTACGGCGACGAAGGCCAACTCGACGAGCTTGCCGAACAGCCGCAGCAGGACCTCGTCTCCCGGCGTCCACCGCAGCCCGGCGCGTTCGCGTACGGCGGGGTCGAACAGGCCCGCGGCGATCCACCGCTGCGCGCCCAACATCGGTTTGAACATTTGGTCCCACACCGGGGTCGGCATCAACACGAACCACGGTTTGGGGATGCGGATCGCGAAGATGTCCAGCGTCGCCTGGTTCATCTCGAGTTCCTCGCGGCACTTGCGATCCCAGTACTCGCAGAACTCCTCCCACGACTTCGGCACGGGCCGCATGCTCATCCCGTACATGCGGTACCACTGCACGTGTTCGTCGAACAGTTGGCGCTTGTCGGCCTCGGTGAGCCCGCCGCAGAAGTACTCCGCCGTCTTGATGATCAGCATGAAGAAGGTGGCGTGCGCCCAGTAGAACGTCTCGGGGTTCAGCGCGTGATAGCGCCGCCCGGCGTGGTCGGTGCCCTTTATCGTCGTGTGATAGCTCTTGATCTGCTCACCGGTCTGCGCGGCGCGGTCACCGTCGTAGACGACGCCCATGATCGGATAGACCGAGCGCGCCACGCGCTGCAGCGGTTCGCGCTTGAGAATCGAGTGGCCTTCGACACCGGCGCCCAGTTCGGGATACATGTTCTGGATCGCGCCGATCCACACGCCCAGCATGCCGGTGCGCAGGTCTCCGAAGTACTTCCACGTCAGCGAATCCGGGCCCAGCGGATCGGTGGGTGCCTCGCACGAGTGCAGGGTCTTGGGCTTTGCGGTCGTCGTCCTCGCGCTCATCGGTTCCTCGCTGAGTCGATGCTCACTGTGATCCTCACCATAGTGCTGACAACAGGTGTTGTCTATGAAGCGCGAACGCGCCCACACAGGTGTTATGCCCAAGAGATACGACCGCATGCGCACCGTGACCGGCCGGAAGTGACCAACGTCGTACCGCCGCTCGTTGCCCGCGTTTCGCGCCGACCCCTACGCTGAGCCCGTGGAGGTCGAGTCGTTCGGCGAACGATCCGGCGGTGCCGAGGACGCAGAACAGGCGCCGTCGCGCGGGTCGGCAGGACCCCTCGGTTGGCTCTACAGCGCCAACCACAGTCCCGGGGTGGTGGAGTTCTTGCGCCGGGCCCGGCGCGCGTTGCCCGGCGACCCGGATTTCGGTGACCCGCTGTCGGCCGACGGCGTGGGTGGGCCTCGTGCGGCCGCGCGGGTGGCCGACCGGTTGCTCGACCGCGAGGCGGTCTCACGGGAGGTCAGCCTCGGTGCCCTGCAGGTGTGGCAGGCGCTGACCGAACGGGTGTCGGGCAAACCGGCCAACCCTGAGGTCACTCTGGTCTTCAGTGACCTGGTCGGATTCTCGTCGTGGTCGCTGAGCGCCGGTGACGACGCGACCCTGCGGTTGCTGCGCCGGGTGGCGCAGGTGTTCGAGCCACCGTTGTTGGAGGCCGGCGGCCGCATCGTCAAACGGATGGGCGACGGGTCCATGGTGGTGTTCACAGACGCGACGACGGCGGTGCGCGCCGTGCTCACCGCGATGAACGCGGTCCGGGCGATCGAGGTCGACGGATACAACCCGCGCATGCGGGTCGGCGTGCACACCGGCCGGCCCCAGCGGATCGGATCGGACTGGCTCGGGGTGGACGTCAACATCGCCGCGCGGGTGATGGAGCGGGCGACGCGCGGTGGGCTGGTCGTCTCGCAGACGACGCTCGACCGCGTTGCCGCCGAAGATCTGGAGGCGCTCGACGTCACCGTCAAGCGTCAGCGCCGGCAGGTGTTCAGCCTCAAACCCGACGGCGTGCCCCCGGATCTGTCCATGTACCGCTTGCGCAGGCGCAGGCCGCTGGACGCCGACTCCGCCGACGACGGCTCGTAGCGGGAAACGGCCGCGAGGGCCGGTGATGCGATCACCTATGATCGCCGGGTGGCTGAGCAGCCCGGAGTGGCCGGAAACCTGTCCGAAGAGGCGTTGACCGACGCGGTCGACGCGGCCCGCCATGCGTTCGATCAGGCCGGTGATCTCGATGCGCTGGCCCGCGCCAAGACCGAACATCTCGGTGACCGGTCGCCGATCGCGCTGGCGCGCCAGTCGCTGGGCAGCCTGCCGAAGTCGGAGCGCGCGGATGCGGGTAAGCGCGTCAACGTCGCGCGGTCGGACGCGCAGCGCAGCTACGACGAGCGCCTCGGCGCGCTGCGGGCCGAACGTGACGCGGCGGTGCTGGTCGCCGAACGCATCGACGTCACACTGCCGTCGACGCGCCAGCCCGTCGGCGCCCGCCATCCGATCACGATCCTGGCCGAGAACGTCGCCGACACCTTCGTCGCGATGGGCTGGGAGCTCGCCGAGGGACCCGAGGTCGAGACCGAACAGTTCAACTTCGACGCGCTGAACTTCCCGCCGGACCACCCTGCCCGCAGCGAGCAGGACACGTTCTACGTCGCACCGGACGGCTCGCGTCAGGTGCTGCGCACCCACACCTCACCGGTGCAGATCCGCGCGCTGCTGGAGCGCGATCTGCCCGTGTACATCATCTCGATCGGCCGGACCTTTCGCACCGACGAGCTCGACGCGACCCACACCCCGGTGTTCCATCAGGTCGAGGGGCTCGCCGTCGACAAGGGGCTGACGATGGCACATCTGCGGGGCACCCTGGACGCGTTCGCGCGGGCACAGTTCGGTCCGCAGGGCGGCACCCGGTTCCGGCCGCACTTCTTCCCGTTCACCGAACCGTCGGCGGAGGTCGACGTGTGGTTCCCGAACAAGAAGGGTGGGCCCGGCTGGGTGGAATGGGGTGGCTGCGGAATGGTCAACCCGAATGTGCTGCGCGCCTGCGGGATCGACCCCGACGAGTATTCCGGCTTCGCATTCGGCATGGGTTTGGAGCGAACATTGCAGTTCCGCAACGGGATTCCCGATATGCGCGACATGGTCGAGGGTGACGTGCGGTTCTCGCTGCCGTTCGGGGTGGGCGCCTGATGCGGTTGCCGTACAACTGGCTGCGCGAGGTCGTGGCGGCCGGCGCGCCCGGCTGGGACGTGTCGGCCGCCGAGCTCGAGAAAGCCCTGATCCGCATCGGCCACGAGGTCGAGGAGGTGCTGCCCGTCGGTCCGGTGAGCGGGCCACTGACCATCGGCCGGGTCGCCGAGATCGAGGAGCTCACCGAGTTCAAGAAACCCATCCGCGCCGTCAAGGTCGATGTCGGTGAAGCCGAGCTCCGCGACATCGTCTGCGGGGCAACGAATTTCGCTGTCAATGATCTGGTGGTGGTGGCTCTCCCCGGTACTGTGCTCCCCGGCGACTTCACGATCGCGAAGCGCAAGACCTATGGCCGCACCTCGGACGGCATGATCTGCTCGACCGCCGAACTCAACCTCGGCGCCGACCACTCCGGGATCCTCGTCCTGCCGCCCGGAACCGTGGCCCCCGGAACGCCGGCCGCCGACGTGCTCGGGCTCGACGACGTCGTGTTCAACCTCGCGATCACGCCGGACCGCGGCTACTGCCTGTCGGTGCGCGGTATGGCCCGTGAGATCGCCTGCGCCTACGGCCTGGACTACGTGGACCCGGCGGACGTGCCCGCGTTGCCCGCGGAGGGGGACGCGCTGCCCGTCACCATCGAACCGGGCACCGGCGTGCTGCGGTTCGGGTTGCGGCCCGTCACCGGCATCGACCCCGCCGCGGTGTCGCCGTGGTGGCTGCAGCGCCGCCTCCTGCTGTCCGGGATCCGGGCGATCTCCCCGGCGGTCGACGTCACCAACTACGTGATGCTCGAGCTCGGCCACCCCATGCACGCCCACGACCGCAGCCTGATCACCGGTGGATTCCGAGTGCGCTTCGCCGAACCCGGCGAGACGGTCGTGACGCTCGACGACGTCGAGCGCCGGCTGGATCCGGCCGACGTGCTCATCGTCGACGACGCGGCGACCGCCGCGATCGGCGGCGTGATGGGCGCGGGCACCACCGAGGTCCGTGAGACGACCTCCGACGTGTTGCTCGAAGCGGCGGTATGGGACCCGGCGGCGGTGTCCCGCACGCAGCGACGGCTGCACCTGGCCAGTGAGGCCGGCCGCCGCTACGAGCGCACGGTCGACCCGGCCGTCTCGGTCGCGGCGCTCGACCGGTGCGCCGCGCTGCTCGCCGAGATCGCCGGTGGCACCGTCGAACCCCGGCTGACCGACTGGCGTGGCGACCCGCCTCGTGAGGACTGGTCGCCCGCGCCGGTCTCGATGGCACTCGACCGGCCCGACCGCACGGCCGGTGTGGAGTACGCACCGGGCACCACCGAGAAACGGCTCACCCAGATCGGCGCGACCGTCACCGTTGAGGGGGACCGGTTGACCGCCGTTCCTCCGAGCTGGCGCCCCGACATCAAACAGCCCGCCGATCTGGTCGAGGAGGTGCTGCGGCTCGAAGGCCTCGAGCAGATCCCTTCGGTGCTGCCCGCCGCCCCCGCCGGCCGCGGCCTGACCGCCACCCAGAAGCGTCGCCGGGCGATCGGGAAGTCCCTGGCGCTCAGCGGGTACGTCGAGATCCTGCCCAGCCCGTTCCTGCCCGACGGCGTCTTCGACGTGTGGGGCCTCGCCGCCGACGATCCGCGCCGGGCCACGACGCGGGTGCTCAACCCGCTGGAGGCCGACCGGCCGAACCTGGCCACGACGCTGCTGCCCGGCCTGCTCGAGGCGTTGGGCCGCAACGTGTCCCGCGGTGCGGTCGATACCGCGCTGTTCGCCATCGCGCAGGTGGTCGAACCCACCGAGCAGACCCGCGCTGTGGAGCGCATTCCCAACGACCGCAGGCCGACCGACGCGGAGATCGCGACCCTGGACGCCTCTCTGCCACGCCAGCCGCAACACGTCGGTGCGGTGCTGACCGGTCTGCGGGAACCTGCCGGACCGTGGGGGAAGGGCAGGCCGGTCGAGGCCGCCGACGCCTTCGAGATGGTGCGCATCGTCGGACGGGCGGCGGGGGTGGAGTTCACCCTGCGCGCCGCCCAGCACCTGCCCTGGCATCCGGGACGCGGTGCCGAGGTGCTGATCGGCGACGCCGTCGTCGGACATGCCGGACAGCTGCATCCGGCGGTCGTCGAGCGCGCGGGCCTGCCCAAGGGCACGTGTGCGGTCGAACTCGACCTCGACGCGGTCCCGATGACCGAACTCCTCCCGGCGCCGCGAGTCTCGCCGTTCCCCGCCGTCTTCCAGGACGTCAGCCTCATCGTGTCCGACGACGTCGCGGCGCAGAGCGTGGTCGACGCGGTGCGATCCGGCGCCGGTGAACTGCTCGAGGATGTGCGTCTGTTCGACGTCTACACCGGTCCGCAGATCGGCGACGGCCGCAAATCGCTCGCGCTCGCGCTGCGGTTCCGGGCCGCCGACCGGACGTTGACCGAAGACGAGGCGAGCGCCGCCCGCGACGCCGCGGTGCAGGCCGCAGCCGAGCAGGTCGGTGCAGTTCAGCGTCGCTGACCGCGATCCGTCGGTGTGCCATAACCACCGGTGATCTGGTCCTCGAACAAGGGGGTGTGCGGAGGAGCGAACGTCGTCACCGCGAACACCGCGGCCGGAAGCGCCAGCAGTGCCGCGCCGATCCGGTCGGGTACCAAACCGAGTTGACCCAGAAGCACCTCGCAGGCGAGTAGCCCGAGGATCACCGAAACGACGAAAATCATCCCGTCGCGGAGCAGTTGGCCGCGCAGCCCGGGGCGCGGCAGGGTCGCGGTGAGTGCGGCGGACAAGGTCAGCATCGACACCGCCGTGACGACGAAGCCCGCCGCTCGCGCCGCGAGCAGGCCTGACGGCGGGCCGGCGGCGACAACGAGTTCGAAGACCGTGTACGCCACCAGCGGCCAGTACGCCATTTTCAGGTGTTCCCACAGGCTTTCGTTGACGGGCGCGAACACCGCGACGACACGGTTGCGGCCAGACCGTGCATAAGTGAAATGCAGCAGCACGCCGCAGGCGACCACCACCGGTAGGGCCGCTACAGTCCAGGGCCACACATGCGAGGCCACAGCGCCGAATATACTGACAGTGCAGCCCGGTAATTGATTTGCATTTGAGTGCATAAACATGCAAACTTCACACATGACTTCTGTCGCTGTCGCCGGGGCCAGCGGATACGCCGGCGGGGAGATCCTTCGCCTGCTGCTCGGGCACCCCGCCTACGCCGACGGCCGGCTGACCATCGGCGCGTTGACCGCAGCGGGCAGCGCCGGTACCGCGCTGGCCGAGCACCATCCGCACCTGCTGCCGCTGGCAGATCGAGTGCTCGACGCCACCGACGTCGAGACGCTGTCCGGCCATGACGTCGTCTTCCTCGGCCTCCCGCACGGGCACTCCGCCGCGCTGGCAGAGCAACTCGGCGACGACACCCTGATCATCGACTGCGGCGCCGACTTCCGGCTCACCGACGCCGCTGCCTGGGAGCGGTTCTACGGCTCGTCGCACGCCGGTAGCTGGCCGTACGGTCTGCCCGAACTGCCCGGAGCCCGTGACCGGCTCGCCAACGCCAAGCGGATCGCCGTGCCCGGGTGCTATCCCACCGCGGCGCTCCTCGCACTCCTGCCCGCCGTCGCCGAGGATCTCGTCGAACCGGCCGTGACCATTGTCGCCGTCAGCGGCACGTCGGGTGCCGGCCGCGCCGCCAAGACCGATCTGCTCGGCGCCGAGGTCATCGGCTCGGCCCGGGCCTACAACGTCGGCGGCAAGCACCGGCACACCCCCGAAATCGCCCAGGGCCTGCGGGCCGTCACGGACAAGGACGTCACGGTGTCCTTCACCCCGGTGCTGATCCCCACCTCGCGGGGGATCCTCGCCACTTGCACCGCCCGTACCTCCGCGTCGCTGTCGCAGCTGCGCGCGGCCTATGAGAAGGCATACGACACTGAACCTTTCGTCCACCTTCTGCCCGAAGGTCAGCTCCCCAAGACCGGTTCGGTGATCGGGAGCAACGCCGCACAACTCGCGGTGGCCCTCGACGAGGACGCGCAGACGTTCATTGCGATCGCGGCGATCGACAACCTGACAAAGGGCACCGGCGGCGCCGCCGTGCAGTCGATGAACCTGGCGCTGGGCTGGCCGGAAACCGAGGGCCTCTCGGTCGTCGGAGTCGCACCGTGACCGCGAAGCTCATCCGCACCCAGGGCGTCACCGCACCCGCCGGCTTCCGGGCCGCCGGAACCGCGGCCGGTATCAAGGCATCCGGTGCGCTCGACCTCGCCCTGGTCCTCAACGAGGGCCCTGACCACGCCGCCGCTGGCGTCTTCACCCGCAATCAGGTGCAGGCCGCGCCGGTGCTGTGGAGCCGTCAGGTGCTCACCACCGGACGGCTACGCGCTGTGGTCCTCAACTCCGGTGGCGCGAACGCCTGCACCGGCCCGCTCGGATTCCAGGACGCCCACGCCACCGCGGAGGCGGTCGCTGCCGCGCTGTCCGACTGGGGTTCGGAGACCGGGGCCATCGAAGTCGCCGTCTGCTCGACCGGTCTGATCGGCGACCGGCTGCCGATGGACCGGGTGCTGGCCGGGGTCACCGAGGTCGTGCACGAGATGGCCGGTGGCCTCTCCGGCGGCGAGGAAGCCGCCCGCGCCATCATGACCACCGACACCGTGCCGAAACAGGTTGCGCTGCACCACCCGAACAACTGGACCGTCGGCGGGATGGCCAAGGGCGCGGGCATGATGGCCCCGTCACTGGCGACCATGCTGTGCGTGCTGACCACCGACGCCGTCGCCGATGCAGCGGCCCTCGACACCGCGCTGCGCCGTGCCGCCAAGCGCACGTTCGACCGGCTCGACATCGACGGCAGCTGCTCCACCAACGACACCGTGCTGCTGCTCGCCTCGGGGGCCAGCGAGATCACCCCGACGCAGGAGGAGCTCGACGACGCGGTGCTGCGGGTCTGCGACGACCTGTGCGCCCAGCTGCAGGCCGACGCCGAAGGCGTCACCAAGCGGGTCGCGATCACGGTCAGCGGTGCGCCGACCGAGGACGACGCGCTGGGCGCCGCCCGGCTGCTCGCCCGCGACAGCCTGGTCAAGACAGCGCTGTTCGGATCCGACGCCAACTGGGGCCGCGTGCTGGCCGCCGTCGGCATGGTGCCCTTCACCATCGACCCGAACCGGATCACGGTGTCCTTCAACGGGTCTCCGACTTTCGTCAACGGCGCGGGTGCGCCCGGCGCCCGCGACGTCGACCTGACCGGCACGGACATCGACGTCACCGTCGATCTCGGCCTGGGGGCGGGGGAGGCGACGGTGCGCACCACCGATCTGTCGCACGCCTACGTCGAAGAAAACTCGGCCTACAGCTCATGAGCACTGGAACCGAGACCAAGGCGCAGGTGCTCGCCGGCGCGCTGCCGTGGCTCAAACAACTCCACGGCAAGATCGTCGTCGTCAAGTACGGCGGTAACGCCATGACCGACGACACCCTCAAGGCAGCGTTCGCCGCCGACATGGTGTTCCTGCGCAACTGCGGCGTGCACCCCGTCGTCGTCCACGGTGGTGGCCCGCAGATCAGCGCGATGCTCAAGCGCCTCGGGATCCCCGGCGATTTCCGGGGCGGGTTCCGGGTGACCACGCCCGAGGTGCTCGACGTCGCGCGCATGGTGCTGTTCGGTCAGGTCGGCCGCGAACTCGTCGGGCTGATCAACGCGCACGGGCCCTACGCGGTCGGCATCACCGGTGAGGACGCGCACCTGTTCACCGCGGTGCGCAGAAGCGTCACAGTCGACGGTGTGGCCACCGACATCGGTCTGGTCGGCGACGTCGAACACGTCAACACCGAGGCCGTTCGGGACCTGATCGCCGCCGGCCGCATCCCGGTCGTGTCGACCATCGCGCCCGACGTCCACGGCGTGGTGCACAACATCAACGCCGACACCGCGGCGGCCGCGCTGGCCTCGGCGCTGCACGCCGAGAAGCTGGTGATGCTGACCGACGTCGAAGGGCTCTACACCGACTGGCCCGACCGCACCTCCCTGGTGAGCCAGATCGACACCGCCACACTGGCGGAGCTCTTGCCGAAGCTGGAGGCCGGTATGGTCCCGAAGATCGAGGCATGCCTACGCGCCGTCACCGACGGTGTGCCCAGTGCGCACGTCATCGACGGTCGCGTCGAACACTGCGTGCTGGTCGAACTGTTCACCGACGAAGGGACCGGCACCAAGGTGGTGAGCTCATGAACGGCGGGCAGGAGCGCAGCGACACGGGAAATCAGCACAGCCTGCAAGACCGGTGGCAGGCCGTGATGATGAACAACTACGGCACCCCGCAGTTGTCCCTCGTGAGCGGTGACGGCGCCGTGGTCACCGACATCGACGGCACGTCCTACGTCGACCTCTTCGCCGGTCTGGCCGTCAACGTGCTCGGCCACCGCCACCCCGCCGTCATCGACGCCGTGACACACCAGCTCAACACGCTCGGCCACACCTCGAACCTGTACGCCACCGAACCGGGCATCGCGCTGGCCGAAGCGCTGGTCGGGCATCTCGGCGCGGACGCGCGGGTGTTCTTCTGCAACTCCGGCGCCGAGGCCAACGAGGTCGCCTTCAAGATCACCCGGCTGACCGGCCGGACCCGGATCGTGGCTGCGCAGAACGCCTTCCACGGCCGCACGATGGGGTCGCTGGCACTCACCGGGCAGCCGGCCAAGCAGGCGCCGTTCGAACCGCTGCCCGGCCACGTCGTGCACGTCCCGTTCGGTGACGCCGACGCGCTGGCCGCCGCGGTCGACGACCAGACGGCAGCGGTGTTCCTCGAACCGATCATGGGGGAGAGCGGTGTCGTCGTGCCGCCGGCCGGCTATCTGGCCGCGGCGCGCGAGATCACCACCCGCCACGGGGCGCTGCTGGCCGTCGACGAGGTGCAGACCGGGGTCGGCCGCACCGGCGTCTTCTACGCCCACCAGCACGACGGCATCACCCCCGACATCGTGACGCTCGCCAAGGGTCTTGCCGGCGGCCTGCCGATCGGCGCCTGCCTCGCCGTCGGCGCCGCGGGCGATCTGCTGACACCGGGGCTGCACGGCAGCACGTTCGGCGGCAACCCGGTGTGCACCGCCGCGGCGCTGGCCGTGCTGAAGACGCTGGCCGACGAGGACCTCATCACCCGTGCCGGGGTGCTCGGCAAGACGCTGCACCACGGTGTCGAAGAGCTGAACCACCCGCTGGTCGACCACGTCCGCGGCCGGGGCCTGCTGGTCGGGATCGTGCTGCGTGCCGCCGCCGCGAAGTCCGCGGAGGCCGCGGCACGCGCGGCCGGCTTCCTGGTCAACGCGGCCGCACCCGATGTGATCCGGCTGGCGCCCCCGTTGGTGGTCACCGAGGCCCAGATCGAGAGTTTCCTCGGCGCGCTGCCCGGCGTCCTCGACACAGCTGCCGCGGAGGTGGCGGACCAATGAGGCATTTCCTGCGCGACGACGACCTGACCCCCGACGAGCAGGCCGAGGTGCTGGCGCTGGCCGCCGAGCTCAAGAAGGATCCGCTGCTGCACCGCCCGCTGGCCGGGCCGCGCGGCGTCGCGGTGATCTTCGACAAGAACTCCACCCGCACCCGGTTCTCGTTCGAGGTGGGCATCGCCCAACTCGGCGGACACGCTGTGGTGGTCGACGGGCGCAGCACCCAGCTCGGCCGCGAGGAGACCCTCGAGGACACCGGAAAGGTGTTGTCCCGCTACGTCGATGCGATCGTCTGGCGGACGTTCGCCCAGGAGCGGCTCACGGCGATGGCCGCCGGGGCGACCGTGCCGGTGGTCAATGCGCTGTCCGACGAGTTCCACCCCTGTCAGGTGCTCGCCGATCTGCAGACCCTCATCGAGCGCCGCGGCGCCCTGCCCGGACTGCGGATGACCTACTTCGGCGACGGCGCCAACAACATGGCGCACTCGCTGATGCTGGGCGGCGCCACCGCGGGGATGCACGTGACGATCGCGGCGCCCCACGGCTTCGAACCGCATCCGATGTTCGTCGCCGCGGCGGTGGAACGCGCGAAGCAGACCGGGGCCACGGTCACCGTCACCGCCGACCCCCGCCAGGCCGCCGACGGCGCCGACGTGCTGGTGACCGACACCTGGACGTCGATGGGTCAGGAGAACGACGGCCTCGACCGGGTGCGGCCGTTCCGGCCGTTCCAGGTCAACTCCGACCTACTCGGCCGCGCTGACGCCGCTGCCGTTGTGCTGCACTGCCTTCCGGCGCACCGCGGCCATGAGATCACCGACGACGTCATCGACGGGCCACACAGTGCGGTGTGGGACGAGGCCGAGAACCGGCTGCACGCGCAGAAGGCGCTGCTGGTGTGGCTGCTGGAGCGGTCAGGATGACGTTCCCATGACCTCGGCGGCGACCAGGGCGGGACGGCAGGCCCGCATCGTGGCGATCCTGTCCTCGCACTCGGTGCGCAGCCAGGGTGAGTTGGCCGCGAAACTGGCCGACGAAGGTATCGACGTCACCCAGGCCACGCTGTCGCGTGACCTCGAGGAGCTCGGCGCGGTCAAACTGCGCGGCGCCGACGGCGGCGTCGGTGTCTACGTCGTCCCCGAGGACGGCAGCCCGGTGCGCGGGGTGTCCGGCGGCACCGAACGGGTGACCCGCCTGCTCGGTGACCTCCTGGTGTCCACGGACGCCAGCGGCAACCTCGCCGTACTGCGCACGCCGCCCGGTGCGGCACACTATCTCGCCAGCGCGCTCGATCGGGCCGCGCTGCCGTACGTCGTCGGCACCATCGCCGGCGACGACACCATCATGGTGGTGGCTCGCGAGCCCATGACGGGTGCCGAGCTGGCCACCACCCTTGAGAACCTGAAGTAAGAGGAGATTGGTCATGTCCGAACGCGTCATCCTGGCGTACTCCGGCGGTCTGGACACTTCGGTGGCGATCAGCTGGATCGGCAAGGAGACCGGGCGCGAGGTGGTGGCGGTGGCCATCGACCTCGGTCAGGGCGGCGAGGACATGGAGGTCGTGCGCCAACGTGCCCTCGACTGCGGTGCCGTCGAAGCCGTCGTCGTGGACGCCCGCGACGAATTCGCCGAGCAGTACTGTCTGCCCGCCATCCAGTCGAATGCGCTCTACATGGATCGGTATCCGCTGGTGTCGGCCCTGAGCCGGCCGCTGATCGTCAAACACCTCGTGGACGCGGCGCGTGAGCACGCCGGCGGCATCGTGGCGCACGGCTGCACCGGCAAGGGTAACGACCAAGTCCGATTCGAGGTCGGATTCGCCTCCCTGGCACCGGATCTCGAGGTGCTCGCCCCGGTCCGCGACTACGCGTGGACCCGCGAGAAGGCCATCGCGTTCGCCGAGGAGAACGCGATCCCCATCAACGTGAGCAAGCGGTCCCCGTTCTCGATCGACCAGAACGTGTGGGGCCGCGCGGTGGAGACCGGATTCCTGGAGCACCTGTGGAACGCGCCGACCAAGGACGTCTACGACTACACCGAGGACCCGACGCTGAACTGGAGCACCCCCGACGAGGTCATCGTCGGCTTCGACAAGGGTGTGCCGGTGTCCATCGACGGGCGTGACGTCACGGTGCTGCAGGCCATCGAGGAACTCAACCGCCGCGCCGGCGCCCAGGGTGTCGGCCGCCTCGACGTCGTCGAGGATCGGCTCGTCGGCATCAAGAGCCGCGAGATCTACGAGGCGCCGGGCGCGATGGTGCTCATCACCGCGCACACCGAACTCGAACACGTCACGCTCGAGCGTGAACTCGGCCGGTTCAAGCGCAACACCGACCAGAAGTGGGGCGAGCTGGTCTACGACGGTCTGTGGTTCTCGCCGCTCAAGACCGCGCTCGAGTCGTTCGTGGCCAAGACGCAGGAGCACGTGAGCGGGGAGATCCGGTTGGTGCTGCACGGCGGACACATCGCGGTCAACGGCCGCCGCAGCGCGGAGTCGCTGTATGACTTCAACCTCGCGACCTACGACGAGGGCGACACCTTCGACCAGTCGTCGGCGAAGGGCTTCGTGCACGTGCACGGTCTGTCGTCGAGCATCGCCGCTCGCCGGGACCTGGGCATCAAGTGATCGTCCCTCCGCTCGGCCAGAGGGGGTGACATGAGCACCAACGAGGGTTCGCTCTGGGGTGGCCGCTTCGCCGACGGACCCGCCGACGCGCTGGCGGCGCTGAGCAAGTCGACACACTTCGACTGGGTGCTAGCGCCCTACGACATCGCCGCATCGAAAGCCCATGCGCGGGTGCTGTTCTCAGCCGGTCTGCTGACCGAGGAGCAGCGCGACGGCCTGCTGGCCGGGCTGGACAGCCTGGCCTCTGACGTCGCCGACGGCAGCTTCGGCCCGCTGGTCACCGACGAGGACGTGCACGGTGCGCTCGAACGCGGTCTGATCGACCGGGTCGGATCCGAACTGGGCGGCCGGTTGCGCGCCGGGCGCTCCCGTAACGACCAGGTGGCGACCCTTTTCCGGGCGTGGCTGCGTGACGCGATCCGCCGGGTCGCCGACGGGGTGCTCGACGTGGTGGGAGCGCTGGCGACCCAGGCCGCCGCACATCCGACCGCGATCATGCCGGGCAAGACGCACCTGCAGTCGGCGCAGCCCGTGCTGCTCGCACATCATCTGCTCGCCCACGCCCACCCGTTGCTGCGTGACGTCGAGCGGCTCGCCGACTTCGACAAGCGGGCCGCGGTGTCGCCGTACGGGTCGGGGGCGCTGGCCGGATCGTCGCTGGGGCTCGACCCCGACGCGATCGCGGCCGAACTCGGCTTCGACTCCGCGGCCGACAACTCGATCGACGCGACGGCCTCGCGGGACTTCGCCGCCGAGGCCTCGTTCGTGCTGGCGATGATCGGCGTCGACCTGTCCCGGTTGGCTGAAGACGTGATTCTCTGGAGCACAACGGAATTCGGTTACGTCACGCTGCACGACGCATGGTCGACGGGCAGCTCGATCATGCCGCAGAAGAAGAACCCGGACATCGCCGAGCTGGCGCGCGGAAAATCCGGCCGGTTGATCGGCAACCTGACCGGGCTGCTCGCCACACTCAAAGCGCAGCCGCTGGCCTACAACCGTGATCTGCAGGAGGACAAGGAGCCGGTCTTCGACTCGGTGACGCAGCTCGAGATGCTGCTGCCTGCCGTGGCCGGTCTGGTGTCCACGCTGCGCTTCGACGTCGACCGGATGGCCGAGCTGGCGCCGCTGGGCTACACGCTCGCCACCGATGTCGCCGAGTGGCTGGTGCGTCGCGGGGTGCCGTTCCGGGTGGCCCACGAGGCCGCCGGCGCGGCGGTGCGCGCGGCCGAGGCCCGCGGTGTCGGGTTGGAGGACCTCGGGGATGCGGAACTGTCCGCCATCCACCCGGAGCTGACCGGGGAGGTGCGCGACGTGCTCACCATCGAGGGTTCGGTCAACTCCCGCGACGCCCGCGGCGGCACCGCACCCGTGCAGGTGGCCAAACAGCTCAACGTCGTCCGCGACACCGCCGACCGGATGCGGCTGCGGTTGCGCCGCTGATCCTCGGCGGTCAGCCGTTGTCGTTGCAGACCTTGACCTCGAGCCGGTCTCGGTCGACATCGATTTCGAGGTCGAGGTTCTCAGCGCCCCGTCGGAAGTCGATCTCCACCTCGGCGGGCTCTTGGTCGGCGACCTCGTGGGTCCAGCCCTCTGCCGGCGTGACCGGGCCGACGGTCAGCCGCCCGTCGGCGTACGTGACCTGCGCCGAGCCGGCGTCGAACACCTGGTAGCGCCCGTCGGGTGCGGGTTCAAGCCGCACGCACTGGCCGACCGCGGGTCGCGCGGGTGCGGTGCCCGGTGGGGTGGTGCCCGGTGGGGTGGTGCCCGGTGGGGCGGTGCCCGGTGGGGTGGTGTCCTGCGAGGCGGCGGGCGGAGCCGATACCGTCTCGGTGACTGTTTCCGGCGACGACCCGCCACCTGATCCGCATCCGGACAATACAAGGGCGGCGACGGCGGCGCCCAATACCATGTGCTTCATGTGCCCACACTACGGGCGCGTTTCACTCCTCGGCGGCGGACAGCCAGGCCTCTTCCAGTTCGTCCTTGCGCGACTCGAGTTCGCTCAGCTCGCGGTTGAGCTCACCAGCCTTGACGTGGTCGGCCGCGGCATCGGCCATCTTCTCGTGCAGCTTCGCGATCTGACCGTCGAGTTTGGTGATCTGGTTCTCGATACGGGTCATCTCCTTTGCGGTGCGCCGCTCCCGCGCGGCGCCCGTTTCGCCTTTCGCCGCAGCAGGTTTCGGCGTCGACTCCGATCCGCCGGACGCCCGCCCTTCGAGGTACTGCTCGATCCCACCGGGCAGCAGGTCGCAGCGTCCGTTGCCGGTCAGCGCGTAGGTGACATCGCTGACCCGCTCGAGGAAGTACCGGTCGTGGGTGACGACGATCAGCGTGCCCGGCCACCCGTCGAGGTAGTCCTCGAGCACGTTGAGGGTGTCGATGTCGAGGTCGTTGGTCGGCTCGTCGAGGAGCAGCACGTTGGGCTCGTCGAGCAGCATCCGCAGGAACTGCAGCCGGCGCCGTTCTCCGCCGGACAGGTCGGCCAGCCGGGTGGTCAGCTTGTCGCCGGTGAACCCGAAGTCCTCGAGCAGTGTCGAGGCGCTGATCTCGCGGCCGCCCGCCAGCTCGGTGATGCGGCGCCGGTCCTCGACCGCATCGAGGACGCGTGCGTTGCCGTCGAGTTCGGCGAGCGCCTGGCTGAGGTATCCGATCCGCAGCGTGGCGCCCCGTTTGATCGTCCCGGCGGCCGGCGCCAACTCCCCGGCCAGCAGCCGCAGCACCGACGTCTTGCCGGTGCCGTTGACCCCGACCAGCCCGATGCGGGCCCCCGGGCCGATCGACCAGTCGATCTGGTCCAGGAGCACCCGCGGCGGGTCACCGACCTCCAGCCGCAGCCGGTGCAGGTCGAACACGTCCTTACCGAGCCGCGTCGTCGCAAAACTCTGCAGGGACAGTGAATCCCGCGGCGGCGGCTCGTTGGCGATCAGCTCGTTGGCCGCCTGGATACGGAACTTCGGCTTCGACGTCCGTGCCGGCGGGCCGCGCCGCAGCCACGCCAGTTCCTTGCGCATGAGGTTGCGCCGGCGGGACTCGGTGCCCGCCGCCACCCGCGAGCGCTCGGCACGGGCCAGGACGTACGCGGCGTATCCGCCCTCGTAGGCGTCGACCGCACCGCCGTGCACCTCCCAGGTGCGGGTGCAGACCGCGTCGAGGAACCAGCGGTCGTGGCTGACGACCACCAGCGCCCTGGGCCTGTTGGCGACCAGGTGCGCGGCCAGCCAGCCGATCACCTCGACGTCGAGGTGGTTGGTGGGCTCGTCGAGCACCAGCACGTCGTGGCCGGCGATCAGCACCTCGGCCAGCGCCACCCGGCGCCGCTCACCTCCGGACAGGTCGCCGACGGCGGTGTCCAGGCCGACGTCGGCGAGCAGGTGGTTCACCACCGCCCGGGTGTCGGGTTCGGCCGCCCAGATGTGGTCGGCCCGGCCACCGACGATCACCTCGCGCACACTGGCGCCGGCGGGGAAGTCGTCGCCCTGCCGCAGATACCCCACGGACAGGCCGGAGGTGTGGGTGACGCGCCCGGAGTCCGGTGGGCGCGTGCCGGTCAGGATCTGCAGCAGCGTCGTCTTACCGTCGCCGTTGCGGCCGACCACGCCGATCGCGTCGCCGTCGTCGACACCCAGGCTCACGGCATCGAGCAGCGTGCGGGTGCCGAACCCCACGCTCACTTTTTCGAGGTTGATCAGGTTTGCCATCAGGCGCCGATGATAGGTGGCCCGCTGTGCCATGATGACGAGGCATTACGGCAGGCAGGCGGGGGACCGGGCCGCGACGTCGATGTGAAGGGGGCAGGCGGTGGTGGACCTCTCGGCGATCACCGGGCCGGTCGGACGGCTTGTGGCGACCGCGCAGAACGGTCTGGAGGTCCTCCGCTACGGCGGGCTGGAGACCGGCGCTGTGCCGTCCCCGTTCCAGATCGTGCAGAGCGTGCCCATGTACCGGCTGCGCCGATACTTTCCGCCGGACGCCCGTCCGGGCGCCCGCCCATCGGGTCCGCCGGTGCTGATGGTGCACCCGATGATGATGTCGGCCGACATGTGGGACGTGACCCGCGACGAGGGCGCCGTCGGCATCCTGTACCGCGCCGGTCTCGACCCCTGGGTGATCGACTTCGGATCGCCCGACAAGGTCGAGGGCGGTATGCAGCGCAATCTCGCCGACCACGTGGTGGCCCTCTCCGAAGCGATCGACACCGTCAAGCAGGCGGCCGGGCACGATGTGCACCTCGCCGGCTACTCGCAGGGCGGCATGTTCTGCTACCAGACCGCCGCATACCGCCAGTCGCGCGACCTGGCCAGCATCATCGCGTTCGGCGCCCCGGTCGACACCCTCGCCGCGTTGCCGCTGAACCTGCCCGCGGGCCTGGCGGTGGGCGCCGCCGACTTCATGGCCGACCACGTCTTCAGCCGCATCGACATCCCGGGGTGGTTGGCTCGCACCGGCTTTCAGATGCTCGACCCGATCAAGACCGCCCAGGCGCGTGTCGAATTCTTGATGCAGCTACACGACCGCGAGGCGCTGCTGCCGCGCGAACAGCAGCGGCGATTCCTGGCCTCCGACGGGTGGATAGCCTGGTCGGGCCCGGCGATCTCCGAATTGCTCAAACAGTTCATCGCCCACAACCGCATGATGACCGGCGGTTTCGCCATCCACGGTCAACTGGTCACGCTGTCGGACATCACCTGCCCCGTCTTCGCGGTCGTGGGTGAGGTCGACGACATCGGTCAGCCGCCGTCGGTACGCGGGATCAAACGGGCGGCGCCACAGGCCGACGTCTACGAATACCTCATCCGGGCAGGTCATTTCGGGCTGGTCGTGGGGTCCAAGGCGTCGGAGCAGACATGGCCGACCGTCGCCGGCTGGGTCAAATGGCTCGAAGGCCACGGCGATATGCCCGACGGCGTCGAACCGATGGCACTGCAGCCACAGGAGCACGTCGAAGGCGGTGTTTCGCTGACGTCGCGTGTCGCACACGGTGCCACCGCCGCCACCGAGATGGCATTCGGGGTCGCCCGCTCGGCGGCCGGTGCGGTGGTCTCGGCGAACAAGTCGGCGCGCTCGCTCGCGGTCGAGACGGTCCGCACCCTGCCCCGGCTGGCCCGGCTGGGTCAGATCAACGACCACACCCGGATCTCGCTCGGACGGATCATGTCCGAGCAGGCCCGCGGCGCGCCGGACGGCGAATTCCTGCTCTACGACGGCCGGGTGCACACCTACGAAGCCGTCGACCGCCGGATCAACAACGTGGTGCGGGGGCTCATCGAGGTCGGGGTGCGACAGGGCACCCGGGTCGGGGTGCTGATGGAGACCCGCCCCAGTGCCCTGGTGGCGATAGCCGCGCTCTCGCGGTTGGGCGCGGTCGCGGTGCTGATGCCGCCGGATGTCGATCTGGCCGCGGCCGCACGGCTGGGCGCGGTGTCGGAGATCATTGCCGACCCCAGCCACCTCGAGGCGGCCCGCAGCCTGCCGATGCGGGTGCTGGTGCTCGGCGGCGGCGACACCCGCGACCTCCACGCCCCTGAAGACGCCGACGTGGTCGACATGGAGAAGATCGACCCCGACGAGGTGGCGCTGCCCGGCTGGTACCGGCCCAACCCCGGGTTCGCCCGCGACCTGGCGTTCATCGCGTTCAGCTCGATCGGTGGCGACCTGGTCGCCCGGCAGATCACCAACCACCGGTGGGCGCTGTCGGCGTTCGGTACGGCGTCGGCGGCCAACCTCGGCCGCACCGACACCGTCTACTGCCTGACCCCCTTGCACCACCAGTCGGGTCTGCTGGTCAGCCTGGGCGGTGCGGTCGTCGGCGGAACGCGGATCGCGCTGTCGCGCGAATTGCAGCCCGACCGGTTCGTCCAGGAGATCCGCCAGTACGGGGTCTCGGTGATCTCCTACACCTGGGCGATGCTGCGGCAGATCATCGACGATCCGTCGTTCCAGTTGTCCGGCGGACACCCGGTGCGGCTCTTCATCGGATCGGGGATGCCGACCGGGTTGTGGAAGCGGGTCGTCGAGATCTTCGCCCCGGCCCACGTCGTCGAGTTCTTCGCGACCACCGATGGCCAGGCCGTGCTCGCCAACGTCTCCGGCGCCAAGATCGGTAGCAAGGGCCGCGCCGTGCCTGGCGGCGGTCAGGTGGCGTTGGCCGCATACGACGTCGACGACGATCGCATCCTCGAGGACACCCGCGGTTTCGTGCGTCGGGCGGGCGCCGACGAGGTGGGAGTCCTGCTGGCGCGTCCGCGCGGACCGGTCGATCCGACGGCGTCGGTGAAGCGGGGCGTTTTCGCACCCGCCGACACCTGGGTGTCGTCCGAATACCTCTTCCGCCGCGACGAGGACGGCGACTACTGGCTGGTGGACAACCGCGGTTCGGTGATCCACACCGCCCGCGGACCCGTGTACGCGATGCCGATCGGCGACGCCGTGGGGCGCATCGGTGCCGTCGACGTCGCTGTCACCTACGGGATCGAGGCGGGCGGGCAGCAGTTGGCGGTCACCGCCTTGGCGCTGTGTCCGGGCGGCAGCATCACGACGGCGGAACTGTCCGAGGCGTTGAGGAATCTCCCGGTCGGCAATCCGCCCGACATCGTCCACGTCGTGCCCGACATCGAACTGAGCGCGTCGTACCGCCCGTTGACGGGCCCGTTGCGTGCTTCCGGCATACCTCGGCCGTCACGGCGTAACTCTTGGTACCTCGACACCGATACCAATGGTTACAAGCGGCTGACCGTGGCCGTGCGTGCTGAACTCACCGGAGGGCAGGACCGTGACCTCGCGCAGAACAACTCACAGATGGCGCCTCGTGCCCAGCAGTGATCCCGCGCCGGGCCGCGGTTGCACTGATAGGCTCCCGCTGGCGTCGCTTCGACTGGAGGATTGATGATTTCGCAAAGCCGGAACAACCGCTCGGGCTGGCGTCGCGCCCTCACCGGCACGCTGGCCAGCGGTGCGCTTGCCGCCGCGATGCTGGTGACCGCGCCCGCGTCTCAGGCCGACGTCCTCGATCAGATCGGCGCCCGGTACATGCAGGGCTCCGGCGGCGGTCAGGTCTCGATCTTCGTCGAACGGTCGCTGAGCCTGCGCGCGCAGGGGTACCGCCCGTCGCAGGAGAACCTCGCCGCGTTGCAGGAGGGTTGGGACTTCCTGCCCAACCAGACCCGACTGCTCGACGCGCTCAAGACAACCGTGGGTTACCAGCGAAAGCTGCAGATGCAGTCGGCGCTGTCCGGCGGTGGTGGCCCCGCGGTCAAGGCTCCCGCATGGGTTCCCCCGGGTGACGAAAACCCTTGGGTCGGACCCGAATACGACATCAACCCCTACGACTAGTCGGCACGCCGTGCTCGACGAGAAGTTGCGGGCGATACTCGTCTGTCCCCAGGATCGCGGTCCGTTGCTGTTGATCGGCGACGAGATGTTGTACAACCCGCGGCTCCGGCAGGGGTATCGCATCGACGACGGCATTCCGGTGTTGCTGGTCGACGAGGCGGTCGCCGTCACCGACGACGCCGAACATCAGCGACTGCTCGACCGCGCTGAATCCTGACGCACGCACCCGGGCGGAATCGCTGCGGTGAGTGCCGAGTTGCTGGAGGTCGATCCGCTCACGGCGGCCCGGCGGTTGCTCGGAGCGGTGCTGACGTGCCGCGGGGTCAGCGCGACGATCGTCGAGGTGGAGGCCTACGGCGGTCCGCCCGACGGACCGTGGCCCGACGCCGCGGCGCATTCCTATCGCGGTCGCGGTGTGCGCAACCAGGTGATGTTCGGGCCCCCTGGACGGCTCTACACCTACCGCAGCCATGGAATTCATGTCTGCGCGAACGTGGTGTGCGGCGACGACGGAGTGGCCGCCGCCGTGTTGTTGCGCGCCGCGGTGGTCGAGTCGGGTCATGACCTCGTCCAGCGTCGTCGCGGCGAGTCCGTGCGGCAGGTGGCGCTGGCCCGGGGACCGGGGAACTTGTGCTCGGCACTCGGAATCACCATGGCCGACAACGGAATCGACGTGTTCGCCGACGACAGCCCCGTCCACGTTCGGCTGGGTGGTGAACAGGACCATGTCGCCGGTCCCCGGGTCGGGGTGAGCAAGGCCGCCGACCGGCCGTGGCGGCTGTGGTTGGCCGACCGCCCCGAGGTGTCGGCCTACCGGCGCAGCCCGAGGGCTCCGGCGCCGGGCGACAGCGACTGACCGCGGCGCGTACGGAAAGATCGAGGCATGAGCAGCATCCTCGACGAGCTGGACTGGCGCGGGCTGATGGCGCAATCGACCGACCGGGAGGCGCTGGCTGCCGACCTGGCCCGCGGTCCGATGACGCTGTACTCCGGGTTCGACCCAACCGCACCCAGCCTGCACGCCGGCCATCTCGTGCCGCTACTGACCTTGCGCCGCTTCCAGCAGGCCGGACACCGGCCGATCGTGCTCGCCGGCGGGGCGACCGGGATGATCGGTGACCCCCGCGATACGGGGGAGCGCACCATGCAGACCGTCGACACGGTCGCGGACTGGGCCGATCGCATCCGCGGTCAGCTGGAACGGTTCGTGGAGTTCGACCCGTCGCCGACCGGTGCGATCGTCGAGAACAACCTGTCCTGGACCGGTCCCTTGTCGGCCATCGAGTTCCTGCGTGACGTCGGAAAATACTTCTCCGTCAACGTGATGCTCGACCGCGACACCGTGCGGCGACGTCTCGAAGGGGAGGGGATCTCCTACACCGAGTTCAGCTACATGCTGCTGCAGGCGAACGACTATGTGCAGCTACGCGAACGGTATGGCTGCGCCTTGCAGATCGGCGGTTCAGACCAATGGGGCAACATCGTCGCCGGGGTGCGGTTGGTGCGCCAGAAGCTCGGCGACACCGTGCACGCCATGACGACACCGCTGGTCACCGACTCAGAAGGCAAGAAGTTCGGCAAGTCCACGGGCGGCGGGAACCTCTGGCTGGACCCGGCGATGACGACTCCGTATGCCTGGTACCAGTACTTCGTCAACACCGCTGACGCCGACGTCGTCAACTATCTGCGGTGGTTCACGTTCCTGGACGCCGGCGAACTGGGGGAGTTGGAGGAGGCGACGCAAGAGCGTCCGCACCAACGCACCGCCCAGCGGCGACTCGCCAGGGAGCTGACCACGCTGGTGCACGGCGAAGGCGCGACCCGATCGGTGGAACACGCCAGCCAGGCACTTTTCGGCCGGGGCGAGCTCGCCGATCTCGACGAGCCGACGCTGGCAGCCGCACTACGCGAGGCGTCGGTGGCCGAACTCACAACGGGCGGACCGGATCTGATCACCGATCTGCTCGTCGCCACCGGCCTGTCGGCGAGTAAGGGGGCCGCGCGGCGGACCATCGCCGAGGGCGGGGTCTCGGTGAACAACGTCAAGATCGACAACGACGAGTGGTCGCCGCAGCCCTCGGACTTCCTGCACGGCCGGTGGCTGGTCCTGCGCCGCGGCAAGCGGAATGTCGCCGGGGTGCAGCGGGTTGGGTGATCTGGGACGTGCGTACGACTGTGCGGTTCGCGGAAGTCGCACAAAAATCGGTCTTGACCTGGGGATTTGACTCCGTGTTTCCACTGACGTAACTTATTCCAGGTCGCCGCGACACGGCCTCCGGGCCGGAGAGCGCGAACGACTCCCAGAGGGACACTCACTTCGGTGAGTTCCTGACCGTCCGCACTACGTGACGCGGCTTAAATTGCCGCGGGATCGCTGCGCGGGTCGGGTGGGTGTGTTGTTTGAGAACTCAATAGTGTGTTTGGTGGTTTTTGTTTGTTGTTTTTGTTTTGCCGCACTTCTTTTTTCCCGTTTAGGGGTGTGGTTGTTTTTTGACCAGTTTTGTTTCTGGTTGTGATCGGATTTTCCTGATTGCCTTTTTAGGTTTTGTTTGGAGAGTTTGATTCTGGCTCAGGACGAACGCTGGCGGCGTGCTTAACACATGCAAGTCGAACGGAAAGGCCCTTCGGGGTACTCGAGTGGCGAACGGGTGAGTAACACGTGGGTGATCTGCCCTGCACTTTGGGATAAGCCTGGGAAACTGGGTCTAATACCGAATACACCTCTCTGGCTGCATGGTTGGGGGGGGAAAGCTTTTGCGGTGTGGGATGGGCCCGCGGCCTATCAGCTTGTTGGTGAGGTTACGGCTCACCAAGGCGACGACGGGTAGCCGGCCTGAGAGGGTGTCCGGCCACACTGGGACTGAGATACGGCCCAGACTCCTACGGGAGGCAGCAGTGGGGAATATTGCACAATGGGCGCAAGCCTGATGCAGCGACGCCGCGTGGGGGATGACGGCCTTCGGGTTGTAAACCTCTTTCAGTAGGGACGAAGCGCAAGTGACGGTACCTACAGAAGAAGCACCGGCCAACTACGTGCCAGCAGCCGCGGTAATACGTAGGGTGCGAGCGTTGTCCGGAATTACTGGGCGTAAAGAGCTCGTAGGTGGTTTGTCGCGTTGTTCGTGAAAACCTAAGGCTTAACCTTGGGCGTGCGGGCGATACGGGCAGACTAGAGTACTGCAGGGGAGACTGGAATTCCTGGTGTAGCGGTGGAATGCGCAGATATCAGGAGGAACACCGGTGGCGAAGGCGGGTCTCTGGGCAGTAACTGACGCTGAGGAGCGAAAGCGTGGGGAGCGAACAGGATTAGATACCCTGGTAGTCCACGCCGTAAACGGTGGGTACTAGGTGTGGGTTTCCTTCCTTGGGATCCGTGCCGTAGCTAACGCATTAAGTACCCCGCCTGGGGAGTACGGCCGCAAGGCTAAAACTCAAAGAAATTGACGGGGGCCCGCACAAGCGGCGGAGCATGTGGATTAATTCGATGCAACGCGAAGAACCTTACCTGGGTTTGACATGCACAGGACGTGCCTAGAGATAGGTATTCCCTTGTGGCCTGTGTGCAGGTGGTGCATGGCTGTCGTCAGCTCGTGTCGTGAGATGTTGGGTTAAGTCCCGCAACGAGCGCAACCCCTATCTTATGTTGCCAGCGCGTTATGGCGGGGACTCGTAAGAGACTGCCGGGGTCAACTCGGAGGAAGGTGGGGATGACGTCAAGTCATCATGCCCCTTATGTCCAGGGCTTCACACATGCTACAATGGCCGGTACAAAGGGCTGCGAATCCGTGAGGTGGAGCGAATCCCTTGAAAGCCGGTCTCAGTTCGGATCGGGGTCTGCAACTCGACCCCGTGAAGTCGGAGTCGCTAGTAATCGCAGATCAGCAACGCTGCGGTGAATACGTTCCCGGGCCTTGTACACACCGCCCGTCACGTCATGAAAGTCGGTAACACCCGAAGCCGGTGGCCTAACCCCTTGTGGGAGGGAGCCGTCGAAGGTGGGATCGGCGATTGGGACGAAGTCGTAACAAGGTAGCCGTACCGGAAGGTGCGGCTGGATCACCTCCTTTCTAAGGAGCACCACGAGACTGCGGCCCGCCCACATTGTGTGGGGGTTCGGTGTTCGCAGCGATTCGTGAGATGGGCTCTCGCCTGTAGTGGGTGGGGTTCGGGTGCACAACAAACATGTTCGGTCCGACGGGAAATCGGGTCGGCGATGAGATTGCCAGACACACTGTTGGGTCCTGAGGCAACAGGCCCGCGGGTCTCTCCCGGAATGGGGAGGGGTGCCGGCTCTCGGAGTTTTCTTCGGGGGTTCTGGTTGCTGCCCTGCTTTGGTGGTGGGGTGTGGTGTTTGATTTGTGGATAGTGGTTGCGAGCATCTGAATGACGGCTTGCGCGGACGTGTCTCGCCTTCCTTTTGTGGGGGGTGGGGGTGTTGGTGTGGGTTGTTGTTTGGTTGTAATGCAAATTTTTCTGATACTTGCGTGCCCTCTTTGTGGGGTGTGTGAGTTGAACTCATTTTTTGGTTTTGTGTTGTAAGTGTTTAAGGGCGCATGGTGGATGCCTTGGCACTGGGAGCCGATGAAGGACGTGGGAGGCTGCGTTATGCCTCGGGGAGCTGCCAACCGAGCGTTGATCCGAGGATGTCCGAATGGGGAAACCCGGCACGAGTGATGTCGTGTCACCCGGCACTGAATACATAGGTGTCGGGGGGGAACGCGGGGAAGTGAAACATCTCAGTACCCGTAGGAAGAGAAAACAAAAGTGATTCCGTGAGTAGTGGCGAGCGAAAGCGGAGGATGGCTAAACCATGGACATGTGATACCCGGCAGGGGTTGTGTGTGTGGTGTTGTGGGGTTCGTCGTTTCCAGGTCTGCCGGTCTGGACTGCAGTGAGAAAAGCTCGTGTTAATCGAACTGGTTTGGGATGGCCGACCGTAGAGGGTGAGAGTCCCGTAGGTGAAAACATGTGCTCTGTAGTGGCGTGTCCCCGAGTAGCAGCGGGCCCGTGGAATCTGCTGTGAATCTGCCGGGACCACCCGGTAAGCCTGAATACTTCCCAGTGACCGATAGCGGATTAGTACCGTGAGGGAATGGTGAAAAGTACCCCGGGAGGGGAGTGAAATAGTACCTGAAACCGTGTGCCTACAATCCGTCAGAGCCTTCGTTTTTGACGTGGGGTGATGGCGTGCCTTTTGAAGAATGAGCCTGCGAGTCAGGGACATGTCGCGAGGTTAACCCGTGTGGGGTAGCCGTAGCGAAAGCGAGTCTGAATAGGGCGTATCCACACAAGAGTGTGTGGTGTAGTGGTGTGTTCTGGACCCGAAGCGGAGTGATCTACCCATGGCCAGGGTGAAGCGACGGTAAGACGTCGTGGAGGCCCGAACCCACTTAGGTTGAAGACTGAGGGGATGAGCTGTGGGTAGGGGTGAAAGGCCAATCAAACTCCGTGATAGCTGGTTCTCCCCGAAATGCATTTAGGTGCAGCGTTGCGTGTTTCTTGCCGGAGGTAGAGCTACTGGATGGCCGATGGGCCTCACAAGGTTACTGACGTCAGCCAAACTCCGAATGCCGGTAAGTGTAAGCGTGGCAGTGAGACGGCGGGGGATAAGCTCCGTGCGTCGAGAGGGAAACAGCCCAGATCGCCGGCTAAGGCCCCTAAGCGTGTGCTAAGTGGAAAAGGATGTGCAGTCGCGAAGACAACCAGGAGGTTGGCTTAGAAGCAGCCACCCTTGAAAGAGTGCGTAATAGCTCACTGGTCAAGTGATTGTGCGCCGATAATGTAGCGGGGCTCAAGCACACCGCCGAAGCCGCGGCAATCAGATGTATGTCTGGTTGGGTAGGGGAGCGTCCTGCATCCGGTGAAGCAGCCTAGTGATGGAGCTGTGGAGGGTGTGGGAGTGAGAATGCAGGCATGAGTAGCGATAAGGCAAGTGAGAACCTTGCCCGCCGAAAGACCAAGGGTTCCTGGGCCAGGCCAGTCCGCCCAGGGTGAGTCGGGACCTAAGGCGAGGCCGACAGGCGTAGTCGATGGACAACGGGTTGATATTCCCGTACCCGTGTGTGAGCGTCCCTGATGAATCAGCGGTACTAACCGCCCAAACCATGGATCACCGATCCCTTCGGGGTGAGGGGTTCATGCGCTGCGCGGGACCTTCGTTGGTAGTAGTCAAGCGATGGGGTGACGCAGGAAGGTAGCCGTACCAGTCAGTGGTTGTACTGGGGTAAGCCTGTAGGGAGAAACCTAGGCAAATCCGGGTTTCACATATCCTGAGAGGTGATGCATAGCCGATTGAGGCGAATTCGGTGATCCTATGCTGCCAAGAAAAGCCTCTAGCGAGTGCACACACGGCCCGTACCCCAAACCGACACAGGTGGTCAGGTAGAGAATACCAAGGCGTACGAGTGAACTATGGTTAAGGAACTCGGCAAAATGCCCCCGTAACTTCGGGAGAAGGGGGACCCACATGATGTGTAAGCCTTTACGGCCCAAGCATGAGTGGGTGGCACAAACCAGTGAGAAGCGACTGTTTACTAAAAACACAGGTCCGTGCGAAGTCGCAAGACGATGTATACGGACTGACGCCTGCCCGGTGCTGGAAGGTTAAGAGGACCGGTTAACCCTTCGGGGTGAAGCTGAGAATTTAAGCCCCAGTAAACGGCGGTGGTAACTATAACCATCCTAAGGTAGCGAAATTCCTTGTCGGGTAAGTTCCGACCTGCACGAATGGCGTAACGACTTCTCAACTGTCTCAACCATAGACTCGGCGAAATTGCATTACGAGTAAAGATGCTCGTTACGCGCGGCAGGACGAAAAGACCCCGGGACCTTCACTACAACTTGGTATTGGAGTTCGGTTCGGTTTGTGTAGGATAGGTGGGAGACTGTGAAGCGGCCACGCCAGTGGTTGTGGAGTCGTTGTTGAAATACCACTCTGATCGTATTGGGCTTCTAACTTCGAACCGTATATCCGGTTCAGGGACAGTGCCTGGCGGGTAGTTTAACTGGGGCGGTTGCCTCCTAAAATGTAACGGAGGCGCCCAAAGGTTCCCTCAACCTGGACGGCAATCAGGTGTTGAGTGTAAGTGCACAAGGGAGCTTGACTGCGAGACGTACATGTCGAGCAGGGACGAAAGTCGGGACTAGTGATCCGGCACCTCTGAGTGGAAGGGGTGTCGCTCAACGGATAAAAGGTACCCCGGGGATAACAGGCTGATCTTCCCCAAGAGTCCATATCGACGGGATGGTTTGGCACCTCGATGTCGGCTCGTCGCATCCTGGGGCTGGAGCAGGTCCCAAGGGTTGGGCTGTTCGCCCATTAAAGCGGCACGCGAGCTGGGTTTAGAACGTCGTGAGACAGTTCGGTCTCTATCCGCCGCGCGCGTCAGAAGCTTGAGGAAATCTGTCCCTAGTACGAGAGGACCGGGACGGACGAACCTCTGGTACACCAGTTGTCCCACCAGGGGCACCGCTGGATAGCCACGTTCGGACAGGATAACCGCTGAAAGCATCTAAGCGGGAAACCCCCTCCAAGACCAGGCTTCTCACCCATTAAGTGGGATAAGGCCCCCCGCAGACCACGGGATCGATAGACCAGACCTAGAAGCACAGCAATGTGTGAAGGGAACTGGCACTAACCGGCCGAAAACTTACACACACAAAAAATGTGTGCAAAACATGCCTCGCAACCACACCAACCAAGAATCAACCACTGATTCACACCCCACCACCAAAAAACACTTCCCCCAACCCAGTTGGGGGCACTCAGAAACGAGTGAATAATAAAGTTACGGCGGTCCATAGCGGCAGGGAAACGCCCGGTCCCATCCCGAACCCGGAAGCTAAGCCTGCCAGCGCCGATGATACTACCCAACCCGGGTGGAAAAGTAGGACACCGCCGAACACCCTTTCAAGCCCTCGGCCCTCCGACCACAATCGGAGGGCCGAGGCATTTCCCATTTCAGGGCGAATTGTCGGCAAATGGCGCCGGCACGTAAACTTGCGATGGCGGGGCGACAGCGAGAGGCGGACGTGGGCGAGGACAGGCAGGCTGGTGGGCGCGACGACCGTCGCCCGCGTCGGACGTCGAACTCGAGCGGACCACGCCGCCCCGGCGATCAGCGTGGCGCTCCCCGCGGCTCTGGCCCCAATCGTGCGCGCCCGACGCAGCCGAGAACCACCCCCGAGAATCCTCGCTTCGAGGGACCGCCCATTCCGCCGGAGATCGAAGCCAAACAGCTTGCTCCCGAAATCCGCGGCGAACTCACAACTTTGGACCGTTACACCGCGGACGCCGTGGCGCGCCACCTCGTCGCGGCAGGCGAACTGCTCGAGGAGGATCCGGAAGCGGCGCTCGCGCATGCCCGCGCCGCTCGCGCCCGCTCAGGCCGCATCGCCGCCGTCCGCGAGGCGGTCGGGATCGCGGCGTACCACTGCGGCGACTGGGCCCAGGCGCTCGCAGAACTACGCGCCGCCCGGCGGATGGGCAGCAAGTCTCCGCTGCTGCCACTCATCGCCGATTGCGAACGCGGCGTTGGCCGCCCCGAGCGGGCGATCGAACTGGCTCGTGGCCCCGAAGCCGAACAGCTCACCGGGGACGACGCCGACGAACTGAAGATCGTCGTCGCCGGCGCCCGGGCCGATCTCGGGCAACTCGAGCAGGCCCTCGCTGTGCTGTCATCGCCTCAGCTGGATCCGTCGCGGCGCGGACAGACGGCCGCGCGGTTGTTCTACGTCTACGCGGAAACGCTGCTCGGCCTGGGCCGTAGACAGGAGGCGCTGCAGTGGTTCCTCAATGCGGCGGCCGCCGATGTCGAGGGTGTCACCGACGCCGAGGACCGGATCACGGAACTCAGCTGACGTGACAAGCCTTGTGCAGCAACATGACTGTCTGCTCCTGGATCTCGATGGCACCGTGTTCCGCGGCCATGAACCGACCACGGGTGCCGTCGAGAGCCTCGCCGCACTGACGGTGCGCGTTCTCTTCGTCACCAACAATGCCTCGCGCAGCCCCGACGACGTCGCACGCCACCTCGTCGAGTTGGGTTTCGAGGCGGGTTCCGACGATGTGGTCACCAGCGCACAGAGCGCGGCTCATCTACTCGCCGACCAACTTCCGGCCGGGGCGCGGGTCCTGGTCGTGGGGACCGAGGCGTTGGCTGCCGAGGTCGCCCTGGTGGGCCTGCATCCCGTTCGGCAGTTCGCCGACGAGCCCGTTGCCGTCGTACAGGGTCATTCCCCGCAGACCGCGTGGGCGGATCTGGCTGAAGCGGCGCTTGCCGTTCGCGCCGGCGCCCTGTGGGTCGCGGCCAACGTCGACCTGACCCTGCCCTCTGAACGCGGTCTGCTCCCCGGCAACGGGTCGATGGTCGCCGCCCTGCGGGCCGCGACGGCGTGTGAACCCCAGGTTGCCGGTAAGCCGCAGCCCACGCTGATGAGAGATGCGTTGAGCCGCGGCGAGTTCCACTCCCCGCTGGTCGTCGGGGACCGGCTCGACACCGACATCGCCGGCGCCGCCGCCGCGGCGCTGCCGAGCCTGCTCGTGCTCAGCGGTGTCAGCACTGCCGACGACACACTGAGGGCGGTGCCCACGGAACGGCCTGACTACATCGCGGAGGATCTGCGCTCGCTCGACGCGCCCGCCGACGCGCTGCGGGTCGGACCGCATCCTGGGTGGCGCGTCGAACTCGACGACGCCGAGGTGACGGTGCACGCGGCCGACGTCGAGCGCGGAGACGACCTCTCGGTGCTGCGGGCGACCGCACATGCGGTCTGGCAGTCGGATTTGGCGGGCCGTCCGTTCGCGGTGTGCGCGGGTGACGACACCGCGGCCGACGCACTGCGGCGCTGGGCGCTGCTCAGCTCCACGATCGGCTAGCGTGGCTGTCGACATGAGTACCGACCCCGATCAGCTTCGCACCCAGGTCTCGGCTCTGCTCGCTGACCTGCCCGAGCCGGACACCGCCGGTGAACTCGCCGATAGCGATATCGACACCGTCGCCGCGCGCTTGGAGGAGGCTCACGATCTGCTCGTGCAGGCGCTGGCGGCGGTCGAGAAGGGCTGAGCGCTCGTGACGCGGCGCGCACGGGTCGACGCCGAACTGGTGCGACGGGGCCTGGCCCGTTCGCGTCAACAGGCCGCAGAACTCATCGGTGCCGGCCGCGTCACCGTCGACGGCATGCCCGCGGTGAAACCGGCGACCGCGGTGGCCGTCACCGCGAACATCGCCGTCGACACCGCCGACGAACGCACCTGGGTGTCACGAGGTGCTCACAAACTCATCGGCGCCCTCGAGGCGTTCGGGCTCGACGTCTCGGGCCGCCGCGGACTGGACGCCGGAGCGTCGACGGGAGGATTCACCGAGGTCCTTCTCGACCGCGGCGCCCGCGAGGTCGTCGCCGTCGACGTCGGATACGGCCAGCTGGCGTGGTCGTTGCGTTCCGATCCTCGAGTGGTCGTGGTCGAACGCACCAACGTGCGGGAACTCAGCCCCGACAGGATCGGCGGGGCAGTCGACCTCGTCGTGGCGGACCTGTCGTTCATCTCCCTGGCGACGGTTCTGCCCGCGCTGACCGCATGCGCGTCGCCCGACGCCGATATCGTTCCCATGGTGAAGCCGCAGTTCGAGGTCGGCCGGGACCGGGTGGGCGCCGGGGGTGTGGTGTCCGATCCACAGCTGCGCGTCGAATCCGTGCTCTCGGTGTCGGCCAGGGCGGCCGCGCTCGGCTGGCATACGGTCGGTGCGACGGCAAGCCCCCTGCCGGGGCCGTCAGGCAACGTCGAATACTTCTTGTGGCTGCGCAACCGCACCGACAGTGGGCTGCGCAGCGACGACCTCGAGCAGGCGGTGCGCCACGCCGTGACGGAAGGACCGCAATGACGGCTGAACGCACGATCCTGCTGGTGGTTCACACGGGCCGCGCGGAGGCCACCGAGGTCGCCCGGCGGGTCCAGAAGGTGCTCGGCGACAACGGCATCCGGCTGCGGGTGCTGGCCGCCGAGGCGGTCGACCGGGGGCCCGTACACCTGTCGCCCGACGATATCCGCTCGATCGGCGTCGACATCAACGTCGTCGATGCCGAAGAACGGGCCGCCGAAGGGTGCGAGCTCGTGCTGGTCCTCGGCGGCGACGGCACGTTCCTGCGCGCGGCCGAGCTCGCCCGCAACGTCGAGATCCCGGTGCTGGGCGTGAACCTCGGCCGCATCGGCTTCCTCGCCGAGGCCGAAGCCGAAGCCATCGACAGCGTGCTGGATCACGTCGTCCGGCGCGACTACCGCGTCGAGGAGCGGATGACCCTCGACGTGGCGGTGCGCGCGGGGGGACGGCTGCTCACCCGGGGGTGGGCGCTCAACGAGGCGAGCCTGGAGAAGGGCCCGCGGCTCGGGGTCCTCGGTGTAGTCCTGGAGATCGACGGTCGCCCCGTGTCGGCTTTCGGCTGCGACGGCGTGCTGGTGTCGACCCCGACCGGGTCGACCGCCTACGCGTTCTCCGCGGGTGGCCCGGTGCTGTGGCCGGACCTTGAGGCGATCCTCGTGGTGCCGAACAACGCCCACGCCCTGTTCGCCAGGCCGATGGTGACCAGCCCGGACGCCGCGATCGCCATCGAGATCGAAGCCGGCGGCCATGACGCCCTGGTGTTCTGCGACGGCCGCCGCGAGATGGCGGTGCCGGCCGGCGCGCGGCTCGAGGTGACCCGCTGTGGCACACCCCTCAAGTGGGTGCGGCTCGACAGTGCGCCGTTCACCGACCGGCTGGTGCGCAAGTTCCGGCTCCCCGTCACCGGATGGCGGGGGCAGTAGCACACCGTGCTCTCCGAAATTCGCATCGAGTCCCTGGGCGCGATCAGCACCGCGACCGCCGAATTCGACCGTGGTCTCACGGTGCTGACCGGTGAGACCGGTGCGGGCAAGACCATGGTCGTCACCGGGCTGCATCTGCTCGGCGGGGCGCGTGCTGATCCCACCCGGGTCCGTTCGGGCGCCGACCGTGCCGTCGTCGAGGGCCGTTTCGCCACCACCGACCTCGGTGACGGCGTCGCGCGCCGGGTGGACGACCTGCTGGAATCCTCGGGAGCCGAACGCGACGACGACGGCAGCGTCATCGCCGCCCGCTCGGTCAGCAGGGACGGGCCGTCGCGGGCTTATCTCGGCGGGCGCAGCGTGCCGGCGAAATCGCTGAGCGGTTTCACCACCGAACTCCTCACGCTGCACGGCCAGAACGACCAGCTGCGGCTCATGCGGCCCGACGAACAGCGCGGGGCGCTCGACCGGTTCGCCGCCGTCGACAAGCCGCTGCGCCGCTACCGGGCCGCGCGCGACGAATGGCTCGCCGCCCGCCGTGACCTGACCGACCGCCGGGCGCGGGAACGGGAACTGGTCCAGGAGGCGGACCGGCTCAAGTTCGGCCTCGACGAGATCGACGCCGTCGATCCGTCACCGGGGGAGGACGACGCGCTCGTCGGCGACATTCACCGGTTGTCGGAACTCGATGCGCTGCGGGAGGCGTCTCAGAGCGCGCGCTCGGCGCTGACGGGCTCCGACGACGACCCCGGCACCGAGGCCTCGTCGGCGGCCGACCTTGCCGCCCAGGCGAAGTCGGCACTCGAGGGAACCGACGATGCCACCCTGCGGTCGTTGGCCGCGCAACTGGCCGACGCGCTCGCGGTCATCAGCGACGTGGCCGGGGAGCTCGGCGACTACCTCGGTTCGCTGCCCACCGACGCGAGCACGCTGGAGACCAAGCTCGCGCGCCAGGCCGAACTGCGCACACTCACCCGCAAGTACGCCGCCGACATCGACGGTGTGCTGGCGTGGGCGCGGGAGTCCCGCGACCGCCTCGAACAACTCGACGTGTCCGAGGAAGCGCTGGCGGGCCTGGAGCGGCGCGTAGGGGAGTTGGAGTCACAGGTCGTCGCTGCCGCGGCCGAGCTGACCAAGGCGCGGATCCGGGCGGCCAAGGGGTTGGCCAAGGCGGTGACCGCCGAGCTGGCCGGTCTCGCGATGGCCGGGGCGGAGTTCACCGTCAGCGTCGCGCCGCTCGCCGTGCGCACCGACGACACGGCGCCGCTGACGCTGGCGGACGGCACCGCCGTCCATGCCGGCCACGACGGTGTCGACGCCGTCGACTTCGGGTTCGCCGCGCATCGCGGGACCGATGTGCTCCCGCTGTCCAAAAGCGCGTCGGGGGGCGAGTTGTCGCGGGTGATGCTCGCCATCGAGGTGGTGCTGGCAGCGTCGGCCGAGGGCACCACGATGGTCTTCGACGAAGTCGACGCCGGCGTGGGCGGTCGCGCCGCCGTCCAGATCGGCAGGCGGCTGGCCCGTCTCGCCCGCACGCACCAGGTCATCGTGGTCACCCACCTGCCCCAGGTCGCCGCCTACGCCGACGTGCATCTGGTGGTCGACAGCAGCGGCCGCGGTAAGGCCAGCGGTGTCCGCCGCATCGACGACGACGACCGGGTGGCCGAACTGGCCCGCATGTTGGCGGGCCTCGGCGAGTCCGACAGCGGCCGGGCCCACGCGAGAGAACTGCTCGAGACGGCGCGTAAGCAGTGCGCAGACGACTCCTAGCGTGTGGCTGATGTGACAGAAGAGAACTTCTGAGGCAGGTGTTACGGCGCGCCTCCACCTCTACTTGAGGGTTCGCCGCCAGAATCGCCGACATGAAGATGTCAGCGCTGCTCACCCGTAATGCCAGTTCACGGCCGGGGATCACCGGCATTGCCCGCGTGGACCGCGACATCGACCGGCTGCTGCGGCGCATCGGGCCCGGCGACATCGTGGTGATCGATGCGCTCGATCTCGACCGGATCACCGCCGACGCTCTTGTCGAGGCCAGGGTCGCGGGTGTGGTCAACGCGTCCCCGTCGATCTCAGGGCGCTACCCCAATCTCGGGCCGGAGGTGTTGGTGGCCAACGGGATCGCGCTGATCGACGAGACGGGCCCCGAGGTCTTCAAGAAGGTCAAGGACGGCCACCGGGTGCGGCTGCACAACGGCGGTGTCTACTCGGGCGACCGGCGCCTGATCGCGGGCACCGAACGCACCGATCAAGAGATCCACGAGTTGATGCACGAGGCCAAGAGCGGGCTGGTCGCGCACCTCGAGGCGTTCGCGGGCAACACGATCGAGTTCATCCGCAGCGAGAGCCCGCTGCTGATCGACGGCATCGGCATCCCGGACATCGACGTCGATCTCAACCGCCGCCACGTGGTGATCGTCGCCGAGGAACCCCATGCCGCCGACGATCTCAAGGCGCTCAAACCCTTCATCAAGGAGTACCAGCCCGTCCTCGTCGGTGTCGGCACCGGCGCCGACATCCTGCGCAAGGCGGGGTACCGACCTGCCCTCATCGTCGGGGACCCGGACCGGATGAGCGCCGAGGTGCTGCGCAGCGGCGCCCAGGTGGTGCTGCCCGCCGACGCCGACGGACACGCCGCGGGTCTGGAGCGGATCCAGGATCTCGGCGTGGGGGCGATGACGTTCCCGGCCGCGGGTTCGGCCGCCGACCTCGCACTGCTGCTGTGCGACCACCACGGGGCGTCGCTGATCGTCACGGTCGGCCACACGGCCAGCATCGAGGAGTTCTTCGACCGCAACCGGCAGCGGAGCAACCCCTCGACGTTCCTGACCCGCCTCAAGGTCGGGGAGAAGCTGGTCGACGCGAAAGCCGTTGCCACGCTGTACCGCAGCCGCGTATCCGGTGGTGCGATCGCGCTGCTGATCCTGGCGATGCTGGTCGCGGTGATCGCCGCGCTGTGGGTCTCGCGCGCTGACGCGGCAGTCATCGAGTGGGTCCAGCAGTACTGGAACCAGCTCGTGCTGTGGGCCCAGGGTCTGGTCAGTTAGGCGGCCACGGTGATATCGCTGCGTAGTCATGCCATCTCGCTGGCCGCGGTGTTCCTGGCGTTGGCGATCGGCGTGGCCCTGGGTTCGGGACTGCTGTCGAATACGGTGCTCTCCGGACTTCAAGACGACAAGCAGGATCTGCAGAACCAGATCAACGTGCTCACCGACGAGAAGAACGGCCTCAATCAAAGACTCAGCGCGGCAGGTGAATTCGATGCCCAGATCGCTCCGCGTGTGCTGCGCGATGCGCTCGGTGGCAAATCCGTGGTGCTGTTCCGCACCCCCGATGCCTCCGACGACGACGTCGACGCGCTGACCCGATCGGTCGGGCAGGCGGGCGGCACGGTCAGCGGCACGGTGGCGCTCACCCAGGAGTTCGTCGACGCCAACTCCGCGGAGAAGTTGCTGTCAGTGGTGAACTCGCCGATCGTGCCCGCCGGGAAACAGTTGAACACCACGTCGGTGGATCAAGGCTCGCAAGCCGGTGATCTGCTCGGCCTCGCGTTGCTGCTCAACAAGGATCCAGCCGCGCCCGTGGTCAGCGACGCCGAGCGCGAGACGGTGCTGACCGCCCTGCGCGACACCGGCTTCCTGACCTTCGGCAATGACCCCGTCGGCGCCGCGAACACGGCGCTGATCGTCACCGGCGGCGCCCTCGGCGACGACGCGGGCAACCGCGGCGCCACGGTCGCGCGCTTCGCAGCCGGACTCGCCACACACGGATCCGGCACCGTCCTGGTGGGCCGGGACGGGTCCGCCTCGGGAAGCGGCGCCGTCGCGGTGACCCGGTCGGATGCGGCGCTGGCGAGCGCGGTCAGCACCGTCGACGACGTGGACACCGAATCGGGACGCATCACCGCGGTGCTCGCGCTGGCGGATCTGATCGGCGGCGCCCGGCCGGGCCAGTACGGAGTCGGTCAGGGGGCAGGCGCGGTCACTGTCGCCCAGTGAGGCCCGGCGCGCCACCGACGACCTGTCGGAGTCGGTGTTAAGGTGGGGTTCCGTGGGTCGGCAGGCCCCAAAGCTAGGACCAAGCCTAGAAAAGTAAGCCCTGCCCGTCGTCACGGAGGTTGTACTTGCCCGCGCTACGCAAGCATCCGCAAACGGCCACCAAGCACCTCTTCGTCACGGGCGGCGTCGTCTCCTCCCTGGGCAAGGGTCTGACGGGCTCGAGTCTCGGACAGTTGTTGACTGCCCGGGGTCTCCAGGTGACGATGCAGAAGCTCGACCCGTATCTGAACGTCGACCCCGGCACCATGAATCCGTTCCAGCACGGTGAGGTGTTCGTCACCGAGGACGGCGCCGAGACCGACCTCGACGTCGGCCACTACGAACGCTTCCTCGACCGCAACCTGTCGGGTTCGGCCAATGTCACCACCGGCCAGATCTATTCGTCGGTGATCGCCAAGGAGCGCCGCGGTGAATACCTCGGCGACACCGTGCAGGTGATCCCGCACATCACCGATGAGATCAAGAGCCGCATCCTCGCGATGGCGGCTCCCGATGAACGGGGTCGACGGCCCGACATCGTGATCACCGAAGTCGGTGGGACGGTGGGCGACATCGAGTCCCTTCCGTTCCTGGAGGCCGCGCGTCAGGTGCGCCACGAGGTCGGCCGCGAGAACTGCTTCTTCCTGCACTGCTCACTGGTGCCCTACATGGCCCCCTCCGGTGAGCTCAAGACCAAACCGACGCAGCATTCGGTGGCCGCGCTGCGCAGTATCGGTATCCAGCCCGACGCGCTGATCCTGCGGTGTGACCGTGACGTGCCCGAGGCGCTGAAGAACAAGATCGCGCTGATGTGCGACGTCGACATCGACGGGGTGATCTCGACGCCCGACGCGCCGTCGATCTACGACATCCCCAAGGTGCTGCACCGTGAGGAGCTCGACGCCTACGTGGTGCGGCGGCTGCAGCTGCCGTTCCGCGACGTGGACTGGACGCAGTGGAACGATCTGCTCAAGCGGGTGCATGAACCGCACGAGACGGTCCGGATCGCACTGGTGGGCAAGTACATCGACCTGTCGGACGCGTATCTGTCGGTGACCGAGGCGTTGCGCGCGGGTGGGTTCAAACACCAGGCCAAGGTCGAGATGCGCTGGGTGGCCTCCGACGACTGCGAACTCGACAGCGGAGCGGCCTCGGCGCTGGCCGACGTCGACGGCGTGCTGATCCCCGGCGGGTTCGGTATCCGCGGTATCGAGGGCAAGATCGGCGCCATCACCTACGCCCGCAAGCGCGGCCTTCCGGTGCTCGGACTGTGCCTGGGACTGCAGTGCATCGTGATCGAGGCGGCCCGTTCGGTCGGCATCACAGGAGCCAACTCCGCCGAATTCGACCCGGCCACGCCCGATCCGGTGATCTCGACGATGGCCGATCAGCGCGACGCCGTCGCCGGTGAGGCCGACCTCGGCGGCACCATGCGGTTGGGGGCGTATCCGGCCGTGCTGGAGGAGGGTTCGATCGTCGCCCGGGCGTATCAGTCGACTGAGGTGTCCGAACGCCACAGGCACCGATACGAGGTCAACAACGCCTACCGCGACCGTATCGCTGAAAGCGGTCTGCGATTCTCGGGCACCTCGCCCGACGGTCATCTGGTCGAATTCGTCGAGTACGACGCCGAGTCGCATCCGTTCCTGGTCGGCACCCAGGCGCATCCGGAACTCAAGAGCAGGCCGACCCGCCCGCACCCGTTGTTCGCGGCGTTCATCGGAGCGGCACTGGACTACAAGGCCGCCGAACGGTTGCCCGTGGAGATCCCCGAGCAGCGGTCCAACGGCGCGGAACCCGAGAACTCAGACAGGTTGGCAGGGCAGCTTCTGCAAGAACCCGCCTCCCGTGGCTGAGCACGACTTCGAGACCGTCGACAGCGACACCGTCTACGTCGGCAACATCCTGGCGTTGCGTGCTGACGAGGTGCGGATGCCGGGCGGAGCCACCGCCCGCCGGGAGGTCGTCGAGCACTACGGGGCGGTCGCGATCGCCGCGCTCGACGATGACGGCAACATCGCGCTGGTCTACCAGTACCGGCACCCGCTCGGTCGCCGACTGTGGGAACTGCCGGCAGGGCTGCTCGACATGGGCGGTGAGCCGCCGCATCTGACGGCGGCGCGTGAACTGCAGGAGGAGGCGGGGCTGTCCGCGGCGCAGTGGCGGGTGCTCGTCGACGTGGTCTCCTCGCCGGGGTTCAGTGACGAGAGCGTGCGGGTCTTCCTCGCGACGGGGATCACTGAGATCGACCGTCCGGAGGCGCATGACGAAGAGGCCGACCTGATCGTCAAGAGGGTTCCGCTGTCCGAAGCGGTCCGAATGGTGCTGACCGGTGAGATCGTCAATTCGATTGCGGTGGCCGGGATCCTGGCGGCGCACGCCCTCGGCGACGACGTGAAATCTGTGCGCCCCGTCGACGCGGAGTGGACGGACCGGCCTCGCGCCTTCGCCCGCCGAAAAGGTCACTGATGACGACCTCGGCTGTTCAACGGTCGGCGCTCGACGATCAGCTGCAGGGTTACCTCGACCATCTGACCATCGAACGCGGCGTCGCCGCGAACACGCTCAGCTCCTACCGGCGCGATCTGCGCCGCTACGCCGAACACCTCATCGCCCGCGGGGTGGAGGACCTCGCCGCGGTCACCGAAGCCGACGTCAGCGACTTCCTGGTGGCGCTGCGGCGCGGCGATCCCGAGACCGGTGTTCGCGCGCTCTCCGCGGTGTCGGCGGCCAGGACGCTGATCGCGGTGCGGGGTCTGCATCGCTTCGCGACCGCCGAGGGGTTGACCGACGTCGACGTCGCCCGCGCGGTCAAACCGCCCACGCCCGGTCGCCGGCTGCCCAAGAGCCTGTCGATCGACGAGGTGCTCGCGCTGCTGGACGGCGCCGGGGGCGGAAGCGAGGCCGACGGGCCCCTCACACTGCGCAACCGGGCGCTGCTCGAACTGCTGTACTCCACCGGCGCCCGCATCTCCGAAGCGGTCGGCCTCGACCTCGACGACGTCGACACCCACGCCCGCTCGGTGCTGCTGCGCGGTAAGGGCGGTAAGCAGCGCCTGGTGCCGATCGGCCGGCCGGCGGTGAGCGCCCTGGACGCCTACCTGGTGCGGGGCCGGCCGGAGCTGGCCCGCCGCGGCCGCGGCACCCCGGCGATCTTCCTCAATGCACGTGGCGGGCGCCTGTCGCGGCAGAGTGCGTGGCAGGTGCTGCAGGACGCCGCCGAGCGGGCGGCGATCACCTCGGCGGTGTCTCCGCACACTCTGCGGCATTCGTTCGCCACCCATCTGCTCGACGGTGGCGCCGACGTGCGCGTGGTGCAGGAACTCCTCGGGCACGCGTCGGTGACGACGACGCAGATCTACACCATGGTGACGGTGCACGCGTTGCGCGAGGTGTGGGCAGGTGCGCACCCGCGGGCGCGCTGACTTCCCGCCGGCATCAGTTAGTTCCTCAGGCACCGCCCGCGCCTCCGGCGTCGAGACTGCACATCCCTGGCGGCACATCCTGCGCGGGTCTCCCCGTGCGGACACCCCCGCGACGTTAAACTCAAGCGGATGTTCGCCCTGCGTGTGGAGTGCCCGGCCTGCGGCGGTCCGGCATGACCAATGACGCCGCGGGTGCCGACGCGCCTGTGGCGACGGGTCTGACCGGGCGGCCGCAGCGACAGATCCCGGAGCCCGCACCCCGCAGCACGCACGGACCGGCCAAGGTCATCGCGATGTGCAACCAGAAGGGTGGGGTCGGCAAGACCACCTCGACCATCAACCTCGGCGCCAGCCTCGCCGAATACGGACGGCGGGTGCTGCTGGTCGACCTCGACCCCCAGGGGGCGCTGTCGGCCGGACTGGGCGTACCGCACTACGAACTCGACCACACCGTGCACAACCTGCTCGTCGAGCCGAGGGTGTCGATCGAGGACGTCGTCATCAACACCCGCGTCAGGAACCTCGATCTGGTGCCGAGCAACATCGACCTGTCGGCCGCGGAGATCCAGCTGGTCAACGAGGTCGGCCGCGAGCAGACGCTGGCCCGCGCCCTGCATCCGGTGCTCGACCGCTACGACTACGTGCTGATCGACTGCCAGCCTTCGCTCGGACTGCTCACGGTCAACGGCCTGGCCTGCAGTGACGGCGTGATCATCCCCACCGAATGCGAGTACTTCTCGCTGCGCGGGCTGGCGCTGCTCACCGACACCGTCGACAAGGTCCGCGACCGGCTCAACCCGAAACTCGACATCAGCGGCATTCTGGTCACCCGCTACGACCCGCGCACGGTCAACGCCCGAGAAGTGATGGCGCGGGTGGTGGAGCGGTTCGGCGATCTGGTCTTCGACACCGTCATCAGCCGCACCGTGCGTTTTCCCGAGACCAGCGTCGCCGGCGAGCCGATCACCACGTGGGCGCCGAAGTCGACCGGCGCGGAGGCCTACCGGTCGTTGGCACGGGAAGTCATCGACCGGTTCGGCGCGTGAGCGGCGAGGACCGGGAGCAGCCAGACAAGAGCGGTTTCCAGGTTCGGCTGACCAATTTCGAGGGGCCGTTCGATCTGCTCCTCCAGCTGATCTTCGCCCACCGGCTCGACGTGACCGAGGTCGCGCTGCACCAGGTGACCGACGACTTCATCGGCTACACCAAGACGATCGGCCGCCAGCTCGGGCTCGACGAGACGACGGCATTCCTGGTGATCGCCGCCACACTGCTCGATCTCAAGGCCGCCCGCCTGCTTCCGGCCGGTGAGGTGCACGACGAAGAAGACCTCGCCCTGCTCGAAGTGCGCGATCTGCTGTTCGCGCGGTTGCTGCAGTACCGGGCGTTCAAACACGTGGCGGTGATGTTCGCCGAGCTGGAGGCCGCCGCGCTGCGCAGCTATCCGCGGGCGGTCTCGCTGGAGCCCCGCTACAGCGAACTGTTACCCGAGGTCATGCTCGGCGTCGACGCGGCGCACTTCGCCGAGATCGCGGCCTCGGCGTTCACCCCGCGGCCGGTCCCCACCGTCGGCACCGAGCACCTGCACGTGTCGGCGGTGTCGGTGCCCGAACAGGCCAAGCGGTTGCTGGCGCTGCTGGAACAGCGCGGGGTCGGCCAGTGGGCCACATTCGCCGATCTGGTCGCCGACTGCGAGGGCGGCATCGAGATCGTCGGCCGGTTCCTGGCGCTGCTCGAGTTGTACCGGGCGCGGGCGGTAGCATTCGACCAGGCAGAACCGCTTGGTGTGCTCCAGGTTTCGTGGACCGGGGATCGGCCGACCAACGACCACCTGGCAACCGTCGACGCGGGGGAACAACGAGAGCAATGACCGACGAGATCTCCGAAGGCAACCTCGGCATCGACGTCGCGACCGCCCCCGAGCTCGACGATTCCGAACTGCGCAACGTACTCGAGGCGCTGCTGCTGGTCGTCGACACCCCGGCCACCGTCGATCAACTGGCCGCCGTGATCGAACAGCCCGGCGACCGGATCGTCACCGCACTGACCGGGATGGCCGCTGAGCTGGCCGGTCGCGACAGCGGCATCGACCTGCGTGAGGCGGGCGGCGGCTGGCGGATGTACACCAGGTCGCGCTACGCCCCCTACGTGGAGCGGTTGCTGCTCGACGGCGCCCGCTCCAAGCTGACCCGCGCCGCGCTGGAGACGCTGGCCGTGGTTGCCTACCGCCAGCCCGTGACCCGTGCGCGGGTCAGTGCTGTCCGAGGGGTCAACGTCGACGCCGTGATCCGCACGCTGCTGGCCCGTGGGCTGATCACCGAGGCCGGCACCGACCCTGACTCCGGTGCGGTGACGTTCGCCACCACAGAGCTGTTCCTGGAGCGGCTCGGGCTATCGTCGCTGGCTGATCTACCCGACATCGCGCCGTTGCTGCCCGATGTCGACATGATCGACGACCTCAGCGAATCGCTCGGGGACGAACCGAGATTCGCCAAACTGGGCGCTGTGCCCGCACCCACCGGACAGCCGATGTCCTTCGACGTGGACAAGGATGACCGATGACCGAACCCGATGGTGTCCGACTACAGAAAGTGTTGTCGCAGGCAGGAATCGCCTCGCGGCGTGTCGCCGAGAAGATGATCCTCGACGGCCGTGTGGAGGTCGACGGCCGCATCGTCACTGAACTGGGCACCCGGGTGGATCCTGCCGGCTCGGAGATCCGCGTCGACGGCACGCGGGTCCAGCTCGACGACACCCTCATGTATCTGGCCATCAACAAGCCGCTCGGTATGCACTCCACGATGTCCGACGACCGGGGACGACCGTGCGTCGGCGACCTCGTCGAGCACCGGGTGCGCGGCAACAAGGGGTTGTTCCACGTCGGGCGGCTCGACGCCGACACCGAGGGCCTGATGCTGCTGACCAACGACGGTGAACTGGCACACCGGTTGATGCACCCGTCCTACGAGGTGCCGAAGACATATATCGCGACCGTGCTCGGCACCGTGCCGCGCGGGTTGGGCAAGAAGTTGCGCGCGGGCGTCGAGCTGGACGACGGTCCGGTTCGGGTCGACGATTTCGCGGTGGTGGACGCTCTACCCGGTCGATCGATGGTCAGGGTCACCCTGCACGAGGGCCGCAAGCGTATCGTTCGTCGACTGTTGGCGGCCGTCGGATTCCCGGTGCAGGAGTTGGTGCGCACCGACATCGGGTCGGTGTCGCTCGGCGAGCAGCGTCCCGGCAGCATCCGGGTGTTGACCCGCAAGGAGATCGGTGAACTGTACAAGGCGGTGGGAATGTGACTGACGGGTTGGTGATCGCCGTCGACGGCCCCGCTGGAACTGGAAAGTCCTCGGTGTCAAAGGGTTTGGCGCGCGCACTGGGTGCAAGGTATCTCGACACCGGCGCGATGTACCGGCTCGTGACGCTGGCGGTGCTGCGCTCGGGCATCGATCCCGCTGATGCGCAAGCGGTGGCCGCGGCGGTGGATGGGGTCGAACTCTCGGTCGGCCATGACCCCGACGAGGACCGCTCTCTGCTTGCCGGAGAAGACGTTTCGGCCGAGATCCGCGGTGACGCCGTCACGCAGGCGGTGTCCGCGGTGTCGGCGGTGCCCGCGGTGCGGGCGCGGCTGGTGGAACTGCAGCGCCGCCTGTCCGACGGACCGGACAGCGTCGTCGTCGAAGGCCGCGACATCGGCACCGTGGTGTTGCCCGACGCGGACGTCAAGATCTTCCTGACCGCCTCGGCCGAGGAACGGGCCCGCCGGCGCAACAACCAGAACGTCGCCGGCGGTCAAGCCGACGACTACACCGCGGTGCTGGCCGACGTCCGGCGCCGCGACCATCTCGACTCGACGCGGACCGTCTCGCCGCTGCGCGCCGCCGACGACGCCCTCGTGGTCGACACCAGCGATATGACGGAAACCGAAGTGGTCGCGCACCTGCAGGATCTGGTGCACCAAAGGGCAGGAGCGCGACGATGACATCACCCGAGGACGGGACATCACCCGAGGACGGCACCTGGGTCGACGAACGGGACTGGGAACTGGGCGCCGAAGAGGTCGCCGAGGCGATCGAGGAGGCCGCCGCGCCACCACCGGTGGTGGCCGTCGTCGGCAGGCCCAACGTCGGGAAGTCGACCCTGGTGAACCGCATCCTGGGCCGGCGTGAAGCGGTGGTACAGGACATCCCCGGTGTCACCCGGGACCGCGTCTCCTACGACGCGACGTGGTCGGGGCGCCGCTTCGTCGTGCAGGACACCGGCGGCTGGGAGCCCGACGCCAAAGGGCTGCAACAGTTGGTGGCCGATCAGGCCACTGTCGCGATGCGGACCGCGGACGCGATCATCCTCGTGGTCGACGCCGTCGTCGGCGCCACCGCCGCCGACGAAGCCGCCGCCCGCATGCTGCGCAAGTCGGGCAAACCGGTGTTCCTGGCGGCCAACAAGGTCGACACCGAACGCGGTGAGGCCGATGCGGCCGCGCTGTGGTCGCTGGGTATGGGCGAGCCGAATGCGGTGAGCGCCATTCATGGCCGCGGCGTCGCCGACCTGCTCGACCGGGTGCTCGAGAAGCTGCCCTCGGTGTCCGAGGTCGGCGGGGGCGGCGGAGGTCCGCGCCGCGTCGCCCTGGTCGGCAAGCCCAACGTGGGGAAGAGTTCGCTGCTCAACCGCCTCGCCGGCGATGAGCGTTCGGTGGTTCACGACGTCGCGGGCACCACCGTCGACCCGGTGGACTCGCTGATCGAGCTCGGCGGCAAGACGTGGCGGTTCGTCGACACGGCTGGTCTGCGCCGCAAGGTCGGGCAGGCCAGCGGACACGAGTTCTACGCCTCGGTGCGCACCCACGGCGCCATCGACGCCGCCGAAGTGGTGCTCGTCCTGATCGACGCCTCCCAACCGCTCACCGAACAGGACCAGCGGGTGCTCTCGATGGTCATCGAGGCGGGGCGCGCGCTGGTGCTCGCGTTCAACAAGTGGGATCTGGTCGACGAGGATCGCCGCTATGTGCTGGACCGCGAGATCGACCGGGAACTGGCGCAGGTGCAGTGGGCGCCGCGGGTCAACATCTCGGCGATGACCGGGCGGGCCGTGCAGAAACTGGTGCCCGCCCTGGAGACCTCGCTGCAGTCGTGGGACGCCCGCATCTCGACGGGCCGGCTGAACACGTTTCTCAAGGAGATCGTGGCGGCCACCCCGCCTCCGGTGCGCGGCGGCAAGCAGCCGCGAATCCTGTTCGCCACCCAGGCCACCGCGCGGCCGCCCACCTTCGTGCTGTTCACCAGCGGCTTCCTCGAGGCCGGCTACCGCCGGTTCCTCGAACGGCGGCTGCGCGAGACCTTCGGGTTCGAGGGCAGCCCGATCCGGATCAACGTACGGGTACGCGAGAAGCGCGGCTCGCAGTCGCGCAAGTAGAGTGAACTGATCCGCAGGAGAGAGGGGACCACGGTGGCTGAACGCGCCTTCCGCGCCGCACCCTCCCATGCCTGCGCTCTGCAGCCCTTCTGGCCGTCGCGCCGGTTGATGGCTTTCGACGAATGGTGTTGCGCGCGTCCCTGATACGCGCCCACTGCTGATTCAGGCTGCCTTTCCCAGGCGCCGCCGAAGTCGAAAGCCGGACCCATGCGTTCGCTCCTCATCATCGCCCTCGTCGGGGTAGGCGCCCAACTCGTCGACGGTGCACTCGGGATGGCGTTCGGCGTCACTGCGTCGACCCTGCTCGTCCTGTCGGGGGTGGCCGCCGCCCAGGCGAGCGCCGCGGTACACCTGGCCGAGGTGGGCACGACGCTGGCGTCGGGAATCTCGCACTGGCGGTTCAAGAACATCGACTGGTCCATCGTCGCCAAACTCGGCGTACCCGGGGCGGTCGGCGCATTCTTGGGCGCCACGCTGCTGTCGGCGCTGTCCACCGACGACGCGGCGCCGCTGATGGCGGCGATCCTGTTGTGCATCGGGGTCTACGTACTGCTGCGCTTCTCGCTGCGCACGCCGCCGACGATCGGCGGCAACGGCACCAAACACGGAGCGAAGTTCCTCACTCCGCTCGGACTGTTCGGCGGATTCATCGACGCCTCCGGCGGCGGTGGGTGGGGTCCGATCACCACCAGCACCCTGCTCTCCAGCGGCAAGACCGCGCCGCGCACGGTGATCGGCTCGGTCAGCGCGTCGGAGTTCCTGGTCGCGGCGTCCGCGTCGCTGGGCTTTCTGGTCGGCCTGCGGAACGAGTTCTTCGACAACCTCGGCGTGGTCCTGGCTCTGGCCGTCGGCGGCGTCATCGCCGCGCCCTTCGCCGCCTGGCTGGTCAGCCGGGTCAGCCCGGCGCTCCTGGGCACGGGCGTAGGTGGCGTCATCGTGCTCACCAACTCCCAGAAGCTGGTGCACTACTTCGGGATCGGATGGCCGTGGTCGACGTTCGTCTATGCGGTGATCGTGGTCGCGTGGGCGGTCTGCCTGATGCTCGCGTGGCGGATCATGCGCGCGCCGGCTTACGTGCCGCGCGAGCTCGAAGCGCAGGTCGCGGTTGTCGAGCGGCCGGCGGAAACCGCCGACGAGGTGCGCTGAGGCCCGTCCCAGCGGAACGCACTAGGGTTTTCGGGTGCCCCTCGTCGACATGTTCCTCATCGCCCTGGCAGGCGTCGGTGCGGGCGCGATCAACGCCATCGTGGGGTCCGGCACGCTGATCACCTTCCCGACACTGGTCGCACTCGGCTATCCGCCGGTCACGTCGACCATGTCGAACGCGGTCGGTCTGGTGGCCGGGGGAGTGTCCGGCACCTGGGGGTATCGCCGTGAACTGCGTGGGCAGTGGCACCGGCTGCGCTGGCAGATCCCGGGCTCTCTAATCGGCGCGCTCGCCGGCGCGTGGCTGCTGCTGCACCTGCCCGAGAGAGTCTTCATCGCGGTCGTTCCGGTTCTGCTGATCGCCGCGCTGATCCTCGTGGTCGTCGGCCCGAGGATCCAGGCATGGGCCAGGCAACGCTCCGAGAAGGCAGGGCGCTCGCTCGACCACATCAGCCGCGGCAGGATGGCCGCGCTGGTGACCGGGACGTTCCTCGTCGGCGTCTACGGCGGCTACTTCACCGCCGCGCAAGGCATTCTGCTGATCGCGGTGATGGGGGCGCTGCTGCCCGAGGACATGCAGCGGATGAACGCCGCGAAGAACCTGCTGTCGCTGGTCGTGAACATCGTGGCGGCCGTCGCGTATACGTTGGTCGCCTTCGACCGGATCAGCTGGGCCGCTGCGGGTCTGATCGCCATCGGCTCCCTGATCGGCGGATTCCTCGGCGCGCACTACGGCCGCCGGCTGTCGCCGGGCGCGTTGCGTGCGGTCATCGTCGTCGTCGGCCTGATCGGGCTGTGGCGGCTGGTGACCGTCTAGAAGGTCGGTCGCGACATCTCCTGGGCGAGCACGTCATCCAGGTCACCGAGCCGGTTTATGCCCTGCACCGCCCGCCGGGTGCGCATGTTGCGGGCGAGCCGGCTCTGGTGGCGATGCACGAACGACCAGTAGCCGGCGGTGAACGGGCACGCGTCCGCGCTGAGGCGCTTCTTCGGGTCGTATGCGCAGTTGCCGCAGTGGTCGCTCACCTTGTTGATGTAGGCGCCCCCGGCGGCGTAGGGCTTCCTGGCGAGTAGCCCGCCGTCGGCGTGTTGACTCATGTCGACGACGTTGGTGGGCATCACCCAGCGGAACCCGTCGACGTAGGCGGAGTGCGGAGGTGGCCTCGATCAGTAGCACCTCGGGGTGGGCGTGCTCCCCGCCGTGAACGGCCGGACCGAGTTGGTCGGCGAAGAGCCACAGCGGGGTGTCGTCGTGTGCGCCCGTCACCGGCCCGAGGCTACGAGCTGTTGGCGGTCCGGTGACGGGGTTGGGTCCGGCGGTCACGAACTGGTTCGAAACGCGCTTGCGCGGTCGGCGCCCCGCCGCGAGTGTGCGGGCTAATACGCAGCGATCGGCGTGTCGCGTATGAAACTGCACAGTGGCGAGCGGTTGGGATTCACGGAGTGCTGTGCGGTAGGCTCACGTGCTGCTGCAGGAGGAATCCGGCGGCAACGGGCTGTGGCGCAGCTTGGTAGCGCACTTGACTGGGGGTCAAGTGGTCGCAGGTTCAAATCCTGTCAGCCCGACGCAGGTCAGAGGCACTTTCCGAAGGTTCGGAAGGTGTCTTTTTCCGTCCCGTACGCCAACGCGTACGCCAACCCGACAGACGTTCACCGCTGTACGCCAACCTCCGCCAACCCGAGGCGGCCCGCCAACGCGTCGACCGCGGCCCGCGCCGTGTCATCCGAGGTGTGGCCGTACACATCGCCGGTGATGGCGATGGACGGGTCGCCAAGCAGATCGGACGCCGCCTTGATATGGACGCTCGACTCCAGCCACGCGAAGGCGGCGCGCATGGTGTGGGCATCCACGTCTTCGATACCGGCCTTCCTCGCCGCGGTTTCGACAGTCCTTAGCAGATTGCGCGGGTCGACCATCGTGCCGAACTCGGTGGCGAGCACCATCTTCGTGTCGATCCATTGATCGCCAGCCGCGAGACGCTCCTGGAGCGGCTATTTACGCCGGGGCCTGAGGGCGGTGACCATGCCAGCATGGAGCGGCACTCATTCTCCGGTCCAGGTTCGGACTCGCAGTTCCTGCCTACCCTATTGTCCAGCAAGCCCGATCTCATCCCAGATCGCCCGCTCGCGCCGTCGCGTCGTCTCCGGGAAGCCGCTCGGCGTGCTGTCGCTGCCGGTGAACAAAACTCGAAGGGTGTTGCCCTTACTGGATGATCCCGGCATACATGTCCCTTGGCGGTTGAGCCAGCAGTACTTTCACTGCCTTGGTATCGGCGTCGGCCAGTACTTCATCTAACCCAGACTCCAGGCCGTCGAGTGCCTGGCGGATCACCTCGGCAGGGTTGTTCTTGGGCATGTCAACGCCTGCCAGCATGTCGGTGTCAGTGGCCGACAGGTGCAGCCCAACGACCTGAGTGCCTTGGGCCGCCAACTCAAGTCGAGTGCTGTTGGTCAGCTGCCACTCGGCGGCTTTGGCCGCGGCATAGGCACCGTTGCCGGGGAACACTTGGAAGGATCCGACCGACATCACGTTGAGGATGGCGCCACCGCCATTGCCTGCCAGAATCGGCGCAAAGGCGCGTGTCATCGACAGTGTGCCCCAAAAGTGGGTGGCCATTTCGAGACGAATGGCATCAATTTCACCCGTCACGAGGTTCTGCATCGTCATAACGCCAGCATTGTTGATCACCACGTCGACATCGGTGGCAGCGCTGGCGACTGCTGCCACCATCGCCTCATCTGTGATGTCAAGGCGGATCGGCACGATGCGCGTGTCACCGCCGGGAACAGCTTCCGCCCGCCGCGCTGCGGCATAAACCTTGGCGGCACCCCGCTCGATCAGCTGTCGGACGAACTCCGCACCTAAACCTCGGTTGGCGCCGGTAACCAGGACTGTTGCATTCCGTATCTCCACACTTCGACCCTAAGATGTGACATCAGTGTCAGGTCCAAGGACGTGCACTGTGAGATAGGTCGCGAAATTCCTCCGAAGGGCGCCAATGAAGATCGGTGAACTCCAGAATGACGGGTGCCAGCGTGCGTTCACTGCGCTACTACGAACAGCGGCGGCTGTTGTTGTCGCGCCGGACCGGCGGCGGGCAGCGCATCTATGAGCAGGATGCGATCGAGCGTGTCTTGCTCATACGGGAATTGTTCGCCGCCGGCCTGAGTAGCGACGGCGTGGTGAAGCTGCTGCCCTGCATCGACTCGGGAACGGCGACACCGGCAATGGTGCAGCACCTGGTCTGCGAACGGGCCCGGATCGACGCCGAAGTGAGCAGGCTGACCGCCACGCGTGACCGCCTTGACCACATCATCACCGAGACGCGGCGCAACCTCCTGTCCCGACCCGCGGTCGCGCATCCATGAATTGACCACCACTTGTCCTCCAGTGGCGCGGCGGGTCCTCCTCCGCTCGGTCTCGCGGCAACACCAGACCAGCGGCCAGGTGCGGTATCGCGGCTGGTATCACTCGGATGGTTCGTCCTCACCGGATCACTTACCACAGGCGGCAAATTTGCTGGGGTGTGCTCGGCGTCACGACTGGCATAGTTCAAATGCGACACCCACAGTTGGGTTCTTACATTCTTGGCGGGCAGGGTGTCTCTCTACCAGAGAAAAGAGACAGCCCTATGCAGCTAACCACCTACCGCAGACCCTTCCCGGGCCGAACCCGTTAACGGTCTCTGGGACCCCCGCCGTCCGACCTGTCTTGAAGTTGCACATCACACGACACGCCCAGCAGCGACACGACACGCCCAGCAGCGCGGTGGGGCGCGTAGTCCAGTGCCTTCGCGACCTCGGTGACGATGTGGATGGCATGGCGGCAGCGTCATCGTCCTGGCGCGCAAGGTCTCCTCGGCGTCGGTGCCACTGACGTACCGTAGAGCGAGGGTCCGCGTACTCGCGGCGTTGTAGCGCCGCTGACCTCTCGTGTGTCGAATGTTTCCCCGTTCCGCAACGTTTCCATCTGGGGGCTTTCGAGGCGGGAAAGTGACGATGGGCGAGCACACGGACTTGTACGACGTGATTTTCGTGGGCGGTGGTCACAACGCGTTGGTGGCGGCCGCCTACCTCACCGGGGCCGGTCGCAGCGTGCTGGTTCTGGACAACAACGACCGTCCTGGCGGATTCGTGCGGACAGACGAGATCATCCCCGGATTTCGCGGGGACACCTTTTCGGCTGCGCACACGCTGCTCTTTGCCGGCCCCGTCTACCGAGACCTGGGTGCAAAGCTCGAGTCCGTCGGGCTCCGCTACGTCGACCCCGTCCACCCGTCCGGCGTGTCGATGGAGGATGGGACCACGGCCGTGATGCCGAGGACCATGGAGGAGTTCGTCGCGGAGGCGGACCGACTGGTTCCTGGTGACGGGGCGACGTTTCGCGAACTCATCGAGGAGCTCGCCCCCTCGGTGGGTGACGTCTTCGCGCTCTTCTCCGAAGACCTCACCTCGGCGGAGGCCAAGCAGATCAGGGACAGGCTCCTGACCGGTTCCGGCGGAGTGGGATTCTCCTCCTTCGCCGCCTCCCTGGTGGAATCCGCACGGGACGTGGTCGACCGATTCGCCTCGGCGACCCTGCGCAGCATGCTCGGTTCGTGGGCCACCCACTTCGGCAAGGGGCCCGACGACGCCGGCGGCGGCATATGGGTCAAGTTGTTCGTGCTGGCAAGCATGCAGGGTGGTCAGCCCGTGCCCGAGGGAGGGAGCGGCCGATTGGCCGAGGCCCTAGCGCGTCTGGTTGCCGACCAAGGCGGCACGGTACGCACCGGTGAGCACGTCACGCAGATCGTCGTCGAGGCTGGTCGCGCAGTCGGCGTGCGTACCGAGCACGGCGAGTTCGTCCGCGCCGTCGACGCCGTCATCGCATCAGTCACGCCGGACCAGCTGTACCTACGGCTGCTCTCGAATGCCGACGTTCCGACGGACTTGATCCGACAGGCGTCCCGTTACCGCTATGGGCGCGGCCAGCTGCAGCTGAACCTGGCTCTGTCCCGCCCGCCGCGTTGGCCCGACGAGCGCTTCGACCGAGTGGGACAGCCCTTCTTGACCGACTCCCTGGACGGGCTGGCACTTCACGTCGCTCACACCAAGGCCTCGTTGCTCCCGAGTAAGCCCACGTTCTCGGTCCAGGTGCCGACCGCCGTCGATCCGACGCGCGCACCGGCGGGCCGGGCGGTGATGCGCGTGCAAGTCACCGACGTGCCGACTCGACCCCGCGGTGACGCAGCCGGAATCATCGAGGTGGGCGACGTTGGCTGGACCCAGGATCTCACCAGCCGCTTCGTCGAGCGGGTGCTCAACACCTTGGAGCGTCACGCGCCCGGGATCACCGGCAGCATCCTTGGGCACACCGTCGTCACGCCCTCCGACCTCGCCTCCTTCAACCTGAACGCCGGCCCCGGAGATGCATATGCCGGGGCTCAGGATCTTGCGCAGAGCTACCTGTTTCGTCCGTTGGCCGGCCAACCGAGCCATCGCACCGCGGTGCCGAACGTGTACATGATCGGGGCCGGCACGTGGCCCGGTGGTGGCGTGAGCGGTTCGTCGGGTTACATCGTCGCCCGCCAACTACTGGCGGACGGAGTGACGTCCTAGCGGTGTCGCTCACTGCAGAGTCGCCCCGATCGCGGCCACCAACCCGGCGTGCGCGTCGCGGTGACCAGTTTGGCCCCGGACACGCGGTCAATGACCGCCAAAACGTCAACCAGCCCGCCCCGTCCTCGCCGCGATATCGGTGACACCTTTGCCCCCTGCGGGCCCGGCGTCTTTGAAGCCATCAGCAACAGCCTGTAAACCCACCCCAGCACCAACACCCACCCGCGCCGAGATGCGAAAGGAACTGCCACTGCAGGCGTTGTGAAAATGGTGCCTCGCCTACGTAGGACGGGGGCCGTCCACTCTTACACCGCTCCGGAAGCGGTGGAGACGTCGGTTGACGACGGGTAACGCGTTTGTGGTTCGGGCGTGAACGATTCGAGCTGGCGGCACGTCAGGGCATATGTGTTGCTCATTGTTGGCTTGGTACTTGATGATTGGGGAGTTTCATGTTGACGCGACGTGCGCCGAGCACAAGTGCCACGAGCCATCTGTCCTCGCTCCGCCTCGATCGCCCAGGGCGGCCGGGTATGCGAAGACGAATAGCGACGGCACGTCACTAGTTCAGTGCCCGAGCGCGGTTCGCCGACACGAGTTGCGCGGGTCCACCGCCGCCGAATTCGGCGTGACGGAGTCATCGAAGCCACCAGCCGGAGATGTTCAGCGCGAGCGGGACCGCGCCCTCCCACGTTGCCCGCTGTCGTCGTGGTAGGAGAGTCGAATGATTAGTCAATGGCTGGTGAGCAACCTTCCGTCGTGGTTGCTGTTGCTGGGAATCATCGTCGTGGTCGCAGGCGGAGCCGTGCTCCTTCAAACGTTCGTGCGCCGCAAATTCCCCGGCCTCAAGGGTGAAGAGCACAACGATGTCATCAAGTTCGCATTCGGGGTTGTCGGCTTCGTGTTCGCATTCTTCCTCGGCTTCGTCGTGTCCGCGATGTGGGGACAAATCGGCGATGCGGACGGACGAGCGCGTACCGAAGGGGCAGCCGGTGTACAGCTGGTCAGGACCGCTTCCGTGTTCGACCAGCCTGACGGCGACCGTATTCGAAAGGAGCTGCTCGAATACCAGCAGGCAGCGCTAGTCGAGTGGCGCGAGGTTGCCCAAGGCCGTTCTCATCCGGACGCTGATCGCGCCTTGACGCAACTCTATGCCGCGTACGAAGAGATTCAAGCGCGCACCGACGCGCAAAAGACCCTACTCTCAACATCTTTCAACAATCTCGACAGTCTCAGCCAGGCCCGTACGCAACGATTACTGCAAGCGCACACCGATGATGGCCCGCCCTGGTCACTGTGGGCGGTCATCTGGCTGACCAGCGGCCTTCTTCTGGCCTGCGCCATCATCTACGACGTTAAGAAACCCGCCACCCACTACACGATGGTGGCGATTCTGGGCGTCTTGGTGGCTGTGAACCTGTTCCTCGTCGCCGAACTGTCACACCCATTCATTGGTGAGATCGGGACGTCCTCGGACCCACTGCAGCAGGTCATCCAGCAGCTGTCGTAAGGATGCCGCCCGGTGGACGTATGACTGAATGCAGCCGAGGCGTGTTCCGCGCGGCGTGCAACGCGGGCAACCGTAGTCCTGTCTCACAAACGATGGTGACGTGTTGGCGTGAAGGGACTGGACCATGGCGAGTCACCCACCCCCAGAATTTTTCGCGCGCCACTGCAGGCCGATGAATGGATGCAGGCCGGGCGCGGTAGCCGCATTCGTCTACCATGCCGCAGCAAGCAGGCCGCGCCGCGCCGTTACGTCGCGGCGGCGGCTTGCCAATCCCGCGCCGCCACCAGCTCGGGGATGAGCGTCTCGGTGAGCAGCCGGACATCGTCGACATCGTCGCCGGGATAGCGCACCGTGGCGGTGGCGGTGGGAACCGTTCCGCCGACGCCGATCACGCGGGTACCGCGCGGGCCCGTCCACTCGGCCATCTGGGCCTCCCATTTCGATCCCGCGAACACCAGCATGCGCAGATCGGAGTTCTTGGTGCGGTAGACATCGACGTGGCTCCAGTCACCGCTCTCGCACCCGATCGCCGACCGTCGAGGACCTTCGCGGAACATCAACGCCCCCTGCTGCGCCGAGGACAGGCGGTGCGCCGGCGCGCACAAGTGGGCCTCGTCTGGACCTAGCAGATGCTCTGATACCTCAGGGCGCCAGTCGTTCTCGGTCGACAGCAGGTGATCGCTGGCCCGCGCGGCCCCGGCGATCGCGGCCACCAGGTCATCGGTGGGGGTGCCGGTCAGCTGGCATTCGAGCGCCATGAGCATCGCCAGGGTGTGCTGGTAGCTGCGGCAGGCCACCCCGCCGACCTCGGGCTCGGCCAGCAACTCGACGGTCGCATCGCAGCGTTCTGTGATCGCCGATCCGGCGGTGTTGGTCAACGCCACGGTGCTCGCGGCGGGATCGATTCGCTCCAGTGCGTCAAGGGTTTCCACCGAACCGCCCGACGCCGATGTCGCCACCACCAGGGTGCCCGGACCCCAGACCGGCAGCAGTTCCGAGGACGCGATCTCGGAGACGGCGCAGATACCGCGGGCGCGCAGCCGTGCGGCGGCCACACCGCCGGCGTAGGCCGAGGAGCCCATGCCGACGAACACCACACGGGACACCTCGGCGGGCAGCGACCGCGACCATGGATTGTGTTGTGCGAGTGAGTCGGCGAGCTTCGAGAGCACATCCGGCTTGCGGGCGAGGTCGGCGGCGAATCCGTCGGGGTTCATCGGCTCGTTTCCTGGAGGAAGGCGGGTAGCGCCGCGTCGGGGACGTACATCCACCGGGGCAGGTGGCGACCGGCGTAGACGATCTCGCGGAGCACCTGCTGCAGCCGGAAGGCCGTCAGCGCGTGCTCGATGTGCAGACCGGCGTGCCCGGTCTCGGACAGCCCGTGCAGGTACGCGTCGAGCAGGGCACCCCGAGCATCGGCATCGACCGGGGCGAGGCGCTCCGGCGCGAGCTCGCTGCGTTCGGCCGCGACGATCGCGACATGGGACAACGACTGCAGGATGCCGGCCAGATCGACCGCCGCCGGGACCGGCAGCACCCGCTCGGTCGGGGGGAGCACCGGATTGCCGTCGAAGTCGGTGACGAAGAGCAGGTCGTCGGCGCGCAGCACCTGACCGACGTGCAGGTCGCCGTGCGCATTCAGGATCGGGATGTCCACCAGCGTCGACAGCCGGTCCAGGACCGCCGTGATGTGCTCGTCGTGATCGGCCAACAGTTGGGCGTTGCCCGGGGCGGCCAGTTCACGCGCGGCCGCCAGGGTGGCGAACGCTCCATCGCGCCAACGCTTCGCGTCGGCGCGGGTCGAGGTCGTCACGGTGGCCGCCAGCGACGCGTGCAGGTCGGCGACCACCGTTCCCAGCCTGGCGCAGACACCGATGGCCGTGGCGTGATCGCCCGACCGTGCGGCGTCCTTGACGAGTTCCACCGCCCAGGTCCAGCCGTCGACGGCGCCGGGCAGATAGCCGGTGACGGTCGCGACCAAGGTCTCTGCACCGTCGTACGGCCTCCAGGTCACCACCCCCCACGGTGTCGGCATCGCGCTGAACCCCGCCGCGGTGAGGGCGGCCAGCCTGCCGGGCGCCGGATGCGGACCCGGTTCGAGGTGGGTGGCCCACTTCACCACCGCGCGGTCGCCGACGATGATCGATTCGTTGGTCTGATCAACGGTGACGGGGCGTTCAGTTTCCGGTGTGGGCCCGCTGGTCCAGGACACCACCTCGAACCGTCCCCGCACTGAACGACCGGGCGTGCCGGCGAGCAACTGCAGCAGCGCCTCGGCCGTCCCGTCACCGGGGCCGGCTCGTCGCCACCGGTCGCCATCGGCGACGGCGGGTACCGCCGAGAGCCTGCCGTCCCGGTCGACGATGGCCAGTGCGTGCCGACCGCCGAGGCGCAGCAGATCGAGCGGGTCTAGGTCGGTCGAGTCGGACTGCACCGGTTCAGGCGGGCGTGGGGCGAAGTTCGTACCCCACACGTTCGATGACATCGGCCGCCAGGCGCAGCCCGTCGCGCTTGCGGACCTGTTCGCCGATCTGGTAAACCCGCTCGCGCAGTGCACCATCGGCGAGTATGCGCTCCAGCGCGCCGGTCAATTGGTCGTCGGTGAAGTGGTAGGTGTCCAGCCGCACACCGAGGTCCAATTCGTCGATGCGCTGGGCATTCTCGTACTGGTCCCAGAACAGCGGGAGCACGATCAGCGGCTTCCCGAAGTGCAGCGCTTCGGTGGTGGTGTTGTTGCCGCCGTGGGAGATCACCGCGTCGACGAGCGGCATGATCCTGGTCTGGGGAAGCATCTGCGCTCCCACCATGTTGCCGGCGAGGGTGATCTTGTCGGCCTGCGGTCCCATGCTCACGATGAAGCGGTGCCGGGTGGTCGCCAACACATCGATGAGCCGTTGCATCAGCGAAACATCCGCTCCGCCAAGGGAACCCAGCGACAGGTACAGGAGGGCGCTGTCGGTCGGACGGTCGGTCACGGAGGCGGGCACAGCGTAATCCTCGTCGGTCTCCCGGATACTCGAGTCCACCCGCGTCCACGACTCGTCGAGCGGGCGCCGGTCGGTGTAGTCCGCTTCGGCGGGGTAAAGGTAGATGGTGGCGGCGTTGTCGCGAGGCATGAATTCCAGGTCCGGGAGCGGCGCCGCACCCTGCTCGCGCACCCAGGCGTCGAATTCCGCCCACATGGGGCGCAGTGCCCGGTCGAACTCGGCGAGGTAGGGGCCCCAGTCGGACCTGTCATCGCTGGGCAACCCCGAGAACGGCGGCGGCACATCGGGTCCGGGCACCTCCAGCGGGCTACAGGACATGAAACGGACGAACGGTTTACCCGCGGTGGTCAGCGCCGGGAAGAGGACGACATTGTCCTCGACGATGACATCGGGTTGGTGCTTGGCGATGATCTCGCGCAACCGCGGCTCGCAGTACTTGGCGCCGTCGATGAGGGCCTGAAAGGTCGGCTTGATGAAGGTTTCGAGCTGCTCGATGGTGGGTTTGGCGAACTCGGGCGCGGTCTCTGCGATGAAGTCCGTCCAGAACTGGCCCGCGTCGCCTTCGCCGGCGCCCTCGACCGGTTCCGCCAGGTCGACGAGTTCCTCGATGAACCCGAACTTGCCGATCTTGCCGGCCCAGGAGGATTCGGCGGCGAACACGATCTGATGGCCGCGCTCGCGTAGTTTCGCCGCGACGCCGATGCACTGGTTGGTGGGTCCGTAGGCGGACTCCGGCCAGAACATGATGGTAAGAGGCTCGCTCATCGTGGTGTCCTTTCGCCCGGCTCGCGGCGGGGGAGGGGGTGGCCGGTTGCCACCCGTGCGTAGTCGAGGATCTGCTCGATCGATGCGTTGGCATCGAGGCTGGGATGACGGGCCACCATGCGGTATCCGTAGGCATCCTCGAGTGCCACGATGTTGCGGGCGATGGCCAACGAGGGTGAAGTCAGGGTGAAAACGTTCTGGGCGGCACCGGATTCCAGGATCACCTGGTACATCGCCACCTGCCGATCGAAGAGTGCGGTCAGCAGGACACCGTAGGTGGGATAACGCCCGGCCGCGCCGCCGAGCTCGCACAGCAGCTTCACCGCCGGATCGTCGGAGTCGACGGGCAGGCCCGATTCGATGGTGACCACCAAACGGCGATCCGGTTCGGCGATGCCTTCGATCGCGCGCAGTCGCTCGTCGTAGAACCGCTCCATACCGGCGCGGTTGGCCTCCACGAGCAGCGTCTGCACGTCGGGGAAGTGATAGAGGACCGCGCCGGAGGTCAGACCGGCTTCGGCCGCGACCTGGTTGAGTTGCACGTCGGCGCCATGTTTCATCACGGCGCGCTGCGCGGCGTGAAGTAGGTTGGCGCGTCGCTCCGTGCGGCTCACCGGCACCGTGCACCTCCGTATGTCGGGTGTCACTGTGCCAGGAAAGTAGCGATTCGGGAAGACTGACTTTGAACTGAAAGTCAGGTTTTACATACGTAACGCGGTTGACATGCACATTGTCGCCTTGTGTTCTCTGAAGGGCAGTGCAACTATCGTCCGAATGACGGACGACTTGCGCGACGCCGAACCGCGTCCGGTGTGGTGGGACGGAGTCCGAACCGGTCCGCGGACCGAGCCGCTCCGCGGCCGGGTGCCCGCCGATCTGGCCATCGTCGGCGCCGGTTACACCGGTCTGTGGGCGGCCATCGAAGCGCTGACCGAGGATCCGTCGCGTCGGGTCGTCGTGCTCGAACAGGACTGGGTGGGTTCGGGTGCGTCCGGGCGCAACGGCGGGTTCGTCGCCGAATCACTCACCCACGGTCTGGCCCACGGCGAGGCACTGTGGCCGGATGAACTCGGCGAACTGCAGCGCCTCGGCCGGCAGAACGTCGAGGAGATCGCCGCGTTCCTGGACGATCACGGCATCGACGCGGATCTGCGGCTGGTCGGTAAGACCACCCTGGCCAGAACGGCGCACGAGTACGAAGCGCTGCGCAAATCGGTGCCAACCTACGCCCGCCACGGCGAAGAGGTCCGCTTCCTCGACCGTGACGAGGTCCGCGCCGACATCCACTCGCAGGCATTCCTCGGTGGGCTCCGGTCGCTGCGCGGTGGCCTGACCGATCCGATGGCGTTGACGCTCGGCCTGCGCCGGGTGGCAGAAGGCTTGGGCGCCAAGATCTTCGAGCGCTCCGCGGCGACCGGTATCACCCGTGATGGCGCCACTTTGACCGTCCGCAGTGCGCACGGCGCCGTCGACACCGCTCAGGTGTTGCTGGCATCCAACGCCTACCGGCCGCTGCTGCGACGGCTGCGCGCATGGATTCTGCCGGTCTATGACTATGTATTGGCCACAGCTCCGTTGACTGCCGCGCAGCTGGACTCGATCGGCTGGTCGCAGAACCAGGGACTCACCGACGCGGGCAATCAGTTCCACTACTTCCGCAGAACCCGTGACGATCGGATTGTCTGGGGCGGATACGACGCCATCTACCACTACGGCAATGCCGTCAGCCCGGATCTGGAGCTGCGCGATCGGTCGCACCGTCTGTTGGCGCGCCACTTCCGGGAGACGTTCCCGCAGCTGGCCGACGTTCCGTTCACCCACCGCTGGGGCGGTGTGATCGACACGACCAGCCGGTTCACCCCGATCTTCGGCACCGCCATGCAGGGCCGGTTGGCCTATGCGGTCGGATTCACCGGCCTGGGTGTGGCGTCGACGAGATTCGGTGCCCGCGTGGCCCTGGACCTGCTGGCCGGCCGCGAGACCGAACGAACCCGGCTCAAGGCGATCACCGGCACCGCGGTGCCCTTCCCGCCCGAACCGCTGCGCTGGCCCGCCGTCGAGTTGACCCGTGCCGCCCTGGCTCGCGAGGACGAAACAGGCCGCAGGGGTTTGCTTTTGCGCACATTCGACCGCTTCGGTGTGGGCTTCAACAGTTGAGGAGTGAGAACATGACCGCAGGGCGATTCCATCGGGGGCGGCGTCTCCCGGGATCGGGAGGCGAGCGGGTGCTGGTGAACCCGGCGAACGGCACACCCACCGCGACCGTTTCGGAGGCCTCGGTCGCCGAGGCCGCCCACGCCGTCGGAGCCGCCGCCGAGGCGTTTCCGGAATGGTCCGGGCGCACCGCCGGCGAACGCGCGCGGGCGCTGCTGCGGTGGGCCGACCTCATCGACACCCACGCTGCCGAACTCACCGCGCTCGAAGTTGCCGAAACCGGCAAGCCGGAAGCGGTTTTCCGCGACGGCGAGCTTCCGTTCGGCACCGACAACCTGCGATTCTTCGCCGGTGCCGGACGCTCGCTGGAGGAGACCGGCGCCGGCCTGCTCAGCACGGGCTACACCTCGATGATCGTCCGGCGCCCGGTGGGACCGGTCGTCGGTATCGCTCCGTGGAATTTTCCGCTGATCATGGGCCTGTGGAAGATCGGTCCCGCGCTGGCCGCCGGGAACACCATCGTCATCAAGCCGGCCCCGACGACACCGTCGAGCACGCTGCGCATCGCCGAACTCGCCACCGAAGCCGGTATCCCGCCTGGGGTTCTCGAGGTGGTGACCGGTGATCACACGGTCGGGGAGGCGCTGGTGGCCGACGAACGGGTGCAGTTGATCTCGATCACCGGGTCCACCCGCGCCGGCCGGCAGGTGATGTCGACCGCCGCGGTTCGCGGCGCGCGGGTCCACCTCGAGCTCGGCGGCAAGGCACCGTGTCTGGTGTTCGAGGACGCGCACCTCGACGACGCCGCGCACGGTATCGCGATGGGCGCGACGTACAACTCCGGACAGGACTGCACCGCGGCCACCCGGGTCTATGCCCACGAGTCCGTGTTCGGCGATCTCGTCGATCGGCTCGCGGCGGTCTTCGACAAGATCCGGGTCGGCGACCCGCGTGACACCGCGACCGATATCGGTCCGCTGATCAGCGCCGAGCACCGGGACCGGGTGCACGGCTTGGTCGAGCGTGCCGTCGCGGCGGGAGCGACGGTGCGTACCGGCGGTGTCATTCCGGACGGCGACGGGGCCTACTACCCGCCGACGCTGATCACCGGCGCCGACCAGTCCGCCGAGATCGTCCAGAACGAGGTGTTCGGTCCGGTTCTGGTCGCCCTGCCGTTCCGCGATGAGGCCGACGCCATCCGGCTCGCCAACGACTGCCGGTACGGCCTGGCGTCATCGGTGTGGACGGTGGACGTGGCACGCGCGCTGCGCACCGCTCACGCGATCGAGGCAGGCGTCACCTGGGTGAACGACCACCTGCCGATCGCGTCGGAGGCGCCGCACGGCGGCGTGAAGGCCAGCGGTTTCGGCAAGGACATGAGCCAGGCGGCCGTGGCGGAATACACCGTCGCCCGCCACATCATGGTCAAACACGCTTCCCGTGCCGCGCACGATTCCTTTCGGCCGGCGTGAAAGTCGCAGTGCAGCAGAGTGATCGAACCAGAAGGGTCGTGATTCCGGCGCGCTGACCGACGCCGAGGACAACCTCCGAGTGGTGACCGACAAGTTCACTCGGAGGTTCCCGCATGCCCAGGATCGGCGAAAAACGAATCGGCACAAAACTTTTCGGTTCGTGCTGCACATCTACGCGTGACGGTTTACCGTGTGACCGGCGCTACGTGACGACGAGAGTCGCGGCGGCGCCACGCAATCCACACAGCTAGCCGTGGGCACACGCGCGTCGAGATCTCGGCATCGAGCACTGGAGGTTTGACATGGTGACCAACGAGGACGCCGCCGCGCTGCATTCGGTGGACGAGGTGTTGCCTCGAAAGATGCGCTGGTTCGACGGTTTCGCGATGGCGATGACGATGCCGGCCGCGCTGGTCGCCACGCTGGGCGCCTCGATCGCCGGGCTGGGCGGATGGGGCGCGGCGGTTCTCTGGGCGATCTCGATGGCCATCTCGCTGGCAGTGAACTGGATCTACATCGAGCTGGCCGCGATGTTCCCCAACGCCTCCGGCGGCATCTCCGGGTACGCGGCCGAGGCGTGGAAGAAGCGGGTGCCGTGGTTTGCGCCCCTGGCCGGCGTCGGGTACTGGTTGCCATGGGGATCCAACCTGGCCACCTACGGTTCCTTGACCGGCCTGCTCGTGCAGTCGCAGTGGTTCCCCGACGAACAGTGGTCGGTGGACTTCGGTCCACTGCATCTGAGCTTCCCGATACTCATCGGCCTGGCGGTGATCTTCCTGCTGTACGGCATCAACATCGTCGGCGTGCGGGTCACCATGGCATTCGTCTATGTGACCGCCGGAATCCTGATGATCCCGCTGGCGGTCTTCATCTTCTTCCCGCTGTTCAACGCCGACTGGGCGCCGATGGACCTGACGTGGAACCTGCACGGACTGGAAGGTCTGCACACCGCGATCGTCTGGCTGTACGTGATGGCGTGGACGACACTGGGCATCGAGGTGTGTGCCACCTTCGCCCCGGAGTACCGCGACCCGGTCCGGGACACCTCGCGAGCCATTCGCGCCTCGGCGCTGTTCTGCCTGGGTGTGTTCTTCCTGGTTCCGCTCACCCTCGGCGGATTCGCCGGCGAGCAGGCGATCAGCGAGGACCCCTCGACGTTCTTCGTGGCCAGTTTCTCGCAGCTGACCGGTGCCGGCGCGGACGTCATGGTGCTGTGCCTCATCGCATCCCTGATGCTGGTGATGCTGACCTCGGTCGCCGATGCCTCCCGGGTGCTGTTCAACATGGGCAAGGAGGGCATCACCGTCCGTTCGATGGGCAAGCTCAACCGCCGCGGTGTGCCCGTTCGTGCGTTGAACGTGATGCTGGTGCTCAACGTGGTTCTGCTGGTGGTGCTTCAGCAGCCGCTGGCCATCATCGTGACCGGCAATCTGGGCTACATCCTCGCCCACGTGCTGGCCGTTGCCGGTTTCGCGCTGCTGCGCAAGGACCGGCCGGACGCTGCGCGTCCGATCCGTCTCCCACAGGTGTTCGTGCCACTGTCGATGGCTTTGGCGGTCCTGCTGGTGGTGTTGTTGGTGGTCGGGGCCACCGGGTTCTCCATCACCGGCTACGGCGGCGTACTGGAACTGTGCATAGCCCTGTCGATCCTGGCCGCCGGCGTGGTGCTGTGGTGGTTCGTCCAGCGCCGGGACCGGGCGGACGCCACCATCGACCGGTGATGCAGGGGTTACTGGCTCCCGGACCCCATCCGGAGACGAGGTGTTCGCACCGAAAGTTGTGAACAACTATCACTGTCTCCTCAACGTTCACTGTGACATCGCCAGTAACAATGACGGTCAACCGAGACCGACCACCACGCCAGCGCACGTCCTCACATGCGTTCGGCGGATGAAAGGATCCCCGTGCACTTGGGCAAGGGATTGGGTGTGGCACTGACCGCAGCCGCTCTGTCGGCGACGTCGATCGCGGTGGCTACACCGAACGCGCAGGCCAGCACGGTGAATTGGGATGCGATCGCTCAGTGCGAATCCAGCGGCAACTGGGCGATCAACACCGGCAATGGGTTCTACGGTGGCCTGCAGTTCCTGCCGGCCACATGGCGGGAGCACGGCGGAGTCGGCTCCCCACACCTTGCGCCGCGCCAATACCAGATAGCCGTCGCCGAGCGCGTTCTGCGCACGCAGGGGATCGGCGCCTGGCCCGTCTGTGGCGCGTATGCCCTCTCCCCGAGGTCTTCGGCTCCTCCCGGTACGGGCAGCGCCTGCCGGGTCATGGCCGGGATCGTGCTCGGCGGCCTCAACCTCAACCGAATGTGCGCCGCCCTGACGAACCAGGCTCGCGCTGTCGCTTCGATGCTGGCCGGCTGATGCAGGGCCGCACCGTCACGGCATGACCGCGGAGCGCCAGGCCAGCGGATTGAGCTCCCGGTACGGGTCGGCGCTCCGGATACGTTGAAGGTCGGCCAGTTCCGTTTCCAACTGCGCCTGCACCTCGGCTTTGACCTTCGCTGTCCACGCCTCCCGCTCGATGCCGTCAGGCAGTGCTGAGCTGATGGGCGGCCCGAAACGCAGGTACATCCGTTGCGGGCGGGGGATGAGGGTGGGCCCGACACCGCGCAGCAAGGGCATGGCCATGTCCGGCGGTCCCCCGATGCGCTTACCAAGCCAGCCGCTGAACCGGCCGAATACGCCGTCGCGGGTGACCAGGCTGGTGTAGACGTCGTCTGCGCCGACCAGCGCCGCAGTGACGATCGGATAGTCGTGATCGGTGGCCAGGCGGGCGAAGCCGTAGCGGTTTTCCCACCTCAACCGGTATTCCTCGCCCTTGAACTTCGCGATCTCGCGACCACCGCCGGGAAAGACCAGGATGGTCTGGTCGTGACGCATGAGCGCGCCCGCCGTCTCGGGAGTGCCCACCACCGCGCCGTACGCCGCGATCAGATCGGCCTGCAGCCCCCTGGCATTTCCGAACTGCCGGTCCGCCAGGGGCCTGACCTGTTTGCCGATGGTATGGCGCACGAAATACGGGATCATCACGATCTCGGCGAACGACATCTGGGTGTGATTGCCGACGATCAGGAAGCGGCCGTCGGCCGGCAGGTTGTCCAGCCCGTCGACGTACGGGCGGTACAGCTTCATCAGCGGCTCGAGATTGTCCGCGACGACCGTCAGCAGTGTGCGCCACATGCGTTCACCCGGGGGAACGACGATGACGTCACTGCCCTCAGGAGGTACATCGGTGTTCGCAGTCATTGCGCCGCCCTCTCCCAGTGGGCCTGCCGTCACCTGGATTCTACGAGCCAGACCCGAATGCGGGGGAAGCCGGTGTACCGGCTTCCCCCGCATTCGAATGACTTCAGTGGCCGGGGATGTGCAGCCGCTTCAGCGATCCCAGGACCAGCCGGTCGGCTGCCAACTCGTAGGCCTGGCCCTCCGACAGCGAGTCGACCGAGCGCAGCATCGCCCTGATCTCGTTGTGCACACGGGGCTCACCGGCCAGCAGTGCCTCGACCTTCTCCGCCACCGCGGCATCGAGGGCGTCGACGTCCTCGGTGACCTCGTTGAGCAGGCCGATGCGCACCGCCTCCTCACCGGAGACCGGCGCACCGCTGGCGGTGAGCCAGAAGGCGGCCCGCCGGCCCACCATGTGCGGCAGCCACGCCAGCACGAGCGCCGGCGCCAGGTTGATACGCACCTCGGGGAAGTTGAGCCGGGCCGCGCGGGTCGCCACCGCGACGTCACACAGCGCGGCCAGGCCCACCCCGAATCCCGCGGCGTCCCCGTGCACCCGGGCGACGGTCACCAGCGGTGTGGCCGCCAGCGCCTCGTTGACCGCGATGAGGCGGCGCACCTCGGCCGGAAGGTCGTCAGGCGTCGCGGCGGTCCGTTCGCGGCCCATGCAGAAGCTGTCGCCGGCCGCGGTCAGCACCAGGACGTGCACTCCGTCCGGTGGGGTGGTGAGCACCCCGGCCAGAGCGTCACACATGTCCATCGTCATGAGGTTTCCGCCCGGGCTGTCCAGACGGACGGTCAGCACAGCACCGTCGCGTTCGAACGTCAGTCCCGGCACGGTCCCGATGTCGTCGGTGATCGTCATCAGTTCAGCCTTTCCAGCGCGACGCCGCCGTACCAGTCGACGTCATCGGCCGCGGTGCGGATGGTCACGGCACGGACGTGGGTGAATTCGTCGAACGATTCGGTACCGCCTTCGCGGCCGTGTCCGCTCTCCCGCACCCCGCCCCAGGGGGAGGACGGGTCGAGCCGGTGATGGTCGTTGACCCAGACGATGCCGTGCTCCAACTTCGAGGCGACCCGGTGCGCACGCGCGACGTCGCGTGTCCAGATCGATGATCCGAGACCGTAGGGCGAATCGTTGGCGATGGCGATCGCATCCGCCTCGTCCTTGAAAGGGATCACCACCAGGACGGGCCCGAAGATCTCTTCGCGGGCGACCCGCATCTGGTTGGTGACATTCGACAGCACCGTGGGCGCGACGAAATAGCCGTCCAGTCCCGGAACGTCGACGGCCGTGCCGCCGGTGGCCAGCGTCGCACCCTCGGAGACGCCGATCTCGACGTAGTCGAGGATGCGCTTGCGGGCCCGTTCGGAGATCACCGGGCCGAGTTGGGTGTCGGCGTGGGCCGGGTCGCCGATCCGGATGCGTTCGGCCTGTGCGACCAGCCCTGCCACGAAGTCGTCGTACACCGTCTCCTGCACCAGGATCCGGGTGCCGGCGATACAGGTCTGGCCGGCGCCGACGAACCCGCCGAATGCCGCGCCGCGACTGGAGACCTCGGTGGCGATGTCGTCGAACACCAGGACCGGGGTCTTTCCGCCCAGTTCCACCGTGGACTTCGCGAACCGGGACGCGGTCGCAACCGAGATGATCCGGCCCACCTCCGTCCCGCCGGTGAACACCACCTTGTCCACCAGTCGGTGTTCGGCCAGACCCGCACCGGCGACCGGCCCCAGACCTGGGATCACGTTCAACACCCCGGGTGGGATACCCGCCTCCAGGGCGAGGTCGCCGATCAGCAGAGCGGTCAGCGGCGTCTGCTCAGAAGGCTTGAGCACCACGCTGTTTCCCGTCGCCAGCGCCGGGGCCACACTCTTGGATGCGATCATCAACGGGTGGTTGAACGACGACAGCGTCGCGACCACACCGAGCGGGTAGCGCGAGGTGTAGGAGTGGTACGGGCCCGACATCGGCACCACCGAATCACGACTGGCCAGCAGCAGCGCGGCGTTGTACCGGTACCACTCGGCGAGGCGGGTGATCTGCGCCTTGGTTTCGGTGATCGGCCTGCCGTTGTTGTCGGTCTCCAGGCGGTACAGCTTGTCCATGTCCCGCTCCAGCAGGTCCCCGAAGCGGTTGAGAATGCGGGAGCGCTGGTGGATCGGCATGTGCGACCACACGCCGGAGTCGAACGCCTTGCGTGCCGAGACCACGGCGTCGTTGGTGTCCTCGGCGCTTGCGCTGTGGCAGCGGGCGAAGACCTGTCCGGTGGCGGGGTTGATCACATCCAGGATCTCGCCGCCGCCGGGCCGGTGCTCACCGTCGATGAGCAGGCCGTGCACATTGTCGCCGTTGAGGGAATTGGAGGTGGTTACAGCGGAAGTCGCAACCGATTGAGACATTTTGGGTTCTTTCTCGTTTGGCAGGGATCAGGCGCCGGCAGTAACAGCGGAGCGCTGACGGGCGCTGGCTTCGAGCTCTTCGAAGCGGCGCAGGATCGACGATTCGAGCACGGCCACCTCGGTATTGGAGGCCTTGCGCGGACGAGGAAGATCGACGGTGATGTCCTCGTGGATGGTGCCGCCCGGGGCCAACATGAGGATGCGGTCCGAGAGCTCGGCGGCTTCCTTGACGTCGTGGGTGACGAAGACGACGGTCTTGCGGGTCTGCGCCCAGATCTCCTGGAGGTGTTCCCGCAGGCCGCGCGCGGTGATCGCGTCGAGGTGGCTGAACGGCTCGTCCATCAGCAGTACGTCCGGTTCGATCGACAGCGCCCTGGCGATGCCGACGCGCTGCTGCTGTCCGCCGGACAGCTGCCCGGGCCACTTCTTCTCGGCGTGACCCAGACCGACGCGCTTGAGCGCCTCGTGCACACGCTGCTTGGCGGCGTCGTCGCGCACCGCCTGGACGTACATCAGGTTGTCGAAGATCGACCGCCACGGCAGTAACCGCGGTTCCTGGAAGACGTAGGCGAGCTTGGCCGCCTGGCCGGCTCCGCCGATGGTGACGGTGCCCGAGGTGGCTGATTCGATGCCTGCGATGATGTTGAGCAGCGTGGTCTTACCGCAGCCCGACGGCCCGACCAGGGATACGAAGGACTGGTCGGCGATCTCGAATCCGATGCGGTTGATGACGGTCTGCGGTCCGGTGGGGGTACCGAACACCTTGAGCAGATCTGTCACGGTGACGTTGGCCATGATGAATCTCCTTGGATGAGTAGGGGTCTACGCGGCGGCGGCCGCGGCGGGTTCGCCGGGTTTGGATTCGCCGTCGCGCCAACGGAATGCGCGTTTGGACAGGCGCTCGAGGAGGACGCGGTCGGTGAGCACCATGAAGGCGATGAAGAACGCGATCCACGCGACGAACCCGGGCAACTGGTTGGCGTCGTACCAGTAGCGGGCACGGTGCCCGACGCCGTCCGCCGAGCCGAACCACTCGGAGAGCAGCAGGCCGTTCCAGCCCGACATGACGCCGAACCGGATACCCGCCACCACGTAGCCGGTCACCGAAGGCAACACGGCGTGTCGCAACCGGCGCGCCGGTGGCACGCCGTACGACTGGGACATGTCCAGCAGCGCAGGCGGTATCGACCGCGCCCCGGCCGCGACGTTGACGACGACGAATGGGATCGCGGAGAGGATCACCGTGAGGATCGGCGCGGTGTCGGAGAACCCGAACCACATGGCGCACAACAACGCCCAGATCACGGCGGGGATGGCCAGGCCGACGAGGTTCACGTCGCCGAAGAGATCGTCGAACATCCGGAAGGAGCCGATCGCCAGGCCGATCACGATCCCGAGAATGATCGAGATGACCATGCCGATCACGAATCGCTGCATGCTGATGGCGAAGTTGAAGAAGAACTCGCCGCGTTCGATCTCCTTCATCGCGGCCTGAACCACCGGAACAGGTCCGGGGATCCGGTCGCCGAACGTGCCGGCGAGTTGCCACAACAGCAGGAACAGCAGCCCTGCCGCCGTGGTGGCGCCCACCGGTCCGGTCAGCCAACCGGGTGCGGCCCTGCGGCCTGCCGTGGCCGTGTTGCCACGGTCGATCACGGGTGCGCTCATGTCAGCGGCCCCCTCTCCATGCGAAGAACCGTTGTTCCAGGTGGGCCAGGATCACGCGCTCGATCAACAGGATGAAGAGCACGAAGAACCCGGTCCAGGCCAGCACGCCGGCGACGGAAAACTCTTGGAATGACTGGCGGATCATGAACCCGATGCCGCTGCGGCCACCGAAGACTTCGGTGAGCGCCTCCACCTTCCACGCCATCGCGAACCCGTACCGCAGTGCGGCGAACAGGAAGGGCATCACAGAGGGCAGGTACACCGACTTGATGACGTCCCCGCGCCCGCGGCCGTAGACCGTGCTCATGTCGATCAGTCGGCGGTCGACCTCTTCGACACCCTGGGCGACGTTGAGGGCGACGTAGGGCAGTGCGACGAACGACACGACCACGATGGGCCCGATGGCTCCGATGCCGAACAGGATCAGCGCGAACACCGCGAAGGCGAGCCCGGGTACGTTGCCCAACACCAGAAGTGGCTGTTGCCAGAAGTACTTCTGGTATCGGATGCGGCCCATCAGCAGGCCCAGAGGGACGCCGAAGAGAGTGCCGATGGCGAAGCCGAGCGCGATCTTGACAATGCTGGAACCGAATTGAACGAACGCGGTCCCGTCGGCGGCGAGATGCCACATCTCGGCGCCGACCGTCCACGGCGCCGGCAGCACGTACTCGGTGAACACCACGAGCGAACAGAATGCCCAGATCGCCAGGAGGAGGGCGTAACCGACGAAGTGAAGTCCCAGCCGCCGTGCCGACGCGGCCACTGCGCTGGCGGGCGCAGCCCCCGTTTCCGGGGGTGCGCCGTCCACGTCAGCGGTTCGATTGGTGGTGACCGTCACGACTGTCCGCTCTTTTCAGACGGGCGGAACTTCGGCATGGCCTGGTCCTGCGCCATGAAGCCGGTCTCCTTGAGGAAGGGGAAGACCTTCCCCTCGTTGTCGGCCCAGGCCTGGTCGAACCGCACGTCCCGAACGAACCAGTCGTGGTCGGCGATGTAGTCCTGCACGAACGAGATGTCCTCGGGGGCCTCCACCGCGAAGTGCTGCGGGTAGGTCTCGATGATCTGGGCCTTGTTGGCCTCCCACTCCGACAGACCGCGCTGCCAGACGTCGAGGAAGAACTCGACCTGCTCCGGGTTCTCCTGGGCCCACTCGTTGCCGGCCAGGAAGACGTTGATCATCGGACCCTCGTGGCCCTCGACCACCAGATCGGAATACATGTCCGCGGCGGATCGGCCGTCGTAGAGCACCTTGAGTTCACCGCTGCGCAAGCCCGGCGCGGCGAATTCGGGCAGACACACGCACGCGGCCACCTCACCCTTGGTCACGAGGTCGGCCTGCTGCTGGGGATCAGAGACGATCAGGTTGTAATCGCCACCGCCGGTGCGGAAGTCGGCGCCGTCCATCTTCTTGGCGTAGGCGCCCCACAGCAGTGTCGCCGACACGGCCGTATAGACCGAGACGTCCTCGCTCTTGAGGTCCGCCAGAGTCTGCGCAGGATTGTCGGCCTTGGTGATGATGACGCTGCGGTCGAGGTTGTACTTGCCGATGATGAGCGTGTCGCGGCCGGTCTCCTCTTCGATGACCGGCACCTCGTAGGAGGCCGACGAGACGATGTCGGCGTGCCCGCCGGCGAACACCCCGAATTCGTCCCAGGTCGACGAGGCCTCGATGTTGATGCCGGACTCGGCCTCCATCTCGTCGAGGATTCCCTGATCGGTGATGTAGTCCCACACCGGATCCGGCGCGAAGGTGAACCGGATGGTCCCGCCATCGCCGCCGCCCGCGTTGGAATCGGGCCGGGAGACGCACCCGGACATCGCGAGCGCTGTCGTGGCGGCAAGCGCCACAGCCGTGATTCGGCGTCCCAGTACTTTCACGATTGTGTTCCCTTCACTCGACCGCCCCTGGGCATCGTTGCCGAGGGCGCGGGGTCTTGCTGAGCGCGATCGTGGTAGCTGATGAGGTCGTCACCACCGGTCGCGGACGGATGTTCCAACAGGTAAGACAGGATGTAATCGTGCGAGGTGGCCAGATGCTCCCGAGTGAGCTGGGCCGCCAACGCCGGATCGCCGCTTTCGACCGCACTCAAGATCGCGGCGTGCTCGGCGTGCAGATGCTCGGTCTGGCCGATGACCTCCAGATGCATGTACAGGTACCGGTCGGTGAGCCGGCGTAGCTGCTCGACGAGGTCGATCATGCGGGGACGCCCGGCCCGCTTGTAGATCGCCGCATGGAAGTCCGCGTTGGCCGCCAACCAGATCGGGGCTTCGCTGCTGGACTCCATGACCGTCATCTGCTTGCGCATCATCAGGATGTCGGCCCGACCGACCTTCGGAACCGCGATCTGTGTGGCCAGCGGCTCGACCGCTTCCCGAAGTTCGTAGAGCTCTTGCAGCTCAGGGATCGACATCCCGATGACGACGGCGGTGGCGTTCGAGATGGGGTGCATCAAGCCCTCGCCGGCGAGCACCTGCAAAGCATCGCGAACCGGGATGCGGCTCACGCCGAACCGCTCCGCGAGGCTCAGCTGCGACAGCCGCGAGCCGGGCGCGATCTGCCCGTGCAGGATCTCGGTCCGCAGTTCAGCCGCGATGCGACCGGCAGCACTTGTGTATGCCATCTCAACTCCTTGTCTACCAACTGGAGGAAATGTATACATCAAAATTTGTGTTGTCAATCACCCCGGCGCGGACGTAGCGACAGGGGTCACAGCGGCGCATGGCCGCGAGTTCGTCAGAGGTGTGCCGGCGGATCGTTCGATCCGCCGGCACCATTGCGAAAACGCTGCGCCCCCCGATCGTGGCGGGGAGCGCAGCGTCGTGTCAGCTCATCGCGGGGCGGCTCACGTCAGGTTCAGCCACCGTAATGCGTTGGTGCGCAGAACCTCCTGGTCGAGGCCGAGCGCGGTGGCCGAGCGCACCGGATGCGCGTCGGCCATGTCGAACGGGTAGTCGGAGCCCAGGGTGATCCGTTCGGGGTGAACGGTCTTGCACAGCAGTTCGCCCGCCTCGACCGAATGGGCCAACGAATCGGCGTAGACGTGATTGCGGAACGTCTCACTCGGCGGTCTGGTGCTGTCGGCGGATACATCCCCCCGCATGTGCCAGCCGTGATCCCATCGGCCGAGCAATGCGGGCGCCACCCCGGCGCCGTGCACGAACGCGATGCGCAGAGCCGGTGTGCGGTCGAAGGTTCCACCCAGCAGTATCGAGGCGATCGCGGTCGCCGATTCCACCGGGTTGCCGATCAGGTTCTGTAGATAGTGGTGGTTGAACCCGGGCCGCGGCTGCTGGGTCGGGTGAACCAGCACCGCCAGCCCGGCGTCCGCGCAACTGTCCAGTACGTGGCTCAGTTCGGGGTCGCCCAGTGTCAGCGAGCCGACGACCGGGGGAACCGCGACACCGCGAACACCTTCTGCGACAAGCCGTTTGACTTCCTCGACGGTGGCACTGCGGTCCTGAACGGGCAGCACTCCGATGGGTATCAGTCGGTCCGGGTGCTTCTCACACATGCGCATCAGGCCCTCGTTGACCCGGCGGGCATAGTCGCCGGCGGCGTCGGGTTCCGCCGTGACCGCGAACGCATACGGCGGCGCGGAGACCACCCGCACGGCAATGTCCTCGGCATCCATGTCCGCCAGGATCCGCGGCACACCGGATATCTGATCACGCGTGACGGCGATGGGGAACTCGCCGAGGTACAGTTCCCCGTCGCGTTCGGTCAGAGACCGCACACCGTCGACGGCCGGTATGTCGTAACAGTCTTCCGGCAACAGATGCGCGTGGATGTCGATGTGGCCCGGCGCCAACGCGGCCGTTGAATTCCAGTTGTTCATAGTCTCTTTCGCATGGGTAGGTAACGCGGCTGGGCCACGCGGGGTCAGTTGAGGCGCGAAGTGTCGCCCTGGGTGAACCATGACGGCGCACCTTCGGCGATCCGGACGATGACGTTCTTCTTCTCCAGGAATCCGAAGAAGGATTCGGTACCGGCCTGCTTGCCGATCCCGGAGTCCTTGAACCCGCCCCACGGCATGGCCGGGGAGAGCCTGTGGTGATCATTGACCCACGTCATGCCGGCCCGGATGCTCTGCGCGGCACGATGAGCGCGACCGATGTCGCGGCTCCATACCGCGGCACCGAGCCCGAACTGCGAGGAATTCGCCTTCCGGATGGCGTCGTCATCGTCGATGAACGTCTCGATCGACACCAACGGCCCGAAGACCTCTTCGCGAGCCACCGTCATCTGTTCGGTCACACCGCCGATCACGGTCGGTTCGACGAAGTAGCCGCCGTCGAGCTGACCGCCGAGCTTGGGTGACCGACCTCCGGCCAGAATCTTCGCGCCTTCGTCGGCAGCACCGTTGGCATATCGCAAGGTCCGGTCTCGGGCGGCAGCCGAGATGACCGGTCCCATCTGTGTCGCCGGATCGAGTGGGTCACCCAGCCGGATGGACTCGGCTATGTCGACCAGGCGGGCGGTGAAGTCAGAGGCGAGAGATTCGTGCACGATCACCCTGGCGCCGGCCACACACGATTGCCCGGCCGCGATGAAGCCGGCGAACGCCGCGCCGGCCACGGCGTCATCGAGGTTGGCGTCGTCGAGGATCAGCACCGGGGTCTTTCCGCCCAGTTCAGCGGTCACCTTGCCGAAGTTGCGTCCCGCGGCGGCCGCCACTGCCCGGCCGGTCTCGGTGCCGCCGGTGAACTCGATCCTGTTCACATCCGGATGGTTGGTCAGCGCCGCACCCGCCTCCTGCCCCAGCCCGATCACCACGTTGAGTGCGCCGCCGGGAACACCTGCCTCGTAGGCGAGTTCGGCGAGCAGCAACGTGGTCAGCGGCGTGAGCTCAGAAGGCTTGACCACCACGGTGTTGCCCGTCGCCAGTGCCGGGGCGATGCCTCGGGCGGCGATCATCACCGGGTGGTTGTACGGCGTCATCACCGCCGCGACACCGAGCGGCACATACTCGATGTAATCGAGATACCCCTCGCCGACCGGCACGGTCTCTCCGCGCAGCGTCAGCGCCAGGGCCGCGTTGTAGCGGAAGAAGTCCGGAACGATGCCGATCTGTGCCCGGGTCTCGTTGATCGGCCTGCCGTTGTTCGTCGCTTCGAGCGCACTGAACTCGTCCAGCCGATCCTCGATGAGGTCGGCCAGCCGGTTGAGGATCCGGGCTCGTTGCGCGGCGGTCATCCGTGACCAGTTGCCGTGCTCGAACTCCTGCCGGGCGGCGGTGACCGCGAGACCGACGTCGTTGCCGTCGCCGGCGGGCACCTCGGTGATGACCTCACCGGTCGCGGGGTTGCGGACCGGCAGCCACCGCCCACTCGTTGCCGTGACGCGCCGGCCGTCGATCAGCATCTTCGTTCGCTCAGCCATGGATGGTCCTCGATTCTCCTGTTTTCTCGTCGACTACGCGCACGGGTGTCCCGTCGCCTGCCAAGTCGTCGCCTGCCAAGTCGTTGTCTGCCAAGTCGTTGTCTGCCAAGTTGGCGCCTGCCAAGTTGTTGTCGCTGCCTTCGTAGATCATCTTTCCGCGCGTCTCGGGAAGACCCTTGATGCCCACCAGAGCGATCAGTCCGACGGTGGCCAAGGTCAAAATGGCCAGCTGCAGGTTGCCGTTGAACACGGCCAGGGCCAGGGCGCCGGCGAACAGCGGGCCGAAGGAGGTGATCAGGCGTCCGAAACCGTTGGTGAACGACAGTGCGGTGGCTCGTACCCGCGGCCCGTAGAGCTCCGGGAACCAGACCGCCGATCCGGAGAACGCGCCGAACACGCCGAAACCGATCAACGGCAGTATCACCATGTAGGCGGTGAAGCCCCAATCCCAGGGGAACAGCGCCACTGAACCCACCCACATGCACGACATGCTCACCAGGAACGCGCGCCTTCGGCCGATGGCGTCGGCGATCGAACCCCACGTCGCATATCCGATCAGGCCGCCGAAGTTGAGCATCGCCGTGGCCAGTGCCACCTGCGAGGTGGTCGACGCGGCGTCCAGTCCGGCGTCGGAGGAGAGCTGACGGATCATCTGCGGCACCCAGGTGGTGATCGACCAGAACGCGATGAGCGAACCGAGCGAGATCGTCATGGCCAGCAGCGTGGTGCGGCGCAGCTTGCCGGAGAACAATTCGGCGAGGGTGAACTTGCTGCGCTCGGCGTTCCCGGCTCTGGCGGCCGCGTCCTGGGCCCGCCGCTCCGCCCGGGCCGTGACCGCCACCTCGGGTTCGGCCACGAATCGCCGCATGATGATGACGATCACGATCGGAACCGCGGTGATCAGCATGACGTTCCGCCACCCGAGGTGTCCGACGAAGCCGAACGTCACCGACGCCAGGAAGTAGCCGGCGGCATAACCGGACGCCATCAGGCTGGTGGCGCGGGCCCGGAACCGGTTGTTCCAGGTCTCGGCGATCAGAGCGGCGCCCACGGGATACTCGACCCCCGAACCGATTCCGGCAATGAACCGGAACAGTGCGATCTGCCAGAACTCCGTGGCGAACGCAGTCAGCACCGTGAAGACGGCGAACGTGACGATACCGATCATCAGCACCCGGACCCGGCCGAAGTAGTCGGCGAGAATTCCCAGGGTCATCGACCCGATCGCCCAGCCGAAGAGGTAGAGACTGACCGCGATACCGATATGCAGCGTGATGGCGGACTGCTCGGGTGCGATTCCGTCGACCGTGAGCATCTCGGTGATCGCCGGCGCCGCCACCAAGGTGAACAAGCTGCCGTCGAACCCGTCGAGGCCCCAGGCCGACATCGTGACGATGAGCGTCCACCACTGCGCCCGCGTCACCGTCGACCTCATCGTGTCCGGTTTGTGTGTTCCCACGCTGGAACTCCTGTCTTGTGGCCACCCGTCGCGGCTGCGGACTGCCGAAGTCTATGGACGGTCACCGCGATCATGGTTCTCGATCAGGAGGAAGATCCTCGTTCCGGATGCATCGATAGGCGAAACGGAGCCGCCGTCGATAGGGCAGTCTGTCGGTATGGACGACAGAAGCACCGTTGCGACCGGTGACGTCATGGAGATCGACACCGGGATTTCGGTGCACGACGTACCCCGACTGGTCGGCGAGGACCTGCTGGCGATCGTCGTGCCGGCCGCCGACGGCAGCGTGCGGATCCGGTCCCTGGGTGTTCTCGACGAGTTCACGGGCGAACGGTCGGACCTGTTGCTCGCGATCGGAGCGTCGAGAGGTGACTGGACCGACGTGATCGGCGAGGCCGTCCATCGTGGGGCCCGCGCATTGGTCACCGATCCGCTTCCTGATGCTGTCCTGCAACGGATTCGGCCCGTCGCCGAGCGCACCGGCGTGTGTCTGCTGGAGCGCAGCGGCGACCTGCCGTGGTTGGTGCTCTCGGACATGATCCGCGACCTGATCCAGCACGCTGAGGCTGATCGCATCCGTGGGTCCGGCGTCGCTCTGGAAGACCTTGCGGGCCTGGCCGAATCGCTCGCCGAGATGCTGGGCGGGCCCGTCATCATCGAAGACGCGAAGTTCCGCGTGCTGTCGTACTCGAGTTCAACCGACCAGGTCGACCGTGGTCGTGACATCGCCATCCTCGGCCGCCGGATCCCCGATGGCTGGCTGGGTCACCTCGAGTCGCTGGGTGTCATCGACAGGTTGCTCGGTACCGACGAGATCGTGACCGTCGACGATGGGCCCTTCGAGGCGCGACGGCGGTTGCTGTGTTCCATTCGCGCCGAACGCTTCCTGCTCGGGATCCTCTGGGTCGCCGAGGGTGAGACGCCTCTGCCCCCTGACATCCACGACCGCATGGCCGCCGCCGCCCGCACCGCGGCGCCGTTCCTCCTGCGGCATCAGGAGGCCGGATTCCAGCGCCGCGCGACGCAGAACAGGCAGATGCGTCTGCTGTTGGATCAGGGCACGATCCCACAGTCCACGGCCGAGGAATACGGGCTGTCGCCCGCCGACCGCTACACCGTGCTCGGCCTGCGCGCCTCACCGGATGCGTTGCTGACCAACCTCGACCGGAACCGGACCGTCGAATCCGTCGGCATGTACTGCCAGTCGTACCGGTGGCGTGCGGCCACCACGACCATCGGGCACACCGTCTACTGCGTACTCGCCCACGACCGCGAGACCTCGGACGGCCGGCTCAGCGACTTCGCCTCCGCGGTGGGCGAACACGTCCGGCGTGCGTTGCTGGGGCGCGGTGTCCAGGTCTCGCTGAGCCGGACCGTCCGCGTACTGCAGGACATCCCCACCGCGCGCCGTCAGGTCGACGAGGTACTCGAAACATGCCCGGCGGCAGATCCGTTGACTGTCATCACATTCGATGACGCGCTCGCCAGGATCGCCCTGTCCCGGGTCGGTCACTTCCTGAAGGCCAATGCGATCGACTATCCGAAGCTCGACCGCCTGCGGGCCGAGGACGAGGCCAGCGGTTCGGAGTACACCGCGACGTTGTCGGCCTACCTGTCGGCCTTCGGCAACGTCGTGGCCGCGGCGCGTCGGCTCAACGTCCACGTCACCACGCTGCGCTACCGGTTGAAGCGCATCCAGGCGATTTCCGGTCTGGACCTCGACGATCCCGCGGAGCGACTCCTCTGCGAGCTGCTCCTCAGATAGCGCGGGGGCGCACGTCCTCCGATAGTCGAGCCGATGCGCCCGAGTTCTCGCTTATGGGAGCAATGGATCGACCGTCGTGCGCCGTAGATTTCGCTCGAAGGCGCCAATCCGCGTCCGCACAACACCCACGGAGCCACGATGACCACCAGTCAGCAGTCCATCACCTTCGAGCTCTTCCACGAGCTGTACGAGTCCTGTAACAACTGGGGACGCTGGGGGACCGAAGATCAAAGGGGCACACTGAACTTCATCACCCCCGACGTGATCAGCGCCGCTGCGTCGATGGTCCGGACCGGTAAGGCGATCTCGCTGCAGCTCCCGCTCGACGGGCAGGGTCCGCAGACCGGTGCGTTCGGGCGGGTCAACCCCGTGCACCAGATGGCGGCCACCGGCACCGACCACCTGGCGGGCACACAGACCTACAGTGCCGACCCCCTGGGGTGGGGGTTCGCCGACGACAGCTTGTTCCTGTTCCTGCAGGGTGGCACGCAGTGGGACGCGCTCGGTCACATCTTCCGAGACGGCAAGATGTTCAACGGCTTCAGCGCGGGCGAGGTGACCTCTTCGGGAGCGGCGCGCGGCGGCGTCGAACACATGCCGACGATCGTGTCGCGCGGTGTCCTGCTCGACATGCCGCGGGTCAAGGGCAAATCGCACCTGGAACCCGGAGAGGCGATCTATCCGGAGGATCTCGACGAAGCGTGCGAATTCCACGGCGTCACGGTGGGGCGCGGCGACATCGTGCTGATCCGGACCGGTGACATGGCTGCGCGCCGCGACTTGCCCGGGTGGGGAGGCTACTCCGCCGGCGACGCACCCGGCTTGTCGCTGTCGGTCGCGAAGTGGTTGTACGAGAAGGAGGTCGCGGGAATAGCGACCGACACCTGGGGCGCCGAGGTCCGGCCGAACGAACTCGAAGGCACGTTCCAGCCCCTGCATCTGGTGATGATCGTGTCCATGGGTCTGCTGGTGGGCGAGATCTGGTATCTCGACGCTCTCGCCGACGACTGCGCAGCCGACGGTCAGTACGAATTCCTTCTCGTCGGACCCCCGCTGGTGATTCCCGGCGCGGTCGGCTCACCGCTGAATCCCCAGGCCATCAAATGACGTCGGGAGCGGTGGACGCCCTCGTCGGTGGTGCCTCGCTGGCGGGGAAACACGCGTGGGTGACAGGAGCCGGGTCGGGTATCGGTCGCGCTTCGGCGATCGCGCTCTCCCGGCTCGGGGCCACCGCTCACCTCGTGGGCCGGACCGCCGAGTCCCTTCAGGAGACCGCCCGCCTGATAGGGGAGTACGGCGGTTCGGCCGTGTGCCACGTCGGCGATGTGACCGACACCGCCTTCGTGCCGTCGGTGATGGCCGGTCAGCGCGTCGACGTGCTGGTCAACAGCGCGGGGCGCAACATCGCCCAACAGCTCGTGGACATCACTCCGCAGTCCTACGCCGCGGTGATGGGTGTCAACGTCGAGGCCGCACTCTTCGTGACGCAGCAGGCGGTCGCCCGCATGCGCGATCACGGTGAGGGTGGGTCGATCGTCTCGATCGGTTCACAGATGGGTCACGTGGGCGGTCCGCAACGCACGCTCTACTGCGCGTCGAAGTGGGCGCTGGAGGGGATGACCAAAGCGCTGGCCCTCGAGCTGGCCGGTGAGGCGATCCGCGTGAACACCGTCGCCCCGACCTTTGTGGAAACCGAGCTGACGGCCACCAGCCTCGCGAAACCCGAATTCCGGGACTGGGTGCTCGGCGAGATTCCCCTGCGCAGGCTGGGGACGGTGGACGAAGTAGCCGCTGCGGTGGCCTATTTGGCCAGTCCGGCGTCGTCGCTCACCACCGGCAGCTCGTTGCTGGTCGACGGCGGATGGACCGCACACTGACGCGGAGCCGGTGTGCTCACGCCGGCGGCGCCGGGCGCATGGATCCGAGGAAGTACGTCTCACGCCCGGTGGGGTAGCCTCCGCCGTTCGTGGCGATGTGGACGTGGTCGTAGTGGTTGGCGGTCTCATTGCCGTAGTCGGCCGTCCAACTCGGCGCACCGATCCCGGGATAGAACCCCTGCCGCCAGATGACGTGCAACACGCCCCAGCGACGTGCGTTGGCCAACGCCAGCCCGGCGATCTGATTGCCGAGTTCGATCCCCTCGTCGGTGCCGTGATCGGGGATCATCACGTCGATGGCCAACCCGTTGGGGTGCCACCTCAGCGGGTCCTGCCGATACCCGCCGATGGTCGTGACCTCCGGGAACATGACGTTGATCGCGCGGGCCACCCAGATGGTCTTCACCTGCAGCCCGCCTTCCGGGGCGATACCCTCCGGCAGCTCGACGTTGAAATCCTGGGCCGCGACGGGCGCACTCGCCGCCAGCAGTTCCGCCTCCGCCGGGCGGGCGATCTGCGGCGGGGCCGCCTGCGCGGGCGTCGACGGCGCCGCTGCAGCCGGGGGAGTATCGGCGCCGCCGGGAGTCTCGGTGTCCGAGGCGTAGACCATGCCCGCAGACAGGGCGAGCGAGGCGGCGAGCGCCAGCCAGCGACCCATCCCGTTCGCTGACATCGTCCTGCCCATGAAGCAGCACTTTAGAGTCGCGAGTGACCGGTGACGGCCATTCTTCGCTAATTCGGCGAACTTCGTGTCGGCGTCCGGTTCACCGAATTCGGCATCACGCCCGCCGGCTGATCCGGGACCTCGCGTAGTCCTACTCATCCCCGACCGTCCCCGGCGGGGGATGCTGGACACATGCCAGACGTCGACACCCGGACGATCCCCGACACCGTCCGCGGCCGTGACCGTTCCGTCGACGTCGCCCGGCTCTCGGCGCTCGTGGTCGTGATGTTCGGGCACTGCGCGCTGCTGCTCGCCACGATCGACTCCGCAGGGGTGCGGATCGGCAACCTCCTGGGTGCGCTGCCCGCCATCGCCCCGGTCACCTGGGTCGTCCAGGTGATGCCGCTGTTCTTCCTGGCCGGTGGCGCTGCCGGCGCCTATGGCTGGCATTCCGGCACGCCGTGGGGTTCGTGGTTGTTCACCCGGGCCCAGCGGCTGTGCCGCCCGGTGTTCTGGTATCTCGCGGCGTGGGTCGTGGGCCTGCTGGCCGTGCGCCTGCTGCTCGGCGAGGAGTCGGCGGACGCGTTGGGTCGCGAGAGCGTCGCGCTGTTGTGGTTCCTCGGCGTGTACCTGATCGCACTCGCCTTCGTGCCCGTGTTGACCCGCCTGCGAACCGGCCGCGCGGTCGCCGTCCTGCTCACCGGCCTGCTCGCCACCGCATGGGCGGTCGACGAACTTCGATCCGCGGTCGGCACACCCGAATCCGGAGTCGTCAACTTCCTCGTCGTCTGGCTGATCCCGGTGGTGATCGGCGTGGCCTACGCGCGGCGATTGATCCACCCCCTCGCCGCACTCGGCGTCGCCGTGACCGCCCTGGCCGCGCAGTGCACCCTCGCGGTCACCGGCGCCTACGAGGTCGCGCTCGTCGTGACCGGCGCAGAGCACGTGTCGAACGTGTCACCGCCGACGCTGCTGCTCGGGCTGCACTGCACCTGGATGTCGTGCGCATTCGTGGTCGTCGCGGGGCCGGTCCGGCGATGGGCGGCACGACCACGCGTCTGGCACGTCGTCGCGACCGGTAATGGGGGAGCCATGACGCTCTACCTCTGGCACATCCCCGCCATCGCCGTCGCCGCGTTCACGCTGCACGCGCTCGGCCTGGACGCGTACGACGTGGACGCGCCGCACTTCTGGCCTCTGCTGGCCTTGCGGGCGGTCGTGTTCGCCGGGGTCATGGCCGCGCTGTTTCGCCTGCTCGTACCGCTCGAGCACCGCCCACTTCCCTGGTGGGACGACAAGGCCACGGCCACCGGTGCGCGCTCGGTGCTGGCCGGCGTGCTGATCTGTGTCGCCGGCGTGGCGCTGGTACTGACGGCCAAGCAGGGCCTGGCCGGTGCCGCGGGATGGACGGCGCTCGGCAGCTTCCTCACCGCGGCAGCGGCCGCCCGGATGAGTGCAGGGCCTTCCCGGTGGCGGTGAGCGATGGCGCCCACTGGGACCGCAGATACACACAACTCGGCCCCACGCCGGCGGAGGCCGTCGGATTGCCCGACGTCTTCGCGCCCCACCGCGCCGCCTTCCCGACCGAAGGTTTCGCACTCGACATCGCCTGCGGACAGGGCCGGACCGCGGTGTGGCTCGCCGAACGCGGAATGACGGTGCTCGGTTTCGACATCTCGGAAGTCGCGGTCGAACAGGCCGCGGCCACCGCCCGGCAGCGTCGGGTAGCCGACCGCTGCCGTTTCGAGGTGGTCGACCTCGACGGCGGACTGCCCGCCGGTCCAGCGGCCGACGTCATCGTGTGTCACCTCTTCCGAGAGGAGCGCCTCGACCGCGCATTGGCCGAACGCCTCGCCCCCGGGGGACTTCTCGCGATCGCCGCGTTGAGCGAAGTCGGCGCCGCGCCGGGCCGCTACCGGATCCGCCAAGGCACACTCACCGATGCGTTCGCCGACCTCGACGTCGTCGCAGCGGACGAGGGTTCGGGTGTGGCGTGGCTGCTGGGCCGGCGGCACTGTTCTACCGCGGCTGACCCCGGCGCGCCGGATAGGGCACGATGGCGATGATGAGTGCGCTTCGTGTGCTGGCCGGGTTTTGCACCACCACCATGCTGCTCGCGGTGGGGTGCTCCGACGCTCAGGACGCCGCGGCGACGCCGGATCCCCAGCCGCAGCTGCGTATCACCGTGCTCGGCGAGGTGCCCCACGACACGACGGCGTTCACCCAGGGCCTGGAGTTCGACGGCGCCGCACTCCTGGAGACCACCGGGCTGGCCGGGCAGTCACAGTTGCGTGAACTCGACCCCGCCACCGGTGCGGTGCGCCGTTCGGTGCCGCTGCCGGGCGGCTTCTTCGGGGAGGGCATGACGGTAGCCGGAGACCGCATCTGGCAGGTCACCTACCGCGACGGTGTCGCCATCGAATGGGACAGAACGACTTTCACGCCGGTGCGGCAGGTGCCCATCGACGGCGAGGGTTGGGGAGTGTGCTTCGACGGCACCCGGATCGTCCGCAGCGACGGCACCGACCGGTTACGTTTCGTCGACCCCGCCGACTTCACCGAGACGGGCAGTGTCGCCGTCACGGGGTCGGACGGAGGTCCGGTCGCCGGTCTGAACGAACTGGAATGCGTTGACGGCCAGGTGTGGGCGAACGTGTGGGCCACCGACGAAATCGTACGGATCGATCCGGGCACCGGGGTGGTCAGCGCGTCCGCCGACGCCTCGGCGCTACGTCAAGGTGAGCCAAAACGCAACGTGCTCAACGGAATTGCTTACGCCGGCGACGGGCAGTACCTCATCACCGGGAAGAACTGGGCGACGATGTACCTTGTGCGCTTCGACGCGAACCAGGGGCTGTGAGCATGGTCACTATATGGTCTCGATCTCCGACACGTCGGTGTGAGCTCCCGGCGGGACGGCTGCGTGGGCGTGAGACTTTCCGCATGCGGGTTGAGGAAACCATGTGGGATGTACTGCTCCCGAAGGATGTTGACGATCGCTGCGGATATTCTCCGCGGGCTGCGCTGGCCGAACTGGTGGCCAAGCAACTGCCCTCCTACAAGCGCCTGCTGCGCGTGGTGACCTGGTCGCCCGACGCGGGCCATTTGTTCCGGCCGACACCGAACTTCCGTCGGTATGCCGTGTGCTACGAGGTGGAACTCGCCACCTGATCGGTTGAACCCGAACCCGGACAGCGCTTTCGGGCCGGCCGGGCCGGATCCGCGAAGGTCAGCCGGCCCAGGAGATGGGCTGGCGTCGCCGGGCGACCCGCTCGAGACGCGCGCGGGCGGCCTCGACGTTGTCGGCGAGCGGCAGTTCCCCTTGCGGATCGCAGATCCTCAGCATTCGGCGCACCTCGCCGCCTGGCACGATCACCCAGTCGACGTCGATCCTCGCGCAACTGACACTCATGTAGTGCAGTGCGCTGAAACCCTGGGAGCCGAAGAACGTCACCCCCGTCAGGTCGACGATCAACTGCGAGGCCGTAGCGGTGTGGCGCTCGACGTAGCGGCCGAGGTCGCGGCCGTTGGCGGCATCCACCTCGCCGACCGCGGTCACAACCGACAGGGTCGGACAAGGCGATCCAATGGAGAAGACGGCTCGGCCCTTCCGCTGTGGCGCCTCCGTGGCCGTGGGGTCGGGACGGAAAACCCGGACGGTGCCGACGTCAATCATGGGTGGGACTCCCTCGATTGTGATGCCCCGATGGGGTTGTGCGGCCACCGCGGTTCGCAGCTTGCCGGGGGAAGGGCTGGCAAGCCTTACGCGGATGACGTCGCCGCTGGTTGCTCTTTCGTTATGTGACGCAGATTACTACGGAATGCGTCGCATTACTACGAGCTTAAGCAGGTTCTCAGGAAGGTCTCTACCTGCACATATACCGAAACAACCGGTAACGCGCCGGCAAATTCCGGCCGCCGTCGAGCCCACGGCGACGGATTGCGTAGTTTCTCAGACTGCCGAGGCCGCCACGGCGACGAAGTGGGCCGGACCATGTAGAGTTACACACATCCCGTTCGGGAGGCGTCACCGTTTAGTTAAAAGCGGACCGCTGTAGGCGAGTTCGATCGAGCCAACGGTCCCATTCCCGCCGCTAGTCATCCACCCCGGTGAAAGCCCGGTGGAGACAACAGCTTCCGCGTCTGCCGAATAATGCAAAGCTTGCGCCGTTACCGCGGCGTCGCTTCGCGTCCGCACCGCGTCCGGAAGGACCCGTGATGACGATCGTCGATGACACTCCCAAGGTATTGAGCCCGGCCCGTAGGCCGTCGACTCGCACGCAGGACGACTACGCAGACGTCCCCGACATGTTCCGGCTGCTGGCGGTGATGCCCGCCGGATCCCCGGAGTACGCCCGGCAGCGCGACGGCATCGTCACCCGTTGCCTGCCCCTGGCGGACCACATCGCGTTCCGCTACCACCGCAAGGGTGAGAACCTCGACGATCTCGTTCAGATCGCCCGGGTCGGGCTGATGCACGCGGTCAACCGTTTCGACCCGGAGAACGGCGCCAACTTCCTGTCCTTCGCGGTGCCGACCATGCTCGGTGAGATCCGGCGCCATTTCCGGGACAACGGATGGGCCATGCACGTTCCGCGCCGGCTCAAGGACCTGCACGTTCAGATAACCCGGGCGACCCCGCGGCTCACGCAATCACTCGGCAGGGCGCCCACCGCCTCCGATCTGGCCCTCGAATTGGGGGCGGATCGCCAGGAAGTGGTGGAGTGCCTGGTTGCCGGTGACGCGTACAGCCTGCGCTCGATCGACAGCCCGATCTCCTCCGCGGACGACACCACCCGCTCCCTGGCCGACACGCTCGGCGAGGTGGATCCCGACATGGACCACATCACCGACCGCGAATCGTTGCGGCCGCTGCTGGCGGCGCTGTCCGAACGCGAACGCACGGTGATCAGCCTCAGATTCTTCGCGTCGATGACGCAGACGCAGATCGCCGAACACATCGGTGTGTCGCAGATGCAGGTCTCGCGCATCCTCGCGAAGACGCTCAAGCAGTTGCGCGACGGGATGAGCTGACCCGGGTCAGCCCGCGGACCGCTCCCTGACGGGGATCGCGATCTCGTTGCGCCGCCGGAACGGCAGCGTCCACGGCGGATCGTAGAACCAGGCCGCGGGTTCGCCGACCGGTTCGAAATCGCTGTCGCGCAGCGCTGCCCGCAGTTCTTCGGTGCGGCGGGCAACGGCTTTGCCGCCGCGGTCACCCGAGAAGCTGAGGACGGCCACCGTTTCGGCCGGCGTGACCGTCAACCGCACACGCTCGTCGTTCGGGGCGGGCAGTGTGTCCATCGTCCATTTCGACGGCATGAAGAACCGGATCGTCCACTCGCCGGCCGACTCCGCCGACTGAGCCACCGGAGCGGTCATCGCGATGGTGGTGCCGCGCTGCTGGGCGACCGGCGCGGTCATCGCGATCTCCGCGTCGCGGTGGTTTCTACCGAAGATGTAGGACGCCAGCCGCCGGAATCCCTCGTTGCGCGAGGCTTCCTCGTCGGCGGAGACCGTGGTCTCCGCGGCGATGCGTTGGTCGTAACGCCGGATCTCGACCGCCTCCGAGAGTCGCTGCGTCGTATGGGGAGGCTCCTCGGTTCCGCACCGGATTCCCACCGTGGCCCCCGCGGCTTCGGCCACCTGACCGGCCGTCCGCACAATCGCTCCGAGCACTGTCGCCTCCTTCTCGTGTCCCCGGTATTCGGTTAGCCGGTGGTTCCCGGCGGCAAACGGTGTCCCGTACCGCGTCATGGTTGTGACCTCAACGCCGACCGACGTGAGGTTTGACTCATGATCACTTATGGGAACAGACCTCCCGAACGCCTCGACGCGGGGCCGTGAACAGGAAGGACGGACACCATGGCCGACGACAACAGCGGCAACAGCGGACCGGAGGAAGCTGTCAAGGGCGCAGTCGAAGGGGTGAAGGGCAAGGTCAAGGAGGTCACCGGCGCGGTTCTCGGCCGCGACGACCTCTACCGCGAGGGCCAGGCGCAGCAGGACAAGGCCGACGCCCAGCGCGACGCCGCCAAGAAGGAAGCCGAGGCCGAGGCCGCACGCGGTTCGGCCAAGGTCGCCGAAGAGCGGCAGAAGTCCGAACAGACCGGGCACTGACGGCACGAGCGACTGGCGGTCCGCACCGATGAGGTGCGGGCCGCTTCGTGTGTCCGGGTCACGCTCCGAGCGCGGCGCGGGCGTACGCGCGGACCGCGTTCTTGTCGATCTTCGCGTTCGTCGTCAGCGGTAACTCCTCGACGAACAACACGTGGCGCGGTCGCTTGAACGCGGTGAGTCGTGCCCGCACGTGCTCGATGAGCACCGCCCCGGTGGGACGGCGACCGTCGACCGCGACCACGACTGCGCACACCGCCTCGCCCCAGTATTCGTCGGGAACGCCGACCACCGCCGCCGACTCGACGTCAGGATGCTCGACGAGCGCGTCCTCGACCTCGCGAGAGGACACGTTCTCCCCGCCGGTGACGACGATGTCCTTGCGGCGGTCCACCACGGACAACCTGCCGTCGGCGCCGATTCGGCCGATGTCACCGGTGGCCAGCCAGCCGTCACGGTCCACCGCTAGTAGGTCCGGCCAGTACCCGGCCGCCACCTGAGCGCCCCGCACCTGGATCTCTCCCGGGGTGCCGGGCGGCGCTGCACCCCCGTTGTCGTCGCTGATCCTCACCTCGACGTGTGGGTGCGGCGAACCGGCGCTCGCGAGGATCTCGGGCTCACCTGCGAGCCCGCGACGGTGGTCGCGGGGGCCGAGGAACGTGACGTTGCCTCCGGTCTCGGTCATGCCGTAGCCCTGATGGAAGTCGACGTCGAGACGGTCGAGAGCGGTGCGCAACAGATCGGCGGGGATCGCCGCGGAGCCGTACGCGACCGACCGCAGCGTCGGCAGCGTGTCGCCGGTCGTCTGCAGGTGGCCCAGCAGCGCATGCAGCATCGTGGGAGCCAGAGAGCAGGCGGTTACGGCATGTTCGCGGATGGTGCGCGCAACGGCGTCCGCGCGGAACTGCGCCGCCAGCACCACCGTGGCGCCGACGGCGTGCTGCACCAGCATGTTGTACCCGGCGACATGGCACATCGGGAACGGCAGAAGGTAGACGCCGCCGCGGGTGACCGCGCGTCCGATGACCGATCCCTCCACGGCGGCCAGCACTGACCGATGGCTGTGGACAACACCTTTCGGCGTGCCGGTCGATCCACTGGTGAACAGCAGCCAAGCGGCGTCGTCGGGTGCGGGTGGCGTCGGGTCACCGGTCCCGGCGGGCGTGCCGGTCAGCTCCGGCGACTCGATGGACACCACGCGCCGGACCGACGGAACCTCGGACCGAAGGTCGGTCAGCCGCTCGAGATGGGTGCGGTCGCCGACCACGACGGTGGGCCGGGTCACTGCCAGCTGGGCGTACTGTTCGGCGGCCCGCAGACGCTGATTGATCAACGTCAGGATCCGGCCGGCGCGGGGCACCCCGTAGTACAGCCGGGCGTAGGCGGCGCTGTTGTCGGCGACGACGGCGACCCGGTCACCCGCCGCGGTGTGGCGGGCGACCCACGTGGCGACCGACCGGATCTCCCGGTCGAGCTGTGCGAACGAGGTCGGGACTCCGTCCGGCCCGATGACGGCGGGCCGCCGCGGATCCGTTGCGGCGGCCGACGCCACCAGATCGTGCAGCAGCATGACTACCGCGGCACCCCCAGTGCGAGCACCGCCGCATCGTCCTCCACGCCCTCCCCGAGATCGGCCAACAGGGTGCGCAGGGTCTCGACGATCTCCGTGGCGGTACTCGGCGCGTGTGCGCGAGCCAGTTCCATCAGCGCATCGTGGTCGTCGAAACGTTCGGCGCCACGCCCGATGCGTGCCTCGGTGACGCCGTCGGTGTAGATCACCAAGGTGTCACCCGCCGCGAGGTGAACTCGGGCCGACACGAACCGGGCGTTGTTGAAGATGCCCGCCGCCTGACCCCCTTCCGTGCTGACCTTCTCGACGGTGCCGTCCCCGCGCAGGAGCAGGGCCGGCGGGTGTCCGCCACTGGCCAGGTGCACGTCGAATCCGTTGTCCTGGTGGGTCAGCACACCGAAGATCACGGTGCAGAAATGCGAACGGTCCGGGCCGTACTCGCCGAGGAGCACGGTGTCGAGATTGTGCAGCACCGCCACCGGATCGTCGTCGAACACCGCGGCGGCACGCAGCGTGTAGCGGGTCAGCGAGGCGACGGTCGCCGCGTCGACGCCCTTACCGCACACGTCGCCCAGGAAGAATGCCGATCGGCCGTGCGTGAGCGCGAACAGGTCGTAGAAATCACCGCCGACCTCGTCGTGGGACGCGGCGTGCAGGTGGGCGCTGGCTTCCAGGCCGGGCGGCGGGGACAGCGTGGGCGGCAGCAGCGAGCGTTTCAGCGTGCGCGCCAGCGCGGTCGCCCGGGCGCGCTCCTGTTCGGCCCGCTGCCGCTCGGCCAGCAGTTCGCGCTCGTAGGCCCGCCGGTCGCTGGCGTCCTGAAGTGCCAACCGGATCGTCGTCGGCGCTCCGGAGGCGTCGGTCTTGACGTTGGCGGCGATCAGCGTGGGCAGCCGGTTGCCGCCGGCCGCGATGAGATCAACTGTGACGCCGCGGATTTCGCCCGTGATGTGCAGCAGGGGAGCGAAGTGCGTCTCGAAGTGGATCCGGCTGCCGACGGTCAGCAGGTCGGTGAACGGCGTGCCGATCAGCTCCTCGCGCCGACGGCCGAGCCAGCGAACCAGCGTCTCGTTCACCGACAGGATCCGCCGGTCCGGCCCGGTGGCGAGGTGGCCGCACGGAGCCTGCTCGTATAGGTCCTCGACGGTGTACTCCGGTGCCGGCTCGGCACCTTCGGGTGAGGTCACGTCGCCCGGGCGAACGCCGCGATCGCCTTGGCGGTCTCCTCCGGGGCGCTCAGATGTGGACAGTGCCCGGTGGTCTCGAGGGTGAGTAGCGCGCTGCCGGCGATGTGGTCGTGGACGAACGCCCCGACCCCGCGCGGGGCGATGGCGTCGTAGGCGCATTCGATGACCAGGGTGGGCATGTGCACGCCGCCGAGATCGGCGCGGTTGTCGGACAGGAACGTCGCGCGCGCGAACACCCGCGCCCGCGCCGGATCGGTGCGGCAGAAGCTCTCGGCCAGTTCGTCGGACAGTTCGGGTTGTCCCGGTGCGCCCATGACGGTCGGCGCCATCGCCTGCGACCAGCCGAGGTAGTTGCTCTCCATCGAGTCGAGGAGTTCATCGATGTCCGCCCGCGAGAAGCCGCCGCGGTACTCGGCGTCGTCGACGTAGCAGGGGGACGGGGTGAGCAGCACCAGCTTCGCGAACCTGCTCGGATCGGCGCGCACGGCGAGCACGCCCATCATGGACGCGACCGAGTGACCGACGAACACCACGTCGTGCAGGTCGAGTTCCTTGGTGAGTTCGAGGATGTCGTCGGCGTATCCCTGCAGTGAGGAGTAGCGGTCGGCGTCCCATGCCGTGGGGTCCGAGGCTCCGGAGCCGACGTGGTCGAACAGGACCACCCGGAACTCCGGCGCCAAGCGGGCGGTCACCAGCCGCCACAGGTTCTGGTCGCAGCCGAAACCGTGCGCGAGCATGACCGTCGGCCCCTGCTCTGTCCCGACGATGCGGACGTTGTTCCGTGCGCGCACGTTCATCGAGACGATCCTCCCACCTCCCGGCGGCGGCGGTGGCCGCTCACAGCGGAATCTGCACCGTCACCGTGGTGCCGGCCCCGCTGACGCTCGAGACGTCCAGGTGTCCCGACACGGCCTCGACCCGGTCCTTGAGGCCGATCAGACCCGAGCCCGCCGACGAATCGGCGCCGCCCACGCCGTCGTCGCCGACCGAGAGGTGTAACGCGTCGTCTCCGGCGCGTACGTGCACCGTCACCTCTGACGCGTGAGCATGTTTGGCGGCGTTGGTCAACGCCTCGGCGACGACGTAGTACGCCGCGACCTCGACCGGTTCGGGCAGTCGGCGGTCCACGTCGAGATGCAGGCTCACCGGGACACTCGAGCGGCGGGCCAGCGTCCTGATCGCAGGCCCCAGACCGCCCCGGGAGAGGATCGCCGGGTGGATGCCGCGGGACAGTTCCTGCAGGTCGTGATGGAGATCCCCGAGACCGGTCACCACGCGCGACAGTGCCTCGCGCTCCCGCTCGGCATCGGGCGGCAGCGCCGCCTCGAGCGCACGCACCTCCAGGCCGAGCGAGACGATGCGCTGCTGCGCCCCGTCGTGCAGATCCCGTTCCAGGCTCCGGCGCGCATGGTCGGCGGCGGTGATGATGCGGGTGCGCGACGCCTTCAGTTCGGCACGTGTCTCGGCGTTGGCGATCGCCGTGGAGATGAGGTCGGCGAAGTCGCCCACTCTCGCCTCACACTCCGGCGGCAGGGGGTCGGAGGTGATCGATCCGACGAGCACGGCGCCTCGGACCTCGCCGTTGACGATCACCGGCGCACCGACACCCGCGCGGACATGCAGGCCGTGCAGCCGGTCGGCGATCGACCCGTGGGTCTCGGCGTAGTCGTCGATGCGGGCGGGCACGCCGGCCGTCCGGATCCGGTGGCTCAGGCTGTCACCGTCGAGGCGGAACCGCTCACCGGCCGAGAGTCGGTCGGTGTCCCTGTTGTCCCGGGCGGCGAGAACCACGCAGTGGCTGTCTCCGTCGTAGCTGATCAACGTGACGTGCTCGACGGCCAGGCCGTCGGCCAGTTCGGTGACCGCGGCCGGATACACCTCGGAGGGGTCGGCACCGCGGGCCACCAGCGTGGCCACCCGGCGCAGGGCGGTCTGCTGGTCGGCGAGTGCACTGGCCTCGGCGTGGCTCTCCGCGAGCGCGGCGTTGATCTCCTGGCGGTCGCGGGTCGCGACGAGCAGCGACTCGAGCGATCCAAGGATGCGTTGCACACGTTCGCGGGCATCCTTGGACAGCTCGGCGGGCACCAGCAGCGTCCCGATCCGCGCCGGGCCGTCGCGCAACGGGACCGCGGTGGACCGGTCGTCACCGGGCACGTCGTCGAGGGTGAGCACCGCGAACGGCAGCTCGAGAACCTCCGCGATGCGACGGCCCGCGCTGTGCAGGGCGGCCTGCAGGTCACCGGCGCCGAGGGTGGACCGGGCGAGTTCGGCGGACAGGTCCGCCTCGAGGCGGCGCTGTTCGGCCTCGGCGGCGCGTAGCCGCGCCTGCCCGGCGAGCAGGTTGGCCAACAGCGCGAGCGGTAGGAACACCGCCAGCGCGGGCACGAGGGTGTCGGTGCCCTCCAGGTGGATGTAGACGTAGACGAGCGTGCTCACCAGCGAGGTCGCCACCGCGAGGCCGAAGCCCCACCCGGCCGACACCACCAGCACCCCGAGCAGGAACACTGCGCCGAAGGCATTCTCCGGCGCCACCCGTTTGAGCTGGAACACCAGCAGCGTTTCGAGGCAGATGAAGGCGGCCGCCACGACCACGCCCAGCCACAGCGGGGGAGCGGTCGGGCGGAGCAACAGTTTGAGCAGCCGGTTGGGCACCGATTGCGTCCGGCCCGTCACACCCACGGGCCGATGGTAGAGCGAATGCCTGTCAGGTGTTGACGCTCTCGGTGGCGACGGATTTCGCCCAGCGGTAGTCGGCTTTACCGGCCGGTGAGCGGACCACCTTTTCCGTTCGGATGAACACCTTCGGCACCTTGTACCGGGCGATCGAGCGGGTACACACCTCGACCAGCTCCTCGTCGGTGGCCGACGCCTCCCCGGCGAACTGCACGACCGCGACGACCTCGCTGCCCCATCGTTCCGACGGCCGGCCGACCACCACGACGTCGTAGACGGCCGGATGCGCGGCGACCGCACGTTCCACCTCCTCGGCGAAGATCTTCTCCCCGCCCGAGTTGATGGTCACCGAATCCCGGCCGAGCAGCTGAATCCGTCCGTCCTCCAGGACGTTCGCACGGTCGCCGGGAACCGACCAGCGCACACCGCCGATGGTGGGGAACGTCTTGGCCGTCTTGGCCTCGTCGCCGAGATATCCGAGCGGGACCAGGTCGCGGCGCGCCAGCCACCCCTGCCCCTCCCCGGGTTCCAGCACCCGGCTGAAATCGGCGGCAACCACCGCGGTGTCGCTCTGCGGTGTGAACGTCGCGGCCTCGATCTGCGCGCCTGCGCTGGCGTATGTGCTCATCTGCGCGCCGGACTCCGAGGAGCCCACGGCGTCCATGACGATCACGTGCGGCAGTGTGGCGAGGATGCGGTCGCGCACCGTCGGCGACAGCGGTGCGCCGCCGTTGGTCAAGGTGACCAGGCCGGACAGGTCGTAGTCGCCCCGCTCGATCTCGTCGAGTAGCGGGCGGGCCACCGCATCGCCGACCATCGGGATGCTCAGCACGCGTTCGCGGGCGGCCACCCGCAGCGCATCGTCGGGATGCAACCGGTCGACGTGATCGGGGATGGCCAGCCGACCGCCCATCGTCACCGCGTTGTACGCCGCCCACTGCGCCGCCCCGTGCATGAAAGGCGGGATCATCAGCAGGCCCATCGCGCCGGCACCGGCGCGCGCCCGCTCGGCGAGTTCGGTGTAGGACGACAGGAACGTGTCGCTACCGAAGGGCCGGCCGCCCATGGACGACAGGAAGATGTCGTGCTGGCGCCACAGCACACCCTTGGGCATACCGGTCGTGCCGCCGGTGTAGAGGATGTAGAGATCGTCGCCGGTCGGCACCGGCATCCCGCCCGCGGGCGCGGCCGTGGTGATGATCGATTCGTAATCGACTGCGCCGGGCAACAATTCGTTGCCGGAGTCGTCGGCCACCTGAATCAGCACCCGCAGGTTCGGCAGCTGGTCGCGCACCGCGGCCACCTGCGGCGCGAACTCCGCGCCGTAGACCAGCGCCGTCGCGTCGGCATCGGTGAGCAGGTAGGTGAGCTCTTCGCCGACGTAGCGGTAGTTGACGTTGAACGGGGCGACGCGGGCGCGGTAGCTACCGATCATCGCCTCGAGGTACTCGTTACCGTTGCGCAGATAGATCCCGAGGTGGTCCTGGCCGGATTCGTGGCCCTGCAGTCGGTCGCGTTCGGTGTGGCAGCCCAGCCCGACAGACGTCAGGTAGTGCGCGACGCCGTCCACCCGCGCATCGGTGTCGGCGTAGGTGAGCCGACGGTCCCGCCACACCAGGAACGTGTTGTCGGGAACCGCCTCGGCCACCGTCGCGAACACGGTCGACAGATTGAAACTCACAGCACCGTCGGTCATGGCGTGACCATACAACGAGGGAAGGTCCGTATGGTCAAAGTTCGTCAGGCTGGGTGCAGACCGCTGCCGGTCAGCACGGTCGGCTGCCATCCGCGCGGACCCACGCACAGCAGTGGCCGCCCGTCAGGGGCCTGCGCTGAGGCCTGCGGACCGGGACACGGTGCGCCGATGTCCTGAACCCCGTAGAGCGCGTACGTCGACGTCCAGAAGCCGGTGTACACCGGCGGCCACTGATTCGGGATCCACTTGCACTGCAGCGGTTCGCCGCCCCGGCCGCGGCCGAACACGTTGCGCTCCCAGCTGTAGCAGGGCGCACCGCGCTTCGCCTCGTAACTCATCCCCGGCACGTCGGTGGGATAGCGGCCCGGGTCGTCGTGGTAGTCGTTCGACGGATCGGCCACTGCGCCCGGCGCCAGCCCGACAGCTGCCCCCGCGATGGACGCGGCGACGAGAAGTTCACGAAACATGTCCACCCTCACGGCTGACTCGACGGCCTCGCGGCAAAGCCTAACCGGTGGCCTACGGGCGCCGACCGCTTTCGGTCCTACTCCGCGGAGTCGGAGCGGGTGTCGGTGTCGAGCACGCTGACCGCGATCCCGTACGGCAGGAAGCGCACCTTGCGGGTCGGATCGGTGTTGTTCTTGTTGGCCCTCAGCGCGTCGAGTTCGGTGGGGAACACCTGCTCGATGCGGGCGCCGCCCTCGGCGTCGACGGTGAAGATCGCCCACACACCGTCACCGGTCTCGCCGGCGGTCTCCGGCTCGGTCCTGGGCCGGCTGAACCGCCCCAGCTCGTCGATCAGGGCACTCAACCCGGCGCGCTCACCCGAGGAGGTGAAGAACCGGCCAACACCCTCCAGCGCCTCGCGGGCGACACGGTCCAAGTCGTCGGGGTCGAAGCCGAATGGTCCGTTGTTACTCATCGCCGTTTGTCCATCGTTGCCGTCCTCCTCGTGTGCCGCAACACTCACGGTACTCACAGTTTGTTGCCCAAGCGCGCGAGAGAGTGACCGTATGACCTTCACCCGAGCCGAACTGCTGACCGCTGTCGAACGTTCACCCCGGCTGGTGGCCGTGCACGATCGCGCCGGTTGGGTTGCGCTCTACACACCCGAGGCGCAGATCGAGGATCCGGTGGGCAGTCGTCCGCACCGCGGCCTCGACCAGATCGACCGCTTCTACGCCACGTTCATCGCCCCGCGCGACATCACCTTCCACCTCCGCACCGACGTGGTGGTCGACGACACGGTGATCCGAGACGTCGGCCTGGAGGTGCGGATGGGGGCGGGTGTGACGATGCACATCCCGGCGGTACTCCGCTACGACCTGGCCGCGGCCGGCGGGGAGGTGAAGATCGCCCGACTGCAGGCGTTCTGGGAGCTGCCCGGCATGGTCGGACAGTTCCTGCGCAGCGGTCCGCGGGCGCTGCCCGCGGGGGGTGCGCTGAGCGTCGCGTTGCTGCGCAACCAGGGGCTCGGCGGTGCGGCGGGATTCCTCTCGGGGCTGGTGGGCGCGGGCACCGTCGGCAAACGTCACGTCGAACGCTTCCTCGGCGACGCCGGGGCCGGTGACGAGGTCGCGGTTCGGCGCAGGCTCGGGCGAGCGCGCGTCACCGTCGGCGAGAGCCACCCACTCAGCGGCGCCGAGCTGCTGGGAATGCTGACCGACGTGCGGTGCGACAAGCTGATCGCCGCGGGCCCCCACGTGGTGGCCGCGATCGAGGCACCCAACGGTGACCGCGGGGTGCTGATCTTCGACCTCGAGACGAGACCGTTGACCATCACCCGCCTGCGGGTCTTCGCCGCGCCGGGGTTAACCGGGTCTGACCGCGGGTAGACCTGGCCCGTGAGCACACCCAGCGATGAAGCCGACAAGAGCGAATCCGACGTCGGCGACGACCAGAAGGTCGCCTCCTCCCGTGCCGGCAAGGAGGGCGGCGACGAGGACGGTACCTACGTGGGCCGCACCGGCGGCGACGATTCCTTCGATGACGAGCAGTCCGGCGCCGAGGCCCGCTCTCAACAGCAGGGCACCTGAACCGGACGGGTTGCACACCGCGAGAACCCGGACATGAGACGGTATGACGACCATGTCTGACCGCCACCACATGACCTACGAGGACTTCGGCCGTAAGTTCTTCGAAGTCGCCGTCACCGAGGAACGGGTCGCCGCGGCGATCGGCGAGATCGCCGGCGATGCGTTCGAGATGGGCCCGATGGGTCAGGGGCCGGGCGGGATCGCCAAGGTCACCGCCCGGGTCAAAATCCAGCAGCCGCGGGTGACCCGCCACGTCGGCGAGATGATCACGTTCGCGATCCGGATACCGCTCGAGATCGACATGGTGGTCGACCTGCGCATCGACAAACCGAAGTTCGTGGTCTACGGCGAGATCTCGTTGCGCGCCTCGGCGCTCGCGGCGCAACCGCTGCTGCTCGTCCTCGACGTCCGAAAGCCGCGACCGTCGGACATCTCGATCCACGTGACGTCGAAAGGTTTGCGCGCCGAGGTGGTTCGCATCATCGGCGGCATCGACGCCGAGATCAAACGCTTCATCGCCGCCCACGTCGCCGGCGAGATCGAGAGCCCGGAAAGCAAGCAGGCACAGGTCATCGACGTCGCCGAGATGATCGACGAATCCTGGACGGGTATCTGAGCCGGTCTACTTCTCCAGGGTGAACTGGTTGACGTCGATGTAGCCCACCCGGAACATGTCGGCGCACCCGGTGAGGTACTTCATGTAGCGGTCGTAGACCTCTTCGGACTGGATGGCGATCGCCTCGTCGCGACGCGACTGGAGGGCGGCGGCCCAGATGTCGAGAGTCTTGGCGTAGTGCGGTTGGAGCGACTGCACCCGCTGGACGGTGAATCCGCCCGCGGTGGCGCGCTCCTCGACCATCGGGATCGAGGGCAGCCGGCCGCCGGGGAAGATCTCGGTCACGATGAACCGCACGAACCGGGCGAACTGGAACGACAGCGGCATCCCGCGATCGGCCATCTCGTTCGGATGCAGCCCGGTGATGGTGTGCAGCAACATCGCCCCGTCGTGGGGCAGGACGCGGTGGGCCATCTCGAAGAACGCGTCGTAGCGGTCGTGACCGAAGTGTTCGAAGGCGCCGATCGACACGATGCGGTCGACGGGCTGGTCGAACTGCTCCCAGCCCTGCAGGAGGACGGTTTTGCCGCGGGGGCTCGGATCGGCGGCGAACCGGGTCTGCACGTGGGCCTGCTGGTTCTCCGACAGCGTCAGACCGATGACGTTGACGTCGTAGCGCTCGATGGCCCGCAGCATCGTCGAACCCCAGCCGCAGCCGACGTCGAGAAGCGTCATCCCGGGCTGCAGGCCCAGCTTGCCCAGTGCGAGGTCGATCTTGGCGAGCTGGGCTTCCTCGAGCGTCATGTCGTCGCGCTCGAAGTAGGCGCAGCTGTAGGTGCGGGTCGGGTCCAGGAAGAGTTCGAAGAACTCGTCGGAGAGGTCGTAATGGGCCTGCACGTCGTCGAAGTGCGGCGTCATCACGTTCCGGTCGTCCGGTGGGGTCGGCATCAGGTCATCGTATTACCGGGGTTTCGCGAATTGACCAGGTATCAGCCGACGTTCCCGGATTTCGACGGCGTCCCCGCGGGTACGCCAGAAGTGCGCGAAGAAAGGATCACACATGCCAAAGGAACTACAGGGCCGCAAGATCGCCATCCTCGCCGCGGACGGCGTGGAAAAAGTCGAACTCGAACAGCCGCGCGCCGCGGTGGAGACCGCGGGCGGACAGGTCGAACTGCTGTCGGTGAATGCCGGTGAGATCGAGGCGCGCAACCACGACCTCGAACCCGCGGGCAAGTTCGCGGTCGACCGCCCGGTCGGCGAGGCCTCGGTCGACGAGTTCGACGGGCTCGTCCTGCCCGGGGGCACCGTCAATCCCGACAAGCTGCGACTCGACGAGTCGGCGGTGGCGTTCGTGCGCGATTTCGTGCGGTCCGGTAAGCCGGTGGCCGCGATCTGCCACGGCCCATGGACGCTGGTCGAAGCCGACGTGGTGCGGGGCCGGACGCTCACGTCGTACCCGAGCATTCGTACCGACCTGCGCAACGCCGGCGCCACCGTCGTCGACCAAGAGGTCTGCATCGACGGGAACCTGATCACCAGCCGGTCGCCGAAAGACCTGCGGGCCTTCTGTCAGGCCATCACCGATCAGTTCGCCAGTACGCCGGCCCGTACCTGAGTCGACAGGCACGGCAACGACTTTCGCGACACCGCACCAGCAGGGCGTCAGCTGCGTACAGTGGGGCCGATGACCTCGGTGGTAATCGTCGGCAGCGGGTTCACCGGCTTCGAATGCGCCCGTCACCTCGCCCGCAGATTGCGCAAACGCGAAGGGGACGGCTCCGAACCGGTCGAGATCACGATCATCTCGCCCGTCGACTACATGCTCTACACCCCGTTACTGCCTGATGTGGCAGGCGGTTTGGTGGACGCCCGGTTCGTGACGATCCCGCTGGCCAACAGCCTGCGGGGCGTGCGGGCCGTGCGCGGGCGGGTCGACGGTGTGGACTTCGACGCGCGCACCGTGTCGTTCACCGACCCGGAACAGCGCACCCGCAGCAAGTCGTGGGATCGCCTCGTGCTCACGCCGGGTTCGGTGACGCGCCTGTTCGACGTCCCGGGCCTCGCCGAGCACGCCCGTGGACTGAAGTCGACCGCCGAGGCGCTCTATCTGCGCGACCACGTACTCGAGCAGCTCGAACTGGCAATCAACGACGAGGATCCCACCCTGGCCGCCGCCAGACGCACGATCGTCGTGGTCGGCGCGTCGTACTCCGGTACGGAACTGGCGGTGCAATTGCGGGCGCTGGCCGACGCAGCGGCCCAACAGATGGGTTTCGACACCGACAGTGTGCGGTTCGTGCTGATGGACCTCGCCGAACAGGTGATGCCGGAGGTCGGGGAGAAGCTGGGCGCGGCAGCACAGCGGGTGCTGCGCGGCCGGGGCGTCGACGTTCGGCTGGGGGTGACGCTCGAGGAGGTGTACCCCGACCACGTGCTGCTCACCGACGGCACCCGGATCGACACCCACACCGTTGCATGGGTCACCGGGGTCACCGGCGCACCACTCATCGAGACGCTCGGACTGCCCACCGAGAAGGGCCGGCTGAAGGTCGACGCCGATCTGCAGGTCCCCGGCCACCCCGACGTGTTCGCGGCCGGTGACGCGGCCGCCGTCCCTGACCTCACCCAGTCCGGCGCCATCACGCCACCCACGGCCCAGCACGCCACCCGACAGGGAAAGGTGTTGGCGCGCAACGTCGCCGCCAGCCTGGGGCACGGCACCAAGAAGATCTACAAGCACCGGAACATGGGTCTGGTGGTCGACCTGGGGCCTCGCTACGCGGTCGCCAACCCGCTCGGTGTGCAGCTGTCCGGACTGCCCGCAAAAGCGGTGACGCGGGCCTACCACCTGTACGCCATCCCGCGGTTCGTCAACCGATGGGCGGTCTCGCTGGCCTATCTGACCGATGTGTTCTTCGCGCGGTCGGTGGTGTCGATCGGGCTGTCGTCCGCCGAGGATGCGCGGTTCTCGGCCAGCGAGGGCATCCCCATGCCGAAAGCGGACTGATTCAAACGGCCCGCAGCGGGAACAGTAATGCCATGGCTACCTATCGTGTTCGGAATCCGAAGGGTGACGTCGTCGACACCAAGGACATCGAGAGCGCCGATGACGCGCATGCCTGGTTCGTCGACGAGGTGCCCGGCAACGAGCTGGGCTGGCGGATGGAAGTCCAGGTCGAAGAGGACCGGTGGGACTTCGTCGACGACAGCGAGGGTGACCGCTCCTACTGACCGGGCGTGAGGGAGCGCCGTGCCGAAGCTCAGTGCGGGTCTGCTGCTCTACCGGGTGGTCGACGGCGTAGTCGAGGTGTTGCTCGGCCATCCGGGTGGGCCGTTCTGGGTGCGCCGTGACGATGGCGCCTGGTCAGTCCCCAAGGGTGAGTACACCGTTGAGGAAGACCCGTGGGAGGCCGCGCAGCGGGAGTTCCGCGAAGAACTCGGGTCGCCGGTGCCGCCGGGAGATCCGATGCGCCTCGAACCGGTCAAGCAGGCCGGAGGCAAGATCGTCACGGTGTTCGCCGTCCGCGGCGACCTGGACCCGGACACCGCGGTGAGCAACACGTTCTCCCTGGAGTGGCCGAAAGGCTCCGGCTCGGTCAGGGAGTTTCCCGAGATCGACCGGGTGGCTTGGTTTCCGGTGTCGGCCGCTCGGACGAAACTGCTTGCGGGTCAGCGGCCGGTGCTCGATCAGCTGATGGAACTCGTTGCCGCAGAACGCGAGTAGCGGCGACGTCGATCGCGTTGACGGTGAGCGCGCGCCCGTGGATCCGCCAGCCCGCCGGCGTGCGCTGGTATTCGTCGTCGTACCGCAGGTGCCACACGACGTCGGTCACCGTGCCGTCGGCGGTGCTCCAGTGGTGGGCGATGCAGGTGATCCGCCCCAGCGCGTATCCGTGGTCGGGGGTGGTGGCATACACCTCGCCGACGATCGCGTGCTCGGTGCGCTCGACTCCGGACAGGGCCGCCATCGCCGCGCGGACTCCGTCGTGGCCGTGCAGGTGGCGCGCCGGCTCCAGGATGCGCGGTGGATCGGGAAGACGCAGTTCGGCGGTCTCGGTGAACAGGTTGACGACGTCATCGAAGCGGCGGTCGTCGACGGCGGCGGCGGCGTAGAGGTGAACCAGGTCGGCCAATGCCAGACGATCGGCCGCGGGAAGGGTCACGGTGTCAATCCGAGCCGCTGCGCGCACGCCGACACCACGTCGGCCGCCTCCTCGAGGGTGGTGACGTCCGGCATCGCCAGCACGACCCGGTCGGCACCCAGTTGGGCGAGCTTCTCCGCGCGACCCGCGTCAATCTTGGCCACCGAATGCCCGAGCGACAACTCGATCGATCCCGGGTCGCGACCGGATTCGGTTGCCGCCCCGTGCATCTCGGCGACCAGCGCGGTGAGCGCTTCGCCTGTGACACCCAGCGGCTGAAAGCCGTCGCCGAACCGTCCGGCGCGCCGGGCCGCGGCCCGGCTGTGTCCACCGATGTGGACGGGAATCCGCGCGGCCGGTTTCGGATAGGACATGGCGTGGTCGAAGTCGAAGTACTCACCGTGGAAACTCGCGCCCTGCGGGGTGTCCGCCCACAGCGCGCGCAACACCTGGATCTGCTCGTCGGCGCGTCGCCCGCGGGTGGTGAAGTCGACGCCGCACGCCCGGAGTTCCTCGGCGAGCCATCCGGTCCCGACGGCCAGGCGCACCCGCCCGCCCGACAGCGCGTCGACCGTCGCCACCCGCTTGGCCAGCGCCACCGGATGATGGTTGGGCAGCACCAGCACGCCGGTCGCCAGACCCAGCCGTTCGGTGTGCGCGGCAAGGAACGCGAGCAGATCGAGCGGATCGGGTACCGGGGTGTCGGCGGTGAGTTCGACCCGCCCGGAGGGGTCGTAGGGATAGACGCTGGCGTACTGCGTCATCAGCACGGTGTGTTCGACCACGACGATCGACTCGAATCCGCACGCCTCGAGATGCCGGGCGAAAGCCGCCATCCACGCTGGATCGACGGTGACTCCGGCGGCAACCGGCGCGACGACGGCGTACTTCACCGGAACGGCATCCCGTTGCTGCGCCGGATCTCCTCGCGGCACTCCCGCCGGGCCATACCGGTCTGCTGCGTGCAGACCCGCACCGGCGACTCCTCGGCGCAGAGCCCGCTGATGTCCTTCACCCAACGCGCAAGCCCGAAGTCCGCCAGACGGATTCGCTGCTCACCGGACCCGGGCCGGGGCAGCAGGATGTTGGCAGGTTTGACGTCGCGGTGCAGCAGGTCGCGCTGATGGTCCACGTAACCCATGGAGATCCACATCTGACCGTCGTACTCGCCGCGGCCGTGGACACCGACGATGTGCGGATGCCACAGCGTCGCGGCGATCTCGGCTTCCCGGTGGAACCGCTCTCGGTAGTCGGCGTCCGCTGATACGGTCGCGGGCAGCACCTTCAGCGCGTCGCCCAGCGGTCGCACGATGGTGTGGCCCGCGAACGTCGCCCCCTCGGCCAACGGCATGGCGCGATAGTACAGATCGGTGTTGGCGGGTGAGCGAAGGTCGACGACGACACGAGCGAAGGGCAGGTCCGTGGCAACGGTTCACGTGGGCGGGCAACCGCTACCCGGCACTTTCACCAACCACTTCCTGGCACACCTGCAGGTGGCCACAGTCGCGCGGTTCGCCGCGGGGAAGGGATTCTTCCTCACGACCGCAGAGGTCGGCGAAGACGGCGCCGAGCGGACGGTGAGTCACTGGCTGCACCCTGCGCTGCCGGTCAGCTTCGCATTCGACGTCTCCGACGGATCAGGTGGCCGCGTGGCACCGGAAGCGCTGCAGGACAACGAAATCGAAGAGATCACCGCGGCCATGGACACGCCCAACGGCGTCCGCGGCAGTGACGGCCTGTGGTGGCCGTTCACCGAGCAGGTGTAGCGCAGGTTTCGGGTGCCCGCAGGGCGTCAATACGAGGTGCCATGGCTGGGATCGGCGACGTCCTCGACTGGGCCAAACACCAGGTGTCATCCCGGGTGCCGAAGGCGGATCTGGACCAGCGCGACTCCGACTTCATCCGCGAGCAGCTGCCCGGCACCTGGCTGTTGGCGTCGTTGTATTTCCGCGCGGATGTGCGGGGACTGGACCGCATCCCGCGCGACGGCCCCGTCCTGCTCGTCGGTAACCACAGCGGGGGCAACATCCCGCCCGACACCTTCGTCTTCACGCTGGCCTTCTGCTCGTATTTCGGTGTCGAGCGGCCGTTCTACCAATTGGCGCACAACCTGGTGGTGTCCGCACCGGGACTGGGCTGGTTGCGCAAATTCGGCACGGTGGCGGCAAATCACGACAACGCCCGGTTGGCGCTGGAGTCCGGTGCCGCCCTGCTGGTCTATCCGGGAGGCGACTACGAGGTGTTCCGGCCGTCGTGGGAACGGCACCGTGTCGACTTCGGTGGCCGCAAGGGTTACGTGCGGTTGGCCCGTGAAGCGGGCGTGCCCATCGTGCCGGTCGCCAGCGTCGGCGGTCAGGAGGCGGCGCTGTTCCTCGACCGCGGCCAGTGGCTCGCGCGGCTGTTGATGGTGGACAAGCTGGCGCGGTTGAAGAGCGTGCCGATCCTGCTCGCGCCGCCGTGGGGTCTGGTGATCAGCGACCTCATCCCGCGGCTGCCGTTGCCCACGAAGATCGTGATCGAGGTGCAGGAACCCATCGACGCCTCCGACATCGCCGACTCCGACGACGACGTGATCAACGACAAGGTGGTGGCCAGCCTGCAGGGCGGGGTGGACAGTTTGGCGGCGGAGCGACGTTTCCCGGTGCTGGGCTGATGAGTAGCCCTGTGTCAAGCAGTGGGTGGTTGGCTTCGCAGGAATGCCTGCAGGGCCCCATGTCGGTCGGGGTTGTAGGCAGTGTGGTCTTGCCAGCAGTGCCAGATGACGTAGAGCCAGGCTCTGGCCAGGATGCGCACGGCGTGTTGATGGTCGTGTCCGCGGGATCGGGCTTGGCGGTAGAGGTTTTCAGCCCAGGGGTTCGCGGCGCGGGAATCGGCGGCGAAGTCGGTGACGGCGTCGCGCAGGTGTTTATCGCAGGCCCATCGGAATCCGACCGAACGCATGGTGCCCGATTGGCGGGTCGACGGTGCGACCCCGGCCAGGCAGGCCAGCGATTCGGGGGTGGGGAATCGTGCGCGGCAGTCGCCGATTTCAGCGACAAGCTTTGCGGCCCTGACAGTTCCGCTGCGGGGCAGGCTGGTGAAGATGTGCGCATCGACGTGAGCGTCGAGCTGGTCGCCGATCTGGCGGTACAGCACCTTGATCTGTGCGACGAGGGTCTTGAGGCTGGTGACCAGGGCGGCGGTGACGCCGGCATGAGCGCGGCTGTGCTCGCCGGTGATGCCGTGAGGCGCACTGGCCAGGTGTGCGTGCAACACAGCGGGATCGGTACCGCCGGTGTAGCCGACCGAGGCCAGCCAGGCGCTCAGACGTTTGGGGGTCAACCAGTCGGCGCGGTCTTGGCAGTCGAATCGGGCCAGGAACGCCAGGCTGATCGGCGAGTCGAGATCGCTGAACAATCCGACGGCACCGGGAAAGACGCGGTTGAGGTGTTCACGCAGCTGGTTGGCCAGTGCGACCCGGTGTTTGATGAGGTCTTTGCGGGCCCGGCAGGCGGTGCGCAGCGCGGTGGTGGCCGCGGTGTCAGGCACCAGGGGACGCAGTCGGGTGCGGTCGGTGCGCAGGGTGTCGGCCAGCACGAAGGCGTCGAACCGGTCGTCTTTGTTGCCGGCCGAGCCGTAGCGGCTGCGCAGGTTCTTGAGCTGGTTGGGGCTGATCACCACGACGGTGACCTCGGCGTCGAGCAGCGCCTCGACCAGTGGCCCATCGGGGCGTTCGATGGCTACCTCGCTGACTCCCATGCGGGCCAGCAGACCCAGCAGAACTCGCAGCCCGACAGCGTTGTGCTCAACGGCGCTTCGATGGATCTCGCTGCCACGGGCATCCACGATCGAGATCGCGTGATCGCGCCCAGCCCAGTCGATTCCGCAGGTCATGTTGTTGGCGGGTTTCGGCGCCAACACCGGTGGGGCATACTTCATCACAGCCTCCTCGCTGCTAGTCCCAGTGGGGAGGCACCCAAACTTCGGTGCCGGGGCGCGGCGGCCGGATCGCTCACTGTTCGGCGCTCGGTGGCGCTCAGCCCTGTCGACGGTCAGCACACCCCGGGTAACCGCCGGGTCCTGCAAAACTCATCAAGGACGTCACAGCGTCCAGCGCTTGTGGCAGTGATCCGACGGCACCTCGGGTGCATCGGCAACCCATCCAAGATCACCGACACAAGGATGGTGCACCAGTGAGCGCTTGCGCGAAGAGGAGAGAGCGCTGATGAGGGTCGCGCGATGAGGCTCGAACGGCGGTGCGTGCTCGACGCCGACCGCGACACCGTGTGGAAGGTGGTCAGCGACCCGGACTGCTATCCGGAGTTCATGGCCAGCCTGGAGCGATGGGAAACGGTGACCGAGGGCCCCGTCGGCATCGGGTCCCGATTCACCGCGCACTGGAAGATCGGCTCGGTGCCGATCGGCGGCGTCGTCGAGATCGTGGAGTTCGACCGCAACCGCGATCTGGCATGGATCGGCATCACCGGTGTGACGATGCGCGGCCGGTTCCGGCTGCGGGATTGCAGCGACGGCCGAACCAAGGTGACGTTCCGGTTGTCCTACGAGGCCCCGGGTGGGCTGCTGGGTCTGGTCGCCGACTGGGTGGCGGCGCGCCAGGTGGGCCGCACCATGTCGGAGACGGTCACACGTCTCAAGGCGATGGTGGAGGGCTGAGAAGTTTCATGGGTTGCGCGACGGGTAGACCGGCCACATGGGTCGCGCAACGAAGCTGGCGTTGGTCACCGGAGCGTCGACGGGTATCGGTTTCGAACTGGCCAAACTGTTCGCCGAGCACGGTTACGACCTGGTGATCGCCGCCGACGAACCGCGAATTCATGTTGCGGCCCAAGAGCTTTCGAGCATCGGCCGGGAGGTGACGCCGGTCGAGGTGGACCTGCGGACGCAAGACGGCGTCGCGGAGCTCTACCGGACGGCGACAGCGGGCGCGCGTCACCTCGACGCGGCGGCGATCAACGCCGGCGTCGGACGGGCCGGCCGGTTCGTCGACGGCGACCTCGATGAGGATCTTTCGATCATCGACCTCAACGTGCGGTCCACCGTGCACCTGGCGCGGCTGGTTCTCGGCGACATGGTCGACCGCGGCAGCGGCCGCGTGCTGTTCACCTCCTCGACCGTCGCCGCCATGCCCGGCTCCTACCAGAGCATCTACAACGCGTCGAAGTCGTTCGTGCTGAGCTTCGCCGAGGCGCTCCACGACGAGCTGCGCGACACCGGGGTGACCGTCACCGCGCTGATGCCCGGGCCTGTCGACACCGAGTTCTTCACGCGCGCCAAGATGCGCAACACCCCGGTCGGCGGTCCGATGCCGAAGGACGACCCCGCTGATGTCGCGCGACAGGGATACGAGGCGATGATGCGAGGCGATCGGAAGGTGATCGCGGCGTCGCTGATGTCGAAGGCGCTCGGCAAGGCCAACATGGTGCTGCCCGACGGCGTCAAGGCCCGCCTCAACCGGCTGATCGCGCGCCCGATGGATCGCTAGGGGATCAGCCCACCGGCGGCGGAGTGCCCGCGCCGGGTGCGCCCTGGATCGGCACGATCGGGGTGGGTGTCACCGTGGTGATGCCGTTCGAACCGACCCGCGGTCCGCCCGCCGGCTGCGACGCCTTGAGGCGGTCGGCGGCGGCCTGGCTGCAGTCGAGCATGAGCAGCATCTTGCCCCCGGAGGTGAGTTTCTGGGTGTCCACCATGCAGCTCGCCTGCGGCAACACGCTGCCGAACGAGCCGCCGAAGGTGGCCTTCACGCCCTGGGCGCGCAGGATCTGCAGCGCCTTGTTGTACGGCTCCCCGACGACGTTGTAGCTGCCACCCGGCTGGGACGCGGCCACACCCGTGCCGATCGCGGCTGCGGCTCCGGCGGCCAGCATTCCGGCGCCGAGCGTCACGAGCTTCTTCAACATGGCCTCCGTCGGTTGTGGTGCGGCTGCGAACATATCGCAGCGGTGACGAATGTGAAACCGGAGAAATGCGCTCCGGTGTTACACCCGTCTCACTGGGGCGGATGCACCAACGAGCCCATGACGGCGCCGAGCGCCGCCGCGCGGGGGTCTCTGAACACATCTTCGACCAGGCGTTGCCGCCCGTCCGGACCGCGCAGCGGCACCCTCCAGTTCGGGTACTCGTCGCTGGTGCCGGGCTGATTCTGGGTCTTGAGATCACCCACGGCGTCGGCCAGCGACAGTGCGAGCAGCTTCGACGGAGTGCGCCCGAGATACCGGTGCAGGGCCAGGATCACGATGTCGGGATCGTCTTCGGCATCGGGGTCGTCCTGGGTAGGCAGCAGCCCGACCCGGCGCAGTTCGGACAACCATGCGGCCTGCGCGGCGCGGTCGTCGGCGAGCTCCTCGGCGGCCGGACGCGTGAGCAGCCCGAGCTCGTCACGCAGGCGCACGTGCTCTCCGGCGAGGTATCCGGCGGTGGGCGGCAGATCGTGTGTGGTCACCGCCGACAGGCAGTACTCCCGCCACCGCTCGGCGGGCAGCGGTCCGCCCTCACCGTCACCGTCGCGGTCGTGTTCGAACCACAGGATCGACGTCCCGAACAGGCCGCGGTCGTGCAGGTAGTCACGCACCCACGGTTCGACGGTCCCGAGGTCCTCACCGACCACCACCGCCCCCGCCCGGTGCGCCTCGAGCGCGACGATGCCGATCATCGCCTCGTGGTCGTAACGGACGTAGGTGCCTTCGGTCGGGGAGGCGCCCCGCGGAATCCACCACAGCCGGAACAGCCCGATGATGTGGTCGATACGTACCCCACCCGCGTGCCGCAGCACACCGTTGACCAGGGCGCGGAACGGTGCGTAGGCGTGTTCGACGAGCTGGTCGGGGCGCCACGGCGGCTGGGACCAGTCCTGACCGAGCTGGTTGAACTCGTCCGGCGGCGCGCCCGCCGTGACGCCGAGCGCCAGCACCTCCTGCAGCGCCCACGCGTCGGCGCCGTTCGGATCGACGCCGACCGCGAGATCGTGCATGACGCCGATGTCCATCCCCGCGCCGATCGCCGTGGCGTGCGCGGCGGTGAGCTGCTCGTCGAGCTGCCACTGCAGCCACCGGTGGAAGTCGACGTCCTCGGCGCGCTCGGCGGCGAATACGGCCACCGCTTCACTGCTCGGATGCTGGAGCTCCGCGGGCCAGCCGTGCCAGTCGTTGCCGTACTTCTCGGCCAGCGCGCACCAGACGGCGAAGTCGTCGAGGGCGCGTCCCTGGCGGGCGCGGTATCCCGCGTAGGCGAGCTCACGCCCGGCCGACCGCTCGACGCGGTAGATGGTCGCCAGCGCCGCGCGCTTGGCCCGCCACGATGCGTCCCGATCGATGAGCGGCATTCGCCGCGCACGGGCCTGGACCTCGGTGCGCGCCCGCCGCAACTGTCCCCGGTGGCGCAACTCCGCGTACTCCGGGATCACCTCCGGCCGCAGGTAGAGCGGGTTGACGAACCGCCGCGAGGTCGGCAGGTACGGGGAGGGCTCCATCGGCGCGGCCGGTGCGGCCGCGTGCAGCGGGTTGACCAGGACGAATCCGGCGCTGTGTCGCGTCGCCGACCACACCGCGAGATCGGTCAGGTCGGTCAGGTCGCCGACTCCCCACGACCGCTCAGATCGGACGCTGTAGAGCTGAGTCGCCAGCCCCCAGCTGCGTTTGGCACCCAGCCGTGGCGGCACGGGCAGCGAGGCGGGGGAGACGATCAGGGAGGCGTCGGCCTCGAACGCTCCGGTCCGCATGTGGACCCGGTGGTAGCCCAGCGGAAGGTCGTCGGGCAGCTCGAAGCTGGCCTCACCGACCAGGCGACCGTCGAGCTCGAAAGGCGGTGTGTCGTTGCGCAATTGGCGCAGCCCCGTGCGGGTCGACCCGTCTTCCAGCGCAACCCACACCTCGACGCCGTCGCCGTGGGTGACGTGCACCCAGAACGACGACGTGTCACCGGCGCGGCCCAGGATCGTGGGCGGGAGTGACTGCCGCCAGTACCTGCGGTCGTGTTCCTCGAGCGCAGCGGTGCGTTCGTCGTCGTCGGCCGCCGGGACGCCCAGGGCGGCGAGCACTGCGATCAGCGTCGACTCGGGCACTGCGACCTTCGTACCGGACCAGTCCTCGTAGTGGGTGGCCACACCGTGGCGGGCGGCGAGTTCTACCAGCGAGGGGGACAGTTCGGTCATGCCTGACCATCCTGCCGTAGTGGCGTGGACGTGCGGGACAGGTGGCGGGCGGGAGCGTCATCCGTGGCACGGGCGCAAGCAATCCCGTTCGGTGTGAAAGTAACCGGCCTGGGTATGGTCGCGGCCATGGCGTCCGGGGTGCTCGAAGAATCGGCGGTGCGTGATCGCCGGGCCAGGGTCGCGGTGGCGGCGCAGTTCCTCACCAACGGGGCGCTGTTCGCGAACCTGCTGCCACGCTTCCCGGAGATCAAGGCCGACCTCGGGTTGTCCAATGCGGTGTACGGCGTCACGATCGCGGCGTTCTCCGCGGGCGCATTCGTCGCCGGGCTGACCGCGGGGGCACTGATCCGGCGGTTCACCTCGGCGCGCGTCGCCGTCGCGGGCACCGTCGCCATCGCGCTGTTCGTGTTCGTCGCCGCACTCGCGCCGTCGGTGGTACTGGTGGCGGGTGCGCTGTTCCTCGCCGGCGCGTCCGACGCGGTCACCGATGTGGCGCAGAACGCGCACGCGCTTCGGGTGCAGCGCAATTACGGGCGGTCGATCATCAACTCCGTGCACGCCGTCTGGGCTGCCGGCGCCGTATTGGGCGGCCTCATGGGTGCGGGGGCCATCGCCCTCGACATCCCGCGTCCGGTGCATCTGGGGGTCGCCGCCGTGCTGTTCAGCGGCGTGGTGCTGGTCGCCTACCGATTCATGCTGCGGGGAGCCGACCACGACGACCATCCGGCGGCGGCGCAGGCGAACGGCGAGCGCACCGCCGGTCGCAGGGTGTACCTCCTGCTGACGGCGCTCGCGGTCATCGCGATCGCCGGAGCGACCGTCGAGGACGCCGGAAGTTCTTGGGCGACTCTGTATCTGCGCGACAGCGTCGGCGCCCCCGGCGCGATCGCGGCGTTCGGGTACATCGCGCTCGCGGCGTTCATGTTCGTCGGCCGCCTCATCGGCGACCGGCTGGTCGACCGGTTCGGGGAAGCCAGGGTGGCCCGCGCCGGCGGTGCGTTGGCGGCGGCCGGCATGGGCGCCGCACTGGCCTTCCCGAGCGTTCCCGCGACGATCGCCGGCTTCGCGGCCGCCGGCCTCGGGGTGGCCACCGCGATCCCGGCGGCCATGCACCGTGCCGATCAGCTTCCCGGGTTGCGGCCGGGGACCGGCCTGACCATCGTCACGTGGCTGCTGCGCATCGGCTTCCTGGCCTCGCCGCCCGTCGTCGGACTGGTCGCCGATTCCACCAGCCTGCGGATGGGGCTGCTGACCGTGCCGGTCGCCGGGCTGGTGATCATGGCCCTCGCGGGCGCGCTCAGTGCGAAAGCCCGACCAGTTCGATCGTGAGCACGCCCGCCACGATGAGCGCGATCCCCACGCCCATCGTCGGAGTGAGCCGTTCGCCGAACAGGAAGCGGGCGAGGACCGCGACGAGCGCCACCCCGCAGGCTGTCCACACGCCGTAGGCGATACCGACCGGCAACCCCAGCGACAGCGTCAGCCACAGCAGATAGAAGGACGCCAGGTAGCCGATCACCACCGGCGCCATCCAGATCTTCTTCCGGAATCCCTCCGAGGCGCGCAGGCACAAGGTCGCCAGTACCTCCAGCACGATGGCGGCGCCCAACACGAGGTACATCACAGGGCGGCACCCGCTCCCGGACGGGGACGTGAACCGAGCTCGACCAGCAAAACGCCCGCGGCGATCAGGCCGATCCCCGCAGCGACCGGCCACGTGAACGGATCGCCGAACAGCGCCGCCGCCAGCACCGCGGTGGCTGCTGTGCCCGACGCCCCCCAGATCCCGTAGGCGACTCCGACGGGCATTCCGGCCCGCAGCACGGCGGTGAGGAGCACGAACGCGCCGAGATATCCGGTGACCACGATGATCAGCCACCACGAATTGTCCTGCGACGCTCGTAAAGAGAGAGTGGCGGTGACCTCGGTGGCGATCGCTGCAGTCAACAGCGCTGATTTCCGCACCGCGTCAACCTATCCGACGGGGTGCGTAGCCTGGAAAGGTCGACGCCTACCGCAGGAGGTGCTGCTGCGTGACAACCGAATCAACCGGGGCATCGGGCCGGGCGGTATCCGCCGAGCCCGTCGTCGATACGGAGTACGGGCCGGTACGTGGAACCGACGACGGATTCGTCAAGGCGTGGAAGGGCATTCGCTACGCCGCGGCGCCGGTCGGTGAGTTGCGCTGGCGCGCGCCGGAACCGCCGCGACCGTGGGGCGAGGTCGCCGATGCGCGCCGTGTCGGCCCGGTCTGCCCTCAGCCGACGGACCCGCGGATCCCCCTCGATCTCGGCGGTGTGCAGGACGAGGACAGTCTGCGGCTCAACGTGTGGGCCCCGTCGGGCACTGCGCCCGGGGACGGCAAAGCCGTGATGGTCTGGGTGCACGGCGGCGCCTACGTCCTCGGCTCGGCGAATCAGCCGCTCTACCACGGGCGGGCGCTGGCCTCGGGTGGCGACGTCGTCGTCGTGACGGTGAACTACCGCGTCGGCGCGTTCGGATTCCTCGACCTGTCGGCGTTCACCACGTCGCGTAGCAGATTCGACACGAACCCCGGCCTGCGCGATGTGCTGGCCGCCTTGCACTGGGTGCAGCGCAACATCGCGGCGTTCGGGGGTGACCCGGCGCGCGTCACGCTGTTCGGGGAATCCGCGGGCGGCGGCATCGTCACCACGTTGATGACGAGTCCCACTGCGAGTGGGCTGTTCTCGGCGGCCATCGCGCAGAGTTCCCCGGCGACGTCGGTCTACAGCGCCGAACGCGGCAGGCGCACCGCCGAGCAGTTCCTCGACCGGTTGGGCGTCTCGCCCGCCGACGCCGACCGGCTCGCCGACGCTCCGCTGGCGGCCGTGCTCGCCGCCTCCAAACGCCTCTTCGACGAGGTTCCCGTGCGGACGCCCGGCACACTCGCCTTCGCGCCGATCGTCGACGGGGAGGTCGTTCCCGATCTCCCGGTCAAGCTGGCCCGCGCCGGCCGCTCCCTCCCGGTGCCCCTGATCATCGGCACCAACAAGCACGAAGCGGCGCTGTTCCGGTGGATGAAATCCCCGCTGTTGCCGATCACCCCGCAGGCCATCACCTCGATGTTCGCCGAGATCGCTGCCGAGCAACCGGGGCTGCAGATTCCGTCGGAGGCGGACCTCGTGGGCGCCTACTCGGGGCTGCGCGGCAAGGCCAGGGGGATGGGCGTGGCGCGGGACATCGGTTTCCGCATGCCGTCGGTGTGGTTCGCCGAAGGGCACAGCACCGTCGCGCCGGTTTACCTCTACCGGTTCGACTTCGCCACACCCATGCTGCGATTGCTGCGCCTCGGCGCGGCCCACGCCACGGAACTGCCGTATGTCTGGGGCAATCTCGTCGCCGGACCGAAGGATCCGACGTTCAAGCTGGGCGGGCTGAAAGCGGGCACCGCCGTGTCCGATCGATTGCGCGGACGCTGGACGGGTTTCGCCGCATCGGGCGAACCCGCAGGCACGCCCCGATGGCGCCCGTACCGACCCGACGACCGGGCGACGCTGGTGATCGACGCCGACGACACCGTGGTCACCGACCTCGACGGTGACCTGCGCTCCGCATGGGGTGACGAGGTCCTCAGTTTCCAGTAAACCAGGTCGATAGACTCCCGCCCGGAGGTGTGGGTGATGGACGCAGTGGGCGACGCGATCGGTGCGTTTCTGAACGTGTTGCCGCCGCAGATGCGGGAACCGGTGCTGTTCGCGATCCCCTTCTTCCTGATGCTGCTGATCGTGGAGTGGACCGCCGCCCGCCGGCTCGAACACCTCGAAGCCGCCGACCGCGCGCCCGCGGGTGCCTACGTCGCCCGCGACGCGTGGACCAGCCTTTCGATGGGCATGGTGTCGGTCGCCACCATGGCGGTCTGGAAGTTCGGCGCGCTGATCGGCTACGCGGCGCTCTACACCTACGTCGCGCCGTGGCACCTCCCGTCGACCCAGTGGTACACGTGGGTGATCGCGATCGTCGGCGTCGACCTGCTGTTCTACGGCTACCACCGGATTGCGCACCGGGTTCGGCTGGTCTGGGCCACCCACCAGGCGCACCACTCCAGCGAGTACTACAACTTCGCGACCGCGCTGCGCCAGAAGTGGAACAACAGCGGAGAGATCCTGATGTGGCTTCCGTTGCCGCTGTTGGGGGTTCCGCCGTGGATGGTGTTCGCGAGCTTCTCGATCAGCCTGATCTACCAGTTCTGGGTGCACACCGAGCGTATCGGGACGCTGTGGCGGCCGATCGAGTTCGTGTTCAACACGCCGTCGCACCATCGCGTGCACCACGGCAGGGATGCGGAGTACCTCGACCGCAACTACGGCGGAATCCTGATCATCTGGGATCGCCTGTTCGGTACCTTCCAGTCGGAGTTGTTCCGCCCGCACTACGGGCTGACCACACCGGTGGACACCTACAACATCTGGCGGCTGCAGACCCACGAGTACGCGGCCATCGCCCGCGACGTCCGCCGCGCGACCCGATGGCGTGACCGCCTCGGCTATGCGTTCGGGCCGCCGGGGTGGAAGCCGGCCGAGGACCGACACGTGAAGGACACGGCCGCGGTTCGCGCATGATTTCGGTGCCGGCGCAGCAAGATGAACACCATGGACGTCAAAGAGGTGCTGCTGCCTGGCGTCGGGCTGCGATTCGAATTCGACAACCGCGACGGTGATCGGATCGGCGTGGTCGCCCGGCGGACAGGCGACTTCGAGGTCGTGGTGTATCCGAAGGAGGACCCGGATCAGGCCCAGCAGGTTTTCCGGCTGACCGGTGACGAAGCGGAGGCGCTGGCGCAGATTCTGGGCGCTCCGCGCATCGCCGAGCGGTTCGCCGACCTGACCCGCGAAGTGCCGGGCCTCAATGCCGGGCAGGTATTGGTGCGGGCCGGCAGCCCGTTCGTCGACCGGCCCCTCGGGGATACCCGCGCCCGCACCCGCACGGGCGCCTCGATCGTGGCGATCGTCCGGGACGAGGAGGTGCTGGCGTCTCCGGGGCCCGCCGACCTGTTGCGGGCCGGTGACGTGCTGGTGGTGATCGGCACCGACGAGGGTCTGGCCGGGGTGGAGATCATCGTCAGCGAGGGCCACGGGAACGGTGCCCACCAACCCGGTCCGCCCGGCCGGGGCTGATCGGTGGAGGTATCGGCGACGCTGCTGCTGGAGCTCGGCGTCATCCTCGCTGTGCTCACAGTGCTCGGCACCATCGCACGACGCTTCGCGCTCTCGCCGATCCCGCTGTATCTCGTCGCCGGGCTGGCGCTCGGGGAGGGCGGATTGGCGCCGGTGCCTGCCGCGGGCGAGTTCGTCGAGACCGGCGCATCGATCGGTGTCGTCCTGCTGCTGCTCACCCTCGGGCTGGAGTTCTCGATCGGTGAGTTCGCCACCAGCCTGCGTCGGCACCTGCCGTCGGCCGGGGTCGACCTGGTCCTCAACGCCGCTCCCGGCGCCATCGCCGGGTGGCTGATCGGGCTGAACGGCGTCGGCATCCTGGCGCTGGCGGGCGTCACATGGATTTCGTCGTCTGGCGTCATCGCCCGGCTGCTCTCCGACCTGCGCCGGCTCGGCAACCGGGAAACCCCGGCGGTGCTGTCGATCCTGGTGCTCGAGGATTTCGCGATGGCGGCGTATCTGCCGTTGCTGGCCGTGCTGGCGGCCGGCGGCACCTTCCTGCAGGCGCTGTTCGGCATGGCGATCGCGATCAGCGCACTGGTGATGGCGTTCGTGGTGTCCTACCGGTGGGGTCATCACGTCGGGCGTCTGGTCGCCCATCCCGACAACGAGCAGCTCCTGCTGCGCGTCCTCGCCCTGACGCTGATCGTCGCCGCCCTCGCCGAGTTCATCCACGCATCGGCGGCGGTCGGTGCGTTCCTCGTCGGTCTGACGCTCACCGGCGAGGCGGCCGAGCGTGCGCGCACCGTGCTCTCCCCACTGCGCGACCTGTTCGCGGCCATCTTCTTTCTCGCCATCGGGGTGTCGGTGGATCCGGTCACGCTGCTGCCCATGCTGCCCGTCGCGCTGGCGCTCGCGGTGGTGACCTCCGGGACGAAGGTGCTCACCGGTCAGTTCGCCGCGCGCCGCGACGGGGTGGCGCGCCCCGGCCAGCTACGCGCGGGGACCGCGTTGATCGCGCGCGGCGAGTTCTCGCTGGTGATCATCGGGCTCGTCGGATCCACCGTGGAGGCGCTCGAAGCGGTGGCGACGCCGTACGTGTTCATCCTGGCGATCGTGGGTCCGGTGCTGGCCCGCTTCACCGGTGGACGGGTGCCCGCGCGGCGGCGGCCCGGATAGTCTCCGCCTGTGCAGACGGTATTCGACGCGGCGGTCGATGCGACGCTGATCGACGCGGCGCTCGCCGCCAGCGTCCCTGAGTCGATGTGGCTCGACGTGCCCCGGCCGCAGTTCGCGCCGCTGGCCGGCGAGGTGACCGCGGATCTGGTCGTGGTGGGTGCGGGTTACACCGGTCTGTGGGCTGCGCTGCATGCCGCCGAACGGCAGCCCGGCCGACGGATCGTGGTGGTGGAGTCCGACCGGGTCGCGTGGGCGGCGTCGGGCCGCAACGGCGGCTTCGTCGAAGCCAGCCTCACCCACGGCCTGGAGAACGGAAAGTCACGCTGGCCCAACGAGATCAAGCTCCTGGAGCGGCTCGGTATGGAGAATCTCGACGGCATGCAGGCCGATATCGACCGGCTGGGGCTCGATGTCGACTGGCAGCGCAGCGGGATGCTGACGGTGGCGACCGAACCGCACCAGGTGACCTGGCTGCAGGACGCGGCGGGGGCCGGAGAGGGACACTTCCTCGACGAGCACGCGGTGCGCGAGGAGGTCCGATCACCGACTTATCGCGCCGGTCTGTTCAGCCCGGACACCTGCGCCATCGTGCATCCGGCCAAGCTGGCGCTGGAGCTGGCGCGCGCATGCGTCGCGGCCGGTGTGCAGATTTTCGAGCACACCCGCGCCACATCGCTGGAGACCCGCGGCTCGTCGGTGTGCGTGCAGACCACCGCGGGACGGGTCACCGCGCAGCAGGCGGTGCTGGCCACCAACGTCTTTCCGAGCCTGCTGCGGCGCAACCGGCTGCACACGGTGCCGGTGTACGACTACGTACTGGCCACCGAACCGCTCACCGACGAACAGCTGGCGCGCATCGGCTGGCGGAACCGTCAGGGTGTGGGGGACTGCGCGAACCAGTTCCACTACTACCGGCTCAGCGCCGACAACCGGATCGTGTGGGGCGGCTACGACGCCGTCTACCACTTCGGCCGAAAGGTCAAGCGCCACTACGAAGATCGACCGCAGACCTACCGGCGGCTCGCCGCTCACTTCTTCCTCACCTTCCCGCAACTCGCCGATGTCCGATTCGGCTACCGCTGGGCGGGTGCGATCGACACCAACACCAGGTTCTGCGCCCACTGGGGCCTCGCGCGTGGGGGCCGCATCGCCTACGTCAACGGGTTCACCGGCCTGGGCGTCGGCGCATCCCGTTTCGGCGCCGACGTCTGCCTGGACCTGCTCGACGGCGCCGACACCGAGCGCACCCGGCTGGAGATGGTGCGCACGAAACCGATGCCCTTCCCACCTGAGCCGCTGGCGAGCATCGGCATCAACGCCACGCGCTGGTCGCTGGACCGGGCGGACCATTCCGCGGGCCACCGCAACGTGCTGCTGCGCACCCTTGATGCGCTCGGGCTCGGCTTCGACTCGTGACCTCTTCTGCGGTGACCGTGATGCTTCCGTAACGTGAAGGCACGAGGCCCCGATACAGGACTCAAGCGGCCGCTGAATCGGGTCGCGCCGCTGTAACCGTCGGGAGGGAGCAGAAGTGCGCCGACACCTGCTGAGCATGCTGGCCGCCATCGCGGCGCCGCTGGCGGCGCTGCTCGTGCCGCTGGCACCGGCGAACGCCGATCCGGGCGTGCTCGTCTTCCCCGGTATGGAGATCCGCCAGGACACCAACGTGTGCACCCTCGGATTCATCGATCTGCAGCAGCGGGTGGCCTACACCGCCGGTCACTGCCGGGGCAGCGGACCTGTCAACGACCGCGCCGGCAGCTTCATCGGCGTTCAGACGGGCTTCGAAGACAACACGCCCGACGGCGCCACCGTGGACATCAACCATCAGATCTCCGACTGGCAGACCATCGCGCTGACTCCCGAGGTGCAGGTCAACAACCTCCTGCCGAGTGGTCGCGCCCTGGTCGCCGACGCCTCGGTGGTCCCCACGAAGGGTATGCCGGTGTGCCACTTCGGCGTGGTCACCGGGGAGAGCTGCGGCACCATCGAGGCGGTCAACAACGGCTGGTTCACCATGGCCAACGGCGTGGTGAGCAAGAAGGGTGATTCGGGTGGGCCGGTCTACACCAACACCCCCGACGGCCGCGCGGTGATCATCGGCATGTTCAACAGCACCTGGGGTCAGTTCCCGGCGGCGGTGTCGTGGCAGGCCGCCACCCAGCAGGCGGGCCAGGGCGTCGTGATCACCGCAGGCGCCGCCTGACCCTCAGCCGAGGAGTTCGAACACCGGGATCGACGGCGCCACGGCGCGGATCTCGTCGTCGTTCGAGTGCGGGGTCAGCCCGCCGACGTGCCCTTTGACCTCCCAGTACCAGCGGTCGAGGTAGCGCTTGAGCAGTTCTGGTTTGTCGGCGTCGGGCACTTCGGTGATCCGGACTGTGTGGCGCCGCCACCGCGATCCGGCCTCGACCTCCCCGGCGGCTCGGGCGTTGCGGGCCCACTGGGTGTTGCCGCGGGGAGAGACCACGTAGCGACGGCCCTCCACCGACATGAGGTTGACGACGACGGTGCGAGGTCGGCCCGTCTTGCGTCCGCGAATGCGCAGGGCGCGGGACCCCGCGATGCTGATGCCGGCTTCCGCGAGCCACCGAATGACCTCGTTGAAGGCTCGGGCCGCGGCGGAGGGCTGGTCATAGCGCACGATCATGGCGGTCCTTTCCATAGAGAGATCGGTGCTCTCGTTTCATCGTGCACCTGCGTCGGCGAGAATGCAAGAGCAGTGATCTCTGTTGTGCGAGACTGGCGCCATGGGGGTGCGTCAGGACAGCCGGGCTCGAATGGAGTCGCAGATCATCGAGGTGGGCCGGCGGCACCTGATCACCGACGGACCGGCCGGATTGTCGCTGCGCGCGATCGCCCGCGACCTCGGCGTGGTGTCGTCCGCGGTGTACCGGTATGTCAGCAGCCGCGACGATCTGCTGACGCTGCTGCTGGTCGACGCCTACTCCGAACTGGCGGCCCGGGTGGACGAGGCGGCTGCGGAGGGCGACCCGGAGTGGCGCGGACGGATTCTGCGGATGGCGCACGCGGCCCGCGAGTGGGCGGTGGCTCAGCCGGCGAGCTGGTCGCTGCTCTACGGCAGCCCGGTCCCCGGGTATCGCGCACCCGCCGAGCGCACCACCGGCCCGGGCACCCGCGTGGTCGGCGCGTTGCTCGGCGCTGTCGCGGCGGGCATCGCAGCCGGTGACGTGGCGGACGTCGAACTGGCTGTGACAGCACGACTTTCAACGGATTTCGAAAATCTCAGGCAGGAGTTCGGTTTCTCCGGCGGTGACGCTGCCGTGGCCAGAACGATCACGCTGTGGGCGGGGCTGGTCGGGACGATCAGCCTCGAGGTCTTCGGTCAGTACGGTTCGGACACGTTCGGCGATCCGAGGGAGGTCTTCGATCTGAACATCCGGACGCTGGTCGACCTGTTGACCATACCGGCGCCAGACCCAAACTAGAACACGTTCTAGCGCGGTGGACAGGCGGACGATATTCTCGGACCGATGGCTGACCAGACACCTGTCCAGATTGCCTGGGTGACCCGCGATATGGACGCCACCGAGCGGGCACTGTCCACGCTGCTCGGCGCGCGGAAGTGGGTGCGGATGCCGGGCGTGCATTTCGGCCCGGAGACCTGCCGGTTCCACGGCCGGCCCGCTGACTTCGTCGCCGATGTCGCGTTGAGCTACGCCGGCGACACCCAGCTCGAGATCATCACGCCGGTGCGGGGTGAGAGCCTCTACACCGAGTTCCTCGACCGGTGCGGCCCTGGGCTTCACCACGTCTGCCGGGAGGCCGCCGACGAGGACGCCTTCGAGGCGGCGGTGCGCGACGCCGAACGTCACGGGGCCACCGTCGTCGCGGACGGGGTGATGGCCGGCGGGTTGCGCTTCGCGTACGTCGCCGACGAGGACGCGGGTGTGCCCTATATCGAAATTGCTTGTCTCACAGAAGATATCCGGAAGTTCTTCGATTACGTCAAACAGGAGCAACAGCCATGAGCACCGAGATTCCCGAAACCGTCGAGGCCGCCTCGGTCACCGAGTGGTCGGACGAGGTGGACGTGGTGGTGATCGGGTTCGGCATCGCCGGCGGGTGCGCCGCGGTCAGCGCCGCCGCAGCCGGGGCTCGGGTGTTGGTGCTGGAGAAAGCCGCCGCGGCGGGCGGCACCACCTCGATGGCGGGCGGACACTTCTACCTCGGCGGCGGCACCGCGGTCCAGCAGGCCACCGGGTTCGAGGACAGCGCCGAGGAGATGTACAAGTACCTGGTCGCGATGTCGCGCGAGCCGGAGCACGACAAGATCCGGGCGTACTGCGAGGGCAGCGTCGAGCATTTCGAGTGGCTCGAGAACCTCGGGTTCCAGTTCGAACGCAGCTACTACCCGGGCAAGGTGGTGGTGCCGCCGGGCACGGAGGGGTTGTCCTACACCGGTAACGAGAAGGTGTGGCCGTTCTGCGAGCAGGCAAAACCGGCGCCGCGCGGGCACTCCGTCCCGGTACCCGGAGAACTGGGCGGCGCCGCCATGGTGATCGACCTGCTGGTCAAACGGGCCGCCGATCTGGGGGTGCAGGTCCGCTACGAGACCGGTGTGACAAATCTGGTCGTGGGGGGCGACCGTGTGACAGGTGTGAGGTGGAAGCACTTCGGCGACACCGGGGCGATCAAGGCGGGCGCGGTGATCATCGCCGCGGGCGGGTTCGCGATGAACCCCGAGATGGTCGCCGAGCACACCCCGGCGCTCGGTCAGAAGCGCAAGACCAAGCATCACGGGGAGGTCGAGCCGTACATCCTCGGCAACACCAACGACGACGGCCTCGGCATCCGGATGGGTATCTCGGCGGGTGGGGTTGCCAGCAATCTGGACCAGCTCTTCATCACCGCTGCCGCGTATCCACCCGAGATCCTGCTCACCGGGGTCATCGTGAACAGGGACGGCCAGCGGTTCGTGGCCGAGGACTCCTACCACTCGCGCACGTCGGCATTCGTTCTGGAGCAGCCGGATCAGACGGCGTACCTGGTTGTCGACGAGGCGCACATGCAGATGCCGGAGATGCCGCTGATCAAGTTCATCGACGGCTGGGAGACGGTCGCGGAGATGGAGGCCGCCCTCGGTATCCCGGAGGGCAAGCTGGCGGCGACGCTGGAGCGGTACAACGAGCACGCGGCGCACGGCGAGGACCCGGACTTCCACAAGCAGCCGGATTACGTTGCGACGCAGGACAAGGGCCCGTGGGCGGCGTTCGACCTGTCACTGGGCCGCGCCATGTACTCCGGGTTCACCATGGGTGGGTTGGCGGTGTCCATCGATGGTGAGGTTCTGCGCGAGGACGGTTCGACGATCCCCGGTCTGTACGCGGCGGGAGCCTGCGCATCGAACATCGCGCAGGACGGCAAGGGGTATGCCAGCGGCACCCAACTGGGTGAGGGCTCGTTCTTCGGCAGACGCGCGGGTGTGCACGCGGCGCAGCGCGGTTAGCCGCGACGAACTACACCTGCAGGACGGCAGCGCCGGCGATACGTCCGCAACTCAGATCGTTCAACGCCTCGTCGGCGCCGTCGAGAGGGTAGGGACGGCTGGCGATCTCGATGCGGTGGCGTCCCGCGAAGGCCAGGAACTCCCTGGCGTCGGCGCGGGTATTCGACGTCACCGAACGGATCTGGCGCTCCTGGAAGAGGTGCCGCTGATAATTCAGCACCGGGACGTCGCTGAGGTGGATACCCGCGACGGCCAGCGTCCCGCCGCGGTCGAGAGCCTCCAGGGCGGGCGGGACCAGGTCGCCCACCGGTGCGAAGAGGATCGCGGCGTCGAGCGGTACCGGCGGGCGGTCGGCGGCACCCTGGGCCGATGCGGCGCCGAGGGCGAGCGCGAGTTCGCGGGCCTGCTCGTCGCGGGTCATCACGTGCACCTCGGCACCTTGGGCCATCGCCACCTGCGCGGTGATGTGCGCACTGCCGCCGAACCCGTAGATGCCGAGGGTTCCGCCGTGGGGCACCTCGGCGCGCAGCAGTGACCGGTAGCCGATGATGCCAGCGCACAGCAGTGGCGCAAGGTCGGCGTCGGAGTATCCCGGAGGTAGTCGGTGAACGTATTCTGCTGGCGCCGTCGCGAATTCGGCGTAGCCGCCGTCGGCGTCCCAGCCGGTGTAGCGCGACTGCGGACACAGATTCTCGTCGCCGCGCAAGCAGTACCGGCACTGCCCGCAGGTGTGGCGCAACCAGGCGATGCCGACCCGGTCGCCCACGGCGTACTCTGCGTCCGTGTCCGGGCCGAGGGCCACGACCTCACCGACGACCTCATGGCCGGGTGTGACGTGCGGGCGGTGCACCGGGAGGTCACCTTCAGCGACGTGCAGGTCGGTGCGGCACACACCGCACGTGCGCACGGCGACAAGGACTTCTCCGGGGGCGGGCTGCGGGACGTCGGTGGTGACGCGGTCGAGTGGATGCGTGCCGATCGGGGCGGGTTCGCGCACCCGCCACGCGCGCATGGTGGGTGCGCTCATGGGTTCACTGTCCTCCACCGGTGCATGGCAGGCATGCGGTTGAGGACTTTGGTCCCCTCAAGGGCCGGATGACCGCTGTTATGGCGGGCCGGTCGCGGGCACCCTGGACCTCATGGCCTCTGTGCGCGTAGACCCGTTGATCCACGAGACCCACACCGGCGTCGTGATCCTGGTCGGCGACCGGGCCTACAAGGCGAAGAAGCCGATCATCACCGACTTCCTCGACTTCAGCACCGTCGAGGGGCGGGAACGTGCCTGCAGTCGGGAGGTGGAGCTCAATCGGCGCATGGCCCCTGACAGCTACCTCGGGGTGGCGCACTTCGACGGGCCGGACGGCCCTCCCGAACCGGTGATCGTGATGCGGCGCTATCCGGAATCCCAGCGGTTGTCGACGATGGTCAAGGCCGGCGAGCCGGTCGAGCGACATCTCGAGGCGGTCGCCATCCAGTTGGCCCGGTTCCACGAACACGCCGACCGGTCGCACCGCATCGACGCCGACGCCCGCGTCCCCACCCTCGCGGCGCGGTGGCAGGACAACATCGCCGAACTGCGGCGCCACAGCCCGGCGATCCTGGCACCGGATGCGGTCTCCGACGTCGAACGCCTCGCGATGCAATATCTGTCGGGGCGCGCGGTGCTGTTCTCGTCCCGCATCACCGACCGGCGCATCGTCGACGGACACGGAGATCTGCTCGCCGACGACATCTTCTGCACGGCCGACGGCCCGGTCATCCTCGACTGTCTGGAATTCGACGACCAATTGCGTCACGTCGACGGCATCGACGACGTCGCCTTCCTGGCCATGGATCTGGAGTTCCTCGGCCGCGCCGACCTCGGGCGGCGGTTCCTCGACGACTACCGGGCGCTGGCCCACGACACGGCCCCGCCGTCGCTGGCACACTTCTGCATCGCCTACCGGGCGATCGTGCGCGCCAAGACCGACTGCATCCGGGTCAGCCAGGGACGTCCCGAGGCGGCGGCCGACGCGCGGCGACACCTCGACATCGCCCTGGCGCATCTGCGCACCGGCACGGTGCAGCTGATCATCGTCGGCGGGGGACCGGGAACGGGGAAGACGACGCTGGCCCGTGCGCTCGCCGAACCCCTCGGTGCCCAGGTGATCTCCACCGACGAGATGCGTCAGGAACTCACTGCGGCAGGCGAGATCGCGGGGCGGGCCGGCGCCTACAACGAAGGCCTCTACAGCCCCGACAACGTCGCCGCGGTGTACGACGCGGTGCTGCGCCGGGCGTCGCTGGCGTTGACCGGCGGCCGGTCGGTGATCCTCGACGGAACCTGGCGCGACACCGAGCAGCGTGAGCGGGCCAGGACGCTGGCCGCTCAGGCGCACTGCCCGGTCGTCGAACTGGCGTGCACCGTGGCGTTGGAGGACGCCGAGGCCCGGATCAGCCGGCGGGTCGGCGACGCGTCTCAGGCCACCCCCGAGATCGCCGAGGCCATCCATCACGAACGGCCCCACTGGCAGGGGGCGCATCCGCTCGACACGAGCCGCCCGCTGGATGAGTCCGTTGCCGAAGCACAGCAGATCTGCTGTCTGGCGACCTGAGAAGAGGTCTGCACGACGAGTGATCCGGCGGTGTCGCCCGAAGACGGCGACGCCTGGGTTAGGAAGTCGGACGACCACCCAGATCGTCGTCGGAATAGGTCGCCGTGATCCAGCGGTCGGGACGTCTCGGGGCGGTGTCGGCGTCGGGAACGGGATCCGGCCGAGCCTCGGGCGAAAGGATCTACCCCGACGACGTGCCCGCCGCGATCGTGCCGAGTTCCCACTCGCCGTCACCGAGCAACTTGAGCTGCCGCGTGTGGTGCTGTTCCACCGTGCTGCGATGGCTCACGCTGACCAAGATCGTCTCGGGCAGCTCGCTGCGCACCAGCCGGTACAGCGTCAGCTCCAACCCCTCATCGAGCGCGGAGGTGGACTCGTCGAGGAATACGGCCTTCGGCTTGGTGAGCAGAATCCGGGCGAAAGCCACGCGCTGTTGCTCACCGGGCGAAAGGACTTTGGCCCAGTCCTTTTCCTCATCCAGCCGGTCGGCGAGATGAGGCAGCGCCACCTTGTTCAGGACGTCGCGCAGCTGGTCGTCGGTGACCGTGCCGCCCTTCAGCGGATAGGACACCACCGCCCGCAGATCGCCCAGCGGCACGTACGGCATCTGCGACAGGAACATCGTCGCGTTCTCGGCGTCGGGGTACTTCAACGTCCCGGATGCGTAGGGCCACAGGCTGCCGAGGCTGCGCAGCAGGGTGGTCTTGCCGGTGCCGGACTGGCCGGTGATGACCAGGCTGTCACCGGGCTCGAGGTTCAGATCGAGCGGCTCGATCAACTGCTTGCCTGCCGGTGTGCGGACCTCGATGTCGTCGAGTCGCACAGTGCCATCGGGGGAATCTTCGACATTGACCGACGGCAGCGCCCTGGCTTCCTCGTTGGCGATGACCAGTCCGTGGAGGCGGATGATCGCCGCCCGGTAACCCGCGAACTGATCGTAGGCGTTACGGAAGAACGACAGTCCGCCCAGGATTTCGCGGAACGCGCTCCCGGTTTGATTCAGCTGGCCCAGGGTGATCTCGCCGTTGTAGAACCGGCTGAACTGCACGAGGTAGGGGATGAGTTCCTGCCCCTGCGAGACCGAGAGGTTCCAGCCCAGGAACTTGGCCATCCGGTTGACGTACTTCTTGTAGTTGCTCACCACCGGGGCGAACCGGCGCCGCAGTCCGGTGCGCTCGGCGATCTCGCCGCGATAGAACGCCACCGCCTCTGACGCGTCGCGCAGGCGCACCAGCGCGTACCGGAACACGGCGTTGAACTTCTCGTTGTTGAACGACAGCGCGATGATCGGCCGGCCGATCCAGAAGGCGACCACGGTGGCTATCAGGATGTAGACGATGCCGATCCAGAACATCGCCTTGGGCAATTCGACGCCGACGAAGGGCAGCGTGATCGGGCCGGAGAGGTTCCACAGGATTGCCGTAAAGGCATACATCGACGTGATCGAGGAGACAGCCCCGAACACGAGTGTGGCGGTCGAAGTGTTGTTGGGGGTGTTCGGCAGCGACCCGACGCCGGCGGTGAAGATGTCGATGTCGGTCTGGATGCGCTGATCCGGGTTGTCGATCGTGTCGTCGATGAACCTGGCCCGGTAGTAGGCCTTGCGGTCGAGCCAGTCGCCGGTGAGTTGATCGGTTAGCCAATTGCGCCACCGCAACATGAACCGCTGCGCCAGATACAGATCCAGCATGATCTGGGTGACGTTGAGCACCGCGAGGACGCCGAAGGTCCACATCGACAGCCAAAAGCCGTCTCTGCCGGACTCTTTGACCGTGTCGTCGCCCGCGCCGACTCCCGACGCGATGATCTGGAAGCTGGTCAGCATGTCGCTGCCCTGGTAGGTGAACAACACCGACAGTCGCACGCCGATCATGACCGACAGGAGCAGCGCTCCCAGCCAGACCCACACCACGACGCTTTCCGGCCCGGTGAAATAGCCGCGGGTGACACGCCAGAACTGTCTGCCCCACGTGGTGAACCGGACGATCAGCGCAAGGGTCACCAGCGTGGCGATGGCGGCGACGACCCAGGCTTTCGCGACCCAGAACATCGACGTCCACAGCTCACTGCCCCAGTCGAGCGACGGGGTGAACATTTCCATTCGGGCAAGATACAGCGGCGCGCTGCCCGTGGCCGGTCCAGACGCTCAACGGGTGGCGGTGAGTCGGTTCAGCCGCCACTCACCGTCACCGAGCAGCTCGAGTTGCCGGCCGTGGAACCGCCCGACCGTATCGCGGTGGCTCGCGCTGACCACGACGGTCTGCGGCAGTTCCGCACGGATCAGCGCGTAGAGCATCGACTCGAGGCCCTCGTCCATCGCAGACGTCGACTCGTCGAGGAACACCGCCTGCGGACGTGCCAGCAGGATGCGGGCGAACGCGATGCGCTGCTGCTCGCCCACGGACAGCACCTGCGTCCAGTCCCTCACCTCACCCAGCCGGATCACCAGGTGGGACAGCGCGACCGCCACCAACGCCTGCTGGATCTCGCGGTCACCGACCTGACCGTCCGGCTGCGGGTAGGACGCGACGGCGCGAAGATCGCCCAGCGGCAGGTAGGGCAGCTGGGGGACGAACATCGCGGTGTCCGGCAGTTCGACCCGGCCGGTGGCGAACGGCCACAGCCCGGCGAGGCTCTGCAGTAGCACGGTCTTACCGACCCCGGACGGGCCGCGGATGAGCAGTGCGTCACCGGCCGGCAGGGCGAGGTCGAGGCCGCGGATGAGCGTGCGGCCGTCGGGTGCGCGCACCTCGAGACCGTCGACACCCAGGGCGCCGGACGGCGAAGCGACGGTGGTGACCCGGCTAAGGGCCCGGGCGCGGGCGTTCTCGGTGACCAGACCGTCGAGCCGGATGATGGCCGCACGGTAGCCGGCGAATTCGTCGTAGGCGTTGCGGAAGAACGACAACGAGTCGTGGATGACGCCGAACGCGGTCGCCGACTGCATGACACCGCCGAAGGAGATCTGGCCGGCGAACAGCCGCTGCGCCTGGACGACGAACGGCAGCGGGTTGATCGCCTGGCTCATCGACACGTTCCACCCGATGAACAGCATCGTGCGGTTGAGCCAACGGCGGTAGTTGGTCATCACCGCGCTCAGCCTGCCGTCGAGCTGAGCGTTCTCGGCCCGTTCACCGCGGTACATCCCGACCGCGGCGCTGGCGTCCCGCAGGCGCACCAGGGCATAGCGGAAACCGGCGTTGCGGACTTCGTCGAGGTAGCTCAGCCGGATCAGCGGCCGACCGACGACGACAGCGACATACGTCACCGCCGCCACGTAGCCGATGACGATCCAGAACAGTGCCCGCGGCAACGTGATCCCGAACAGCGTCAGCGGGCCCGACAGCTGCCAGAGGATCACGCTGAACGCGCCCGTCGACAGCGCCGCCTGCACGGCCCCGAAGAGCAGAACCCGGTCGGAGGTGTAGGCGGGGTTGTTCGTCTGGCGGCCGACGCCGGTGGTGAACACGTCGATGTCCTGCTGGACGCGTTGATCCGGATTGTCGACGGGTTGACGCGAGAAGCGGCCCCGGTAGTAGGCGTGGTGGCCCAGCCAGTCCTCGATCAACCTGCGGCTCAACCAGATCCGCCACCGCATGATGAATCGCTGGGTGAGGTACAGGTCCGCCAGCAGTCGCACCACCAGGCAACCGGCCAGCACGACGAACACCAGCATCGTGGCCCAGAAGCCTTGCTCACCGCTTCGGGCAACCTCGTTCGGGCCGCCCTGAAAGGCGACCTGCAGCGAGGTGAACAGATCGTTGGCGTAGTAGCTGAGCAGCACGCTGATCCGCACCAGCACGATCGACGAGATCAGCAGCGTCGCCAGCCCGGCCCACACCGGAATGCTCTGCCTGCCGGTGAAATACCCGCCGGTGATCCGCCAGAACTGTCGGCCCCACTCGGTCCACCGGCCGACCGCCAGCAACACCACGAGCAGGCACGGTGCCGTGACGAAGAAGCACTCGAGCACCCATACCGCCGAGTTCAGGAGTTCCGAACTCCAGTCGATCGACGGTGTGAACATCACGGTGTCAACCGAAGGTGTTGTGCAGGAAGCCGTCCAGCGCGTCGGTGTCGAGCCGGTGCGCGGTGAAGCCGAGGTATCCGTCGGGGCGGATGACGAATACGGAGGTACCCGCGGTCGAGTAGCTGCGGGCGAAGTCACCGTCGTTGTCCCGCAGCAACGGCAGGACGGTGCTCTCCACGTCGGCGGTCGGCGCCGCGACGAGGTAGACGTCGAGTGCGCCGTGGGCGGTCGCGACGGCGGCCTCGGCGGCGGCCTCGAAGCGCGCCACATCGTCCGGGGTGGTGTCGCCGTCGGCGTAGAACAGCGCGGTGTGGTCGCGGCCCAACAGCGAAAAGAGGCGCAGTCGCCCGGTCACGGCGGCCCGGGTGAGACCGTTCGCGTCGGGAGCGCGGCCACCGGGCAGCGGTTCGGGCACCGGACCGGCCGAACACACGATGGGACTGTCGGCGTAGTCGATGAGCAGTTGCGCCTCGCGGCGCATGACGAGGTCGGGGTCTTTGGAGTCCGCCCCGATGCCTTGGCGGGCGCTGCGCACGGTGCGCCCGACGACCTCCTCGCCGACCGGGCGCCGTTCCGCGTCATAGCTGTCCAGAAGCGTGGGCGAGGCATGCCCGGACACCGCGAGCGCCAGTTTCCACGCCAGGTTGTGGGCGTCCTGGATCCCGGTGTTCATCCCCTGCGCACCCGTCGGCGGATGGATGTGGGCGGCATCGCCGGCGACGAACGCCCGGCCGCGGCCGTAGGAGTCGACGATGCGGTGGCTGATCCGGAACACCGACGACCAGCGCAGGGTGTGCGCTGTCGTGGGTTCCGGCGGCAACCGGTCGAGTACCGCCTGGATGTGGTGGAGTTCCGGGGCGCGGCCCGCCTCGAACCCGTGTGCCACGCCGCCGTGTGATTCGGATGCCAGGTCGTCGGGCACCAGCATCGACATGCGGTAGCGATTGCGCCCCGGCAGGGGAATGCAGACCAACAGATCGTCGGTGACGCCGTCGGTCTGGTGCATGGACCGGATGGCGTAACCGCGCGGCTGCGACCAGTCGACCTCGACGTCGCCGAGCATGTACTGCTCCTCGAACGCCGCGCCTTCGAAGGTCAACCCGAGCGTCTTGCGCACGACGCTGTGCGCGCCGTCGGCACCGACCAGATACTGGGCGCGCACCGTGCGCTCGTCGGTTCCGGTGGAGATCGTGGCCGTCACCCCGTCAGCGTTCTGGTCGAAACCGGTGAGCCGCCAGCCCCGCTGTATCGACCCGCCGCGCAGTGCGAACTCGTCGCGCAGGATCCGCTCGGTCTCGTACTGGGGGATGCAGATGAAACCGAACGGCACGTCGGCCGGCAGCGAGAGGTCCAGCCGCGATACCGGCTCGCCGTTGACGTAGACGCATTGACCGTTCATCTGGATGCCGGCGTCGAGTACGGCGCGCAGCACGCCCATGTTCTCGAAGACCTCGAGTGTGCGTGGTTGCACCCCAACGGCTTTGGCGTACTGCGGCGGCTGGGGCAGTGGGTCGACGACGACGCAGCCGATGCCCCGCCTGGTGAGTTCGATGGCCGCGGTGAGTCCCACAGGGCCTGCGCCGGCGATGAGGACCTGGGTGTTCACGGTGTCGGACACAGCGATGAGTATGTCGTGGCTGCGCCCGCGAGGCGGGGTTTCAAGATCTTTCGCTCGCCGCCATGCTGAACGTATGCCCCTGCGCCTCCACACGGACGTCGGCGACTTCGTGTCCATCGCGTCGGCCTGGTACGCGCGCCGGCCGATGGTGCACACCATCGAACTGTCGCTGCTGCGTGAAGGGGTGCCGTCCGACGAGGTGCCGTTGCTGATGACGGTGTGGGAGAGCGACGGGGCCGATGCGGAACTGATCGGGGCTGCGATGCGCACCCCGCCGCTGCCGCTGTTGTGCGGCGGACTGTTCGCGGCGCCGACGACGGACGTGGTCGGCGACATGGTGGCGGGCGGCATGACACTGCCCGGGGTGCGCGGCCCGCGCGAGGACACCGAGACGTTCGCCCGGCAGTGGTGCGATGTCACCGGGGCGGTGCCGACCACCACCGTCCGGGAACGGCTCTACCGGCTGGGGACACTCGCGGCACCGGCCGGTGTGCCGGGTGGTCACCGGGTCGCACGTGGGGCCGACGAGCCGGTGCTCGTGAAGTACCAGTGCGAGTTCGCCGCGGAGACGTTCGGGCACGTACCCGACCCGGCCAGGGCCAAGGCGACGCTGACCGCGGCGGCGACGGTGGGGAACGTCTACCTGCTGTGGACGGCGGGCGGGGCGCCGGTCAGCATGGCCGGGGTACGGATACCGGCGGCCGGGGTGTCGCGGATCGGCCCGGTCTACACCGCCCCGGAGGTGCGCGGGCGCGGATACGGGGCGGCGGTGACCGCGGCGGCCTGCCGGTGGGCGCTGGCCGCGGGCGCCACGCAGGTGGTGCTGTTCGCCGACCTCGACAACCCGGCGAGCAACCGGGTCTACCAGCGGCTGGGTTTCGTGCCGGTGGGTGATTCGGTCACGATGGAGTTCCGCGTACCGTAAACGTGTGCCCAAGACGACTACACGCACCCCCGGCCGCCTGAGCGGCAAGTTCTGGAAAATGCTCGGCGCGACCACCGAGAAGAACCAGGGCCGGTCGCTGGCACAGGTGCAGGCCGCGGGGGATTTCGACGCCAAGGCCGCCGAACTCGACGACGAGCAACTGCAGAAGGCCGCCACACTGCTGCGGCTGGAGGAGCTTTCCGAGTCGGCCGACATCCCGCAGTTCCTGGCCATCGCGCGGGAGGCCGCCGAGCGCAGCACGACTCTGCGACCGTTCGACGTGCAGCTGTTGGGCGCGCTGCGCATGCTGGCCGGCGACGTCGTCGAAATGGCCACCGGTGAGGGCAAGACGCTGTCCGGTGCGATCGCCGCGGCCGGCTACGCCCTCGGCGGGCGCAGCGTACACGTCATCACGATCAACGACTACCTCGCACGCCGCGACGCCAAGTGGATGAGCCCGCTGATCGAGGCGCTCGGGCTCACCGTCGGATGGATCACCGCCGAGTCGACGGCCGAGGAACGCCGCAAGGCCTACACGTGCGACGTCACCTACGCCTCGGTCAACGAGATCGGCTTCGACGTGCTGCGCGATCAGCTGGTCACCGACGTCGTGGACTTGGTGTCGCCCAACCCGGACGTGGCGCTCATCGACGAAGCCGACTCAGTCCTCGTCGACGAGGCGCTCGTCCCGCTGGTGCTCGCCGGCACCAGCCACCGCGAGACCCCGCGCGTCGAGCTGATCCGCATGGTCGGCGAGCTGACCCCAGGCCGCGACTACGACATCGACGCCGAGAGCCGCAACGTCCACCTCACCGACGAGGGCGCCCGCAAACTGGAGGCCAAGCTCGGCGGCATCGACCTCTACTCCGAAGAGCACGTCATCAGCACGTTGACGGAGGTCAACGTCGCCCTGCACGCCCACGTGCTGCTCCAGCGCGACGTCCACTACATCGTGCGCGACGACGCGGTACACCTCATCAACGCCTCCCGCGGCCGCATCGCCCAGCTGCAGCGCTGGCCCGACGGTCTGCAGGCGGCCGTCGAAGCCAAAGAGGGCATCGCCACCACCGAGACCGGTGAGGTGCTCGACACCATCACCGTGCAGGCGTTGATCAACCGCTACCCGACCGTGTGCGGGATGACGGGCACCGCACTGGCCGCGGGCGAACAGCTGCGCCAGTTCTACAAGCTGGGTGTGTCGCCGATCGATCCGAACAAACCGAATATCCGCGAAGACGAATCCGACCGGGTGTATGTCACCGCGGCGGCCAAGATCGACGCGATCATCGAACACATCGAAGAGGTCCACCAGACCGGTCAACCGGTGCTCGTGGGCACCCACGATGTCGCCGAATCCGAAGAGCTGCACGAGAAGCTGGTCAAACGCGGTGTGCCCGCGGTGGTGCTCAACGCCAAGAACGACGCCGAGGAGGCCCGCGTCATCGCCGAGGCGGGCAAGTTCAAGGCGGTCACGGTGAGCACGCAGATGGCGGGCCGAGGCACCGACATCCGGCTCGGCGGATCCGATGCCGACGACCATGCCGCCGAACACGAGAAGGTCGCCGAACTGGGCGGGCTGCACGTGGTCGGCACCGGGCGCCACAACACCCAGCGGCTCGACAACCAACTGCGGGGCCGCGCCGGACGCCAGGGCGACCCCGGTTCGTCGGTGTTCTTCTCCAGCTGGGAGGACGAACTCGTCCAGGCTCACCTGGAGCCGAACAAACGCCCGATGCAGGCCGACGAGAACGGTCGGGTGCTGACCGACAAGGCGGCCGGGCTGCTCGACCACGCCCAGCGCGTGGCCGAAGGCCGGCTGCTCGATGTGCACGCCAACACCTGGCGCTACAACCAGCTCACAGCCCAACAGCGCGCGATCATCGTCGAGCGACGGGATGCCTTGCTGCGCACCGCAACTGCGCGCGAGGAACTCGCCGAGCTCTCGCCCAAGCGGTACGCCGAGCTGTCCGAGGACCTGTCCGAGGAGCGGCTGGAACGGATCTGCCGCAGGATCATGCTCTACCACCTCGACCGCGGCTGGTGTGAACACCTGGCCTACCTGGCCGACATTCGCGAGAGCATCCACCTGCGTGCCCTCGGACGGCAGAACCCCCTCGACGAATTCCACCGGATGGGTGTCGACGCGTTCGCCTCGCTGGCCGCCGACGCGATCGAAGCGGCCCAACAGACCTTCGAGACCGCACCGTCCATCGAGGACGAACCGGGCATCGACCTGTCCAAGCTGGCCCGGCCCACCTCCACGTGGACCTACATGGTGCACGACAACCCGTTGGCCGACGACACCATGGCAGCGCTGAGCCTGCCCGGGGTGTTCCGCTAGGTTTAGCCGCATGGACGCCTCTGCGTCAGGGGAGCGGGACCGCGTGTTCACGGTGCCGAACGCGCTGTCAATGCTGCGTCTCGCGCTGGTCCCGGTGTTCCTGTGGCTGCTGTTCGGCGCGCACGCCAACGGCTGGGCGGTCGGTGTGCTGGCCTTCAGCGGCTTCTCCGACTGGGCCGACGGCAAGATCGCGCGTCTCGTCGAGAACCAGTCGTCCCGGCTGGGGGAGTTGCTCGACCCGCTCGTCGACCGCATCTACATGGTGACGGTGCCGTTGGCGCTGGCCGTTCACGGCACTGTCCCGTGGTGGTTCGTGGTGACAATCCTCGCCCGTGATCTCGTACTGGCCGCGACGCTGCCGCTGCTGCGCGCCCGCGGGCTGACCGCGCTCCCGGTCACCTACCTCGGCAAGGCCGCGACGTTCGCGCTGATGTCGGGCTTCCCATTCGTCCTGCTCGGTCAGTGGGACGCTCTGTGGAGTCGCGTGGTGCTGGCGTGTGGCTGGGGGTTCCTCATCTGGGGGATGGCGCTGTATCTCTGGTCGGGCGTGCTCTACCTGGTGCAGGTGGTGATGGTCGCCAAGCGATTGCCGAAGGTCTCCCACGGTGGCTGAGGGAAGCCGGCTCCTCGGCGGCTTCGACCCCGAGGCGGGGCTGAGCCACCACGATGCCGCCGCGCCCCAGCGGATCCCGGTGCCATCGCTGCTGCGTTCGCTGCTCTCCGAGCATCTCGACCCCGGCTACTCGGCAGCTGCCGCGGCCCGCCGGGACGGCGCGCGGCGACCCCGGGCCGTCGAGTGGGGCTGGCAGGTGGCGGCGGCCCTGGCCGTCGCCACGGTCTTCGGTGTCGCCGCCGCACAGGCCCAGACCGCCGCACCCGCCACCCGCGAGGCTCAGCAGGTGCTCGGCGGAAGCGTGCGGGCCGCCGAGGCGGCCGACGATCAGCTCACCGCGGAGCGCGACGCGTTGACCGCTCAAGTGGCGACCGAGCGCCGCAGCCGGCTCGACGGCGACGAACGGGGCCGCCGGCTGTTGGCCGATCTCGACATCGCCGATGTCGCCGCGGCCGCCACGCCGGTGATCGGTCCGGGGCTGGCGGTCACCGTCACCGACCCCGGTATGTCCAACAACCTGTCCGACGTGTCAAAGGAGCGGGTCGCCGGCAGCCGGCAGGTCATCCTCGATCGCGATCTGCAGCTGGTGGTCAACTCGCTGTGGGTCAGCGGGGCGGAAGCGGTGGCGGTCGGCGGCGTGCGCATCGGCCCCAACGTCACCATCCGGCAGGCCGGTGGCGGCATCCTCGTCGACAACCAGCCGGTCAGCAGCCCGTACGAGCTGCAGGCGATCGGCCCGCCCAATTCGATTGCAGGCACCTTCGACCGCAGCGCGGGACTGCAGCGGCTGCGGCTGCTCGAAACCTCTTACGGGGTGGGTGTTTCCGTCAGCGCCGCCGATGCGCTCACCCTGCCAGCCGGTTCGGTGCGGGAGGTCAACTTCGCCAAGCAGATCGGAGCCCGATGATCGGAATCGCCGCGCTCGTCGTCGGCATCGTGTTGGGCCTGGTGTTCCGCCCGAGCGTGCCGGATTTCGTCGAGCCGTATCTGCCCATCGCGGTGGTTGCCGCGCTCGACGCCGTGTTCGGTGGGCTGCGCGCCTATCTCGAGCGCATCTTCGACTCCAAGGTGTTCGTGGTGTCGTTCGTGTTCAACGTGCTGGTCGCCGCGCTCATCGTGTACGTCGGCGACCAACTGGGGGTGGGCACCCAGTTGTCCACCGCGATCATCGTGGTCCTCGGCATCCGCATCTTCGGCAACGCGGCCGCCCTGCGGCGCAGACTGTTCGGCGCCTGATCATGACGGCGCCACCCGGTAAGCACGAGGACCCCGCCGACCATCACGGTCGCCACGAGTTACCCACGCACCCGCGGCGGCCACAGGTCGGCCGCTCCCAGTTGCTCTTCGGCGCGCTGGGGGTGCTGCTGTGCGTGCTGCTCGGCGTGGCGATCGTCACCCAGGTCCGGCAGAACGAGTCCGGCGACTCCCTGGAGACGGCCCGGCCCGCCGACCTGCTGGTGCTCCTGGATTCGCTGCAACAGCGCGAAGCCGCCCTCAACACCGAGGTGGCCGACCTGCGCCGCACGCTCGAGCAGTTGGCGGCCTCCGGCAGCGACGACCAGGCGGCCATCGAGAATGCCCAGGCGCGGCTGGCGGCGCTGTCCATCCTCATCGGCGCGGTGGGTGCGACCGGTCCCGGCGTGATCCTCACCATCTCCGACACCACACCCGGGGTGCCGCCGGAGACGATGCTCGATGTGGTCAACGAACTGCGTGCCGCCGGGGCGGAGGCGATCGAGATCGGCGGCACCGCCGACGGACGGCGGGTCGCCGTACGGGTCGGGGTGGACACCTGGGTGCTCGGCCAGCCCGGGGCACTCTCCGTCGACGGCGCCATGCTGAACCCGCCGTATGCCGTTGCCGCAATTGGTGATCCGCCGACGCTGGCGGCCGCCATGAACATTCCGGGCGGTGCGACGGACAGCATCGAACGGGTGGGCGGGACCATGGTGATCCAACAGGCGGACCGGGTGGACGTGACCGCCTTGCGGCAACCGAAAGACCGCCAATACGCTCAGCCAGTGAAATAGCGTGCCGGCCGCCTGGCCGGCGACGCTCGTACGCAGAGGAGACCCGTGACCGACATCCCAGCCGAGCTGTACTACACCGACGAACACGAGTGGGTGCTCCGCACGGGTGACGACACCGTCCGCGTCGGCATCACCGACTACGCGCAGGCGGCGCTCGGCGACGTCGTGTTCGTGCAGCTGCCCGACGTGGGCGCCGAATTCGCCCCCGGGGATCCGTTCGGCGAGGTGGAGTCCACCAAGTCCGTATCGGACCTCTACGCACCGGTCAGCGCGAAAGTGCTTGCCGTCAACGCGAATCTGGAGAGCAGCCCCGATCTGGTGAACTCCGATCCCTACGGCGAGGGCTGGCTGGTCGACCTGCAGCTCGACGCCGACGACATGGAGGCGGCGCTCGGCGGTCTCCTCGACGCGGACGGCTACCGTGGCGTGGTGACCGAGTGATGTGTTGTTAGGGTGCTGCAGACGGTTCGACCATCTTCGGACGAGTGAAATCAACGAGGGGCGGATCCGGCGGTGGTGGACACAGCGACGTCCACTGCGCGGTACGGTCGACGTGACACGACGGCTGGACACCGGCCGGATATCGCCACAGCAGCCAGTGAGGAGCAGCGGGTGACGGAGAAGGACATCAACTCTGGGGGCGACCAGACGTCTGAAGAAGTCACCGTCGAGACCACCTCGGTCTTCCGCGCCGACTTCCTCAACGAACTCGACGCGCCGCCCGCGGCGGGGTCCGAGAGCTCGGTCTCCGGTGTCGAGGGCCTGCCGGTCGGTTCGGCGCTGCTGGTCGTCAAACGCGGTCCGAACGCCGGTTCGCGGTTCCTGCTGGACCAGCCGACCACCTCGGCCGGCCGCCACCCCGACAGCGACATCTTCCTGGATGACGTCACCGTCAGCCGTCGGCATGCCGAGTTCCGGCTCGAGAGCGGTGAGTTCCAGGTGGTCGACGTCGGCAGCCTCAACGGCACCTACGTCAATCGCGAGCCGGTGGATTCCGCGGTGCTGGCCAACGGCGACGAGGTGCAGATCGGCAAGTTCCGCCTGGTGTTCCTGACCGGGCCCAGCACCGACGAGAACGGCCCGAGCAGCTAGGTGGCCGATGAGCGCCCGCGCGACGAGTAAATGAGCCAACCCGACAGCCCCGCACTCACCGGGATGTCGATCGGAGCGGTCCTGGATCTGCTGCGACCGGACTTCCCGGACGTGACGATCTCCAAGATCCGGTTCCTGGAGGCCGAAGGTCTGGTCACGCCGGAGCGCACCGCCTCGGGGTACCGGCGGTTCACCGCCTACGACTGTGCGCGCCTGCGGTTCATCCTGACCGCCCAGCGCGATCAGTACCTGCCGCTGAAAGTGATCAAGGCCCAGCTCGACGCCCAACCCGACGGTGCGCTGCCCTACCCGGTTCCCCGGCTGGTCCCGGTCGGCGCGGGAGGCGAGGATGCCGCCGCGGTGGCAAGCGTGGCGCCGACCCGGGTCCGGCTCAGCCGCGAAGACCTGCTCGAGCGGTCCGGTGTCGGCGAGGACCTGCTCGCCGCACTGATCAAGGCCGGAGTGATCACTCCCTCTTCCAAGGCCGGCGGCGGCATCTTCTTCGACGAGCACTCGGTGGTGATCGCGCAGTGTGCCCGCGCGCTGGCCGACTACGGCGTCGAACCGCGGCACCTGCGCGCGTTCCGCTCCGCGGCGGACCGGCAGTCGGATCTGATCGCCCAGATCGCCGGCCCGGTGGGCAAGGCCGGCACCACCGGTGCCCGTGACCGGGCCGACGACCTCGCCCGGGAAGTCGCCGCACTGGCCATCACCCTGCACACGTCGTTGATCAAATCGGCCGTACGCGACGTTCTGGATCGCTGAGGATTAGACTCGCAACGACGGATCGTTCGTCACGTCAGGTCGCCGCATCTGACAGCAGCACCGAAGAACGACAAGCACACTGGTGCGAAAGGGCAGACACAGATGGCTGAGGTTCGTGTGGTCGGCATTCGCGTGGAGCAGCCCCAGAACCAGCCGGTGCTGCTGCTGCGCGAGTCCAACGGGGACCGTTATCTGCCGATCTGGATAGGTCAGTCGGAGGCCGCCGCGATCGCCCTCGAACAGCAGGGTGTGGAACCGGCCCGGCCGCTGACCCACGACCTGTTCCGCGACGTCATCGCCGCACTCGGGCATTCGCTCAAAGAGGTGCGGATCGTCGACCTCCAGGAGGGCACCTTCTACGCCGACCTCATCTTCGACCGGGACATCAAGGTATCCGCCCGGCCGTCGGATTCGGTGGCGATCGCGCTGCGCGTCGGAGTGCCCATCTACGTCGAGGAAGCGGTGCTGGCCGAGGCCGGGCTGCTGATCCCCGACGAGAACGACGAAGAGGCGTCGGGCGCGGTCCGCGAGGACGAGGTCGAGAAGTTCAAGGAATTCCTCGACAGCGTCTCCCCGGACGACTTCAAAGCGACCTGAGACGCGCTTTGTCACGGATGCGTCTCACGGTGCCGACACGCGGTGTGACCTTCTGCCAACGGCAGATCATGCGGCCATACTTTGGGGGCGACGAGCAGTCAGGGCTCGAGTGAACGCGTATGCTCGGACACAATCGAGCTGGCGGACGACGACACGGAACTGCACGTCGCGCAGGGTGCCAAGCGGGCGAGTTCGATCGGCGAGAGGATTCGATAGTGGGCGACACGCCACGTCAGGGAGAACTTGACCTGTCGACCGACAAGACCCCCGCGGAGCCGGTCAGCCGGGCGGCGAGCGAACCCGTGCAGGGTGGCCTGTTCCCCGATGACTCCCTCCCCGACGAGCTCGTGGGCTACCGGGGGCCGAGCGCCTGCCAGATCGCCGGTATCACCTACCGGCAGCTGGACTACTGGGCCCGAACCTCACTCGTGGTGCCCTCGATCCGCGGCGCGGCCGGTTCCGGCAGCCAGCGGCTCTACTCGTTCAAGGACATCCTGGTTCTCAAGATCGTCAAGCGGTTGCTCGACACCGGGATCTCGCTGCACAACATCCGTGTCGCGGTGGACCACCTGCGGCAGCGCGGCGTGAGCGACTTGGCCAACATCACGCTGTTCTCCGACGGCACCACGGTCTACGAGTGCACCTCCGCCGAGGAGGTCGTCGACCTGCTCCAGGGCGGACAGGGCGTATTCGGCATAGCGGTCTCCGGTGCCATGCGCGAGCTGACCGGCGCCATCGCCGACTTCCCCGGCGAGCGGGCCGACGGTGGCGAGTCCATCGCCGCCCCCGAGGACGAACTGGCGTCCCGACGCAAGCATCGCGACCGCAAGACCGGCTGAGCGCCCTCGCCCAACCCCTGACGACGACCACCGGCGCGGTGGTCGTCGTCAGCGTTTGCGCGCCGGAGCATCTGATTCGGCGACACTTCAGCGCGGACTGTATCGGATCGGCAGAACTCCCGTACTCCTCGTGCGGTGCCGCTGTCGCCATGACGTTCCTCACTCCGGCGAGGTCGGCCGCGGTGGGAAGCCGCTCGCGGACAAGTTCACGGGGATATGGGTGGGCGCGACCGGCCCTGATGTCTCGCCGTCGCGGCATCGAAACCACTCAGTGAAACCCGGGTGTGTTAACTGCGTGTCACGCCGACGTTGAATCTGCTCTAGTTAATTCCTCGTTACGGACCATCTGTTTGACAGATGCAACCGGTCGCTTTTGACTGTTTGACGCGCGGCCTCAGTTCTCGGACTCTTGAAAACACCAGCGGCTGAGCCCCATTCGTTTCAGTCCGACCAGACCACGCCGCGTCGACGGTTCGCGAGAGGAATTACCCATGAGGCCAAACATCAAAGCGGTTGTCGCGTGCGGGTTCACCGCACTTCTGACACTCACCGCGTGTTCCTCCGCAAACGAATCCGACCAAGGCACAACGCAACTCACGCTTGCGGTAGAAACCAGCCAGGGCGACCCGCTGGCCGACATGCTGTTGGCGTTCGCCGAGGAGGTCCAGAGCGAACTCGGTGACTCCGTCGAACTCAACGTGCAGACCGGCGGTGCCATCGGTGACGAGGAAGCGGTCCTGCAGGGCCTGCGAGCGGGCGCCGTCGACGTCGCCGCGGTCAGCGGCTCGGTGGCCAACCTCGATCCGATGTTCAACGTCATGGAGATGCCGTTCCTGTTCACCGACCGGCAGACCGCCGCGGAGTTCCTCGACGGCGACTTCGGCGACGAGCTGAGCGAATCTCTCGTCAACACCACGGGCGCTCGGGTTCTCGGCTTCGGGGAGAACGGCTTCCGCCACATCACGAACAACGTCCGTCCGATCAACACGTCCGCTGACCTGCAGGGGCTCAAGATCCGGGTGCCCGGTAACCCGGCCCGCGTCATGATGTTCGAGGCGCTCGGGGCCACGCCCACCCAGATCGACATCGGCGAGGCGTACCTCGCGCTGGACCAGGGGGTGCTCGACGGCCAGGAGAACCCGCTGAAGGTCATCGACGCGTTCTCGTTCTACGAGAAGCAGCGCTACCTGACGCTCACCTCGCACATCTACAGTCCGGTGTACCTGGCGGTCAACGAGAAGACCTGGCAGGGATTGACACCCGACGTACAGCAGGGTCTGCAAACCGCTGCCGCGGCGGCGGCCGAGACGAGCCGCAAATCGGGCGCGGAGGCTGACGAGGTGCTGGTGGCGAAGTTCGAGCAGGCCGGCGTCCAGGTGAACGAGGCCGACGTCACCCAACTCAGCGAGACGGTGGTCGCGGTCCGCGAGGAGATCGCCGGCGAGATCCCCGGGGATTTCGCCCAGCGGGTGCTCGCCGAGTACAACCAATGAGCACCGACAGCCGCCCGCGGCCGGCTCTGCCACTCGCCGAGCTCAACACCGCCACCCGGATCGGCCTGGTGTACATGGCCTCCAGCACGCTGATGGAAGCGGAGATGTACGCCATGGCCACGCCGGCGGCCACCGTGCACACCAGCCGGGTGACGCTTCCCTCGGTCACGGTCGACGGCATCGATGCCATGATGCGCTCGCCGGAACTGCGGACCGCCGTCGAACTCGTCGCGCAGGCTCCGCTGGACCTGCTGCTTTTCGGCGGCACCAGCGCGTCCTTCCTGCACGGCACCGCCTGGGACCGGATGCTCGTCGGGCACCTCGAGCAATGGAGCGGATTGACCGGCCGCTGCACCACGACCTCGACGGCCAGCGTCGCGGCGCTCGACGCGGTCGGCGCAGGCGCCATCGCCCTGGTCACGCCGTACCGCCAGGAGGTGATCGACCGCGCCGAGCGCTTCTTCACCGACAACGGACATCCGGTGGTCGCCAGCGTCGGACTCGGCATCACCGACGACCGGGAGCTCGCGCGCGTTCCTCTCGACGACGTCTACGATCTGGCGCTGTCCACCGACGTCGCGGCCGCTGACGCCGTGTTCATCAGCTGCACCAACTTCGCCACCGTCGGCGCGATCGCCGCACTGGAGGAGGCGCTGGGCAAGCCGGTGATCAGTGCGGTGCAGGCGTCCTTCTGGTACGCGCTCGAGCTCACCGGTACGGCGGCTGCCAGACCCGGATTCGGCCAACTGTTCGGGGTACGGGCGCCCGTCGCTACGTCCGCGACACGATCGTGACGCCCGATCCGCCTGAGCCGCACACGCTCTCGGGCTCGGCCGACGTCGGCGAACGCCTCGACTCCACGTTCGGCGTGGAACCCGACACGCATGCCACCACCGTCATCGACCGCGTCCTGGAAGCCGTTGCGGCGCTGCTGCTGGCAACCATCACGCTGGTGTTGTTCGCCAACGCTGGGATGCGGTTCCTGTTCGACTCACCATGGGGCGGAACAGAAGAACTCGTCACCGGGCTGATGCTTTGGCTGACCATGCTGGGCTTCGCGATCGGCGTGCGCCGCCGCGAGTCGATCGAGGTGCGCGCGTTCGTCGATCGGCTTCCGGTCCGCATCGCGGTGTGGCTCAAGTTGGCCACCGATCTGCTCATGGCCCTGATCTTGCTGCACCTCGCGTGGTTCGCCTATCAGTACGTCGTCGAGTTCGGGGGCGATCTGACCCCGTACCTGCGGTTGCCGCGCGCGTTCTTCACCGCCGCGCTGCCCGTCGGCGCCTTCGCCGCCGCGGTGATCGTCGTCCTCCAACTGCCGAATGTGCGTGCGGCGGTCCTGCGCCAACGCGAGGAGTACGAGTCGTGACGATCACCGTGACCCTCGCCGTGATCATCGGGCTGCTGGTGCTCGGCACCCCGCTCATCGTGTCCATGGCTGCCGGCGTCGCGCTGTACACGATGCTCGAGGGCGGCTGGATGATGCAGTACCCGCAGCAGGTCACCGACGGTATGGGCAGCTTCGTTCTGCTCGCGATGCCGCTGTTCATCCTGGCGGGGGTGGTGATGAACGCCGGCGGCATCGCCGACCGGGTATTCGCCTTCGCGCGTTCACTTTTCGGGCCACTCCCGGGTGGTCTGGCGCAGGTCGACGTCACCACCAGCCTGTTCTTCGGCGGCATGGTCGGCACGTCGGTGGCCGACCTGGCCGGCACCGGCTCGACACTCATCCCACAGATGAAGCGCCACGGGTACCCCGCGCCGTACGCCGCGGCGGTCACGGCGTCGTCGTCGGGCATCGGACCCCTGATCCCGCCGTCGTCGCCGATGATCCTCTACGCTGCGGCGACCGGCACGTCGCTGGGCACGCTGTTCTTCGCCGGCGTGGTACCGGGTCTGATTCTCACCGTCGCCCTCATGGTGACCGTGGGTGTGCAGGCCAAGCGCAACGGTTGGGGCGAGAAGATCGCGTTCGATGGGCGCGAGGTGCTGCGCACGCTGCGTGCCTCGGCGCTGGCGTTCGGTGTGCCCGCGCTCATCCTGCTGGGGCTCACGCTCGGCGTCTTCACCCCGACCGAGTCTGGTGCGTTCGCGGTGGTGTACGCCATCCTGATCTCGGCTGTCGCCTACCGGTCACTCGGACTTCGCAGGCTGTACCGCTGCCTCGTCGAGGCCGCGGTGCTGACCGGCGAGGTGATGCTGATCGTCGGTGTCTCGGTGGCATTGGGTGCCGTGCTGGCCATGGCGGGACTGCCTCAGGTGCTGGCCGAATTCGCCACCTCCGTGGTGCCCGGTGACTCACAAATGGGGTACGTCGTCGTGCTCACCGTGGTCGCCATCCTGGCCGGGATGTTGTTCGACCCGCTCATCCCGGTGATCATGCCGGTGCTACTGCCGACGATCCTGCAGGTGGGCATCGACCCGGTCTACTTCGGCGTGATCATCGTGCTGACGGTCATCGTCGGCCAGGTCACTCCACCGGTGGCGATGTCGCTCGTCGTCGCCGCGAAGATCGCCAAGGTCGACGCATGGTCCGTGCTGCGGGCCAACACGCCTTTCCTCGTCGCGACCCTGGTCGTACTGGCGCTCGTCATCGTCTTCCCGGCGTTGGCCACCTGGCTGCCGTCCGTGCTGGGGCAGCCGTGACGAGTGTCGATCAGCTGCGGGGCATCTCTTTGACGCAGCTGCGGTACTTCATCCGGGTGGCCGAGCGGGAGAGCATGACCCGGGCGGCCGAGGACCTGTTCGTCGCGCAGTCCGCGGTGTCCTCGGCGGTGGCGCACCTGGAGAAGGAACTCGGCGTCCAGTTGTTCATCCGCCGGCACGCCAGAGGTTTGATCCTCACCCCCGCCGGGCGGGAACTGCTGCTGCGCGCCCGGCAGATCCTGACTGCGCTCGCCGAGTCCCTCGAGTCGATCGCCGGTGATGCGAGGGCGCTGTGGGGCGCGTTGCACGTGGTCTGTTTCAGCCCGCTGGCGCCGTTCTACCTTCCGTCGATCCTCACCGGGCTCAAACTCGAGCACCCGGGCCTGGAACTGCTGGTCAGTGAGGCGGTGGCAGGAGAAGTGGGCGAGTTCCTGGAGTCGGGGCGTGCCGAGGTGGCGCTGACCTACGACCTCGCCCTCGGCGACGGTATCGAGCGCGAGGTGCTGGCCGAAATCCGGCCCTACGTGGCCCTTCCCGCCGGACACCGGCTCGCCGAGGCGCCGAGCGTGCACCTGCAGGAGCTCGTCGACGAGGACATGATCCTCGTCGATCTGCCCTACAGTCGCGATTACTTCATCGGCGTCTTCACCGCCCGTGGTCTGGAGCCCAAGATCCAGTACCGGTCCGGCAGCTACGAGACGGTCCGCGCGATGGTCGCGCAGCACCACGGATACAGCCTGCTGCACCAGCGGCCGGCGACCGACACCACCTACGGCGGTGGCCGCGTCGTCGCGGTGCCCCTGGCTGACGAGGTCGAACCGCTGCGCGTGGTGGTCGCCCACCTGGCCTCGCTGCGGCTGAGCAGGCGCGCCCGCGCCTTCACAGATCGGTGCCGCGTGGTGGTCACCGACGTCAACCCCGGCTGAATCGGAGAGGACCCGAGTTGCCCACCGAACCTGTCCCCGCATACGTGGAGACACCGGACGGTCGAATGCACGTCGTCACGTGCGGGACCGGTCCAGCACTGGTGCTGCTGCACCAGACGCCACGATGCTGGGACGAGTACCGAACCGTCATCGGCCATCTCGACGGATACCGTGTCGTCCTGCCGGATCTGCCCGGCCACGGCGCCTCAACAACCCTGCCGGAGAACACCATCGACGCCGCGGCGCGCGCCGTGCTGGGGATGCTCGACGCGCTCGGCGTGACGCGCGCCCACCTGGTGGGCCATCACTTCGGCGGACTGGTGGCGTATCACCTCGCCGCATGCGTCCCGGACCGGGTGGAGTCGCTGGTGCTGTCCTCGACGCCCTACATCGATGCGGCCGAGCGTGCACGCCGGCGGGACGCGCCGCCCTTCAACAGCGTCGGAGGCGCCGAGGACGGCGGACACCTGCACCGACTGTGGGAACGCCGGGCGAGCTACCTCGCGGCGCCCGACCCGCACGTGCTGAGCCGCTATGTACGTGACGTGCTGGCCCACCCCGACCCCGACCGCGGTCACGCGGCTGTGGCCGCCTACCGTTCGGAGGATGCCGCCGGCCGGTACGACGGCCCGGTGCTGTGTATCGCGTCCGCCTGCGATCCCCGGGCTTTCCCGCACCGTCGCAGGATCCTCGCGGCCTTCCCCCAGGCAACGGAACATATTCTCACCCAAGGCGACATCTCCAGTCCGGAGACCTGTCCGGCGGAGTTCGCCGCCGCCGTCACCGGATTCCACCGACAGCTGGCCGGCCGATGAGCACGGGGACGATGCGTGCCGCGGTGCTCACCCGGGCCGGTGGACCCGATGTTCTGACGCTCGACCGGGTGCTCACGCCGATCCCAGCGGCCGGTGAGGTGCTGGTGCGGGTGTGCGCGTTCGGGCTGAACAACGCCGAGGTGCTGCAACGCCGTGGTGCGATGCCGCCACCGGACAGCGGGATTCCCGGACTGGAGTGTTCGGGCGTCGTCGCCGCCACCGGTCCGGGGGTCACCGGGTGGAAGCCGGGGGACCGGGTGGCTGCACTGGCGCGCTGCGGAACCTACGCCGAGTACGTGGCCGTTCCGGGAGGGGCATGTATGCGCGTCCCCGACGGCCTCGACCTCGCTGTGGCGGCCGCCGCTCCGGAAGCCGCTGCGACCGCATGGTGGAACCTGGTGTGCCGTGGACGGATTCGGGCGGGGGAGCGGGTACTCATCCACGGTGCGGCGGGAGGGGTCGGCTCCCTCGCCGTGCAGCTGGCGCGGCGGCTCGGCGCCTACGTGGTCGGTACCGCCCGCGGCGACCAGAAGACCGCCCTGTGCGCAGGCTTGGGCTGCCACGAAGTGATCGACTACGGCAGCGTCGACGTATTCGACACGGTGAGTGAGAACTTCGACGTGATTCTGGACAACCAGGGCGGGCCCGCGATTGCGGCCAACGTGTCGGTGCTGGCACCGTTCGGCCGCCTCATCATCGTCGGCGTGCAGGCTGGTGGCCCGGGTCGCCTCGACGCGGCCGTGCTGATGGCCCGCGCGGCCGAGGTCTCGTCGTCGAGCCTCGGACGGCTGGATGACGTTGTCCGCGAACAGATCTGCCGTGAGGTCGAACAGCAGGTGCTCCCGCGACTGGCGGACGGCGCAATCCGCGTGGTGGTCGACCGCCGGTTCGCCTTCGAGGACATCGTGGGCGCACATGAGAGGTTCAGCGCGCCGGACCGCGTGGGCAAGGTGCTCGTGACGGTGACCGATGACATCTGATAATCCGATGCAACGCAACGCAATCAACTGTTTGCGCGATGCTGCCGGTGCCAGGAGGATCGATGACGTGAACACGACAATTCCGCTCGTCGCTCCGCACGACTTCATCCGCGCGATCACCCGTACGGCGACCCCGGTGTCCATCGTCACCGCGCAGGTCGACGGTGTGCCACTGGGTCAGACGGTGTCGGCGTTCAACCGCGTGTCCGACGAACCGGCGATTCTCGGTGTCTGCATCAACCGGCGCAGCCCGATCCACCATGTCATCAGCTCCTGCGGCGCCTTCAACGTCTCGGTGCTGGCCCGCGAGCACAGCGGTGTGGCCGACAGTTTCGCCGGAAGGGGCGGTCCGGATCGGCCACCGTTCACCTTCCGGGACCGGGAGTGGCAGACCGGCGTCAACGGGTTGCCGGTCTTCGCCGACGGCCTCGCCGCCTTCGAGTGCACCGTGCACAGCATCACTGAGATCGGATCGCACCTGCTGTATCTCGGCGAGGTCGGCAGGGTGGTGCACCGCGATGCCGAACCCCTGCTTCACCAACGCGGCAGCTACCGAACCTTGGCCGAGCAGGACACGGAAGGACACCACGCATGATCAAGACCGGCGAGCAGTACCGCGACGAAATCCGCAGCGGGCGCGAAATCTACATCGACGGCGAACGGGTCGACGACCTCACCAAGCACCCGATGTTCGCACCGATCGTCGACATCCGGGCGCGCATCTACGACTTGGCTCACGAGGCGCAGACCCAGGACGTGATGACCTACGTCGACGAGACCGGCGAGCGGAACGCCATCGCGAACAAGTTGCCGCTCACACAACAAGATTGGCACGACAAGCGCACCGCCATCGATCTGGTCCTCGACGAGGCGCGTGGCGTGGTGACTCGGGTGGGCGACGAGACCGTCGGCGAGATGTGGGCACTCTACGACGGTCAGGACGTGCTCAACGAGGTCGATCCCCGGTTCGCCGAGAACATCCGGCGCCATGTCCACAAGGCCGCGACCGGGGATCCGTTCCACATCTCGGCCAACACCGATCCGAAGGGCGACAGGTCGAAGCGGCCTCAGGATCAGGACCCCGACATGCTGCTGCACGTGGTCAGGGAAACCGATGACGGCATCATCGTGCGGGGTGCCAAGTACGAGACCGCCGCACCGTATGCCACCCAGGCGTACACCAAACCGACCATCGCCAACTGGGGCGACGCCGAGCTCTCCGACTACGCCGTGGGTTTCATCGCGGATCTCAACGCACCGAACCTGAAATTTATCTGCCGCACCGGTTTCGCCGGGCGCCGCGACGCCGCGGACTACCCGTTGTCGAATCGGGTGGACGAGGTGGAGTCGCTGGTGATCTTCGACAACGTCCTCATCCCGTGGGACGACATCCTGTTCTACCGGCACACGAGGGCCGCCACGTTCGTCCGCAGCTGTCTGCACCGCTACAGCGCGCTGCCCTACGTGCACCGCTCGATCCGGTTCGCCGATCTGATGATCGGCGCAGCGCTGTACAACGTCCGCCAGACCGGTCTCGACAAGAACCCTGCCGTGCAGGAGAAGCTGGCGATGTTGGCCTGCTACCGGGAGGGCATCGACGCGCATCTGACGGCCTCGATCGCGACGGCCGAGACGAGCCCCGGCGGACTGCTGATGCCGAACCAGTCGCTGCTCTACGCCGGACGGGTGTGGGCGCAGACCCAACTGCCGCAGATGATGCACTACGCGCGCGAGCTGTGCGGCGGGCAGATCTGCATCACCCCCGACTCGGCCACCTTCGGTATCCCCGGTGCGGCGCCGTGGCTGGAGAAGTACTACTCGATCACCGACGAGTGGCAGGCCGACGACCGTCGCAAACTGCTGGCCTTCGCCCGTGACCTGCTCAACAGTGACTACGCCGGGCACCGGCTGACGTTCCAGTTGTTCGCGCAGGCACCGCCTTTCGCGCACTACCAGGCCGTGTACCGCAACTTCGACTTCGACGGACCGTTGGCGATGGTGCGGTCCGCCGCGGAGCTGTCCGACCGGGTGGACGGAGGCGCGCCCGCGTGACACACCAGCGGATCCGTCCCTTCAACACCCGCGACACCTACCCGGAGCAGAACCTGGACAACGACCTGTGTCAAGCCGTTGTCGCCGGCGACACCATCTATCTGCGCGGCCAGATCGGTCAGGATCTCGACACCGCGGCCAACGTCGGCGTCGGCGATGTCACCGCACAGGCAGAACAGGCGATGGCCAATATCGCCACCCTGCTCGGCGAAGCCGGCGCATCGCTGAACGACATCGTCAAGGTGACCGTCTACCTCGTCGACCCCCGGTACCGGGAGAGCGTCTACCGGGTGATGGGCCGCTGGCTGCGCGGTGTTCACCCGGTGTCCACGGGTCTGGTGGTCAGCGCGCTGGCCCGACCGGAGTGGCTGGTCGAGATCGACGCGGTCGCGGTGCGGCAGGCGGGGTCATGACCTTCTCGCTCGCCGCCGTCGACCGCGACACGGGCGCACTGGGGATGGTCATCTCCTCGTCCTCACCCGCGGTGGCGTCGCGCTGCCTGAACATCCGGCCGGGTCTGGGGGCGGCCGCCAGCCAGAACGTCACCGATCCGCGCCTGGGCGGCCTGCTACTCGACCGGCTCGCGGCCGGTGACAGTCCACGGGAGGCCATGTCCGCCGTCGTCGCCGGCCACGAGATGCGGGACTACCGCCAGCTGACCGTGCTGGACCGCACCGGCCGCTGCGCGGCGTTCAGCGGGGCCGGGTCACTGGGCAGGCACTACCACCTCGAGGGCGACGGTGTGGTGGCCGCGGGCAACATGCTCGCGGGACGGCAGACGATCACCGGCCTGGTGCGCGGCTATGAGCGTTCCACCGCAACAGAATTCGAACGCAGACTGCTCGACGGACTGGCCGCCGCACTGACGGCCGGTGGAGAGGAGGGCCCGGTCCACGCGGCTGGGCTGCTGGTCTACCGCGAGGTGGAGTGGCCGGAGACCACACTGCGGGTGGACTGGGCGGACGACCCGTACGAATCGCTGTGCGCGCTATGGGACGTCTGGGCGCCGCAGCGCGACGACTACGTCCGGCGTGCGCTGGACCCTGCGGCGGCACCGTCGTTCGGGGCGCCCGGTGACCTCTGAGTTCACCGACGACCCCGATGTGACCCTGCGGCGGAAGCGGGCGGCGCAGGGGTGTTTGAACCGGCGCTGGGACACGGTGCGCACGATCAGCACCGATCTGCACGCCGACCCGGAGACCGCGTGGCACGAGGTGCGCGCCCACCGTCGGCTCACCACGCTGCTCGAATCGGAGGGATTCGCCGTCGACCGCCGAGCGGGAGGGCTCGACACCGCCTTCCACGCCACCGCGGGGATCGGCCCCGTCCACGTGGCATTCGTGGCGGAGTACGACGCGCTGCCCGGGCTGGGCCATGCCTGCGGGCACAACCTGATCGCGGCGGCCTCGGTCGGCGCGGCGCTGATGGTGTGCGCAGCCGAAGACGAGGTGCCCGGCACGGGGCTCACGGTGCACGTCATCGGCACACCGGCCGAGGAAGGCGGCGGCGGCAAAATCCTCATGCTGGAGGCCGGACAGTTCGCCGGCATCGATGCCGCCCTGATGATGCACCCCGGCCCGGCCGACGCCCCGAGGGCGGAGCCGTTCGCCGTTGCGCACTGGGAGGTCACCTACCGGGGCGTCGGCGCGCACGCCGCGGCATATCCCCATCTCGGGGTCAACGCCGCCGACGGGTTCACCGTCGCACAGGTCGCGATCGGACTGCTGCGCCAGCATCTGCCCCCGACGGTGCGGGTGCACGGCGTGGTCACCGAGGCGGGCACGGCACCGAACGCGGTGCCCGACCTCGCGACGGGCCGCTGGTACGTGCGTGCGGGCAGCCTGGCCGAACTCGATGACGTCGAGCGGCGGATACGGGCGTGTTTCACCGCGGGCGCCACGGCGACCGGATGTGAACTCCAGATCCGTGACGAATCGCCCCGCTATTCGGAGTTCCGCACCGACGAGCAACTTCTGGACTGGTTCGTCGGCAACGCCACGGCCCTCGGTCGCGACATGACGTCCCCACCGCCGGACGGCGCGGCGGCGATGAAGACGGCCTCGACGGACATGGGGAATGTGTCCCAGCACGTCCGGGCCATTCACCCGTACCTCGGCATCGGTTCGTTGCCGGCCGTGAACCATCAGCGCGCATTCGCCGATGCCGCGGTCGGACCGCTCGCCGAGCAGGCGCTGCGCGACGGTGCGACGGCGATGGCGTGGACGGCGATCGACTTCGCCGCGGACGCGGCCACCACCTCGCGATGCACGCCCGCCGGCGCAGCCCGCTAAACTGGTTTCGCATCGCCCGTGTGCGGGAGAGCTCCGTGACTGCCAGTCACGGGCGCCGAAGGAGCAACACCTCTCCGTCAACCTCTCAGGCACCCAGGACCGCGCACGGTTTCGATGCCTCTGGAAAGCGGTGGATCAGTGGTCCGCCCGCCCATGGGGAAAGGCGTGGTTCTCGACGACCGAGAACCACCGCCGAATCTCTCAGGCACCCCGCGCGGGTCGACGACAGAGGGAGAGGGACCGTCCAGCGGTTCTGCGCCCGGTAGGAGACCCACCCGTGCTCGATGCTCATCAGCCCCGTTTCGCCGACCGGCACATCGGTCCCGACTCCGACGCCGTCGCGGTCATGCTCGACACCATCGGTGTACCGGCGCTCGACGACCTCGCCGCCAAGGCGCTGCCCGTGAACATCCTCGACGCGCTGTCGGCCGACGGTGTCGCGCCCGGCCTAGAGTGCCTTCCCGCTCCCGCCTCGGAAGCCGAGGCGCTGGCCGAACTGCGCGCGTTGGCCGAGTCGAACACCGTTGCGGTGTCGATGATCGGCCAGGGCTACTTCGACACCCTCACGCCGCCGGTGTTGCGCCGCAACATCCTGGAGAACCCGGCCTGGTACACCGCGTACACCCCGTATCAGCCGGAGATCAGCCAGGGCCGCCTGGAGGCGCTGCTGAACTTCCAGACCATGGTCTGCGATCTGACCGGACTCGAGGTGGCCAATGCGTCGATGCTCGACGAGGCCACCGCCGCCGCCGAGGCCATGACGCTGATGCAGCGCGCCGGCCGCAGCAAGTCCACCCGCCTGGCCGTCGACGCCGACGTCTACCGCCAGACCGCGGCCGTCCTGGCCACCCGAGCCCAGCCGCTGGGGATCGAGATCGTCGCCGCCGATCTGCGCCAGGGTCTGCCCGAAGGCGACTTCTTCGGCGTGATCGTCCAGTTACCCGGTGCCAGTGGGGTGCTCGTCGACTGGGCGCCGCTGGTGGCGGAGGCGCACGAGCGCGGCGCCCTGGTCGCGGTCGGCGCGGATCTGCTGGCGATGACGCTGGTGACCCCGCCCGGTGAGTACGACGCCGATGTCGCGTTCGGCAGCACGCAGCGCTTCGGGGTGCCGATGGGCTTCGGTGGCCCGCACGCCGGCTACCTCGCGGTGCACACCAAGCATGCCCGGCAACTGCCCGGTCGCCTGGTCGGGGTGTCGGTCGACGCCGACGGCGCACCGGCCTACCGTCTCGCGCTGCAGACCCGCGAACAGCACATCCGCCGGGACAAGGCCACCAGCAACATCTGCACCGCGCAGGTGTTGCTGGCGGTGATGGCGGCCATGTACGCCAGCTACCACGGCGCCGAGGGGCTCACCTCGATCGCCCGCCGCGTCCACGGACATGCCCGCGCGGTCGCGACCGGACTCGTGGAGGCCGGGGTCGAGGTGGTGCATGACGCGTTCTTCGACACCGTGCTGGCCCGCGTGCCGGGCCGCGCCGCCGAGATCCGCGACGCCGCGAAGTCGCACGGCATCAACCTCTGGCAGGTCGATTCCGATCACCTCTCGGTTGCGTGTGACGAGGCGACCACCGCCGACCACGTTGCTGCCGTGCTGGCGGCGTTCGGTGCCACGCGTGGCGGCCAGCCGTTCGTCGGACCCGAGATCGCGACGCGCACTTCGCCATTCCTGACACATCCGGCGTTCACCCGGTACCGCACCGAAACCGCGATGATGCGCTATCTGCGTTCTCTGGCCGATAAGGACATCGCGCTGGACCGCAGCATGATCCCGCTCGGATCGTGCACGATGAAGCTCAACGCCGCTGCGGAGATGGAGCCGATCACCTGGCCGGAGTTCGCCAGGCAGCATCCGTTCGCCCCCGAGGGCGACACCCCGGGCCTGCGCCGGCTGATCGCCGATCTCCAGACGTGGCTCACCGGCATCACCGGCTACGACGAGATCTCGTTGCAGCCCAACGCCGGATCGCAGGGTGAGTACGCCGGCCTGCTGGCGATCAAGGCTTTCCACGACGCCAACGGCGCACCCGAGCGGGATGTGTGTCTGATTCCCTCGAGCGCGCACGGCACCAACGCCGCATCGGCAGCGCTGGCGGGGATGCGGGTGGTCGTGGTGGGCTGCCGGCCCAACGGCGACGTCGACCTGGACGACCTGCGCGCCAAGGTCACCCAGAACGCCGACCGGTTGGCCGCGCTGATGATCACCTACCCGTCCACCCACGGGGTGTACGAGCACGACGTCGCGGACATCTGTGCGGCGGTGCACGACGCGGGTGGCCAGGTGTACGTCGACGGCGCGAACCTCAACGCGCTGGTGGGCCTCGCCCGGCCCGGCCGGTTCGGCGGTGACGTCAGCCACCTCAACCTGCACAAGACGTTCTGCATCCCGCACGGCGGCGGCGGCCCGGGTGTCGGGCCGGTCGCGGTGCGCGCGCACCTGGCGCCGTACCTGCCGGGTCACCCGCTCGCCGGCGAACTGGGTGACGACTACACCGTGTCGGCCGCGCCGTACGGGTCGGCGTCGATCCTTCCGATCACCTGGATGTACATCCGCATGATGGGTGCGCCCGGCCTGCGCGCGGCGTCGCTGACCGCGATCGCGTCGGCCAACTACATCGCCCGCCGTCTCGACGAGTACTACCCGGTGCTCTACACCGGGGAGAACGGCATGGTTGCCCACGAGTGCATCCTGGATCTGCGCACCATTACCAAGCAGACCGGCGTCACTGTCGACGACGTCGCAAAGCGGTTGGCGGACTTCGGTTTCCACGCGCCCACGATGAGCTTCCCGGTGGCGGGTACGTTGATGGTGGAGCCGACGGAGAGCGAATCGCTGGCCGAGGTCGACGCGTTCTGCGAGGCGATGATCGCGATCCGCGCCGAGATCGACCAGGTCGGTTCGGGCGCATGGCCGGTGGACGACAACCCGCTGCGCGGTGCACCGCACACCGCGGAGTCCCTGCTGGTGACCGAGTGGAACCACCCCTATACCCGCGAGCAGGCGGCCTACCCGCTGGGCAAGGGATTCCGGCCCAAGGTGTGGCCCCCGGTTCGGCGGATCGACGGGGCGTACGGCGACCGCAACCTGATGTGTTCCTGCCCGCCCGTCGAGGCGTTCGCCTGAACGGACGCGGCTGCCGCAACGGTCTACAGGGGCGGCGCGTCGGGGCGCGCCGTGAGGTCGGCGCCGCGCACCGACCCGGTGGGCCCGGTGTCCGCACCGCGGTCTTCTATGTAGTCGGCCACCTCGCTGTCGGCGATATGGCCGAATCGCACGAGGACACCCACCGGGTTGAGTCCCAGATTGCGTGCGGCGGTGAGCACGGTGTCGGTCTTTGTGAGCGTGCCCTTCGACTGGCGGTAGTAGAACGTCGACCGTGACATCTCCACGGCGGCGAGCACTTCGTCGAGGGTGAGTTTGCGGCCGGTGAGGTACGACAGGACCAGCGCGAGGTCCTTTCGCGCTTCGCTAGCCGTGGGCATGCGGCAATCGTAGGCTCGGGCAGTCGCGAAATCAGCGTTACATGCCCACTGCGATCGCAGGTCCATCCGACCGCAAACACTCGTCGGCACAACGCGTGTCGGCCCCGGTGGAATCGATTCACCTGATGGTGGCAGGCGGGAGGCAAGTCCGCTCCTTCGCAAATATCGGTCTGGCCGAGACCGCGCGACCGCGCTACGGTGACCGCGTGATGGCCGGGCAGCCGACGTTGTTCATCTTTCCGCACGCGGGCGGCAGCGCGGAGTACTACATTCCGTTTGCGCGCGCGTTCTCGAGCAAGGTGAAGCGCGTCGCAGTGCAGTACCCCGGGCGCCGGGGGACACATGACGTCGGATCATTCAGTGCGATACCAGATCTCGCGGATCAGGCGTGCGCGATGCTGGATTCGGGCGTTCGCGACGGCGGCCCGGTTGCTTTCTTCGGGCACAGTATGGGGGCCCTGGTCGCGTTCGAGGCCGCCTTGCGCTTCGAGGCCCAGGGCAATTCCGTTGCTGCGCTTTTCGTCTCGGCGTGCGCGGCGCCCGGGAGGGCCGGATTCGAGTACGTCCCGGAGCACGATCGCGGGTTGCTCGACGTCGTCAGCGAGCTGACAGGTGCGAACCGGGAGTTCCTCGACAACGAGGAATTCGCCGCGAAGATCCTGCCCACGCTGCGCGGGATGCGTGCGATCGCGAACTACGACTGCCCGGCTGACGCAACGGTGTCGTGTCCGATCCATGCCTACCTCGGCGACGAGGACGATGTCGCCACCTACGAGAAGGTGCAATCGTGGGCACAGCGGACGACGGGCGAATTCAGCGCCCGCGTTTTCCGCGGCCATCACTTCTATGTCGAGGATCATGTGACCGAACTGGCCGGCGACATCGAACAGAAGATCGCGGTGACCTGCAGCGCCTGACGGTTTCTCAACCCCGCGCTGGAATACGCACCGGCGCAGACGGATCGAGTGCACCAGATCCAGTTCACAGCTGACGGAACGGCATGGCCGGCCACTTGCGCGCCCCGGGTAATCCACACCGAACCCACGCAGGGGTGCGGTCATGGCTATTTGTCCGAGGCGATCCTCCTGTCGTGCCCCGCTTTCGGCGGTGTCCGGTATCGGGCGATGCTGGCGAAGTCAATCGCAAGGTCTAGGCGGCCTGCTGCGGGGGTTGGCCCGCCCGGACGCTACCCGCAAAGTGGGTTGCCAGAGGTGTCGTTTCGCCACTTCATCCAGGTGAAATTCGATAGCCTCGCGCAACTCTAGCGAACGGCTATGTACTTGCCTTGGAAATCAACCAACAGCGTGAATTAGTCTGCTTGTCAAACAATTACGCGTATATACCGACGTCCTGGGAATCGCCGCACGCGTATTTTGGCAACTCGGATGACGAATTCGTCCGAGATCTTGAACCGTCCCGTGTTAGCGTGCGGCGAGGGAGTTGATCCCGTCAAAAACCTCTTGGGGGGAGGCCGACGGTGGGCGTCGATCTGGGTCTCCAAGCAAAGAACACTGAAAGGTGCCGCGATGGCTGCTATGGAGCCTTCGATCCCCGTACTGCTCCGGGAGCAGGCCCGGCAGCAACCAGAAGCGCCGGCATTCACCTTCATCGACCACGACGTGGATCCGGCCGGTTTTCGGGAGACGTTGACATGGTCACAGGCGTGGCGGCGAGTCGAGGCGCTGGCGGCGGTGCTCGCACCGTGCGGCTCGCCGGGTGACCGCGTCGCAATCCTCGCCCCGCAGGGTCTCGAGTACATCATCGGATTCCTCGCGGCGATGCACGCCGGCTACATCGCGGTGCCACTGTCCGTGCCGCAGTTCGGAATTCACGACGTACGCGTCAGCGCAGCGCTGGTCGACAGCGCACCGGTGGCGGTGCTGACGACGTCGTCGGTCGTCGACGCTGTCGTGCCCGCTGTCGGTGCGATGCGGTCATCGCCCTCAGTGATCGAGCTCGACGCGCTGGACCTCGACTCGGCTCCGGTGCGTTCGGGGACGGTGGCACACCACGATGTCGCGTTGCTGCAGTACACCTCCGGCTCCACCCGCAAACCCGCGGGCGTGGTGGTGACGCACCGCAACGTCATCGCCAATCTCGATCAGGTGTTCTCGGACTACTTCGAGCACGAGGGCAAAGTGGCGCCGGCGGGTCTCACGCTCGTGTCGTGGCTGCCCTTCTACCACGACATGGGCTTGTTGCTGGGCACATTCGCCCCCGTAGCGAGCGGCCGGCACGCGGTCATCACCAGCCCGATGGCCTTCCTGCAGAAACCCGCGCGGTGGATCCAGATGCTGGCCTCCCACGGGCCCACCTTCTCGGCGGGTCCCAACTTCGCATTCGAGCTGGCGGCCCGGCGGACGTCCGACGCGGACATGGCCGGACTCGACCTGAGCCGGGTCAAGGGCATCATCAGCGGAAGCGAACGCGTGCACTCCGCGACCCTGCGCCGGTTCACCGACCGGTTCTCGGCATTCGGCTTCCGAGGCGCGGCGATGTTCCCGTCGTACGGGCTGGCCGAAGCCACCCTCTATGTCGCATCGTCGCCGCCCGGACAGCCACCGACGACCGTTCGGTTCGACTACGAGAAGCTCTCCGCCGGCCACGCCAAGCGTTGCGGTGGCGAACGCGGTTCGGAACTCGTCAGTTACGGGCCCCCGCGGGCCTGCACCGTGCGGATCGTCGATCCCGACACCCAGGTCGAGAACCCGGCCGGAAAGATCGGCGAGATCTGGATCCACGGTGACAACGTGGCCGGTGGCTACTGGCGCAACCGCGAGGCCTCCCAGCGGACCTTCGGCGCACAGCTGACCGAGCCGTCCGGGGACACCCCGCGAGGCCCGTGGCTGCGGACCGGGGACCTCGGGGTGATGTCCGACGGCGAGCTGTTCATCGTCGGCCGAATCAAGGACCTGCTGATCGTCGACGGGCGGAACCACTATCCCGACGACATCGAGGCGACGATCCAGGAGATCACCGGAGGGCGGGCCGCGGCGATCTCGGTGCCCGACGACGCCACCGAACGACTGGTCGCCATCGCCGAGGTCAAGAAGCGGGGCAGCACCGAAGAAGAGGCGATGCGCACATTGCACAACGTGCGTCGGGCGGTGACGTCGGCGGTGTCCAAGTCACACAGCGTGCGGGTGACGGACCTCGTGTTCGTCGCACCCGGGTCGATACCGATCACCACGAGCGGCAAAGTGCGCCGCTCCGCCTGCACCGAGTGCTATCGCCAGGAACAGTTCAGCCGACTGGATGTGGGCGTATGACAACACCTCTCGATGAGACGGCACTCCGACACTGGCTGACCGACTATCTGGTGACGACCGTCGGCTGCAGCCCCGACGATGTCGACCCGGAGGCCTCGTTCAACGATCTCGGTGTGGGATCCACCGATGCGGTGGTGCTGTCGGGCGAGCTGTCGGAGTTGCTGGGCCGATCGGTGTCGCCGGTCGAGTTCTGGCAGCACCCGACGATCGACGCGCTGGCCGGGTTTCTCAGTGCGGCGGAGTCGGAGCCGGCCGCAGGTGTTCCCGACCTCGCCGTCGAGCCCGTCGGAGCCGGGGACGAGCCCATCGCCGTGATCGGCCTCGGGTGCCGCTTCCCCGGAGACATCCGCGGTCCCGAACAGCTGTGGGACTTCCTTCGCGACGGTCGCAGCGCGGTCGGCGAGGTGCCGCCGGAGCGCTGGGCGCCGTTCGACGACGGCTCACCCGAAGTCGCGGCCGCTCTGGCGCGGACCACCCGGTGGGGTTCCTTCCTCAGCGACGTCGACGCATTCGATGCCGACTTCTTCGAGATCCTGCCGCGGGAGGCGGCCAAGATGGACCCCCAGCAGCGGCTGCTGCTGGAGGTCGCGTGGGAGGCACTCGAGCATGCGGGGACCCCGCCGGCGTCGCTGCGGCATTCTCAGACCGGCGTCTTCGTCGGCGCGTGCCTGCCCGAGTACGGGTTCCTCTCGGCCAGTGACCTTCCCGGTGTCGACGCCTGGAGCAACACCGGCGGCGCCCTGAGCATCATCGCCAACCGGCTGTCGTACTTCCTCGACCTGCGCGGGCCCTCGTTCGCCGTGGACACCGCGTGTTCGTCGTCGCTGGTCGCGGTGCATCTGGCCTGCCAGAGTCTGCGCACCGGCGACTCCAAGCTGGCGCTGGCCGCCGGCGTGAACCTGCTGCTGTCGCCCGCGGTCTTCCACGGCTTCGACCAGGCCGGCGCGCTGTCGCCGACCGGGCGCTGCCGGGCGTTCGACGCCGACGCCGACGGATTCGTGCGCGGTGAGGGGTGCGGTGTCGTCGTACTCAAGCGGCTCAGCGACGCACAGCGCGACGGCGACCGAGTGTTGGCCGTCGTGCGCGGATCGGCGGTGAACCAGGACGGTCGGTCCAACGGTCTGATGGCGCCGAATCCGGCGGCCCAGATGGCGGTGTTGCGGTCGGCTTATGCAAACGCCCGGGTCCAACCCCATGCCGTCGACTATGTCGAAACCCACGGCACCGGAACACTTCTGGGTGACCCGATCGAGGCGCGGGCGCTCGGAACGGTGCTGGGCCGCGGGCGGCCCGAGCAGTCGCCGTTGATGATCGGATCCGTCAAGTCGAACCTGGGCCACCTCGAGGCGGCAGCCGGGGTGGCCGGCTTGCTCAAGGCGGTACTGGCACTGCAGCACGGCGCCATCCCGGGCAACCTCCACTTCCACAATCCGAACCCCCACATCCCGTTCGACCAGCTGCGGCTCGAAGTCGTCGACGGCAACACCGACTGGCCGGCGACCGACCGGCCGCGGTGTGCCGGGGTGTCCTCGTTCGGATTCGGCGGCACCAACGCCCATCTCGTCCTCGAACAGGCGCCTGAGCCGGCAGTGCCCGACCGGGAGGCCGGGGAGGAAACGGTACCGACGGTGAGCACCCTGGTGGTGTCCGGGAAGACGCCGGAACGGATCAGCTCGACGGCGCAGGCGCTGGCCGACTGGATGACCGGTGACGGACAGAACGTGCCGTTGGCGGAGGTGGCGCATACGCTGAACCACCACCGGGTCACCCATCCGACCTTCGCAACGGTCTGCGCCCGCGATCGCGGCCAGGCGGTGACCGGTCTGCGCGCGCTGGCCGCGGGCCGAGAGGCCCCGGGCGTGGTGCCGCCACACGAGGGTCGCTGCGGTCAGGGCACCGTGTTCGTCTACTCGGGGCAGGGTTCCCAGTGGACGGGGATGGGCCGGCGGCTGCTGGCCGAGGAACCGGTGTTCGCCGCGGCGATAGCCGATCTGGAACCCGCGTTCGTCGAGGAGGTCGGCTTCTCGCTGCGACAGGTGCTCGCCGAGGGACAACCGGTGCACGGCGACGCGCGCGTGCAGCCCGTGGTGATGGGGATGCAGCTGGCGTTGACCGAACTGTGGCGCTCCCACGGCGTCCAGCCCGACGCGGTGATCGGCCACTCGATGGGAGAGGTGAGCGCGGCGGTCGTCGCCGGTGCGCTGAGCGCGTCCGAGGGCTTGCAGGTGATCGCGGCCCGTGCCCGGCTGATGTCCCGGCAGGCCGGACAGGGTGCGGTCGCGCTGCTCAAACTGGACGCCGCCGACACCGCCGCGATGCTCACCCAATACCCGGGAGTGGCTGTGGCGGGACATCTCTCACCCCGGCAGACCGTCGTCGCGGGACCGCCGCGGCAGGTCGATGCGGTGATCGAGGCGGTGACTGCAGCCAACCGGTTCGCCCGGCGGGTCAACATGGAGGTCGCCTCTCATACCGAGGCGATGGACGCGATCCTGCCCGAGATCGGTACCGCACTCGGCGATCTGCAGCCCACCCACCCCGCGATCCCATTCCTGTCCACCGTGGCCGATCCGGCCGAACAGCCGGTCCTCGACGCCCGCTACTGGATGGCCAACGTCCGCAGGCCCGTGCAGTTCAGCCGCGCGGTCAGCGCCGCAGCCCGCGAGTACACCACGTTCATCGAGGTCAGCCCGCACCCGATAATGACCCAGGCGATCACCGAGACGCTGGAGTCACACTCTCACCACCACAGCATCGGCACGCTGTCGCGCGATGGCGACGACACCGTCGTCTTCCACACCAACCTCAACGCCGCGCACACCGTCCGCCCACCGTCGACGCCGCATCCCGCCGAACCCCATGTCGTGCTGCCGGCCACCCCCTGGCACCACACCCGGTATTGGCTCGACGTGGTGGCGCCGGCCCGTCGGCGTGAACCGACGCCCGAACCGGTCGCGCCATCCGGCGACCCGCTGGTGCCCGCAGACTGGTACTACCAGCTGAGCTGGCCGGTTGCGGCGCTGTCCGAGAACACCGGCGCAACAGCGCAATCCTGGCTGGTGCTGGCCGACGACGACGGTTTCGTGACGCAGCTGGGCCGCATGCTCGCACCCATGTCCCGGATGACGACCCTGCCGCCGTCGGTGCTGGAAGGATCCGACGACGGTACGATCCGTACTGCACTGTCCGGCATCAGCCACGTGCTCTACGCACCACGGCCGGCGGCGGGCACGTCCGCTTCCGATGCCGGTCACCGCCTCTTCAGATCGGCCCGACGGCTGGTCACAGCCATGTCGTCGGCGGCGACGGTGAGCCGGACGCCCCCGCCGCGGTTGTTCGTGCTGACCCGCAACGCTCAGCCGATCGCGGACGGCGACCGCGCCGAGCCCGCACATGCCGTGCTGTGGGGGCTGGGCCGCACGCTGGCCTTGGAACACCCCGAGATCTGGGGCGGCATCATCGACATCGACCAGTCGGTGCCCGGCGTGCCCGCCGCGCGGTACGTGATCGCCGAGGCCCACAGCGGCGACGACGAGGACCAGGTCGTGTACCGGGCCGGCGTCCGGCACGTACCGCGGATCCAGGCGGCGACCGCGCCGACAGCGCCGCCCGGCGAACTGGACAGCAGCGCAAGCTATCTCGTCGTCGGCGCCACCGGCAATATCGGGCCGCACCTCATCCGGCAGCTCGCCGACATGGGGGCAGCCCACATCGTGGCGGTCTCCCGTAGTCCGGGTTCGCGGCTGCAGCCACTGGCCGACGAGTTGTCCGTGCGGGGCACGACGCTGACCACCGTCGCCGCCGATGTGACGGACGAAGCGGCCATGGGCGCACTGTTCGACCGGTTCGGCGCCGACCTGCCCGCCCTTGCCGGGATCTACCTGGCCGCCTTCGGCGGTGGGCCGGTAACGCTGCGCGACATGACCGACGACCAGATCAGCGCGATGTTCGCACCCAAGCTCGACGCGGCGTCCGTGCTGCACCGCCTGTCGCTCACCCAGCCGGTGACGGAGTTCGTGGTTTTCACGTCGATCTCCGGTCTGCTCGGCTCCCGCTGGCTGGCGCACTACGCGGCCACCACCACTTTCCTCGACACCTTCGTCTACGCCAGGCGGGCGGCCGGGCTACCCGCCACCGCCGTCAACTGGGGCCTGTGGAAGTCGCTGTCAGACGGTCAAGGCGACGAAGAGCTCCGTGTCACAGAGGAATCCGGCCTCAAGCCCATGCCCGACGAGGTCGCCATCCTCGCGCTGCGGACACTGACCGGCGGCACCGCCCCGACGCGCGCGGTCGTCGTCGCCGCGGACTGGCCGCGACTGGCCGCCGCCTACCGCACCCGGGCGTCGTTGACGATCATCGACGACCTGGCCGCCACCGCGGAACCGCCCGCGGAACCCGCGGCCGGGGAGTCCGGGCCCGCCGGCGGGGACCTGCGCACCGCGCTGCGCGACAGTGAACCGGGGCGACGGCGGCCGATGCTGCTGGAGCACGTCACCGGGCTCGTCGCCGCGGTGATGGGTGTGGAGTCGCCCCAGGCGCTGGATCCCGCCGCGGGCTTCTTCCACTACGGCATGGACTCGTTGATGAGCGTGACTCTCCAACGGGCACTGAGTGAAACGCTCGGTGTCGCGGTGCCCGCCTCGGTGGTGTTCGACTACCCGACCATCGACGCACTGACCGACCATCTGGCCGGGGAACTACCGGAGTTCGGTGCGGACGCCACCGCCTCCGACCCGGTCGGCGATCTCACCGAAGATGAACTTCTACAACAACTTTCCGACCGGTTGAGTGGAGCGCGATGACCACTGGAGGGGCCGACCGCCGAGCGATCATCACCGAGGCACTGAACAAGATCGACGACCTCAGTGCGCGCCTGGAGATCGCCGAACACGGCGAGACCGAACCCATCGCCGTCGTCGGCATAGGGTGCCGGTTGCCGGGCGAGGTCAACACACCCGATGAGTTCTGGCAGTTCCTGCAGGACGGGCGCAGCGGCGTCGTGCGCGTTCCGCCGGAGCGATGGGACGCCGACGCGTTCTATTCGGCCGACCGCACCGTGCCGGGGACGATATGCACCACCGACGGCGGGTTCATCACCTCCTGGAAGCCCGATCAGTTCGACGCCGAACACTTCAGCATCGCGCCGCGTGAGGCCGAGGCGATGGATCCACAGCAGCGATTGCTGCTGGAAGTCGCCTGCGAGGCACTGGAAGACGCGGGCATCACCGGCCAGCAGATCCGGGGCAGCCAGACATCGATCTTCGTCGGCCTCACCACCAACGACTATTCGCTCAACCTGGCGTACCAGCTGGGGCGCGAAAGCGTCAACGCCTACGCCTCTTTCGGCAACGCCGCCAATTTCGCCGCCGGCCGATTGTCGTACTTCCTCGGGGCACGCGGTCCAGCGCTGGTGATCGACACCGCGTGTTCGTCGTCGTTGGTGTCGGTGCACCTGGCCGCGCAGAGCCTGCGTCGGCGGGAGAGCGACACCGCGCTCGCGGCCGGGGTGAACCTGATCCTGCGACCGGAGAACAGCATCGCCTGCTCGCAGTTCGGGATGCTGTCCCCGGACGGCCGCTGCAGGACGTTCGACGCAGGCGCCAACGGCTACGTCCGCAGCGAGGGCTGCGGTGTGGTGGTTCTCAAGCGGCTCAGCGATGCGCGACGCGACGGGGACCGCGTGTTGGCGGTGGTGCGCGGTACGGCCGTCAACCAGGACGGCGCCAGCAGCGGGCAGACCGTGCCCAACGGTCCGGCCCAACAGGAGTTGCTGCGCCGGGCGCTGGCCGCGTGCGGGCTGCGGCCCTGCGACATCGACTACATCGAAGCGCACGGCACCGGAACCGCACTGGGTGATCCCATCGAACTCGACGCGCTCACCCGGGTTTTCGCCGACCGGGCCGATTCGGCACCACTGGTGCTCGGCTCGGTCAAGACCAATCTGGGCCACCTCGAATCCGCCGCCGGCATCACCGGTTTCATCAAAACCGTACTGAGCGTCGCGCACGGCCGCATTCCGAAACACCTGCACTTCGAAAAGCTGACTCCCCACGCGTGTGAGGGCGCCTCCCGTTTCACGATCGCCTCCGAGTCGATGGAGTGGCCGGACGTGGAACGTCCGCGTCGTGCGGGGGTGTCGTCGTTCGGTGTGAGTGGGACGAATGCGCATGTGGTGGTGGAGCAGGGGCCGGATGTGGTGGTGGGGGAGCCGGTTTCGGGTTCTAGTGGGGTGTCGACGTTGGTGGTGTCGGGGAAGTCTGAGGCGCGGGTGGCGTCGTGGGCTGGTGTGTTGGCTGATTGGTTGGAGGGGGTTGGGGGTGAGGTGGGGTTGGCCGAGGTGGCGCATTCGGTCAATCATCATCGGAGTCGGTTTGTGAAGTTCGCGTCGGTGTGTGCGCGTGATCGGGTGGGGGCGGTTGCGGGGTTGCGGGCGTTGGCGTCTGGTCGGTCGGGGCCGGGTGTGGTTGGTCCGCATCGGGGGGTGTGTGGTGCGGGGACGGTGTTTGTGTATTCGGGGCAGGGTTCGCAGTGGGTGGGGATGGGTCGGCGGTTGTTGGTCGATGAGCCGGTGTTTGCGGCGGCGGTGGCGGAGTTGGAGCCGGTTTTCGTTGTGGAGGCTGGTTTTTCGTTGCAGTCGGTGTTGGCTGGTGGTGAGTCGCTGGTGGGTATTGATCGTATTCAGCCGGTGTTGGTGGGTGTGCAGTTGGCGTTGACGCAGTTGTGGCGGTCCTATGGGGTGCATCCGGATGCGGTGATTGGGCATTCGATGGGTGAGGTGGCTGCTGCGGTGGTGTCGGGGGCGTTGTCGGTGGCGCAGGGGTTGCGGGTGATCGTGACGCGGTCGCGGTTGATGGCTCGGTTGTCGGGTCGGGGGGCGATGGCGTTGTTGGAGTTGGATGCTGCCGGTGTTGAGGCGGTGATCGCTGATTATCCGCAGGTGGGGGTGGCGGTGTATGCCTCGCCGCGCCAGACGGTGGTGGCTGGTCCGCCTGATGAGGTGGATGCGGTGGTGGCGGTGGTTGATGGGCGGGGTTTGTTGGCTCGTCGTATCGAGGTGGATGTGGCGTCGCATCACCGTACGGTGGATCCGATTCTGGGGGAGTTGCGTGCGGGGTTGGCGGGGTTGGTTGGTGGTGTGCCGTCGATTCGGTTGATCAGTACCACTGGTGGGGGTGGGGCGGTTTTCGATGCGGAGTATTGGGTGGCCAATCTGCGTGATCCGGTGTGTTTCACCCAGGCGGTGGCCGCTGCGGCCGAGGACCACGCCACCTTCATCGAGATCAGCCCCCACCCCCTGCTCACCCACGCCATCACCGACACGCTGGCGGACAAGCACCACCACAGCATCGGCACGCTGCATCGCGACACCGACGACACCATCGCTTTCCACACCGCGCTCAACGCCACCCACACCGTCCGGCCGCCGGACACCCCGCACCCTTCGGAACCCCATCCGAGGGTGCCGCTGACACCCTGGCAGCACACGAGGCACTGGATCGGCGGCGCCGAACCGACTCGTTCGGATTCGGCACCGCGGCCCGACACCGTGCTGGGCCGGCACATCGAGGTGGCGGCGTCCGGCTCGCCGTCGGCCCACCTGTGGCAGGCACGGCTCACGCCGGAGGCCAGACCGTACCCCGGCCGCCACCGCATCGGCGGCGTCGAGGTGGTACCAGCATCCGTTGTGCTCCGGACCTTCTCGGCCGTAGCGGCGGATATCGGCGTTCCGGCCGCGCTGTCCGACATCTGCCTGGAACACCCGATCGTGGTCGACCGGCCGCGACTGGTCCAGGTCACCGCCGACGGTCAGTCCCTGACCCTGTCGTCGAGCCCGGACGCCGACACCTCGGCACGACGCTGGACGCGCCACGCCACCGCCCGGTTCGCCGCGCCACCGGATGCCGCCAGACCCCGGCCGGAGGGCTCGGGCAGCGACGCCACTCCGGAGCCGTTCGATCCCGCGTCCATCGCCGAACTGCAACGCGCCTGGGGCATCGACGGGCAGCCGTACGCGTGGACGGTGACCACCTGCCTGCCGGTGCCCGGTGGACTGTGCGCCGAGGTCGATCTGCCGCGCGCCTCGGCCGCGGCACTCGTGGACGCCGCCGTCCATCTCGGCCGGCTGGCCGACATCGGCGACCCGCGACTGATGTTCCCGGCGGCGGCCGACGGCATCCGGTTCGCGGCCGACGTCGCCGACACACACGGCCTGGTCCGCGTGGACCGGCGCGACGGCGGTGCCGGGAACGACCTGGTCGTCGACATCACCGTCGAGACCCTCGACGGGACAACCTGTCTGGAGATCCGCTCGCTGCGGTTCACCGGCCTCGACTCGGTCCCGGCGGCGGGAGACGACGGTGCGGTGTCATTGGCGCACGCCGTCGAGTGGCAACCCCGGGAGGAGTACACCGCGACCGAGAGGTCCGATTCCCAGGGCACGCTCGCGGTCGTGGGCAGAAGCGACACCGCCCGCCTGTTGTGTGACCGGCTCACCGGCGCCGGGTTCGACGGCGCCGGGTTCGACGACGCCGGGTTCGACGAGGCCGGTGTCGACGACGCGCGGCACGTCGTCTACCTCGCCGGGGCCGGTGCCGATCAGCCGGGGGAGCCCGACATCGACTGGGCTGCGCAGATGGTCGACGAGGTCGCCGACCTGGTCCGCCGGTTGTCCGAACGGCACGACGACCACCCGGTCCGGCTGTGGATCATCACCACCGGCGTCCGCGAGGCCGTCGACCCCGACGCCTTGGCGCAGAGCTGCTTGTGGGGCTTGGCCGGCGTGGTCGGCGCCGAGCAGCCGCAACTGTGGGGCGGGCTGGTGGACCTCCCCGCCGGGGCGGATATCGGCGAGATCGCACCCACGCTGGCCTCGATGCTGCCGCACCCCACCCGCTCGGTGGTCGCGGTGCGCGACGGCACCGTGTTGTGGCCCGTCTTCGTACCGATCACAGACCCTCCGGCCCGGGAACCTATCCGCTGCCGCCCCGACGCCGCCTACCTCATCACCGGCGGTATGGGTGCGCTGGGCGTGCTGATGGCCGACTGGCTCGCAGAGCGCGGTGCGCGCCGACTGGTGTTGGCCGGGCGTGAGGCACTGCCTCCGCGGCGCGAATGGGATGCAGCACACGGTGATCCGGACACCCGCCGCAAGATCGCCGCGATCCGCGCCCTGGAGAAGCGTGGGGTCGGCGTCGACGCGGTGGCGCTCGACATCGGGTCACGCGAACAGCTGCAGGCCCTGCTCGACGAGCGGGACGCCGCCGGCGCCCCTCCGGTCCGGGGTGTCATCCACGCGGCGGGTCTGACGGAGAGCCAACTGCTCACCGAACTCGACGAGCATCGGCTCCGGCGCACCCTGTGGCCCAAAGTACAAGGGGCACAAGTGCTCGACCAGGTGTTCGCACCCGGCACTCTGGATTTCCTCTATCTGACGGCGTCTGCGGGTGCGGTGTTCGGCGTCCCGGGTCAGGGCGCCTACGCCGCGGCCAACGCCTACTTGGACTGCCTGGCCAGGGCCCGTCACCACCGCGGTGACGACACCGTGAGCCTCGACTGGGTGGCCTGGCAGGGCCTCGGCTTCGCCTCGGACGCCCACATCGTCGTCCAGGAGTTGGAACGCATCGGATCGCGGCCGATCACATCGGACGAAGCCTTCGCCGCCTGGGAGCACGTGTCGCGTCATCGGGTCGCTCAGGCGGTGATGGCCCCGTTGCGGTCCGCCGGTTCCGGCGGGCTCGACGGCGAAGCCGCCCTGGGGCCGGAGTGGGAGTGGTCGGTGATGTCGCACGAGGAGGTGCGCAGCATCCTCGAGCGGGAACTGCAGACCATCCTGGCCGGTGAACTGGGCATGGGCGACGCAGATCTCGAACTGGACCGCCCGTTCGCCGACATGGGCCTCGATTCGGTGATGGCGATGTCCGTTCGACGCGCCGCCGAACAACTCATCGGCGTCGAGTTGTCGGCGACGATGCTCTGGAACCACCCGACCATCGCCGGTCTGGCGACGTATCTGACCAACAAACTGCTGCCGCAGAGTGATTCGACCGCCACGGTCGGCAGTGACTTCGACGTGGTGCCGGATGCCGACGGCAGCGTCCTCGACGCGCTCTTCGACAGCGTGGATCCGGCGACGGCCGGCAGTGAGAGCGGTATCTGATGAAAACGACCTTCAGCAGGATCTCGGGCATGACGGCGGACCAGCGTGCCACCGTCGCGGACCGATTCGACAAGGCCGCGCGGCTGGCCGCGGCCGAACCTGTCGCGGTGGTCGGGATCGGTTGCCGCTTCCCCGGCAACGTCTCGGGTCCGCAGCAGTACTGGGATCTGCTGGCGAGCGGGGGAGATGCGATCACCGAGATCCCCCCGGACCGCTGGGACGCCGACGCCTTCTACGACCCCGATCCGTCCGCGCCGGCACGGATGACGTCGAAATGGGGCGGATTCGTGCCCGATGTCAGTGGCTTCGACGCCGATTTCTTCGGTATCTCGCCGCGTGAGGCCGAGGCGATGGATCCGCAGCAACGGCTGTTGTTGGAGGTGGCCTGGGAGGCGCTCGAACACGCCGGTTTCCCTCCGGACCGCCTCAGCGGAACCCGCGCGGCGGTCATGATGGGCGTGTACTACACCGAATACCAAGCCGCCTCAGCGGCTGATCCGGCCGCCATCGACGCCTACTGCGCCACGGGTAACGCGCACAGCGTCGCGGTCGGGCGGATCGCGTACCTGCTCGGGTTGCACGGGCCGGCGGTCGCGGTGGACACCGCGTGTTCGTCGTCGTTGGTCTCGGTGCACCTGGCCTGCCAGAGCCTGCGGATGCGGGAGAGCGAGATCGCCCTCGCCGGAGGCGTGAACCTGATCCTGCGCCCGGAAACCCAGCTGGCACTGTCGAAGTGGGGCATGCTGTCACCCCGCGGTCGCTGCCATTCGTTCGACGCCGACGCGGACGGCTTCGTCCGCGGTGAGGGTTGCGGTGTGGTGGTGCTCAAGCGGCTAACCGACGCCGTGCGCGACGGGGACCGCGTGTTGGCGGTGGTGCGCGGATCGGCCCTCAACCAGGACGGCCGATCCAACGGGCTGACGGCACCGAACGCCTTCGCCCAACGCGACGTGATCACGCGCGCGCTGTGGTCGGCCGATGTCCCCGCAGGTTCGGTGAACCTCGTCGAGACGCACGGCACCGGAACCGCGCTGGGTGATCCAATCGAATTCGACGCGCTGGCGTCGATCTACGGTCAGGGCGACGGCCCGTGCGCCATGGGTGCGGTGAAGACCAACTTCGGCCACCTCGAGGCCGCGGCGGGCATCGCCGGTTTCATCAAGACGGTGCTGGCGCTGCAGCACGCCCAGATCCCGCAGAACCTCCACTTCACGACGTTCAACCCCGCCATCGACCCGTCGGACACACGCCTGTTCGTCCCCACTGCCACCACCGCCTGGCCGCAGTCGGACGGTCCGCGTCGTGCGGGGGTGTCGTCGTTCGGTCTGGGTGGGACGAATGCGCATGTGGTGGTGGAGCAGGGGCCGGATGTGGTGGTGGGGGAGCCGGTTTCGGGTTCTAGTGGGGTGTCGACGTTGGTGGTGTCGGGGAAGTCTGAGGCGCGGGTGGCGTCGTGGGCTGGTGTGTTGGCTGATTGGTTGGAGGGGGTTGGGGGTGAGGTGGGGTTGGCCGAGGTGGCGCATTCGGTCAATCATCATCGGAGTCGGTTTGTGAAGTTCGCGTCGGTGTGTGCGCGTGATCGGGTGGGGGCGGTTGCGGGGTTGCGGGCGTTGGCGTCTGGTCGGTCGGGGCCGGGTGTGGTGGGTCCGCATCGGGGGGTGTGTGGTGCGGGGACGGTGTTTGTGTATTCGGGGCAGGGTTCGCAGTGGGTGGGGATGGGTCGGCGGTTGTTGGTCGATGAGCCGGTGTTTGCGGCGGCGGTGGCGGAGTTGGAGCCGGTTTTCGTTGTGGAGGCTGGTTTTTCGTTGCAGTCGGTGTTGGCTGGTGGTGAGTCGCTGGTGGGTATTGATCGTATTCAGCCGGTGTTGGTGGGTGTGCAGTTGGCGTTGACGCAGTTGTGGCGGTCCTATGGGGTGCATCCGGATGCGGTGATTGGGCATTCGATGGGTGAGGTGGCTGCTGCGGTGGTGTCGGGGGCGTTGTCGGTGGCGCAGGGGTTGCGGGTGATCGTGACGCGGTCGCGGTTGATGGCTCGGTTGTCGGGTCGGGGGGCGATGGCGTTGTTGGAGTTGGATGCTGCCGGTGTTGAGGCGGTGATCGCTGATTATCCGCAGGTGGGGGTGGCGGTGTATGCCTCGCCGCGCCAGACGGTGGTGGCTGGTCCGCCTGATGAGGTGGATGCGGTGGTGGCGGTGGTTGATGGGCGGGGTTTGTTGGCTCGTCGTATCGAGGTGGATGTGGCGTCGCATCACCGTACGGTGGATCCGATTCTGGGGGAGTTGCGTGCGGGGTTGGCGGGGTTGGTTGGTGGTGTGCCGTCGATTCGGTTGATCAGTACCACTGGTGGGGGTGGGGCGGTTTTCGATGCGGAGTATTGGGTGGCCAATCTGCGTGATCCGGTGTGTTTCACCCAGGCGGTGGCCACTGCGGCCGAGGACCACGCCACTTTCATCGAGATCAGCCCCCACCCCCTGCTCACCCACGCCATCACCGACACCCTCGAATCCGGCGGGAAGTCGCGCGATAGCCGCGTGAGCGGCACGCTGTACCGCGACACCGACGACACGCTGAGCTTTCACACCCAACTGGCCGGGGTGCGGCCGCCGGCCGAAACCGCCACGTCGGCAGGAACTCTCGTCGACCTTCCGCCCACCCCGTGGGAGCACACCAGGTTCTGGTTGACGAGCCGACCGGTCGGTCAGTCGCCTCCGGGAACCCATCCACTACTCGGCACGCATGTCGAGATGCCTTCGGGCAGCGACCACGTATGGCAGGCGGACGTCGGCACCGCGGTGTTCCCGTGGCTGTCCGACCACCGGGTGCACGGCCAGGTGGTGATGCCCGCCGCGGGAATCGCCGAGATGGCACTGGCCGCAGGCAGCCAGGCGCTCGGTCTGCCCGTCGAGGCGGTCGCCGTGCGCCGGCTCGAGGTCGAGCAGATGCTCCCGCTCGGCGAGGAGACCCATGTCACCACGCAGCTTTCCGCGACACCGGACGCAGAGGTCCGGATCGAACTGCACTCCCGCTCGACGGTGGGCGCCTGGTGCCGGCACGCCGTGGCCCAGGTCGATGTGGTGAACGGCGCGGCGACGCCGGAGACCCCCGCGTGGAGCACCGAGGGGCAGGAGACCGTGCCGGTGAGCGAGTTCTACTCCGGGCTGCGACGCACCGGCGCACACCACGGTCCGGCGTTCGCGGCGTTGACGCGGATCGACCGGACGGGAAGCGGTTCGGCCGAAAGCCACATCGCCCTTCCCGACGAGGCCGGTGCGCATCCGGGTTTCCACCTCCACCCGGTGCTGCTCGACGCCGCCCTGCAGACACTGGCCGCGGCGATGCCGCCCGACACGGTCGCGGATCCGGGCGAGGTCACCTACCTACCGGTCTCGATCGAGAACATCCGGGTGTACTCGAAGGTGGGCAGGCGTGCCAGGTGCCGTGCGGAACTGACCAGCCTGGATGAGCGCGGGGCGGGGCAGCTGGGCCGGATCGTGCTGGCCGACGAGGACGGCACCCCGACCGCCGAGATCACCGGGGTGTATCTGCGCCGCGTCGAACGGCGCACCGTGCCACTTCCCCTGGCGCAGAAGGTGTTCGACACCACCTGGCGGGACGTGGCGCCCTCGGTCCGCGCCCCGTCGAGTGCACGAGCGGGCAGCTGGCTCATGCTGTTCGACGGTGCCGACACGAAGGCGGCCGTCGACCGGTTCAGCGCGACGTTCGCTTCTTCCGCCCGCAGGGTGATCAGCGAGAACCTGTTCGACGAGCCCGCGGTGCACAACGCCTTCGCCGAGGCCGCGGCGGACCCGGAACGTCCACCGGTCGGGGTGGTGGTCTTCGTCGGCCACCGCGGCCTCGGTGATGGCGTGATCGATCCCGACGAGGCAAGGGATCTGATCCTCTCGGTGACCGGTGCGTTGCGGGCGCTCGTCGGCGGCTGGCACGGTAAGGCGCCGCGGCTGTGGGTGGTCAGTCGCGGCGGCCTGTCGGTCGACCCGGGGGAGGCGGGCAGCCCGGCGATCGGCGCGCTCCGCGGCCTCGTCCGGGTGCTGACCTACGAGCATCCGGACCTGCAGGCCACCCTGGTCGACCTCGACACCCCCAACGACGACACCTCCAACGACGACACCCCCGGCGACGACACCGCGCTCGCCGCCGAACTGGCGACACCGGGCAACGACGATGTGATCGCCTGGCGCGGACACCGCCGATTGGTCGAAAGGTTGTCGCGTGCATCGCTGCCGGCCCGTCGCGACGAACCGACCGTGCGGGCCGACAGCTCGTACGTCCTCACCGGGGGACTCGGCGGGCTGGGTCTGGTCGTGGCCCGCTGGCTCGTCGACAAGGGAGCCGGCAGGGTGATCCTCAACGGACGGTCGGAGCCGTCCGACGAGCAGAGCTGCGCACTGGCCGCCCTCGCCGAACACGGCGACGTCGCCTACGTACCCGGCGATATCGTGGTCCCCGGCGTGGCAGACGGGCTTGTCGCCGCGGCCGAGCGGACCGGACTTCCGCTGCGGGGGATCATGCACGGGGCCGCTGTCCTCGATGACGGCCTGGCCACCTCTGTGACTCGGGACAGCCTCGACCGGGTGTGGGCGCCGAAGGCGGTCGGAGCGCTCCGGCTGCACGAGGCGTCCGCGAGTCGTCCGCTGGACTGGTGGGTCGGCTTCTCCTCGGTGGCCTCGCTGCTCGGCTCGCCCGGACAGGCGGCGTACGCGTGCGCGAATGCGTGGCTCGACGCCCTCGTCACCTGGCGGCGCGCCGCCGGTCTGCCCGCGAGCACGATCAACTGGGGTCAATGGTCGGAGGTGGGTCTCGCCCGTGCGATGAGCTTCGGGGCACTGGATCCCATCAGCCCCGCCGAGGGCATCGAGGCGCTCGAGACGCTGCTGGGCGGCGATCTTTCTCGCGCCGGCGTCGCGCGCCTGCGCCTTGACCGCGCGGCGGCCGCCTTCCCCGAGATCAAGAACGTCGGCTACTTCGCCGACATGGTGGCCGAATCCGATGAGATGAGCACCGGCGGGGATTGGCCGGGCCCGCAGGCACTCGAGGAGTTGGACGCCGCGGACGTCGCCCCCGTCGTCATCGACCGACTGCGCGAGCGCACCTCGGCGATCATGGGCTACCCGGACCCGTCGGCGGTCGACGTCGACCAGCCTCTGACGGAGATCGGCATGGATTCACTGATGGCCGTGCGTATCAGAAACACCGCACGCGCCGACTTCGGTGTCGAACCCCCGGTGGCGCTGCTCCTGCAGGGCGCAACGCTGCGGGATCTCGCCGCCGACCTCGTCGGTCAACTGGGGCGCGGCGAGCACGATCCGCATGCAGGCCCCGACGGCTTGCGTGACCGGGCCGAGCAGCGTGCTCGCCAACGGGCCCACGCACGCCAACAAGCCGCATCGCGGCGGAAGGCAGGACACCGAGCGTGAACACCAGTCCTCAGCTCCCGACTTCCCCTCCGGCGAACGCCATCGCCGTCATCGGAATGGCGGGCAGATTCCCCGGGGCGGACTCCGTGTCGGCGTTCTGGCGCAATCTGCGCCACGGCCACGAGGCGATCGTCGACCTGTCCGAGGCGGACCTCGCAGCAGCCGGCGTGCCCGACCACGCCCTCGCCAACCCCGCCTACGTCCGCCGTGCGGCGCTGTTCGACGGCATCGCGGAGTTCGACGCCGACTTCTTCGGCTTCACACCGCAGGGCGCCCGCATGATGGATCCGCAACACCGGCTGTTCCTGCAGTGCGCATGGCACGCACTGGAGGACACCGGTTACGAACCGGCGGATCTCGGGGGCTCGGTCGGGGTGTACGGAACCAGCTCCGCGAGCGGCTATCTGCTCCACAACCTGATGTCGCACCAGGATCCGAACCGGATCATCGGCCAGGGTGCGACCTTCGACATGATCAACCTGTCGCTGCAGAACGACAAGGACTACCTGGCCACCCGGATAGCGCACCAGTTCAACCTGCGGGGTCCCGCACTGGCCGTACAGACGGCGTGCTCGTCGTCGCTCGTCGCGGTGCACCTGGCATGCCAGAGCATCCTGAGCGGTGAATGCGATGTGGCGCTGGCCGGCGCCTCGTCCATCCGGGTGCCGCACCATGTCGGATACTGGCACGAACCCGGCTCCATGGTGTCGGCGACCGGGCACTGTCGTCCGTTCGACGTGCGGGCCGACGGCACCGTATTCGGAAGCGGCGTCGCGGTGTTGGTGCTCAAGGCGTTTCATGCGGCCGTCGCCGACGGGGACCGCATCCACGCCGTCATCCGTGGCTCGGCGATCAACAACGACGGATCGACGAAGATGAACTATGCGGCGCCCAACGCCGCCGGCCAGGCCGAGGTCATCGCCGAGGCACACGCCGTCGCCGAGGTGGACGCCTCGACCATCAGCTATGTCGAAACACACGGCACCGGAACACCTCTCGGCGATCCGATCGAGATGGAGGGGCTCCGGCAGGCGTTCGAACTGTCCACGACTTCTCGCAGCGGCCCATGCGTCATCGGCTCGGTGAAATCCAACATCGGACACCTCGAGGTGGCCTCCGGCATCGCGGGACTGGTCAAGACGATCCTCTGCCTTGGGCACCGCGCGATCCCGGCCACCCTCCACTACACCAGTCCCAACCCGCAGCTCCGTCTCGAGCGGTCGCCGTTCGTCGTGCGCAGTGAGTACAGCGCCTGGGACTGTGACGGCGTACGGCGTGCCGGGGTGAGCTCGTTCGGTGTCGGGGGAACCAACGCGCACCTGGTCGTCGAGGAAGCGCCCGCACTGGTCTCCGCGGATGTCCCGGCCGGACCCCAGGTGCTGCTGCTGTCGGCCAGGACCGCGGCGGCCCTGCAGGATTCGCGCCGGGCGCTGGCGGCGCATCTGTCCGACGGGGATGACGACACCAACCTGTCCGATGTCGCCCACACCCTGGCCAACCGTCGCGGTGAGAACGTCCGGGCGGCGGCAGTGGTGGACGGCAGGCAGCACGCGGCCGAGGTGCTCGGCGCCCCCGACCACGACAACGTGTTCGTCGGTGAATCGGGTGTCGGGACCGGTCCCGGGTCGGTCGCCTTCACGTTCCCCGGACAGGGCGCCCAGCACGCCGGGATGGCGCGCGGACTGTACGAGTCGGAGCCGGTGTTCGCCCAGCACTTCAATCTGTGCGCGGCCGGATTCGCCGACGAGATGGACGTCGACCTGCGCGCCGAGATCTTCGAGGGCAGCGGACGCGGCCTCGAGCACACACACCGGACGCAGCCGGCGCTGTTCGCGGTCGAGTACGCACTGGCCCAGCTGCTCGAGGCCTACGGCGTGCGGCCCGCGGCCGTGGCAGGACACAGCATCGGCGAGTACGCGGCGGCCACCATCGCGGGCGTCTTCGAGCTGCCGACCGCCATCAAGGCGGTGGCGACGCGGGCACGCCTCATGCACGCCGCCCCCAGTGGCGTGATGGTCGCCGTGGCGCTACCCCACGACCTGCTCGCCGAACACCTCACACCGGATGTCGACGTCGCCGCGGTCAACGAGTCGGGCAGCTGCGTCGTCGCCGGCAGCGACGAGAGCATCCGGTCCTTCCAGGAGCGCTTGTCGGCCCACGGCGTCGTCGCCCGCCGCGTCCGCACCTCACACGCGTTCCACAGCCGGCTCATGGACGCGGTGGTGCCCGAATTCGCGGCGTTCCTGTCCGGCCTGGCGTTGCGGGAACCGCGGATACCGATGTTGTCGAACGTCACCGGAACGTGGATGACCGCCGAGGAGGCGACCGATCCGCAGCACTGGGCGCGGCAGATCCGTGCCACCGTACGCTTCGCCGACGAGCTCGGCGTCCTGCTGGCCGACCCGTCCCGCGTACTCGTCGAAGTCGGGCCCGGTGGCACGCTGACGGCCTCGGCGATGCGCCACGACCGCTGGGCCGGCGGGCACCGCGCGGTGCGGCTCATGCGTCATCCGGTGCAGAACCGCAGTGACCGCGACACATTCCTGCTCGGGCTCGGCCAGCTGTGGGCGGCCGGTGTGCCGGTGGACTGGGCGCCGCTGTCCGGCGGGCGCCGCCCGCAGCGGGTCACGGTCCCCGGATATCCCTTCGACCGCCAGCGGCACTGGGTCGAGCACCGCGCCACGGCGGCGGTGGCCGACGGCGGCGTCCCGGTCAACGGAGCCCGGGTGTCGCCGGTCGAGCGCACCGCCGCCGGCGGTGCCGCCGGCACGTCGATGGAGGCGACGCTGCAGCGCATCTGGGGGCAGTGCCTCGGGCTCGACTCGATCGACCGGTCGGCGAACTTCTTCGAGCTCGGCGGGGACTCGCTGGTGGCGATCAGCGTCGCGATGACCGCCGCCAACGAGGGACTCGACCTGACGCCCCAGGATCTGTACGAGAACCAGACGGTGGCCGCACTCGCCGCGCAGTTGACCGCGCGATACGCCTCGGGCCTGGCGGGCCGGCCGCCGGCCGACGCGCCGCATCCGCCGGTGCCGCCGAACCTCGCCCACCTGCTCGGCAACGGCGTGGGCCGTGTCGAGCGGTGGCGGATTCCGTTCCTGCTGCGGTTGCGCCCGGATGTCCAGATCGACGATGTCCGCGCGGTCCTCACCGCCGTGACCAACCACCACGACGCCCTGCGGCTGCGGATAGTGTCGCGCGCGGGTACGTGGGAGCAGCACGTCGAAGCGGAGATCGATGCCGCGGATGTGGCCACCCGGACGCTGCCCGCAGATGTGGGCGCCGACAGCCTCGAGGAGCGTGAGGCGGTTCTGACCATCCTCGACGAGCAGATGCGCGGTCACGACGACTGCACACCGCTGAGCGCGACGTACATCCGCGGATCCTCCGACGGCCCTTGTCATCTGGCGATCAGCCTGCACGGAGTGGCCGGCGACAGCACGTCGCGCGACATCCTGCTCGCCGATCTGTTCACCGCGTTCGGCCAGCGCCTCGCGGGCCAGGACATTGCGTTGCCACCGGTGACGACCTCCTGGCGGGAGTGGTCGCAGCGCTGCGCCGCCCTCGCGACGCATCCGGCGGTCATCGAGAGTCGCGAGTTCTGGTTGCAGAGTGCCGACCACGCCACCCTGCACATCACGCCCGCTGAGCCATCCGGGTCCGAGCCGGCCAGACCGGACGCCGACCACCTGCACCGACATCCGACCGAGCTGAGCCCTTCGGAGACAGCCGAGGTCGACGAGGCCCGGCGCCGCCTCCGGTTGCCGATCGAGGAGATCCTGCTGGCCGCACTGGGCCGGACGGTGGCGGCGACGGTGGCGGCGGGCGCCATCGCGGTCGACGTCGGGGGACCGGGCCGTTCCGTGCTCAAACCCGACGTGAGCCTGCACCGCACCGTGGGATGGTTCACCACGGTCTATCCGATCGCCCTGCCGTGCGCCGCCGAGCGCGACGCCAGTGCGCGCCAGCTCATCGACGACGTACACGAGACGCTCAGAGCGGTTCCCCATCACGGGATCGGATACGGGCTGTTGCGATATCTGTACGGCCCGACGGCACGATCATTCGACGCGGTCCGCCCCGCAGACATCCACTTCGAGTACGCCGGTGTGATCCCCGACCTGCCACCCGACGCGCCCGGGGGTGCCGCGGTGCAGTTCGACCCGGACACCGCGATGCCTGTGCGAGAGGCGATCCCGGGCCTCGGCCATGCGGTCGAGCTGCGGATCTACCGCTCTGCGGCGCAGCTCCACATCGATTGGTGGCACGACGACGGCCGGATCGCCGCCGGCCGGGCGGCCGACCTCGCGCAGACCTACCTGAGCACGCTCATGGAGCTGATCCGGGAGGCGATGGCCGACGACGAGCTCGGCTCAGAGGCCGGTGAGCTGACGCTGATCGACTTGTCGTCCAACGACATCGGAATGGGAGAGGTCAATGCGCGGAAACGGTAAGGCGGTCGTCGTCGAGGGCGTGGGCAAGGCCTTCGGATCCGTGGTGGCGTTGGCCGACATCAGCTTCGAGGTCGCACAGGGTGAGGTGCTCGGTCTGCTCGGTCCCAACGGCGCCGGGAAGACGACGGCGGTCGACATCCTCTCGACGCTGGCACGGCCGGACCGCGGACGGGCGCTGGTGGCCGGCTACGACGTGGTGTCCGATCCGGCCGGAGTCCGCCGGTCGATCATGCTCACCGGGCAGCAGGTGGCGCTCGACGACATGCTCACGGGCCGGGAGAATCTCGTGATGTTCGGCCGGCTCCAGGGACTGAACAAGGCCGAGGCGCGCACGCGGGCCGACGACCTCATCGAGCACTTCGACCTCGTCCACGCCGCCGACCGCCGGATCGGTACCTACTCCGGTGGAATGCGTCGGCGGATCGACATCGCGTGCGGTCTGGTGGTGCGCCCCGAGGTGGTATTCCTCGACGAACCCACGACCGGGCTCGACCCGCGCAGCAGGCAGAGCATCTGGGACCTGGTGGCCGACTTCAAGCTCGCCGGTATCGCCACTCTGCTGACCACCCAGTACCTCGAGGAGGCCGACATCCTCAGCGACCGCATCGTGGTCATCGACCACGGCACGATCATCGCCGAAGGCACGGCCGACCAACTCAAGGAGCGCACCGGCGCGACCTACTGCGAGATCGTCCCCCGAGACCTCGGCGAACTGCCCGCCGTGATCGAGGCGCTGGGATCGCTGTGCCCGGACAAGCACCGGGCCGCGCTCACCTCGGCGTCCGACCGCGTCGCGATTCCGGCTCCGGACGGTCCCAACACCCTCGTGCAGGCACTCCGGCAGCTGGGCGCGGTCAACATCGAGTTGCGCGATATCGGGTTGCGCAGACCCTCGCTCGACGAGGTGTTCTTCGCGCTGACGAGTGAGAACACCGAAATCCACAGTGGCAGACACGCTCTCGCGGACGTGACGTCGTGACCACGACGTCGGCTGTCGGGTTCGCCACCCGGCCGAACACGTCGCCGCTCCGCCAGTGGTGGGTGCTGACCTTGCGGGTGATCACTCCCACCCTGCGCAACGGCGAAGTCTTCACCCAGGTCACCGCGCCGATCATGTTCACGGTCGGCTTCTACATCCCGCTCAAGCAGTTCATGGGCGCGATCAACCAGGGCATGGGCAGTTATGCGCAGTATCTGATGCCTCTGATCGCGCTCACGGCGGTCGCGTACGCGGCCGTATCGGCCGCGTTCCGGTCGGCAACCGACGCGGTGCAGGGCATCAACCGGCGGTTCCACGCCATGCCCATCCACCCGCTGCTGCCGCTGGCATCACGCATGTCCGCAAGCATGTACCGCTGCTCGATCGCGCTGGCCGTATCCCTGTTGTGCGGGTATGTGATCGGTTTCCGCTTCTACGGTGGTCTGCTCCACACGGTGGCCTTCTGTGTGCTGATGCTCGCGATCGGCGCGGCGCTGTCGTTGCTCGGGGACCTCATCGGCGCCGCGAATCAGAATCCAGAGGCGACGGTGCCGTTGCTGCTGCTGCCGCAGGTGCTGTTCGGTCTGCTGTCGGTCGGTGTGCAACCCGTCGAACGCTTTCCGGAATGGATCCAACCGTTCGTCCGCAACCAACCCACGTCCCAGTTCGTCTACGCGCTGCGCGGTTTCGCGGGGGAGAGCACCGCGGCGCCGGGCGAGGTCACGTGGGCGGTCCTGGGGCCGGCCATCGCATGGCTGGTCGGTATGACGCTGGTGGCGATCCCGCTGCACTCTTCGATCGCTGCCAGGAGCCGGTGATGACCATCGACATGCGCCCGCGATCACCCTCGGATCAACCGTCCCGCAACGGTTACCACGTGGTTCCACCGCCGACGGTGGTTGAGCTCGGCACGTCCGGTCGGCACCGCCTTCCCCGGCTCGGAGAGAACTCTCCGCGGCGACTGCTGGCGCACAGCCGGGTGCTGGCGATGCGCATCCTTCTCCGCTGGGGCCGCGACGCTGCGACCATGGTCGAGTCCCTGATCATGCCGGTCGTGCTGCTGGTGACCCTCGATATCGTGCTGGGAGACGGCATTTCACAGGTCACCGGGAACAGCGCGCTGTACGGCAGCGTCCCGCTCATCGCGATGGTGGGGGCGATGACCGGTGCGATGGTCGGCGGGGTCGGCCTCATGAACGAGCGTAAGACCGGCCTGCTGTCGAGGTTGTGGGTGCTCCCGGTGCACCGGGCGTCGGGCCTGCTGTCGCGACTGATCGCGGAGGTGGTGCGCATCGTGGTCACCACCGGGGTGGTGCTGGGGGTCGGGTACCTGCTGGGTTTCCGCTTCCGGCAGGGGGTGGTCGATTCGGTGGCCTGGGTGCTCGTTCCCGTTCCGCTGGGTGTGGCATTCTCGGTCGCCGTCATCACCCTCGCGCTCTACACGGCCAGCACCACCATGGTGGAGCTCACCGAAGGAGTCTGGGCGCTGCTGATGTTCTTCAGCACCGGCTTCGTGCCGCTCGACCAGTTCCCGACGTGGATCCAGCCCGTCGTGGAGCATCAACCGGTCAGCTGCGCCATCGAGGCGATGCGCGGACTGGCACAGGGCGGGCCCGTGCTCGCGCCGATGATCCAGATGCTGGCGTGGTCAGCCGGCATCGTCGCCGTGTGCCTGATCCCCGTGGCGGTCGGATACCGACGGGCCAGCATGCGCAACTGACGCCCGAACCGCAAGAGAAGCAGCAGACACGAGGGTATTCATGGTGTTTCCCACATCCGTCATCCGTAGCCTGGCGCCCAGCGAACAGTGGTATGCCGAGAGCCAGACGTTCGGGGCGATCACGATCCAGCTGACGGGTTCGTTCGACCCGGATGCGATGTCCGACGCCTTCGATGCCCTGCTGCAGGCCCATCCGATCTTGTCCGGGCATCTGGAATCGGGTCCCGACGGCCGGTACGAGATCGTCACCGACGACCTGATGCATCCCGGGATATGGCTGCGTGAGCTCGGTGGTTCGGCGTCCGAGACGCCGCGGCCCGACCTCGATCCCGACGTATCGCTGATCAACCTCATGGTCCGGCCCGGTGAGGCGTGCGCCGAGGTGACCCTGTACGTCCACCACAGCGTCGCCGACGGCAACCATGCGGCCGCCCTGCTGTTCGAGCTGTTCTCCAGATACACCGACATGGTGTGCACGGGCCTACCCGGCCCGGCCGGTGTCGAACCCGCTCCGGAGTCGCTGGAGGCGCTGCTGAGTCAGCGTGGCATCCAGAAGATCCCGCGGTCCGGACTCGAGCGGTTCATGCCGGCGATGTTCGCCTACCCGCCGGCCACCCGGCCCGGCGCACCCACACCTCCTCCGAGTACCCCCACCCGGCCGGTGCCCGCTCCCACCGCCAGGGGGCGCCTGACCAAGGAGGAGACGACCGCCCTCGTCGAGTTCGGTCTCGGCCACCGGCTGTTCCTCAATCCCCTCGTCTCGGCGGCGATCCTGTTGGCCGAGTGGCGACTCCGGGGAACTCCCGACGTACCGGTCCCTTACGTCTACGTGGTCGACCTCCGAATGCTGCTCACTCCTCCGGTACCGGTGATGGGTGCGACGAACCCTCTCGGCATGGCCACCTACCTCGCCATGATCACCTCGAACACGACCTTGGCCGAACTCGGCCGCGACATCGCCGCCAACCTCGCCACCGACGTGGCCGAAGGTGTGGTCCAACAATCGATGTTGCACTTCAAACCGCAGTACGACGAGGGACAGCGCGGACTTCCGGACGTGGTGTCCTCCACGAACTTCGGCCGGACGCCCATCCTGCGCACCCCGCCCGAGTTGCACGTCGACGAGTGGCACACCGACATCTACCGGGCTTCTTCGGTCCTCGACATGTACTCCGTCGGCATCTTCGGTGAACGGCTCGCCGTTGAATACCACACGTACGCAACGGACCCGGAGCGATCCGTCGATCTCGTGCTCGAGATTCTTCGCGACGCGGGACGGAGAGGTCAGCGGTGAAGCATGACGGGACCGAAGGCGTAGCGGTGGTACTGCAGCGACCTGCGCACCGGTGGCACGACCCGCGTGAGGCGGCGCGCTACCCGGAACGCCCTGGACGCCCGGTGAAACGTGCTCCAGTCGAAGAACGAGACGGCGCAGAGCAACCGCAACCCCGGGACCTGGCTCAACACATCGCCGGGCCGGTTGACCGCCCAGTACAGTGTCGAGCCCGATCGCCGTACCAGCGTGTGGGTCTTCTGAGTCCTGATCCCGAACCAGTTGTAGAAATCGATCTGCAACTCCCCGGACGGGAAGCGGTCGACGATGCGCCGCAACAACGCCACCCCGTCGTGTTCGGTCAGGTACATGCTGATGCCCTCCGCAAGCACCAGCACCGGGCGGTCCGCGGGAATCCGGTCGAGCCAGGCGGGATCGGTCGCGGAGGCGGGCACCAGGTGGTACCGCGCGCGCGTCGGGTAGATCTTCTCCCGCAACGCGATGACGGCCGGATAGTCGAGGTCGTACCACTGCACACCCGGGCCCGGGTCGAGCCGGAAGACGCGGCTGTCGAGGCCGCAACCCATGTGCACCACCGTCGATTCCGGGTGGGCCGCGAGGAATTGAGCCGCCCAGAGGTCGTACTGGGCGGAGCGCACCGTCACCAGCGGTGCCCATCTGCGGGTGATACCCAGGTCGCTCCAGTCGTAGTCGAGTCGCCCGATCGCCTCCCTCGCATACCGGTCGCCCAGCACGGGCCGGTCGAAGTCGGCATCGAGCGCCTTGAGGTACAGGGTCGTGAGCATGGTCTGCGCCGCGCCGTGCAGGTCGACAGATGCCTTGTCGGTCATCCGTCTGACGCTAGCGTCCCCGCGGCACTCCCCGCGGGCGACTCGGCAAACACGTTACCGAATCCGACGCAAGGGACAGGACTTTCGTGATGGCAGATGCGACGGCGAGGCGGCCGAAGGTCCTGCTCGTCTATTACAGCTTCACCGGACAATCGCTCAAGGTACTCGAAGCGGCAGGCGAGGTCTTCGCCCAGCGCGGGTGCGAGGTGGACAAGGCCGCAATCGAACTCATCGACCCTCGATATGCGGAGCGATTCTCGCGCTTCCCGCTGCGACATGTGTGGCGGGACATGCTCAGCGTGCTCCCCGCACAAACCCGGCGCCGCACGGCTCAGATCCGGACTCCTGACGAGATCAGGGCCGGCGATTACGACCTCATCTGCATCGGGTCTCCAACGTGGTGGGACGCCGCGAGCCTACCGGTGCGCTCGTTCTTGATGTCTTCGGAGGCGCGAACTCTCCTCGACGGCAAGCCCTTCGCCGTCTTCGTGGTGTGCCGGCGGCTGTGGCGCGCCAACACCGATGAAGTCACGGACCTCGGACGGCACGCGGGCGGGCGGTTCGTCGGGGCGATCCACTTCGACTACCCGGGCAGCCAGCTGCGGTCCCTGCTGTCGATGACCAGCTATCTGGCGTCCGGTGAGTACCGCGACCGGTATCTCGGGCTGCGCATCCCGCAGACCAACATCGCACCGGAGCATCTGGACGAGGCGCGACAATTCGCCTCGACACTGGCAGACGACGTATTCGGCCCGCCGTCCCGCGACACCGCGCTGGACACCCACGCCGCAGAACAGCCCCATCAGTGATCTTTGAGAGGTGGACCCGTCATGTCGCGAAAGTTCGAGGTTTCCGTCGAATCCGCGGTCACCGTCGGCCAGGTCTTCTCCGCGTTCGCGGACAAGGACTACTGGCTGGCCCGGATCTCGGCATTCGGTGACAGCAATTCGCTCGATGCGCTTGTCGTCGACGCCGACGGCGCGGTCCGAGTGAGCGCCGTCCAAGACCTCACGCGTGAGCTGTTACCGACTGCGCTCGCGAGGTGGTATCCGAAGGATTTGACGGTCGTGCGTGCCGAAACATGGCGGTGGATCGACGGTTCCCGGGTCAGCGGGCAGATCAGCGTGGCGACGGACGGCGCGCCGGCATCGGGTCGCGGAACAGCTCTGCTGGTGCCCTCGGGTGACGGGGCACGCCTGGACTTCGCCGCCACCGTCGAGTTCAACGTCCCGTTGGTCGGAGGGAAGATCGAGAACTACCTGGCATCCCAGTTGGGCGACGGTATCCGACAGATCCAGCGATTCACCACCGACTGGGTCACGGGCCAGGTGTCCCCGAGCCGATAGGTACGAGGAGAGGAACACATGACCGACACCTCCGGGGCGGCGAGCACCGCGTACACCGCAGCGGGAGAGCTGACCGGCCTCGACATGCCGTTGATCGACGCGATGACGACGCAGCGGGCGATACGGCGAGTTCTTCCGGACCCGGTCGACGATGCGGTCGTGATGAAGTGCATCGAGTTGGCTCTGCGCGCACCCACCGGAGCCAATGGCCAGAACTGGGAGTTCATCGTCGTGCGTGACCGGCGCGTGAAAGCCAAACTCGCCAAACGCTATCGCCAAGCCTGGAAGGTCTATCACGGGGCGGTTCTCCGGCGCATCGCCGCCCGTGACGAGTCGATGGCGAAGACGGCGCGCGCCGTGCAATGGCAGGTCGACCACTTCGTCGAGGTTCCGGTGCTCGTGGTCGCGTGTCTGCGTCTGCAGGTCCGTGAGGGCCGAGTTCCGTTCGCTCTCATGCCTCATGCGGCGCTGTCGGGGTACTGGGGCTCGATCTATCCGAGCGTGCAGAATCTCCTGCTTGCCGCGCGTGCCATGGGATTGGGGGCGTCCCTGATCACCCTGCCGCTGTGGAGCCAGTTCTCGGCGCGGCGAATACTCGGGCTTCCGATGTCGGTGACACCGTGTTGTGTCGTGCCGCTCGGCTGGCCACGCGGACGTTACGGGCCGACCACCCGGAAGCCCGTCGAAGAGGTGATGCATCTCGACCGGTACGGCCATCGTCCGTGGCTGACGTCGTGACCGCGATCCGACGACATATTTGCTGGATACGCGCCATGTCGACGGGATTGCGCTTGCGCACGCAACCAGGATGTGTTCGCTGTGCGCGGCGAAAACTGCTCGTATACAACGATAGACTCAACGTGCGCGGTAGCTGGTCGCGCGTAATGCAAAGCAATCTGAGATTTTCCGGCAATTTAGCCACAAACATGCGATCGCCATCTGTACGGTCGGGTGGCAGTGACGATTCGCGCGGAGCAAGGGGGCGTTGGCATGCAGATTCCAGTGGGCGACAAGGGCACAGGACGGCACCGTCGAAATCCCGGCGGTGTCCGGCGTCCTCGTGAGGCGGCGCCGTCGCAGCGCTTCCGGCTCCGTCCCTACGTGACGTCGGGAGTCGTGATCGTCGCGTCGAGTGTCATCGCGGGCACCCCGGTCGCGCCGGCATCAGCGGCATCTGCGGAACGTTCCACCGCGACCGTGCCGGTCCGTCTCACCGCCGAATCCTCGATCGCCAACGTTCCTCTCAATCTCTTCTACGCGCTGGCCAACATCCCCTACAACCATGTCCAGGCGCTGGACAAGACAGCGCGGTCGCTGTTCTTCACGGGAAACTGGTTCGTCGGCAGCTCGACGAACATCTGGGGCTCCGACCCCGCCGACCCCGGGCATTGGGAGCTGGTGACCGATCTGCTCCTGCCGTTCCCGGCACTGTCCAACACCGCGGGCCATCAGATAGCCATGCTGGCGGCGGCGTGGCTGCCCGTCAACGAGGCCTGCGCCGCGATCACCTGCGACCCTCTGGTTCCGTTGAAGCCCATCACGGGCGTCACGTCGATCGACAAAACCCTCTGGACGATGGCGATCCTGTCCGGATATCCCTTCCCGCTCATCGAAAACCTCTTCCGGGTACCGGTTTCCGAGCTGTTGGCTGGCTATACCTTCGGCGACATCGTCAATCCCGCCGGCCCCGTCGAGGGTGGGTACGGCTGGGAAGGCACAGTGGAAGGTCCGAACGGCGTGCCGCTGATGCCCTGGTCGGGCGAAACCTTCAAATGGGATCCGAGTGAGCCGTGGGTGGACTTCTGGAACAGCCTGACTGCTACGCCGCCGCCCCCGGAGGAGGGAATCAAAATACCTACCCTCCAGAACATCTGGGACACCTGGGCCGCTGTGTATGCCGGTCTCGTCGTGAACTTCAATCCATACGTTCCGGGGAGCCCGTTCTGTCCAGGTGCGTGCGCGGTGCCGGATTCCTTGACGACCGAGTCGATCGTCCGGAACATCCTCGCGCTCTCTCCCGGAAACGACCTCATCGAGAAATGGCTGGCCGACACGGCCTTGGGCAAGGCCAACGGCCCGACCCAGGAGCAGATCGACGCCGCCATCGACACGCTGCAGCGGGACCTCGGGGTGTTCAAATTCGATGAGGAGACAACGTCGAGAATCAACGCGGCACTGGCCGATGTGCATCCTGTACTGCCCAGGATCGCCCTGCACAGCGGGCTGATGGGGGCGTTCGACGGGCCTGCGCTCCTGTCCGATATCGACGACCTGTTCGGTGGTTCCACCGGTGTGGAGTCCACACCGGAGCCGGTGAACATGCTGGCGGCCAACGAGTCTGAGCAGGAGGATGGCGAGGTCGAGGAGGACCGGCCGGTGGCATCGACCGACCCCGCCTCGACCGACCCCGCCTCGACCGACCCGTTATCAACCGATCCCGCATCGCCATCGGTCCTCGAGACGCCACAGGAGGCGACCGCTGAGCGCGGCCAGTCGATCGTGCCGGCCGGCAAGCCGGTGGACAAGCCAGGTGCCACACTGCCCACCGGCCCGCGGCACGCCAAGTTCGGTGACGAACTGGCCGATGCGGTCGACAAGACAGGGCAGTCGATCCGTGCCGGTATCTCCAAGATCACCGATGGTCTGAGGGGTCTCGACAACAAGCCGCGCCGCGACACGGGCGGTCGCGACGGGGCCGCCGGTGGCGAGGCAGAAGACAACGCGAGCACCGAAGACACGGACAAGAAGGGAAGTCGAACCGAGAAGCGCAGTATCACAGGGGATGCCGAGTCGGGCGCCCGCGACAACGAGACCGGCGACACGGGTGAGGACGCCGCTTGACCGCTCATGGGGATCACCACATCGACGCACTCATCGTGGGGGCCGGCTTCGGCGGCATCGGTGCGGCGATTCAGCTCGACCGGCTGGGCTACCGGGACATCGTCATCGTCGACCGAGAGGACGATCTCGGCGGGACGTGGCACGTCAACCGCTACCCCGGACTCGCGGTCGACGTGCCGTCCACCACGTATTCCTATTGGTTCGAACCGAACCCGTACTGGTCACGGCTCTATGCGCCCGGCGAGGAGCTGAAGCGCTACGCCGAACTCGTCGCGGACAAGTACGACGTGCGCCGCTTCATGCGGTTCAACACGACCGTCGAAAGCGCCCGCTGGGACGACGAGGCCGAGCTCTGGCGAGTGACGGTCGACAGCGGGGAGACGTTGAGCGCCCGTTACCTGATCGTCGCGACAGGATTCCTGTGCCAACCACGCACCCCGGACATCCCCGGGATCGAATCTTTCGCGGGGTGCATCATCCATGCCGCCGACTGGGATGACAGTCACTCGATCGCAGGACAGCGAACCGCGATCATCGGTACCGGATCAACCGGGGTGCAGCTGATTCCCGAGTTGGCGAAAGAGGCCGCCGAGTTGATCGTCTACCAGCGCACCCCGATCTGGGTACTACCCAAGATCGACTTCGGATTCGCACCCAGCGTGCGGCGCCTGTTCGCGAAGGTGCCGGCTGCTCAGCGGGTCGTGCGCTGGATGACCGACACCACCATGGATGTCGTGATGCTGATCGCGATGTGGAAGTTCCGCTATTTCAAGGGGCTGAACCGGGCGGCATCGGCCGTGGCGAAACTGCACCAGTTCTCGGTGATCCGTGACAAGGAGCTGCGTCGAAAGCTGACTCCGGACTACGACTACGGTTGCAAGCGGCCGACTCTGTCGAACTCCTACTACCGCACCTTCGCCCAGCCGCACGTGTGTCTGGAAACCGCCGGGATCGACCGGATCGAGCCCGACGGTATCGTCACCCTCGACGGCCGTGAACACCGCATCGACACACTCGTCCTGGCGACCGGCTTCGATGTGTGGGAGGCCAACCTTCCCGCGATCGAGGTGATCGGCCGCGATGGACGCAACCTGGGGAAGTGGTGGCGGGAGAACAGGTTCCAGGCTTACGAAGGTTTGTCGGTCCCGGGCTTCCCGAACTTCTTGAACTCCGCCAGTCCCTACGCGTGGGTCGGGCTCTCCTGGTTCAACACCGTCGAATACCAGATGCGGCACATGAACAGGTTGTTCGGCGAACTGCAGCGACGCGGAGCGCAGACGTTCGAAGTCACCGAGGAGGCCAACGCCCGATTCCTGGACCGGATGACCGAATTGCTCGAGGACTCTGTGTTCCTGCGGGGAAGCTGCGCGACCTCACGGTCGTACTGGTTCAACCACAGCGGTGAAGCGCCGCTGTTCCGGCCGACTTCGGCGCGAAGCGCTGTGAAGGCACAGGATCGCTTCCCGATGAGCGATTACGCGATCGCCTGACGGCGTGGGTGTTCGGTGATGGTGAGACCCATGGAGCAGAAGCTCGAAGTGATCGAGAAAGGCTGCGTGACTGACGCTCATCCCGTGCCGTTGTTGTTCGTCCACGGTGCCTGGCACGCCGCATGGTGCTGGAATGAGCACTTCCTCGGCTACTTCGCCGACCGGGGATATCACGCTGCGGCGTTGAGTTTTCGCGGGCATGGCGGCAGCGTCACCTCGCAGCCTCTACGTAGCTGTTCGATCGCGGACTACGTCGACGATGTGCGCTCCGCCGCCGACAGTCTGCTACGAAGCCCGGTGCTGATCGGCCATTCGATGGGCGGTCTCGTGGTGCAAAGGTACCTGGAAACACACCATGCTCCCGCCGGAGTGCTGATGGCATCCATGCCGCCCCAGGGCTACCTGCAGTCGGGTTTGCGCTGGATGAGAAGGCACCCATGGCATTTCACCAAGATTGCCCTGACCGGTAGATCCTTACCCTATGTCAGTACGCCGGAACTGGCGCGCGAGCGATTCTTCTCGACACATACGCCGGCATCTTCCGTCGCCGAATGTGCGACGCGGTTACAGGAGGAAAGCGCGCGGTCCGGCGTCGACGGCCTGTTCGTCCGGCCCCGCCCCCAACGGGTGACGACGGCACTGCTGGTTCTGGGGGCGAACGACGACGGTGCGGTGACGCGAGAAGAAGTGTGCGCGACGGCACGCGCATATGGCACCGAAGCGGAGTTCTTCCCCGACATGGGTCACAACATGATGCTCGAGACGGGATGGGCTGCGGTGGCCGAACGAATTCACACATGGCTCGGGACTCGTGGCCTGTGAGCACCAGACCGGTTGCACTGGTGACGGGCGCGACAGCCGGGATTGGCGAGGCTATCGCCCGCCGTCTCCAGAGCCGAGATCACGAGGTCATTGCGACGGGCCGCAATGAGCAGGCGCTCGATGCGCTGCGAGCACGCGGACTGTGCGCACGCAACCTCGATGTGACTGACCACGGCGCCGTGGCAGCGCTGGTCGAGGAGATCGACACGCGATTCGGCGGCGTTGACGTTCTGGTGAACAACGCGGGACTCGGATTCGCCAGCCCTCTCGAGCAAGCGGCAATGGGCGACCTACGAAGAATCCTCGAGACCAATGTGGTGGCCATGCTGAATCTCTGCCAAACCGTCCTCCCCGGTATGCGGTCGCGTCGAGCGGGCACGATCGTCAACATCGGCAGCACCGGCGGACGATTCACGACGCCCGGGGCCGGCGCCTACCACATCAGCAAGTACGGCGTTGAAGCCCTCTCGGATGCTCTACGAGCAGAAGTCGAGCGCTTCGGTGTACGAGTGATCCTGATCGAGCCGACTGGTGTACGGACGACGTTCGCCCAATCACAACTCGGCGCCACTCCGATCGACGAGGGCGACGACCCGTACGGGGAGTTCAAGCGGCGCTACGCCGAAATCACCGCGGAGCTGGCCAAAACCCCACTCGTTTCGGTCAGTGCGGACAAGGTGGCGCGCGTCGTGGTACGGGCGATCGAGGCGAAGCGACCCAGAGCGCGCTACGTCGTCGGCATGTCAGGCAAGGCGTCTGTCATCGCCCACTGTCTTCTGACTGACCGGATGTGGGATCGGGTGCTGTTGAAGAGGCTCAACCCGACGAGCTGAACTGCAGGCATGCTCGGTCGGCGCGAGGCGCACCCGCTACTGCGACGGCTCCGACTCGCTCTCCGAGGGTTCCTGTTCCGTCCCTTCGTCGGCCGTCTCGGTGGAGCCATCCTCGGATTCCGGAGAAATGGTGGGTGACGGCTTGTCCTCTTCCGGGTCGTGCTCACCGGTCAAGCGGCCCAGCGTCTTCTTCCAGATGGTGTTGTCGAAGGGGTGACCCGAAGGATGGGCCGCTGCCCTTCTGCCGAGTGGCATGCGGATCGCCGGTTCGTCCTGCTGCCGGATCGTCGTCGCCGCCCCGTCCGCTTCCTCGATGGTCTCCAGGGTGCCGGCGTCAGCGGATTCGGCCACCGTGGTCGGCTCCAGCGTCGGTTCGCCATCGACTGCGACTGAGAATGTGTCGGGACCAGGCTCGCTCTGAAGGTCTGCCGAACCCGGTTCGAGTTCCTCGGTTTCGACCCCCGACTGCACGGTGTCCACCTCGGCCTCGCTCACGGTCGAATCTGGGCCGAGCGGAGTACTGCTGATTCCCAAGACCCCCGGCTCCTCCGTATCCGATGCGAGACCCGTACCGAAGCCTTCGGCCAGCTTGTCGGCGCCGGTCATGGCCGCCAGCCGGAGGTCGTTGACGAACGTGACCGGATCCGGGAAGTAGAAGAAGTTGAAGGGTGTGGGCGTACCGGGACTCTTCGTGCGGTCATACCCCGCTTCGACGATGACCCGCAGTACCGGCTCCATCGAGTCCGCCAGCACCGGACCGACCCCAGGAATCGCCCTGAGCGGCATGAGAAGCGGCAAGGTTGGCGTCGGAAACATGTAATACGCTGTGTCCCCGTCGGTGCCTTGATAGACGGCGTCCGCCCAATCCAGGTCTCCATAGCCTGCGTGTAGGAACACCAGACCCGCATTCGCGTTCGCCACGGCGAGCCAATTCAGCGGATTGGTCGGGAAGTCTCCGGCCGCGTCGTACTGACGCACGATGTCGTAGGTCGTCGTCTGGCCGATATCCGCGCCCACCGTCTGGGTCGGCGTAGCGCCGAGGAACAGGCGTGTGTTGATACCGCCGTTGGGACGGCCCGGGTTTGCGAGCACCACGAAACCGACATCGGGGGATGCGCTCGGGTCATTCGCCCACTGCCTGTTGAGGTTGCGTTTGTAGATTGTCGCCGAGTACGCCCCCTGCGAGTACCCGAAGACGACGCTTCCGCTTTCGACGCTTGCCGGTGGGGTCGGCAGCAACGGCCAGTACACGATGTCCAGTGGCGGGATGGGTCCACTACCCGTTGTCGCGGTGATGTACCGCGTGGCCCACTCCGACTTCTCCTGGTCGCCGAACGGGTAGCCGAACGAGCCGGGCAGCATGTATGTCGTCGCCGTGAGTGCGTACATCGACGACGTAGTCGATGTCAGGGCGATCAGGATGGTGGCGAGGATCGTCAGTACCGCAATCCCGACGAATCGAACGGCGAGTCGCATCGCAGGCCCCAATCGGTATCTCGTTCTCGGCGGCGAAATCCGGGACCACTTGCTGGAATCGCCGTGATGTAGGGATTCTGCACCAAATCTCCTCCGAACCAACGTGGTTCGGTGGGTCTCTGGCGAAGTTCCTTGACGTTGTAAGGGTTTGCCAACCTTCACCCGGCGGTCGCTGGGTGAAGACTCAGTTGCGAGCGCGGCTGCTCAATCCTTGACGAGGCTGTACATGCGGTAGGAGATCTGCCCCTGTTGCAGTTCGCGGTAGATCTTCGATCCCGGCACACCGGCGAACAGTCGGCCGTACGGCCGAAGCAATGCAGGCAGATGGCGGTTGATGAGGTCGAGGGACTGCTGCGAATTCTTCTCCATGGCGAGCAGCACCTCTGTGTTGATGCATCTCTGGGAGAGCACCCGCATCGGCGCGTCGGCCAACGCGGCGTCCCAATCCGCGAACTGTTCGCCCCCTCTGAAGTCGGCGTAGAGAAAATGCCCGCCCGGGCGCAGTACCCGGGCCACTTCATCGAGGAAGCGCTCGAACCGGGGATACGCGTGGGAGGCTTCGACGTTGATCACAGCGTCGAATGATCCATCGGCGAACGGCAGGCTCTCTGCGTCGCCGTGCACGAAATCAAGCCCCGGCAGCGTATGCCGTCGCTGGCAGAAGGCGATGCCGTCCGGGTTGAAGTCCAGCCCGGTGTATGAGGCCGGGTGCAGCGTTCGCATCAGGTACGAGGCCCCTCCGCCGTGGCCACAGCTGATCTCCAGCACCTGCTTGCCGGCGATGTCGGCCTGCGTCGCGGTGCGGTGATAGTGCTGGATGCAGAACCGATTCGGTTCGTCGGAGGGCGTCAGCGGAAGAGCCATCGGCGGGTCCTCCTCATAGCCGTAATTGAGGAAGACGACGTCCTCGTCGTTGAGCCGACGCGTCACGAAGGGATACCAGAACCTGTTGGAGATCTTCTTGAACATCGCTGTGGTGCCGATGTGGCCGACCAGGTCCTTACGCGCGGCTGTCATACCGGCACTGTGCCAACCGGACACCCGCGGCGACGTCCCTTGCGACTCTCCGCCGCGACGGGTCACCGGGCGCCTCACCGGTTCTCCAGATGCCGGCTGTGGCCGTCCGCCCGCGATGCGACCGCCGCGTCAGTGAACGAATCGTGCGTTCGCCGGTAGACCATTATGCGTCCCCCTCGTCTCGGCCGTCGCACGACCCCGTGCGATTGGCGCCGCTCACCCGCGGCTTCGGTTGGTGCAAGTCGGAATTCACGCAGTAGCGTGCGTAGGGTCACATCCATCTCCATATTCGCGAACGCGGCTCCGATGCAGCGGTTGATGCCGCCGCCGAACGGAATCCAGGCAAAGGGTTTCGGGACGGCGGCGAGGTACCGGTCCGGGTTGAACGACGCAGCGTCGGGGAAACTCTCCTCTGACGAGTGAGCCAGCTGAATGCTGAAGATCACTGTGGTGTCTTCCGGGATCACCCAGTCTCCGAGCTGTATCCGCTTCTTGGTACGACGCAGGGAGCCCTCGACGACTGGTCGTGTGCGCTGCACTTCCCAGATCGTCGCCTGCCGCAGCGCGGATCCACCGGCGTCGACTTCGTCGGAGAGCCGGGTCAGCAGCTCCGGGTGCCGGCGCAACCGCTCCACCGCCCAGGCGAGCGATGCAGCGGTCGTCTCGTGGCCGGCACTGACCATGGTGAGCAGTTCGTCGGCGATGTCTCGATCTGTGATGGGCTCTCCGTCCGCGTAATGGCCCTGCAGCAGCAGGCCGAGCACGCCGCTGCGTCCCTCGGGGGCTGGTTTCGCCCGCGCTTCGGCGATCAGCGCATCGATGACAGCGTCGATCCGGCGCCGGTACTCCAGGAAACGCGTCCCAGGGCTCCAGGCGCCGAGGTCGCTCCGCACGAACGGGGGCAGCATGATGAGGTTCGAGCCGAGCGTGATCGCCGCCGGTACCAGACGGCGGAGCTCTTCGAGCGCGGGTCCCTCGGCACCGAACACGGTCCGCAGGATGGCGTTGAGGGTGATGCGCAGCATCGGTTGCAACGTTGCGAATTCCCGCCCCTGCGGCCAGTTCTGGATCTCTCGCATCACCTCCTCTTCGATCACGCGCTCATAGCCCGTGATCCGCTTGCCGTGAAACGCCGGATGCAGCAGTTTCCGGCGCGCGACGAGCTCATCGCCGGCGAGGCTGAACATCGAGCCGGGCCCGAGAACAGAACCGGTGTTGATCAATTCAGTCGGACGTTCGAGTAGGTCGGTGCTCGTGCCGAAGAGATCCTTGACCACCTCTGGATCATGAACCACCACTGTCCGACCGAAAACCGGGATATTCACGGTGATGGCGTTGCCGTACCGTCGGCCCAGCGCCGCGAACATGTCGTGCTTCGCGATCAAGAACCCAGCGCCCTGCAGGATCTTGGGCAGTCGTGGACCAGGGGGCATCCTCACCGGCTCACTCGTTGCCGTTGCCATACGGTCTCCTTCCGTACCGACCCCCGGGGAGTCGGCGAGTGGTGACAGATGTCCGGCGGCAACGTTGAGCATTCATCGGTGTCGGTCCGTGAACCGAAACTATGGCCGGATCAGCGAACGTTCTTTGCCGACGTATCGTCACGGTTCATGCGATCACGTAGTCGCTCAGCGGGAAGCGAGTTTGTTCTGTCACGGTGTTGTGGGTGCTGGTGGCCCGCAGGAACGTCTCGCCGCCCGGGCTGAAGTAATAAGACCGGGCGTTGGCGCAATCTCCCTGGTGGAGCACCGTATTGCGCTGTAGCTTGGTCATCCGGTCGAGGAATCGGGCGTTCGCGTCTTCCGTGACCTCGAACGTGGACGCGTTGCGACGCCGCAACTCGCCGAACAGTCGATCCATGTGCCGCATCTGGTATTCCATCGTATTGAAGAACGACAAGCTGAACGCATAGGGACTCGCCAGGTTCAAGAAGTTCGGGAAGTACGGTATCGACAACCCCTGGTACGCCTGGAAACCATTGGTGCGCCACCATTTACCGAGATTGCGGCCATCGCGGCCGATGATCTCCACGGCGGGGAAGTTGTCATCCCAGAGATTGAACCCGGTGGCCAGCACGAGCGTGTCGAGCGCGGTTCGTGTTCCGTCACATGCGACGATGCCGTCCGCTTCGACTCGCTCGATACCGGACGTCTGCAGGTGGACATGCGGCTTGGTGAACGTCCGGTAGTAGGAATTGGAATACGTGGGCCGCTTGCATCCGAACTCGTAATCCGGGGTGAGCTTGCGCCGGAGCTCCCTGTCGCGAACAGACGCGAACAGCAGGATCTTCGACAGATCGGTCGCCGCAACGTTGAGCCAACGGAACGAGCGATAGTGCAGCACGCCTAGCACGAACATGAGCTCGTACATCGAGTCCGTGAACAGCCGGAAGATCCGCTGGGTCAGCGGCACCTTGGCGAACATGCGCTGCAGAAATCCTGGGATCGCGAAGTCGTTCTTGGGCGCCACATAGATTGCGGTGCGCTGGAATACCGTCAGGTCGGCGACATTCTTGGCCAGCTCGGGGATGAGCTGTACCGCCGTCGCGCCGGTACCGACTATCCCGACGCGACGACCCGTGAGGTCATCGCCGTCGTCCCATGCGGCGGTATGGATGGTCCGGCCGCGGAAGTCCGCGAGGCCGGGGATATCCGGGGACTGTGGTTGCGACAGGAAGCCCGTCGCAGCGATGAGGAAGCGCGAGACGATGACCTCACCACCACGCAGCAGGACTCGCCAGACCTCCGCGTCCTCGTCCCAGCGCGCGCTGTCGACGGTGACGTCGAACCGCATGTGCCTGCGCACGTCGTACTTGTCGGCGACGTGGTCGGCGTACTTCTTGAGCTCGGCACCCGGCGCGAAGAGGCGCGACCAGTACGGGTTGGGTTCGAACCAGTAGCAATACGTGGGGGATGGGATGTCAACGGCGAGTCCTGGATAGCGGTTGACGTGCCATGTGCCGCCGAGATCACTACCCCGTTCCAAGATCGCGATGTTGTCGTAGCCCATTTTTCGGAGCTGGATCGCGGTACCGATTCCGCTGAAACCGGCCCCCACGATGACCACATCGAATTGCCCTCCGGTCATGATCCGACGGTACCTGTTCGAAGTGGCCGGCGTATCCTGTTTCGAATTCAGCCGTGTAGCTGCGACGCGAATATCATTGCGCTGTCAATTATTTCGGGCGTTGACACCGGGGCGTGGACCGCTGTCCGGCTGCTGCGCATCAGGACTCGGCGGAGCAAGATCTCGAATCCGCCTGAGCGGCAGCTTCGCCGCGCGCATCGACAGCGCCGGCGAGAGCCGCTCCAGGTACCAGAACACTTTCCACCAGGACGGGACGACGATGATCAAATCTCCACGCAGCACTGCCCGCACGGCGCGTTCGGCGAAGGCATCAGGGGCCATGGGACGCGAGAGTCCCCAGAACTTGAGGATCTCTTCGTCGCTGACACCAGTCATGCTTCGTCCGAATCTGCCGCCGGTGAGGATCGGAGTGCGGATCACTCCGGGACAGAGAACCGACACCTGTACGCCGTGCAATTCCGCCTCCAGCTGAAACGTTCGAGACAGCGCGACGACGGCATGCTTGGTGGCGGCGTAGCTGACCGACCCGGCGCTGGTGACGAGACCCGCGAATGAGGCGGTGTTCACGATGTGTCCGAAGCCCTGCCGGATCATCACCGGGTATACCGCCTGGATGCCATACACAACGCCGCGCAGGTTGACGTCCAGAACGGCGTTCCAGTCGTCGATCGAGAACGTGTCCACCTCACCGGAGATGGCTATGCCGGCATTGTTGAACAGGTAATCGATTCGTCCCGCCTGCCCGACCACCTCGGCGACGGCGCGCTCGAAGGCGGCGTGATCGCGCACATCGAGCTCTATGGCGTGCGCCCTTTCCCCGGCGCCGGCGTTCAAGCGTTGCGCCAACTCGTTCGCAGCCGAGACCTGTCGATCGGCGAGCCAGACCTCAGCACCCTTGTCGACCAGTTCGGTGGCCAGCGCGGCACCGATTCCTGATGCGCCACCCGTGACCAACGCGATCTTGCCCGATACGCCTGATGTCATTGCGGAAGAATAACTCTCACGATGTGACGTCACAGGAGATTGAGCTCACAACAGGGTGCCGTGTGGAGCCGGTCTCTGGGACCTCAGCCCTCTGCACGGATGTTCCCGGCGACCGAAGCGGAGTGATCAGCGCCGGCCATTCCCGATGTCCGCCGGTGAACGATGGCTCGGCCACCGCGTCCCGGCGCGATCGCCAGACCGCGATAGTGTCGGGGTTCGTCGGGTTCATCTGTTGGGCTGAAACGAAATTCGCGGAGGATGGTGCGCAGGCTCACATCCATCTCGAGGTTTGCGAGCGCGGCGCCGATGCAGCGGTTGACTCCGCCACCGAAAGGAATCCAGGACGAGGGCTTGGGGGCCGCGTCGAGGAAGCGGTCGGGGTTGAACGTCGACGCGTCCGCGAAGTTCTGTTCGAGGTTGTGGGCCAGTTGAATACTGATCACGAGTGTGGCGCCTTCGGGTATGACCCACTCCCCGAGGCTTATTCGCTTCCGGGTACGGCGCATCGTGGCATTGAGAACCGGTCGGGTGCGGAGCACCTCCCATATCGTGGCCTGTCGAAGGTCGGATCCGCCGGCGTCGACCTCGTCGGTCAGCCTGGACAGAAGGTGGGGGTTGCGCCGAATCCGTTCGACCGCCCAGGCCAACGCTGCCGCCGTGGTCTCGTGCCCCGCGGACACGAGAGTGAGAAGTTCGTCGGCGATGTGGCGATCCGAGATCGGTTCGCCGTTGTCGTAGCGCGCCTGCAACAGCAGCGCCAGCACGTCGCTGCGTTGATCGCATTCTGGATCGGCCCTCGCTTCGGCGATGAGTGAGTCGATGACCGCGTCGATGCGGCGTCGGTACTCCAGGAATCGTCCGCCGGGACTCCACCGCCCGAAGTCCCGCCTCACCACCGACGGAAGTGGAATGAGACGGGAGCCGAAAGTGACCGCGGGCGGGATCACGACTCGCAGTTCATCCAGCGCCGACCCTTCGGCACCGAACACGGCGCGCAGGATGGTGTTGAGGGTCAGGCGCATCATTGGTTGCAGCGTCTCGAACTCCGTGCCCTCCGGCCAGTCCGCCGTCTCACGCATCGTCTCTTCTTCGATGATGGCCTCGTAGCTCTTGACGCGCTTGCCGTGGAAAGCCGGCACCAGCACCTTGCGACGCTCGAGGTGTTCTGCGCCGTTCAAGCTGAACGTCGATCCGGGGCCGAAGACGCCGCCGAGATTGGTCGGCCTCTCGAGTAGTTCACCACTCGTGCTGAATACGTCCTTGACGAGAACCGGATCGCTGATCACCACGGTCTGGCCATAGATGGGCAGATTGACCGTGTACGTGCTGCCATACCGTCGGCCCAGCGCGGCTATCACATGGACCAGTGCTGAGAGAAGCGCGACGCCCTGCAGGAGCTTGGGCGCGCTTGGTCCCGGCGGAAGGCGTACCGGGTCGGACGTTTCCGTTGCCATGTTGCGATTCCCTCCGGGCAGTTGCACAACCGTATCTAGGAATGGCGTGCCCATGGAGTCGATCGAGAACATGCGCTCGGTTGTCGTTGCCTCCGCAAGTTGGCGATCAGATCGCGTTGGCTCGTGCATGAACTGGTGTGAGCACGGCTATCCACGCGGCGAATCCACTCGGGAAACTGCGGATGCATGCGGTTTGTGCCGGCCGCACTTCCTGAACGCGCGAAGACGCGGCGAGCGCTGGCATATTCTTTGCCAAGGTAACTAGCTGGGTGCGGTATGAGCGGCACAGCCGCCGATCGGTTCTCGGCGGACTGTGCGAGATTCGGTGTTGCTGGAGATGCTGGTGGCTAATGTGTGCGCCATGGCAGATGGTTCCGGTTGCGGCGAGGTGACGAGGTGATGCTGAGCGTCGACGGGCTGACTCCGATCGAGCGGACAGCGCTTCTCACCCTCTACGCGCGTGCGCGGGAAAGTCGACGAAGCCCAGCGATCCTGACCGACAGTGAAGCCGGTGGTTTGGTGGAACGACTCGAGTACGATTTCGACGCCCTGCAGGTGAGCGCCAGCGTCCGGTGCCCGGTGGCTTTACGCACCAAAATGCTCGATGCACGGGTGCGCACATTCATCTCCGAGCACCGCAACGCCGTCGTCGTCGATCTGGGTGCCGGCCTCGATCACCGGATCATGCGTGTCCGCCCGCCTGCCACCGTGGACTGGTTCAACGTCGACCTCCCGGGCATCAGCGCATTGCGCGCGGCCGGGCTGGCCGCCCTCGCAACGGAACATGCGATCGTGGCGAGGATCGATGGTCCGGCCTGGGCGGATACCATCCCCGCGGATCGGCCTGCGATCCTCGTCGCCGACGGCTTGACAGGCTTCCTCAGTGAATCGATCATCATCCGGCTGTTGCGGTCAGTGACCGATCACTTCCAGTCCGGTGAGATCGTCTTCAACGACTACGGGCGCGTCGGATGGATGAGCCGGACAGCCATGAGACTTGCCCCGCAAGGCAGCGTGAAGGCTTTCGGCCCGAATTGGAGCAACGCCGGCTTCGCGGACGCCCACCGACCAGAAACGTGGAACCCGCGACTCACGCTGGTCGAGGAGACCAGCCTGTTCTTTGCCGACGAGGTCGCGTTGTTCCCGTTACACCTGCGAGTTACCGCCCGTATCGCCGGACACGTTCCCGCCCTGGCGCGGCGAGCACGAATTCTGCGCTATCAGTTCTGACCGCCGTCGAAGCCCCCGGGCGATCAGCGCAGCAGCTGGGTGATCGCCGCGGCAAGCTCCGGCGAATCCGACGTCGCGAGATTCTGGTACTGACCCCGGGTGGTCCTGGCGACGGCCTCCCACGTCCCGCGGTCGGAGTCGTCGCCGAAGTCGACGACGTTGACGGCCACCGGCCGGGCGGGGTCGAACGCGTCGCGGATGAATGCCTCGAGTCCCTGGCCGTCCAGCGTTCGGTCCGTGTGCGGTCCCTGAGTGATCACTAGCACCGAGTTGGGTTGTCCTGCACGGAATTTAGCGAGTGCGTCATTGTAGACCAGCCGCAGCGTGGTGAACGACACCGCGCCACCGGAGGTAGACGAGAGCGAATCGAGAGTCGAGGTCAGTGCGGCAGAACGCGGTTGGCCGCCGACGGGTTCGGACAGCGGACCGGTGGGCACCTGCGATGAGCCCGATGCGCCATCGAACGTCCACAGCCCCAGCGCCGTCGTCGGCGGCAGTGCCTCCACCCGCGGGATGAGTGCGTTGACGACGTTGCCCATCCTCGAGTTGGCGCCCTCCTGGGCGGGCATGGACAGATCCAGCATGATCGTCGCGGTCGAGGCCTGCGCCGGGGACGTCAGCGCGTCGGCCAGCTTCACCCGGGTCGCATCGTCGCCGACGGACAGCGGAGTCCCCAGCTTCGGGTAGTCGGTGACCTCGCTCGGCGGGGGTGTGCCGCCCTCGGTGCGGAAACCGGCCTTGGCCAGTTCGGTGAGGCGTTCGGGCTCACGCATGAACCGGGCGAACTCGCTGGCGGCGGTGACCTGTTCGCGTTCGAGCCAGTCACCCGACAGCAGCACCGTGGGGTAGTCGGCGGTCGCGACCGGGCCCGGCGGCAACCACGAGGTGAGTGTCGATGTGGCGTTGGGCAGCGCCGCGGCACGGGCCACCACCTGTTGTTCGGTGGTGGCCACCGCGTGCACCGGAGCCGTCGCCGGATTGCCGGACCCCAGCAGCGCCTCCATGGCGGCGTCGGCGGTGTCGGCGCGCAGGTCGGGTGCGCCCGCGGCCAGTGTGTTGATCGCACCGACCCCGTCGGTCGCCGGGGCGCCTGCAGGGGCTGCCGCGGCGGCGACGGCCTCGGCCGCCAGATAGGACGCGTCGGCGTTGCCGCTGCGGGGCAGCGCGAGCCGCAACGGGCCCCACCCTGGCAGGCCCAGTGCGTCGAGCGCCGTCGGGTTGGTCTGCAGACCGGGCAGCGTGCGCCAGTTCTGCCGGGCCAGCGCAGGTTTGAGCTCTGGGCGCACGGCGAGCACCACGGGCGAGCTGACGAGGGTGCGGGAGTCGCTGACGGTCTTCTGGTCGGTGGCCGCCTCGAGTCGGGCCGCCGAGACACCGCTCGCCGGGATCCACAGCGCCGGGCGCTCGCCGAGGTCTGCGGGCCAGTTATCGCCGAAGCCGGCGATGACCTGCTGCGAACCGGCCGGCTTCACGCCGACTCTCACACAGCGGTCACCGACGGGGGCCGCGCTCTCGTTGTACTGATCGGCCAGTCCCTGGATGGAGTCGGCGATCGACGGGTCGGCCAGCACGGGCACGTCGAGATTGCCGTCGACGCAGCGGGCGGAGGCGGCGTCGCTGCGGTGGGACAGGGCATCACCGAAGAAGCGCCACAGGATCACCCCGCCGACCACCACGACGACGGTGACGAGCGCCGCGATGACACCGAGGCTGATACCGCGCCGCCCCGGCGTCACCGCGCGATGGCTGCCGGTCCACTCGCCGCCGTCCCACCCGCCACCGTGGGCAGGTCCGGCCGGGCCGGCGGGCGGCGGCGGACCGGCGGCTGGTGGACGGTCGTCACGGTCACCGGGACGGTCGTCGGCGTAATCGTCCGCATAGTCGTCGGTGTAGTGGTCCGCGCCGTCGTAGCCGCCGTCGTAGTCGCCGTCGTAGCCACCCGCCGCGAAGATGTCGGTGCGGTCGTCAGCGGTCTGCTCGTGCCCGGGGTCGTCTGAACCCGGGCGCACCGCGGGGAACTCCCCGCTGTGCCGTCCGGACTCATCGAACCCGGAGCCGTAACCGCCGTCGCCGGTCCCGTCGTTCGGGACACCGGCGTCACCGTCGGAATCCTCGGGATCGGGAATGCTGTGCCTACCCACTCCTGCCCCCGTACTCGCGTCGTCGCTCGTTCATCGCTGGGTCATCGCCGCTCTGCCATCCGCGCCCCGGGCAGTCTAGTCGCCCGCCCGCGGCACCTCAGGCGCCGGCAACGCCGGCTTTGTACTCGCGCCGGCGCCGGTGCAGGATCGGCTCGGTGTACCCGTTCGGTTGAGCCCCGCCGGCGAGAATCAGTTCCTGCGCCGCCTGGAAGGCAATGCTGGAATCCGGATCGGTGGCCATCGGCTTGAAGTCGGGATCCGAGGCGTTCTGCTCGTCAACCACCGCGGCCATCCGTCGCAGGCTGGTCTTGACGTCGTCCTCCGTGATGACGCCGTGGCGCAGCCAGTTGGCCAGCAGCTGGCTGGAGATCCGCAGCGTAGCCCGGTCCTCCATCAGTGCGACGTCGTGGATGTCGGGCACCTTCGAGCAGCCGACACCGGCGTCGATCCAGCGCACCACGTAGCCGAGGATCGACTGGCAGTTGTTGTCGACCTCCTCGCGGATTTCCTCGGGCGCCCACGCCAGCTCCTTGGCCAGCGGGATGGTGAGCAGATCGTCGATGCCGGCGCGCTGCTTGCCCTCGAGTTCGCGGTGCACCGCGTACACGTCGACCTGGTGATAGTGCATCGCGTGCAGCGTGGCCGCGGTCGGCGAGGGCACCCACGCGGTGGTGGCGCCGGCTTTGGGCTGGCCGATCTTCTGCTCGACCATGTCGGCCATCAGGTCGGTCATGGCCCACATGCCCTTGCCGATCTGCGCCCTACCGGACAGTCCGGTCGCCAGACCGATGTCGACGTTTTGATCCTCGTAAGCCTTGATCCAGGGCTGGCTCTTCATCGCGCCCTTGCGGATCATCGGGCCGGCCTCCATCGACGTGTGGATCTCGTCGCCGGTGCGGTCCAGGAAGCCGGTGTTGATGAACGCCACCCGATCCGCGGCGGCTTTGATGCACGCCTTGAGGTTCACCGTCGTGCGCCGCTCCTCGTCCATGATGCCGACCTTGAGCGTGTTCTGCGGCAACCCGAGCACATCCTCGACCCGACTGAACAGGTCGGCGGTGAATGCCACCTCGTCGGGCCCGTGCATCTTGGGCTTTACGATGTACACCGATCCGGTGCGGCTGTTGCGCAGCGGCCCGTTCTTCTCGCTCTCCGTCAGCCCGTGGGAGGCGATCAACCCGGTGAACAGCGCGTCCTGGATGCCCTCGAACACCTCGTTACCGTCCGCGTCGATGATCGCGTCGTTGGTCATCAGGTGACCGACGTTGCGCACGAACAGCAGGCTGCGGCCGGGCAGCGTGAGCTCACCGCCGTCAGGCGCGGTGTAGGTGCGATCGGCATTGAGCACGCGGGTGAAAGTCTTGCCGCCCTTGCTCACGTCTTCGCTGAGGTCGCCGCGGTTGAGGCCCAGCCAGTTGCGGTAGCCGAGCACCTTGTCCTCGGCGTCGACCGCAGCCACCGAATCCTCGAAATCCATGATCGTGGTCACAGCGGACTCGAGCACCACATCCTTGACCCCGGCCTCGTCGGTCGAGCCGACGGGCGAGTCGGGGTCGATGAGGATCTCGATGTGCAGCCCGTTGTTGCGCAACACGATCGACCACTGCGGCGAGCCGAGTTCGCCGGTGTAGCCGACAAACTGCTCGGGCCGGGCGAGACCGGTGGACAGATCGTCGCCCAAGGTGACGAGCACCTGTCCGTCTTCGATCTTGAATCCGGCGGCTTCACTCCAACTACCCGACGCCAACGGCGCAGCGCTGTCAAGGAATTGGCGGGCGTAGGCGATCACCTTGTCGCCACGGACCCGGTTGTATCCCGACCCCTTCTCGGCGCCGTCCTCCTCGCTGATGACGTCGGTCCCGTAGAGCGCGTCGTAGAGCGAACCCCACCGCGCGTTGGCGGCGTTGAGCGCGAAGCGGGCATTGAGCACGGGCACCACCAGCTGCGGACCGGCGGTCGTGGCGATCTCGGCGTCGACGTTGGTGGTGCCGATCGTGAAGTCGCCCGGATCCGGCTGCAGGTAACCGATGTCGATGAGAAACCGCTTGTACTCGTCGGCGTCGTGCGGGCCGATCGCGCGCTGACGGTGCCACTTGTCGAGCTGCGCCTGCAGCTCATCGCGGCGCGCGAGCAGTTCCTGGTTACGCGGTGTGAGATCGGCGACGACCTTGTCGACGCCCGACCAGAAGCTGTCCGGATCGAGGTCCGTGCCGGGCAGCGCCTCATTGGTGATGAAGTCGTAGAGCACCCGAGCCACGCGCAGGTTACCCACCGTCACGCGATCAGTCATCGTCTTCCTCCTCGGCCGATCTCACGCGCGCCATCCGGCACGCCGCCGTCGATCCAGCTTACCCATGGGTAAGGTCGGCGAATCCAACGCGCACCGTCGCCGCGCCGTCCGTATCCAATGCGATGCGTAACGCGTCACATCGGGCCGCCAGTGTGGCGCGCAGCGAGGCGGCTCGGTCGGCGATGTCCTGCTGAGCCCTGACGTATTCGGCCCGCCCTGCCGGGGTTTCGATCGCGATGGCCTCGAATCCGTACCCGCGCAGGTCATATGGGCTCGCGCACATGTCGAGCAACCGGGCGTCAGCGGCCAGTTCCAGACACTCGAGCACCAGGTCCGACGCCACGAGCGGTGCGAGTTTGTAGGCCCACTTGTACAGATCCATGGCTGCGTGCAGGCAGCCCGGCTGCTCGGTGGCCAGCTGGCGGTCCCGGCTCAACGATTCGACATTGCGGCCGACCGCGGCTTCGGTGAAAAACCGATAAGCGTCGAAGTGGCTGCAGCGCAACGACATCGACTCAACCACCGCATCGGTCCCGGCATGCCCGAGGCGTAGCGGCACTGCGTCGTGACGGGTATCGGGGGAGCGGTACACCATTGCCCACTCGTGCAGTCCGAAGCAGTTGAGCCGTGCCGGCCGGGTGGCGGTGGCGTGCAGCAACCCGGCCACGAAGCCCACGGTGTCGGCGCGGGCACCGAGGTGCTCCGCGGTCACCGTGACGCCGTCGGCCACTTCGCCGTAGCCGGCGCGGCCCAGGTAGCGGCGGGCCGCAGCCCCTCCGAGCACCACGCCGAACCCTGGATGCCAGCACCTCAGCTGGCGTGGGCGCAGGCTGTAGTAGGTGAACAGGAAGTCCCACACGGGGTGCGGCCGGCCGGCGCGGCGCCGCGCCAGGTGCGGCGCGCAGAAGGAGTCCACCCGAACGCGGTGGGTGTCTTCGCGCGACACCCAGACCGACTCATCGAGGAACTCGGTCATCACCGCCGGTGGGTTCCGTCGCGCACGGTGCCGACGAGATCCTCGACGAGGTCCTCGAGGGCGACCATCGCGGTGATCGCCCCGTCGGAGGTGACCAGCGCGAGGTGGCTGTTCGTGCGGCGCAGCCGGGACAGCGCATCGGGCAGCGGCAGCGACGCGGGGAGTTGCGGCAGGGGACGCACCATCGACCGGTCCAGCACCGCATCGGGGTCGTCGACCAGCGGCAGCACGTCCTTGATGTGCAGATAGCCGAGGTACTGCCCGGACGGTGCGGTCACCGGGAAGCGGGAATAGCCCGTCTCGGTCAGCGCCCGCTCGACCGCCCCGGCAGTGGGTCCAAGGCCCAGGGCGGACGCCGGGATGGCGTGGATGGTGTCCAGCGGCATCGCGACGTCTTTGACCGTCCTGTTGCGGATCTGCAGGGCGCGGGTCAGCCGGGTGTGCTCCTCGGGATCGAGCAGACCTTCGGACACCGATTCGGCGATCATCTCGGACAGCTCGACCGTGGACACGTTGAGGGCGAGCTCGTCCTTCGGCTCCACCCCGAACGCGCGCAGCGTCGCGTTCGCGCACCAGTTGTAGAACGCGATGAGCGGTCGTGCCGCCCGGATGTAGACGAGGTACATCGGGATCAGCAGCATCGCCGCCGACTCCGGCCCGGCGATCGCGATGTTCTTCGGCACCATCTCGCCGAGCAGCACGTGCAGCGTGACCACCACGCTCAGCGCCACCACGAACGCGACAGTGTGCAACACGGCATCCGGGATGCCGAGCAGCCCGAACGGTTTCTCCAGGAGATGCGCCACGGCCGGTTCGCCGACGCGGCCCAGCAGGATCGAGCAGATCGTGATGCCCAACTGGGAACCGGCGAGCATCAGCGAGAGGTTCTCACCGGCCCGAATGACCGTCACCGCGCTCTTCTTGCCCTGTTCGGCCAGGGCTTCGAGCCGGTCGCGGCGTGCCGAGATCAGCGCGAACTCGGAGGCGACGAAGAACGCGTTGGCCGCCAGGAGCAGCACGGTCAGCAGGACCCCGAACAGATCGCCACCCATCAGCGGTTCTCCTCCGGCTTGGTGTCGGTTTCGTCATCGGACTCGGTGTCGCCGCGTCGCCCGAGTTCGGTGAGTTCGAGAAGGTCGATACGCCGCCCGTCCATCTGGACGACCTCGGCCCGCCAGCGGATCGGATCCTCCAGCGGCCCGTCCGGATCGAACGCGGTCAGTTCGACGGAGTCACCCACCTCGGGGATGTGCCCGAGTTCCTGCAGCACCAGTCCGCCGATGGTCTCGTACTCCCCTTCGGGGGCACGGAAACCGGTGCCGGTGGCCACCTCGTCGATCCGGAGCAGACCCGACACCTGCCAGCCCTGCCCGGCTGCGACCACATCGGGGGTGGCGTCGTCGTGCTCGTCACGGACGTCTCCGACGATCTCCTCGATCAGGTCCTCGACGGTCACCATGCCCGCGGTGCCGCCGTACTCGTCGACCACGAGCGCGGTCTGCAGCCCGTTGGCACGGATCTGGGTCATCACCGCATCGCCGTCGAGTGTCGAGGGCACGGTCGCGACCGGGATGGCGATCGCCGCGAGGCGGGTCCGCTCGCGGTCACCGCGCGGCACCGCGAACACCTGCTTGACGTGCACGACGCCGATGGTCGCGTCGAGGTCACCTTCGACGATGGGAAAGCGCGAGTAGCCGGTCTCGATCGCCGCGGCGATGAGGTCGGCGACGGTGTCGTCGGCCTGCAGCGCCTCGATCTCGGTGCGCGGCGTCATCAACTCCTCAGCGGTCCGCTCGCCGAACTGCAGCGACCGGTCCACCAACACGGCGGTCACCGGATCGAGTGAGCCACTGCGGGCGGAGTTCCGCACCAGCGAGATCAGCTCCTGGACCGAGCGCGCCGATCGCAGTTCCTCGGCCGGCTCGATACCCAGCCGGCGAAGGATCCAGTTCGCGGTGCCGTTGGTCAACCGGATCAGTGGTGTGAAGATCGTGGAGAAGAGCAGTTGCGGAGGGGCCGAGGCGCGTGCGGTGGGAGCGGGGTGGGCGACCGCGAGGTTCTTCGGGACGAGTTCGCCGAAGACCATCGACACCGAGGTGGCGATGAGGATCGCCAGGAACAGGGCGACACCGCTCGCGGCCTGCTCCGGCAGGCCGATCGCGTCGAGGCCCGGATACAGCAGCCGTGCCACCACCGGTTCGGCCAGATAGCCCGTGGCCAGCGTGGTGATCGAGATGCCCACCTGGGCGCCCGAGAGCTGGAACGACAGGGTGCGATGGGCGCGACGCACGAGTTGGTCGCGGCGGTTGCCACTGCGTGCATTCGCCTCGACGGTGCTGCGTTCGAGCGCTGTGAGGGAGAACTCAGCGGCGACGAAGACCGCGGTGCCCGCGGTCAACACCACGATCGCCAGCAGCGAGAGCAGGGTGTAGGCGACGCTCATCGCGTTCTCACCGTTGAGCCGGTCCGTGAGCCCGGCCGGCTAGGGGAGGGTTCGGCGTCGGGTGGTTCGGTGGACGGGTTCTCTGCCAGGCAGGCCTCCGGTGCACACCGGGCCTCGGCGGGTGCCTGCGGCACGTGATCCCTTCCTCGGTCGGACGGCGGACGTCAACAGATGACGGCGCGAATGCCCAATCGTAACCGGCGCACAGAAATGCTGACCACCCGCTCCCGGCCGTCTGGCGACCGTCACCAACCGGTCGGCAGCGGCCGGCCCTCGGCGAATCCGGCGGCCGACTGCACCCCGAGCACCACCTTCTCGTGCAGGTCGGGCAGCGTCGCGGCACCGACGTAGGTGCAGGTGCTGCGCACCCCGGAGGTGATGTGGTCGAGGAGATCCTCGACACCGCCACGCGCCGGGTCGAGGCTCATCCGCGACGTCGAGATGCCCTCTTCGAACAGCGCCTTGCGGGCGCGGTCGAACGGGCTGTCGGCGGCGGTCCGCGCCGCGACGGCCCGTTTGGAGGCCATCCCGTAGCTCTCCTTGTACGGGCGGTTGTCGCGGTCGCGCATCAGATCGCCGGGCGACTCGTACGTGCCGGCGAACCAGGAGCCGATCATGACGTTGGACGCACCCGCCGCCAGCGCCAGTGCCACGTCGCGGGGATGGCGCACACCGCCGTCCGCCCAGACGTGCGCGCCGAGTTCCTTTGCCGCCGCGGCGCATTCGACCACCGCCGAGAACTGCGGCCGGCCAACGCCGGTCATCATCCTGGTGGTGCACATCGCGCCGGGGCCGACGCCGACCTTGACGATCGTCGCGCCCGCATCGATGAGGTCGCGGGTGCCCTCGGCGGACACCACGTTGCCCGCCGCGATCGGCAGACCCAGCTCGAGTGAGGCCACCGCCCGGATCGCGTCGAGCATCCTGGTCTGGTGGCCGTGGGCGGTGTCGATCACCAGCAGGTCGACCCCGACCTCGGCCAGCGCCCGCGCTTTCGCACCCACGTCGCCGTTGATGCCGACGGCCGCGGCGATGCGCAGCCGCCCGTGCCGGTCGACGGCCGGAGAGTAGATGCCCGCGCGGATGGTCCCGGTGCGGGTGAGGACGCCGGCAAGCGTGCCGTCCGGTTCGGTGAGCACCGCGACGTCGACGGGCGCGTGTTCGAGCAGATCGAAGACCTTGCGCGGATCGGTGCCCACCGGTGCGGTGACGAAATCGCTGACGGCGACGTCGCGAACCCGCGTGAAGCGGTCCACGTCGAGGCAGGTCGACTCGGTCACCAGCCCGATCGGGCGGCCTTCGAACAGCACGACGGCCGCGCCGTGGGCACGCTTGTGGATCAGCGCGATCGCGTCGGACACCGAATCGTCGGGTGCCAGCGTCACCGGGGTGTCGACGACGAGGTCCCTGCTCTTGACGAAGTCGACGGTCTGCTGGACCGCCGAGATCGGCAGATCCTGCGGGAGCACCACCAGACCACCGCGGCGCGCCACCGTCTCGGCCATCCGCCGGCCGGCGACGGCGGTCATGTTGGCGACCACGACGGGAATCGTGGTGCCCGCGCCGTCGACGGTGGACAGGTCGACGTCGAACCGCGACGGGACGTCGGACCGTTGCGGAACGACGAAGACGTCGTCGTAGGTCAGGTCGTATGGCGGGTGGTGGCCGGCTAGAAACTTCACAGCGGAATCCTCATCGCGTCCGAGTCTAGTGGCACATTCTTCCGCGCGAGCAGACGAAGAACTGTCCGAAATCGGGGATTAACGAGCAGTTTTGCGTCTGCTCGGCGGGGGGAACTAGGCCTCGACCTCGGTGCGGTCACCGCTCCACAACGTGTGGAACCTCTTGTCCCGGTCGGCGTCGATGCGGCCGTAGGTGTGGGCGCCGAAGAAGTCGCGGAGCCCTTGGGTCAGCGCCGCAGGCAGGCGTTCGGTGCGAAGGCCGTCGTAGTAGGACAGCGCCGAGCTGAACCCCGGGATGGGGATGCCCAGTTCGGTGGCCTTGACCACGACCCGGCGCCAGCTGTCGATGGCGTTCTCGATCGCGTCGCGGAAGTACGGGTCGACGATCAGGCTGGGCAGGTCGGGGTCGGTGTCGAAGGCGTCCTTGATCCGGTTGAGGAACTTGGCGCGGATGATGCACCCGCCGCGCCAGATGGTCGCCATGTCGCCGGGGGTGATGCCCCAGTCGTACTCGTTCGACCCGGCCTGGATCTGGTTGAAGCCCTGGGCGTAGGCGATGATCTTCGAGGCGTACAGCGCCTGACGGACATCTTCGACGAACTGTGCTGCGTCGCTTGGTGTTTCGCCGAGCTGACCGGAGGCGAGTCCGGTGGTGGCCTGGCGCTGGGCGACCGAACCCGACAGCGCCCTGGCGAACACCGCTTCGGCGATACCGGTGACGGGCACACCGAGGTCGAGTGCGGATTTGACCGTCCAGCGGCCGGTGCCCTTCTGTTCGGCCTCGTCGAGGATGAGGTCGACGAGCGGTTTGCCCGTCTTCGCGTCGGTCTGGCGCAGCACCTGGGCGGTGATCTCCACGAGGAAGCTGTCGAGGTCTCCGGAGTTCCACTCCTCGAAGACGTCGGCGATCTCGGGAGCGGTCTTGCCGAGCCCGTCGCGCAGGAGCTGGTAGGCCTCGCCGATGAGCTGCATGTCGGAGTACTCGATGCCGTTGTGCACCATCTTCACGAAGTGGCCCGCGCCGTCGGGTCCGATGTGCGTGCAGCACGGGACGCCGTCGACGTGCGCGGAGATCTCCTCCAGCAGCGGGCCGAGGCTCTCGTAGGACTCCTGTGGCCCGCCCGGCATGATCGACGGCCCGTTGAGGGCGCCCTCCTCACCGCCGGAGATGCCGGCGCCCACGAAATGCAGACCGCGTTCGCGGATGGCCTTCTCGCGCCGGATGGTGTCGGTGTAGAGCGCGTTGCCGCCGTCGATGATGATGTCGCCGTCTTCCATCGCATCGGCGAGTTCGTTGATGACGGCGTCGGTGGGGTCACCGGCTTTGACCATGATCAGCACCCGGCGCGGTTTCTCCAGGGCGGCGAGGAACTCGGGGATGGTTTCGGTGCGCACGAACGAGCCCTCCGAGCCGTGCTCGGCCAGCAGCGCGTCGGTTCTGGCCTGGGTCCGGTTGTGCAACGCGACGGTGTAGCCGTGCCTGGCGAAGTTGCGGGCGATGTTCGAACCCATCACCGCCAGGCCGGTGACGCCGATCTGCGCGGAGCCGGCGGTGGACTTCTCGGACGAGCTCATAGGCACAGCCTTTCGTGTTCTGTTGTATTTCGCGACCGGAGAGACCTGCGAACTATCCGGCGAACAGTCGATGCAGTTCGGTCAGCCACGGCACCGCGACGGCCACCGTCGGGACGACGAGCACCGCCGCGGCGGCCAGGTACGCGGTGGCCGCGAGCGCCGGGCTGTTCGGCAGGCCCCCGAGGCGGCGGACACGGATCACGGTGGTCGGACCGCCGGCGGCCAGGGCGCCGGACGGAGCACGGCCGGCGGCGCAGGCGACCAGTGCGCGGGCGAGGGGTGTGGGTCCGGCGATGCGCACGGCGGCGTCGTCGGCGAGCAGTTCCACCAGCAGGCGCACCGCGTCCAGCGCGCTGGCGCTGCGGACGAAGCGGGGAAACGCGGCGTGGACCGCGGTGAACATCTCGAGGACGAGGTCGTGCCGGGCCCGGAGGTGGGCGCGCTCGTGGGTGAGGATGGCCGCGATCTCGTCGTCCGCCAGCGTTTTCAGTGCCCCTTCGCTGAGCACCACGCGGCTGCGAACGCCGGGCAGGCAGTAGGCGAGGGGTTGTTTCACGTCGAGGACCCGCAGACCGGTGGCCCGTCTGCGCACGTCGGTGGGGACCGCGTCGCGCGACACCCCGAGCAGGTCGACCATCATCCGGTGGTGGGCCCGCCGGCGGCGGGTGGCGACGGCCACCTGCAACACCGAGACGATCAGGCGGGCGCCGATGAGCAGCGTGACCAGGAACGCCACGACGTACAGCAGCCACAACGGCCACCCGAGTACATCGATCTCACTGGTGATGGTGGCGGTGGGTCTGCCGTCGGGGCCGGGGACGAAAAGGCGGCTGGCGATGGCGATGCCGGCGGAGAATGCCGAGAGCACACCGGCCAGCGCGATCGACTGCCACAGCACTATTGCGGCGCGCGGAGCGCGCATCGTCCAGGACGCGCGGGCCAGCACTGCCGGCACCGGCCCCACGAGGAGCAGCGCGACGAGGGTGAAGGCCAGCGCGGACACCCCTCAATTGTCACTCAGGCGGTACCCGAATCGCCAGCGGGCGGGGTGAGACGGTGCTTGCCCTCCAATTCGGCGAGCGCGCGACGCAGCGCGGCGGCCTCGTCAGCGCCGACGCGCTCGACGAAGTGCACCAGCGCGGCCTCCCGGCTGCCGGAGTCCGAGACCTGATCGAGGGCGTCGACCATCAGTCCGGCGACGAGTTCGTCGCGGCCGTGGGTGGGGGCATAGCGGTGGGCACGGTCGTCGCGGTGCTGCACCACCAGGTTCTTCTTCGCTAACCGCTGCAGCACCGTCATGATCGTGGTGTAGGCCAGATCCCGGCGAGCCGCGAGGGCCTCATGCACCTGGCGCACAGTCTGGGGCTCGCGGGCCGACCACAAGTGGTCCATCACCTCACGCTCGAGCTCACCCAGACGCGTCAACTTGGCCATCTTCCGTCACTCTCCTGAACAGTAGAAACCAGGGTACTACCGCGCGTCGTATCCGACGCAGAGGAGCAACAGTCTTACCCATCGAGAGCATTCCCGCCCTGGTCAACCGGCGTCGTTGTGAAACCAATCACAGGTTCTGGCCCTGCACTGGCGCATAGTTATAGTAAGGCTAACCTAACAACGCCGAGTCGCCGGGAGGTGCAGTGACGGTACTGATCGAGGATCCGCTGATCGCAGGTATGGCCATCAAGCGGACGCTGCCGCTGCACGAATCGTGCCGACGGCTGCGCGAGCTCTACCCCGAGTGCCCGCGGGTGTACGGGGTGGCGGTCATGGGTGACCTGTCCCGGCGGCGGTGGTGGCCGCTGACCGAGGCGCTCACCGGCGACCGGCTCGAGGCGATGTTCGACCAGGCCCTGGCCGAATCCGCCAACCGGACCGCGGTCGCTCAGCAGCTCGCGGCCACGCTGGCCCATGTGGTTCTCGGCCGCGTGATCCCCCTGCTGGTACTCGAACGGCGAGCCTGGGACACCGGGCTCGAGAACCTGTGGGTGCACGTCGACTCCGAGGGCGCCATCGACTGGGTGGGCGTCGTCGACCCCACCCTTCGCGCGCTGCCGGACGACCCGTGCTTCGACGCTCGGCCCCGGCTGCGGCTCGGCGCACCGCAGGGGATCGTCGCGCTACCCAGTGAGGCGGCGCTGGCGACATGGGTCGCCCACCGCAGCCATCGGACGCTCGCACCGCTGTTCGGCAAGCTGGCCGCCGTCAGCGGGGGCGCGATGTCCGTGGCCGCGATGTGGCACCTCGTGGGCGGAGCGGTCGTCGGGGCGGCCACCCGGGTGCCGCTGCTGGCGGGTTCGAGCGAGTGGACCAGCATGCGCCGCGGTCAAGCCGTGCTCGACGCGCTCGTCGGTTTCGGCCTGCCGGTGCGCGGCGGGGTCCGGGCCGGAGGGAAGGTCTTGCTTAATTAGGGCAGCCTTGCCTATGCTGTTGACGGTTCCACCGAGAGTCACCAGATCGCGAGAGAACCACCGGACCGCGCCGGAGTCCTGAGGGCTGCAGAGACCCCCGGTCCATCGAAGGGCGGGCCCCGCACATCACGTGCGGGGCCCGTCCGCCTTTTCGCCCAACCCCTTTCGCGGTCGTCGCACAGCGCGGTGTAGACACGACTGCTGTGACGACTCAGACGCCCGACAGTCTCGGCGAGGGCTACGACAAGGAACTCGGCCTCACCTATCTCGAGGTCACCCCCGACGGCGGCCGCGCACAGCTGACGATCCACGACAAGCTCCTGCAGCCGTGGGGGATCGTGCACGGCGGCGTCTACTGCGCGATCGTCGAAAGCCTGGCCAGCGTCTCCGGTCACGTCTGGCTCACCGCCAACGGTGGCGGCACCGTGGTGGGGGTCAACAACAACACCGACTTCCTGCGCGCCATCTCCTCGGGCACCGTCACAGCGGTGTCCACCCCGATCCACCGGGGGCGTCGCCAGCAGTTGTGGCTGATCACCATCACCGACGAGAACGACAAGCTGGTGGCACGCGGCCAGGTGCGGCTGCAGAACATGCCGGACGCCTAGTGCCCGGCCATGTGGTGAGGCTGCTGAGCACGCCGCGCCATGGCAGGATCGCCGACTATGCGTTTGACCCCGCATGAGCAGGATCGCCTGCTCATCTCATACGCCGCCGACCTGGCGCGGCGCCGCCGTGCCCGTGGACTGCGTCTGAACCACCCCGAAGCCGTCGCCGTACTCACCGACCACCTGCTCGAAGGGGCGCGGGACGGTCGCACGGTGGCGGAGTTGATGGTCAGCGGACGCGACGTCCTCGGCCGCGACGACGTCATGGAGGGAGTGCCCGAAATGCTGCCCGACGTCCAGGTGGAAGCCACCTTCCCGGACGGGACGAAACTCGTCACCGTCCACCACCCGATCTCGTGAGCACACCCATGGTGCCGGGGGAGTTCCTCTTCGGCGAAGGCGACATCGAGATCAACGCCGGCGCTTCGCGTGTGGAGATGGATGTGATGAACACCGCTGACCGGCCGGTGCAAGTCGGCAGCCACGTTCATCTGCCGCAGGCCAACGCCGCCCTCGACTTCGACCGCGCCGCCGCCCACGGCCACCGACTCGACGTCCCGGCCGGCACCGCCGTGCGCTTCGAACCCGGTGTCGGCCAGCGGGTTCGGCTGGTGCCACTGCGAGGCAGCCGCGAGGTGTACGGCCTGTCACTGAAGCCGCCGGGCCGATTGGATGCGTCATGACGTCGTTGTCGCGGGAGCGCTATGCCGCGTTGTTCGGGCCCACCACCGGTGACCGGATCCGGTTGGCCGACACCGATCTGTTCGTCGAGATCACCGAAGACCGCAGCGGCGGGCCGGGTCTCGCGGGCGACGAAGCGGTGTTCGGCGGCGGCAAGGTGCTGCGCGAGTCCATGGGACAGGGACGTGCCACCCGCGCAGAAGGCGCCCCGGACACCGTCATCACCGGTGTGGTCATCATCGACCACTGGGGAATCATCAAGGCCGACATCGGGATCCGTGATGGCCGGATCGTGGCGATCGGCAAGGCCGGCAACCCCGACATCATGGACGGTGTACACCCCGACCTGGTGGTCGGGCCGTCCACCGAGATCGTCGCCGGCAACGGCCGCATCGTCACCGCGGGCGGTATCGACTGCCACGTGCACCTGATCTGCCCGCAGATCATGGAAGAGGCGCTCGGCGGCGGGATCACCACGATCATCGCCGGCGGCACCGGACCGGCGGAGGGCAGCAAGGCAACCACCGTCACCCCCGGCGCCTGGCACCTGGCCCGCATGCTCGAAGCGCTCGACTCGTGGCCGATGAACGTCGCGCTGCTCGGCAAGGGCAACACCGTCAACGCGGACTCGATGTGGGAGCAGTTGCGCGGCGGCGCATCCGGTTTCAAGCTGCACGAGGACTGGGGTTCGACCCCGGCGGCTATCGACGCGTGTCTCACCGTGGCCGACGCCGCGGGTGTCCAGGTGGCGTTGCACTCCGACACCCTCAACGAGGCCGGGTTCGTGGAGAACACCGTCGGCGCGATCAAGGGCCGCTCGATCCACGCCTATCACACCGAGGGGGCTGGCGGCGGGCACGCACCCGACATCATCACCGTCGCCGCCGAACCCTACGTGCTGCCCAGTTCCACGAATCCGACCCGCCCGCACACCGTCAACACCCTCGACGAACACCTCGACATGCTCATGGTGTGCCATCACCTGAACCCCAGCGTGCCCGAGGATCTCGCGTTCGCGGAGAGCCGTATCCGGCCCTCGACGATCGCGGCCGAGGATCTGTTGCACGACATGGGGGCCATCTCGATGATCGGCAGCGATTCGCAGGCGATGGGCCGCATCGGGGAGGTCGTGCTGCGCACGTGGCAGACCGCGCACGTGATGAAGCGCCGCCGCGGCGCGCTGGACGGTGACCGCTCGGGAACAAGGGGGGCCGACAACATGCGGGCCCGCCGCTACGTCGCCAAGTACACGATCTGCCCGGCCATCGCGCACGGACTCGACCACGAGGTCGGTTCGGTCGAAGTCGGCAAACTCGCCGACCTGGTGCTGTGGGAGCCCGCGTTCTTCGGCGTCCGACCGCACGCGGTGCTCAAGGGCGGCATGATCGCCTGGGCCGCGATGGGGGACGCCAACGCGTCGATCCCGACACCGCAGCCCGTGTTGCCGCGCCCGATGTTCGGCGCGGCGCCGGCGGCGGCGGCCGCGACGTCGCTGCACTTCGTGGCGCCGCAGGCCATCGAGGACGGGTTGGCCGACCGGATCGACGTGCGCCGCAGGCTCGTCGCCGTCAAGGATGTGCGGAGCGTGGGGAAGGCGGATATGCCGCTCAACGACGCGCTGCCCCGCATCGAGGTGGACCCGGACACCTTCACGGTGCGCATCGACGGCGACGTGTGGCAGGAACAGCCCGCCACCGAACTGCCGATGGCGCAACGGTATTTTCTGTTCTAGCCGACTCCTGTGCCGATGACACCGCTCACCACCCTGCTCACCCTGGCCGACTCCCGGCTGCCGACCGGCGGCCACGTCCACTCCGGTGGCGTCGAGGAGGCCATCACCAGTGGACTCGTCACCGACCTCGAGACGCTGCGCGCCTACCTGGTGCGGCGGGTGCGCACCCAGGGTCTGGTCGCGGCGTCACTGGCCGCCGCCGTACACGCCGGCACTCTGACCGCCGCGGCGGCCGACCGCGAAACCGACGCGCGCACACCGGCCCCGGCGGCGCGGGCGGCGTCCCGGGCGCAGGGCAGGGGACTGGCACGTCTGGCCCGGCGCGTCTGGCCGGACCGCGACTGGACCGCCCTGGGCCGCGCCCCCCATCTGCCTGTCGCATCGGGTGCGGTGGGCGCGGCGGCCGGCCTCACCCCCGAGCAGACCGCGCTGTCGGTCGTCTACACCACCATGACGGGCTCGGCCACCGCCGCCCAGCGACTGCTCGCGCTCGACCCCGGTGACGTCGCCGCGCTGACCTTCGCGCTGGGCCCGCTGTGCGACGATGTCTCGGCCGCCGCCGCCAAAGAACCCGCCGACCTGTCCGATCCGCTGCTCGACGTGCTGGCCGAACGACACAGCGACCGCGAGCGGCCACTCTTCGCTTCCTGAAAGGTTTGACATGCCACCACATTTCATCGACGGTCAGCCCCACGGCCACACCGACCGCCCTAAGCGGGCGCGAACGCCGGGGGAGCCGCTGCGCATCGGCGTCGGCGGACCCGTCGGCTCCGGTAAGACCGCGCTGGTGGCCGCGCTGTGCCGGCAACTGCGCGAGGAACTTTCGTTGGCGGTGCTGACCAACGACATCTACACCACCGAGGACGCCGACTTCCTGCGCCGCCACGCCGTGCTGCCCGACGACCGGATCGCCGCCGTGCAGACCGGCGGGTGCCCGCACACCGCGATCCGCGACGACATCACCGCGAACCTCGATGCGATCGACGACCTGATGGCCGGGCACGACCACCTCGACCTGATCCTCGTCGAGTCGGGCGGTGACAACCTCACCGCGACGTTCTCCTCCGGGCTCATCGACGTGCAGATCTTCGTCGTGGACGTCGCGGGCGGGGACAAGGTGCCCCGCAAAGGTGGTCCGGGCGTGACCTTCTCGGATCTGCTGGTGATCAACAAGACGGATCTGGCGCCGATGGTCGGCGCCGATCTGGACGTGATGCGGCGCGACTCGGCCAAGGTGCGCGGTGAACGGCCCTTCGTGCTGATCTCGCTGACCGCCGATCCGACGGCCGGACCGGTACTCGACTGGGTGCGCGCACAACTGCGGGTGCCGGTGCAGGGCTAGTGCGCTCCGACGTCCTCATCGTCGCGCGCCCGGGGCGAGCGCCCCGCATCGAACACGTCGGCGGAATCGCCGTGCGCCGCACCGGAGCCGACACCGTGCACCTGGTGTCGGCCGCGGCCACGCCGCTGGGTGGGGACGTCATCAGTGTGCGCGTGGTGGTGGAGCCGGGCGCCCGCCTCATGGTGCGCAGCGCCGCGGCGACCGTGACGCTGCCCGGTGCGGCGACGCGGGAGTCGCGCACATGCTGGGACATCGAATCCGCCGGGGAGCTCGACATCGACCCTCAGCCGACCGTGGTCGCCGGCGCCTCGCGGCATCTGACCGAGACCCGCATACGGCTCACCGGCGGGGGCGGTATCCGGCTGCGGGAACGGGTGCAGATCGGCAGATCAAACGAGCGCGAAGGGTTCTGGTCCGGCGCCCTGCACGCCGACGTCGACGGCGCGGCCCTGCTGCGCCACCGCGTCGAACTCGGCACTGGATCGGTGACCGACGACGCACTCGGCCGGCCACTGGCGTGCGTCAGCGAATTACGTTATCCGGACACAGCTTTCGACGCGGACGGCACGGTTCTCACGCTGGCCGCCGGCGGTTGTCTGGCGACCTGGCAGGGCGAGCGGCTGACTAACTAGCCGCCTGCTCCCTCTCCCGTTCGGTCTCGGTGACCGCCGCGGCGATCTCCTCGAGTTCCTCTATTCGCGTTCGGGCATACGCCTGCTGTTCGGTGATCGTGAGCTGCCCACGCTTGGTCGACAGGAACGTCACCGTCCAGGAGATCAGCGTGACGATCTTGGTCTTGAACCCGACGAGGTACACCAGGTGCAGCGCCAGCCACGCCAGCCAGGCGATGAACCCGCCGAATTCCAGGCGGCCGACCTTCGCCACGGCCGAGAACCTCGACACGGTCGCCATCGAGCCCTTGTCGAAGTACTCGAACGGCTGGCGGAACGCCGGGTTGGCGCCCTTCACCTCGTTCTTGATCAGCTTCGCGGCGTAGCGGCCGCCCTGGATCGCGCCCTGCGCCATCCCCGGCACCCCGTCGACCGCGGCCATGTCACCGACGACGAACACATTCGGGTGGCCCGGGATCGACAGGTCCGGCAGCACCTTGACGCGGCCGGCGCGGTCGACCTCGACCTCGGACTGCTGGGCGAGGTCGCGCCCGAGCGGGCTGGCCGACACACCGGCCGACCACACCTTGCACGCCGATTCGATGCGCCGCATCGTGCCGTCGGGGTCCTTGACGGTGATGCCGTTGCGGTCGACGTCGGTGACCATCGCGTTGAGCTGGATTTCGACGCCCATCTTCTCCAGGCGCGCCGCAGCCTTCTTACCCAGCTTCTCGCCCATCGGGGGTAGCACCGCAGGAGCCGCGTCGAGCAGGATCACCCGGGCGCTGGTGGGGTCGATGTGCCGGAACGTGCCCTTCAGCGTGTAGTCGGCGAGCTCGGCGATCTGCCCGGCCATCTCCACACCCGTGGGGCCGGCGCCGACGACGACGAAGGTCAGCAGCTTCTCGCGGCGCTTCGGGTCGCTGGACCGTTCCGCCTGCTCGAAGGCGCCGAGGATGCGGGCGCGCAGTTCCAGCGCGTCGTCGATCGACTTCATACCGGGCGCCCACTCGGCGAAGTGGTCGTTGCCGAAATACGACTGGCCCGCGCCTGCGGCGATGACCAGGCTGTCGTATGGCGTCGCGTAATCGTGGCCCAGCAGTTCGGAGTGCACGAGCTTGTTCTGCAGGTCGATGTGTGTGACGTCGCCGAGTAGAACCTGGACGTTCTTCTGCTTGCGCATCACCACACGGGTCGGGGGCGCGATCTCACCCTCGGAGATGATGCCCGTCGCCACCTGGTACAGCAGCGGCTGGAACAGGTGGTGGGTGGTGCGGGCGATCAGCTTGATGTCGACATCGGCACGCTTGAGGGTCTTGGCGGCGTTCAGGCCACCGAACCCCGACCCGATGATGACGACTTTGTGCCGATCCGTTGGAGTGGCTCCGGGATGGCTCATCAGTGCTCCTCGACGGGCTAAACGTGCGACGTTCTCGCCCTCTACGGTAGTCGGCGGCGCCCGGCGTTGGGCACTCGGTCGGTTGTGGCTTATGCCACGTGGAACGTTGGATCAAACACCAAGGACGGGCTTGAGCAAGGCGGCGACCTCGGTGAGGCCCCCCGGCTGGTATCCGGTGAGGCTGGTGACGGGGCTCAGGATCACGCTGTCGACGCCCGCGTCGAGCACCTTGGTCTTGATCTGGTCGACGATCTGCTCGGCGCTGCCGTAGACCGCCTGCTGCTTGAAGTCGTCCGGGATGACGTCGCCGGTGACGTTCTCATCGATGATCGCCACCACCAGCATGCTGGTCTCCAGCGTCGCCGGGTCGCGGTCGATCTCCTCGCACTTCTGCCTGACGACCTCGATCTTGCGGGGCAGCTCGTCGAAGCCCGCGATGATGTTGAGGTGGTCGAAGTGGCGTGCGGCCAGCGGGATCGTCTTCTTCTCGCCGCTGCCACCGATCATCAGCGGGATGTGGTCGCGGAATCGCGGCTCGGCCATCGCCTCCTGGGTTCGGTAGTACTTGCCCTCGAAGGTGGGGCGTTTCCCTTCGAGCATCGGCAGGATGATCTCCAGCGCCTCGCCGAGTTTGTTGAACCGGTCGGTGAAGGTGCCGAATTCGAAACCCAGCGAGTCGTGCTCGAGTTCGAACCAGCCGGTGCCGATACCGAGGATCGCACGGCCGGCGCTGATCACGTCGAGCGTGGTGATCTCCTTGGCCAGCAGCGTCGGGTTGCGGTAGGTGATGCCGGTGACCAGCGTGCCCAGTTGGACCCGCTCGGTTGCGGTGGCCAGCGCGCCCAGCGCGGTATAGGCCTCGAGCATGGGCTGATCGGGGGTACCGAGACCCGGCAGTTGATAGAAGTGGTCCATCAGGAACACCGAGTCGAAACCGGCGGCCTCGGCCTCGCGGGCCTGGGCGATGACGGTGGGGAAGATTTCGGCGACACCGGTGCCGTAGGAGAAGTTGGGAATCTGGAGTCCGAGTCGGATCGTCACTTCGCCAACCCTATCGGTCTAGCCGAAGTTCGCCACTGCACCTCTGCTGACATGCATAGTCTGGCCGGTGATGTGGCGGGCCGCCGGCGTCGACAGGAACAGCGCAAGCCGGGCGATCTCGGGGGCCACGGCGGGCGGTGTGATGGACAGGCCGTCGTAGGACGGCTCGGCGCCCTTGCCGGGCGCGACGGCGTTCACCGTGATCCCGCGGGTGCCGAAGTGGGCGGCCTGGCCGGCAGTCCAGTCCGAGAGCGCTGCCTTGATCGCGGCGTCGACGCTGCCTTCGCGGACCCGCGCGATGACGACGTTCTCCGGGATCACGTTGACGATCGAGCCGCCCGAACGCAGATGGTCGCCGACGATCTGGACGGTCAGCACCGCGGACAGCACGGTGGTGTCCAATGCGCGACGCCAGGCGATCGCGTGGTCGGCCAGACCGAACATGCGCGGGTCAGCAGGGGCGTACTGCGGTGCGGGCACGTTGATGAGCGCGTCGAGGTGATGCGGGAACAGCGGACGGGCCTCTTCGAGGCTGGCCGGGTCCGTGTTGTCGAACACGATCGAGTCGACGTCGAGTTCCTTGGCGGTGATCTCGAGATCCTCCCGCCGCGACCCGCCGATCACGACCCGGTGTCCGTCCTCGCGGAAGCCCTCCGCGATCGTCCGACCCAGATCGGTATCGCCGCCGGTGACCAGCACCTCCATCGCCATGACCTCCTCGTGTGGCTTGACCGCAGCACGCGTGGGCCGCGGTCAAGCGTCGATGTTACTGGACGGTAGCTACCCCGGGTAATCCGACGCGCAGACGTTGCGGTATCAGCGCCTGCCGGTGACCTAAGGTGCCCGGTATGGGTTCGCGTGCGCGGAGGGCTCCCGGCGATCCGGGCGTCGCGCGGCGGTGACCGAAGGCTCCGCGCTGCCCCGGTGGATCTACGTTCCGGCCGCCGTCGGCGCGCTGTTCGTGGCCCTGCCGCTGGTGGCCGTCGCGGCGAAGGTCAACTGGCCGCAGTTCACCACCTTGGTGACCAGCGAGTCGTCGGTGGCGGCGCTGGTGCTGAGCCTGCAGACGGCGGCGGCCAGCACGGTGCTGTGCGTGGTGCTGGGTGTGCCGATGGCGATGGTGTTGGCCCGCGGCCCGTCGCGTGCCGTGCGCGCGGTGCGTCCGGTGATCCTTCTGCCGCTGGTGCTGCCCCCGGTGGTGGGCGGGATCGCCCTGCTCTACGCCTTCGGGCGCCTCGGCCTGGTCGGGCGGTACCTCGACGCCGCAGGGATCCAGATCGCTTTCACCACCACGGCCGTCGTGCTGGCGCAGACGTTCGTGTCCCTGCCGTTCCTCGTCATCGCCCTCGAAGGGGCGGCGCGGACCGCGGGCACCGACTACGAGGTCGTCGCCGCCACCCTGGGCGCGGGACCGTCGACCGTGTGGTGGCGGGTGACGCTTCCCCTGCTCGCCCCCGGCCTGGTGTCGGGTTCGGTGCTGGCGTTCGCGCGTTCCCTCGGCGAATTCGGTGCAACGCTGACGTTCGCGGGCTCCCGTGAGGGTGTCACCCGGACCCTTCCGCTGGAGATCTACCTACAGCGGGAGAGTGACGCCGACGCGGCGGTGGCATTGTCGGTGCTGCTGGTCGCGGTCGCGGCGGCGGTGGTCATTGGCCTGGGAAGCCGCCGCCTGCGCGCGCAGGGCTGGACATGACGGGACTCGTGTTGCGGGCGCGCGTCGATCGGCGCGGCGTCGACGTCGAGTTCTCGGTCGGCCCTGGCGAGGTGCTGGCGGTCCTGGGACCCAACGGCGCAGGCAAGTCGACGGCGCTGCACGTGATCGCCGGGACAGTGCGGCCGGACGACGGCGTGGTGCGTGTCGGTGACCGCTTGCTCACCGACACCTCCGCAGGCGTGCAGGTGCCGACCCACCGTCGCCGGGTCGGCTTGTTGCTTCAGGACGCGCTGTTGTTCCCGCATCTGCGGGTGGTCGCCAACGTCGCGTTCGGGTTGCGCGGAACCGGCCGTGGACGGACGGAAACCGTTGCCGGAGCGCATCATTGGCTTGCCGAAGTAGGCGCCGCCGGACTGGCCGACCGCATGCCACGGCAGCTCTCCGGCGGCCAGGCGCAGCGGGTGGCGCTCGCGCGCGCGCTGGCCGCCGAGCCCGAGGTGCTGCTTCTCGACGAACCGTTGGCCGGCCTCGACGTCGCCGTTGCGGGCGCGATGCGCAGGGTGCTGCGGGAGGTCCTGACCCGGGGCGGCCGCTCGGCGGTCCTGGTCACCCACGATCTCGTCGACGTCGCCACACTGGCCGACCACGTGGTCGTCATCGACGGCGGCCGGATCGCCGAAGCGGGCCCCGCGACATCGGTGCTGGCGGCGCCGCGCAGCCCGTTCGGGGCGCGCTTCGCCGGCGTGAATCTGGTGGCGGGCGTCGCAGCCGACGGCGGTGTGGTGTGTGCCGGCGGAACGGACTGGCACGGCGTCGCGACAGCCGGGGTCGTGACGGGCGAACCCGCGGTGGCGATCTTTCGGCCCGCGGCCGTCGCGGTGTACCGGGACCGTCCACACGGAAGTCCGCGCAACACGGTCGAGGTCACGGTCGCCGAGGTGGATGTGAGCGGACCCGCGGTGCGGGTGCGGGCGGCGGAGCAGCCGGACGGTGCGCCGGGTCTCGCCGCCGACATCACTGCCGAATCGGCCGCCGAATTGCGGCTGACGCCGGGCGACCGCGTCCACATGACGGTGAAAGCCCAGGAAGTGGGGCTGTATCCGGCTCCGTAACGGTCGGCGGCCCCCGCCCGATCTAGCGTGCAGAAGCATTTTCGACGGCCTCCGGCGTGGCGGCCGTGGCTGACCGTGTCCAGCAACCTGTGCGAATGCTTGGTATCAGCGGCTTTTCCCGGACAGCAATCATCGTCTTACTCACATTAAAAGCAGTTCACACTTGCGTCACGGCGGTAACACGGTAGTTTCTTTCACCATGGATGAGCCGGACGTGATGTCGACACGACGCAGGGGCCTGTCGAGGACGCTGGCGACCGCCGCGGTGGCAGCTGCCACAGCAGCGGCCCTGGCGATGCCCTCGGTGGCAGGCGCGCAACCACCGCCACCGCCACCCCCGGCGCCCGCACCGGCGGTGCCGGCGCCTGCGCCGGGTGAACCCGCTCCGGTCCCGCCGCCACCTCCGGCGGATCCGAACGCGGCGCCGCCACCGGCGGTGGACCCGAATGCCCCGCCGCCGCCCGCTGATCCCAACGCCCCGGCGCCTCCCGCGCCGGAACCGGGTCGCGTCGACAACGCCGCCGGCGGCTTCAGCTACGTCGTGCCCGGTGGTTGGAAGGTCTCGGATGCGACGAATCTGTCGTACGGACAGGCGCTGCTGACGAGGATCCCGCCGGAGGGTGTCACCGATCCGCCGAACGACACCAGCGTCCTGCTGGGCCGTCTCGACCTCAAGCTCTTCGCCGGCGCCGAGACCGACAACACCAAGGCGGCCAACCGGCTGGCCTCGGATATGGGCGAGTTCTTCATGCCGTTCCCCGGCACCCGGGTGAACTCGGCCACCACACCGCTGGACGCCGCGGGCATGCCCGGCGTCGCCTCGTTCTACGAGGTGAAGTTCACCGACACCAACAAGCCGAACGGACAGATCTGGGCCGGCGTCGTGGGCAACCCGACCCCGCCTGGCACACCGCGGGGCCAACGGACGCCGGAACGCTGGTTCGTCGTCTGGCTGGGATCGGCCACCAACCCGGTCGACCGGGACGCGGCCGTGAACCTCGCGAACTCGATCCGGCCGTGGACGCCCCCGCCGCCACCGCCCCCTGCGCCGGCCGACCCGAACGTGCCGCCGCCGCCGGCGGATCCGAACGCGCCGCCGCCACGTCCGGGTGTCGGGGTGGCCGTTCCGGTCGCTCCCGAGAACGCACCGGGAATGCTGCCGCCGGCCTGACGCTGACAGACAACCGACCCGTGCGTCGGGCCGCTACGGCCCGACGTACGGGATCTGGTTTCCGAGGTTGTTGACGTTGAGCAGGTAGCAATTGGTGCCGCCGAAGCCCATCGCTCCGGCCGTCACGCACCGTTCGAACCCGCCGTCCTGCCCAATGGGCCCGTCGCACGTCGTGCCGCCGCCCCATGGCGTCCAACCACCCTGGCATCCGGCCTGCGCGGGTGCGGACGTGCCGACCGCAATCCCGCCCGCCGCCAGCACGCCGACCGCCAGGGCTGTGAGCGTCTTCATGTCGGAGTTCCTTCCTGCCGAGCGCTGCCGATGCCGCGCGAACCGATCACATTGCACAGTCACACTTTGCTGTGCGCGGATGTGACAAGAGTTTCCGGTGGGACGGATGTGACCGACTCGACGCCGGTTCAGGGTCCGGCTCGACCCGCGCAACCTCGCCGGCGAACCGGGGAGCGACGTCGTCCACGCCCGTCAGAGAAGTATCGGCCCTACTCACCCTCACCCCCGTCGGCCGACCGCATGCAGTGGAGGTGCCCGAGTGGCGTCGCATGAGGGGCCGAACCGTTCCAGATTAACCCCGTCGGGGTGTTCGTGAAAGTTTGCTCAAGGCTGACTTTGATGCCGCAAAGGCGGCGGTGCCCTCACATCGCGGCGTGCGAAGCGCCGAGCCGGCCCACGAGGTCGCCGCGGCCGAACCGGTACAGCGGTCCGGTCCCGTCCGCGAGGACCCGGTTCAAGCGCGCGACGCCGCGGGCGTGGACCGGTTCCGGTGCACGCAACCGCGCCACGATGTCGTCGATCACCGGTTCCGCCGAGAGGATGTTCGCGCGGTTCAGCGGCAGCCGCGGGTCGCTGAAGAGTGTTCGATCGCGGGCGTCGTGTACCGAACGGCACAGAGTGCGCGCCAACGCCTCGCGGTTGCGCCGTGTCGTCAGGCGCGTGGCACGCACCGCCAGCGCGGTGCCCGGTGCGGCGGCGGTTCCGACCGCCAGCTGCGCGTCGAGCCGCCCTGCGCGCAGGAGTGCCGTACACATCGCCCACAGGGAGGTGTGCGGAACTTTCGATCGGCGATCCGGCGTGATGGCAATGAGCTTTATCGACTGCGACATCGTGTTGTCGGCCATGACCGTTCCCATCTCTCTTGTTCGTGACTATCTAAAACGTTATACCGGTCACGGTGACCAGTCAAACACTTTGGCCGGTCACGAGCGTAGGCTGGGGCGATGAGCAGGGAGCCCGGACAGTGGACGGCTGACAACGACACGCGTCCGGCACCCGCGCCGCTCGACCGGGTGCAGTCCCTGGTCAACACCATCGACATCGAGATCGGGCAGGACCGGTTGACCCGGCCGGAGGATGCCCGGCCCTGGCTGATCGGGCGGGGGCTGCTCGGGGCCGACGCGCCATTGACCGATGCGGATCTGGGACATCTCCGCGCCGTGCGCGAGGCGCTACGCGCGCTGCTGGTACAGAACGCCGGCGGGCCACCGCCTGCCCGCGGTGATGTGGAGGTGCTGAGCGGTGTCGCCGCCGCGGGATGCACCCGCGCGGTGATCGACGACAACGGCGACGTCGAACTTCGCGCGGTCGGCGAGTCGCTGGTCGAGCGGCTGGGAGAGCTCCTGGTGGTGATCCGCGATGCGCAGCGGGACGGCAGCTGGGCGCGACTGAAGGCCTGCGCGAATGACGACTGCCGGTGGGCGTTCTACGACCAGTCCCGCAACCGCGGTGGGTCGTGGTGCGATATGGCGGTCTGCGGCAACCGGCTCAAGAACCGGGACTTCCGCGCCCGCCACCGCGCGGCGCAGTAAGGCTCAGCCCGACAGCTGCCAGACCAGCGCGGCCGCCAGCGCGCCCATCCCGTTCAGCGACCAGTGCAGCGCGATCGGCGCCAGCAGGCTGCCGCTGCGCTTCCGTAGCCAGGTGAACACGAAGCCGGCGAAACCGGTCGCGACGACGGCGAGCAGGACGCCAGCGACCGTACCGGCCACTCCACTCCCGAACAGCCGGGTGAACCCGACGTTGCTGCTGGTCAGGCCAAGGGACGTGGCGATATGCCAGAGCCCGAACAGCAGTGAGCCTGCGGCGGCCACCCCGCGGAAACCCCAGGCGCGGGTGAGCGCCCCGTGCAGCACCCCGCGGAATGCCAGCTCTTCGGGGATCACCGTCTGCAGGGGGATCACGACCATCGAGGCGATCAGCGCCCCGGAGATGGTGGCGTAGTTGTTGTTCATGAACATCGGCCGGGTCCACGGCAGCAGCGCCCCGACCGCGATCACCGAGAGCACCACGGCCACGGCAGCCAGCGCGTAACCGGCCCCGGAGCGCCAGTGCTCGCGGCCCAGGCCGAGTTCGGACCAGTCCAGCCCGCGCCTGCGGATCAGGATCAACAGCCCCACCGCCGCCGCAGGCACGGTCGCGATGCTCGCCCACGGAGTGGTGAAGTGCGCGATCAGGTTGGTGGCGGCCAGTACGGCGACGACGACGGCGATGTCGGCGTAGACCCGCATCCTGGGCAGCGCCGGCGGAGAGGAAACAACAGTCATCCCGACCGATCGTACCGGCGCTATTTCTCCCGGCGCTTTTCCACCGGGGCGCTACTCGTTGTCGCCGGTGTCCTGCGCCATCGACTGTGTTCCGCCGGGCTGATAGCCGCTATCCCACGTCCAGCCCGAGATCGCCGGGTCGTCCTCCCCGTGCTCCCGGGTGTAGGTGCGCGCGGCCAGCCGGGCGTCGGCCATCTCCTGGCGTAGCCCCGCCGCGCTGTTCTCCAGCCCGTCGACGCGATCGATGACGTCCATCACCAGATGGAAGCGGTCGAGGTCGTTGAGCATCACCATGTCGAACGGCGTGGTCGTGGTGCCGCGCTCCTTGAACCCGCGCACGTGCAGCTGTTCGTGGTTGGCGTGCCGGTAGGCCAGCCGGTGAATGAGCCAGGGGTAGCCGTGGTAGGCGAAGATCACCGGCTTGTCCTTGGTGAAGATGGAGTCGAACTCCCGGTCGGACAACCCGTGCGGGTGCTCGGAGTCGGGCTGTAGCCGCATGATGTCCACGACGTTGACCACGCGTACCTTCAGGTCCGGCAGGTGCCGGCGCAGGATGTCGGCGGCGGCCACCGTCTCGAGGGTCGGGATGTCGCCCGCGCAGGCGAGGACGACGTCCGGTTCGCCGGTCGTGGTGCTCGCCCACTCCCAGATCCCCAGCCCGCGCGCGCAGTGCGCGACGGCCTCGTCCATCGACAGGTAGGTCAGCGCCGGCTGTTTCCCGGCCACGATGACGTTGACGTACTGGCGGCTGCGCAGGCAGTGATCGCCGACGGACAGCAGCGTGTTGGCGTCCGGCGGCAGGTAGACCCGCACCACCTCGGACCGCTTGTTGGCGACGTGGTCGATGAACCCGGGATCCTGATGCGAGGCCCCGTTGTGGTCCTGCCGCCAGACGTGGGAGGTCAGCAGATAGTTGAGCGAGGCGATCGGCCGCCGCCAGCTCAGGTGTGCACTGCTCGAGAGCCATTTCGCGTGCTGGTTGACCATCGAGTCGACGATGTGGACGAAGGCCTCGTAGCAGTTGAACAACCCGTGCCGCCCGGTCAGCAGGTAACCCTCGAGCCAGCCCTGGCACAGGTGCTCGGACAGCACCTCCATGACCCGCCCGGCGGGTGCGAGGTGTTCGTCGTCGGGGCTGATCTCGGCCATCCACGCCTTGTCGCTGACCTCGAACACCGGTGACAACCGGTTGGAAGCCGTCTCGTCAGGACCCATGAGCCGGAACCGGTCGGGGTTGCGGACGATGATGTCGCGCAGGAAGGTACCGAGCACGCGGGTGGCCTCGGCGCTTTCGGAGCCGGGCCGTTCGACCGGAACCGCGTAGTCGCGGAAGTCGGGAAGGTCGAGGTCGCGCAGCAGCACGCCGCCGTTGGCGTGCGGGTTGTCACTCATCCGGCGGGTTCCGCTCGGGGCGAGCGCCTTGAGTTCGGGGACCAGCGTGCCGTCGTCGCCGAAGAGTTCCTCGGGCCGGTAGCTGCGGAGCCATTCCTCGAGCAGGGCCATGTGCTCGGGGTTGGTATGGGTGTCCGACAGCGGCACCTGGTGCGACCGCCAGGTGCCCTCCACCTTCTTGCCGTCGACCTTCTCGGGGCCGGTCCAGCCCTTCGGTGTGCGCAGGATGATCATCGGCCACAGCGGGCGGCCAGGCTCCTCGTCCAGGCGGGCGGCCCGCTGGATCGCGGCGATCTGGTCGAAGCATTCGTCGAGCGCGGCCGCCAACTGCTGGTGGACGTTGGCGGGGTCGTCGCCCGCGACGGTGATCGGCCGGTACCCGTAGCCGTAGAACAGCGACTCCAGTTCCTCCTGGGGGATCCGCGAGAGCACCGTGGGGTTGGCGATCTTGTAGCTGTTCAGATGCAGGATCGGCAGCACCGCGCCATCGGTCACCGGATCGAGGAACTTGTTGGAGTGCCAGCTCGCGGCCAGTGGCCCGGTCTCGGCCTCTCCGTCACCGACCACGCAGGCGACCACCAGATCCGGATTGTCGAAGGCGGCACCGTAGGCGTGCACCAGCGCATAGCCCAGCTCACCGCCCTCGTGGATCGAGCCGGGGGTCTCCGCCGCCACGTGGCTGGGGATCCCACCGGGAAAGGAGAACTGGCGGAACAGTTTTCGCAGCCCGTCGGCGTCCTCGGTTATGCCGGTGTAGACCTCGCTGTACGTGCCCTCGAGATACGCATTGGCCACCAGGCCGGGGCCGCCGTGTCCCGGTCCGGTGATGTAGATGATGTTGGAGTCGCGTTCACGGATGATCCTGTTGAGGTGTGCGTAGACGAGGTTGAGACCAGGTGTGGTGCCCCAGTGCCCGAGCAGTCGCGGTTTGATGTGTTCCGCGCTCAGATCCTCGCGGAGCAGGGGGTTGTCCAGCAGGTAGATCTGCCCGACGGACAGGTAGTTGGCGGCCCTCCAGTAGGCGTCGAGGAGCCGGAGGTCCTCGTCGGACAGGGTGGGGGACAGCGTGGTTTCACTCATTGACGTCCCGTCGGTGATCTGGCTGCGCATGCCGAGCATTGTCGTCGCGCATGGTGAACAGCATGTGAGTTCCTGGTACCCGGTTGTGTTTCCCTTTATGTGTGGCGGCACACTGAGTACTTTGACACCTGTCAACTCTGCGTAGAGGAGTCTGGATGCCTTCGCCCGCTCACACCCCGGTGCTCGTCGGCTATGGACAGGTGAACCAGCACGACGACCGGCCCGAGATCGAACCCGTCGATCTGATGGAGGCCGCGGCCCGTGAGGCGGTCGATGCGAAGGTGCTCGAAGCGGTCGACGCCGTGCGGGTGGTCAACCTGTTGTCCTGGCGCTACCGCGATCCGGGGCTGCTGCTGGCACAGCGCATCGGTGCGGACAAGGCGGTCACCCGCTACACGGGCATCGGTGGGAACGTACCGCAGAGCCTGGTCAATCAGGCGTGTCTGGACATCCAGTCCGGGCGGGCCGGGGTGGTTCTGATCGCCGGCGCCGAAACATGGCGTACCCGAACACGTTTGCGCGCCAAGAACCAGAAGCCCAACTGGACGCGCCAGGACGAGTCCGTGCCGCGGGCCGAGGGCGGCGACGACAACGTGCCGATGGCCGGGGACGCCGAGAACCGGATCCAGCTGGACCGGCCCTCCTATGTGTATCCGATGTTCGAACAGGCGGTGCGCATCGCAGCCGGTGAGACGCCCGACGAACACCGGCGCAGGATCGGCGAACTGTGGGCGCAGTTCTCCGCGATGGCCGCCGACAATCCGCACGCCTGGCGCCGCGACGCCCTGGCCGCCGACGCGATCTGGCAGCCCGGCCCGGACAACCGCATGATCAGCTGGCCCTATCCGAAGCTGATGAACTCCAACAACATGGTCGACCAGGGTGCGGTACTCGTACTGACGTCGGTCGAGACGGCACGGCGACTGCACATCCCTTCGGAGCGTTGGGTGTTCCCGCACTCGGGCACCGATTCGCACGACACCTACGCCATCGGCGAGCGCGCGGAGTTCCACCGGTCACCGGCGATCCGGATCGCCGGTCAGCGGGCGCTGGAGCTGGCGGGCGCCGCCGTCGACGACCTCGACCTGATCGACGTGTACTCGTGTTTCCCGTCGGCGGTGCAGGTCGCGGCCATCGAGCTGGGCCTGCCGGTGGGTGATCCGGCGCGTCCGCTCACGGTGACCGGGGGTTTGACGTTCGCCGGCGGTCCGTGGAACAACTACGTCTCGCACTCGATCGCGACGATGGCCGAACGGCTGACCGCCAACCCGGGGCAGCGCGGCCTGATCACCGCGAACGGGGGATACCTGACCAAGCACAGTTTCGGCGTGTACGGCACCGAGCCGCCCCAGCGCGAATTCCGTTGGGAAGACGTGCAATCCGAGGTGGACCGGGAGCCGACTCGCACGCTCGCAGTGGAGTGGTCCGGTGTCGGGAGGGTCGAGTCGTGGACCACGCCGTTCGGCCGTGACGGTGTGCCCGAGAAGGCTTTTCTCGCGGTGCGCACACCCGATGGCGCCCGCACGCTGGCGGTGATCCGGGACCCGGACGACGCCGCGGCAACCGTCGAGGGTGACATCGCCGGCACGGCAGTGACGGTGCACGCCGACGGCACCGCCCGCCTGGCTACTTGATGGTGTAGCCGCCGTCGACCACCAGGTCGGCGCCGGTGATCATCGCCGCCGCGTCCGAGGCGAGAAACACTGCCGCCGCGGCGATCTCGGCCGGGTAGGCGAAGCGCCCGATCGGGATGAGCGCCTTGAGGGCGTCACCGCGGGGGCCGTCCCAGGCCCGGTGGCCCAGTTCGGTGAGCACCACTGTCGGTGAGATCGTGTTGACCCGCACCCCGCGGCCGCCCCATTCGGCGGCCAGCACCTTGGACACACCGACCACTCCGAACTTCGATGCGCAGTAGGCGACGTGCTGGTCCAGCGCGACGGTGGCGGCCTGCGACGCGAGGTTGACGATGCTGCCGCCACCGGAGGTGAGCATCCGGCGGCCCGCCGCCTGACACATCAAGAACGTGCCCTTGAGGTTGATGTCGATGGTCGACTCCCAGTCGGCGAGCGACAGTTCCTCGGCGGGAGCGAGGCGGGCGATTCCGGCACTGTTGACCAGGATGTCGAGCCTGCCGAAAGTCTCGGTCACCGCGTCGACCGTGGCCGTGACCGACCCGGGATCGCTGACGTCGCAACGGAATCCACGGCTATCGGTGGACAGTGCCGTGGCGGTTGCCTGCGCGCCCGATTCGTTCAGGTCGGCCACCGCCACACGGGCGCCCTTGACGGCGAACGCTTCCGCGATCGCCGCCCCGATGCCCGACGCGCCGCCGGTGACCAGTGCGACCTTCCCCGTCAACGAGAAGTCCAGATCCACAGTCAGTTCGGCGTCGGTCATGTCGTCCTTTCCCGGTGGCGCATTGGTGCGTTCACTGCAGTACTGCTCTGGCCACGTCGATGTCGGTGACCAACGATGAGACCAGGCCCGAGCGGAGCACCGCGCGGGTGGCCGCGGCCTTCTCGGCTCCTGTCGCGAGTGCGATCCTGGTCGGAATCGCGCGCAGGGTCCCCTCGGCGATGCCCATCCGCCGCTCGTCGAGCCCGGGCACGCGGTTTCCGTCCGCGTCGAGCAGCAGCGCGCAGGTCTCCGCGCAGACGCCGGCCGCGTCCAACGCCCGGATCTCCTCGGTCGTGAGCGACTGGTACACCTGCGAGGCGCCCGGGTTCCACGCGCCGACGGAGATGATCGCGCAGCTGACGTCACCGTGTCGGGCGACGGTCTCCTGCAATTGCTGGTTGCCGCTGAGGCTTTCGGCGGTGCGGGCGTCGGGCACCACGAGTGGCACGTACATCGGCCACGACCGGCCCCCGCTGATCTCGCTGATCCGGCGGACCAGATCGGTGCCGTTGGAGGTGATCGCCCCAACCATCCCGGTCAGTTGCACCACATCGCATTCCGGCAGCGCGCTGAGGTAGGCGGCGATATGGGTCAGCGTGCGCCCGCAGTCGACGCCCACGACGTCCCCGGCCCGCAGGATCGACTGCAGCAGTTCGGCCATCGCCTTGGCCACGGCCTCGATGCGGTCGGCGGCGTTGGCGGTATCGCAGGCGACGGCGTAGGCGTGTTCGAGTCCGTAACGGCGCTGGAGTTCGGTGGACAGTTCGACGTCGATCGCGCCGGGATCGTGGATCTTGATCTCCACCATCCCGGATTCAAGGGCCTCGTCGAGCATCCTGGCGACCTTGAACCGCGAGAGGCCGAACTCCTCGGCGATCTGGATTCGGGTGCGCCCCTCGAGGTAATAGCGGCGGGCGATCACGGCCCGCTGGAACAGCTCATCCGGTCCCACTCCGCCGCCTCCTTCGCGAAGCCCGAGCACTTGCTGCACATATGTGCAGGCGCATTGACATATGAGCATAGGGCATAGCATGATCCACGCCACAACCCCTCAGATGAGTAGCTCACCGTACAGATGAGCGGATGTGACCTGACCGGAGGCCGAGAGTGTGTACGGATGATCCCGGCTTGACGACTCTCGCCGGCGAGGTGCTCGCCCGTGAGGCCGCTGCGGTCGCCGGGCTCACCGGCTTCGTCGAGGAGGGTGTGGTCGCGGTGGCCCGTCGTCTGCTCGAGGTGACCGGCAAGGTGGTCACAACCGGCGCGGGCACGTCGGGGATCATGGCCGAACGCCTGGCCCACCTGCTGTCGGTGTGTGGCACCCCCGCCCTGTACCTGCCCGCCATGGACGCACTGCACGGCGGTATGGGCGCGGTGACCCCCGACGACCTGGTGCTGGCCATCTCCAAGACCGGCCGGTCGGCCGAGTTGACCAGCCTCACCGAGCGTCTGGTCGAACGCGGGGTCGACGTCGTGGCGGTCACCGAGGACGCCGCAAGCCCGTTCGCGCTGGCCGCGACGCAGGTCCAGGAACTACCCCGCACCGCGTCGGACGCCGACCCCGGCGGCATGATCGCGATGGCCAGCACACTGGTCGTCGGGGCCTGGGGTGACGCGCTCGCGGTGGTGTCGATGGCACTGCGCCGCCACACCCTGCACGACGTCGTGCACAGCCACCCCGCCGGTGGGGTCGGGGCCCGCGGGCACCGCCCCGGCGACGAGTCGGCGCCGGTGGTGCGCCCATGACCGAATCAGCTGTGCTGGGCGTGGATTCGTCGACGCAGTCGTGCAAAGTCGAGATCCGCGATCTGACCACCGGAGAACTGCTGGGTCGTGGTGCGGCGCCCCATCCGCCGGCGTTCCCACCCCGCAGCGAACAGCATCCGCTCGAATGGGTGTCGGCCCTCGCCAACGCCACCCGCGCTGCCATCGCCGACTGTCCCCGGCCACCGGTGATCCGCGCGATGTCGGTGGCCGCCCAGTGCCACGGTCTGGTCCTCCTCGACCTGCACGGCAACCCGCTGCGCGCGGCAAAGCTGTGGAACGACACCACCGGCGCCCCGGCACTGACCGCACTCGTCGACCGCATCGGTGTGCCGGCGTGGATCAACCGCACCGGGTCGGCGCCGACCGCGGCGTTCACCATCGCCAAACTCGCGTGGGTCGCCGAACACGAACCCGAGGTACTCGACCGGGCGGCGGCGGTCCTGCTTCCGCACGACTACCTGACGCACTGGTTGACGGGGCGCCGGGTGACCGATCGGTCCGAGGCGTCGGGCACCGGATACTTCGACATCCGGACCGGGCGTTGGATCACCGACTATCTGGAGATGGCCGGCGGTGTGCGGGACTGGGACTCGATGCTGCCGACGGTCCTCGCGCCGTGTGAGCCCGCAGGCACGCTGCGCCCGGCCGCCGCCGAGGTCCTCGGCCTCGACGGCGATGTGGTGGTCGGACCGGGCGGCGGCGACCAGCACGCCGCCTACCTCGGCCTGGGCCTGCGTGACGGCGATCAGTACATCGGCATCGGCACGTCGGGCGTGGTCGCAACGAGTTCGCGCACAACGGTTTTCGATCCGCTCGGCATGGTCGACGGGGTCGCCGACCTGACCGGTGGCTACCTGCCGCTGGTGAGCACCCTCAACTCGGCGCGGGTGTCCGACGTCGCCGCCCGGCTGCTGGGTACCGACCTGGCCGGGCTGGCCGACCTCGCGCTGGGCGCCGGCGACACGCAGGGGCCGGTGCTGGTGCCGTTCCTCGACGGCGAACGCAAACCCGACCGTCCGGACGCGCGCGGCGCCTTCGCCGACCTCACCTCGCACACCACCCGCGAGGAACTGGCGCGGGCGTTCGTGGAAGGGCCGCTGCTGTCGTTGATGAGCGCACGCGACAGTCTGCGCGCCTGCGGTGTGGACGTCAGCGGCGCCGCGACCGCGGTCGGTGGCGGCACCCGCTCCCCGGCCACCCTGCAGATGCTGGCCGATCTGCTCGACGACGAGGTCACCGTGCTCGACGCCGACGAGGCCACCGCGCGCGGAGCCTGCATCCAGTCCGCCGCCGTCGTGACAGGCCGCGACATCGCCGGACTCGTCGACCTCGCCAAACAGTGGCAACCGCAGCAGCGGCACCGCGTTTCGCCGCGGCACACCGGTCGCGACCTCACCGCGCTGCGGGCTCGCTGGGCGGAACTCGCGGCGTCGCCGCTGCTGGAGTCCGGAGCCCACCGGTGACCGCCACCGCGACGCTGGCGCCGTGGCACCGGGAGTTCCCCGGTCTGCTCGCCGGTTCGGTGTATGCGGTGTCACCGGAGGCTCGAACCGCGGCCGCCCTGATGATGCGTGACGCCGGGATCGATGTGCACGTCGACGTGATGGCCGACGGCGAAGGCCTGCCCGCAGGCGTCAGCCCCGCCGAACTGTCCGACATCGCCACGGCGCTCGGCCCGTCTCGGTTCGACGTCCACCTGATCGGCTCGTCCGGATTCGTCGACGACGCACTACCGGACGTGCTGTCGCACGCGCCGCAGAAGGTGTTCCTGCCCTGGGCGGCGTTCACCGAGGAGCGCGCGAACGCCGTACGAGACGCCGGCGGCTCGGCCTGGGTTGCGCTGTGGCAGGAGTGGGACGCGACCGGTGCCCCCGCGTGGCCGACACCTCCCGACGGGGTGCTGGTGATGCTCATCGAGCCGGGTACCCGCGCCCGCTGCCGGACCGACCGATTGGCCATCGTGAGAGCACTCGCGGCCCGACTACCGGTGATCGTCGACGGCGGGGTCATGAAAGACATTGCGCCGCTGTGTGTCACGGCAGGCGTCGAATCGATGGTGGTCGGACGCGCGCTGCTGTCCGGCGCCGCAGACGGAGAGGGAGAGTGAGAGTGAGATGACAGCTGTACAGGACGGCACCATGCGCGCGAGCGTCATGACCGGAGTGGGCATGCTGCAGATCGAGGAGCGGCCGGTGCCGGCTCCGGGTCCGCACGAAGTGCTCGTCGAGGTGGCCGCGGTCGGGGTGTGTGGATCGGACGTGCACTACTACCGCCACGGCCGGATCGGCGACTTCGTCGTCGAGGAGCCGATGATCCTCGGCCACGAACTGTCCGGGCGCATCGCCGCCGTCGGCGAGGGCGTGGATGCCGGCCGGGTGGGGGAGCGCGTCGCGGTGGAGCCGCAGCATCCGTGCCGTCGCTGCAAGCAGTGCAAGGCCGGCCGCTACAACCTGTGCCCCGAGATGAAGTTCTACGCCACCCCGCCGATCGACGGCGCGTTCTGCCGCTACGTCGTCATCGACGACGACTTCGCCCACGCCGTACCGGATTCGATGTCCGACGACGCCGCCGCGCTGCTCGAACCCCTGTCGGTGGCCATCACCACGATGCGGAAAGCGGGGATAGTCCCCGGATCGTCTGTCCTGATCGCCGGTGCAGGCCCGATCGGCGTCATCTGCGCGCAGGCGGCCCGCGCGTTCGGCGCCGCCCGCATCGTCGTCACCGACCTGGTGCCGTCGCGCCGGGAGAAGGCGTTGGCGTTCGGCGCCACCGAGGTGCTCGACCCCACGGCGGTCGACGTGTCGACCATCGAACCCGTCGACGCGTTCGTCGACGCCACCGGGGTTCCCGCGGCTGTGGTCAGCGGCATCAAGGCCGTCGGCCCGGCCGGCAGGGTGGTCCTGGTCGGCATGGGTGCCGACGAGTACGCTCTGCCGGTCAGCCACATCGCGAATCTCGAGATCACCGTCACCGGTGTCTTCCGCTACACCGACACCTGGCCTGCGGCAATACATCTCGTCAACTCCGGCGCCGTGGATCTCGACGCCATGGTCACCGGCCGCTACGACCTGGAACACGTGGCCGACGCCCTCGACAGTGACACCGACCCAGCCAGCCTCAAGTCGATTGTGAACCCCTCATGACGCAGAAGAACCCATTTGATCTGACCGGCCGCACCGCGCTGGTGACAGGTGGCAACCAAGGCCTCGGCCGGGCGTTCGCCCTCGGACTGGCCCAGGCCGGCGCTACCGTCGCCATCTCCGGACGCAGCGCCGAGCGCAACGCAAAGGTCGTGGAAGAGGCTGCTGCAGAGGGGGTCACGCTGCATCCGATCACCGCCGACATCACCCGCCAGGCCGATGTCGACCGGATGACCGACGAGGCCGTGTCCGCACTCGGGCACGTCGACATCCTGGTCAACAATGCGGGCACCTGTTACCACGCCGAATCCTGGGACGTCACCGAGGAACAGTGGGATGCGGTCTTCGACCTCAACGTCAAGGCGTTGTGGGCGTGCTCGCTGGCCGCGGGTAAGCACATGCGTGAACGCGGCAGCGGCTCCATCATCAACATCGGGTCCATGTCGGGGCTGATCGTCAACCGGCCGCAGATGCAGCCCGCCTACAACGCCTCCAAGGCCGCGGTGCACCATCTGACGAAATCGCTTGCCGCCGAGTGGGGCCCGTTGGGGATCCGGGTCAACGCGCTGGCGCCCGGCTACTGCAAGACCGAGATGGCCCCCGTCGACAAGCCGGAGTTCAAGCAGCACTGGATCGACGACACCCCGATGCTGCGTTACGCCATGCCCGAGGAGATCGCACCGTCGGTGGTGTTCCTGGCCAGCGATGCGTCGTCCTTCATCACCGGTTCGGTGCTGGTCGCCGACGGCGGGTACACAGCGTGGTGACGCCGGTCACCGCCAACCGGCGGGTGGTGGTGTCGTCGCTCGACGACGTCGTCGTCGAGACCGAGGTGGCGCACAGCCCGCAACCGGGAGAGACGCGGGTCAGGACGTCGGTGGTCGGCATCTGCGGGTCGGATCTGCACGCCGCGTGCGGGAGGCATCCGTTCATCGAGCTGCCCTACCGCCCCGGGCACGAGGCGGTCGGGGTCGTCGACGCCGTCGGCACCGGAGTGGACGAGAAGTGGCTCGGCACAAGGGTGACCATCGAACCCAACCTCGCCTGCGGGCACTGCACCCAGTGCCGGGCGGGCCGCTACAACATCTGCCGGGAACTGCTGGTGTTCGGCTGTCAGACCGCGGGAGCGCTCACCGACTCCTTCACCATCCCCGTCGACCGCCTCGTCGCGCTGCCCGACGAACTCGACGACCGTCACGCCATCCTGATCGAACCGCTGGCCACCCCCGTGCACACCGTCCGGCGCGCGGCCGAACTGGTCGGAGACCTTCGCGACCGGGCGGTCGTGGTGATCGGCGCCGGGCCCATCGGGCTGTTCACGCTGCTGGCCGCCCGGCACGCCGGGGCGCGGGTCGTCGTCGCCGACCTGCTCGAATCCAAACGAGCCCGCGCCGAACGCCTCGGCGCCGTGGGCAGTTTCGACCCCACCGCCGACGATGCGGTCACCACGGCGCAGCGGATGCTCGGCGGGCCGGCCGCCGTGGTCGTCGACTGCGTCTCACGGGAGAGCACCGTCGCGCTCGCGGTCGACCTCGTCGACAAGGGCGGTGCGGTGATGGTCGTCGGCGTCGCCGAAGGCTCCACCCCCGTGCCGCTCGGGCTCATCCAGGACCGCGAACTGGCGTTGGTGGGCAACCTGATGTACGTCCGCGAGGACTTCACCGCCGCGATGGACCTGCTGTCGTCGGGCATCGTCCCGGTCGACGAGATCATCAGCGCGGACTTCGATATCGACCAGGCGGCGCAGGCGTTCGCCGCTTCGGCTGATCCGGAGAACGTCAAAGTGCTCGTGACGGTGGGGAGTTAGCGATGGCACAGCCGCTGCTCGAATGCACTGACATCGAGAAGAGTTTTCACGGGGTGCCGGTCCTCAAGGGGATCACCCTGCACCTCGAACCCGGCACCGTGACCGCGTTGGCCGGTGAGAACGGCGCAGGCAAGTCGACGCTGATGAAGATCATCAGCGGCCAGTACACCGCCGACCACGGCACCGTCACCGTGCAGGGCAACGAGCTCGCCTCGGGGAACACCAAGGACGCCGTCAAGCACGGGGTCGCCATCGTGCCGCAGGAGTTGGCCTCCATCGAGGACATGACGGTCTACGAAAACCTCTTCGTGGGACGGGAACTCACGGTCGGCCCGTTTCTCAACCGCCGGGCGATGATCGCCGAGGCCACCGACGCGCTGGCGGTTTTCGGCGTGAACATCTCGCCGACCGCGCGGATGGGCAGCCTGCCGGTCGGTCTGCGCCAGATCGTCGAGATCGTCAAGGCCGCGCGGACCGGCGCACAGGTGGTGATGCTCGACGAGCCGACCTCGGCGATCTCCGAGCGTGAGGTCGAAGGCCTGTACTCGATCGTGCGCCGGTTGCGCGAGCAGGGCGTGGCGATGGTGTACACCACCCACAAGATGGCCGAGATCCGCGCCATCGCCGACCGGGTGGTGGTGCTGCGCGACGGCGGCCTGATCCTGGACGAAGAGATCGGCGAGGTCTCCGACGACGACATCGTGACCGCCATGATCGGCCGCGAACTCGAGGCGCTGTTCCCCGAACGTCCACAGCCCTCCGACGAAACCGTGCTCGAGGTCAAGGGTCTGCACGTCGAGGGTGCCACCGAACCGGTGTCGTTCACCGTCAGGGCCGGCGAGATCGTCGGGCTGGCAGGGCTGGTCGGTGCGGGACGTACCGAGCTGCTGGAGGCCGTCTTCGGGGCCCGGCACAGCACCGCGGGCGAGATCCTCGTGCGCGGCAAGCTCGTCAAGCGCAACTCACCGGCCGCCGCCATCGCCGAAGGCATGGCCATGGTGCCCGAGGACCGCAAGCTCTCCGGCGTGGTCCTGTCGATGAGCGTTCTGGACAACGGTTCTCTGCCCCGGCTCTCGGCGTTCTCCGTCCTCGGCTGGCTGCGTGGCAAGGCGCGCACCACAGCGGTGTCGGACGTGATGAAGTCGGTGCGGTTGCGCAGCCGGAACCTGTCCCAGGAGGTCGGCACGCTCTCCGGCGGTAACCAGCAGAAAGTCGTGTTGGCCCGCTGGCTCACCGGCAAGGTCAACGTGCTGCTGCTCGACGAGCCCACGCGCGGCGTCGACGTCGGCGCGCGCAGTGAGATCTACCGCATCATCACCGAATTCGCCGGGCAGGGCATGGCCGTGCTGATGGCGTCCTCGGACATGCCCGAAGTCGTCGGCCTCTCGCACCGGGCGTTCGTCATGCGTGACGGCGCCCTGGTCGGAGAACTCGACCGCGAGGCCCTCGACCATCCGGAGGTCCAGGAGTCGGTGTTCAGGATGGCGACCGCGCTGGAGGCCAGACCCGCCGGGGAGAGCGAAGCGACGGGGGATTCAACGCGCAAGAACCAGGAGGCAGCATCGTGAGCACCAAAGAAGACATTGCACCGGAATCCGGAGGCGCCGTCGTAGCGTCACCGATCACCGGTGAACCCGTGAAACTGTTCTCCCGGGAATGGCTCGGCGCCATGGCATTGCGCTATGCCATGTTCATCATCCTGCTGATGGTGATCTTCTACTTCAGCTACCGCAGCGCGCGGTTCTCGACGGTGGACAACCTCGTCACCATCCTGGTCGCCGCAGCGCCGTTCGCGCTGATCGCGCTCGGCCAGACGCTGGTGATCCTCACCGGCGGCATCGACCTGTCGGTGGGCAGCGTCATCGCCGTCTCGGCCATGGCGGGTGCCGCTACCGCCAAGGCCAACCCCGGCCAGGTCTGGATGACGGTGCTCGTCGCGATGGGCGTTGGCCTCATCGTGGGTTCGCTGAACGGGATCCTGGTGTCGCGGATGAACGTTCCACCGTTCATCGCGACGTTGGGTACCTTGACCGCGGGCTCCGGAGCTGCGTATGTGATCGGTGGCGGCGCACCGATCAACGGCCTGCCCGCGGAGTTCGGGTCGATCGCCAACACCAAGATCCTGGGCCTGCAGATCCCGGTGCTCCTGATGATCATCGGCATCATCGCTCTGGCCATCATCATGAAACGCACCACCTACGGCATGCGCGTCTACGCCGTCGGTGGCAACCGAAACGCCGCCGAGATCGCGGGTATCAACGCCAAGAACGTGCTGTTCAGCGTCTACGCATTCTCCGGCCTGCTCGCCGGTCTGTCCGGTGTCATGCTGGCCTCCCGAGTGATCTCCGGACCGCCCAACCTCGGCCAGGGTTACGAACTGGACGCCATCGCGGCTGTCGTCATCGGCGGCGCCAGCCTGATGGGTGGACGAGGCACCATCTGGGGAACGGCGTTGGGCCTGTTGATGATCCAGACGCTGAACAACGGTCTCGACATCCTGGTGGTGCCCGCGTACTGGCAGGACGTGATCAAGGGCGTGCTGATCGTCTCCGCGGTCGCCATCGACGTGTGGTCCTCGAAACGGCGAACGTGACCTGAGCACGTGTTCATCCACACCGGAATATAGAGAAGAGAAGGCATATGACACTGGGGACAAAGACGTTCACCATTGCGTCGGCGGCCGTGCTGGGCCTCGGCCTGACCGCCTGCGGGGCGGGCGACACCGAAGCCGACGGCGACACCACCCGAATCGGCGTCACGGTGTACGACATGAGCTCGTTCATCACCGCGGGCAAGGAGGGGATGGAGGCCTACGCCGAAGACAACAACATCGAATTGGTGTGGAACTCGGCCAATCTCGACGTGTCGACTCAGGCGAGCCAGGTCGACTCCATGATCAATCAGGGCGTCGACGCGATCATCGTCGTCCCGGTGCAGGCGGATTCGCTCGCACCGCAGGTGGCGTCGGCCAAGGCCAAGGGCATCCCGCTGGTCCCCGTCAACGCCGCGCTCGACAACCCCGATGTCGCGGCGAGCGTGCAACCCGACGACGTGGCGGCCGGTGAGCAGGAGATGCAGATGATGGCCGAGCGCCTCGGGGGGCGCGGCAACATCGTGGTCCTGCAGGGCCCGCTCGGGCAGTCCGGCGAGATCGACCGCACCAAGGGCATCACCAACGTGCTCGCGCGCTATCCCGATATCAAGATCCTGGCGATGGACACCGCGAACTGGAAGCGCGACGAGGCCGTCAACAAGATGAAGAACTGGATCTCCGGCTTCGGGCCGCAGATCAACGGTGTGGTCGCCGAGAACGACGACATGGGTCTCGGTGCGCTGCAGGCGCTGAAAGAGGTCGGCCGCAACGACGTCCCGATCGTCGGGATCGACGGTATCGAGGACGGTCTCAACGCGGTCAAGACGGGTGAGTTCATCGGCACCTCACTGCAGAACGGCACCGTCGAACTGGCCGCCGGGCTCGCGGTCGCCAACCGGCTGGCCTTGGGCGAACAGGTGGACACCGAACCGGTGTACGTGATGCCCGCCATCACCAAGGACAACGTCGACGTCGCGATCGAGCACGTGGTGACCGAGCGGCAGAAGTTCCTCGACGGCCTGACCGATCTGACCAACAAGAACCTCGAAACCGGTGACATCGCCTACGAGGGCATCCCCGGTCAGAAGCAGCCGTGATCGCCAAATGAGTAGTTCACATCGAAAGAGAGCGAGACAACAACAGATGACACTGACAACGAAGTTCGGTGCGATCGCTGCCGCCGGGGTGCTGGGGCTCGGCCTCACGGCGTGCGGGGCGGGTGACACGGAGGCCAACAGCGACACCACCCGCATCGGTGTGACGGTGTACGACATGAGCTCGTTCATCACCGAGGGCAAAGAGGGTATGGACACCTATGCCAAGGCCAAGAACATCGAGCTGGTGTGGAACTCGGCCAACAACGACGTCTCGACGCAGGCCAGCCAGGTCGACTCGCTGATCAACCAGGGTGTCGACGCGATCATCGTCGTTCCGGTGCAGGCGGATTCGCTCGCGCCGCAGGTCGCCTCCGCCAAGGAGAAGGGCATCCCGCTGCTGGCGGTCAACGCCGCACTGGAGACCCCGGATCTGGCCGGCGACGTGCAGCCCGACGATGTGGCGGCCGGTGAGCAGGAGATGCAGATGATGGCCGACCGCCTCGGCGGGCGTGGCAACATCGTGGTGCTGCAGGGCCCCCTCGGCGGCTCCGGGGAGATCAACCGCGGCAAGGGCATCGACAACGTGCTCGCCAAGTATCCCGACATCAAGGTGCTGGCCAAGGACACCGCGAACTGGAAGCGCGACGAGGCCGTCAACAAGATGAAGAACTGGATCTCGAGCTTCGGCCCGCAGATCAACGGTGTGGTGGCGCAGAACGACGACATGGGCCTCGGGGCCCTGCAGGCGCTCAAGGAAGCCGGCCGCACCGACGTGCCGATCGTCGGCATCGACGGCATCGAGGACGGCCTCAACGCGGTCAAGAGCGGTGAGTTCATCGGCACCTCGCTGCAGAACGGCACCGTGGAGCTGTCCGCGGGCCTCGCCGTCGCCGACGCACTGGTCAAGGGTGAGGACGTCAAGACCGACCCGGTCTACGTCATGCCCGCCATCACCAAGGACAACGTCGACGTCGCGATCCAGCATGTGGTGACCGAACGCTCCGCGTTCCTCGAGGGTCTGGTCGAGTTGACCGAGAAGAACCTGCAGACCGGCGACATCGCCTACGAGGGCATCCCGGGTCAGACGCAGCCGCAGCCCTGACGTTTGTCCGAGCGAACAGCGGGCCCGGTCGTCGACCGGGCCCGCTCTTCGTCGAATGTGAAGCTGTTGCGCATTTCCGGCCGATTCTTCGGCAATGACTTCACAGTCGACGGTCCTACCGGGTGGTCGACGTCGGTGGTGCGACCGGCGCGCCGGCAGGGACCTCGATGTACTGCGGTGTGTAACCGTCCGCGGAGAAGGTGAAGCCCCGCCCGCTGCGCTCGCTCAGGCACGAGACGCCGGTGGCTTCCTGTACGTTGCAGCGGAATCCGGCCACGGCCAGGACCTGGTTGAACTTTATGACGTTGGCCGGTGCGGTGCCCGGGGTGAACGACGCCTCTTCGAGCGCCACGAACGCCGGCTCACCGTCGCGGCCGACCACGATCGCGTTCGGGTCGGCTTCCTCCCCGGCGGCATCGGTCACCGTCTCGGGCGCCCCGTCGATGCCCAGCGCGGCGCCGTCGGCCGCCTGGCAGCCGGCCTGCACCCGCGGCACGATCGCACAGTCCCAACGGCCCGACGGCGTGGTGAAGAAGTACTGCGTGAAGCCGTCGACCGGTGCGCCGAAATAGAAGGCGTTGACCAGGTTGGTGTTGTTCAGCGGGGGCGGTGGTGGCGCGGCGGGCGACGCCGACGCGGCGGGCCCCCGCTCGTCGGTGGTGACCACCGCGGGTCCGGTGCAGGCGGCCAGCACCGCCGCCGCGGCCAGTGCCGCCGGGATCACAGGTGATGCGCGCATGTCGGTTCCCTAGCGTGCCGCACGCGGTTCGCGGCGTGCCCGCGGGGTCAGCCGACGCGCGCGGCCAGCAGGTGACGCAGGGTGCGGGCATTGTGCACGGCATGTCCGCCGAGGTCGTTGTTGAAGTAGACCAGCACGTTGCGGCCCTCGGCGTCCCACTCGACGATTCGGTCGGCCCACCGGTGCAGGACGTCGTCGGGATAGGACCCGGCGTACAGCGAATCCTGGCTCGGGCCGTGCATCCGCAGGTAGACCAGATCGCTGGTCGCCCGCGGCACGCACTTCAGCCCGGCACCGCTCATGACAACGTAGGCGGCGCGGTGGCGTTCGAGGAGTCCGTACACCGCCGGATCGTCCCAGGACGCGTGGCGCAGCTCCATGGCGACGGGGATCCAGTCCGGCATCACCGTCAGGAAGTGATCGAGCAGGGCGTCGTCCCGCTCGATGGCGGGGTGCAGTTGAACCAGTAGGGCTTCGCGCCGGTCACCGAGCGCGGTCCAGCACCGTTCGAAGCGTTCCACCCACGGTTCCGGGGTGGTCAGCCTGCGGAAGTGGGTGAGCCCGCGGTGCGCCTTGACCGACATCGTGAAGCCTTCGGGGAGCCGTCGGTGCCAGCCCTCGAAGGTTGCGTCGCGCGGCCAGCGGTAGAAGCTCGCGTTGAGTTCCACGGTGTCGAATTCCGCGACGTACAGGCCGAGCCGTTTGGCCACCGGTGTGCGCTCCGGATAGAGCACGCCGGTCCAGTGGTCGTAGGACCAGCCGGAGGTGCCGATGCGGATCATCCGCGCACCCGGTCGAGCAGATCGTCGTCGAGGGCCGCGCGCACCAGTGCCGCCGCGAGGGCGGCCGTACCGTCGGGGGCCAACTGCTGCAGTGTCGCCGGGTCGGCCGGTAGTCCGAGTCGTGCCGCGGCGTCGAGCGCGCGCTCGTCGAAGTAGGGCCGCAGCCACGTCCAGGTGTCCTGCACCTCGCGAAGGAAAATGCTGGATCCGGTGTCACCGATTCCCTTGAACTCCTGCAGTTTTCGCCGAGCTGTTTCGGGGTCGTGGTTCTCGCCGAGCCGGCGCAGGTCGCCGCCGTAGTCCTCGCGTACGGCGCGGGCCAACTCCACCAGGCGGGTCGCCGAGCTCTCGTCGTACCGGGCGTATCCGGCTCGGCCGAATGCGGCGATCATGGTCGTCCGGTCGGTGTCGAGCACGGCGTCGGGGGTCCGCACACCCGCTGAGAACAGCTCGCGGGCGGCCCGCATCGCGACCGTCGCATCGATGGGCTTGCTGGCGAGCATGCAGAGCACCAGCAGCTGGAACAGCGGCATCGGTTTGTCGGCGAGAGCGATACCCGCCTCCTCTGCGTAGGTCTGACCTGCCTGATCTCGCAGGCGCTGAACGATCTGCTGCGATGCGCCCATGGCGAATTCATTACCCGCGTGCGGCGGTGGTGAACCGGCTACCTGGACGGGAACGCTGGCGGCGGGTCGTAGCCCACGTGCTCATTCTGCGTCGGCGGTGACGTGCCAGGAACCCACCCGCGCATGGCTCGAGTCGTGGATGTCCTGTTTGTCGCCCGGTTCGAGCTCGGTGAGGTCGTTCATTTCGCCGGCCAGGTCCGACAGGATGCCGGCGAGCTCGCCGTTCACGTCGGAATCCTCGGGCAGGTTGACTTCCAGCACGAATTTCACGACCGGGGGAGTACCCCACAACGGCGAGCAGACGCAAACTCGCACGAATCAGCGGCTGATCGTGCGAGTCTGCGTCTGCTCGTGGGCTCAGGCGGCCAGCGTCGACGGTTGCGCGGCCGGCTCGAGTGCCTGCGCGACGATGTCGGCGACGTCGGTCATCGGTTTGACCTCCAGCGCGTCGCGCACCTCGGCCGGCACGTCGTCCAGGTCGGCCTCGTTGCGCTGCGGGATGAACACCGTCGACAGCCCGGCGCGCTGCGCGGCCAGCAGCTTCTGCTTGACCCCGCCGATCGGCAGCACGCGGCCGTTGAGCGTGACCTCACCGGTCATCCCGACGTCCGAACGCACCTGCCGTCCGGTCGCCATCGACACCAGCGCGGTCACCATCGTCACACCCGCCGACGGACCGTCCTTCGGGACGGCGCCCGCGGGCACGTGGACGTGGATTCGCCGGTCCAGCGCCTTGGGATCGACGCCCAGTTCGGCGGCGTGGGCGCGCACATAGGACAGCGCGATCTGCGCCGACTCCTTCATCACGTCGCCCAGCTGACCCGTGAGCTGCAGCCCCGGCTCACCGTCGGTGGATCCGGCCTCGATGTAGAGCACGTCGCCGCCGAGCCCCGTGACGGCCAGCCCGGTCGCCACACCCGGCACCGCGGTGCGCTCGGCCGACTCCGGCATGAAGCGCGGACGCCCCAGGTAGCCGACCAGGTCCGGTTCGTCGATCGTCAACGGCGTCGGGTCCGCGGCGAGTTTGGTGGTGGCCTTGCGCATCGCCTTGGCCAGCAGCCGTTCGAACTGCCGCACACCGGGTTCGCGGGTGTAGTCCGCGGCGATCTTTCGCAACGCCGCGTCGGTCACGGTCACCTCGTCGGTGGTGAGCGCCGCCCGCTCCCGCTGCCGGGGCAGCAGGAAGTCACGCGCGATCGCGACCTTGTCGTCGGAGGTGTAGCCGTCGATCTGGACCAGCTCCATGCGGTCCAGCAGGGCCTGCGGGATGTTCTCGATGACGTTGGCCGTCGCCAGGAACACGACGTCGGACAGGTCGAGATCGAGATCGAGGTAGTGGTCGCGGAACGTGTGGTTCTGCGCCGGGTCGAGCACCTCGAGCAGCGCCGCGGCGGGATCACCGCGGTAGTCGCTGCCGACCTTGTCGATCTCGTCGAGCAGGACGACGGGGTTCATCGAACCCGCTTCGCCGATGGCGCGCACGATGCGGCCCGGCAGGGCGCCGACGTAGGTGCGCCGGTGACCGCGGATCTCGGCCTCGTCGCGCACGCCACCCAGGGCGACGCGAACGAACTTGCGGCCCAACGCCCGTGCCACCGATTCACCCAGCGACGTCTTGCCGACGCCGGGGGGACCGGCCAGCACCATGACAGCGCCGGACCCGCGGCCACCGACCACGGCCATGCCCCGCTGGGCGCGCCGCGCACGCACGGCCAGGTACTCGACGATGCGGTCCTTGACGTCGTCGAGCCCGTGGTGGTCGGCGTCGAGGATCTCGCGGGCCCTCTTCAGGTCGGTCGAGTCCTCGGTGCTCGTGTTCCACGGCAGGTCCAGCACGGTGTCGAGCCAGGTGCGGATCCAGCCGCCCTCGGGGCTCTGCTCGCTGGAGCGTTCGAGCTTGCCGACTTCGCGCAGTGCGGCCTCCCGCACCTTCTCGGGCAGATCGGCGGCCTCGACGCGGGAGCGGTAGTCATCCGAGCCTTCGGGTTCGCCTTCGCCGAGTTCCTTGCGGATCGCGGCGAGCTGCTGGCGCAGCAGGAACTCCTTCTGCTGCTTTTCCATCCCGGACCGGACGTCCTCGGCGATCTTGTCGCTGACCTCGACCTCGGCCAGGTTTTCGCCCGTCCAGTCGATGAGTGCGCGCAGCCGTTCGGCCACCTCGGGTGTCTCCAGCAGCTGACGCTTCTGCACCTGTGTGAGGTAGGACGCGTAGCCGGCGGTGTCGGCCAGCGCCGACGGATCGGTCAACTCGTTGACCACGTCGATGATCTGCCAGGCCTCGCGGCGCTGCAGCATGGCCAGCAGCAGTTTCTTGTACTCCGCGGCCAGGGTGCGGGTGTCGTCGGTGATCTCGGATTCGGGCACTTCCTCGACCGAGACCCACAACGCCGCACCGGGCCCGCTGGTACCGGCGCCGATGTGCGCGCGGCTCTTACCGCGTACGACGGCCGCGGTCCCGTTGCCGGGGATGCGGCCGACCTGCACGATCGTGGCGAGCACACCGTAGGTGGGGTAGCGGTCGCCCAGCCGCGGGGCGATGAGCAATTCACCGGATTCGGTGGCGCGGGCGGCGTCGACGGCGGCACGTGCGGTCTCGTCCAGTTCGATCGGCACGACCATGCCGGGCAGCACGATCGCGTCGCTCGAGAACAACACCGGCACTGATGCGGCTTGAGCCATGTGATCCTCCAAAGTTCAGTCTGACCGACTCAACCTTGGTGTGGGGTCGTTTGTTCCCGGCCGGGTTACTGCTCGCCGGCCGGATGCGGCATCCGACCCCGCCGCGGCCGGTCGAGCCAGCGCGCCACCCGGGGTTCGCATACGGCGAGCAGCGCCGCGACCACGGCCCACAGCATCGACAGTGCCACCGTGGTGTTCCAGGCGTCGAACGAGTAACCCTCCTCGTCCTCGCTGTGGAAGAACGGTCCGATGATCCCGAACTGGATGGCCGGCGCCACGGCGATGCAGAACGCGAGCCCGGTGGTGGCGCCGAACGCCCCGCGCAGCAGCAGCGCCCGGGGTGTGCGGACGGTCGGCGCAGGGCGGTGGTGAGCCAGCAGGATGATGAGCAGCAGGAGGCCGATCACCACGGCGAGCACATCCCAGTCGTCGCCGGCGAAGATGAAGGCGACCGCGCCGCCCACGGTGGCCAACGCCAGAGCGCCGGGATCCACCCGCTGCTGAAGTTCGATGTGTGTCACGGCATCGCCGTCGTCGACCATTGCGTCACTCTAAGGCGATGACGGCGCATCCAGTGGGGCGTTTGCGGAGCGCGGTCGGCGGGACCCCCACACAACGGCAGGGAGCCTGCCGTGGGGGTGACGGCAGGCTCCCTGGTTGTGGGTGGATCTAGACGGCACCCTGGGCGCCGAGAACCCGTTGGATATCCGGCTTCATCTGCTGCAGCTGCTGTCCCCAGTAGCCCCAGGCGTGGGTGCCGTTCGACGGGAAGTTGAACACCCCGTTGGTGCCGCCCGCGGCGATGTAGGTGTCGCGGAAGGTGATGTTGGTCCGCAGCGTGAACCCTTCGAGGAACTGCGCGGCCATCAGGTTGCCACCGGCGGTGCCGGCGTCGAGCTCCGACGGTGTGCCGGTGCCGCAGTAGATCCACACCCGGGTGTTGTTGGCGACCAGCTGGTTGATGTTCACCATCGGGTCGTTACGCTTCCACGCCGGATCGCTGGACGGGCCCCACATGCTCTCGGCGTTGTACTTACCGGAGTCCTGCATCGCCAGCCCGATCAGCATCGGCCACCAACCCTCGGACGGGTTGAGGAAGCCCGACAGCGATGCCGCGTAGATGAACTTCTGCGGGTAGTAGATCGAGTAGGTCAGCGCCGTGCTGCCTGCCATCGAGAGGCCCACCACCGCATTGCCGTTCGGTGAGACGCCGCGGTTGGCCTCCAGCCACGCGGGCAGCTCCTGGGTCAGGAACGTCTCCCACTTGTACGTGTAGTCCTGGCCGTTACCCCGCGACGGCTGGTACCAGTCGGTGTAGAAGCTGGACTGGCCGCCGACGGGCATCACGACCGACAGGCCCGACTGGTGGTACCACTCGAAGGCGGGGGTGTTGATGTCCCAGCCGTTGTAGTCGTTTTGTGCGCGGAGTCCGTCGAGCAGGTAGACCGCATGCGGGCCACCGCCCTGGAACTGAATACGGATGTTGCGGTTCATCGACTGGGAGAACACATCGAGGTACTCGACGGGAAGGCCCGGCCGGGAGAACGCACCCGCGGTCGCCGAACCCCCGGCGAAGCCGATCAGGCCCGGGAGCGTGGCCGCGGCGACCGCGACCACCGCCAACCGGCGCCTCCAGTTTCGCAACGTGCTGAGGAGTTTCATAACGGCAAGCCACCCACCTTTCATCTGCATGCCACAAGCAATTGCCGTCGCTTATCGGTCCCTATGAAACAGGCGCCACACGCGTCACACGCGCACCAACACGGGACCGCGATATCGCGGTTGGGCAACGATTGCGACTCAGCCCGTTACGAACCCGCGCCCAGCGCCCGGCGGACGTCGGCCTTGCGGTCCTCGATCGCTCGTCCGATGTCCTGCAGGAGCAACGGTTTCCGCGCAACCAGTTCCTCGATGTCGGCGCGCTCGATGAGCACCACCGCAGCCTCTTCGAGCGCATGAGCGCCCGCCCTGACAGGTTCCCTGGTGAGCGCCGTCTGTCCGAGGAAGTCGCCCTGTTCCAGCACGCGGACGGGCACCATCGAACCGTCGGGGCCGGCCGCGACGAGCTGGATGCGGCCGTCGACGACGAATGTCATCCGTTTCGGGACCTGCCCTGCGGTCTGCACCACCTCGTCGGCGCCGTAGCGCGTGATCCTGATGTGCGGCAACAACTCCCGCTGATCGGCGGGCGACAGGCGCAGCGTGGGGGCAATGGTCCGCAACGCCTCCTGGAGCCGTTCGGGGGTGGCGAACTCATCGTCGGCCTCGTCGAGGTGCAGGCCGGCGCGTCGCGCGGCGTACCAGGTCCACCGCAGGAACGTCGCGCGTGTCGCGACGTCATCGGCGGGGGAGCGCAGCGGGATCGCCGTCTGATAGCCGGTGCCGCCGGTGGGCACCGATGACGGCAGCGAGTGGTCGGCCAGATGGGGGAGGGTCCGCGCGACGGTGGTCAGCATCTCGCAGACGTCGTCGGGCGGATCGTTGGGCGCGAACACCGTGTTGACGATGATCGAGTGGGTGCCCGGGGGCCGGCTGAGGTTGGTGAACGACGACGCCGCCAGCAACGAGTTCGGCATGATCTGCAGACCGCTGCCGGTGTCGATATGGGTGGCGCGCCAGTTGACCTCGACGACACGGCCGCTCGCCGACTCGGTGTCGACCCAGTCGCCGAGCTGGAACGGTTGCTCGAACAGTACGAGCAGTCCCGAGATGATCTGGCCGACGGAGTTCTGCAGCGCCAGACCCAGCACGATCGAGGACACGCCGAGGGCGGTGAACAGACCGCCAACGTTGGCACCCCAGATGTAGGCCAACATCAGCCCGACGCCGAGCGCGATGAGCGCGAACCGTGTCACGTCGAGGAAGATCGAGGGAACCCGCCTGCGCCAGCTGCCTTCCGGCGCGCCTTGGAAGAGCGTGGCGTTGAGGCCGGACAGCAGCAGCACCAGCACCACGAAGCCGAACACGGTGGCGACGACGCGCACCGGCGTGGCCTCGCCCGAGATCTGCATCGCCCCCACCAGCAGCACGAGCAGTGCGCCCAGCGGCAGGATGTACGTGCGCAGCAGGTGCAGCGGCCGCGCGAGGATGCTGCCGCGCCGCCGCAGCGCGTTGTGCGCCTCGGTGAGGGCAACCAGGATCAACGGGAAACCGATCGCGACGCCGACGGCCCAGTAGAACCACGTCGCCTCGAACACGCTGGTCACGATTGCCGGTCCGCCAGCCGCCAGATCGGTTGCGCGGCGCCGTCGATCGGGATGTCATCCGCTGCGGTGAAGCTGTGGCTGTCGCGCATGGCCTCATAGATCTGGGTGGTCACGTACACGCCGGGTTGCGGCGACCCGCTCTTCACCTGGTAGGCGAGGTTCACTGCGGCACCCCACATGTCGTAGGCCAGGCTGTTGCGCCCGATCAGACCGCTGATGACGGTGCCGGTGTCGATGCCGGCCCGCAGTAGCAGCGAACCCCCGGTCTCCTCGTTGAACCGTGCGACGATGTGCTGCATCTCGACCGCGAAATCCACCGTGCGACGGACGTTGTCGAGCCGCGGCACCGTCAGACCGCAGCTGGCCAGATATCCGTTGTGCAGTGTGCGGATCCGCTCGACACCGAGATTGTCGGCCGCGGCGTCGAATTGCCGCACCAACGAATTGACGATGCCGAGCGCCTCGTCGGATGACAACCCCGCGGTGACTTCTTCGAGGCCCTCCAGGTCCGCGAAGATCACGGTGACGTTCTGGTGGTCCTGGGCGATGGTCTCCTCGCCCTCGCGGTAGCGCGCCACCACCGACTCCGGCATCAGCGAGTGCAGGAGCCGGTCGTTCTCCTTGCGCTGTTCGGTGAGTAGTTCGTCCTTGATCGCGAGGTTGCGGCTCATTGCATTGAAAGCTGTTGTCAGATCGCCGAATTCGTCGCGGGACTGCACCGGCAGCGTCACGTGGTAGTCACCGGCGCCGATCTGCTGCGCGCCGGCCTCCAGCCCCGGCGGATCGGCCTGACGAACAGCCGGGACAACAGCATGGCGGCCACGCACACCACGAAGATCATCACCACGGTCGAGAGCACCAGGGTTCGGGTGAAGGCGGCCACCGGCGCGAACGCCTCGGACGTGTCGATCTTGGCGACGATCGACCAGTTGAGTCCCGGCAGGTTGACCGGTGCGTATGCCTGCAGGGTGTCGTGACCGAGATAGTCGGTTTCCACGATGGTGCCGGTCTGGCCGCGCTGCGCCTGCCGGGTCGCCTCGGTCGCCACCGGCTGCACGAGTGTGGTGCCGCGTTGCCGCAGCGACTGGTCGGCCACCTCGGGCGGGGTGCCCGCGTCCACGACATCACTGCGGAACTGCTCGGCGTTCTCGAGGAACAGCCGGGAATCCGACCGCATCAGGTCGTCGGGCCCGACCAGGAAGGTCTCCCCGGTGCGGCCCATACCGGCTGATTGCCACTGCTCGTCGGCCGTCATCATCCGGTTGATCTTCGATACCGGGAACTGCAGCGCGAGCACTCCGTCGACCCGGCCCGCCGACCTCACCGGCGCGACCATCCACGCGGTGGGCTCGTCGGCGGGGATGTAGTCCGCGAAGTCGGTGACGCCGACGTAGTCGACGGCGTTGGAGGCCAACGCCTTCTGATACGCGTCGCGCAGGTCGCCCTCCCGGTACGGGCCGGTGACGATGTTGGTGCCGAGATCGACCCCCTTGTACGCGTTGTAGACGACGTTGCCCCGGGTGTCGAGGAGCAGGGCGTCCTCGAAACCGAACCGGGTCACGATCTCCCGGAAGTACTCGTTGAACCGCGCGTTCGCCGCCGACCAGGAGCTGCCGTCGCGGACGTCGTCGACCTTGATCGCGGCAGTCCAGTCCGGGTACTGCGCCGTGTACTGCGCCTGCAGATACCGCTGGGCGTTCGACGTGGGGATCAGCGCCTCGCTGTCGAGTCGCTGCCCGGTCTGCTCGAACTTCGCCTCGGCGAACGGGCCGCGGTAGTAGTCGTCGATCGACTGCTGTTGCTGCGGGCTGATGGTGGCGTCGGCCAGCTCGTCGAACGCCGGTGTGAAGGCGGCGAGCGCCTCGGTCGTCGTGGCGCCGCGGGTGTAGACGATCAGCGAGTTCTTCAGGTCGCTGAACTCCGCCTCGAGCTGGCGGGACTGCGCCCCGCGGAGCTCGGTCAGTGCGTCGAAGACCGACGTGCGCAGCGACGAACGCCCGGACTGATAACCGATGAACCCGACGACCGCGGCGGACAGGATGCTGGTCACCAACAGCATGATCAGCAATTTGGACTGGATGCTCACCCGTGACAGCACGGGTGCGCGCAGCCGGGCGAATGGTGCGGGTGAATCGTGCGGCGGCTCGTCGCGCGTCGTCATCGATTCCCTTCTGGCCTGACCGCACCGGGTCCGGGCCAGCCACGACACTAGCGGCAAACTCGTCTGACAGCGATGAATTGCCTCGCGGCCGGGTAGTCAGCAGTGGTGACCGACTCGTCCGATGACCCATTCGACCTGCAACGCTTCGTCGACGCCCAGGAACCGGTTTACGACACCGTGATCGGAGAGCTGCGCGCCGGACGTAAACGCTCGCACTGGATCTGGTTCGTCTTCCCGCAGCTGCGCGGCCTCGGCCGCAGTGCCACCGCACAGCACTACGGCATCGCCTCCCGCGAGGAAGCCGTCGCCTATCTGGCGCACGACCTGCTCGGACCGCGCCTTCGGGAGTGCACCCGTCTGGTGCTCGCCATCGAGGGCCGATCCATCGGTGAGGTGTTCGGCTCGCCCGACGATCTCAAGGTGCGCTCGTCGATGACGCTCTTCGCCCGCTGTACGGGCGACAACGCCGATTTCCTCGGTGTTCTCGACAAGTTCTACGGCGGTGCGGAGGATCCGGCGACCGTCGAGCGGCTGACCTGACGGCTCAGCTGGGTGCGATGACCACCCAGCCGTTAGGCGGCACGGTCACCTGGTCGCGTTCCTCGGGTGGGGGCGCCCCGGAGCCGGAGATCACCCGCCCGCGGGCCCGGCCGGCGTCCCGCAGGGCCAGCTTCAAGGGTTCCTCGGCGTCGATGTTGAGCGCGACGATCAGCGCATCGTCGCCGTTGCGGGTCTCGTAGACGTAGTGGCGGTTGTCGAGCGTCACCGGGGAGGTCACCGCGCGGTGCAGCCACGGGTGTCTGCGGCGGAGCCCGATCAGGTGCTGGTGCAGACGGAACACGTCGTTATCCACCTCGTCGGGCGCGCTGAACTCCGGCCGCACGGCGTCGTCGCCACCCGCGCGGTCCTCCTTGACGCCTCGCAGTCCGAGTTCGTCACCGGCGTACACGCTCGGCACGCCGCCGAGGGTGAACAGCAGCACCAGTGCGTGTCCGACGTGGCGGGGGTCGGTCATCCGGCTGGCGATGCGGGTGACGTCGTGGTTGCCGACGAACGTCAGCGGGGCGAACTGCTCGACGAAGGCGTTGTGGCGCTTCAACGCCCAGTCGAGTTCGTGGAAGTTGCCGTCGTTGAGGCTGCTCCACACCGCCTTCCACAGTTCGTACTGGGTCACCGAATCGAATCCGGCGCTCACCCACTGCGCGTAGTCGCCGTGGATGACCTCGCCGACGAACCACGCATCCGGATGCGCCTGCCGTACGCGGGGAAGCACCTCGGACCAGAACCGCTCGGGCACCGCGTAGGCGGCGTCGAGTCGCCAGCCGTCGGCCCCGCGGGCCAGCCAGTGCGACATCACCTCGACCGTGTAGTCGGCGACGGCGGGGTTGCGGTGGTCGAGGGCGATCAGGTCGCCGTGACCCTCGAAGTTGCCGAACCCTTTGCGGCCCCGCCGAAACCACGCCGACGCAGGGCTGTCAGGGCCGCCGTCGAGCGCCTCGCGGTAGCGCGGGAAGTCGGTGCCGACGTGGTTGAAGACGCCGTCGAGCAGAACACGCAATCCGCGTCGGTGCGCCTCGCCGACCAGCAGGTCGAAATCGGCGTCGTCGCCGAGGCGCGGGTCGATGTGGAAGTGGTCGGTGGTGTCGTACCCGTGGGTGCGCGAGGCGAAGATCGGGCCGAGCGCGATACCGGAGGCGCCGAGGGTGATGGCGTGGTCGAGCCAGTCGACGATGCGGCGCAACCGGTGCTCGCCGGGAGTCGGTGCGGGGTCGGCGGGGAAGGCGCCGACGAATCCGAGCGGATAGAGGTGCCACCAGATCGCATGCGAGACCCACTCCGGCGGAGATCCGGGTGCCGGCGCGTCCTCGCGTGGAGGCTCCGCGTCCTCGCGTGGAGGCTCCGCGTCCGGCTGGAACTTCGCGGCGTAGAGCGCTTTCATGGTGTCGGTGAACTCGGGGACCGGCCCGTCGACCGGTACACCGGGTGCGACGTCGCCGATCGGCAGGGGAGTCACCGGCGGCGCGGGCGCTCCCCACTCGGCCAGCCACCCGCTCAGCTGTGCGGACGAGGCGGCGTAGACGATGCGGCCCAGGCCCACCCAGGCGTGCGCGGCGGCGCACATCGGACAGTGTTCGCCGGAGGTGTAAACCGTTGCGGCGGCGCGGTCGGCGGTGCTCAGGTTCTCCACCGCCCACTTGGCGATGGCGAACTCGGGGTGGCGGGTGTGGTCCCCGCCGCTGACCCGGTTGTGGTCGGCGAAGCGGACCTGCCCGGCGCCGTCGACGAGGACCGATCCGAACGGTTCGTCACCGGTGTCGAGCGCCTGCCCGGCGAGTTCCACGCAGCGGTGGAGGTGTTCGCGGTCCGAGTCACTGAGCGCCACAGGCCGGAGTCTACGCAGCGCGCGTGGCCCTTCAGGAGGGGCAGCAGCCGTCGGCGATGTCGAGCCGGCACGCGCAGGAGGCGTTGATCGGCACGTCAGCGCGAGCCGCGGCCAGGCTGAGTTGCTGGCCGATGATGGCGGCCTCCGCGGTGCGGCCCAGCCGCTGCAGGCATTCGTGGTAGCCGTGCAGGCTCCACACGTTGCCCGGGTGCTGCGAGGACCGGCTCAGTTCGGGGTCGAGGCCGAGGTCGGCGGCGTACACGGCGGCCGCTTCCTCGACGCGGCCCTGGTCGAGCAGCAGCGCCCCGTACGCGTGGCGGGTGGGCTGCATCCAGCCCCAGGGTTCGTCGTAGGGCAACGAGTCGTCCAACTCGATCGCACGCCGCAGATGGTTGAAGGCCTCATCGAATCTTCCTGCCCGGTAATCGATCTCACCGTCGAGCATGGCCTCGGCGACGGCCAGGATGTCGCGGCTGGTGTTGTTGAACAGGTAGCGGGACTCCGGGATGCGGGCATACGCGGCGGCGAAGGCCTCGCGCTCCGCACGGGCCTGGTCGAGGTGACCTTTCGCGGCGTGGGCGACGCCGCGCCCGTAGTGGACGGTCGCGGTGGTGGTGCAGTAGAGCGCCTGATCGTCCGGCAGCGGTTCGGCGATCAGCTCGTCCCAGCGGCCGAACCGGATGAGCACGTGCACCCGCAGCGGGACGAACGCCTCGAGCCAGTCGGCCATCGGCGGGGATTCGATCGCGAGCAGTTCGGGTGTGAGCTGGCCGGCGAGTTCGTCGGCCGCTTGCAGCGCGATCCGCGACGAACCCTCGAACATCGCCGAGTACACCACGAAGTGCAGATCATGGGCGCGGTAGAGGGAGTAGAAGTTCAGTGGGCCGGCACGGTCGACGAACTGCCGATCCGCCTCCACGGCAGCGAGATTGGCCGTCACGGAGGACCGGTACTGCCCGCACAGCACGTCGATGTGGCTCGGCATGTGCTGCAGGTGGCCGGCGTCGGGCACCAGCCCGCGCAACAGGTCGGCGGCGGGGAGCGCGTGTTCGGGGGTCGTTGACATCTCCATGGTGTGCAGGTAGAGGTGCAGCACGCCGGGGTGCTCCTGCCCCGCGGACGTGGTGAGCGCGGCGTCGAGGATCGCCTTGGCCGCCACCACCCGCGATCCGGGCGCCGGTTCGCCCGTCCGGGTGTCCCACAGCGCCCACGCGGTGATGTTGACCAGTGCGTCGGCCGCCAGGGCCTGCACGTCGACATCGTCGGGGTAGGCGGCCGCCAACTCGACCATCGCGTCGGCGTACGCCGGGTGCCCGTCGTGCAGCGCCTCGGTCTGTCCGGGGTCCTCGACGGGAAACCGGCGCTGCAACGCCTCGATCAGGCCGCGTTCGACGGCTGATGCGCGGCCGCCGGCAGCGAGCTGCAACTCCATCCGTGCCCGCGCCAGCGACGCCCCGAGATCCACCGGATCGAAGGCCTCCCACGGTTTGTTGTAGTTGGGTCCGACGGCGTACGCGATACCCCACCGCGCGATAGCCAAATCCCGGTCGAGTTCCAGCGCGCGCTCGAAGCAGCGGACGGCTTCTTCGTGGTTGAAGGCGTACGCCCAGACCATGCCGCGGTCGAACCACAGCTGCGCTTGCGGTGACGGCGTCTCGACCGGGCGGTGGTACGAGCCGAGGTCGTAGTACGCGCCGCCGTCGTAGTGGGGCCCCGCGTCACGGCCCAGGGAAATCGTCATGCCGTCTCCAGCCCGTCGCACGTCACCGTCTGAGTGTGACGGCTCTCCAGGGGAGAACGTCAAGACGGGGCTCGAGTTTCATCCGACACGAATCACGAGAGGTCGTCGATCAGCTGACGCGGCGGTGGTGTGAACCACACCGCGATCAGACGCAGAATCGCGTCATCGGGCCCATGGCACCGCGATTCTGTGTCTGCTCGGCGGGATGGGCAGCGTCAGTGGCCGGCCACGACGTCGCTTTCGTCGATCACCGTCGGCTCGTTGGCGCCCGGCAGGAAAGCGCAGGCGGCGCAGACGATTCCGAAGAACACGTAGCCGAGTGCCACCTGGGGGCTGGCCGCCCACGCGACCTGCGGCGCATGGATGAGCCCGATGAACGACAGCACAGCGCCGACCGCCGAGGCGATCGCGGCGTAGCTGAACTTCTTCTCCAGGATGAAGGTCACCATCGCGCCGAGGATCAATCCGACCAGCACCGCACCTTCACCGAGGGTCTTGAGGCCCTCGTACACCACGCCCGCGCCGTTCAGCGCCTCCATCCCGACCTCGGCCGCCGAGGTCCCGGCCGCGTTGAGCGCGTTGTCGATCAGGCCGTGTGCCCACTGCGCGAGGTTGGGCAGCAGCGCGGCCACCACGGCGACCGCATGCAGTCGCGGCACCGCCTGGAACGCCTGGGCGCCGATCAGCAGACCGATGTAGAGCAGGATCGGAACGATGGCGGGCACCGGCAGCAGCGCGTCGAGCACTCCGAAAAGCCCTATGAAACAAAGGATTCCGATCACCACGCCGCCGGCCAGTGAATACCCGGCCCGCCCGCCCGCGTCCTTCCAGCCGGGGTGGCCGATGTACACCGCGGGCGGGAACGGCGACCCGAATGCGGAGCCGATCACCGCACCGGCGCCATCGGCCAGCAGCACGCTGCGCAGGTTGAAGTTGTCTCCGGCGGCGGCCGCGCTCTCGACGTTGCTCATCGCCTCGGTGAAGTTGTAGACGCCCAGCGGGATGGCCGTGCCGAGCAGCGGCGCGAGATCGGCGAGGCCGGCCCACAGCAGGTCGAGCCGCAGGTCAGGGATGCCGATCGCGATGTCGGAGACCGCCTGGCCGACGTCGGGAGCCGACATGTATCCACCGGCCCAACCGATGGCGGTGCCGACGAGCAGCGCCACCAGGCCGATCGGGATGTTGCCCGGCACCTTCACGTCGGTGAAGAAGCCGATGAGGATGATGGCGAGCACCGGCAGCCCGATCCACGCCGCCTCCCACATCTGTGCGGCCGGTCGCATCGAGATGAAGGTGATCGAGATACCCGCCAACGTGCCGAGCATGGCCGCCCGCGGTGTCAGCTTGCGGATGTGGGGCCCGACGAACGCGCCGATCATCACGATGACGCCGATCAGGAACGCCCACGCCAGTCCGGCCTGCCATGCCTGGATCGGGTCCTCGGTGTTGAGGTACACCGGCAGCATGACGACGAACACCACGATGAACATGTGCGGGACGCTGGGACCGTAGGGCAGCGCGGTCACATCGTCGCGGTTCTCACGGCGCGCGAGCCGGCGCGCCAGGAACGTGTAGTAAAGGTTCCCCAGGATCAACGCGACGCCGAGCGCGGGCAACACGGTGCCCAGCACGTCACCGGCAGGCACTGAGATCACGCCGATCATCAGGCCGGTCAGGGTGAGCACGTTGACCAGGATGTTGAACCCGAGACCGAAGAAGGCGTTGAGGTCGCCGCGGGTCCACCACGGGACGGAGAGCGGTTCGGCCGGCGCGGGTTGGGCGGGCGGGTCGGTCACGTCTGCGCTCATCTCAGGCTCCTCACACGGCGGTGGTGGTCAGGGCGTGCAGCGCCGGGATGACGGCAGCAGTGTCGGCGACCCAGCCGAAAATGCCGCCTTGCGCCTTGATCATCTCCAGCCCGATGCGCTGGAACTCGGGGAAATACGAACCGACACAATCGGATACGACCAGGCACTCGTAGCCACGGTCGTTGGCCTCGCGGGTGGTGGTGTGGACGCACACCTCGGTGGTGACGCCGGTGACGAGAAGCTGGGTGATCCCCGCCGCGTCCAGGATGTCCTGCAGGCCGGTGGCGTAGAACGCTCCCTTGCCGGGTTTGTCGATGACGACTTCGCCTGGGATGGGGGCGAGTTCGTCGACGATGTCGTGGCCGTACTCGCCGCGGATGAGGATGCGCCCGTAACGGCCGGGATCGCCGATGCGTTTCTCCGGGGCGCCGCGGTGGAGTTTGGCCGGCGGGCAGTCCGACAGGTCAGGCCGGTGGCCTTCACGGGTGTGGATCACCATCACCCCGGCCGCCCGCGCGGCGGCGATCAGGGCGGCCAGCGGCGGCACCACCTCGAGCAGCAGGCCGACGTCGTTGCCGAGGCTCTCCCCGAATCCGCCGGGCAGCAGGAAGTCTCGCTGCATGTCGATGACGATGAGCGCCGTCCTGCCCGCCGTCAGCGGGAAGGGCGTCGGTTCGGCCGGGATGTCGACGGTCTGGCTCACGCGCGCGCTCCTAGCTGGGTATCGGGATCGGAGACGGGAGGGACGGTGACTCCCGGAGTTCGTCGAGCAACTGCGCCGCGAGTTGCAGGACGGTGTCGTCGGTCAGGGCTGCGCCGAGCAGCATCGCGCTGGCGGGTCTGCCGTCGGCGGTCGTCCCCACCGGCACGGCGACCCCCAGCAGGTCGAGCAGGTTGCCGAAGTGGGTGTAGTGCCCCAGCACCGTGTTGGTCTCGATCGGGCGCTCGAGCACCTCGTCGACGGTGAACGTGGTGCCGATGGTCGGCACCACGAGTACGTCCATCCGCTGCCAGAGCCTGCCCACCACCGCCTTGAGTTCCTGTAGCGCCTGCAGTGCGGCGAATGCGTCGACAGCGCTGTAGCGGTGCCCGCCCCGCAGGATGTCACGTACCACCGGGTGAATCGAATCCGGTTGCGCCGCCAGGAAATCGGCGAACTCGACCAGTCGTTCGGCGACCCATGGGCCCTGATAGAGGAGCTCGCCGGCGGCCAGGAACGGCTCGAGCGAGACGTCGACCACGGTGTGCTGCCGAGCGACGTGCTCGCGGAAGGCGAGGTGGGCGTCGCACATCTCGGCGTCGCCGAAGAACTCGAGCTGCTCGACGGGCGGCAACCCCACCCGGATGCCGGTGCCGTCGTGGCGTGGGCCGCGGTCACGCGACCACGGATCACCGTCGTCGCGGGCGATCATCACGTCGAGCACGCGGTGGACGTCGTCGATGCACCCCGCCATCACGCTGAGGCAGTCCAGCGACTTGCACGCCGGAACCAGCCCCACCGTGCTGATCAGCCCGCGCGACGGTTTGCACCCGATGACCCCGTTCAGCGCGGCGGGCACCCGACCGGACCCGGCCGTGTCGGTCGCGACGGCGAACGGCACCTGCCCGAGCGCGACTGCCAGCGCCGACCCCGAACTCGATCCGCCGGAGATCAGCCCGCCGCCGTAGACGCTGCGCGGCACGGTGTAGGGGGTGCGGGTGCCGTTGAGCCCGGTGGCGAACTGGTCGAGGTTGGTCTTGCCGACGTACAGCGCACCGGCGTCGAGCAGTCGGCGGACCGCCGGCGCGGTCGAGGACGCGAGGTAGGCGTAGTCCGGGCAGGACAGCGTGGTGGGCACACCCTCGACGTCGATGCTGTCCTTGACTCCGAACGGCACGCCGTAGAGCGGCAGCGTGCGGGCGTCGGGCCGTCGTTCGATGTCGGCGGCGGCCGCGAGCAGCTCGTCGCGCGGCACCGTCGACAGCCAGGTCCCGTCGTCGCCGCGGGCCGCGATCGCGTCGGCGACCCGCGCGGCGGTCTTGGTCGGGGAGCCGGTGCCACCGGCGTGGGACGCCAGGATCTCGGCAACCGACGGTCCGATCGAGGGGCCGCTCGTCTCACCAGGCATAACTGCCGATTGTCGACAGGCGGATGGCGTCCGCGCGTCGGTCGTGTGTCGATCGTGTTAGCAGCTCTGCGAAGCACTCTCCAAGCCGCGGACCGCGGCGGTGTGGGTACCGGCAATGCGGCCGCACATCCCGCCGCAGCGCGTCTGAGCAGTGATTCGACACCGGTAGCTGACACGTGTTCTAGTGCACAGGTGCTGGAGTACACCCACGTCGAGGGTCTGAGCTCGACGGACGTCGCCCGGCTGCGGGAGATCTACGAGCCGCTGACGGCGTCGGTACGCGCGTTGATCGACGCCACGATCCGCACTGAGACCGACGCCGAAACCGTGGCCGCCGCCAGGGCGGAGATCGACGCGGCCACCGCGCGCCTGCGGAGCAGGCAACTCGACGGGCCGTTCGGGGTGCAGTTCAGCTCCGACGGCGATCAGATGCCGTGGGGCAACCCCGTCGTCGGGGTGCGCAACCCGATCGCGCCGCCACTGGTCATCCACCGCGACGCGGACGATCGCGTCTCCTCGGACTTCCACCTGGGTGCGGCATACGAAGGTCCACCCGGACACGTGCACGGCGGGGTGGCCGCATTGGTGCTCGATCACGTACTGGGGGAGGCCGCGAGCGATGCGCGCACGCCGCGGCTCACCGGCACGATCACCATGCGCTATCTGCGCACCACCCGACTCGGCCGGTTGCACGCGGAGGCCCATATCTCGCGGGTCGACGGGGTCAAGGCGTTCGTCGTCGGCCACCTCGCCGACGAGGACGGCGTCACGGTCGAAGCCGAGGGTGTGTTCATCCAGCCCAGGTGGGCTCGGGGATAGGTGTGATCGCCGCGAGGCTGCGGGTGATCGCGGTCAGTTCGGTGACCAGCACGCGCGCGCCGCTGCTGCCCGCGGTCACCGTGTGTGCCACATCGCGCACGCGCCGGTCGGCCGCCATCAGCTCGGGCAGGTCCACCGTCCACAGCGCGGCCGGATTCGGCGGAGCCCCGCGCAGCGCGTCGACATAGTCGTCCACCGCGGCGACGAACTCGGGACTCAGCGTGACCGGTTGAACGGGCAGGCTGCTCTCCATCGTCGTGCACGCCCCGGTGATCGCGTTGAGCGCCGTCCGCAGGGATCGCAACCACTGCCGCTCCGTGGGGTCCTGCAACCGGGTCGCACCGGAGGCTGCTTCGAACGCCGCGCGGGCACGGAAGGCGCGCTGCCACGCCGCCGCGAGCGCATCCGCCGGCCGGTCGAGTTCGTGCACGAACGCGCGCACCACCATTGCCGCGTAGTCGATCTCGGTCATCAGCAGTTCACCGGCGCGCTGGCGCAGCCGGATCATCGCATCGTCGGGCAGCGTCACATGGGTGATCAGCGCCAGACCGCCGCCCATCGCGACCGCCACCAGCCGGTGGATCACCGCGGTGCCCTCGACCGGTTCGGCGATGCCGAGCAGGAACACCACCGCCGCGGCCAGCGCCGCACTCACCGCGATGTACCCGAAACCCCATACCGCGTAGGCCACTCCCACGAACGCCGCCGCGCTGGCCGCCGCCACCATGCCCGACGGCGGCCACAGCAGGCTGACCGCGGACGCCACCACGATTCCTCCGGCGAGGCCGGCCAGCCGGCCCGCGCACCGGGTGTAGGTGTGCGCGGTCTCCGGCCGCAGCACCAGCAGCACGGTCAGCGCGATCCAGTAAGGCTCGCTCAGATCGGCGAAACGCGCTGCCGCCACGCCGACCGCGGTGGCCGCCGAGAGCCGGACCGCGTGGCGCAGCACCGGTGAGGTCGACACCAGATGGCGGCGCAACACACCCGCCGAACCCGACAACGAACCTCGGAGGTCCGGTCCGCGCAGCCAGCCGAAGCGCAGCACCGCCGCTTCGTGCAGCTGTTCGGAGAACCGTTGGGCCGCATTGGCCCCCGGGCCTGTGACGGCCGCGGCCGCGGCATCGACGCGCTGTAGCGCGCGGTCGGCGCCGCGGTGTGCGGCAACCCCGTGCTCGGCGATCGCGTCGAGGAACTCCCCGGCAGCCGAAGACAGCTCGGTCAGATCGGCATCGGTGCGGCGCAGCGCCACCAGGGTGGCGGCGATCCGTTCGGGCAGTTGGTAACCCAGCTGATACGCCTTCGGGCGCTGGTGTTGCGGGATGTTGCTGAACACCTCCCGCAGCCACGCCAGCTGTGCCGGGTCGAGCGGCGTCTCGGTGTCCACCGCCAGGTTCCTGGCGTCCTGCGCGAGCGACCGGTGGGCGCGGGTGAGCGCGTGCTGCTGGGCGCGCCACCGTTGCGGCGGACGCAGCCAGACCAGACCTGCCTGTACCAGACCCGTGGCCACCGTCAACGCCGTCGTGGCCGCGACCGCGGGGAGCGACATCGACTCCGGCGGGGTGATCACCAGCAGACCCGCCGCGGCGGCGGCCACAAAACCGGCGTTGGCGCCCAGCGCCCACTGCATACCCGCGAGGAAACACCAACCCGCGACCACGGCCACGAACACCGCGTCGTAGTCGGTGGTCAGCGAGCCCAGCAGGGCGGCGGCGCCCACCTCGGCCGACGCGATGACGACGATGGGCAGCCGCCGACCCGGGGTGTCCTGCAGCGCGATGGCACCGGTGATGATGCCGGCGCCGGCGGTCCACATCGCGGCGGTCGGCGAAATCCAGTACAGCGCTGCGGCAGTCAGCGCGAGTACGCCGAGCAGGCTGCGGACCACCGCACCGACTCCCGGCGTGGTCAGCCGAACCGTGTCCATCATCCGGCTGTCGACGTGCACGCGACCATTCTCCCCCCGTGAAGCCGACGGCCCCGATGTGACTCGCGCGAGGCCGCGAAGTCAGTAGGTTGCACAGGTGGAAAAAGTCATGATCACGCTGCGCTCACCGGACGCCGACGACACCTGGTGTACCCGGTTGCGCGCCGAGGTGACTCCTCGGCTCCTGGACCTGGGCGTGCCGGGACTGACGGTCAACGTCCGCGACGCGCCGGTCCGGGAGTCGATGATGACGCTGACGACCCTCGATCCGCCGGTGGTGGCCGTGGTGAGCCTGTGGACGCAGCAGTCCTACGGCGCTGACGTCCGCGGCGCCGTCGACGTGCTGAGCCCCGAATGCGATTCGGTGGCGGCCTATCTGGTGACCGAGTCGGTGCCACTGGCCGCGCCGGCCACCGAACCGGGCGCGCGCACCGAGGGGCTGGCGAACATCGCGCTGCTGCGGCGGCCGGACGACCTCGACGAGCCGACGTGGCGCAGCCGTTGGCATCTGGACCACACGCCGGTGGCGATCGCCACGCAGGCCACGTTCGGTTACGTCCAGAACACCGTCGTGGGCGCCCTCACCGACGACGCACCGGTCATCGCCGCGATCGTCGAGGAGCTCTTTCCCCTTGCCGCGGTGTCGGATTTGCACGCGTTCTTCGGTGCGGCCGACGACGCCGATCTGACCGACCGTATGCAGCGGATGCTGGCCAGCACGGAATCGTTCGGCGCGAACCGGAACATCGACACGGTGCCCACCAGTCGCTACGTCATGCGCAGTCCATTCGCGGCGGGCTGACGTTACGCTGCTGCGGTGACCCTGCAGATCAGCGACTCCGACGGGGTGCGCACCGTCACGCTCGACCGGCCAGAGGCGCTCAACGCCTTCAACGAGGCCCTCTACGACGCGGCCACGGTGGCGCTGCGGGAGGCCGACGCGGACCCTTCGGTGGCGGTGGTGCTGCTCACCGGCGCCGGTCGCGCGTTCAGCGCCGGCAACGACCTCAAGGAGATGGCCGCCCGGGTCACCGATCCGGACTTCCAGCCGGGGGAGCATGGTTTCCCCGGACTCATGGACGCGCTGCTCGACCTGCGGAAGCCGTTGCTGTGCGCGGTCAACGGCCTCGCCGTGGGCATCGGCACCACCATCCTCGGGTACGCCGATCTGGTGTTCATGTCGACGACGGCGCGGTTGAAGTGTCCGTTCACCAGCCTGGGCGTGGCACCGGAGGCGGCGTCGTCCTACCTGCTGCCACAGCTGATGGGCCGGCAGAACGCGGCCTGGCTGCTGATGTCCTCGGAGTGGCTGTCGGCCACCGACGCGCAGCGGACGGGGATCGCCTGGCAGGTGTGCGAACCGGATGAGCTGCTCGAGGAGGCCCGACGGCACGCCGACGTCCTCGCCTCGCGCCCGATCTCGAGCCTGATGGCGGTCAAACAGACCATCGTCGAGCCGACGCGGGCCGAGGTGAAGGCCGCGATCGCCCGGGAGTACGCCCAGTTCGAGGTGCTGTTGGGCAGTGCGGCCAATACGGATGCCCTCGCCGCCTTCTCCGACCGCGGGCAGGGCTGAGCGGACCCTCAGGCGCGTGACGGGCAACCGTTGAACTGCGCGGGGCACCCGCTGACGTGGTGGGCATCGAGGATCGCCCGCAGCGTGCGGCGGCACCGGCCGCAATCGCTGCCCGCCCCGCAGGCCTCCGCGATCTCCTTCGACGTGGAGGCGCCTGCGGCGACGACGTCGTTGACCACGTGACTGGTCACTCCCATGCACAGGCAGACGAACACGGCCGGACCCCCGCTATCCCTCGTCGTCCACGGCCATGATGTGGGCGAGCTTGCCCACGAACAGGGTGGGGTAGGCGCCGAGGCCGGCCCGCGACATCCATTCCGCGGAGGCGTCCGGGTGGTCGATCCACTGCCGGGCGCTGCGCTCGTCATCGATCTCCTGCAGGATCATCACTTCCTGCCCGTCGTCGAGGGCCTGGTAGACCCACAGCTTGCGGACACCGGCCTCTGCGAACCGGTCCAGCCCGTCGTGCAGCTTGACCATGAGCGCCTGCACATCGTCGACGGCGGCCATCGCGCCGACGATGACGCCGGCGACGTGGCGCTCTGAGGAGGGCCCGTCCAAGTCGATCTTCTCGACGACCTCGCCGCCGAACACCGGGGGAATGTCGTCGACGCCGGCGATGTCGAACCATTCGAATATCGCGGGGGAACGCACGATGTCCCGCACCGATCTGGGATGCCGAATGCCGATCGTCGTCAATATTCGGCCCGGCTCCCATATGGATTTGTAAACCACCACATGATGCGCGCCGATGGAATTCAGACCGGCTTTCTTCGTTTCGAGCCACGCCCACATTCGCTCGGGATCGCTGACGCGGAAATCGCACGCGAGAATAAATGAGTGGAGGTCATACTCACCCATTGTTTCCTGCCTGCCAGAGGTCCGCGTCCGCATGTTAGTGCAGTCTAACCTTAGTTAGGACAGGCAGTCCAGAGAACCTGGCACGCGATGCCCGCAGCAACCTCCACCGGTGGACAGGTGCGCTCAAAACACCCCGCTATCAAGCGAAACGAGTCGCTCTCGTCGTGCTTAAGCGCTAGATTGCAGGGGTACGGCAAGCACTGAGACCCGAGCGGCCACCACGGTCTTGAGGAGAGGTCCATGCAAGGCGATCCCGATGTCCTGAAATTGCTCAACGAGCAGTTGACAAGCGAATTGACGGCGATCAACCAGTATTTCCTCCATTCGAAGATGCAGGACAGCTGGGGCTTCACCGAATTGGCGAGTCACACGCGTGATGAATCGTTCGACGAAATGCGCCACGCGGAGGCGATTACCGATCGAATCCTTCTCCTCGACGGACTGCCGAATTATCAACGGCTGTTCTCGTTACGGGTGGGGCAGACCCTCAGGGAGCAATTCGAGGCCGATCTGGCAATCGAATACGAGGTGGTCACCCGGCTCAAGCCCGGCATCATCATGTGCCGCGAGAAGGGTGACGCCACCACGGCCACGCTGTTCGAGAAGATCCTCGCCGACGAGGAGAGTCACATCGACTATCTCGAGACACAGCTGGAGCTGATGGACAAGCTCGGCGAGCAGCTCTACGCGGCGCAGTGCGTCTCGCGCCCTCCGCAATAACCTGTGCACCGCCGTACTGACTGACCCGCGCCGTTCCGGGGTAACCCGAGGCGCGGGTCGGTTTGTGTTCGAGGTCACCTCGGGAATGAACCGGCCCGCCGTAACTTTTATAGCCTAGCTAACGATGTAGCGTTCGGCGTCACGAGAGGCAGGCATGGCGAGCTCACCCCCCACCACCGCAGCGCCACCGGATTCCGGCGGCGCGACGATCAGCGCGCAGCGGCGCAACCTGATCTTCGTCGCGGTGCTGCTCGGCATGCTGCTCGCCGCACTCGATCAGACGATCGTCGCGACCGCGCTGCCGACCGTGGTCGCGGATCTCGGCGGCGCCGGACACCAGAGCTGGGTGGTGACGAGCTATCTGCTGGCCTCGACGATCGCCACCGCGATCGTCGGAAAGCTCGGCGACCTGTTCGGCCGCAAGACCGTCTTCCAGGTAGCAGTGCTGTTCTTCCTCGCCGGATCAGTGCTGTGCGGGCTGGCGGGGTCGATGACGATGCTGGTCGCCGCCCGGGCACTGCAGGGTGTCGGTGGTGGCGCGCTGATGGTCACGGCGATGGCGCTGATCGGCGAGGTCATCCCGCTTCGCGACCGCGGCCGGTACCAGGGGGCGCTGGGCGCGGTCTTCGGCGTCACCACCGTCATCGGCCCGTTGCTCGGCGGCTTCTTCACCGATCACCTCACCTGGCGCTGGGCGTTCTGGATCAACGTGCCGGTGGGCATCGTGGTGTTCTTCGTGGCCGCCGCGGCGATCCCCGCGCTGAGCAGGTCCGGCCGCGCCACCATCGACTACGCCGGAATCGTCTTCGTCGGTCTCGGTGCCTCCGGTCTGACGCTGGCGACGAGCTGGGGCGGGGCCGAGTACGCCTGGTCCTCGCCGGTCATCATCGGTCTGTTCGTGGCCTCCGTGTTGGCGCTGGCGGTTTTCGTCCAGGTCGAGCGTCGTGCCAGCGAACCGATCCTCCCGATGCGGCTGTTCGCCAGCCCGGTGTTCACGGTGTGCTGCATCCTGTCGTTCATCGTCGGCTTCGCCATGCTCGGGGCGCTGACCTTCCTGCCCACCTTCATGCAGTTCGTCGACGGCGTCTCGGCCACCGAATCAGGGTTGCGCACCCTCCCGATGGTGGCGGGGCTGCTGATCACGTCGATGGGCAGTGGCGTCATCGTCAGCCGCACCGGGCGGTACAAGATCTTCCCCGTGCTGGGCACCGCGATCATGACGATCGGATTCCTGCTGCTGTCCCGGATGGACGCCACCACACCGCTGCTGCAGCAGTCGCTGTTCCTGTTCGTGCTGGGCACCGGCATCGGGCTGTGCATGCAGGTCCTCGTGCTCACCGTGCAGAACACCTCCACGTTCGAGGATCTCGGCGTCGCCACCTCCGGGGTCACGTTCTTCCGCACCATCGGCAGCTCCTTCGGCGCCGCCGTCTTCGGCTCGCTGTTCGCGAACTTCCTCGACGACCGCATCGGCGCCGCACTCCTCAGTAGCGGTGCGCCTCCGGTCGCGGCCGAGTCTCCGCAGGCCCTGCACCGACTGGCGCCGGACATCGCCGCCCCGATCGTCAACGCGTACGCCGATTCGCTCGGGCTGGTGTTCCTGTGCGCCGCCCCGGTCGCGGCCGTCGGCTTCGTGGTCGCGCTGCTCCTCAAGGAGGTGCCGCTGCGGGAGATGGAGACCGGTCTGGCCGTCGATCTGGGCGAGGGCTTCGCGATGCCGGGTTCGGAATCCCCGGAAAAGATGCTCGAGTCGGCGGTGGGCCGGTTGCTGCGCAGTTCCCCGGACATCCGGTTGCGCGCGGTCGCCGGGCGGCCGGGCTGTGAACTCGACGTCGCGCGGCTGTGGGCGCTGCTCCAGATCTACCGCCACAACCAGGTGTTCGGAACGGCGCGGCTGAGCGAGATCGCCGAGCGGTTGCGCATTCCGTGTGAAGTGGTCGAACCGGTTTTCGACGACCTGGTGTCCACCGGATACGCCGTGCGGACCGGAGATCTACTGTGGCTCAGCCAGTCAGGCGCGCGCCAGGTCGACGCCGTGTCGACGGTATTCGTCGGCATGATCGTCGACAAGCTCGCGAAGGCGCCGACCTTCGAGGGCCGTCCGGACCGGTTGCAGGTCGAGGCGGCGCTGGAGCGGATCACCCACCGGATGCTCGTCCAGCGGGACTGGGAGTGGGACGAGGACTTCGAACGCACTCCGTGACGGAGGCCCGCGCGTAGCATGCGGCCATGAGCCGAATCGGAGATTTCGCCGACGACGACATCACGGCCTTCGCGGTCCGCTCACCCGATCTCGGTGCAGCCATGGCCGGCTTCAGCCACGCCGTCTACACCAAAGGCCGACTGCCCATGCGGGTGCGGGAACTCGCGCGTGTCGTCATCGCGAACGCCAACGAGTGTGTGGTGTGCCAGAACACCCGTGACTCCGACGGCGCCGCGGCGGGGGTCGACGAGGATCTCTACCGCTACGCCGATCAGTGGCGCACATGGCCCGGCTACAGCCCGGCCGAGCGCATCGCGGCGGAGTTCGCCCACCGATTCGCCACCGACCACACGGGACTGCGCGACGACGACGATTTCTGGGCCAGGGCGGGTGAGCACTTCGACGCCGAGCTGATCACCGATCTCGCGCTGTCGTGTGCGATGTGGGTCGGCATGGGACGGGTGCTGAGCACCCTCGACATCGGCCAGAGCTGCAAGCTCACCTTGTGATTCGGGGCGCCACCGGGCGCCCACCCGGTGGAGAATGACTGGCATGGCAGCAAAACCCCTCGCCGCAGCCGCCATCGCGCAACTGGAGTCCGACGGTGTCGCCACGTTGATCGGCACGGTCGTCAATCCGGCGGGACTCACGCACGCAAAGACCATTCCGCTGCGCCGGATGGGCACCTTCGCCGATCCAGGTCTGGGCGCGAGCCCGGTGTGGCATGCGTTCACCATCGACCAGACCGGCATCGTCTTCGGTGACAGCATTAGCGTCGTCGGCGACCAGCGGATCCGCATCGACCTCGGCGCCCTGCGCATCCTGGGCGACGGATTGGCATGGGCGCCAGGCGGATTCTTCGATCAGAACGGTGAACCCGACCCCCGGTGCAGCCGCGGTGCACTGCGCCGGGTCGAGGAACGGTTGTCCGCCGCGGGCCTGACCGCCTCGGTCGGTCACGAGATGGAGTTCGTCCTCGTCGGCCCGGACGGCGGCCGGCTGCCGTCGACCCTGTGGGCGCAGTACGGACTCGCCGGGGTGCTCGAGTATGAGGGCTTCGTCCGTGACGTCACCGATGCGGCGACGAGCTCCGGAATCCCGATCGAGCAGTTCCACCCGGAGTACGGCGCCAATCAGTTCGAGATCTCGCTTCCGCCGATGTCACCGGTCGCCGCGGCCGATCTGCTGATGTTGATGCGGATCATCGTCAGCCGGGTGGCCCGCCGGTACGGGATGCGGGTGAGCCTGTCGCCCGTCCCGTTCGCAGACAGTGTGGGAAACGGTGCGCACCAGCACTTCTCACTTATCCGGGCGGGTGCGCCGTTGTTCTCCGGCGGTTCCGGCGCCCGCGGCATGACGACGGAGGGGGAACACGCGGTCGCCGGTCTGGTGGCCGGTCTGCCCGAGGCGCAGGGCGTGCTGTGCGGTTCGGTGCTCTCAGGTCTGCGGATGCAGCCGGGTCACTGGTCGGGTGCCTACATCTGCTGGGGCACTGAGAACCGCGAAGCCGCAGTGCGGTTCCTCCAGGGTGGAGCGGGCAACGTCCACGGCGGCAACGTCGAGGTCAAGGTCGTCGATCCGTCGGCCAACCCGTACCTCGCCTCGGCGGCCATCCTCGGCATGGCACTCGACGGAATCGAATGCGAGTCGGCGTTGCCGTCGGAGACCACGGTGGACCCGGCGGCGCTCACGGAAGAACAACGCACACAGGCGGGTACCGTGCTGCTCGCGTCCGAGCAGGCCGACGCGATACGCGCCCTGGACCAATCCGCGACGATGCGCCGGATACTCGGAGACGCGGTGGTCGACGCGGTGGTCGCGGTACGGCGTTACGAGGCAGAGCATTTCGGTGCGTTGTCGCCGGAGGAACGGGCCGACAAGTTCCGGATGGCGTGGAGCGTGTGACGACGGGCGGGGCGCGGGCGCTCAGATCAGGCCCGTGGCGTCGAACACCCAGGAGGTATCGGCGGTCGCGAGATCCTCCAGCCACGTGGGAGGCGCGGTGGCCGTCAACCCCGACATGTCCCAATAGTCCTTCCACAGCCTGATCTTGCCGTCGACGACCCGGTGCACGGTGACGAAGTGCAGGACCGCGGTTTCCCCGCTCGCCCAGTGCCAGGTCTCGGAATGCTCGTACATCACGTCGGCGCCGTCGCTCACCAGCAACCCGTCGTGGTTCTCGTAACCCGCGAGCGGTTCGAGCCCGACCTTGAGCCGTTTGACGATGTCGTCGGGGCCGCGGGCGGCCAGCGCCGGTCCGACGGGCATGTCGGCGTAGATGCAGTCGTCGGACAGGTGGGACTTCACCGCATCCCAGTCCCGGGCGGACAGCGACTTCCACATGCCCAGGACCGTATCCTCAACGGACACCGGCGAACTCCGATGCCGATGCGGGGAGGGCGGGAGTCCGGTGCGCGGCGCGCAGGAAGCGTCCGGTGCGCTGTGTGCCGACCAGAGCGGTCGGTGCGCCGTCGCGGAACACCGCGCGCCCGCCGACCAGGACGGCGGTGACGGTGCTGTCGTTGCGGTTCACCATGCGCTCGAGGCCGCCGTAGAAGTCGACGGGGTCCTCGGCGTACTCGTCGAGAGTCGAGTCGAGGCGGGCCGGGTCGATCACCACGATGTCGGCGCGGTCACCGACGCGCAGATGTCCGGCGTCGAGGCGGTACCAGTCGGCGAGTTCACCGGTGAGCCGGTGCACTGCCTGCTCGACGGTCATGAACGGCCTGCCGGCCTGCTGCGCGTCGCGGACGTGGCGCAGCAGGCGCAGGCCCATGTTGTAGAACGCCATGTTGCGCAGGTGCGCCCCCGCATCGGAGAAGCCCATCTGGATCCCGGGGTCACGCGCCATCTTCTTGAGGATGTCCGGCCGGTGGTTGGAAATCGTCGTGCGCCAACGTAGTTCGCGCCCGTGTTCGAGCACCAGGTCGAGGAAGGCGTCGACGGGATGCAGGCCTCGCTCCACGCCGACCTGCCCGAACGACTTGCCGACGATCGAGCCGTCGGGACAGCCGACGATCTCGGCGTCGAAGAGGTCGCGGTGCCATACCCGCACACCCATCTTGCTCTCGTAGTCCTTGCGGAAGCGGCGGCGATAGTCCTCGTCGCGCATCAGAGCGTTGCGTTCGACCTCGTCGCGCAGGTGCAATGCCGCCGCACCCGCACCGAACTCCTCGAACACCACGAGGTCGATGCCGTCGGCGTACACCTCGAACGGGACGGGCAGGTGCTGCCACCGGAAGTTGCCGCCGAACCGGTTGACGATCCGCGCGATCGGCCCGAGGGCGCGAATCGCATACGGGTTGGACTTCACGTCCGCCGCCGAGAGCAGGCTGGTCTTGAGCGGGTTGCGGAAGAGGCCGAGGGACTGCGCCACCTGGGAGCCGAGGTTCAGCGGGTTGGTGATGTCGGGGCCGGACTGCAGAACCCGGCCGCTGCGCCGTAGCAGTGACTTCAGGCGGCGCAGTTCGCGCGGTCTGGCGTAGGTGGAGGGCAGCGTGCGCGAGCGGCAGGTGTCGCCGTCGAGTTTGTCGAACAGCAGCTGCTGCGAGGACATGCCGACGAACCCGGCCTCGAGCGCCTCGTCGAGCATCTCTTCCATTCGGGACTGTTCGGTGCGGCTCGGACGCTCGGTCTTGCGGGTGGCGCGGTCGAGGCCCATGACGGCGGTTCGCATGTCGCTGTGGCCGATGAAGGCGCAGATGTTCGGTCCCAGCGGCAGTGATTCGAGTGCGGTCACATACTCTTCGCACGTCGTCCAGGTCTTGTGCCGGTCGACCGCGGCGATGACGTGCTCACGCGGGATGGCCTCCACCCGGCCGAACAGGTCGCCGGCGTCGCTGCCGTCGACGTGAATGGTCGACAGCGAGCACGAGCCCACCATCACCGTCGTCACGCCGTGGCGCAGCGACTCGGACAGGGCCGGACCTTCGAGCACCTCGACGTCGTAGTGCGTGTGGATGTCGAGCATGCCGGGAAGTACCCACTTGCCGGTGGCGTCGATGACCTGCGGGCATCCGGTGGCATCGAGATCCTCGGCCGTGATGGTGACGACATGGCCGTCGCGGATCCCGATGTTGCGTACTGCCGACGGCGCACCGGTGCCGTCGAACCAGCGGCCGTTGCGGATGATCGTGTCGTAGGTCACGTTGCCATAGAACAACCCGGGTTCTCCGGTGTCAACGCCATCGGTGAACAGATTCCGCGATTTGTCTACCGAAGTGCCGGAGGTCAGCCGGTCCACCCGTCGGGTCGGCGACCGTCGACGTCGGTGAATCCGTACTCGCGCGATACGGTGGCCGAGGTCAGGGAGCGTTGGTTCCACCGGCTGGACTCGGGGTCGGCCGCGATCGCGGCGACGGCGCGGCCGACGAACCGGGGCGTCTCCGAGTTCGCGAACCCCGGCGGAGCCGCCGGGTAGCCGTCGGACCGGCAGGGGTTCAAGGCGTACGCCAGTCGGCTTCGGTGACGCCGTAGTTGTCGAGCATCATCTCCGAGCGCAGCCAGCCTGGAGTGAGGGCGACGGCCGTGGCGCCGAAGGGCGCCAGTTCGTGCCCGTGGCTGAACGCCAGCCGATTGACAGCGCACTTGGCCAGATCGTAGAACACCGAGAGCCGATAGTTCGCCGCGTTGCATTCGGTTGTGCCGTCTGTGATCTCGACCAAGAGTCCGCCGGGCCGGGTGACCAGCAACGGCAGCAGGAAGTGTGAGGTGATCAGGTGAGTGTCGACGCCGAGACGCAGGATGCGCAGTCCGTCGTCGAGGTCGTGTTGCCACATCGGGCGGCCCCAGGACGACGGTGGCCCCTTGAGCACCTCGGCCCCCCACAGGTCGTTGACCAGGATGTCGATGCGGCCCTGGTCGACGCGCAGCTTGTCGGCCAGGGCGCCCACCTGCTCGGTGTCCAGGTGATCGACGCGGTGGGCGATGCCCCGGCCGCCGAGAGCGTCGACCAGTTCGGCAGTCTCCTCGATGGTCTCCGGCCGGTCGTAGTCCGAGCCGCCGCGGCCCCGACGGCTGCTGCGTCCGGTGCAGATGACCGTGGCGCCGGCTTCGCCGAGGGCGGCGGCGATCCCGCGGCCGGCGCCGCGCGTCGCCCCCGCCACCACGGCGATGCGTCCGCGGAGCGCGTCCGGATCAGGACGCCATGTCATGGAGTGAGTATCGCGCGGTGAGGCAATCGCTACCGGCGCTTCGACGGGAAGCGCATACTCGCGAACGTGACACCGCTGCAGCGATACATCGCCGAAGAGATCGCCACCGACCATGTCGACGGATTGTTGTCCCGCCGTGAGGCGTTGCGCAGGCTCTCCCTGCTCGGTATCGGGACCGCCGGCGCGACGGCGTTGTTCGCCGCGTGCAGTGAGAACAAACAGCAGCAGGCGGAAGCGCCGGCGACGTCCAGCGGTGCCGCGACGGTGATCGCCCCGCCGCCGGGGGCGGACAATGCCCTGCCGACGGAGCCGGTCACCTGGGCCGGGCCGCGCGGGGAGTTGCAGGGCGCGTGGGCGGCGGCGACCGAACCCCGAGGTGCCGTGCTGGTGATCCACGAGAACAAGGGGCTCAACGACTACATCCGTTCGGTGGCCGGCCGATTCGCCGGCATCGGATACTCCGCGTTGGCGATCGATCAACTCTCCGGAGCAGGCGGCACCGCAACCTTCGCCGATCCGGCCGAGGCCACCGCGGCGTTGAGCACGCTGCCACCGGCCGACGCCGTCGCCGACCTCAAGTCGGGTATCGACGAGCTGGCGCGCCGGGTGCCGGACCGCGGGCTTGCCGCGGTCGGATTCTGCATGGGCGGAGGCATGGTCTGGCGCCTGCTGGCCGCCGGCGAACCGCGATTGGCCGCCGCCGTGCCGTTCTACGGTCCGACACCGGACAACCCGGACTTCTCGAATTCGAGAAACGTTGCTGTGCTGGGGATCTACGCGGCCCAAGATCAGCGCGTGAATGCCAGCGAGCCGGTCGCCCGCGCGGCGTTGGAAAAGGCCGGGATGGTCTTCGAGCTCGTCACCGAACCCGATGCCAACCACGCCTTTTTCAACGACACCGGTGAGCGGTACAACGCCACCGCTGCTGCCGACGCGTGGAAGCGCGTGCAGGAGTGGTTCGCCCGCCACGTCGACTAGTTGTGATGTCCAGGGACAACTAGTCGGGTTCGTCATTCTCGCCGTCCGGGTCTTTGTGGTCGGTGAGGTAGCGGTGGGGGTGGAAGTAGTTGTTGACTCGGGGTTGGCCGGTGTCGAGGTGTTTGGGTGGGATCCAGTGGGTGCGTCCGTTGCCGGGGCGTTCGGTGGTGTATCCGGTTTTCTCGACCATGAGGTTGCCGGGTTGGCAGGCCAGGGTGAGGTCGGGGATGTCGGTGCGCCCGCCTTTGGAGTGGTCGTGGGTGTGGTGGGCTTCGGTCCAGTAGAACGGCACGGTGCAGTCGGGGTGGGTGCATCCGCGATCCCGTGCGAACAGGGCCAATCTCTGGGCGGTGGTGGCGTTGCGGCGGGCGCGGCCGAGGTAGAGGATTTCTTCGGTGTGGTCGTCGAACACCGCCAGGTAGTGCCGGGAGCGTGCGGCCATCCGGATGAGGTCGCGGATGGGGAGTTTGTTGCCGCCGCCGGTGTCGGCCCACCCCGCGGCACGTTCGAGTTCGTTGACGGTGGTGGTGGCGACGATGGTGGCGGGTACCCCGGCGATCTGGCCGAGGGTCCCGGATTCCACGGTGTCACGCAGGACCCGTTTCAGCGCGTCGTGGTGGCGTTGTTCGGGGGTGCGGTCATCGCGTCCGGTGTGGGTGTCGTCGTGGGGCAGGTTGGCCCCGGGGGCGGCGTGTTTGGCGGCGGCCACATCCCAGAGGGCGCGGGTTTCGGCGTCGATGTAGCCCTCGACGCGGCTCATCCCATCGGCTTGTTGGCGACCGATTTTGAGGCTGCGGCGGCGCTGCTGGGTTCGGTGGTCGGGTTCGGTGCCGTCCTGGTCGATGAAGTCCAGCAGGGCTTTGGCGGCCTTCTTGAACTGGTCGGGTCGCAACTCCTTCGCGTGGCGGACCAGGGTGTGTTCGTAGTCGTCGCGGCGGGCGAAGGATACCCAGACGGGGAGTTTCTTGACGAACTCCTGGATGACGCGCACATGGGCTTGCCCGATCGTCCCGCGGGCTACCGCAGCGGCCGTGCACGCGAGTTCGGTGCCCACTCGTTCCCCGGTCAGGGTGTAGCGCGGTCCGAGTTGGCGGGCGTCGGTGAGCCGTTCACCGGCGTCTTTCTCCGAGATCCGTAACCGGTCGGCGAGCAGCTTCTTCATCGACGTCGCACCCAGGTCGTGGGGGTTGGCTTCCTCGACCAGCCGCGCGGTCAACCGGTGCTCCACACTGGGCACCGCCCACACGGTCTGCTTGATCCGATCCAACTCCGCCACCATCTGGGGGCAGGACAGGTCACTGATGGAAGCAGTCTGCATATCACCGACGGCCGCCAGAAGGCGATCCACCGCTTCGCTGAACTCCCCATCCATACATCGAACACTAGTTCGAACCACCGACAAATCGAGCCGCTAGCCCGGCGACGGGGGAGTTCACGACCCGTTCAGGTGTCGGACGGCGCGTGGCCGCGGGGCGCACAGACGGAGCAGGTCTGATCGTGGGATGCGGGTGGTGCAGGTGGCGAACTTCTACGGCCCACGCTCAGGTGGGTTGCGCACCGCGGTCGACCGACTGGGCGCAGAATACTGCGCGGCCGGACACGAGGTGTTCCTCGTCGTCCCCGGTTCCCACCCCGAACATCAGCAGTTGCCCACCGGCGTCATGCGGATCACGCTGCCCGCCCGGCTGATTCCCTTCACCGGCGGCTACCGCGCGGTGCTGCCGGGTCCGGTGACGGCGCTCCTGCGGGACCTCGCTCCTGACGCGATCGAGGTCTCCGACCGGCTGACGCTGCGCACGCTCGGCGGCTGGGGCCGCAGGCAAGGTGTCTCGACGGTCATGATCTCCCACGAGCGGCTCGACCGCCTCATCGGCCAGGTGCTTCCGGGCCGGACTGCCCGCGCGCTCGCCGACGTCGCCAACCGCCGCACCGCGGGCAACTACGACACCGTCGTCTGCACGACGGCCTTCGCGCGCACGGAGTTCGAGCGGATCGACGCCACGAACGTCGTCACCGTCCCGCTCGGCGTGGACCTCGACCAGTTCCATCCCCGCCGGCGCTCCTCCCAGCTACGGCAAAGGTGGGCCGCGTCCGAGCAGATACTGCTCGTGCACTGTGGCCGGCTGTCCGTGGAGAAGCACGCGCACCGGAGCATCGACACCGTTGCGGCGTTGCGCAATTCGGGTGTCGACGCGCGGTTGGTCGTGGTGGGCGAAGGGCCGCTGCGTCAGCGCCTGGAACGCCAGGCCGCGGCCCTGCCCGTCGATTTCACCGGCTACATCGGGTGCCGGGACACCGTGGCGGGCATCCTCGCCTCCGCCGACGTGGCGTTGGCACCCGGGCCGCACGAGACCTTCGGCCTCGCCGCGCTCGAAGCCCTGGCATGCGGCACACCCGCGGTCGTATCCCGTACCTCCGCGCTCGCGGAGATCCTCACCGCCGACAGCGGGGCGGCCGCCGACAACGATCCCCAGGCGATCGCGCACGCTGTCAGCGCCGTCATCCGGATTCCGGAACGTCTGCGCCGCAGAAATGCCCGTCGCCGCGCCGCACACTTCACCTGGCCGCGCGCCGCCGCGGGCATGCTCGCCGCGCTCGCGGCCGGGTAGCCGGTAGTACTTCTCGACCGTTTAACGCGTGGTGCGGGCGGGCACTCGCAATCAGCGGGACAGTCAATAGCTGACCATGCCCGACCTACCGAAGGAGCCGACGTGGACAACAACACCGTTGTCTGGATTGTCGTCGCAGTGGTAGTTGCACTGCTCATCATCGCCGCGCTGGCGATGCTTGCCCGCAAACGGCGCAACGAACATCGCCACCTGGAAGCCCAGCAGATTCGCGAGGAAGTCCAGGAGCACCATCAGCGCGTCGAAAAGCGAGACCTCGTCGCCCAGCAGACCGAGGCCAAGGCCAGGGCCGCGGAGGCGGAGGCGGATGCCAAGGCCGCCGAAGCCGCCCGGCTCCGCGGTGTCGCCTCCACCCACCGCGACGCCGTCACCACCTCGCGACAGGAACTCGACGAGCGTCGCAAGTTCGCCGACGATCTCGATCCGCACACGACGAACGCCGAGGACATGCAGCCCGATGCCATGGGCGCAGGCAAGCACGAGGAGCCTTACGGTGGCCGCCACGAGGCCGCTCAGGGCCAGAACGTCCAGGGGCAGGCAGTTCATGGCCAGAATGTCCAGGGACAGAACATCCAGGGCCAGAACGTCACCGACGAGCGCGGTAACCCTGTGCCCGATCCCCGCACCCGATGAACGACCCGCACAGCACGGCCGGTTCCGCACCGGCCGTGCTGTTCGATATCGACGGCACCCTGGTCGATTCGAACTACCTGCACGTCCATGCCTGGCATCGCTCGTTCACCGACGAGGGGTTGACCGTCGAATCGTGGCGGGTGCACCGGTGCATCGGGATGGACGGCTCCACGCTGCTGGATTCCCTGGTGCCCGATGCCGACGACGATGTGCGCGAGCGCCTCAAAGAGGGCCACTCGCGGTACTACTTGGAGGACAAGGCACTGCTGCGGCTGCTGCCGGGTGCCCGCGCACTGCTCGAACGGGTGCAGGAACTCGGTCTGCAGGTCGTGCTGGCCACCTCCGCCCCCGAAGACGAGTTGGCCGTGCTGCGCGAGGTGCTCGACAGCGAGGACATCTACTCCGCGATGACGTCGGGCGAAGACGTCGACACCGCCAAACCCCGGCCGGACATCGTCAACATCGCGCTGGAACGAGCCGGAGTGGTGGACACCGGCCGAGCGGTGTTCGTCGGCGACGCGGTTTGGGACATCGAGGCCTGCGAACGTGCCGGGGTGACCTCGATCGGTGTCCTCAGCGGTGGGGTGTCGCGAGGTGAACTCACCGAAGCCGGTGCGAGCGCGGTCTTCGAGAACGCCGAAGACCTGCGCACGCACCTCGACGACAGCCCTGTCGCCACACTCCTGAAACAGGCGCGCTGAGCACACGGTCGGACAAAACGGGTCAGGTCGTCAGCAGCTGACCCACCAGCGCGTCCCCGAGCCACCGCGCGTAACGGGTCGTCGACCACCCGCGCTGTCGCACCAGGACGTCGAACGGGTGCGGATCGGTGGCCAGGAAGATCAGGTCCACCGCCTCACCGTGCGCCTTTCGCCCGGTGAGTAGACCCAGTGCGCGTAATCGCCGCGCGATCGCACGGGCATCGGTCAACCGCTGTTCTCGCACGACGGTCAGGAGCGTCTGCGCCTCGGGCTCGGCGCCCGCAGCCACGTCGAGCGCGCGGAACAAGTCGGCGACCCGCTTGTTTACCCCCACCATCACCTGTGCGCAGCCGTGCAGCACTTCCGCGGGGTCCCCGGCGCCCAGCGCGCGCCGCATCTCGTCGCGATCCGACACCTGCACGTCGGCGTCGTCCCCTGCCACCGCCCAGTCCACGGCGAGTTTGAGCAGTTCGATCTTGCCGCCCACCGCTGTGAACACCGTCTTGCGGCTCACCCCGGCCGCCTCGGCGACCGCGTCGATCGTGGTGGCCACGTACCCGTTTTCGACGAACAGCCGGGTGGCCGCGGCAATGACACTGCGCCGGGTCTCCTGTGCCTGCGCAGCGCGCAGACTCGACCGGTACTGCCTCTTGACTTCCTCAGCCATATCGGGGCACTCTCGAAGTATTCATTACACTAGAAGTTACCTCAAAGGAGGTCGGCATGCACGCGGTCGTCGTCGGCGCGGGACCGACCGGACTGTTCTGTGCCATCGCGCTGGCCCGCCGCGGGCACACGGTGACCGTCGTGGATCGCGACCCCGGGCCACCGCGGTCCGGGCCGTGGCGGCGCAGGGGAGTGATGCAGTTCGAGCACGCACACACCTTCCGCGCGCCGGTCGTCGACGCATTGCGCTCGGAGATTCCCGACGTCCTCGACGCACTGACGGTGGCGGGCGCGCAGATCGCCGTCGACCCGTCCGGCGTCGCGGCCGCGCTGCTGTGCCGGCGGTCGACCTTCGAACGCGTCCTGCACGGTGTCGCCGCAGCGCAACCGGGGATCACCCGTCACGTCGGGACGGTGGACCGACCGCATCGAGCGGGCGGCCGGGTGGGCGGTGTCGTGATCGGTGATGGTGTGGTCAGCGCCGACATGGTGATCGACGCCTCCGGCCGGGCCGCCAGATACCTGCGGACTCTGCGCCCCGAGGCGGACGGCGGCGACTGCGGCGCCGTGTACGCGACACGCCAGTACCGGCTGCTCCCAGGGGCCCGACGAGGTCCCGAGAACTCACCGATCGGCTTGTCGCTGAGCATGTCTGGTTACGCAGCCATCGCCTTCGTGCACGACAACGGGACCTTCTCGGTGACGTTCACCCACGACGGCACCGATGTCCGATTGCGCCGGTTGCGGGAGGACGAGGTATTCGAGGCGGCCGTGCGCGCGATCCCGCAGCTGTCGGAGTGGATCGACCCACACCGGTCGCGGCCGCTGACTCCCGTCCTACCCGGGGGCCGGTTGTACAACAGCTATCGCGGGCAGATCGGCCCCGACGGCACACCGTACCTGCCCGGCCTCATCTCGGTCGGCGACTCGGTGTGCACCACGACGCCGCTTGCCGGCCGCGGGGTGGCGCTGGCCTTCACGCAGTCCCGCGCACTGCTGCGCACACTCGACGATGAACCCGACATCGCCTCTGCCACCGGAGAGTTCGACGCGTGGTGCGAACGTCACGTGCGGCCGTGGTTCGACGACCACCGCCACGTCGACAGTGAGCGGGTCCGGCGCTGGGGCGGTGGTGAGGTGGACCTGACCCGTCGACTGCCGTCGGATCTGATCGTCGCCGCCGCTGATGCCGATCCCGGCCTGCGGCCTCTGGTCGAGCCCTACGCGACAATGTCGGCGTTGCCCGCCAGCCTCGCACCGGCCGAGCCGCGCGCACGGGAGATCTTCGCCTCAGGCTGGCGCCCGGCCGTGCCGCCGGGTCCCACCCGCGCCGGTCTCGCCCACATCTGCGCCGGCTACGCGCCCGCCGCTATCGGGGCGGCGTCCAGGTCACCGGCAGTCGCTTGATTCCGTGAATGAACGCAGACTGCAAGCGGTCGGGTTCCACCGAGGCGGCGATGTCAGGGATCTGCCGGTGCAGTTCCTCGAACGCCACGGTGATCTCACGACGGGCCAGGTTAGCCCCGAGGCAGAAGTGCGCGCCACCGCCGCCGAACCCGACGTGCGGATTGGGATTCCGCCGCACGTCGAACGTCCAGGGGTCGTCGAATGTCGACTCGTCCCGGTTCGCGGAGCCGTACCACAGCGAGATCTTGTCGCCCGCAGCGAGTTTCACCCCGCCCAATTCGGCGTCGCGGGTCAGGGTGCGCCGCATGTAGCTCACCGGTGACGCCCACCGCACGATCTCCTCGACCGCCGTCGCCGCCAGCTCGTCGTACGCGTCGAACCAGATCCGGCGTTGTTCGGGGTAGCGGCTCAGCGCCAGCAGCCCGTGGCTGATGGCGTTGCGGGTGGTCTCGTTACCGGCGACCACCAGCAGGATGAAGAACGACGCGACCTCGCTCGAGGTGAGCTGCTGCCCATCGACGTCGGCCTGCACGAGGCTGGTGGTGAGATCGTCTCCGGGATGTGCGCGCCGCTGGTCGGCCAGCGCGCTCGCATAGGCTCCGATCTCCATTGCGACATTGATGAATTCGTCGAAGTCGGTGGTCACGTCCGGGTCACCGAAACCCAGGATGACGTTGGTCCAGTGGAAGACACGTTGATGGTCGCCCTCGGGGATTCCCATCATGTCGCAGATGATCTGCAACGGTAGGGGACCGGCGAAATCGGCGACGAGCTCACCGCTGCCGTCGGGGTGGCGGGCCACCATGTCGGCGACCAGTCGTCTCGCGCGTTCGCGCACGGAATCCTCGACGCGGGCAAGCACCCGCGGGGTGAAAGCGCTGCGGACGATGTTGCGGAGTCGGGTGTGCCGGGGGTCGTCCATCGCGATCATCGAGCCGAAGTACTCGTTCAGCTCGGGGGTCTGGTCCCCGATCGTGATACCCGAGGCGGAGCTGAAGATCTCCGGATGCCTACTGGCGTAGAACACGTCGTCATAACGGGTGACCGCCCAGTGGCCGCGGCCCACCGGCGTCCCCTCCTGCATGAACTCCGGGAAGGGGTGCACCGGAGCCTCGCGGCGCAGAGTGGTGAACGCGCCCTCACGGATGTCGTCGTCGAGCGCCCAGAACTCCCACGACCCCAGGTTGATGTCGGCCAGTGGCACATGAGGTGGCGCCGCTCCGTTGATCCGAGCCGCAATGCCCACGGCGACGAGCCTAGCCCTCCGGCCGGCCCTCGTGCCCGCGCCGGCCCTTGGTGCGCCGGTCTTCTTTCATCCGCGCCTCGAAGACGTGCCGATGGCCCTGTTGCAGCTCGTTGCGGACCCGGCGTTCGTGCTCCCGGAACACCGACCAGTAGTTGTCGTCGAACTCCTCGACGATCTGGAAGGTCCACCGGCCGTAGAGCACATTGCGGCCCACCAGTTCCGCCCCCAACCGGTCGGCCACCTCGTCGTGGCCCGCCTCGCGCAGCTTGTCGCAGGCCTCGCCGAGGAGCAGGTCGGCCCGACCCATCAACTGGTGGAAGGAGTACAGGTGACCGCGGGCGCGTTCAGCCCATTCCAGCGCCTCGGACACCGAGCCCACCGCCGCCACCGTGCCGTCGGAGATGTCATCCGGGAGCTGACGGTCGTCGTCGGCGGGTTTGTCCGGGGGCACACTCACCGGACTCAGATACCCGCCCCGATCGGGCAGAAACGCGATGGCAGAACACCTATCCGGGCTAGTTCTCGGCTTCCACCACGGCCCGAATGCGTTCCAGCGTCTTGCGCATGTCCCGGTTGTTCCGACGTCGGCGCAACTGGCCGCCGACGACCGCGAACAGCCGCATGACCGCAGAGTCGTTGAACCGGAACGACTCGGTGACTTCGGTGCTCCCGTCGACCGGAGTGAAGCGGTAGTGCCAGTTGTTGACGGCGCGGTCACCCAGCAGCACCTCGAACCCGAACTCGCGGCCGGTCTCACAAGCGGTGACCCGGCAGGTGGTCCAGTAGACGGGACCGATCTCGTTGCGCCGGACGTGTCCGCGGAACCGTGCCCCCACCGCGGGCCCGGCCGCGCCGTCGAGCCATTCGGCCTCCATCACCTCGGGGGAGAACCGGCCGGTGTTGCGCACGTCGGCGACCAGATTCCAGATCTGCTCCGCCGGAGCCTTCATCGTCACGCTGACCGAACCCTGCATGCGGGCAGCCTGCCAGAACGCACCCGCCGCTGACCCCAGATCGGCGATCCCGTTAACTCGGCAAGTGTGAAGATCCGGTTCGGCGTCGGGATCGGCGCGGAGACATCGGCCGACGGCCTGGCGGCCCTCGTGGATCGCCTCGAGAGCAGCGGCGTTGACTCACTGTGGTTCTCCGAACTCGTCTACACCGAGGCCGTCGACCCGTTCGTCGGCATGGCGTTCGCGCTGGGCCGCACCTCCCGGCTCAAAGTCGGCACCTCGGTGGCGATCCTCCCGGGCCGCCACCCCGTGCTCGTCGCCAAGCAACTCGCATCGCTGGCCGCGGTCGCACCGAAGCGCGTGCTGCCCGTCTTCGGGCTGCAGTCCGCCATCCCCGCCGAACGGGCGATCTTCGAGGTGCCCGCAGGCAAACGCGCCGCGGTGTTCGACGAGTCGCTGGATCTGCTCCGATCGGTGCTGGCCGCGCCGGACGTGAGCTTCGACGGGGAATTCTTCTCCGTGCGAAACGCCGCGGTCGCACCGCGTCCGGACCAGCCCCTCGATATCTGGCTCGGCGGATCGGCGCCAGGGGCGTTGCGCCGCATCGGCCGATACGGGGACGGCTGGCTCGGCAGCTTCCTCACCCCCGACGAAGCGCGCCGCGGGCGTGAGCAGATCGAGCGTGCGGCCCACGACGCGGACCGGCGCATCGAAGCCGATCACTTCGGCATCTCCCTCGCGGTGGCCGACGGCGAACTCACAGACGACATGGTCGATGTCGTGCGTAGGCGGCGTCCGGACATCGACCCGTCGGAACTCATCGCCCCCGATTGGCCGGCCCTGCACCGCCAGCTCGACGGCTACCTTGCCGCCGGGTTGACGAAGTTCGTGATCCGCCCGGCCGGGAAGGTGCCGATGGACGCGTTCGTCGATCGGTTCGCCGCCGAACTGCTACCCCGGGAGAACTGACCGTCGGCTGTTACGACGTCTCCGAGGTCTCGTCCTCGCCCTCGGCCTGATCGGGCTGGGGCTGCACGGAGCTCTGCTTCATCTCGGGATCGGCGTCGGGATCCTGACCGGTTTCGGCGGGGTCGCTGCTCATGGGGTGCGAGGTACCCCAGCCGATTCGCGCGAAACCGCCCTCAGCGCTCGGTCAGCCGGGGCAGTGCCTTGCGGATCTGTCCGCGGACGAACTCCGGGCTGACGGCTTTGAGCCGGTCCAGCCACCCGATGCTGGCGGGCACATACCAGTGCAGACGGGTCGGATGCCGGTAGGCAGCCCACGCCGCTTCGGCCACGCTGGAGGCCGGCATCAACCGGAACGGACCCCGCTTGGGAGCGGATGCGGTGACGTCCCCGGCCGCATCGGCCGACGGCGCACCCCCGGAGTGGTTGGGGGTCTCGCGCAGGATCGCGGTGTCGATGAGACCGGGCAGCACGTCGGCGACCCGCACGCCGTGTCGCTGCCATTCGACGCTCAGCGCCTCGGTGAGACCCTTCACCGCGTGTTTGGTCGCCGAGTACACGGCGATCTGCGGCATCCCGTAGGTCGCCGAGGCCGACGACGTGGAGAACATCAGACTGCCCGGCGACCGCTTGAGGTGGGGCAACGCCGCGTACGCCCCGGTCAGCACAGCCTTGAAGTTGATGTCGACCACCCGCATGGCCGCCTCGTAGGGGACATCCTCGAACCAGCCCGACTCACCGACGCCCGCGTTGTTCCACATCATGTCGAGACCGTCGGCGCCACAGAAGTCGGCCAGCGCGCCGTCCAACTGGGCTTTGTCGGTGACGTCGACCCGCCGGGACCACAAGCGATCGCCGCCGCGCTGCGCCGTCAACGCCGTCAGCCCGGCCTCGTTGCGGTCGACTGCCGCTACCCGCCAGCCGCGGTCGTGGAACAGCTCTGCGCCGGCGCGCCCCATCCCGCTCCCCGCGCCGGTGATGAAGATCGACTTCATTGTCATCGGGCCATCCTGACAGCTCAGCCGCAGTAAGAGCGCGTCACGAACCACAGCGCCTGGCGGTAGAGCGCATCGAGCTCCCGGGTGTCGGCCACCCTGTCGGTCGCATCACGCACCCGCTCGGCGCAGGTGGGCGATTGCAGGACCGGCCACTGCGCGGCCAGTTGTTCCACCATGGTCCGGTTCAGCCCGTCGATCACCTGACGCGAGGACGCCAGCTCGGGGGCGGTGGTGGGTGCGGCCGCCGGGTCGAGCTTCCACTGGGCGAAGCGGCTGTACTCGATGGCTTCGGTCGCCGCGATCTGGTCGGCGAAGATGCGGCGCACCCGCTGGGCGTCGACGCCGCGCGCCGACGCATCGGTGGCCACCGCCGTCAGCACCTGCTCGACCCGCGCGGGATCCTCGATCGGCCCCTTGGTGTTCCACTTGTTGGCGGCCACCGGTTCGGCGGTCTGCAATCGTTGGGCGGCGGCGTCGACCAGCGCCGTCAGCGGGCCACCCTCGTCAGCCTGCGCGGGCGCCGCCGTGCCGAAGGCACCGGCCACCGCCAGGCCGGCCACCAGGCCGCGCAACGCCGACCGCACGTTCAGCGGTCGAAATCCGGGTCGTCTTCGGACAGCGGCACGGCGATCGCCTGTTCGATCAGGTCGGCCTCGTTGGCGTCCCAGTTGCGCGACACCGACACCCGGGCGGCATCCAGGCCGCCCACCTCCTCGTCGTCCACGTCGACAGGGATCAACTGTTCGACGACGTCGGCTTCCGGAGCCTCGTCATCGAACACCGGTCCATTCGGAGTACTCACGAGCGGTCTCCTTCCTGCTCTGACATCAGCCGAACCCCGGCCGTGCCACCACGATAGTGAGTTCCACCCACGCAGGTGGATTCCGGTTCTGCAGGTGCTGTGGGTTCGGCGGGCCTGACCTGGCCGGTGTGGTCTTTGCGCGGCCCCTGTTCAGGTAGTGTGCGCAGACGACGGGGGCGGCCCTCTCAAAACGGGGGAGCGCCGAACAGAACACAAACGACGACGTCAAAGGCTGTACTTTGCCAGAAACAAGCAGTGACGCCCAGGGCTTGACGCCCCACTTCGAGGACGTCCAGGCGCACTACGACCTGTCCGACGACTTCTTCCGGCTGTTCCTCGACCCGACGCAGACCTACAGCTGCGCGTACTTCGAACGCGACGACATGTCGCTGGAAGAGGCGCAGCTCGCCAAGATCGACCTGTCGCTGGGCAAGCTCGGTCTCCAGCCCGGAATGACGCTGCTCGACGTGGGGTGCGGCTGGGGCGCGACGATCAACCGGGCGCTCGATCGCTACGACGTCAACGTGGTCGGGCTGACCCTGTCACGCAATCAGCAGGCGTACGTGCAGCAGCTCCTGGACAAGCAGGACAGTCCGCGCAGCAAGCGGGTGCTGCTTGAGGGCTGGGAGCAGTTCGACGAGAAGGTCGACCGCATCGTGTCGATCGGCGCGTTCGAGCACTTCGGCCGCGACCGCTACACCGACTTCTTCAAGATGGCCTACGACGCGCTGCCCGACGACGGGGTGATGATGCTGCACACCATCATCAAGCCGAGCAACGAGGAATTCGAAGAACGCGGACTGCCCATCACGATGGCGAAGATACGGTTCTTCAAATTCATCATGGACGAGATCTTCCCGGGTGGAGACCTGCCACAGGCCAGTGCCGTCGAAGAGCACGCGACCAAGGCGGGCTTCGAGGTCAAGCTCGTGCAGCCGCTGCGCCTGCATTACGCCAAGACGCTCGACATCTGGTCGGCCGCGCTCGAGGCGCGCAAAGACGAGGCGCTCGCGCTGCAGGGGCAGGTCGTGTACGACCGGTACATGAAGTACCTGACCGGGTGCGCCGACCTGTTCCGTGAGGGTTACACCGACGTCGCGCAGTTCACCCTGACCAAGGGCTGAGCGAACGGGCCCTCGTCACCGCGACGGGGGGCCGGGCGGCACTCCGGCCGCATCGCGTCTGCGGGCCGCCATACCGGCCAGCGCCTCGAACACCACCCGGTGCGCGGCGTTGACCGTGAGCTCGGCGTGGTCGTAGGCGGGAGACACCTCGACGACGTCGACGCCGGCCACGTCGTGCTCGTAGCAGAGTTGCCGGACCATCCGCAGCAGGTCGGCGCTGGTGATGCCGCCGGGTTCGGGGGTTCCGGTGCCGGGTGCGTGCGCGGGGTCGAGGACGTCGATGTCGACCGACACGTAGAGCTTGTCCGCCTTGGCCAGCGCCTCGCTCACCGCGTCCGCCATGACGGCCTTGAAACCGCGCTCCCAGATCTCCTGCATGGTGTGCCAGGTCATCTTCTGTTCGAGCATCCACTCGAACGTGTCCTGCGGTGGCCAGTACCCGCGCAACCCGACCTGGACGAAATGCGATCCGGGCACCGCACCGGATTCGATGAGCCGGCGCATCGGCGTCCCATGGCTGGCGAGGTTGCCCTCGATGTCGTCGGCGGTGTCGGCATGGGCGTCGAAGTGCACGATGCCGACGTTGCCGTAGCCGTGGAAATCAGCCACCGCGGTGGCGGCGGGCCAGGTGATCGAGTGGTCACCGCCGAGAATCACCGGCACGATCCCACGCGACGCGACCGCGGCCACGCGTTCACGAATGTTGTTGTGCGACAGAGTGGTCTGTCCATGCGGACAATAGGCGTCGCCGAAGTCGACCACCTCGAGCCAGTCGAAGATCTCCAGCCCGAGATCCATGTGGTAGGTGCCGGGCTCGTATGCCGTCGCCCGGATGGCCCGCGGACCGAACCGGGCGCCCGGACGGTTGGTGGTGCCGACATCGAACGGGGCGCCGACGATCGCGACGTCGGGGCGCCACGAGTCGAGTTGCGCGGTCTCGGTCAGGAACGGCCGATGACCGAAGGAAACCAGTCCCGAGTGGGGCAGGTCCAGCTGCTCGGCCATCCCGGGCGGAAGCTGTCGAGGCGGCTGCTGGTCATGCTCGTGGCCCATGCGCAGACGGTACCGCCGATCCCTGCGGCGAGTCAGGCGTCCAGCGCGGCTCTCAGCGATGGCGGGATGTCGCGTTTCGTCAAGGCCGACGTCGATACCACCACGTAGACGTTGCGGCCCGTCACCACGACGCGTTCCGGGGTGTTTGCGCTCCGGCTCCGCACCGCGAAACCGAGCGTGAAGCTCGTCGTCCCGATGCGTTCACACCGGACCGTCACCCGGACCTCGTCGCGCCAGCGAACCGGTGCGGCGTAATCGATTTCGCTGTGAACGACCTGGAAGTCGACGCCGTCGGCGATCAGCGTGGGATACGCGACACCGAGATGGTCGAGGAACGCGGTGCAGGCCTCGTCGAACCAGATGAGGTAGTGACCGTTGAACACCACGCCCTGCTGGTCGACCTCGGCGTAGCGCGGCACGATCGGCATGGAGAACGCCGGTGCCGGATCGGACGCTACCGGCACACCCTAACGCCGTCGGCCGACTCGGCCGACCAGCGCGGCGGCGAACATGGTGTCGGTGAACTGACTTACAGCGAGGCGTCTTTCTGGCGTTCGCCGGTCCGCGCGGATTCCCCGTGCGACAGCCGACGTAACAGCGCCACCCCGATCGACTCCCGCCCACCGCCCACGGTGTCCAGTACCGACCGGGCCATCGGGGCCGGCAGGTCCGAGGGGATCACGTAGAGCAGCGCGTCCCGCGAGTGCGAGCCCACCAGGTAGATGGTGTCGTGGGCGACCAGGCGATAGGCGTCGACGGCCACGGCGTGGTTGCGGTGGATGATGCGGCTGGGGGCCGACTTCCAGGAAGCGGGGTCGTAGACCACGCGACGGACCGGACCGATCAACCTGCTGAGCACCGCGACGAGGTCGGGGAGTTCCTCGCCGAGATCGCCGCTTCGGGGCCACCAGGCGCCGTCGACCGCACCGGGAACCGGCGCCTTGTCGCAGATTGTCAACCGGCCTGAACCAGGTGAACTCGCATCGATGGGCGTCATCGCAGACGCTCCCGTCAATTCTTCGCACATCGCAGACGGCAACCGAAACACGGGCACGCGAGGAACCTACGACCGATCGAGCATAACCCCGGGTCGCCTGCGAGGCCGCCACCCTGCGGGCCTGTCCGCCGTGGCGCCGGGCAGACTGGTCCCGTGCATATCGTGACGATCGAGGACATCCGCAGCGCGGCGGCACGCACCCGCGACGACGTCCTGCGCACCCCGCTGATCCCGGCCGCCTGGGCCGGCGCGCTGTGGCTGAAACCGGAGAACCTGCAGGCCGTCGGGGCGTTCAAGGTACGGGGTGCGTTCAATGCGATCGCGCAGCTCGAACCCGACGTGCGGGCCCGCGGCGTGGTCGCGTACTCGAGTGGCAACCACGCGCAGGCCGTCGCGTACGCCGCAGCGCGGTACGGGATCACGGCGCACATCGTGATGCCCGAGGAGACACCCCGCGTCAAGGTCGATGCGACCCGCGCCCACGGGGCCGAGGTGGTGCTGTGCGCGGCCGGCCAACGGGAAGCGGTGGCAGCCGAGGTCGTCGAGCGGACCGGCGGAGTGCTGGTCCCGCCGTTCGACCACCCCGACATCATCGCGGGCCAGGGCACCGCGGGTCTCGAGATCGCCGAGGATCTGCCCGACGTCGAGCACGTCTTCATCCCCGTCAGTGGCGGCGGTCTGGCCTCCGGGGTGGGTACGGCGATCAGGGCGCTGTGTCCCAGCGCCAGGGTGTACGGCGTCGAACCGGAGCTCGCTGCGGACACGGCCGAAGGCCTGCGGCTCGGACACCGGGTCAACTGGTCGATCCAAGACCGCAATCGCACCATCGCCGACGGGCTGCGCTCACAACCGTCTGAGCTCACGTTCACCCACCTGCAGCGGGTCCTCGACGACGTCATCACGGTCTCTGAGGACGACATCCGTTCCGCAGTAAAGGATCTGGCGCTTCGCGCCCATCTGGTCAGTGAACCCAGCGGAGCGGTGGCGCTGGCGGGGTACCGCCGGGTGGCACCGGCAGGGCGGGCCGTGGCGGTGGTGTCCGGCGGCAACATCGAGGCGGCGTTGCTCCGGGAGATCCTGGCGGGCTGAGCCCCGGGTCCGGCGCCGGCCGCGGCTATCCTCGCGGTCGTGACCGCGACCGACGCCCCACGGGCGATTGCCGTTGTGCGGACCGGACTGCGGGTGGCGATCGTGGCCGCCGTGGTGGTGGCCGTCGTCCTGGTGGAGTTGACCTCCCGCTCGGGGGTGGTGTGGCGGTTGGTCACCTTCACCTACCAGGCGAACCTGTTGGCCGCGGTGTTCTACGCGGCAACGCTGCTCTCACCGCGCACCGACGCCCGTTCGGCGCTGCGGGGCGCCGTCGTCCTGTACGTCGTGGTGGCCGGCCTGGTGTGGAACCTGTTCCTGACCGACTACAGCATGGGGTACACCCCGGCGAACTTCCTGCTCCACGTCGCCGTGCCGGTGCTGGCGCTGGCGGAGTGGGGTCTGGCCAGTGCCAGTCAGTCGGCCGTCCGGTGGTGGTACCCGTGGGCGTGGCTGACCTACCCGGGCTGCTATGTGCTGGTCGCGTTGGCGGTGCTGAACCACGCCGGGCGGCGCGCGCCGTACTACTTCCTCGATCCGGGCAGCGTCGGGAGGCTCGCCGTCGCGATCAACATCGCGCTGCTCGGGGCGGCCTTCCTGGTGCTCGGCTACGTGCTGGCGGGGCTCGGAAAGGCGCGGGTGAAACGCCCGAGCGCGCTTCGACGATGAGGATGTCGTGGGCACCAGCCGTATCAGAGAAGACGCCGCAAAGGCGCGAGGCCGCCGGCGATTCCAGAGGGCGAACACCGACGCGCCCTACACTTGGGGGATGCTGCGTTCGGTCGTCCGTTCCGTTGTCGCGATCACCGGGATCGTTGCCATCGCGATGACCGGTTCGGTCGCAACGGGGTCGGCCGCGATCAGCACACCGCCCTCGGTCACGGCGATCGAACCGGCCGCGGGAGCGGTCGTCGGGGTGGCCCATCCGCTGACGGTGCGGTTCGGCGCCCCGGTGGCCGACCGGTCGGCGGCCGAGCAGTCGTTGCGGATCACCTCACCTGCGACTCCGGTCGGGGAATTCACCTGGCTCGGCGACTCGACCATGCAGTGGACGCCGACGTCGTTCTGGCCGGCGCACTCGCCGATCTCGGTCCAGGCGGGGGATTTCGCGGCCGACTTCCGGACCGGTGCGTCCGTGGTGGGTGTCGCCGACATCGACGCGCACACCTTCACCGTCAGCATCGACGACCAGGTGGTCAGGGAGATGCCGGCCTCGATGGGCAAACCGAAGTTCTCCACCCCGGTCGGGACCTTCCGGGTGTTGGGCAAGGAGTCCGTCGTGGTGATGGATTCGCGAACCATCGGCATCCCGCTCGACGATCCCGAGGGCTACAAGCTCACCGTCTACGACGCGGTCCGGATCACCTGGGGCGGGGTGTATGTGCACGGTGCCCCCTGGTCGACGGGTTCGCAGGGCTACGCGAACGTCAGCCACGGCTGCATCAACCTCAGCCCGGACAACGCCGACTGGTACTTCAACACCGTCGGCGTCGGCGATCCGGTCATCGTGCAGTCGTAGCTGCGCCATGCCGCCCATGACAGTCCACCCGGCCAGAGGTCAAGTGGTCTGACCAGTCAGCAGGTGGTCTCGATCTCGTAGGTTGCCTCGGCCGCGGCGGTCGGATTCTCGGCGAAGGAGCCCTTGGCGGTGCCGGTGATCGTGATGGTGGAGTTGTCGATGGTGGCCTTACCGTCGCCGACGGTGCCCTCCCAGTACGCGCCGGTGAACCCCTCGAGGTCGCGAATCTCGACGGAATGCGCGGCGACGTTCTCCCCGGTGGACATCGAGGCGGAGAAGCCGGGCGTCTCCTCCCCGAAATCGGAGATGAGCCACGTCCAGCCGGCCTGGCTGCATTCGACCGGGATCTTGGCCGTCTTCTCGCCGTTCACGGTCACCTGCGCGGTCCGGGTGCCCAGCGCCGGCTGGGATCCACTGCATGCGGTGAGCGCTGCGACCGACACCGCACCCAGCACCATCACGATTCGGTTGTTCACGCGCCACCTCTGTTCTGTTGACCACGTCACCCGACCGCGCGGCCGGTGAACGACCTCACTCACTGCGGACTTCCCTGCGACGCCGACCGGCAAACCAGCGTCGCGGCCGTCACCTCGTCGGCGGGGAGGAACGCCTCGATGCTCAGCTCGGCCGCGGTGGGATCGAGCGCGGTGCCGAACGTCGTCACCGTGCTGATGAACGTGAGCAATTCGCCGTCGGCAGTGCATAGTTCGAGCGGAACGAGCACCGTCGCCGGATCCGCCGATTCGACCGACGGCCCCGGATAGGACTCGGCCTCCGACAGCAACGCGGCGAGCTCATCGGAACCGCTCGCCGTCACTTCGCGGCGGAGCCGGCCGATCAGATGGTGGCGCCACTGACCTAGGTTCTTGATCCGCGGCGCCATGCCGTCGGGGTGCAGCGTCAGCCGCAGGGCGTTCGGCTGCTCGAGCAGACCCGGCGCGACCCCGTCGAGCAGGACCGCGGTGGCGGCGTTGGCGCCCAATATGTTCCAGCACCGGTCGACCGCTACACAGGGGTACGGCTCGTAGGCCGACAGCACCCGCTGGACACCGTCGCGCACCGCGGCCAACTCCGGATCGTCGAGGCGGCGTTCGGGATACACCGGGGCCAGGCCGGCCGCGATCAGGAGGTGATTGCGTTCCCGCGGCGGAACGTCGAGCACGTCGGCCAGCCTCAGCACCATCGCCCGGCTGGGCGCCGACCGGCCCGTCTCGATGAAGCTGACGTGGCGGGCCGAGACGTCGGCCCGAATCGCCAGATCGAGCTGGCTGAGCCTTCGGCGCTGGCGCCAGGTGCGCAGCGCGACACCGAATGTCGCGGGCATGCGCGTGGCGGTCATGGGCTCAGTGTGGCGCGCATCCGAACCCTCCGCCATTACTTCGGAGGTAATTGCCGCGATGACCCGGCGGCGCGAGGGTGGAAGTGTCCACCGGAGAGGAGAACACCATGCACACCGCCGAGCAGGACATCCCCCGCTGGTTGCGGTTCGTGATGGCGTCGGACCGAGCCGGGTCGTCGTGGTACATCGGCGCGGGCTTCTTCTTCGCACCGGCGTTGACGCTGGCGTCACCGTGGCCCGCGCTCACCACGGCGCTGTGGGTGGTGATCGGGTTGGCCGGCCTGTGGCTCGGCCTGCTCGGCATCGCCATGGCGACTGGTCTGGCGATGGTATTGCGCTCGAACACCGAGATACCCGAGGACTATTGGCGGTCCATTGTCAATTATCCGCCGACAACTACTGCGCCACAGGACCTTCGACGGAAGAACCGGTGTAGTCGACCGGCCAGTGTTTGATGCCGTTGAGCCAGCCGGAACGCAACCGTTCGGGCGCACCGAGCGGTGCCAGGTCGGGCATGTGGTCGGCGATCGCGTTGAACATCAGGTCGATGGTCATCCGGGCCAGGTTCGCGCCGATGCAGTAGTGCGCGCCCGTCCCACCGAACCCGACGTGTGGGTTCGGGTCGCGGAGGATGTCGAAGGAGTAGGGGTCGTCGAAGACCTCCTCGTCGAAATTGGCCGACCGGTAGAACATCACCACCCGCTGGCCCTTCTTGATCGTCACGCCGGACAGTTCGGTGTCGCACAGTGCGGTGCGCTGGAACGACGTCACCGGGGTGGCCCAGCGCACGATCTCGTCGGCGGCGGTTGCGGGCCGCTCACGCTTGAACAGCTCCCACTGGTCGGGGAATTCGGTGAACGCCATCATGCCCTGGGTGATGGAGTTGCGTGTCGTCTCGTTGCCGGCCACCGCGAGGAGGATGACGAAGAACCCGAATTCGTCGTCGGAGAGCTTGTGTCCCTCGACGTCGGCCTGGACCAGCTTGGTGACGAGGTCGTCGCCCGGGTTGGCGACCCGGTCGGCGGCCATCTGCATGCCGTACATGATGAGCTCCACCGAAGCGCCGACCGCGTCATTCCCCGCGAATTCCGGATCCTGATCGCCCACCATCTGGTTCGACCAGTCGAAGAGCTTCTTGCGGTCCTCCTGCGGGACACCCATGAGACCCGCGATCGCCTGGAGCGGCAGTTCACACGACACCTGTTCGACGAAGTCGCCGGCGCCCTGTTCGAGTGCGGTGCGCGCGATGTCCTGTGCCCGGGCGTCGAGTTCGGCGCGCAGTCGTTCCACCGCTCGCGGGGTGAACGCCCGCGACACGATCTGACGCAGGTGGGTGTGATGGGGGGCATCCATGTTGAGCAGCACGAACTTCCCGCGCTCGACCTGCTCACCGTCGGACCCGTCGCGGTAGCGGGGGAGTGCTGTCTTCTCGAAGCTGGAGAACACGTCGCTGCGGCGGGACACCTCTTTGACGTCCCGGTGTCTGGTGACGACCCAGAACCCTCCGTCGTCGAATCCGCCGGTGCCGACGGGCTGTTCGTTCCACCAGATCGGGGCGACCTTGCGCATCTGTGCCAACTCGTCGACGGGTAGCCGCTCGGCGTAGATGTCCGGATCGGTGAAGTCGAATCCCGGCGGCAGGTTCGGGCTGAGTCGGTCGCTGCTCATGACCACGGGCTCTCCTAAGACGACGTCTTCTCGTGCCGTTCACGCATTGCTACACCACTGATGGGGGCGGGCGGGGCGGGTTGGGTGAAGTCCGAAGTGGAACGTGTCCGCACATGCCGGACGAAGTTCTTCAGAAACGTTGGCCACTTCTGTAACAAAGCTGGGGTCGACGGAGAACAATCTCCTATAGCCAGGTCATCGGACGTGGAGGGAGACCGCAGTGGCGATCGATTTGCGGCGCACCGCTGCCTGCGCAGCACTGGGCGTGGGCATCGGCATGGGGATGTTCCTGACGGCACCCGCGGCAGCGGCCGACCCAGTGCCCGCACCAGCGCCGATACCCGCCCCCGCGCCAGCGCCGGCCCCGCTCGTGGCCGCTTCGGCGGCACCCGGCGCCGTCGACCCGCTGGCCGCACCCGCTCCGGCACCCGCCGACGCGGGTGTTCCGCATCTGTACAGCCCGGACAACCCCCCGCCCGGTACGTCGACCACGCCGGCGGCGCCCACGGGCAGCCGCGGGTTGTCGTACCTGCGCGATCTGTGGCACGCCGTACAGACGCAGGAAGTCAGCGGGGGAGACGCGATCTTCCTGCTCACCCAGCGTCCGCTCGACCCGGCCGCCACTCCGCCGCCGGGGATGCCGGCCGGACCGCAGCAGCCGGTGCCACCCGCCCCGCCACCGCCGGTACCGCCGGCTCCGGTCGCGCCGCTGCCCTGACCGCCCGAGTGCCCGTCTAGTCGGACTCGGGTGCGTAGTACTGCAGCATCGACTGGCGGTGCAGCGTCGTATCACCTTCGGTGACAACGAGTTCGGCAGACGAGACGTCGTAGACCACGCCGCCGTTCTCGGCCGTGAAGCCGCCGGATTCGTCGGCCGTGGCGGTCAGCATCAGCGCCGATTCGTCGCTCAACCGCACCCCGCGGTACTGCAATTGACCGTCAGGGCCCTTGCAGATCGCGACGAGCGCCTGGGCCGTGCGACCGAACGCGACCGCCGCCGCTGAACCCTGGCAGTACGCGGCGGTGCCCACGTAGCCGTTGTGGTCGGTGGCCGGGCCGGGGGGCTGCGCAGCGGCCGGTGATGCGATCACCAGAGCGCTTGCCGCGCCGAGAAGCGCGATACCCGTGCAGCGTAGGAAGGTCCGACGGGTCTCCGGTTCAGCGGGCATGCCGGCAGGCTAACCTGCACGGCGACCCGCGCGGCGGAGGCGCGGCCGTGCCGGCGGCCCGGATCAGACGCCTGCGGCCTCGTTGAGGGTGTTGAGCGTGGTCGTGGCGTCCAGATACTCCTGCACCCAGCGCTCGATCACCGTGGAGGTCTTCTCCACCTTGGTGAACTGACCGACAACCTGGCCCACCGGGTTGAACGCCACGTCGACGGTCTCGTTGGGGTACTTGTGCGTCGCGGCGACCGCGAGCCCGGAAACCATGAACTGCAACGGCATTCCGAGCGGCTTTGGGTTGTCCGGCTGCTCCCACGCGTCGGTCCAGTCGTTGCGCAGCATCCGGGCCGGTTTGCCCGTGAAGGAGCGGCTCCGGACGGTGTCGCGGCTGCCCGCCTTGACGTACGCCTGCTGCTGCACCGGGGTGTTCTCGGCTTCCTCGACCATCAGCCACTGCGAGCCGGTCCACGCGCCCTGCGCGCCCAGTGCCAGCGCGGCGGCGACCTGCTGACCGCTGCCGATCCCGCCGGCGGCCAGCACCGGGACCGGGGCGACCTCCTTGACCACCTGCGGCCAGAGCACGATCGAGCCCACCTCGCCGCTGTGGCCACCGGCCTCGCCGCCTTGGGCGATGATGATGTCGACGCCCGCGTCGGCGTGCTTGCGCGCCTGGCTGGGCGACCCGCACAGCGCGGCGACCTTACGGCCCTCGGCGTGGATGTGGTCGATCATGTCCTTCGGCGGGGTGCCGAGCGCGTTGGCGATCAGGGTCATCTTCGGATGCTTGAGTGCGACCTCGACCTGCGGGGTGGCGGTCGCCTCGGTCCAACCGAGCAGCTGCAGAGTGCTCTCGTTGTCCTCGGCGGTCAGCGGGACGCCGTGGTCGGTGAGGATCTTCTTCGCGAAGTCGAGGTGTTCCTGCGGAACCATGTCCTGCAGCATCTTCGCCAGGTCGTCGGCGGACAGGTTGGCGTCCATGCCTTCGTACTTGTTCGGGATCACGATGTCGACGCCGTAGGGATGGTCACCGATGTGCTCGTCGATCCAGTTGAGTTCGATCTCGAGCTGCTCGGGGCTGAAGCCGACCGCGCCGAGCACACCGAAGCCGCCGGCCTTGCTGACGGCGACCACGACGTCGCGGCAGTGCGTGAAGGCGAAGATCGGGAACTCGATGCCGAGCTCGTCACAGATGGCGGTGTGCATGCGCGCTCCTTGAATGAGGCGGTCGGCGAATTGAAACGTGTTCTAGTTTAGTACGGCGATGCCAGTCGGCGGGCAGGGTATGCCGGTTCGCCATCACGCCGGTCGGCCGCGATGATGGTGTGGTGCCCCGGCTGCTCACGCTTCCCGAGTCGGTCGACGAGATCGCCGGGGGACCGGGTGGACCCTCCGTCGGCGCGTTCTTCGACCTGGACGGAACCCTGGTGGACGGTTTCACCGCCACCGCCCACGCGGGCGACCGGATCAGGCGCCGCCAGGCCAGCCTCGGCGAGGTTCTCGGCGTCCTCGAAGCCTCGGTGCGGTACCGGCTCGGCCGCATGCAGTTCGAGCGACTGGTGCGGCGCGCGGCCGGGTACCTGCGTGGCGAGTCGCTCGCCGAACTCGACGTCGTGGGCGAGCGGTTGTTCGTCGACCGTGTCGCCGCACGAGTCTTTCCCCACATGCGCCAGATCGTCGAGGCACACCAACAGCGTGGACACACCGTCGTACTGAGTTCGTCGGCGCTGACCATCCATGCCGAACCGGTGGCGCGCTTTCTCGGCATCGATCACGTCCTGTGCAACCACTTCGCGGTCGACGATGCCGGGCTGCTGACCGGCGACATCGTCAGGCCGGTGATCTGGGGGCCGCAGAAGGCCGCCGCGGTCGAACGGTTCTGCGGCGCCAACGGGATCCCTCTCGGCGAGAGTTGGTTCTACGCCGACGGCGACGAGGACGTCGCACTGATGGATCTCGTGGGGTTCCCCAGGCCGGTCAATCCGCGCCCCCGGCTGGCCGCCACCGCGGCCGCGCGGGACTGGCCGATTCTGCAGATCGCCCGCCTGCGCCGACGGGCATGATTCGGAACACACTGTCCGGCAATGTATTTGGTGGCGGTTTAGACGGTCGGCCGCAGGGGTAGACCTCCGCCTGGCTCAATGAACCAGACGAGGGGAGTGCCGTGACGGCGCAACGGTTGGCCATGGTGGTGGGCGCGATCCTCCTCGTAGCGGGGATCGCAGGCTTGCTGGTTCCGGTGTCGGTGTCCGGCGATGACGGCAAGAGCGTCGGCTGCGGCAATGCGCTGGTGTCGGACATGTCCGGGGCACAGGCCGCCAACAACCAGGGGGTCGCAAACGTTCCGGTCCTCAACCAGATCGTTCCGCACACCGACTACGTCGCGCTGTGCGAATCGGCGGTGGGCAGCCGCCGATCCTGGGCCATCCCGGTCGCGGCCGTGGGCGCCCTCGTCGCGGTGGGCGCGGCGGTCATGGGCGGCCGACGGGGCCGCGCGGTCTGAGAACGCGTTCCCCCGGTGTGGCGCCTCCCGCTGCCGGTCCTGACCGCCGAGTAAGCATCGATCCGGACCTGGTTTAATCTGATTCCGGTTGCACCCGCCTCAAGCGGGCGCTCCCGGCGCCGGGTCACCCCCGGTGTCGCTGGTGTCTTAACAGGTTCAGTCCGCAGCCTGGCGAGCATGAATTGCGTGCGCGCTCCGCTAAGGATGCGACTCACGCGGGAGGTGGACCATTGGAGGAACAGCGCGAAGCCGCAGCAGGGGCGACCTCCGCCGCGGAATCGACGAACTGCGCGATCAACGAACGCTGGGTTGATCGCACCGTCGTGGTCTCGGTGTCCGGCGTCGTCGACATGCTCACGGCACCGCAGCTGGAGCAGGGCATCCGAGCGGGTCTGGCACAGGAGCCGGCCGGACTGGTTGTGGACTTCTCTGCCGTGGAATTCCTCGCATCGGCGGGCATGGGCATTCTGGTCGCCATCCACGACGAGATTTCGTCCGGCGTGAAGTTCTGCGTCGTGGCCGAAGGTCCCGCTACCAGCCGCCCCTTGAAGCTTTTGGGAATCGCGGACATCATTCCGCTTTACGCGTCGGTCGACGAGGCGCTCACAGCACTGACTGCTTAGCTGAGAGGTTAACGGGTATTCACGTCCAGCCATGATCGATTCCGTCTCTGCGGCAAACGTTTCCAACGCCGAGTGCTTCACGCGCTTCGGTATCGCCGCCGACGGGGAGGCCGCCTCGCAGGTCCGCGAGGAGTTCGGGCACTGGCTGGACGCGCATTTCGCGCTCGATCCCGTCCGCAACAGCGATCTGATCCTCGCTACCAACGAAGCCCTGGCCAATGCGGCGGAGTTCGCCTACGCGAATGCCGACCGACCCGGAACCATGGACGTCGAAGCCCAGTTCGACCCGCACGCGGGTGTCCTCACGGTCACGATCGCCGACCAGGGGACCTGGCGTGACCGGACCACCGTCGCGCCGAGCAAGGCGCGGGGCCGTGGCATCCCCCTGATGGAAGCGCTCTCCGACAGCGCGTCGATAGACCGCACCCGGACCGGCACCCGCGTTCTGCTGCAGTGGACCCGCGTCGCGGGCCGGACGGCGCCGTCGGAGACCGCCCCGGCGGAGTGATCCGGCCGCGGTGTCAGCCGCGGGTCGCGAACAGGCCGCTTCCGGTGACCAGCGGCAGATCCAACGGAGTCCGGATCCCCGGCGGCGCGGCCACCACCGCCGGAATCGCATTCACGATGCGTCCGGCGGCGGCGACGATCGCCGCGTGATTGTGATCGCCCTTGCGGCTGGTGGGGCAGATGTCCACCGTGTACGACGGCTCCCCGATGATCTCCACCCGGTAGGACCCGCCCGGCTGCGCGGGCCGCGCCCAATCGGGTCGCAGATCGTCTCGCAGACGCGTCACATGCTCGATCACAATCGCAGGTCGGGCGTCTCCGCGATCGATGAAGCCCTCGATCAGGAACCGCACCGCCGCCACCGTGCCCTTGGCGATCCGCCCGACCGCCACGTCGAAATCCTCCGGGGCGGGCTCCTGTTCCACCGAATCCCTGATCTCGCTCACCTCGACGCCCAGTCCGGCCGCGAGCTGGCGGATTGCGGTGCCCCAGGCGATGCTCAGCACGCCGGGCTGGAACAGGATCGGCAGATCACCGATCTGGTTGCCGAAACCCATCACGTCGAACATGACCTCGGCACCGTCGTACGTCGCATAGTCGGCGATCTCCATGCACCGCACCTGCTCGATGCTGCTGCACGTGCTGGCGAACGCGAACGGGATGAGGTCGTTGGCGAAACCCGGATCGACCCCGTTGACGAAGATGCTGGCACCACCCCGGCGCGCGGCGTCCTCGACCCGGTCGATGTACTTGTCGGGGATCACGCCCCACGGATACTGCAGCACGCCCGGCGACGAGCCGACCACATTGACGCCGGCCTCGAGGATGCGCCGGCAGTCGGCCATTGCCTCGGGCAGCCGGGTGTCGCCCATCGCGCAGTACACGACGCAGTCCGGCTGTGTCGCCAACACCGCGTCGAGACCCTTGGTGGCCGTGATCCCGGTCGTCACATCGAGCCCGGCCAGTTCGCCGGCGTCCTTGCCGATCTTCGCCTCCGACGAGACGCCGACGGCGGTCAGTTCGTACGCCGGGTTACCCAACAGCGCCGCGAGTGCCAGCCGGCCGACGTTCCCGGTCCCGACGTGGGCCACGCGAATCACCATCACAACTCCTCCGCACCGAGGTGAAACTGGAACAGGTTCTAGTTCGCGACAGCCTAAGGTAGCCTGGCCCGTCATGGGACGGGTAGACGGAAAAGTTGCACTGATCAGCGGTGGGGCCCGGGGCATGGGCGCCGAACACGCCCGCGCACTCGTCGCCGAGGGCGCCAAGGTGGTGGTCGGCGACATCCTCGACGACGAGGGCAAGGCGCTCGCCGACGAACTCGGTGACGCGGCCCGCTACGTGCACCTCGACGTCACCGAAGCCGATCAGTGGGATGCGGCCGTGGCCACCGCGGTCAACGAGTTCGGCACCCTCAACGTCCTGGTGAACAACGCCGGCATCGTCGCGCTCGGCCAGATCGGCAAATTCGACATGGCCAAATGGCAGAAGGTCATCGACGTCAACCTCACCGGCACCTTCCTGGGTATGCAGGCGAGCGTCGAGACGATGAAGGCCGCGGGCGGCGGTTCCATCATCAACGTCTCGTCGATCGAGGGCCTGCGCGGAGCCGTGATGGTGCACCCGTACGTGGCGTCGAAGTGGGCGGTGCGCGGTCTGACGAAATCGGCCGCACTGGAACTCGGACCACACCAGATCCGCGTCAACTCGATCCATCCGGGGTTCATCCGCACCCCAATGACAAAACACTTCCCCGACAACATGCTGACCATCCCGCTGGGTAGGCCGGGCCAGTCCGACGAGGTGGCCACCTTCGTGGTGTTCCTCGCCAGCGACGAGTCGAGGTACGCCACCGGGGCGGAATTCGTCATGGACGGCGGCCTCGTCAACGACGTCCCGCACAAGATGTGACGCCGGGTCCCGGTCTGCGCGGAGGCCGGTCGCCCCGGACCCGTAGGCTCGTCGGGTCGCACGGGCATGTCAGCCAGCGAGATAGGGAGCGAGCCATGACCTCAGTCGATGAGCGCCGCGAGCTGCAGCAGCTCGCCGAGCAGGCCGGATGGCGGCGTAACGACCTCGGCCGTGTAGACCTCTACCTGCGGGGCGACACGCGGGTGCGGGTGATCTGGCGGGGCACCGACGCGATCAGCGGCGCCACCCTGATGCAGGACGACGTGATGATGACCTACACGCGCGAATTGCCGACCGTCAACAACTGGCTCAAGCGCTGACCGACGGCCGCGGGGCGAACAGGTCAGCGGTGCGCGGCGCCGCCGACAGGCAGCCGACCGGATCGTCGAGCAGTGCCCGGAAGGCGATCTCAGAAGCACCGATGAGCACCGACCGGTCCGCCAGCCCGGGCATCGCGATGCGCGGCGTCATCTCCGGGATCCGGAGTGACCGGGCCGCCATCTCGGCCCGCACGTCGGCCTCGACCCATCGGTACAGCGGCCCCAGATAGCCGCCCAGCACGATGAGCTGCGGATTGAGCAGGTTCACCAGGCCGGCCAGGCCGCGGCCCAGCTGACGACCGACCGACGCCAGCTCCGCCGGTGCGGAATCGAGTCGCTGTAGATGGCTCCCCAGGTCGCCGAGTCGTTCCGGTGGGCAACCGACCGCCTCGGCGATGGCAGCCGCGCCGATCTCGGTCTCCCAGCAGCCCGCCGCGCCGCAGTGACACGGCCGGGCGCCGTCGCCGAACGGCAGATGGCCGATCTCGCCGGCGAATCCGGCCGTCCCGGTGATGGGCCGCCCGCCGGCGATGAGGCCGGCGCCGACCCCGACTTCGCCCGACAGGTACACCAGGTCGCTGACCCTGCGGCCCGCCCCGCGGAGCAGTTCGGCGAGCGCACCGTGGTCGGCTTCGTTGCCCAGCACCGGCGGCGTCGCCATGCCGAGCGCGTCGGCGAGCATCTGGGCCAACGGCAGATCGTGCCATTCGAGATTGGGCGCCAGCCGGATGATGCCGCCGTCGCGCGCGACGATGCCGGGAACGCTCACTCCGACACCCACCAGCGCGGAGTCCTCGGGCGCATCTCGCACCACGGCCCGGGCCAGCGCGGCGATGGCATCGACGGTGTCCTGCGGGTCATGTCCGGACGGTGAGGGCCGGACGGCAGTCGAGAGCACCACCCCGCCCAGACCGACCCGCGCGACCGTCAGCCCCGACACCCGGACGTCGACGGCCAGCACGTAGGCGTGGTCGGTGGTGGTGACGCCCACCGACGGGCGGCCGGCCGCGCTGTGTCCCCGCGGTTCGGGAAGTTGTTGGCGGGCCAGCCCGAGCAGTTCGACCTCACCCACCAGGTCCGCGATCGTGCTGCGGTTCAGCCCCATCGACGTGGTCAGCGACGACCGCGAGAGCGCACCCGCCAGATGCAGGTGCCGCACCAGCGTGCACAGGTTGTGCCGTCGCATGTTCTGCTGGTTGCGCACTCAGCTCAGCCCCGTCGCCGAGCGGCGCCGCCGCGAGATCGCGTCCACGCTCGCCGCCAGCAGCAGTACGCCGCCGGTCACCAGGAAGTTGATGTAGGACGACTGATTGAGCAGGCCGAGCCCGTTGGCGATCGTGGCGATCACCACCCCGCCGACAACCGCGTCGATGGCGCGGCCCTTGCCGCCGAACAGGCTGGTGCCGCCGATGACGGCCGCGCCGACGGCATACAGCAGTGTGTTGCCCGCGCCGGAGGACGCCGACACCTTGCCGGCGTAGGAGGCGGCGAGGATGCCGCTCAGCGCGGCCAGCGAGGAGCCGACGACGAACACCGACATCCTGATGCGGTCGACGTTGATGCCGGCGCGGCGGGCCGCCTCGGGATTGCCGCCGACCGCGTAGATGTGCCGGCCGTAGGAGGTGCGGCCCAGGACGAACGTGAGCGCGACAAGCAGCACACCGACGATCGGCAAAACGTAAGGGACACCGTGGATTTCGACGTTCGGATTGACGCTGCGGTTGAGGCTGAGCACGAAGGTGACGCCCAGCGTCACGACGGCGACTCCGGCGATGCGCGCCGCCACCACACCGAAGGGGGCGTGATGCAATCCGGCGGCCACCTTGGCGCGGTGCCGGTAGAGCTCCAGCGCCGCGAAACCCACCACCACCGCCAGGGCGCAGATCCACCCCGCGGTCACCGGCAGATTCTGGATGGTCAGGCCACGGATCACCGGATCGTCCACCCGCACCGACCCGCCCTCGCCGATGAGCTTGAGCGTGACGCCCTGCAGACCGAGGAAGAACGCCAGCGTGACGACGAACGACGGTATCCCCAGTCGGGCTCGCAGCGCCCCGATCGCCAGGCCGATGAGGGCGCCGCACAGCACACCGGCGAGCATCGCGGCCCACCATGGCCAGCCGGCGTTCACGATCGTCAACGCCATCGCGCAGGCCGAGACACCACCCGCGACACCAGCGGACAGGTCGATGTCCCCGAGAAGCAGCACGAACACCAGACCCATCGCGAGCACGCAGATGGATCCGGCCTGGGTGACCAGGTTGGCGAGGTTGAGCGCGGACAGGAACCGCTCGTTGGCCGCGGCGAACACCACGAACAGCACGATCAGGCCCAGGACGGCGGGTAGTGAGCCCATGTCCCCGCCGCGAACCCGCTGGAGGTATCCGCGTACGGCGGCTCCGAAAGTCTGCTCGGAGCGAAGGTCCGCGGCGAAGTCGGCGTCGGCGAGTTGCCGGTTCAGCGTGGTCATAGCCCGTCCTTTCACAGCGGTGGCCCCTTCACATCGATTGGGCGGCCTCGGCCGGCGCCAGGCCCAGGCTGCCGGACCGGCCCGCGGTGATGAGCTCCACGACCTGGCTGCGCGTCACCTCGGAGGTCTTCACCTCAGCGGCGACCCGGCCGAGGTAGAGCGCGCAGATCCGGTCGGCGACCTCGAACACGTCGGCCAGGTTGTGGGAGATCAGGACGACGCCAACACCCTGGTCGGCCAACCGGCGCACCAGGTCGAGTACCTGGCGGGTCTGCGCCACACCGAGTGCGGCGGTCGGTTCGTCGAGGAGCACCACCTTCGACTTCCACAGCACCGATTTCGCGATGGCGACCGTCTGCCGTTGTCCGCCAGACAGACTCGACACCGGCTGACGCACCGATTTCACGGTGCGCACCGACAGCGAGGCGAGGGCGTCGCGGGCCATCGTCTCCATCGCCGCTTCGTCGAGCACGCCGCGGCGGATGACCTCCCGGCCGAGGAACATGTTCGACACGATGTCGAGGTTGTCGCACAGCGCCAGGTCCTGGTACACGACCTCCACGCCGAGGCCCGCGGCGTCGTTGGGGCCGTGCACGGTGACGGTCTCACCGTCGAAAAGGTAGGTCCCGGAATCGATCGGATGGATTCCCGCCACGGCCTTGACCAGGGTGGACTTCCCGGCGCCGTTGTCACCGACCAGCGCCGTCACCTCACCCGGATACACCGCGAAGTGCACCTCGTGCAGCACGTGCACCACACCGAAACTCTTGTTGACCCCGCGCAGTTCGAGGATCGGACCCGTCATTCAGCTGATCCCGGCGGCTGTGCACATGGCCGCGAACTGCCCCGCGCACACCTCTTGGGGGGATTGTCCGTCGTCGTCGAACACCACGTTGAGGTTGTCCCTGGTGATCGCCTTCGGGGTCAGCAACACCGACGGCACGTCTCGGTTGCCGGTGTCGTCACGTGAGGTGGCGGTGGTGTTCACCGGTTGGCCAGTCGCCAGCGCTATGGCGGCCTCGGCGAGCGCGCCTGCCTCTTCGGCTGCGGATTTGTACACCGTCATGCACTGCGTTCCGGCCAGGATGTTCTGCAGGCCTTCCACTGTGGCGTCCTGTCCGGTGACCGGAACCTGACCCGCGCGCTGATTCTTCTCGAGGATCGAGATCACCGAACCGGCCAGGCCGTCGTTGGCGGCGTAGACGCCGTCGACCCTGCCGTCGGCCGCGGTGTACATCTGCTCGAAGATGGTGACGGCCTTGTCAGTGTCCCAGTCCGGCACCGCCTGCTCGCCGACGACCCGGATGTTCGGCGTCCGGTCGATCACCGAATGTGCACCGGTGGAGAACAGGGTTGCGTTGTTATCAGTAGGAGAACCGTTGAGAGACAACACATTAGACGGCCGACCACCGAGGCAGTCGGCCAGCCCCTGGCCCTGCAGCTCGCCGACCTTGGTGTTGTCGAACGAGATGTAGGCGTCGGCCGAACCGCCGAGGGTCAGCCGGTCGTAGTCGATCGTCTTGACGCCCTGGGCGGCCGCCTTCTGCTGGATCGAGGCTCCGCTGTCGGAGTCGAGGTTGACGATCGCCAGTACCGCCACTCCGTCGGCGATCATGCTGTCGGCGATGGTGGCCATGGTGTCGGCGGAACCCTCGGCGTTCTGGATGGTGTAGGGCACCCCGGCCTGCGTGAACGCGCTCTCCAGCGCGGGGCGGTCCTTGGTCTCCCAGCGGACCGAGGACTTGGTGTCGGGCAGGATCACCCCGATCTTGCCGGCCTGGCTCTGCTCGCCGCCGCCACCGTCCCCACTGCTGCAGGCGCTCAGGGTCAGGCCCGCGCCGGCGATCACGGCGAGCATCAGGGCGCTCAGTTTGGTCATGGACATTGCCTCTCAGTGTTCGGATTCGGGGGCGGCGTTTGTTGTTTCGCACAACATATAGCGTGATGCGCGTCACGTCCAGGGTCTGCGAGAGCCATGATCAGCGGGCACCCATCAGATGCTCAACCGCAAGCTGGTTTAGCTGGACGAAGCCGAATCCCTTTCCATCGAAATAGGATTCGGTGTCGAAGCCTTCGAAGGAGGACCGGTCGGCGAGCAGGCCGCGGTAACCCTCACCCCGGTCGAGGGTGGGCTGACGCAACTCGTCGACCCTGGCGTCTTCGAGGGCCTGGGCAACCTCCGGGTCGGCCCGGAACGCCGCGGCACGCTGCTTGAGCAGCAGATACATCCGCATGTTCGCCGCCGCGGACGCCCACACCCCGGCGCTGTCCTCGGTCCGGCTCGGCTTGTAGTCGAAATGCCGCGGGCCGGTGTAACCGGGGCCGTTGTCGTCGCCGCCGTTCTCCAGCAGGTCGACCAATGAGAAGGCGTTGATCAGGTCGCCGTGCCCGAACACCAGATCCTGGTCGAACTTGATGCCGCGCTGACCGTTGAGGTCGATGTGAAACAGCTTGCCGCGGTCCATCGCCTGGCTGATGCCGTGCAGGAAGTTGAGCCCGGCCATCTGCTCGTGTCCGGTTTCGGGGTTGACGCCGACCAGCTCCGGGCGCGCCAGGGTCTCGATGAATGCCAGTGCGTGGCCGACGGTCGGCAGCAGGATGTCACCGCGGGGTTCGTTGGGTTTCGGCTCGATCGCGAATCTCAGCGAAAGGCCCTGGTCGCCCACGTAGTCGCACAGCAGGTCCAGCGCCTCGCGGTAGCGTGCCAGCGCCGCGCGGACGTCCTTGGCGCTGTCGTACTCACTGCCTTCCCGCCCGCCCCACAGCACGAATGTCTGCGCGCCCAGTTCGGCGGCGAGATCGATGTTGCGCAGCACCTTGCGAAGTGCGAACCGGCGTACGCCACGGTCATTGCTGGTGAAAGCCCCGTCCTTGAACACCGGATGACTGAACAGGTTCGTGGTCACCATCGGCACCACCATGCCGGTGGACTCCAATGCCGCGGCCAGCCGGCCGATCTCACGCCGCCGCTGATCGTCCGGCGAGCCGAACGCGAACAGGTCGTCATCATGGAAAGTCAGGCCGTATGCGCCGAGGGCGGACAACCGCTCGACCGCCTCGACCACGTCGAGGCGGGGACGGGTGGCCACGCCGAACGGATCGCTGGCGGTCCAGCCCACCGTCCACAGCCCGAAGGAGAACTTGTCGGACCGATCGGGGATGAGGTCGGAACGGGTGAGGGACTCGAGCACGGACACGCGGCCTCCCAGGCTGGATTTGTTCTGCCGCCGAACATAAGATGTGGCGCGAGTCACTGTCAAGAGGGGAGTTTTGATGAAGATCGGGACCAGCAGCGATGACATCCGTCGGCGCAATCTGTCCGCCGTGCTGACGCTCGTCCACCGCGACCGCGCGGCCACTCGTGCAGAGTTGACCCGGCGCACCGGTCTGTCGCGGTCCACCGTGAAGGATCTGGTCGCCGAACTCGCCGAAGCGGGACTCGTCGAGGAGAACCAGCCGACCGGCAGCGGACCCGCGGTCGGCGTGGGCCGCCCCAGCCCGGTGGTGCGCACGTGCCGGCGGGTGCTCGCCGTCGCGGTGAATCCCGAAATCGACGCGATCACAGTTGCTTTGGTGGCGCTGGGCGGAGCCGTGGTGGAGGTGGCCCGGATACCGACGACGACCATTCCGAGCGCGGCGGACATGGTGCGCATCGCGGCCGCCGCGATCGGGCAGCTGCGCGACACCGTGCCCACCGGGTGTCTGCTGACCTCGATCGGCCTGGCGGTTCCCGGGCTGGTGCATGCGCCCGGTTCGACCGTGCAGCTCGCGCCTCACCTGGGATGGCACGACGAGCCGGTCGGCGAGATGCTCTCCGTGGCAACAGGAATGCCGGTGTACGCGGCGAACGACGCGAACGTCGGCGCGGTCGCCGAACACCTCTTCGGCGGGCACCCGCAAGCAGGCCACATGGTCTACGTCAATGGTGGCGCCAGTGGCATCGGTGCCGGGTTCGTGGTCGGCGGTGAGCTTCTCGAAGGCGCCGAGGGATATGCCGGCGAACTCGGCCACACGTATGTCGGCGGGGACAAGCCATGCCACTGCGGGGCGATCGGCTGCCTGGAAACGGAAGTGACACAATCGATCACACCCGATTCACTGGACCGCCACGCTCGGTACCTCGGTATCGCGCTCGGCGGCGCGATCAACGTGATGAATCCCCGGCTCATCGTGCTCGGTGGCTTCCTGCGGGCATTCCCCGAGCGGGCCGCCGAAGCACTGCACGCCGCAGTCGCACGCCACAGCATGGCCGCACCACGGGCCGCGGTGCGCATCGTGGCAGCCAGTCTCGGATCCGAGACGTTGATGATCGGCGCCGCCGAACTGGCCTTCGGCCCGCTCCTCGCCGACCCCGCCGGATATCGCCGACCGTCAGCCGCGGGCTGACACGTCGACGGACGGCACGCTCGCCATCGCTTCGGCGAGGATCCGCGACCACGACTCGGCGTCGACGGCATGCACGGCCGCCGGGCCGCCGAACGCACTGGCGATCACCACGTCGGGTTCGAGGGTGGTGAGTACCGCGAGGCTCGACCGCAACGCATCGGCGTCGCCGCGGCCGGGCGGCAGGAAGGTCGACCACGTTCCCCGTTCAGTTGGGAAGACCGTGTCACCGGTGAACAGGTAGGTGACGCCGCCGGCGCCATGCACGAGAAAGCAGCAACTCCCCGGTGAGTGACCGGGGGTGGGGATCACGTCGACGCCGTTGGCGTCGACGCCGCGCGCAGACAGCGGGACGTCGATCGCGGCGTGGCGCGCGATCTCAGCCGATTCGGCCGCCGGCGCATGGAGACGGGACCGGAACCGACGGGCGATCTGGCCCAGCATCGGTCCCGCCTCGTCGAGATGCGACAGGTACTGGTCGGCGACGCCGCCGAGTTCGGCGATCGCGTCGAATTCGGCGTCCGACGCGGTGCTGTAGAACAGCACGTTGCCGTTCGGCCCGCCGGTCCACAGATAGGCGCGCGTGGTGAGGCCGGGAAACGGTGAGTCAGTACGGGTCTGGAACAGATCCGGCCGCAGCCGGGTGAGTGTGTCGGTCATGGCGCCAGTGTCCGACCTCAACCATACTTGAGGTCAACGCCGCGGGACGGACCGCGTAGGTTGGACGCCGTGAGTGCACGCGCAGGAATCGTCGTCACCGGCACCGAGGTGCTGACCGGCCGGATCCAGGATCTCAACGGCCCCTGGGTCGCCGACCGGCTCCTCGAACTCGGAGTCGAGCTGGCCCACATCACGATCTGCGGTGACCGCCCCGCCGACATCGAGGCGCAACTTCGCTTCCTCGCCGCCGAGGGCGTCGACCTCATCGTGACCAGCGGCGGGCTCGGACCGACCGCCGACGATCTGACCGTCGCCACCGTCGCCCGATTCTGCGGACGCGACCTGGTTCTCGACAGCGGTCTCGAGGAGCGGATCGCCGAGATCCTGCGCCGGCTGACCGGACGCCGCACGGATATCGACTTCGAGTCGCTGCGAGCGGCCAACCGGAAACAGGCCATGGTGCCCGAGGGGGCGACGGTGCTCGAACCGGTCGGCACCGCACCCGGGGTGGTCGTGCCGGGCTCGCCCACCGTGCTCGTCCTGCCGGGACCGCCGCGCGAGCTGCAGCCGATGTGGTGGACCGCCGTGGAGACCGACGCCGTCCGGCAGGCCATCGCAGGACGCACCGAGTACCGGCAGGGCATGGTGCGGATGTTCGGGCTGCCCGAGTCGGGGCTGGCCGAGACGCTGCGCGACGCGGAACGAGACGTCGCGGGGTTCGACCGCCTCGAGATCACCACCTGCCTGCGCCGCGGTGAACTCGAGATCGTCACGCGATATGAACCCGACGCCGCCGGGGTGTACCAGGATCTCGTCGCGCTGCTGCGCGACCGGCACGGTTCGGCGATCTTCTCCGAAGACGGTTCACTCGTCGACGATCAAGTGGCGGCGCTGCTCGCCGGCCATACCATCGCCACCGCCGAATCATGTACCGGCGGAATGCTTTCCGCGCGGCTGACCGATCTCGCCGGATCGTCGGCGTACATGGCCGGCGGGGCGGTCTGCTACGCCGACGCCGCCAAGGTGGAGCTACTCGGGGTTCCCGCGGACCTGATCGCCACCCACGGCGCGGTATCCGAACCGGTCGCCGAGGCGATGGCCGACGGCGCGCTGCGCAACTTCGGTGCCGACGTCGCCGTCGCCATCACCGGAATCGCCGGACCCGGAGGCGGCACGGAGACCAAACCCGTTGGCACGGTGTGCTTCTGTGTCCGCCGATCCGACGGTGCGACGCTGACCCGCACCAACCGGCTTCCCGGTGACCGCTCCGCCGTGCGTGAGCGCTCCACCACGATCGCCATGCATCTGCTGCGAGGCGCACTGCTCGACAGCTGATCAGGTGCGGTCGGCGCGCTCCCACAGTTCGAGCATCGACGACAGGATCGACTGCGCCTGACCGAGTCCGCCGAGATGGCTCTCGCCCGGCAGGTGGTAGAGGTGGGCATCGGGGAGCCGGGCCACACAGTGCCGGCCGTGGGCGAACGGGATGATGTGGTCGCAGTCGCCGTGCCACCAGCGCACCGTCACCTTGACCTCTTCGAGCCGGAAGCCCCAGTCCCGCGCGAAGACCACGACGTCGGCGAACGGTGCGGCCAGTTGTCTGCGGCTGCCGTTGAGCAGATCGTCGAGGAACATCGCCTTGAACTCCGGGCGGGCCAGCACCCGGCGGTCGGCCTCGGGGGACAGCTGTGCGTAGATCTCCAGCGCGGGTGAGGCGACCGGCCGCACCAACCGGATGAGGGTGCCCGCGGCGAGCCGGATCGGGACTCCGGCGACCTCGAGGAACGGGGCGACCTGAGAGCCGAGCTTCATCAGCCCGCCCGCGATGGCGTCCGGCCCGGTGGTGGGTGCGACGCCGCCGAGGACACCGGCGCCCACTACGCGCGCGGGCATGGCCGCCGCGCAGGCCAGGGCGTACGGCCCGCCACCGGACAGCCCGACCACCGCCATCCGGCCGATGCCCAGGGTGTCGGCGATGACGCGCAGATCGTCGGCGAACGCCAGGACGTTGGCGTACTGGTGCGGGGTGGAGGAGCCGATACCCGGCCGGTCGATACCGATGAGCCGGATCTGCTGCTCTTCGGCGAACGTCCGCGCCTCCGCCGGAATCTGCCGGCGCGCGCCGGGGGTGCCGTGCAGCCAGAACACCGCACGCCCCTGCGGGTCACCGAATTCGGCGAAGCCGATCCGCCGGTCCTCGGTGACGGCGATCTTGCCTTCCAGTTTCGGGCGGGCGATCGACGGTGTCATGCCCAGCAGTGTCGCACGTCACCGACAGGCGCTGGACGGGGTCTCGATCACCCCCCGGCGGGGTGCATCCACCCTGCGGGACGGCGTCTCGCCCAGGGTGCGGCCGCTTCCAGCTGCGCGGCCAGTTGCAGCAAGACCGTCTCCTGCGGCGCCATCAGCTGGACCCCGATCGGCAGGCCGGCCGAGGTGGTGCCGAGGGGAAGAGAGATCGCCGCCCAGCCGGTGACGTTGGCCAGTGCGGTCCACCCGGTCGTCGCGAACTCGACGTCGAAGAACGCGCGGGTGGTGCCGCGCGGCTGATCGAGCACCCCGTACGGGGGTGGGGGAGTCAGCAGGGTCGGCGCCAGCAGGACGTCGTGGCCGGCCATCCCCGCGACGAACCATCGGGTCTCGGCGTGCACCGCCTCGATCGCCGCGGCGTATTGCACGCCGGTCGTGGTGAACCCCTCGCGCACCATCACCCAGGTGCTGGCCTCGAACTCGTCCTCGGCAGGCGGTCGGCCGAGGTGCGCGGCGGCCAGCGCGTGCAGCCCGGCGTTGCTGACGTTGTGCAGGACGACGATCGCGTCGGCGACGGCATCGGGGTCGAACCGGGGGGCACCGGGCTCGACGCGGTGGCCGAGACCGGCGAGCAGGCGTCCGGTCGCCTCCACGGCGGCGACGATCTCGGGATCGGTGGCGGGGCCTGGAAACGGCGAACCGGTGGCGATCGCGATGCGTTGCGCAGACGGTTGCCGGGTGATCGCCTGCAGGAAGGGCATCGGCGGCGGCGCCGCGTTGTACGGATCACCGGGGTCGGAGCCGGTCACCGCATCGAGAAGTGCCGCGCTGTCGCGGACGGTGCGGGTCAGAGCGTGCTCTACGGCCAGCCCCTCGAGCAGGTGTCCGGCCGGAGCGAACGAGGTGCGGGCGCGCCGCGGTTTGAGGCCGACCAGACCGCAGCAGGAGGCGGGCACCCGGATGGATCCGGTGCCGTCACCGCCGGAGGCGGCGGGGACCACACCCGCGGCGACGGCGGCGGCCGACCCTCCGCTCGACCCGCCCGGCGTCACATCGGGTGACCACGGATTGACCGTCGGGCCGAACAGTGACGGTTCGGTGGTGCAGTGGTTACCCCACTCCGGGGTGTTGGTCTTGCCGAACACCGTCAGCCCCGTCGACAGGTACCGGTCGACGATCCAGGCGTTCTGCGGGGCGATCCGGGTACGCAGTGCGCACGACCCCATGGACTCGGGAGCACCGCCCACCGATGCGCCGAGGTCCTTGAGGAGGAACGGCACACCTGCCAGCGGACCGGCGCCGCCGCCACGCGGCTGTCCGGAGGCGTCGAGGGCAGCGGCCTGTTGCCGGCCCCGGTCGAACAGTTCGTGGATGACCGCGTTGAGTCCGCGGGCCGCGTCCAGCCGGGTCAGTGCGGCGTCGAGCAGTTCGGTCGCGGTCAGTTCACCCGAGGCGACGAGCTGCGCCTGCCCGATCGCGTCGACGCCGGACAGTTCGAAAGCCGAGTTGGTGTCCATAGCCCGGCGATCCTGCAGTGCGCCGGGCCGACTGGCAACCCGACGCACCGCTGGCGGCCGTCACCGACCGGCTACCCGCTGACGGAGGCGTCGTAGATGCCCTGAATCGCGGCGTCGAGCGCGGCGTTGAACTCCTCGTCGGACTGCTGCGCCGAAAGCCCCTCGGTGAGCGCCCGGCTGAAGCTGGCGATGACGCCGGTGTTCTGCGCCAGCTTCTCGTTGGCCTCTTCGCGGGAGTAGCCACCGGACAGCGCCACCACCCGAAGCACCTTGTCGTGGTCGACCAGCGACCGGTAGTGGTTGGCCGTCTCGGGCAACGTGAGCTTGAGCATCACCTGCTGGCCGCTCGGGATGGCCTCGAGGTTCTTGGCGATCTCGTCGCGCAGGATGTCCTCGGCCTGCGCCTTGTCGTCGATCGAGATGGTCACTTCGGGCTCGATGATCGGCACGAGTCCGTGGGACAGCACCTGCTGGGCCACCTCGAACTGCTGGGCCACCACCGCGGCGATGCCGGTGGCGTTGTCGCCGCCGATCACCGAACGCTCCTTGGTGCCGAAGACGCCGTTGGCGACGGCGCGCTCGAGCAGTTCGTCGAGTTGGGGCATCGGCTTCATCAGCTGGACGTCGTCGGATACGTCGGCGAGCCCCTTGTCGATCTTGAGGAACGGCACGATGCCCTTGTCCTCCCAGAGGTACGCCGCCGTCGGTTTGCCCTCGATCTGGCGGTCCATGGTCTGCTCGAACAGGATCGCGCCGAGCACCCGGTCGCCGGTGAACACCGGCGAGGTGATGATGCGCGACCGCATCCGGTGGATCAGATCGAACATCTCCGTCTCGGACGAGTATTCGTTCTCCTCGATGCCGTAGAGGCGCAATGCCTTCGGCGTCGAGCCGCCGCTCTGGTCGAGCGCGGCGATGAAGCCCTTGCCCGCCGCCAGCTTGTCTGTTTGCTGTTGGTTCGCCATCGTGCTGTCCACTCCTTTGTGAAGACGGTGTCGCTCCCTGTGAGGATATTCGGCGCTCACGCGTCCGTTCCGGCAGGTGCCGTGCTTGGGTGGGGGCCACGTCGGTCAGCACCTGGCGGCATCGCGTCCGCGCCGGTCGCCGCGGCAGAGTCCGGGGGCACGTTCCTCCCGTTCAGCAGCACCCTGCGGCGATGTGACTACAGCGTCCGCCAGTACTACGACTCCGCGGGCAACGCCCGGGCCACCGCGACCGTGCGCACCGTCGGTTCGGGCCAGGTCAGCACCGACCTGCAACTCGCACTGGCGAAGCCCGACTCGTACTACGAGGTGCGCTTGATCCAGATGCCGATGGAGTCGTCAGCGGGGTACCGCGCCGGCGCTCCCGGCACCGCGGTGGGCGCCGTACACACCGACGGCGTCGGCACCGGCGCGATCACCCTGTCGAGTCCGCTCATGTCCGTCGCCACCGGTTCCTGGCTCGCCATCGAACGCCCGCAACCGAATTCGCAATTGCCCGCGGAGTTCTACACAACCGACCTCATCGTCGGCGTCTAGCACCGTCGCGCCGCGGCCACCGCCGAGGTGATCGCCGCTGCCGAGCGGTCGATGTCCTCGTCGGTGGTCGCCCAGTTCGAGACGCTCACCCGCAGAACGTGCGCGCCCTGCCATGTCGTGCCGCCGAGCCAGCAGGTGCCGTCGCGCTGGATGGCGGCGACCGCGGCGCGGTTGGCGTCGTCGCCGCCATCCAGCGCGATGAGCACCTGGTTGAGCACCACGTCGTTGAGGACGGTGGCACCCGGGATCGCGCTGAGGCGGTCGGCCATCCGGCGTGCCTGCGCGCAGTTGCGTTCGACCATCTCGGCGATTCCGGTACGGCCGAGCGAGCGGATCGCGGCATACACCGGAACGGCCCGTGCCCGCCGGGAACTCTCGGGAACGTAGGTGGTGTTGTCGCGCTGTCCGGGGTCGGCGACGAGGTAGGGCCCCGCCAGGCTCATCGCGGCCCGGTGGGCGTCGGGGTGCGCGACGATCGCCGCCGCGCAGTCGTAGGGCACGTTGAGCCACTTGTGGGCGTCGACCGCCCACGAGTCGGCGCGTTCGACGCCGCGGGTCAGGTACCGGGTGCCGGGTGCGGCGGCAGCCCACAGGCCGAAGGCGCCGTCGACGTGCAGCCACGCACCGTGCGCCGCACAGGCGTCGGCGATCGGTTCGAATGCGTCGAACGCTCCGGTGGCCACGTTGCCGGCCTGTGCGCACACGATCGTGGGGCCGGCCCCTGCGCCCAGCGCCTCCCGCAGGGCGTCGGGATCCATCCGGCCCTGCGCGTCGACCGGGATGCGGACCGCGGTGTCGGATCCGAGGCCCAGCAACCGCAGCGCGGTGTGGATGGTGGCGTGCGCCTGTTCACCGCACAGCACCCGCAGCGGGGGAGCGCCGATGAGCCCGTCACGCTCGACATCCCATCCGGCGCCGGCGAATACGGCGTGACGTGCGGCAGCCAGACATGTGGTGTTGGCGCCCTGGCCGCCGGTGACGAAACCGACGCTGGCCGTCGCGGGCAATCCGAGCAGATCGATCACCCACCGGGAGGTGATGTCCTCGATCGCGGACCCGGCAGGCGACAGGGCGTGGAAGGCCGCGCACTGATCCCACGCCGACACCAGCCAGTCAGCCGCGAGTGCCGCGGGCAGGGCGCCGCCGACGACGAATCCGAAGTGGCGGGGCCCGGCACTGGCGACCAGCCCGGGTTCGGCACCGGCCGCGAGGGCGTCGATGACCGCTTCCGGGTCCGCGCCGTGTTCAGGTAGCGGGCCGCCCAGTCGCTCGACGACCTCCGCGGCGGTGGCCCGTGCCGCGACCGGCCGTTCGTCGAGCCCGTCGAGAAAGGTGTGTGCGTGTCGGACGGCGGCAGGTAGACCGGCGGCGCGGTCGGGCTGGGTCATGGTTGGTGCTCCGCTCCGGATGGCGTTGGGCACAGCCAGCATATGAGCCCGCCGCCGCGAGATATTCGGGTGCGCGAGCGGCGAGTCTGTGGCAGCGTCGCCGTGTGAGTGTTCCGGGGCTGTCACCGCGGTCGGTGTCCGATGACGACTGGCCGCACATGCTGCGCCTGGACGCCACCAACTTCGGTCATGTCACCGATCCGGCCGCGTTGTCGGCGTGGCGGACACTGATCCACGACGGCGCGGCACTCGTGGTCGCGGACGGACCGGACGTGGTGGCCCAGTCCTCGTTCCTCGATCTGCAGTTGACGGTGCCGGGTGGGGCGGTCCTGCCCGTCGCGGGTATCACCTGGGTCTCGGTGGCGCCGACGCATCGCAGGAGAGGTCTGCTGCGGTCGATGTTCACCGACCTGCACGACCGGATCACCACTCCGATCGCGGCCCTGACCGCCAGCGAGGGCGGCATCTACGGGCGGTTCGGTTATGGGCCGGCGACGGTGCGGCACGAGTGGTCCGTCGATCGGCGTGTGGCGCTGTTCCGTTCTGACGCACCGGATCCCGGCGGCGTCAGGATCGTGACGCCGGCCGAACGAGTCGACGAGTTCGCCGCGATCCATGACCGCTGGCGTCGCTCCACCCCCGGAGGGCTGGTCCGCCCGCGGGCACTGTGGGACGACCTGCTGGCCGACCGCGACGAGGACCGCGCCGGCGGGAGCGCCCTGTTCGGCTTCCTGCACGCCGACGGGTACGTGCTGTACCGCACGCACGGCTCCGGGCCCAGACACGTCCGGGTGGTGGAGCTGACGGCGGCCACTGCCGAGGCGCACGTCGCGCTGTGGCGGGCGTTGTGCGGACTGGATCTGATGGAGCGCATCGAGGCCGGCACGCACCCCGCCGACCCGTTGCCGTACCTGCTCACCGACGCCCGCACGGTGCGCACCACGGCCGCCACCGACGAGCTCTGGCTGCGGCTGATGGACATCCCTGCCGCGCTGCAGGCCCGCACCTATGCCCACGATGTGTCGGTTGTCCTCGAGGTCGACGACGCCTTCCGTCGGAACGGCGGCCGGTTCGCGCTGCAGATCCGCGACGGGCGCGGTGTCTGCACAGCGACGGACGCGGCGCCCGACATCGTCCTCGGCCACGACGTGCTCGGTTCGCTCTACCTCGGCGCCCACCGGGCGACAGCATTCGCCGCGGCAAATCGATTGCGCGCCAACGACTCCGAGCTGGTGCGCGACATCGACAGGGCGTTCGTCAGCGATGTCCCCGCGCAGCTGGGTTTCCCGTTCTGACGCCACGGCTCACACCGCGGAGGTGGCCGCCCTGCGCCGATACGCCGACGGCGTCTCACCGCAGAACTGGGCGAAGGCGCGCGTGAACGAGCTGAGGCTGTCGAAACCCACCGCCGTCGACGTCTCCTGCACCGCCTGTCCGGGGGCCGCCAGGAGCGCCATCGCCCGCAGCATGCGAGCGTGCAGCAGGTAGGTCCGCCACGACAGACCCAGCTCCTCGGCGAACAGCCGCCGCAGCGTGCGCTCGGACACCGACACCGCCCGGCTGACCTCCTCGGCGGTGACCGACTGCAGGTGCTCTCTGGTGTGGGCCAACGCGGCGGCCACGATCGGGTGCTCGGAGCTGGGCAGGCTCAGCGGCGCCTCGTGGTCGAGCGCCTCGATCACCAGGTTCCCCAGGGTCTGGAAGAACGCGTCGGACACCGCCTCGTCCTGGGCGGCGCCTCCGCGCCGGTCGATCGGCCACCGCAGCGCGTAGATCATCATCTCCCGGATGAGCGGTGAGACGCCGAGGATCCGGGCGCGGTTGCCGCCGTCGGGGATCAGGGCGCTGTCGAACATCACGGCGACGGTCCGGACGTTCGCATTCATCGTGGCCTGGTGTTCCAGACCCTGCGGCAACCACGCCGCTTGTTGGGGCGGGACCAGGTAGTGCCCGGATGCGGTCTCCACCTCCACCACGCCGCCGATCGCGTACTCGATCTGGTGCACGTCGTGCGAATGCCAGCCGGTGATCAGCCCGTCGCCCTGGTAAAGGTAGCTGCCGGCAAGCGCACGGCCGCCGCGGCGCAGGTCGATCACGCGCCCGGACATGTTGGCCGGTTCGGCTAAACGCTTGGCCGATAGCGCGGAGACGGTCACACCTAAGCAGGGTACAACTGGAACCAGTCAAGTGTGACCCCGGCCACGCGAGAGTCCCGACGAGGAGCGCCTATGAATGTCGACGACCTGATCCTGGTGAGCATCGACGACCACGTGGTCGAGCCGCCGGACATGTTCCTCAACCACGTGCCGGCGAAGTACAAGTCCGAGGCGCCGATCGTCGTCACCGACGACAAGGGCGTCGACCAGTGGATGTATCAGGGCCGGCCGCAGGGCGTCAGCGGGCTCAATGCCGTGGTGTCGTGGCCACCGGAGGAGTGGGGTCGTGACCCGGCGGGCTTCGCCGAGATGCGCCCCGGCGTCTACGACGTCCACGAACGTGTCCGCGACATGAACCGCAACGGCATCCTGGCCTCGATGTGCTTCCCCACCTTCACCGGGTTCTCGGCGCGACACCTCAACATGCACCGTGAAGACGTCACGCTGGTCATGGTGTCGGCCTACAACGACTGGCACATCGACGAGTGGGCGGGCTCCTACCCGGACCGCTTCATCCCGATCGCGGTGCTGCCGACCTGGAATCCCGAGGCCATGTGCGCCGAGATCCGCCGGGTCGCGGCCAAGGGTTGCCATGCGGTGACCATGCCGGAACTGCCGCACCTCGAGGGTCTGCCCAGCTATCACGACGAGGACTACTGGGGGCCGGTGTTCCGGACGCTGTCCGAGGAGAACGTGGTGATGTGCCTGCACATCGGCACCGGTTTCGGCGCGATCAGCATGGCGCCCAACGCGCCGATCGACAACCTGATCATCCTGGCCACCCAGGTGTCGGCGATGTGCGCGCAGGATCTGCTGTGGGGGCCCGCGATGCGCAACTACCCGGACCTGAAGTTCGCGTTCTCCGAGGGTGGCATCGGGTGGATCCCGTTCTACCTCGACCGCAGCGACCGGCACTACACCAACCAGAAGTGGCTGCGCCGCGACTTCGGCGACAAGCTGCCCAGCGACGTCTTCCGCGAGCACTCGCTGGCCTGCTACGTCACCGACAAGACGTCGCTGAAGCTGCGGCACGAGATCGGCATCGACATCATCGCCTGGGAATGCGACTACCCGCACTCGGACTGCTTCTGGCCCGACGCCCCGGAGAAGGTGCTCGCCGAACTCAACGGCGCGGGCGCCGACGACTCCGACATCAACAAGATCACCTGGGAGAACTCCTGCCGATTCTTCGGGTGGGATCCGTTCGCGCGGACCCAGAAGGACCAGGCAACCGTAGGAGCGTTGCGCGCCAAGGCAACTGACGTCGACGTCTCGATCCGGCCGCGCAAGGAGTGGGCGCGCCTCTACGAGCAGAAGCACCTCGCCAGGACGTAAACCCCTTACGTTGACTCTGCGTCCAGGGCGACGAAGAGCGAGAAGACAGCGCCCTCAGCGCAGAGTCAACGGGGTTTATGGCCGGACGCGCCCGGCAACCCCACGATCATGATCGGAACACTGCGATCCGTCGTCCTTGACTGCCGGGATCCCGAAGCGCTGGCCACTTTCTATGCCGGAGTCCTCGGCGGGGACGTCCGCGTCGAGGAGGAAGACTGGGTGGTGCTCACCGAACCCTCCGGGCGTCGGCTGGCGTTCCAGCGCTCCCCGGAGCACCAGCCGCCGGAGTTCCCGGATCCGCGGGGGTCCCAACAGTTCCACCTCGACGTCGAGGTCGAGGACGTCGACGCGGCCGAACGAAAGGTGCTCGAGTTGGGCGCCACCCGGGTGACCGATGTGCCGGAGGGCGAGGACTTCCGCGTGTACCGCGACCCCGCCGGGCACACGTTCTGCCTCGTGTTCAACTTCTGAGGGCACGCCACGTCGCTCGCGTAGAGTCCGGCCGGTGGACACCGATATCCACCTGCCTTCCGGGCGGGTCCGTGTGCGGTCCTGGGGTGCCGACGATGCCCCGATCTTGTTGTGCGTGCACGGTATCTCGGCCAATCTGACGGCGTTCTCGTATCTGGCCGAGCGGCTCGCCGGTACGCACCGCCGCGTCGCCGCGTTCGACCTGCGCGGCCGCGGCCACAGTGAGATCACCGCACCCGGCACCTACGGGCTCGACAGCCACGCCCGCGACGTCGTTGCGGTGGCCGACGCGTTGGATGCCGAGACGGTCGACGTGGCCGGCTGGTCGCTGGGTGCGCTGATCGCGATGCGCGTGGCCCGCGACAGCGGGTCCCGGCTGCGCAGCCTGTCACTCATCGACCACATCGGGCCTGCGCAGCGCGCGGCGCTCGGGCCGGTGCGGGAGGGTTTCGCGCGACTGGATGCCGCCGTCCCGACGCCCGCCGCCTATCTCGACCTCGTGCGGACCGCCGGCGTCGTCGACCCGTGGATACCGTTCTGGGACGAGCACCACACCTACGAACTGGCCCAGCAGCCCGACGGGACCTGGCGCCCGACGACGTCGCGAGCCGCCTCCGAAGAGGATCTCTTCCAGCGGTGGCCCACCGACTGGACAGACCACTGGCGGGCCCTGACCATGCCGACCGTGGTGGTCCGCGCCACCAGACCGCTCAACGGCGCCACGCTGATCCCCGACGATGCCGTCACCGCCATGCGGGACACCAACCCCGCTATCCGCATTGTCGACGTCGACAGCAACCACTTCACGTGCATCGTGGACCCCGCCACCGTCGATGCGGTCGGACAGACCCTGCCATAAATCGCTGTCGCGAACACCGCCGCGTCCGGCACCCTGTCGAATGTGGTGGACGTGGCGACCTTCGACCGGGATGGCTATCTCAAGATCGAGCAGCCGGATCTGCGCGGGGCCGCTGAGGCCGCCCGCGCGGCGCTGTGGGCGCAGATCGAGCTGTCACCCGACGATCCGGCGTCGTGGACCCAGCCGGTCGTGTGGGCAGCGGACATGACCGGCGCCGGCCCGTTCGGGGAACTGAGCCGCAGCGTCCGCCTGGCGCAGACGCTCGATGCCCTGTGCGGTGCCGGCGGGTGGCAGCCGCGCGGCGCGCTGGGCAACATCCCGGTCCGCTTTCCGGGACCGCCCGCTGACGACCGGGGCTGGCACATCGACCTGAACACGCCGCAGCCCGACGGCGGATGGGCGGTCAGCGGGCGCCCCCACACCCTGCTGCTGCTGACGCTGCTCTCCGACGTCGGCCCCGACGACGCGCCGACCCGCATCCGCGCCGGTTCACATCGCGACGTGGCGGCGGTGCTGGAAGAGGCGCCCATGGATTTCCTCGAGGCCGGCGCACTGGTCGACCGTGTCAGCGCCGGGCGGCCCGTAGTGCAGGCGACCGGATCCGCCGGCGACATGTACGTCGTGCATCCGTTCACCGTGCACGCCGCCGACGAACATCGCGGCAGCACACCGAGATTCATGGCGCAGGCGCCGGTGATGCTGCGCACACCGCTGTGCCCGGCCGGACAAGCATTCTGATCAGGCGGGGATGACGACGATCAGGTCGTCACCGTCGCGTTCGGTCCGCATTCCGGCCCGCCGCGCCACCGTGGCGACGGCCGCGGCATCGGTCGGCTCGGCCCGCGTGGTGGCCAGCGCCCTGGCGAGCCTGCCCTTGTGCGCCTTGTTGAAGTGGCTGACCACCGTGCGTCTGCCGTCGGGATGCTCGGCCAGCACGTCGACCCGCACCGCGGCGGGCACCCGGCCGAGCGCGGCGTAGGAGCCCGACCGCAGGTCGACGACGAGCTCGTGGTCGGCGATGCCGGCCAGCACCGGTTCGAGCGCCGGCCGCCAGCGCGCGGCCAGCGACGCACTCCCGGGCAGCTTCGCCGTCGCGGACAACCGGTAGGCCGGCACGGGGTCGTCGGCCCGCAGGAGCCCGAACAACGCCGATCCGATCGCCAGCCGGTGGCGCGCCCGGACCGCGGTCGCACCGCGCAGCGAGCCGATGTCGAGGGCGTCGTAGAGCACACCGGTGTACCGGTCGATCGCGGGCAACGTCGGCGAGGTGTGCAGTGCGGCATTGCGTTCGATCTCGGCGTCCTGCTTCGGTGAGAGCCCGAGGGCGGCACGGCTCGACTCCCTGTCCGCGGACAGTTCGACGAGCTCGTCGAGAAGCGCCTTGCGCACCGGTTCGAGTTCGGGAAAGCAGAGCAGGTCGAGCCGCACCGGCGGTCCGTCGCCGCCTGCGCGTTTGGTCTCCGATGGCGGAAGCAGCACGCGCACGGCGAAGACGTTATCGCCGCGAGCCCTCAGAGCGGTATTCGGCGGTCGCGATCCGACGCGGGCCAGACATAGGGCAGGTCGTCGGGCACGTCGGGGAACAGCGGCCGGTAATGGTCCGGGTCCTTCTTCACCAGCGCCGCCTGGTGGCTGCGGTGAAAGTGGGGGTCACCGAGCCACGGCGGTAGTTCACGTGCGGCGCCGAGTTCGGGTTGGGAGCGGACCGTGGTGATCTGGACCGTCGCATCCAGATCGGTCACCAAGGTGGTGGCGCAGGTATCGGCCCGGCCGCTGCGGCACCAGTGCGCGCAGACCTGGAGTCCGTAGCGCACCAGCGCTTCCTCGTAGCCCGCCCACATCGCGGCGGCGGGATGATGACGCCATCCGTAGCCGGGCACCGTCAAGGCGCGGAGCACCTGGATGACCTCCACCCGCTGCTTACCGAGGCGACGCGCGTCGAGCACCGTGGCGCTGGCGTCGAAATCCTCACAGGGCAGAAAGGTCTGCATCGGTCCCGGCGTACCCGCGGCGTGCGGAGATCACACCCGCGGACGCGGTCAGGTGTGGGCGAGCAGCAGGGGGACCCGCTGCTCCAGGTCGGTCAGTGAGCCGTGCTGTCCGCGCAGCGCCGACTCCACCGGCTCCACCGTCCGACGCACGAGCGCGACGGAATCCCTTGCGGCGACGACGATGTCACCGATCCGCTGCCGCGTATCGTCGGCCACTCGGTCGCCGAACCAGCCTGCGTCGATGGCCTCGTCGCGGGTGGCGACCCACGCCATGTCGCCCAGCGTCTCCCGCCATGCCGCCACCACCGTGGGCGTCGCCCCGCCGGCGGTGTAGACGTATCGGGCGCGCGCTTCTCCGGCGACGGCCTCGACCCCTTCGAACAGCGGGGCACACTCGTCGAGGTCGAGCGTTCGGCCGGGATCGACCTCCACCATGCCGTGATCGGCGACCACGGCGAGCAACGCACCGGGAGGCATCCCGGTGACCACGGACTCGACCAGCCGGTCGACCTGGCGTAGCTGCATACGCCACGCCGTCGAACCCGGTCCATGGAGGTGACCGAGCAGGTCGAGGTCACCGTGGTAGCCGTAGCAGAAGCCGCCCTCGGCGAGCACGCCGCGCACCGATGCGGCCAGGTCCCCGAGCCCGTGCACCCCGATGTAGCGCCCACCGCGCAGCACCGCGCGGGTCAGGCCGGACCCGGTGAACTCCGCATTCGACACGACGTGGACGGCGATGCCGGCCGAGGCCGCGCGTTCGAACGTCGTCGGCATTGGTTGCACCACCTCGGGCGGCAGGGCGGTGCGCAGATCCTCGCCCCACGGGTGGGGACGCCAGCGGAGCGGGTTCAGCACACCGGCGCCGGGTATCCGGAACGTGTAGCCGACCATCCCGTGCGCGCCGGACCGGCAGCCCGTCCCGACGGCCGCCAGGCTGGCCACCGTGGTGGAGGGGAACCCGACCTGCAGGGTCTCGCCGCGCATCCCGGACAGGACCGGCGCATCGGCGGCGTACTGGTCGAGCAGTTCGGCGCCGAGGCCGTCGATGAGCAGGACGCACGCCGAGCCGATTCCGATCGGCAGATCGATGCGGGCTTCGAAGCCGGGCACCTCCATGGCAGCGAGCACCGAGGGGACGACGTCAGCGAGGTGCGGCAGGTCCGGATTCGGCCGTGGGAGCTGCATCCGAGCAGGGTGTCACACCGCGCGGACGGTCACGCTGCTATCGGCGGAGCGCCGGGCGGCGGGGGAGGCAGCGCAGCGCCGGGCGGCTGCGCGGGTATCGGTGCCTCGGGGGGAGCGGGCAGGAACATGTGCTTGGTGAACTGCGATTGGTGGGCACCGCCGCCGCCGACCTTCACACCGCCACCGCCCTCACCCGAGGACACCGGCGTGCCGTCGGGCAGCGTGACGGCGGCATGACCGCTGTTCCAGCCGATCACCAGCGCGCCGGGTTGCGAGCCGTGCTGGAAGCCGCGGGCCAGCAGGGCGCTTTCCATGTTGGCGGTGGAGAAGCGGTCGCCGTAGACGGGCCGGCCGGTCGCCGCATTGCTGACCCAGGAGGCCAGACCCGAGCAGTCCGTGCCCGCTGGGCTGTCGCCGCCGGACACGTACGGCGTGCCCGAGACCGAGTTGACCAGTGACATCAACGTGACGAGAGCAAACATGTCGGCGGACGGTAGCAGAGCCCGCCGGGCGCCCCAAAATGCGTGGGCGCGTTCACCTTTAGCATTTTTCTATGGTCGGCCTCACAAGGTTCATGATCGATCTGACGTGCCTATTCGTCGGCAGTCAGCCGAGGGGTCGCCGCTGCGGGGATCTGGGTCGCCAGCCCGGCGGGCCGACCGACCGGCGAAAACGGGCGGATATCCGGCGATTTGGGCAAAGATCGCCCGCCGGCCCCTCGGTCCTGGTCGCCGGGCGCGCGCCTGGGGCGGGCGACATCGAATCCTCGTCGTTGACGTGCAGCCGTTGAGGTGCATATGGTGGCTCATGCAGCCAACTGGTTGCGTGATGAGGATGGACGATGGACGAGGTGTTCAAGGCGCTCGCCGACCCGAGCCGGCGCCGCTTGCTCGACTCGCTGAATCTGCGCGACGGGCAGACTCTGCGCGAGTTGTGCGCGGATCTGGAGATGACCCGCCAGTCGGTGAGCAAGCACCTCACTGTGCTCGAGGCGGCCGGCCTGGTGTCGACGGTGCGGCGCGGCCGGGAGAAGCTCCACCACCTCAACGCCGAGCCGATCAACGCCCTCTCCGACCGCTGGATCCGTCAGTTCGACCGTGCGCGTACCGAGGCGCCCACACCACTCGACACCGCACCGCCGGACCGACCGATGACCGGCGCCCCACCGTTCGTCTACACCCTCTACATCAGGACGACACCGGAACGGCTGTGGCAGGCGATCACCGGCCCGGCGTACTCCCGCCGCCACATGGGCCACGCGCTGGTGTCGAGCTGGCAGAAGGGCGCCGCCTACACATGGATCGACGGCGACCTCGAACTCGACGACGCCGATCAGGTGATCCTCGAGGCGGACCCGTACCAGCGGCTGGAATTCACGTTCCCCGCGTTCGTGCCGTCGATGGCCGACATGGATCGCGGCAAGCGCGAACGCGCCGCGGGGGAGCCGCGCTCACGCGTGTCGTTGACCATCGAACCGCTGGGCGATCAGGTCGAACTGACCGTCGTGCACGCTGAATTCATCGCTGACAGCGTTGTGCGACAAGCTGTTTCACGGGGATGGCCGCGAAAGTTGTCCGCTCTGAAGAGCGGCTTGGAGCGACTGTAGGCACCGCGTGGTGGGGCTGCATCGTGTGCTCAACGGTCGAGGGGTCTGGCGATGATGGCGGCGACTTCCGCGGCCACGGCCAGGCTTGCGGGATCGTCGGCCGGTTCGTAACGGTCACCCGCGGCGTCATAGCGGGCGCCCACGATGTTCCCGTGGTCGGCCGCGATCTCGATGTACTGCACACGCCAGCCGGCGACACCGGCCTCAGCGGTGAAATCGCGGCTGACGGCCACCGGGATGACGTCGTCGGCACGGCCGTGCACGAGGGTGAGCGGCACGCGGTCACCGGCCGCCGGTGGCGGGGTCAGCGATTCACCGGATATCGGATCGGAGACCATGAACGCGCCGGCCAGACACACCGTGTGCGCAATGCGCACTCCGTACCGGGTGGCGCCGAACGTCAGACCCACCGCGGCGGCCCCGCCCATCGACCATCCGACGACGATCAGGCCGGCATCTGCGCCGGGCTGTTCGGCGGCGAACCGCGCCGAGCTCAACAGGTCGGAGCTGCCGTTGTCGGCGGCGTGGGAGTTCCAATCGGGCGCCACGACCGAGTAACCGTGCGCGGCGACGCGTTCGGCGAGCGGCGCTACCGCAGCACGTGAATCCGTCTGCATGCCGTGCCAGAGCAGAACCACCGGGGCGCCCGCATCTCCGTACAGATCGACCGAACGGCCGGGGGCGTACTCGCGCGTCGTCACCGCTCAGCCCTGCGGCAGGCGGACGACCTGGACGAAGAACTCGTCGATCTGCCGTACCGCGTTCATGAACTGGTCGAGGTCGACCGGCTTGGTGACGTAGGCGTTCGCGTGCAGCTTGTAGCTGCGCAGGATGTCCTCCTCGGCCGAGGAGGTGGTCAAGACGACGACCGGGATGTGGTTGAGATCGGCATCGGACTTCACCGTCTCGAGCAGCTGGCGGCCGTCGTACTTGGGCAGGTTCAGGTCGAGCAGGATCAGGTCCGGCCGCGGCGCGTTCTCGTAGCCGTTGCGGCGGTAGAGGAAGTCGAGTCCCTCCTGTCCGTCGTGCGCGACGTGCAGGGTGTTGCTGATTTTGTTGTGTTCGAACGCTTCGCGGGTGATCAGCTCGTCGCCCGGATCGTCTTCGATCAGGAGGACGTCGATCGGCCTGGTGGACGGTGTCATTGCTGGGCTCCTTCCAGAACCACTTCAGGTTGTTCGTGGACGGCGACCGGGAGGGTCATTCGGAACCGGGTGCCTTCGGTGTAGCTGTTGTCGATCCAGATTTCGCCGCCGTGATATTCGACGATCTTCTTGCACAGCGCCAGCCCGATGCCGGTGCCGCTGTAGGCGTCGCGGCCGTGCAACCGCTGGAAGATGACGAACACCTTCTGGGCGAACTCCTCGGCGATGCCGATCCCGTTGTCCGACACGGTGAGCAGCCACTGCCCGTCCTGCTCGTCGGTACCGCGCTGACATTCGATCACGATCCGCGGTGAGGTGTCGGGCTTGCGGAACTTCACCGCGTTGCCGATCAGGTTCTGCCACAGCATCGCCAGCAGCGTCGCGTCACCGGTGACCAGGGGCAACGGCTCAGACGGGCGCACGATCTCGGCGCCGGACTCCTCGATGGAGGTTTCCAGGTTCGACAGTGCGGAGTCGAGGACCTCGTCGAGTTCGACGTCGGTGTGGGCAGCGCTGAGGCGCCCGACGCGGGAGAACGTCAGCAGATCGTTGATGAGCACCTGCATGCGTTTGGCGCCGTCGACCGCGTACTTGATGTACTCCGCGCCCCGGTCGTCGAGTTTGTCGCCGTACCGCTTCTCGAGCAGCTGACAGAACGAGGCCACCTTGCGCAGCGGCTCCTGCAGGTCGTGGGACGCGACGTAGGCGAACTGCTCGAGTTCGGCGTTCGACCGCCGCAACTCGATGGCCTGTTCGTCGAGTTGTTCGCGGGCTTCCCGGGATGCCTCGAGTTCGTCGACGATCCGTTGCCGCATGTCCTCGACATCCGACGCCATGACGCGGATGTCCAGGGGACCCCTGCTGTCAATGCGTTCGTCGAAATGTCCCTCGGTGATGCGGCGGCACGATGCGGCCAGCGCCGACAGTGGCCGGACCAGCGCGCTGCGCGCGAGTATCGCGAGCACCAGTGCGGTCAGGAAGAAGGTGACGATGATGCCGGCGAGCGCGCGGTCGCGCCAGTTCCGCACCTGATCAAGTTCCTTGACCCCCGCGGTGCGCGCCGCGGCGAGGTCGACGTTCTGCACGTGGAACAGCGCCCGGATGTTGTCGAACCCTTCTTTGCCGCGCTGGACCATGGTGTTGTCGACGACACCGGGCCGGCCCGGGCGCACAGTCTGGATGAACGGTTCGGCGTAGTTCGCACGCCACTCCGCAGTGGCACGTTCGACCGCGTCCAGGTCGGCGATGAGATTGGCGTGGTCGCCCACGTGTTCCCGGATCTCGGCGGCCGCTTCCCGTTCGGTCTGCTGTCCCTGGCGGTAGGGCTCGAGGAACTGGTCGTCGGCGGCGATCGCGAACCCGCGGACGGCGGTCTCCTGGTCGCGTATGGCGGCCTGCAACCGGTAGGCCGCGACCCGCGACGGCTGGATCTTGTCGATGAGTTCACGCGAGACCGCGTCGGTGCGATTCATCAGGACCGCACCGGCGAACGCGCCGGCCAGCACGAAAACCCCCATGACGGCCAGCACGACGTTCAGCCAGCCCTGCACCGTCAACTGGCGGCCCCGCCGGCGGGCGGGGGCCGTCACGTCGTGCGCTCCACGCGGACTACCGCGATGTCATCGGTCAATCCGCCGTGCGGCCGGGCGCACTCTTCGGCGCTGTCGATCAGTGTCTCGACGAATTGCCGACCCGGCAATGCCGCCATCGAGCGGGCCAGTGCCAGCAGGCCTTCCTCGCCGAGACGTTCGTTGCCTTCCCCGGAGTGACCTTCGAACAGCCCGTCGGTGAGCAGCAGCAGGCCGTGGCCGGCGGGCAGTTCGAGTTCGGTCAGCGGCCACGCGGACCCGCCGAGGCCGAGCGCGGGACCGGCCGGCGGTTCCATCCACTCCACGGTGTCGCGGCTGTGCAGCAGCATGCCGGGGTGACCCGCGCGCACGGCGTTGAAGCTGCGGTCCCTGGGGGAGAAGGCCAGGCTCATCACGGTGGCGAAGATGCCGGGACCGGGCCGCTCCGCACGCAGGATGCGCTCCAACTGCTGCATCCGCTCGTTGCCGCGCAGCCCGGCGAAGGTCAGCGCGCGCCAGCCGATGCGCAGCGCCACCCCGAGCGCGGCTTCGTCCGGTCCGTGGCCGGAGACGTCGCCGACCATCACGTGCACGGTGCGGTCCGGGGTCTGCACGAAGTCGTAGAAGTCGCCGCCCAGTAGGGCATTGGGCCGGCTGGGCCGGTACTTGGCGATGATGTCGACGCCCGGGTTCTCCAGCAACAGCGGCGACGGCAGCAGTCCGCGTTCGAGTCGGGCGTTCTCCTGCGCCCGCAGGTGGCTGGCGTGCAGGTCGACAGCGGTCAGCTCGGAGCGTTTCCGCTCGATGGCGTACAGCAGCGAACGCCGTAGCATCTCCGGTTCGACGCGACCTTTGACCAGGTAATCCTGCGCACCCGACGCGACCGCCGTCACGCCGTAGCGATCGTCGATGTGCCCGGTGAGCACCACGATCGGCAGCGTGGGATCGAGCCCACAGATCTGGTCGACCGCGTCGGTGCCCTTGGCGTCGGGCAGATTGAGGTCCAGCAGCACACAGTCGGGCCGGACCGTGCTGATCTCCCGCGCGGCGTGCGCCATGGATTCCGCCCACCGCAGCCGGATATCGGCCACCGCGTCGACGATCAACTCTTCGACGAGCAACGCATCACCGCGGTCGTCCTCGACCAAGAGCACCGTCAACGTGTCGAATTGCGTCATCGGAGCAACAGCGGAATCGGGCACAGGCCTCAGTTCTGAGTCATGCGGCGCGAGCATCGACAAATCCGTCCTTAAACGTTCATCACCGCGGCCGCGCTGACCTCTTCTTCAGTGATAGCCCCCTGACAATACCGAAGGCTGCTGACGGTCGCGTCGATCCGGGCTGTCAGGTATCCGTGCCCCGCACCGCCGGCGGGTAGCGTCGGCGCCGGACATGGTGGTGTGCTTCGTTCGATTCCGATTGCCCCACGGCCGACGGGTGGTGACGGCGCTGGCCGTGGTGGCCGCTGCCTGCGCGTTCGTCGGGTGCGGCACCGACGCGCCGCCCCCGGCCGACACCTCGCCGCGGCCGTCGAGCCCTGCAGCGACCGCTCCGCCGACCAGCCCCACGACCACCCCGTCGCCGGTACCGCCCGCAGCCGCCGTCACCTCCGTCGCCACCGCTGATCTGGGTGCCACGTGGCGTCCAGGGTGCCCGGTCGGGCCCGAACGGCTCCGGCGCGTCGAACTGAACCACCTCGGGTTCGACGGCCGGACCCACCGCGGTGAACTCGTCGTCCACGAGCAAGTGGTCGCGCAGGTCATCGAGATCTTCGAACACCTCTACCGGCTGGGGTATCCCATCGCGAAGATGCGCACCGTCGAGCACTATCCGGGCGCCGACGACGAACTCTCGATGCGTGACAACAACACCTCGGCCTTCAACTGCCGGGGAATCCCGGGTTCGCAGAGCTGGTCCTACCACGCCTACGGCCGGGCGATCGACCTCAATCCGTTGCTCAACCCGTACATCGGCCGCAGCGGCGCGGTGGAACCCGCCAATGCCGGACCGTATGCCGACCGTGGACGCACCGATCCCGGCATCCTGCACGCCGCAGACCCGGCCGTGCTCGCGTTCACCGACCGTGGTTGGCACTGGGGCGGTGACTGGCGCACACCCAAGGACTACCAGCACTTCGAACAGCCGTGAACGGCGCCGATATGACGAGTTGCCAGCAGTACCACAGGTTTCGGGCGCACACGGGTCCGCGGCTCGCTGCTAGTCTGCCTAACGCTGCCCGGTGAGCGCAGGGGCGGCCTACGAAACCGAACCCCGATGAAACAGTAGATTCCCTCACGAAAAGAGTGTTGTGCGCAGCGGAGAGATCAAGGCCCTGTCGGGTCTGCGCATCGTCGCCGCGGTGTGGGTCGTGCTGTTCCACTTCCGGCCGCTGTTGGCCCAGGCCGCACCGGATTTCACCGCGGCGCTGGCGCCGGTGCTCGACTGCGGAGCCCAGGGCGTCGACCTGTTCTTCATCCTGAGCGGTTTCGTGCTGACGTGGAATTACCTCGACCGCATGGGCCATTCGTGGTCGACCAGAACGACTTTGCGCTTTCTGTGGCTGCGGCTGGCCCGCGTGTGGCCGGTGTACCTGGTGACGATGCATCTGGCCGCGGCGTGGATCATCTTCACGCTGAACGTCGGGCACGTTCCGTCGCCCGCGGTCGAGGACCTCACCGCCACCAGCTACCTGCGTCAGGTGCTGCTCGTCCAGTTGTGGTTCGAGCCGTTCTTCGACGGCACCAGCTGGGACGGCCCGGCCTGGTCGATCAGCGCAGAATGGTTGGCGTACCTGCTGTTCGGAGTGCTGGTACTGGTGATCTTCCGGGTGGCGCGGGTGACCAGGGCGCGCGGCCTGATGTGGCTGGCGGTCGCGGCTTCTCTGCCGCCCACGCTGCTGCTGCTCGCCAGCGGTGAGTTCTACACCCCGTGGAGTTGGTTGCCGCGCATCGTCATGCAGTTCACCGCAGGTGCACTCGCCTGCGCCGCGGTGCGCAAACTACGACCCACCGAACGCACCCGCCGCGGCTTCGGCTGGCTGTCGGTGCTGATCGGCGCGGCGATCATCGGCAGCCTCTACTACCTCGACGCCAACCCGCCGGCGTCCATCCGCGACGCCAGCGGCCTGGTCGACGTGCTGTTCGTTCCGCTGGTGGTCGCGGTGGCCGTGGGTGCCGGCACGCTGCCGCGGCTGCTGTCCACGCGCCTGATGGTGTACTGCGGTCACATCTCGTTCGGGCTGTACATGGTCCATGAGTTGGTGCACACCGCGTGGAACTGGGCGGCGGTCCAATTCGAGATCACACTGACGCCCGGACTCTCCGGCAGTTCGCTGGTCGTCGGTCTCCTCGGTGTCGCGGTGGCGGGTGCGGCGGCGCTGTACCACGGCGTCGAGGAGCCGGCCCGGTTGTGGATGCGGCGCATGGTCGATGTCCGGGATTCGACGTCGACGTCCGTGGCCGGCCGGCCGGCCGCGCCCGAGGAGCACGCCGAGCACGTACCCGCCCGTGTCGGATGACGCGATTTCGTGACAATCGAGCGTGCGCGTCGCGGATCCCCGACAGCTGGGGCGCCACCTACGCTTTCGGTCATCGTGAGGTGCGGCGTCTCGGTGCCGTTGACTGTGGAGGTAAGCGGTGAGTCGCCTGGTCACGTTGGTGCTGTCCGTTGCGCTGCTGGTCGGGCTGGTCCTCGCCCGCCCGCTGCCTGCGCGCAGCGACGAGACGGTGACGCTGCAGTTCGCGGGCAGCCGCGTCGCCGTCGTCGGTGACTCCTACACCACGGGAAGCAACGAGGGCGGCGAGGGCACCAGGGGCTGGACTACGCGAGCGTGGCAGCTGCTGGCGCACCAGGGGCTTCCGGTGCGGGCCGACGTCGCGGCCGAGGGCGGTGCGGGGTACGGGGCGAGAGGCAACCGGGGCAGCGTCTTCGAGGACCTCACCGCACGCGCCGTCAAGAACGACGACCACCTCGTGGTCTTCTACGGGTCCCGCAACGACCAGAACGTCGAACCCACGCTGCTGTCCATCATGGTCTACGGCGCGTTCCAGCTGGCCCGCCGCAATGCCCCCGAGGCGCGGTTCCTCGTGATCGGGCCGCCGTGGCCGACCGCCGACCCGCCGCCTGCGATCATGCGAATCCGTGACACATTGCGCTACCAGGCCGGTCTCGCCCGCGCCGCGTTCGTCGACCCGATCGCCGAGCGGTGGTTCGTCGACGACCCGACACTGATCGGCGCCGACGGGGTCCACCCGACCGATGCGGGGCACGTCTACATGGCCGACAAGATCGCACCGTTGATCGCCACCCAGCTGACGCGGCGCGCATGAGCGGAGCCGGCGCTCAGTCCTGAACGGCCTTGGCCACCGCGACACAGACCGTGAGCCACGCCGGGTCCGGACGGGTCGCCTCGCGCAGCTCCCACACCGCGTTGTGCACCATCCGCAGGATGACCCAGGCGCGCGCCCGGTCCTCGTCGAACTCCGCGGCGTCGATGATTGTGTAGAAGCGGCGCCGCACCCCGTCGCGGACGTCGCCGGCCAGCTCGTCCCAACGGTTCCACAGCAGCGGGGCGATCTCGAAGTGCGGGTCGCCGTTGAGTGGCTTGGGGTCGATGACGAGCCACGGTTGCGCGGTGTCCGAACAGGCGGCCAGCACGTTCTCGTAGTGCAGATCGGTGTGGAGCAGGGTGCCGTCAGCGGCGGGGTCGCCGATCAGGTCGTGGCCCAGGGTGAGCGCCTGCTCGATCAGGCGGCGCGGCAGCGGGGTGTTGCGCGGCAGCTGCGCCAGGTCAGCGGTCTGCAGCTCCAACCACGTTGTGAGCGTGCGCAACTGGGGGAGCGCCGGAACGTGGATGCGCCGGTACAGGTCGCAGACGACGGCGCACGCCTCGACGTCGGGGATGGTGGTCAGGTCGCGGGAGTGCAGCCGGTCCAGCAATAACGCGCGCCGGTGCGGCTGGGCGCTGAGCAGGCGCACTGCCCCGTGACCGGCCCACCGACGCAACGCGAGGTGCTCGTGTTCGGAGTCGGCGTCGGGAAAACCCATCTTGAGCATCGCGGGCCGACCCTGTGGCGTGAGCACCGGCAGCACAAGGGACGTCGTGCCGTGCGTCGGTGCACCATCGACACGCAGTTCCCACTCGTGCAGTTGGCTCTGCGTCCAGCCGGGCAGCGTCTCGACCCACCGCGCCCATTGCGGACCGCGGTCGGACATCGCCCGCACGGCGGCGGGCAGTTCGATCGTCACCGGTGGTGACGAGCGACACCCCGCGAACCGGTGTGCGGTTCGCGGGGTGTCCCTGTGGTGGTGATGGTGTCAGTCGCCGATCAGAACTTCTCGAGGTCGAATCGGTCGTTGTTCATGACCTTGACCCAGGCCGCGACGAAGTCCTCGACGAACTTGTCCTTGCTGTCGTCCTGGGCGTAGATCTCGGCGATGCCACGAAGCACCGAGTTCGAGCCGAACACCAGGTCGTTGGCGGTCGCCGTCCACTTGATCGCACCGGTGGCCCGGTCACGACCCTCGTAGACGTTCTCCGTGTTCTGCGACGGCTTCCACTGGGTGCTCATGTCGAGCAGGTTGACGAAGAAGTCGTTGCTCAGCGTGCCCGGCGAGTTCGTGAACACGCCGTGCTTACTGCCGCCGTGGTTGACGTTGAGCACCCGCAGACCGCCGATGAGTGCGGTCATCTCCGGTCCGGTCAGATCCAGGAAGTAGGCCTTGTCCACCAACAGCTTCTCGACCGCCGTCTTTGTACCCGGGCGGATGAAGTTGCGGAATCCGTCGGCCTTCGGCTCGAGCACCGCGAACGATTCGACGTCGGTCTGTTCCTGCGTCGCATCGGTGCGGCCCGGCGCGAAGTGCACGTCGATCTCGTAACCGGCGTCCTTGGCGGCCTTTTCGACCGCGGCGGAACCGGCCAGCACGATCAGATCGGCCAGCGAGATCTTCTTGCCGGCGGAGGCCGACGCGTTGAAGTCCTGCTGGATCCGCTCGAGCACCGGAAGCACCTGGGCCAGCTCGGACGGCTCGTTGGCCTCCCAGCTGCGCTGCGGTTCGAGGCGCACTCGCGCCCCGTTGGCGCCGCCGCGCTTGTCGGTGCCGCGGAAGCTCGATGCCGACGACCAGGCGGTCTTGATCAGCTGCTGCACCGTCAGACCGGAGTCGAGCAGCGTGCTCTTCAGCGAGGCGATGTCCGACTCGTCGACGAGTTCGTGGTCGACCGGCGGAACCGGGTCCTGCCACAGCTGCGGCTCGGCGACCCACGGGCCGAGGTAGCGGGTGATCGGACCCATGTCGCGGTGCATGAGCTTGTACCAGGCCTTGGCGAAGGCCGCGTCCATCTCCTCGGGATGATCGAGCCAGCGGCGGGTGATCTGGCCGTAGATCGGATCCTCACGCAGCGCCACGTCAGTGACCAGCATGGTGGGCTTGCGCGGGGGGCCGCCGAACGGATCCGGGATGGTGGCCTCGGCGTTCTTGGCCTCGAACTGCCAGGCGCCGGCGGGGCTCTTGGTCAGCTCCCACTCGTTGCCGTACAGGTTCTGCAGGAATGCATTGCTCCACTCCGAGTTCGTGCCGGTCCAGATGACCTCCAAACCGCTGGTGACGGTGTCGGGGCCCTTGCCGGAGCCGAACGGGCACTTCCAGCCCAGCTGCTGATCCTCGATCGGGGCACCTTCGGGCTCGGGCCCGACATTCGCGTCCGCGGCGCCGTGGGTCTTGCCCAGGGTGTGTCCACCGACGATCAGAGCGGCGGTCTCCTCGTCGTTCATCGCCATTCGGCCGAAGGTCTCGCGGATGTCGTGCGCGGCGGCCAACGGATCCGGTTTGCCTTCGGGGCCTTCGGGATTCACGTAGATCAGGCCCATGGTGGTGGCGCCGAACGGCTCCGCGAGCTCGCGCTTGTCGCTGTCGTTGGTGCCGCCGTAACGCTTGTCGGTGCCCAGCCAGGTGTCCTCCTGGCCCCACAGCATCTCCTCGGGCTCCCAGATGTCCTCGCGGCCGAACGCGAAGCCGGCCGTCTCGAAGCCGGACTGCTCGAGCGCGGCGTTGCCGGCGTAGGCGATCAGGTCGGCCCAGGAGATCTTGTTGCCGTACTTCTGCTTGATCGGCCACAGCAGCCGGCGGGCCTTGTCCAGGTTGGCGTTGTCGGGCCAGCTGTTCAGCGGGGCGAAGCGCTGCGCGCCCTGTCCGGCGCCACCGCGGCCGTCGAAGATGCGGTAGGTACCTGCGGCGTGCCAGCTCATCCGGATGAACAGGCCGGCGTAGTTGCCGTAGTCGGCCGGCCACCAATCCTGCGAGGTCTGGATGACCGCGATGACGTCGCGCTTGAAGGCCTCGACGTCGAGCTGCGCGAACGCCTCGCCGTAGTCGAAGTCCTCACCGAGGGGGTTGCCCTTCTCGTTCTGCTTGTGCAGCACGGACACGTCGACCTGCTCCGGCCACCAGTCCTTGTTGGTCAGCGGAGCGTGCGCCTTGGGCTCGGGCGACGAAATGATCGGATTCTCGGATTCGCTGTGGCTCGCGGTCTTGGCATCCGAATGCGGTGGGCGGGCATCGGAGGTATCTGACGACACGGTGTTTCCCTTCATAGTGCGTACATCTTGTGGTGATGGGCTGCGATCACAGGTGTGATCAGGAACTGTTGGCGGTGGAGTACTCGGGCGCGCAGGCAGGGCACCGGCCCCAGTAGATGACTTCGGCCTCGTCGAGCACGAAACCGTCGAGCGCGTCGTGATCGGACGGCATCAGGCATGGCGCCTCGCCGACCGCGCAGTCCACGTCGGCGATCGTCCCGCAGGAGCGGCAGACCACGTGGTGGTGGTTGTCACCGACGCGGGATTCGTAGCGGGCGACCGAACCCGACGGCTGGATACGCCGGATCAGGCGTGCTCCGGTCAGGGCGTGCAGAACGTCGTAGACGGCCTGCCGCGACACGTCGGGCAGCATTGCTCGCACTGAGGCGAAGATGGTCTCGGTGTCTGCGTGGGGATGAGCGTGGACGGCCTCGAGCACGGCGACCCGGGGACGGGTGACGCGCAGATCGGCGCCCCGCAACTGGTCTACGTACTCGGGGGGTGACGACACAACAGCCATACCACCCGCTTTTTTGGAATTAGTCAAGACTTGGGCCGTGGGTGTTTCGGGGTGGCCCGCTCAGTCACCTGCCCGCCAAGGGGCGCCGTTGCGCGAACACCGCCCCACGCCAAGCACATTCGAGTCATCGCGATGAGCGGGGTGCTTACCAGCCCCGGCACCACTCCATTCACCGGTTGGCGGCGTCACACCCCACTACTATCGCGGGGTGGCCAAACTCGAGCTGACCCGCGAGCTCTCGTTGCACCCGGACGACGCCTGGGCGCACGCGTCCAACCTCGCCGAGATGGGGGACTGGCTCGTGATGCACGAAGGGTGGCGCAGCGACCTGCCGGACGGCCTGACCGCGGGGACGAAGATCATCGGCGTCGCCGGCGCCAAGGGGATGCGCAACCGCGTCACGTGGACCATCAGGATGGTCGATCCGCCCACGCTGCTCGAGGTCGACGGCAAAGGGGTGGGGGGGACCAGGTACGGCTTGAAGATGGCGGTGCGTCCTACCTCGTCGGGCTGCGCATTCACCGTCACCCTCGAACTCGGGGGCGCACCGCTGTTCGGTCCGATCGGCGCCGCCGCCGCCCGCGCCGTCAAGGGCGACATCGAGCGGTCGATCAGCCGCTTCGAGGAGCTCTACGTCTGAGCGGTTCCCGCCGGCACGCCTCCGACGGGCGCACGGCACCGTCGGAGTGACGAGTGCGCGGCTTACGTAACGTGGTGGCGCTTCCGAGCGCCGGTTTTCGCCGTGACGTTACGCAGACGGCTTACCAAGCCGCATCATTCGTCGTCGCGCCGCCCGAGCGCGGCGCGGATCATCGGGAGAAACCATCCCGACAGCGGCCACACCGCGGCGAGCGCCACCGCGCACAGCACGCTGACGGCGTTGAAGACGAGGCGGTCACGCCGGCTGCGGTCGTCGTCACCGAACTGCCGCCGCAGCAGCGCCGCCGTGGTCAACAACCATCCGCCCAAGTACAGGGCGATGAGCAGATACCTCATCACTCGCCGTTGTACACCACCGCCGGCCGACTCGCCTCCACGTGTTGCCGTCGGTCTCACGGTAAGCCCCTAGACTGACCGCCCGTGGGCATCGTCTTGGGTTTCGCGCCGTGGGTCGTGTACTGGGTTCTGATGGGCAACGTCCCGTTCCTCCTCGCAGCCGTGGCCGCCTTGCTGGTCGCGGTCGCCGCGTTGCTGCTTGGCCCGGCCCGGCACGCGCCGGGCCGCACCCTGGACATCGGCGCCGCGGCCACATTCGCCGTTCTGACCGTGCTGACGCTGCTGGTGGGCGACTCGTTCGCCGAGCGGTGGCTGGCGCCGCTCAGCTTCGCGGGCATCTTCCTCACCGCGCTGGTGGGCGTGCTCACCAAACACCCCTTCGTCCGAGAGTTCGCCGCGGCCGGGCAGCCCAGGGAGATCGTCGACACCGATCTGTTCGAGCAGATCACCGGTCGGCTCACCTGGATCTGGGTCGGTGTGTTCGCGGCCATGGCAGTCTCGGCCGCGATCCCGCCGCTGGTCCGCAGCGATGCGTCGATCCTCGACACCGAGACACCGCTGACCTTCGTCTGCTACTGGCTCATCCCGTTCCTGCTCGTGGCCGCCGGCGCGCTGGCCTCGCGGGTGCTTCCGGACCGGATGACGGCCGGCGCGGGCGACATCACCAGGAAGACGACGTTCGTCGCCTACAGCGAGGCGGCAATCGACGAGTTGTATTACCTGGCCCAAGAACACGTCAACCGGGAGGTGGGGGCGGGGCAGGAGGCCTACAGCGTGCAGGTCGGCGGGAAGGGGACGCCGCTGGTGGGCGACGAGTCCCGGCAGTCATGGCCCGCGACCTACAAGGTGCGCGAACGGCGCTGAGGCCCTCAGTCCTGAGCCGGGGGGTCGGTGATCGTCACACGGTCCCCGAGGCGGATCGTGCCCGAGCCCAGGATCCGGCACGCCGACCCCGCCCGCCTGCGCAGGGCCGCGGCCGCGCCGGCACCGATGTCGTCGTCGAGCAATCGGCAGGGCGCGAGTATGCGCACCACTTCGAGTTCGACGTCACCGATGGTCAGCCGGGTCCCTGGGCGGGTGGGGATGTCGCCCGCATCCACCGTGATGTTCCGCCGGGTTGCACCGTGGTCGAAGGCGTGTCCGAGATCATGGGCGGCGAGGTCGAGAAGTTCCGCGGACTGGATGGACACGTGCCGGTGTCGGGTTCCGTGGTAGCGGTCTCCGACCAGGCCCTTGCCTGCTTCGGCGACGACCTCGTCGACCGAGCGGACAGGCAGTCGCCGCGCCTTGGCGATGTGTATGGCGACGACGTTCACCGAGGCGATTGTACGGAGCGCTGTTCAGTCGAAAACACCGATCATGTTGAGTATCAACCCCACCGCGATGGCGAGAAAAATGAGGGCGAACACCGCGATCGCGACGATCGAGGTGACCGATCCCGCCGTGAAACGGTGCCGGGGATTCTCTTCGACTTTTCCGATCCCGGACATCTGGTCGGAGTCCGGCGGTGTGGCCCCGGGCGTCACCCCACCACCTGGTTCCAGGTCCGGTGTCTGTGCCGGCTCGGGGTCCGGGGGTATCGCTGTCATCGGTTTCTGGGCCTCCGTGGTCGGTGGGTATCGCCAGCTGACGTCAGCGCAGACGTACCCCGTCGCCACCGGCTCACACAGGGCCGCGGGTGGAATACCGCCGCCGCCCCATCACCGTTGTGTCTCACTACGGCATCTCTTCGCTCCGTTGCGCTACCGCAATTAGCAGGTGAGGTGTTACAGGAGGTACAAGTGATGCTGGTGGGGATTGCCCACCGTCGGATCGTTCGAGAGGTGAATGTGAGATGAGGCGCATCTACGCCGTCGTCATCTGTTTGGCGCTGTCGTTGGCGACAGCAGGCACCGCGAGTGCGGAGCTGTTCCCGCTGCCCACCCGGAACCAACAGGCGATCGACGTGGTCATCGCCCGCGCACTGTCCCAGCGCGGCGTCCCCTATGCCTACGGCGGCGGCAACACCGCCGGACCGTCGCTCGGCAATCCGGCGGGCAGCAGCGCTCCCGAACCGGCCGTGACACCGCCCGGGGTGATCCCGGTCGACGGCACGCCGGCCGCCATTCCGGTGGCGGGCCTGCCCGGATCGGTCCCGGGTCTGGCGTTGGCCCCCGCACCCAAACCGCAGGTCGTCGGTTTCGACGCTTCGGGGCTGATGGTCTATGCCTTCGCCGGTGCGGGCCTGAAGATCCCGCGGACCTCGGGCGATCAGTACCTGGTCGGCCGCAAGGTGCTGCCGTCGCAGGCACTGCCCGGTGACCTGATCTTCTACGGTCCCAACGGCACGCAGAGCGTCGCGATGTTCATCGGTGGGGGACAGATGGTGGAGGCCACCGATCCCGGGGTGCAGATCTCCCCGGTGCGCACCAACAACATGGCGCCGTACCTGGTGCGCTACATCGACTGACTCGTAGGCCGAGTTCGCGAGTTCTACCTGAGGGTCGTTGACCGGTGACTGGCACAACCCTCAGGTAGAACTCGCGGAGCTCATACGGAGACGGACTTCAGCGGCGAGAGGTCGGTCTGCATCAGCGTGACGTTGTAGTCGCCCCACAGCGACATGTTCCAGTACAGGTTGTTGAGGTCGGGCTGATTGTTCGCGTCCTTGAGATCGCCGGTTCCCGACCACGGGTGGATCATCGGCGCGTACAAGCCGGGATACTTCGCCGACGTCGCGATGGTGACCGGGGACGACCACGGACCCTCGGGGGTGTCCGCCGTCCTGAGCTGGATGTCGTTGTTGCCATCGCCGTAGAGCACGACGTACTTGCCGAGATACTCGTTGTACTGGACCGACATCTCGCTGACGTTGCCGCCGGTCTTCGCGCCGAACAGGCCGCCGAGGTATCCGCCCAGCACGTTGGGGTCGTTCGCCCAGTCGACGGCGAACCCGAACAGCCCCGCCGAGCGCTTCGAATCGCCGATGATCGGCGCGGCGGCCGCCGGGCGATTGGCCACCCACTTCGACCCGTCCCAGTACTCGTACTTGGAGAGATCGGTCACCGAGCCCTCGGCGACGCGGGAGACGTAGGCCGATCCGGCCCGGCCGGAGGGCGTGCCGAACGCGTACAGGTAGCGCACACCGTCCTCGCCGACCTGGTCTTCGGGCTGCAGGACGTACGCGGCCTGCTGGAAGTTCTGGCTTCCGGGCACGTAGCGCGTCGACGACCGGAACCATCCCGCGGAGCGGATCGTCGACGGCGCCAGCACCCATGTGTCCGTCGCCTGGTCGTAGACGGAGATCGCCGAGTAGTTGGTGGTCCATCGCCCCGGGGTGTCCCACGACTTGACCGACATGAAGTTCACGAACTGCCGGCCGTCGATCTGGATGCCGGAGGTCGGGATCTGGGTGACCTCCGAGCCGAAGAGGCCGAGCCGGCCGTTGTAGGGGCCGATGAACCGGCCGGCATACCCGGTCTGGACGAGCTGTAGGCCGTTGCCCAACTTGTGGTCAGTGCTGATCAGCAGCACGTTGGACCGCCAGTCACCGGTCATGTTGGCGTTGGCGAACGTGTCCCCGAAGGCGACGTGCACGAAGCGTTCACCCAACCTCGTTCCGCCGTCCCACATGATGCCGAGGTCGGTGCCGCCGATACCGAAGTTGTTGGGCACCTTGCCCGTCACCCAGCCCTTGTCGACGGACGGCAGCGTGGTCGGGAACGGGATGGCGGCCGCGGCCGTGACGACACCCGACGGTGCCACCGAGATGTTCGGCCGGGTGAAGGCCCGCTCGAATTCCCGACGGGCCAAGGCCAGCATCGCCCACAGAGCCGGCGGCGGCGCCGGAGCGGTGGGCAGGGCGGCCGCCAGCGGGGCGAGCCCGACCGCAGCGAGGAATCCGGAGATCATCGCGGGCAGGCTCGGCGGGTCAACGGGCATGACCCGGGTCGTCGGCGTGGCAGCGACAGCCGACGTCGTTGAGGCCGTTGGGCGTTGCGTGCCTGTGGTGGTTTCGGACGGGGTCGCGCCACGGGTGGCGACGGGAATCTCAGGTGCGGCGGGAGGCACGTCGTCGAGCGGGACGTCTTCCGCTACCGGCTGATCATCGACGACCTCGTCCGCCTCGTCCGTCGATTCCCTTGGCGCCTCCGGCTGGTCCGACGTCGACTGCGGGTCGGCTGCCGGTGTGGGATTCTCGGTGACGGGTTCGGTGTCGACGGTGTCCGTCGGCTCCTCGACGGGCAGTTCGGTCAGGACGTCGCCGGAATCCGGCTCGTCATCGACGGTGTCGACGGCTTCGCCTTCGGCCGAATCATCTTCCGCCACTTCATCGTCAGCCAGTTCGTCTTCACTGGCATCATCGTCGACAGCCTCGGTGTCGTCTTCCGACGAGTCATCCCCGTCATCAGGCGCCGTCGCCGAATCGGTGGAGTCCTTCTGACCGACTGACGACTCCGCTGACGACTCCGACGCTGACGACTCCGACGCGGATGCCGACGACGAGGTGCCCGAGTCGGACGTCTCCGCCACCGCCACCCCGTGCCCGAACGTCACCGCGGCTCCCACCCCCAGCGCCACGGCGAGTGCGCCGATCCGTCCTACGTGGGCGGCGGCGCTCGTGTTCGGTTTCATCCGTTCGTACCCCTGTCGTCGTTCAGCGTCGATCACTTCTGGGGAAATCGCCGGCCGCACGGAAAGTGTTTCTGTCGTCAAATACCCAACCCGAATTACATGACACTGTGTAAAGCTAAAGGGGTGCAGGCCGCCGGCAGCCCTTCGGACCGTCCCGCACCGGCGCGTGGGCGGCGGCGCGACCCGCGGACGCACGAGGCGATCATGTCGGCGACGCGTCGACTGCTGACCCGCGACGGATACGACCAGGTGACGATCGAGGCCGTGGCACGGGAGGCGGGCGTCAGCAGGCCCACCGTCTACCGCCGCTGGCCGTCGAAGGCCCACGTCGTCTTCGATGCCGCGTTCCAGACAGCTAGTACGACCGAAATACTCTCGGGCACCGGCGATTTCGTGACGGACCTCCATAGGTTCCTGCACGCGGTGGTGGAGTTCTGGCGTGAACCGGTGGTGTACGCCGCCGCGCTGGGCATCCTCGCTGAACGCCACCGGCACCCCGAGCTGCGGATCCGCGCTCAACAACTCCTCGACGAAGCCACCCAGGCCCGGTTCACCGCCTTGGTCCGCGACGGCATCGACCAGGGTGCGGTGGATCCGAGCATGGATGCGGAGTCGTTGTACGACACCGTCATCGGCAGCACCTTCTACGCCGTCCACGTTCGGGACGTCACCGACGTCGACACGCTCGTCACACACCTCTGCTCCCTGGCCATGGTGGGAGCAACCAGCAGAGATGAGGAACCGCGATGACCCAGGCCGACCGGCGCCACGCAGAGCTCTCGAAGGCCTTCGGGGAACTGCTCGACGAACTGCGCCATATCGAGGACAAGCTCCTGCATGCCGATCCGCCGCTCGAGGAAGCGGATCTCCTCGACGGATACCGACTCACCTTCAGCCTGCTGCGGGTGGCGGTCGACGCCTACGTGTGGGGCGACAAGGACAACCCCCGCTTCGTCGACGTGATCGGGCCCTACCTGAAGTGGGGTGGCGACAACTCCGACGCCTTCTATCAGATCGCGCCGATCGATCCGCGGCGCACGTACCGGGTGCGCGGAAATCGGGGCGACGCCGCGTATCTCTCGATCACCGTCTACGGCGGCCCGGACGACGGCAGTTACAGCAACCGCATCGTCGGGACGCTCAACGACCGCGACCTGGAGTTCGACGACGAGGGTAATTTCGCGTTCACGATGAGCCCGTCACCGCAACCCGGGGCCTGGCTCGAACTCACATCGGACGCGGTGATGGCGCTGACCCGCGATTACCTCACCGCGCCCGAGAGTGCGCGCCGCACGCAGTGGACGATCGAGAGCGTCGATCCACCAGCCCGGCGCCACGACGACGCCGAGGACCTCGCGCGCCGGATGCGCGCAGCCCGCACCTGGCTTCACGAACAGGTCTCCTTCCTGCCCAGCCGGATCGAGCCGCCGAACGAGATCCACGAGCCGTTCCCGGTGCCGCAGAACGCGTACGGCTGGTCGGCCGCCGACGCTGCCTACGCGATGGGCGCCTATGAACTCCAGCCCGGTCAGGCCCTGATCGTGGAGGGCACCTCACCCGAGTGCGTGTTCTGGAACCTGTGCCTGTGGAATCCGTTCCTGCACACCTACGACTACACCTACGAGCGGGTCACCCTCAACGGCGCACAGGTCACCTACGAACCCGACGGATCGTGGCGGATCGTGATCGCCGACCGCGATCCCGGACACCCCAACTGGGTGTCGACCGCGGGCCGGCGTACCGGATTGATCTGGCTGCGCTGGTTCCTGCCCGAGGAGACCCCAGCCAGGCCGCGGTGCCGGGTCGTCGACCTCGCCGAGGTATCCCGGTGACCGCGCACGTCTCCCGCCCGGCGCCGATCACCTTCACCGATCTCGCCGATCCGGTGTATCCGGAGGCGGCACGGCCGATGCGGGAAGGTCTGGCCGCCTACGGCGCCACCTTGGCGCTGACACCGGAGGCGCTGCAGGCGACCGCCGTCGACCGGGCCGGCCTGACCGACTTCGGCGACGACGACTTCCGTGACCGGCTCGAGGTGCTGTGCGGCGCACTGGATTCCGAAGCCGGCCTGTCGGACGTCGGCCGGGCGGTGGCCTTCGAACAGTTGGCGCAACACCTGGTCAACCGGTTGCGGCTCGATGATCTGCTCGCGCGGCACCCGGAGATCCTGGCCATCCCGATCGAGCGCCCGATCGTCATCTGCGGGTTGCCGCGCACGGGCACCACGCATCTGCACAACATGATCGCGGCCGATCCCGCGATCCGGCACCTGCCGTACTGGGAGAGCCTCGAGCCCGTGCCTGCGCCGGGGGAGCTGGACCCGCGGGACCGCCGGGAGCGGTGCGCCGCCGGCCTGGATCTGGTCCACACGGCGATGCCTGAGTTCAGGCGGATGCACGACATGACTGTCGACCATGCGCACGAAGAGATTCAGCTGCTCGCCAACGACATCGGCGGAATGCTGTTCGAGACGACGTTCCACGTCCCCTCGTACGCCGCGCACTACAAGGCACACGACCAGTCGGCGTCGTATGCCCACCTCAAACGCACGCTGCAAGCGCTGCAGTGGCTGCGCGGGGGAACGCGGTGGGTGCTGAAGTCGCCGCAGCATCTCGAACAGTTCCCCGCCCTGGTCTCGACGTTCCCGGACGCGACCTTCGTTGTGACGCATCGTGATCCTGTCGAGGTGATCCGGTCGATGGCGACGATGATCTGCTACGCCGCACGGATGTCGTGCGATCATCCGGACCCGGTGGCACTCACCCGTTACTGGGTGGAGCGCGCCACCGATCTGCTGACCGGGTGTGTGCGCGATCGCGACGTGTTGCCCGCGAACCAGTCGATCGACATCAGGTTCGACGAATTCATGGCCGACGAGGAGGCCACCCTGGCGGCGATCTACGCGCTCGCCGGCCAGCCTTTCGACGATCGCGCGCGCACCGCGATGGCGCGGTTTCGCGCCGACCATCCGCGCGGGCTGTACGGCGGTGTGATCCACCGTCCGGCCGACCTCGGGCTCGACGTCGACCGGGTGGCCGCCCGGCTCGGCGAGTATCACCGACGTTTCGTGGCCGGCTGAGCCAGCCGGCGGAGGAGTCGCGACGTGTTCTGCGGGTACCCTCGCGCCATGGAGGAGACGCGATGAGCGCGGGGCTGTTCGGACTGCTCGACGACGTTGCGGCGCTTGCCCGCCTTGCCGCGGCATCGGTGGACGACATCGGCGCCGCCGCCGGCCGGGCCACCGCCAAGGCCGCGGGCGTCGTCATCGACGACACCGCCGTCACGCCGCAGTACGTGCAGGGCATCGCGGCCGAGCGTGAGCTGCCGATCATCAAACGCATCGCGATCGGTTCGCTCCGCAACAAGTTGCTCTTCATCCTGCCGGCCGCCCTGCTGCTCAGCCAGTTCGTGCCCTGGTTGCTGACCCCGATTCTGATGCTCGGCGCCACCTACCTGTGTTACGAGGGCGCCGAAAAGGTCTGGGGCCGGTTGCGGGGCCACGACGCCCACGCCACTCCCAGCGTCGGACGGGGCGAGGACGCCGAGCGCGCCGTGGTGACGGGCGCGATCCGGACCGACTTCATCCTGTCGGCGGAGATCATGGTCATTGCGCTGAATGAGGTCGCCGACCAGGCGTTCCTGCCCCGGCTGATCATTCTGGTGGTGGTGGCGTTCGTCATCACCGCCGTGGTGTACGGAGCGGTCGCCGGGATCGTCAAGATGGACGACATCGGTCTGAGCCTCACCCAGCGCGCCTCCCGGTTTGCTCAGCGGGTCGGGCGTGGCCTAGTGACGGCGATGCCCAAACTCCTGGCGGCGCTCTCGCTCATCGGCACGGTCGCGATGCTGTGGGTCGGCGGCCACATCCTGCTGGTCGGCACCGACGAGTTGGGCTGGCACACTCTCTACGGGTTGGTGCACCACGCCGAAGAGTCCGTTCAGCACGCCGTCGGCGGGATCGGCGGAGTGCTCGCCTGGCTGGTCAACACCGCGGCGTCCGCGGTGATCGGCCTGGTCGTCGGCGCTGTCGTGGTGGCCGTCGTCCACGTTCTGCCGTTCGGCCGCAAGGACACCCACCACAAGGCAGATGAGCCCAAGCGCGACGCGGCGACCGATGACGAAGAACACGTCGCGGCCGCTGAAGACGACGGGTCCGCGGAATTCCAGCCCGAAGACGGAGGAGCGGCCCCGCCGTCAGCGCTCGAGCGGTAGGCCCTTGTCGACGATCAGCTCCTTGACCGCCCTGCGGTTGAGTTTTCCGCTCGGCAGTGTCGCGAGTCGGTCGGCCGTGACGACGGACCAGCGGGTCGGCACCTTGTAGGACGACAGCAGGGCGCGGGTCCTGGCGGCCAGGTCTGTCACATCGACCCCGCCGGCCGCGGGGACGACGACCGCGCACACCTGTTCGCCGCGCTCGGGATCGTCGACACCGATGACCACGCACTGCGCCACATCAGGGAACTGCGCGATGACCGCCTCCACTTCCAGCGGGGAGACGTTGGCGCCCGCCGCCTTGATCAGTTCGCTGGTGCGGCCGCCATAGAACAGACGGGGGTCGCCTTCTCTGCGGTAGACGCGGTCTGCGGTGTGGTACCAGCCGTCGGCGTCGAAGGTCTCGGCGCGTTCACGTTTGTTGTAGCCGGCCATCACGCCGATGCCGCGGACGAGGAGTTCACCGACCGTCCCTTCGGGCACCGCGACGCGCGCCCCTTTGCCGACGCCCTCCGCGAGCAACCAGCGGGCAAGCTCGGCGGACCGTCGCTCGGCGTCGGCATAGGTGAGCCGGTCGGTCGGCGACACCAGGTAGGTCCGATCCCCGAATTCACGCACGCTCTGTGCCAGGAGAGCGGGAATCGTCGGACGCGGGGGGATCATCTGGCGATCCTCTCCGACGAGGTCGCGGTGAACATCGCGGGGTCGCAGCGGCGGTAGACCCACCTCACGCCCGGCGCCCCCGGTACGCCTTCTGAGCCAACGGCGTCAGCGCCCCTTCCACTGCGGCAGGCGCTTCTCACGCCACGCCTGAATTCCTTCGACGACATCCTCGGTGGTCGCGACCACCTTGCGCATGGTCTCGCCGAACCGGACCGACTCGATCCAACCCATGTTCGCGGTCCGTGACGCCACCTCCTTGGTGGCCCGCTGGGCCAGCGGCGCCGCCTCGGTGAGGGTGCGGGCCCACGCCTGCGCGTCTGCCTGCAGGTTCTCGGGTTCCACCAGCCTCCAGACCAGACCGATCTCCTTGGCCCGCTCAGCTGTCATCGGCTTGCCGGTCAGCAGAAGCTCCATCGCGTCGGCCCAGCGCACCCGCTCCGGAAGCCGGATCGCGCCGACGATGGTCGGCACCCCGAGGGACACCTCGGGGAACGAGAACGTGGCCTCGGTGCTGGCGATCACGAAGTCGCAGAACAGCACTCCGGTCAACCCGTATCCGACGCACGGCCCCTGCACGGCCGCGATCGTCGGCTTGAACAACTCCATCCCGCTCTCGAAGGAGTTGATGGTCGGCTTCTCCCAGAACGTGCCGCCGAAGGTGCCCACCGAACCCTGCCCGTCCTTGAGGTCACCGCCGGCGCAGAAGACGTCCCCGCTCGCGGTGAGGATGCCCACCCACGCGTCTTCATCGTCACGGAACCGGTTCCACGCGGCGTTCAGCTCGTCGCGGAGCGCCCCGTTGATGGCGTTGCGGGCCTCCGGCCGGTTCAGCGTGATGGTCGCGACGTGGTCGGCCAGCTCATAGGTGACGAGATTCATGACTGCACCATAGTTTCCGTCACACTGACTTCCATGGCGACCGTTCGCACCCTCGCGCGACTCGAACGCACGGAGTTCGCAGATCTACTGGACAACCTGACGCCCGACCAGTGGGCGATGCCGAGCCTGTGTGCGGGATGGACCGTGCGCGATGTCGCCGCGCATACGGTGGCCTATCTGGACCAGAGCCTGATCCGGTTGGGAGCCAACATGATCCGATATCGCGGAGACATCGATCGGCTGAACGCGGAGGGCTTGCGCAGAAGCGATGGACTCGACGGGGCGGAGTTGGCCGATCGGATGCGCCGGGGCAGCGAACCGTCGGGCGCCGCGGCGCTCTACGGCGGCCGGGTCGCGCTCGTCGAATGCCTGGTCCACCAGCAGGACATCCGCCGCCAGCTCGGATTGCACCGCACCCTCGACACCCGGCGAGTCCGGGTATGCCTGGACTACGCCCGCCTCAGCCCCGTGGTCGGTGGCAGGCGCCGTACACGAGGGCTCCGGCTGGTGGCGACTGATATGGACTGGACGGCCGGGGTAGGACCCGACGTGTGCGGTCGCGGCGAGGCTCTGTTGCTCGCCATGACGGGTAGGGCAGCAGCGGTATCCGGCGAACTGCACGGTGAGGGCATGCGGCTACTGCGCTGAGCCGGTCACTGCCCGGCAAGCCACCTGTCCAGCTTGCGGCGGTCCCGTTTCGTCGGTCGACCCGCGCCACGGTCGCGGACCGCCAGCGGGACCGCCGTGGTCGGCGGCGCCGGCGGGGTCCGGTCGAGGTAACAGGTCACCGCATCGGCCGCGCCCACCCGCTTCTGGATCACCCGCACCACCTCGACGATCCTCGTCCGGTCACCCACCAGGGCACGTACCTCGTCGCCGGGAGCCACCGTCGTCGCCGGCTTCGCCGGCCGGTCGTTGATCCGCACGTGTCCGCCCCGGCACGCCGCTGCCGCGTCCGGCCGGGTCTTGGTCAGCCGGACCGCCCACAGCCAGCGGTCTATTCGGGTCGAGTCCATGACGTACCGCTAGACATCGGAGCTCTCGCGCCACAGATCGATACCGGATTCGGTGGCGTACCTGTCGATCTCGGTGAGTTCTTCCGCGGTGAACTCGAGGTTGTCGAGCGCGCCGAGATTCTCCTTCAACTGGGCGACGCTCGAGGCGCCGACCAGCGTGGAGGCGACGGCGGGGTCGCGCAGCACCCAGGCCAGCGCCAGTTGAGCGAGTGTCTGGCCACGGCGCTCGGCGATCCCGGCGAGCCCACGAAGCTGCTCGCGGACCTGTTCGGTGACCAATGCGTCGTCGAACGAGGGCCGCATCGTGGCACGGTCGACCTCGTCGGGTGCCGACTGTAGGTAGCGGTCGGTCAGCAGCCCCTGTGCCAGCGCCGTGAACGCGATGGCTCCCATGCCTGCGTTGCCGAGTTCGGTGGTGAGGTCTCCCTCGATCCATCGGTTGAGCAGGGAGTAGGACGGCTGGTGGATCACCAGGGGAGTTCCGAGACGCTTCGCGATCGCCGCCGCGTCAGCGGTCTTGGCCGCGGAGTACGACGAAATCCCGACGTATCGGGCCTTTCCGGCGCGCACCGCGGTGTCGAGTGCGCCGATCGTCTCCTCGAGAGGTGTCGTCGGATCGATGCGGTGGGAGTAGAAGATGTCGACGTAGTCGAGGCCAAGGCGGTCGAGCGATTCGTCGAGGCTGGCGAGCAGGTACGCCCGGCCGCCGAGCTGACCGTACGGTCCCGGCCACATGTCCCACCCCGCCTTGGTGGAGACGATCAGCTCGTTGCGGTACGGCTTGAAGTCCCGGCGCAACATGCGTCCGAAGTTCTCCTCCGCCGAACCGTACGGCGGCCCGTAGTTGTTAGCCAGGTCGAAATGCGTGATGCCGCAGTCGAATGCGTACCGCAGCACTTCCCGCTGCACGTCGAAGGGCCGATTGTCGCCGAAGTTGTACCAGAGGCCCAGGGAGATCGCCGGCAGAAGCAGCCCGGACGTGCCCACCCGCCGGTAGGGCATCGAGTCGTAGCGCTCCCGCCTCGCCACCCACGGGTCGTGGGTGAAGGGCACGTCATCGATCAGCATGTCGTCGGACATGGGGGCAATCCTAGTGACGGAGGTGGTTCAGCGGGCCGGTGCGCCGACCCCCGTCAGCGGGCGAAGTCAGCGGGTCGGAACTTTCCGTCTGCGAGCTTGGTCTCGATCTCCTCGAGGCTCCTGCCGGTGAGGTCGGGCATGCGGAAGTAGACGAACACCCAGGCCGCCACGTTGAACAACCCGTAGAGCCACATCGACGGCCCGACCCCGATCGCAGTGATCAGCGACAGCAGGGTGAGGGTGATGAACAGGTTCGTCCCCCACAGCGCCGCGGATTGCACGGCGGTGCCGGCGGGCCGCACGGCCAGCGGATAGGTCTCCGAGCCTGTCAGCCACCCCATCAGCTGCAGTCCGCCGGCATTGAACAGCATGAACACGACAAGACACCCGATGATGAGCGGCATCGACTCGCGGCCGCTGTTGCCCGTGACGAACAACAATCCGAGCGCGAAGAGGCTGACAGCGGCGCCCGGGATCATGAGCAGCGTGAGGCGGCGACGGCCCACTCGGTCGATGATCGACAGACCGACGAGCTGCGCCACGAGGTAGGTGACCCCGAGCGCCACCGAGACCTGCAGTGCGACCGAGGTGTCGAATCCGTTGTCGGTCAGGATGGTTGGGGCATAGTAGATGATCATCTCGATTCCGCTGAGCTGCGTGAAGATCGCGATGCCGCATCCGAGGATCAGTGCCGGACGCACCCATGCCTCGCGCAGGCCGGACCAGCCGCGGGTGCTCGCGGTCCGTTCGGCCCGGGCGAGTTCGGCGGTTTCGTTCAGCTCACGGTCGAGGTCGTACCCTGACGGGCGCACGCGCTCCAACACCGCGCGGGCGGCGTCGTTGTCCCCGTTCTTGACCAGCCAGCGGGGGCTCTCCGGCAACCGCAGCATCAAGGCGAGCATCAGCGCTGCGGGCACGGCGGCGGCGCCGATCGACCAGCGCCACCCGATGGCCTCCGACGCGCCGACGATCGTGGCGATCACGATGCCGACACCGATCGCGATCTGGAAACAGAGGACCAGGCGGCCCCGGTATTTCGGAGGCGCCAGTTCCGCGACGTACATGGGCGCCGTCTGGGTGGCGCCACCGACCGCGAAGCCCAGAACCAGCCGGCCGAGCGACAACAGGATCGGATTGGGGGACACCGCACACCAGAGCGCGCCGACGGCGAAGATGACAGCCAGCAGCACCAGCGTGCCCTTGCGGCCGCGTTTGTCCGAGAGGTAACTACAGGTCAGCGCCCCGATGACCGCGCCGAGCAGGATGCTCGCAGCGATCACCTGCTTCCAGAGCTCGGCGATGCTGAAGTCCTCGGTGATCTGCAGAAGCGCCCCGGAGATGATGCCCGTGTCGTAGCCGTACAACATGCCCGAGATCGCGGACACCAGCGCGACGATCACGACTGCACCGGTGAGCTGCCCGGGTTCGCTGCGTTGGTCTTCGGCGGTTTCCGAAGGGACGCTCTCCGAAGGGACGCTCTCCGACGACTTCATACCGTGCCTTTCCGCCGCGACGAGGTGACAACGTCGCGCGGTTACCCACAAGGACGCCGCGGCAATCTTCGGCGAACTCGCACCTCTGCAGCGGTATTGCAGGCGTCACGGAACTCAGCCGCGCGTGACGATATGCCCAAGTGCGTCGCGATCGCCGACGCCGAGTTTCGCGCAGGCGCGGTAGATGTGTCCTTCGACCGTGCGGACGGAGAGCACCAACCGTTCGGCGATCTGCTTGTTGCTCGCCCCGGCCGCGATCAACTCGGCGATCTCGCGCTCCCGGCCACTGATCGGCAGGGGATTGGCCGCGACCTTCAACGCCGGAGTCCGGATACCGCCGCACGCGCCCGCCAGCCGGTCGGCCTGAGCGGCCGCGTCGACGGCTTGACGCCTGTCGTCAACTGCCCGGTAGAGCGTCGACGCGTCGGCGAATGCGTCTGCCGCCGACAGCAGAGCGCCGAGCCGCTCGAATTGCTCTGCCGCCTCGAGCACCGCATCCGGGCGTGACTCGACGACCGCGGTCGCGTGGTCACGATAGGCCTCAGACAGCGCCCCGCCGACGCTCGCGGTGAGTTCGAGCAACCGCGGTATGCACTCTCGATCGCCGAAGCGGATGGCGTCGTGCAGCGCGAGCAGTTCGAATCCGTGCTGTCCGGACTCGGCCGCGAGGTGTGCGGCGTCGAGCGCCTTCTCGACGGCGAGGCTCACGGTGCCCTCCGCCGCGGCCAGCCACCCCTCGGTCAGGCGCAGTTGCGGTTCGAATACCGCGACGTGGCGACCCACCCGGGTGCGGAGTTCGGCGATGATGCGGCGGGCCGCGTCGACCTTGCCGAGGACGCAGTAGCACTGGGCCAGCAACAGGCGGGCCGGGAAGCTCCACGTCGCCGCACTCTCGGAGGTGAGGGCCGCGACCGTCTGCTCCATGGCCGCCACCGCATGGCCGAACCGCCCGCGCGCGACCTGCACAGTGCCGGCCAGCACATTGGCCATGCCCCACGCCAGGTACTGACCGGGTGAGGAGATGCGCAGGATGTCACCGGATCGACGTTCGGCGGCGTCGAAGTCACCGGCGAGGACCAGCGCCCGCATTTCACCGAAAGCGCTGAGGTAGCGCAACAATCCGTCGACCTTCTGCTCGACGGTCAGTCCGCGCCGGGCGACTGATGCCACTTCCTCCAGCCGACCGGCCTGTGCCAGCGCCAGTGAGCCCCCGATGATGGCCCATTCGACGGCCGAAGCAGGAGCGGCAGGTTCGTCGAGCACCCGGCGCGAGAGCCGAATCGCATCCGGCAACTGGTTCTTGAACGCCAGCGACGCCGCACAGAGCCCGTCGAGGAACAACGTCAGCGACGGGTGGCTGACGCGGGAACGCAATAGCGTCAGCACCTGATCGGCAGTATCGGCGTCACCCATCGACCACTGCAGGTTGGCGAGTCGGGCCGCCCCCCACAACGTCAGCTCCAGTTCGTTGAGCTGTTCGGGGTCGAATGCGGTCAGGATCTGGTCGGATTCGGCGGCTTCGCCTTTCCACAGCAGGGCCCGGGCCAAACACTCGCTGGCCGCGAAGCCCCCACCGCGGTTGACCGCCGCGCGGGCGAGGCGCTCACCGAGCGTGATGTTGCCCAGCGCGACGGCATCGCGGGCGGCCGCCACCAGCAGGTCGGGACTCGGTGGTTCGTCGCTGTCCAGTGTCAGCTCGGCAAGCCGGATCCGCTCTCCGGGGTTGATCACCGGGCGGTCCCGCAGTGTGCGGACCAGTTCTCCGCGTACCCGCCGCGCCGCCGCCACACCGAGACGCCGACGGATGACCTCACCGAACAGTGGGTGGGTGAACTGAACGTCGAGGCGGTCGGCTTCCTCGGTGATCCGCACCAGACCTCGGACCTCCGCCTGTTCGACCGCGTCCGCACCGGCCAGCGCGGAGAACGCGTCGAGCCCGAGCGGCTCGCCGAAGGTGAGCAGGTGCAGCGCGTGCAGGACATCGGGTGGCAGCTGCTCGATGCGCACATCAAGCAACGACGCCAGTTCCGAAGTGACAGAGGCTCGTCCGCGCAGTTGCCAGACACCGCGCACCTGGCGCAGGGTGCCCGCTTCGATCGCTCCCTCCACCAGGTGGCGCACGAACATGGCGTTGCCGCCGGAGGCTTCCCAGATCAGATCGGCGGACAACCCTTCCACCCGTCCACCCAGCGCCTGCTCGATCAGCCTTGAACACTGCACTTTTGTGAAGGGTTTGAGGTGCAGGCGCTGGAGATAGCCGTCCTTCCACAGCGAGGTGATGGCATCGGGAACCGGCTCCCCATCGCGGATGGTGGCCACGATGCGCACCGATCCGTCGAGCGCCAATTGATGCAACAGGGTCGCCGACAATTGATCGAGCAGGTGCGCGTCGTCGACGCCGATGATCGAATGCTCTTCGGACAGGATCGTCTGCCGGGCTGCCGCCAGGAAGGCCATCATGTCGCGGGCCGTCGCCGAGCCCACCAGGTGTGCGAACACCCCGAGCGGAATGCTGCGCGCCGATTCGGTCGCGGCGATCCACTGCACGTGGTCGGGCAGGGATCTGGTGACCAGCCGAGCCAAGGTGGTCTTTCCGACTCCGGCGTCGCCGAAGAGCACGATTCCGCATCCGTCGCTGTCCGGCAACAGCGCGGATTGAATCATTTTGAACTCATTGTCCCGCGAAACAACGGGCCACGGCTGTGACGCCACGAAATCACACAATACTCAGATCTGGGGTCCGCGTATTCGCGGTTTAATCCATATATGGACTTATCCACTTAACGCATCAACGCGACGGCATTTCGGACGCCGTGTGGCCCGAATTTCTTGTTACCGTATGCAAATAACATTCGTGGGGCAATCGCGCGACCGCGTACCGGACTACGCTAACCGCGGCTTCTCTCGGGCCCCACACTCGGTGGCCATGAGATCCGCTCAGCACAGTCAGATCCGACCACCGGCGCACCGAGAGCCAGGCACCGCCGCGACCACCCGTTCCAGCCGGAACCCATTGCCAGGTATGCGATTTGAGCCGAACCGGACCACCGGAGTGCCCGAACCTGCTGAGCCACGCACCACCCGCGGGGGCCGGTGGCCGCGCGGATGCCCCTAACGGCGCATTCACCGACCGACTCGCCCGCACGGTCCTGAAACGCTGGATGTGGGGCGCAGCGGCCGCAACTGCGGAGTATGGCCGCGCGCCCCGAACGTAAACGCCAGGTCACCCTGGAGGCACCGCGCAACGGGGTACGGGTGGCGGACGGCATTCCGCAGACGCCGGCCGCGGTGTCGAACACCGGTGATGGCCCGTGGGGGAGTGAAAAGCCCCGACATCGCGGACCGGCTCCGCGAATTGCGCAACCCCCGAGGGCAATTCGCGGAGCCTGGGCTTTTCATCGGTGCCGCTGTTCGCGATCAACGAGGTCCTCATCCGACCGTCACGGAAAGTCGCTGCCCTTTGTCGGTACGCCGGCAATGCGGATGATGGAGGCCAGTTCCCATTCGCCTGGGCTGTCGACGTTGTCGGTGCCAGGCTCGAGCAGGGGATCAGTGTTCGGCGTCCACGCGGGCGCAACGTTGAGCCACGACTGCGGGTCTCCAACGAGCAATCCGGCGAAGACGGAAGCGACGATGATGGAGCCCACGTCGCCGAGGTGGTTTCCGTCGGCCTTGGATTCGGCCTCCTTGAGCAGGTAGAACCAGAGGGACGCGGGCTCGCCCGGTTCCAGATCTATCGGTGCGAGGCCGAGCCGGGTGGCGATGTCCGGGCCACTGGGCAGTTCGAGGCGGATTCCGCGCAGGATGTTCCGGGATGCCAGCACGTTGTTGGCGGAACCCACCGAACCCTCATGCAGAAACGCCAGTGCGTTGGTCAGCTTGGTGTCGATGCGGTGTGCCCGTTGTGGGAATTCGCCTATTGACGATGTCATCCGCAGGAACCAGTCCCACTCGATCGCGTTGTCGATTCCGACCGGGCGGAAGCCGCGCAGGTCGTCACCCGAGCTGCCCGTCGTGTTATCGAATATCGGCACGAAATGCGTGTCGTCGAACCCACGGTGCAGGTTGGTCTTGTACTTGGACCGCACCATCGAATGGCCGAAACGGTAGGCGGCGCCGGAGAATTCCACCGGCATGTACGGCTGGTCGTGCCAGTCGTAGATGTCTTCGAGTCCACGGGTCCACACGGTGCGCCCGTCGGCGGTGGTGTCCTTCTGCAGCGCCGCATCGTGGATGACGGGATCGACGATGCGCTTGACGTAGTCGTGCCAGACCACCCACTGGTACAGCCATCGCAGGGTGGTCCGCGCCGCGGCGAAGGCTTCATGGTGCGAACGTGCGACGGCCCGGTCGACAAGGGTGTTGTGCGCTGCCAGGAAGGCTACGTGCAGCTGACTGACGATGCTGTTCTCGTCGTTGCGAGGGTCACCGATCAGCGCACGTCCCTTGGTGTTTCGCGGCAGATCGTGTGCCGCGGTACCGCCGATGGGCGCGAGGAGGAACTTCGCCTGATGCGATGGTAGGTCGGTGTCGTAGAGGTAAGGCTGATCGTCGGGGCCGCGACCGTAGAGGTTGTCCAGATCGAAACGTGGCGTCCGGAAGTTGAACAGCCGGTCTGGATCGTTGTGGCGCTGCAGGCTCGACGTCGGATCGAAGGTGATGTCGTGGTCGACGAACTGGCCGAAGTACGTGTAGCCCGCAGGGATGGCAGACCCGAACTCGGCGTCCATATCGTCCTCGTCGATATCTCCGGGTGGTGTGGGCGTGCCGTCCGGCTCCAGCTTCTCCACCATCAAGGTGTTCGCTATGTTCAGGCACCAATCCTGAAGAGCCTGACCGTCGGTGATGGGTACGCCGGCCCCATCGACCGGACGCCATGGCTCGAGGTCGTCGAACAACCGGCCGAACGGACCTTGGTAGAAGCGTGAGCGTGGTGCGGTCACCTCGCGTGCGGCGGTCGATCCGTGTGACATGGAATCCCTTTCGCTGTGTGACGACGATTGGGATGAACGTTGGCACCGCACGGGTGCAGGGTCGCGAGTAGCGCGCTACTCGAATATCAGGCCGGCCACCGCGTCCGCAGCGGCGCGGGCGTCCAGGCCGGCCATGCCGGCGCACCGATCGGATCACCACCGGCGAATTGCGCGACGATCCGTGGCCCTTTTCGGTCGCTGTTGTCGTAGACGGTCGCGCTGTCGCAGGACCCGATTGCGCGCACCACGAGGTCCCAGAGCCGGCGGTGACGTTCGCGGATCTTCTCTTCGGCGACGTTGTGCCCTCCGGCGAGCACCCGGTGTTTGACGCGTTCGACCGCCAGATCCTCGGGGATCAGCAGGACGTGCAGGACGACGGTGTAATCGCGGGCGAGTGCTTCGTCGACGAGGTCGAGCTTGGAAGGATGGGAGAAGACGGTCTCGGCGATGAAGGACCGGCCCGCCTCGATCAACGCGGTGCGCGTGGCGGCGGCGACCCGAGCGGCCTGATAGGAGTGCCGCTCGGCGTCAGTGGGCCAGCGTTGTTTCGCGATCTCGTCGGCGTTGAGGAACGGGCTGCCGGGCAGCAGTGGGCCCAGGGTGAACGCGACGAAGGTGGACTTGCCGGCACCGTTGGGTCCGACGACGAGGTCGAGCCGGTGCATTCCCGACGGCGCCGGTCAGGCCGATGTGTCGTCGAGGACGACCGACGTGCCGTCGGGCCGGTACTGCACGATCCGCCCTTCCTCATCGAGCGCGACGGTGGTGACCCCTTGCGCAGCAAGGAGGTTTCCGTAGTCGGCGCCGGCGAGTTGCTCCTCGATGGCCGCGGAGATCTCGGCGTTGAAGACGACGCCCTCTTCGGAGGTCAAGGTGCTCAGGTCGGCCTCTCCCGCCAGGGCGGCTTCCACCCGCCGACGAGCGGCCGTGTGATGGCTGGAGACGGCGCGACCGACTCGCGCCCAGTGGTCGAGTTGCTGTTTGGCCGAGCGGCTCTGACGCGCACCCTCGGCCGCCGCGCTCTCGATCAGGTCTGCGGCGACGCGGGTCACCCGGTCGGCGACATCAGCCATGAGCACCTCCTGTAGCAAGTTGCTACAAGTGTAGCAACCTGCTACCGGGCGGCGCCAGGCTCGCGCGGATCGCGTGTCTTATTAGAACTGGACGCCGCGCGTCAACGCTCCGTCCACGACCAGGTTCGTACCGGTGATGAAGCTCGCCGCCGAACTACTGAGGAACACCACCGCATTGGCCACCTCTTCGGGTGTGGCCATCCGGCCCGTCGGATTCAAACCGAGGGCATGGGCGAACAACTTCGGATCGTTCTCTTCGATCGACGACCACACCCCGCCGGGGAAGTAGGTGTTGCCCGGGCTGACCGTGTTGGCCCGCACCCCTCGGTCGGCGAGCTTGAAGGCCAAACCCTGCGTGTAGTGGATGATCGCGGCCTTCATGGTGCCGTAAGGGCCGGCCGCGAAATCGATCTCGCGACCGGACACGCTCGAAATCGTCACGATCGACCCGCCGCCGGCGGCCAGCAGGTGCGGCAACGCGGCGTCGACAAGACCGACGGTACCCATCAGATCGACGTCGAAGGAGGTGCGCCAGTTATCCCCGGACTCCGGGATCGCCAGTGCGCTGACGTTGGCCACCACCCCGTCGAGCCCGCCCAGCGCGTCGGAGGCGTCGCCCACCCACTTCGTCAGCGCCGCGGAGTCACCGACGTCCACCGCGGCACCGACCGCCGTCGCCCCCTCGGCGGCCAACTCCGCCTGGGCCTGCGCGACGGCATCCTGGGAGCGCGCGCAGAAGGCGACGGCCGCCCCTTCGGCGAGTAGACCCTCGACGACAGCGCGGCCGATACCTCGGGTGCCGCCGGTGACGACGAACCGCTTACCCGAAAGGCCAAGATCCATGGAGTCTCCTCAGTAGGTGATTGTTCCGAGAGATGCTGCTGCCGAGCGCAATTCAGCGTGAATCCCCCCAAAGGCCGCGGACGCGGGGAGAAGGCGCTTGTCGATCTTGGTCACGGAGCTGTAATTGGTGTCGACGACATTGGCGATGGGCGCCAGGGATATCTGGGTGAGCAATTGATACGCGTCGAGCCGGTCCAGCCCGTAGAGCTCGCCCAGCCAGGTGATCATCTCGACCTGCCCGGCTCGCCACGCCTCCTCGAGCGGCCGGCCCGAGCCGACGCAAATCAGGTGCGTATCGGTCTCCAGCCGCGGCCACGCCGGCCCACCGCCCTTGACGAGTTCGACGATCACGGTCACGTGCATGGCGCCTTCGACCGCGGTGCCACACGATTCACCTTCGCCCTGGCGGTAGTGCCCGTCGCCCAGCGAGAACAGGGCGCCGGGGACGTTGACCCGCAGGTAGCAGGTGGCGCCCGCGGCCATCTCCGGCGTGTCCATGTTCCCGCCGAACACATCGGGCACGAGCGAGGTCCGGACCTCGCGCCGGGCGGGGGCGACGCCCACCGTGCCGAGCATCGGGTTGGCGGGCAACGCGAGTTCGAAGTCGCTGCCCTGCGCAGAGAACGCCAACGTCTCTGCCGCGGAGTCGTATTCGTAGATGTAGGTGCGCTCCGGCAACGGGTCCTGCAATGTCGGACTGGCCGGCACACTGGTCAGGCCGCCGAAGAACGGGATCAACGTCGACGCGCCCCAGGTGCGCGCCGGTGTCAGGTCGACGAGGTGGATGGCGAGGGTGTCGCCGGGTTCCGCGCCCTCGATCCAGAACGGTCCGGTCTGGGGGTTGAGATCCAGGGTGTTCAGCGCGGTCGTCGCGACGTCGGATGCGCTGGTGATCCGTCCGCCGTATGCATCCTCGGTCCACAGCGTCAGCGCTGTGGGTGCGGTGATCCGCATGACCGGTGCGGCGCCGCCGAAGGTGAAGGCGAACTGCTCGGGCGACGGGACGAAGGTGACGTGGTCCATGCCAGTCATCCTCACCCGGCGACGACGCCACTGCAGCGTTTCCGCGCGCCACCCAAGACGCTTTCGACCGGCAACGTGACGGAGTTCTCACAGGTGGGCGCAAGGCCTCGCGTCAGCGCGGCTACTGATTCGGAACGCCGATCCGACCCGGCTCAGCCGGAGGCGCCCAGGATCTTGATCGCGAAGACGAGGGAGTCACCCGGCTCGATTCCCGCGGCGGGCTGGCCTTCGGGGTAGCCGTCGGCGGGAACCATGGCGACGGCGACGGTGGATCCGACCTTCTGTCCGGCGATGGCCTTCTGGAAGCCCGGCACGACTCCGTCGAGGGGGAACTCGACCGGTTCACCCCGCTCGTAGCTGTTGTCGAACACCGTGCCGTCACGTCCGTTGACGCCCATGTAGCAGACCGACACCGAGGCCGTGTCCGCGACGACCGGGCCGTCCCCGGGCTGCAGGGTGTGCACCTGCGTCTCGGTGACACTGAACGGCGCCTCCACGTTCACCGACGGCGCCACCGCATCGGTGGATCCGGTGACCGCGACGCTGCCGGTGGTTCCGGGCAGCGTCCACTCGGGGGTGCCCCCGTTCGCCGGGGCGGCCGTCGGGCAGACGCTTGCCGCGGCCGGCGTGGAGGCGACCGGTGAGGGAAGCACCTCGTCAGCCCATGACGCGCTCGTCGTCGACGCGCTGGTCGCCGAGGTATCCGAATCGCTGCCGCACGCGGCGAGCATCATGACCAGCGATGCGGCACAGCCGGCAAGCGCGACGGGGTAGGACACACGAGAGAAGTTCACCGTCGTCACGCTACACAGGCGCGACGCGAGCTATGCCGGCCGGAGAATCGCGACGAGGAAGTCGGAGTCGTCGGTGAACGGCCGCAGATCCCAGGACGACAACAGCAGATCCGGCGCCAAGCCCGACTCGGCCGCGTCGGCGAGGAACTGGCCGAACGCGTAATCGCGACCGGCGCCGAAGCCGATCACCGCCCGGCCCCCGTCCGACAGGTGGGCGCGTAACCGCGTCAGCACCGGCACCCGGGTGCTGGGGGCGAGGAACGTCATGACATTGCCTGCCGAGGCGATCACCTCGAACGGCTCGGTGATGCCTCGCGCGGGCAAGTCGAGTTCGGCGAGGTCGCCGACGAGCCACTGCGGTCCCGGGTGATCCTGTTCGGCTGCCTCGATGAGTACCGGGTCGACATCGACACCGACCACGTGGTGGCCGGCCGCGGCGAGGTACCCGCCCATCCGGCCGGGACCGCATCCGGCGTCGAGAATGCGGGCGCCGCGCGGCGCCATCGCGTCCACGAGCCGGGCCTCACCGACCAGGTCCGCCCCGTCGCGCGCCATGGTGCGGAAGCGGTCGACGTACCAGTGCGAGTGGCCCGGGTCGGCTGCGACCTTCTGCATCCAGCTGCTCTGCTCGACCATGTCAGCATTGTCGCAAGTCCGCCGAGGGTGAAAACGAAGGGCCGCCGCTTCTTTTGGCCAGTGGGGTCATAGCCTGAGTCCCATGGCTGAGGAAATGTGGACCGTTCAGATCGGCGAACTGCCGGATTCGGACAACCCGGGCGTGCCGCCGGTACCGACCACGGTGTACGAGGGCGACGAGGCGGGCGCGCGGGAGGCGTACACGGAGTACTCGGGCAAAGCCGACGGCGAGGGTTACCGCTACGTGATGTTGCGCCAGGTCGGGGACGTGGTCGAGCTCTGGGGGACTCCGCCGGCGGTGGGGTAGCCGTTCCCGGCTCTTCAGCTCAGGGCCGCTCGGCCAGCTCGGCGAGATGTTTGAGCGAGTTGTCGAGGTGCTGGCGCTCGAAGGGCGGGAACTCGATGTCGCGGTAGTGCGGGGACACGCGCGACCAGTCGTAGGTCAGTGTGACCCCGGTTCGAGTGTCGTCCACCGGTTCGAGGTCGTATCGCCAGATCCATCCGCCGTAGTCGACAGCGGTGTCCTCGGGATCGGGGTGGCCCGGGATGTACCGGGGCTCGGCTCCGGGCTGCCACGCAATCGCGCGCGGCCGCTCGAACACCTCGACCCGGTTCGACATCTCGTAATGCTTGGTGGGGTGGTTGTCGTGGTACATCCCCATCCGGAAGATCTGGCCGGTGCGAGTCAGCGGATCGCGGTCGACGGGTTGACGCACCCACCCGGTGCCGTCGATCGCCGTGTGGGTCGCCGGGTCCGCGAGCAGATCGAACACCCTCGCGGCCGGGGCGTTGATGACGGTCGTGGCCGCCATGGTCTCTTCAGTCATATGGGTATCGACCGCCGGCGGTGGCGAAACTCATCGCAATGCGCGGGCGCACATCGGGCCAATGCAGCACCGCCAGGTATGGGTCGTGGTGTTAGCGTCAGCAAATGAACCCGTGGCAGCAGCAAAATGGGCCGCACTCGGGCCCGCCGCCAACCGGCGCGCCGCAGCAGCAGCCCTACCCAGCGGGGCCTTACCCGCAGCAACCGTATCCGCCCCAGTACCACCCACAGGCGGGGTACCGGTATCCGGGCTATCAGCAGCCCTATCCGGGTTACCCGTACCCGCCCTACCGGCCCGCGAGTTCGGGAACTGCTATCACGGCGATCGTGCTCAGCATGCTCACCGCGTTGTTCCAAGGGTTCGCCTGCATCGGCTACGTCGCCGTCGCCGCGGAGCTGACCCAGGCCGGAGATGCGGCGCGCGAATGGGTTCCGGGTTTCCTGATCTTCGAGGGCATCGCCCGGCTCTTCGCCGCCGCAGCGCTCGTCGCGGGCGCGGTGCTGATGATCCGGCGACACCCCACCGGCCGGTGGGTCACCGCGGGCGGAGCCATCGCCGTGTTGATCCTGCAGGTGTTCGAGTACGGAGTGCGTTCCAGCATCCTCTCGACATCGGGCGCGAGCCCCCTGAGCTCGCTCAGCAGTGTGATTCTCCCGATCATCCTCGTCGTCGTGGCGTTGACCGCCAGCACTCGCCGCTGGCTCGGTGAGGGCCGACAAACCCTCAGATAGCTTCTTGGACAGGAATTCTGACGAGAACCGGCGACCGAAGGGGTCACCGCCCCCAGAACGAACCGGTCAGCCCGACGGCGTGGAAATACTCCGCCGCGTCGGCCGGCTCACGGCGCTGATAGCCATGCTCGAGTCGCCCGGCGTACCAGCCGCGAGCGAGTCGCCACAGCGTGCCCAGATCCATCACATAGCCACGTTCGAATGAGTTCCGAACCAGCCACGCCTCAACGCATCCCTCGTCGCAGAACAGGCGCTGATGACCGCAGGTGTGCACGACGTCGTCCCACATCTGCGCCGCCGGCACGAGGAAGTGCGCAACCTCGGGCCCTTCGGGCGGCGACTGCCGGCCGACGGCCCAGGCGAGCGCAGCATCGCACGCCGGACAGCGCGTAGCGACAAGCACATCCGGCTCTCGATCGACGAGATGGGGGATCGCGAAGGAGTCCCACGCGCAGCCGCCCCACCACAATGTGTGCACGCCCATGACCGAGAAGCCCAGGGGAACAGATGAGAACGGGTGGGCCATCACCACCTGGTCACCGTCGAGAACCAGATGGCGTGCATCGGCCAACCGCCGCAACCGTATTCGCACATCGTCTGGTTCGGTGTCCAACCGTGCAGACATCACGTCGACCGCCGGACACGCGCCCGTCTCGGCGAAGCTCCGGTAGACCGCCAGTCGCACGTCCTCGTCGTCGGTCGTCATGGTTCCCGACTCCGAGCCGCGCCAGCCAGATACTTCGCGAGGTTTGACAACGACGAGGCCATCCCTTCGGCGTGGTCTTCGGCCGAGATCCCCGGCGGCACGTCGACGGCCGTCATGTCGACCCGCGTGTGGTCGTCAGCGGTGGTGACCACCACGTCATGGTCATCGTTCCGGCGAAGGCGGGTTCCGTGGAGGTGAAGTCCACTTCCTGGACGACGCGGTCGTCGTGCTCGAAGCTCCCCGTCATACCCACTGGCGGCAGCCAGAGGGCGAGGGTCACCGGATCGATCAGTGCCGCAAAGACGCGGTGGATCGGCGCATCGATCAACCCAGATGCCGTGTCCGTCCGACCCATACGTCACTCCACGCGTTGACCTGACCCGCGGATCTCCTGCCCGGGTGGGGAAGTGTCTCAACTGGCTCCATCATGCACGGACGCTGATGCGGACGGGGTCGGCTGCGCCGATTTGTCGGTGGGGCGGGGTAGCGTCGCAGACATGTTCGAAAGCGTGTTCGACGTCGATCCCGGTGCGGGTGAGGCAGAACTGCGCGCGCAGGTCGAGCAGCTCGAACGGATGAAGGCCGTCGCCGCGGCCGCGCAGGCCCGGGCGACCGCGTTGTGGAAGGCCAAACGGCAAGCCGCCGAAGTTGCGGCCGCTGTCCCGAAGTACCGGCGGGGTCGGGGGCTGGCCGCGGAGGTCGCGCTGGCCCGAATGGACGCCCCCGGCCGCGGCGGCCGCCACCTCGGCATGGCCACCGCTCTGGTCGAGGAAATGCCGCATACGCTGGCGGCGCTCGAAAAGGGACTGCTGACCGAGTGGCGGGCCACCCTGATCGTGCGCGAATCGGCGTGCCTGAGCCTCGACCACCGCCGCGAACTCGATGCCGAGATGTGCGCCGACGCCGCCACACTCGAGGGGTGGGGTGATGCCCGAGTCGAGGCCGAGGCCAAAGCGATCGCGTGCCGGCTGGATGTCGAAGCGGTGGTCGACCGGACGGCGAAGGCAACCGCCGACCGCTGTGTCACCATCCGTCCGGCACCGAACACCATGACGTACGTGACCGCGCTCCTACCGGTGTCGCAGGGGGTAAGTGTGTACGCCGCCTTGAAGCGCTCGGCTGATACCACGTTCGACGACCGATCCCGCGGACAGCTCATGGCCGACACGTTGGTGGAGCGGGTGACAGGGCAGCCGGCCGAGCAGCCCGTGTCGGTGTCGCTCAACCTCGTACTGGCCGACACCACCCTCGTCGGCGACGACGAGGCACCGGGGTGGTGCGAGGGTTACGGTCCGGTGCCGGCCGCCGTGGTCCGCGCGCTGGTCAGTGACGCCGTCACCGACGAACAGGCCAAGGCCACGCTGCGCCGTCTGTACCGCCACCCCCACAGCGGGCAATTGGTGGCGATGGAGTCTAAGGCGCGCATCTTCCCGAAAGGTCTGGCGGCCTTCATCGATATCCGCGACCAGATCTGCAGAACTCCCTACTGCAACGCCCCGATTCGCCACCACGACCACGCCAGGCCCCACCACCAGGGTGGGCCGACTAGCGCACGCAACGGGTTAGGCGAATGCGAAGCCTGCAACTACGCCAAGGAAGCGCCGGGCTGGACGGTCACCACTAGCGACGACGACGGGAACCACCGCGCCGAGTTCCAGACCCCGACCGGTGCGACCTATCAGTCAACCGCACCACCCCTGCCGGGGCCACCGGTCAGAGCCGTCTCCGTCATGGAGAACGGGCTCAGCATCGACATCGTCACGTTCGCCGCTGCGTGACGTACCCGTCCTGCGGTGGGCCGACGGGTGGACTGACGCATCTGGACAACCTGACTGCGCAATGAGATGGTCATCGGACAGGCGCACGGGAGGGACGCGATGTCGGCGCGAGTAGCGGTGGTATGTGGGGCGAGTATGGCTGGCCTGCTTGCCGCCCGGGTGCTCGCCGACGCATACGACTCGGTGATCGTGGTCGAGCGTGACCTGTTGCCCGACGGCGTGTCTCAGCGGCCCGGAGTGCCGCAGGGCCACCACCTGCACATGTTGCTCAGCTCAGGACTGCGGATCCTCGAGCGCCTGTTCCCGGGCCTGATCGCTGACCTGCGGGCGGGCGGCGCGCCGACTCTGGACACCCGTGACCTGTCGTTGACATACGTCGAGGTGAGCGGACACGTGTTGTGCCGGACCGGAGCGTTGGCCGACCCAGACGCGATGCTCACCGCGCTGGCAAGCAGACCGCTATTGGAATCCGTTGTCCGCGAACGAGTCAGGGCTCTATGCAACGTGAGCTTCCGCGAGGGTCATGATGTGATCGGACCCGTGTTGAGCGGCCGGGCGGTCAGCGGGGTGCAGGTCAGTGAACGCGGCACCGGGCGACAATGCGTTCTGTCCGCTGATTTGGTGATCGACGCGACGGGCCGCTCCGCCCGCACCCCGGCTTTCCTGGCCGCTCAGGGCTTTGACCGCCCGGTCGAGCAGACCTACCGTGTGCAGCTCAGTTACGCCAGCCAACTGTTCCGCGTCCCTGCTGGGGCCATGCGCGAAAAAGTGGCCATCATCAGCCCCACGTTGCAGCGTCCCACCGGCGCCGGAATGCTCGCTTATGAAGACAACACCGTCATCTTCACACTGATCGGCGTCGCAGGACACCGGCTGCCCACCGATCTGACCGAGATTCGCTCTGCGGCCGCCGAACTCTTACCCCGACATATCCATACCGTGCTCGAGGCCGCTGAGCCGCTCGGGACCCTGCACAACCGGCAGTACCCGGCCAGTGTGTGGCGGCGCTACGACAAGCTCGCCTCCTTCCCTACAGGACTATTGGTCATCGGTGATGCGGTGTGCAGCTTCAATCCGGTGTACGGGCAAGGCATGACCTCCGCGGCATTGCAAGCCCGCGCGCTACAGAAAGTCCTCGCCAACACTGGCATCACCGAGCTACGTCGGCCTTACTTCCGTGCCGCCGCGCATGAGATCGCGCCGATCTGGAGAGCCAACCGGCTCAACGACTTCGCCGCCACACCGACTACCGGATGGGCGACCTGGCCGCAGCGCGCGCTCGACAGCTACACGAGGGCGTACATGGCTGCCGCATCCACCGACAGAGCACTCACCGAGACGTTCCTGCGCGTTCTGCAGGGCCTCGACTCGGGGGCAGCTCTCGTGGGCCCCGGCCGGGTCGCGCGCGTCATCGCCAACGCCCGCCGACGTACGCAGGCACAAGTCGCTTGAGCCTTGGGATCGATCCCGGGCGGCGGCCAGCCGCATGGGCCAACTGCCCGGCTCGCAGGAGGTCCAGGCGGGAACATGTCGGTGAGCCAGGTCGCCGGGGCGGCATTGGTGGCCATCGTGACGGCGGGAATCATTAGCACCCCATCGCTGATCACCAGCACGTCGATGTCGCCGACCCCAACTCGTCGAGTCCCGGCTCGGGGGGTGCGATGTTGACCACGCTCATGTTCTTCTCCGCCTGAGCAATCGTGCCGGCGGCCGATTCATCCAGCGATTCGACGTGCTGTTGCATCGGAATAGCCTTAGCCCATGCGGGTACTTCTCACGGGCTCTTCTGGGTGGCTCGGCCGGTTCCTCGCCCCAGCCCTGCGCGACGCCGGGCATGAGGTCGTCGGCTTCGACATCGTGCCCGGTGCGGAAACACAGGTCCTCGGCTCCGTCGCAGACGCCCGGGCTGTTGATCGCGCCTTCTCCACCCACGAAGTCGACGGCGTGGTCCACGCAGGCGCCTTGCACAAGCCCGACATAGTGCGGTACCCCCGACAAGCATTCGTCGACGTCAACGTGACAGGGACGCTCAACTTACTCGAGGCGGCCGTCGCTGCAGGCGTCGACCGCTTCGTGTTCACCTCCACGACCTCGCTGATGATCACGCGTGCGATCAGCGACGGGAGGGGCGTGGCTGCAGCGTGGCTAGACGAGGCGACCGCGCCGCTTGAGCCGCGCAACATCTACGGAGTCACCAAGCTCGCGGCCGAGGGTCTGTGCCGGATGATCAGTCTTGAGCGAGGCCTTTCCTGCATCGTCCTGCGCACCTCGCGCTTCTTTCCCGAAGACGATGACACCCACCGCGGGATCGGTGGACAGAATTTGAAGGCCAACGAAATGCTCTACCGCAGAGTCACTGTCGAGGATGTGGCGCGTGCGCACGTGCTGGCGCTTGAGCGGGCCCCAGAGGTGGGTTTTGACATCCTGATCATCTCGGCACCGACGCCGTTCACACGTGAGGATGCCGTGGCGCTCAAGCAGGATCCGCAAACGGTCATAGCTCGTTGCTTCCCCGATGCGGCCGCCCTCTTCGCGGCCCGCGGCTGGACGCTACCGTCAACCATAGATCGCGTCTATGACGCCTCGCGCGCTGAGCGGAGCATCGGTTTCCGCGCCGTGACTGACTACGGGTCGGTACTGGACGCCCTACGCGAAGGCCGGGATGTTCCGCTTCCGCACGATCCGGAATACATGTCGCCGTTGGCCAAGCTGCCTGATTCAGTCAGGAATGGGCACGCTAGGCCGGCAACAACTCCTTGGAGTACAACGACTTTCCCGCCGCGTCGCAGAGGTTGACCGTCAACGCCCGGGAGTTCGAGTTGATGGTCACCTCGCCGAAATGCTGGAAGCCCTGGGCCGGCGAGGTGTCCTTGTCTTTCGGCGCGTGGACGAACTCGTATCGCGCGCCGAAGGTGCCGTCGAGCGGGCTCTCCGGGAACGCACCGGCGTTCAGCGGTCCGGACACGAACTCCCAGAACGGCGTGAAGTCGGTGAAACCGGATTGCTCCGGGTGGTAGGAAATCGCGGCGGTGTAGTGGACGTCTGCGGTGAGGTAGACGATGTTCGGGACCTCTTTGGTCTGGGACAGGATGCGGGAGAACGCGATCTCCCGGCCCAGCGGCCGCCCGTTCTCACCCTGCGCGATCGCCTCCATCGACTTGGGGCCACCGGTCGGATCGGTAGCCACGTCCGGTACGACGATGCTGATCGGTAGGTCGTTGGCGACCACCTTCCATACCGCCGTCGACTTCTTCAAACCGTCGATGAGCCATTGCGTCTGTTCACGCCCCAGCACGCCGCTGTCATCGGACTGCGCCCACGCCTGCGGATTCGGATTCTTGTAGGAGCGCATGTCCAGAACGAAGACGTCGAGCAGCGGGCCGTAGGGGATCTTGCGGTACAGCCGGCCGTCGACGGCCTCCGACGGCTGGACAGGCTGCCATTCGCGCCACGCCTGATACGCGTAACCGGCGAGCTTGTCGGCGTCGGTTTCGTTGTAGCCCTTGCGGTTCTGACCAGCGAGCGACTCGCCAGGAAACCAGTTGTTCACGACCTCGTGGTCGTCCCACTGATCAGCTGCCGCGATGGCAGCTCGTGCCGCCGTCAGTGAGCGACACCTGGTGCGGATGTTCGGTGACCAGGTCGGGATGACGCCGGCCAGGTTCGTAGAGCAGGCGCGGCTCGAGGCCGCGAAAGTGCTCCTTGCGGCAGGCGACAGCAGTCAGGAAGCCGTCGCTCGACGCGTTGGCTTCGGGGGCCCGGACACGATGCGGCGTACCTTCCGCCGAAATCTGGGCATCTCTCCAGGTATGTACCGAAGCCGATTCCGCACGACCGGCATCGATCAAGACGCCGGGCAACCGTCGCCGACTCGGGGGTTATCGCCGAGTGCTTGAGCCGCCCTCCATGCCATGACTGCACCCGGGCAACGCTATCTCGCCAACCGAGCACTTTCGCTCAGGCGGCCGCAGTGGTCCCGATACGATCCGAACAGCGAGCAGAGCTGGGGGGACTGATGATTGCGGACCGGTGGGGCGTGACGAACGCCGAGGTATCGCGGCGGTATCCCTGCGACGACGTGGTTCCGGACCCGGCCGGGCAGATCTGGCGGGGCGTCACCGTGAATGCGGAACCCGCACGGGTATGGCCCTGGTTGACGCAGATCCGAGTCGCACCGTATTCCTACGACTGGCTCGACAACCTCGGCCGCCAATCACCCCGGGAACTCCTCGGGTTACCGGAGCCGGCCGTCGGCGACCATTTCACCTGCGCCGGGGGCCGACGACTCGGCGTCATTCTGTCGACGGAACCAGGACACCAGCTGACCGGCCGGATCGTCGGCGCCGTGATGTCCTATGTGCTGGAACCCGATTCGAGCGGCACCCGCCTGCTGTTGAAGATCAACGTCCCGGCGGCCCGGTTCAGCGGCGCGCTACTTCCGCTGTTGTCCATCGGAGACCTGGTGATGGCCCGCCGCCAGCTGCTCAATCTCAAGTGTCTGGCCGAACAACGGTGAGGCAGGACTGTCACTGACTAAGTATGCGAAAGGCCGCTTGGTCGACGGTGGGTCAGATGCCTGTTGAGGAACCAGGTGACCGCGCCGAAGATTGGTACGCACCACACAATGGCTAGCCATACGGCATTGCGGTCAGGGCTCATTTTGGAGATACCGGTGGTGGCGCATGCAGCGAGCAGCACCCACACCAATAACGCGGGAAATCCGATAGCGAACAGCGAAAGACCGCTGTTCAGCCCCTCGCAACCGGTGGCCGTCGAGTTGCGCGCGCACTCACTTAGGCCCGACTCGACCGGAAATGGCAGCGAAAAGCTCACGAGGCCATCCTCGCATCGACCACCGACGGTCTCACACGTGTTGCGCGATCTTCGGAACAACGGGGGAGAAGTCCTGCGTCGCGTCGAGCACGACGAACGCATCGTCGATACTCATCACGGGTAGGGGAACCTCCGACGAGGAATACTCATCGCTTGAGTGCGGCCTTCTCAGCCGTACGCCGCCACCAGGGGACGCCGGTTGCTGCCGCCGTCGCCGGGCTAGCCGGCCGAAGTTCCTCGACCGCGATTCCGAGCGCCGGAAGCATCTCCGACACATACGAGGCGATGCCTAGGCATGCCGATAAGCCCGTCGACCGAATCGCGGCGACATTGATGAGGCGGTTGTCGACGGCGGAGTGTTCGATGATGTAGTTCGCGTCGCGACCCGCGGTGCGCAGACCTGCATAGGCCGCAACTGGTTCCAATCCCGCAAGCTTCGGGTATTGCACGACAGCCTTTTCCAAGACTTCCCGGTGCGCGTCCGGACGAACGGACCAGTCATCCTTGTCCACTTGATCATGAGCGGTGGGTCCCGCGACGACCCGACCGTCCAGCGTGGGAAAAACCAGCACACCCTTGGTGCGCTTGGTGGGCACAGGTAAGAGGATCTCACCCAGCGTTTCACCACCGGGCAGTTCGAAGACGAGGAACTCACCCTTGCGGGGATAGATCTCGAAGCTGTCGTCGCCGATCAGCCGGGCGACGTCATCGGCGTGCAGGCCTGCGGCGTTGATGACTACGTGCGCCGTCACGGCGTGGTCCTCGCCCACTATGACGGTCACCGAGTCAGACTTCGCATCGATGGCGGTGACCGCGGCATCAAGGAGGATGCGAGCGCCGGCGATCCTGGCGGAAGCGCCTAGCGCGAGTGTGAACGCAACCGGATCGGTGACGGATTCGCCGGGTACGAGCAAGGCGCCGTCGTCGCTGCGAATGGATACCTCGACACCGTTCCGGGCGGCGTTGTCTGCGAGGCCGCGGATAACGTCGTCGTCCCCAGCCTCATGCGGGATCAGCGCCGCCCCGGTGTGGGACACCGGGATGTCAAGCGCGCTGAGTATCGAGGGTCGGAGCAATGCCGAGCGGAGGATGAGATTGGTCTCCAACTGTCCGGGCGTTGAATCGAATCCGGTGTGCAACACACCGGAGCTGGTTCCGCTCGCCTGGTAAGCGAGATCGGATTGGGCTTCAAGGAGGATGGCGTCGACGCCGCGATGCGCGAGGGTGTGCAGAATCGCGGTGCCGACGACGCCGCCGCCCACGATAGCGACGGCGGCGGTGTAGGTGGTCATGGTTCTCCGGCCCTGCGTTGAGGAGGCGCACTGGCCAGGCTGGCGTGCACCCTGACCTGGCGGCATTGAACGTCATGTGCGTGCCATCGGCTACACCTTTGGCTCCAGGCAGGAGTCAGAGTCAAGTCAAGATCTCAACACCGCTGGCGGCAAATGAGTCAAGTGTGTCGGCGGGCAGAGCCGGATCGGTGATGATTCCGGACAGCTCGCTGAGCTCGCACACTTTGAAGGGTGCACGAGCCATGAACTTGCTGGAGTCCGCCAATGCGTAACTGCGCTGACTGTTCTGCAGGACGGTCCGTTTGATGTCGACTTCTTGAAGTTCGAAGTCGGTGAGGCCTGCGCCGATGTCGATGCCGCCAGTGCCCAAGAAGGCGACGTCCGGATTGACATCGCGGAGGAAATCTCGCGCGGTGGAACCTGAGATTGACATGTCGCCGGCGCGGACTTTACCGCCCGGCATGAACACGTCGATGTCGGATGCAGCGCTGAGAACCTCGGCGACCCACATCGATGGGGTGATCACTGTGCCGGCGAACGATCCAAGCATCGCGCGCGCGACGGCGATAGCGGTCGTGCCGATGTCGACGAATACCGTGTTTGCGCCGGGAAGCAACTGCGTGGCCAACCGGCCAATCGAGTTCTTCGCATCTGCGGCGAGAACGGTGCGATCAGTAAACGATGGTTCTTTGTTGCTCGTTCGCACCTCGGCTTGGATAGCTCCGCCGCGGACTCGCTGAAGCTGCCGAGTCTCGTCCAGGGTTTTGAGGTCGCGTCGCACGGTCTCGACCGAAACACCAAGCGCCTCAGCAAGTTCGTCACTGGAGATCGACCGACGAGCAGATACGAGCCCGACAATTTTCTCCCGGCGCGTCGCAGCAAGCATGTCGTCCCCCTTCCGCGGGCCGAAGGCGCCACGGTGTCCAGTATCGGAGCGCGCAGATATACCTGTCAAGTACGGGCAAAAACAGGCGCAGAGGCGGATCAAGTCCTCTCAGCTACGTCGATCAACGACTCGAGCACTTGTTTTTCATGACCGTAACGCCCCGTTAATGAACGGTCTTGACTGCTAAAGACTGTTGTTGCAGACTGTGCCTAGCCTCACAGGGCTGGCTGCGTCGCTCCATGCGTCCGCGAATGCGTGCCCTGTCAGCCAGACGTGTTCAGCAAACCCGTTGGTGCCGTCAAGGTTTCATCAAGCGATTCGGAAGGACAGCAATGCGGAGAGCGAAGAGGTTTTTGGGGGTGCTGTGCGTAGCGGCCGTGGGCTCGGCGCTGGTGGGCTGCAGCGGCGATGTCGTCTCGGAAGTCGGAGGCGGCGGCGACTGCACGCCTTCGGGCGAGAAGGTCATCGGCTGGGACTGGCCGCTGTCCAGCCTTGAGATATACGAGCCCTTCAACGCCAAAGTGGCTGCGATAGCCGAGGAGCGCGGCTACCAGACGGTCACTACCACCAACGACGGTGACCTGCAGCAACAGGTGAGCGACCTCGAAGCGTGGGTGGCGCAGGGGCTGTCTGCGATCGGGACGTACGCCCTCGAACCTTCGGCCATCGAGCCGATCGGGCGGCGCGCTCTCGACAACTGTGTGGGCTTCGTCAGTTACGGCACGAATCTGCAGAATCAGGATGCCTCGGTGCAGTTTGCGTGGGACCGCAGTGGTGCGGAGCTAGGCATCAACGCCCGCGACTGGGCAACCAAGCACGGTGGCCCCCTCAAGGCGCTGGTGCTCCATGACCGCGACATCACCGCGGGCAAGGAGCGCGACGACGCACTCATGGCGGAATTCCCCGGCACCGCAAGCAATGTCGAGGTAGTCAGCCATCAGCGTGCGGTCGACACCGCATCCGGTGAGTCGGTCACCTCTACCGTGCTGCAAGCGCATCCCGACCTGAACATCGTGCTCGCCTACAACGACGATGTGGCCATCGGCGCCCGCCAGGCGTTCATCAACGCCGGCTTCGCACCGAATGACCCGAACGTCTACATCGGCGGCCAGGACGGCTCGCCGTCCGCGCTGCGACTCCTCCAGGAAGGCGGCATATTCCGGGCATCTTCGGCGGTGAACTTCGGCGACCTGACGTCCACCGTGGCGAACACCATCGTCGACGTCGCAGAAGGCACCGAGCCGGAATTCGGCCCCCTGGACTTCGAGGTCCTGACTTCCGCTGATCCCGATCAGGTCGCGGAGTTCCTGGCCGCCTACAACTGAGAGTCGCCACGATGGCCCTGACCCTGACGAATATCCACAAGTCGTACTCTGCCAATCCGGTCCTGAAAGGAGTGGACTTCGATGTCCGTGCGGGAGAGGTCCACGCCTTGCTTGGACCGAATGGGGCTGGTAAGTCGACTCTGATCAAGTGCATCGGCGGTGCCACTGCCATCTCGAGTGGCACCGCCGAGCTCGACGGCGAAGTTCTCGAAGACTTGACGCCCGCAAAGGCGTTCGATGCCGGAATCGTTACGATTCATCAACACCTCAGCCTGATCGACACCATCAGCGTGGTGGACAACATGTTCTTCGGCGACGAGCTCACGACCTTCGGAGTCATCAACCGCGCGAGGCAAAATCGAGTCGCACGAGAGCTGTTGGCGCAGCACGGCATCAACGCCACCCCCGGCACGATCGTTGGAGATCTGTCCATCGGTGTACGTCAACAGATCGAAATCGCGAAGGCGTGGAACAGGACGTCCATCAAGGTGCTGATCCTCGACGAGCCGACCGCGGCCATCTCGGCTCGAGAGACCGAAATCCTCTTCGAGAAGATCAAGTCGCTACGTGACAGCGGCGTGGCGATCATCTACACCACCCATCGCATGGCAGAGGTGTTCCGGATCGCTGATCGCGTCACCGTGATCAACTCCGGCGTGGTCGCGCTCAGCGGCCGGACCGGGGATCTCTCCGCGTCGGACATCCTCGAAGCGATCTCTGCGGGGTCCGGTCAGCCAACCGCCGCCGGTGCTGGGCAAGCGCGAACGTTCGAGCGGACCGCTGTCTCCGTCACCGACGGCGCCGGCCCGCGATTCGGACCGGTGAACTTCTCCGTCGGCGTGGGCGAAATCGTCGGGCTCTTCGGTGCTGTCGGTTCCGGACGAACGTCCCTCTTGGAGAGCATCGTCGGAAGCTACGGCTCCGGGGCGATGTCCGGTCGCGTTGAGCTCGACGGTCGCGCCTATCGGCCGAAGTCACCAGAGCACGCATTCAAACGAGGAATCAGATTCGTTGCGTCGGACCGGTCGACCCAGGGCCTGTGGTCCACACTTTCGGCACGGGAGAACGTGCTCATGCCGAGGTACAAGCGACTCTCAAAGCTAGGGCTACGCAGACCCGCGGCGGAGCGACGCGAATTCCTGCAGATTGCCGAGGAACTCGACCTCCAACCGCCAGATCCTCGGATGACAGCCGAAGAATTCTCCGGCGGAAATCAGCAGAAGATCGTGGTGGGTCGTACCGGCCTGGGATCGGCTCCGATTCGACTCTTGATACTCGACGAGCCCACCCAGGGCGTGGACATCGGTGCCCGGGCGCGCATCTACGGCTACATCCGAGAGCTCATGCGAAAACACGACTGCGGATGCCTCGTCGCGTCATCCGAGCCCGACGAGATCCTGCAACTCTGTGACCGCGTGCTGGTGATGGGAGACGGGCGCATCGAAAGAGAGCTTGCCGGTCATGAAATGTCCGAACAGAACATGATGCTGGCCGCACACCAGTTCGTCGGCATGACGGCGCAAGGAGCAGAAAATGAGCACTGACACGACCACGCTGACAAAAACATCTGGAGCGGGCACCTTGCGAGGTGACCTCGTGCAGCGCGTCATCCGGTACGTGCTCTTGGCGGGCTTCATCGCAATGGTGATCTTCTTCGCTGTCGCCGCCCCCCGGTTCCTCACCTACGGCAACATCATCAACATCGCCCAGTCGAGCGCGATCCTGTTGATCGTTTCCGTGCCGTTCGCGCTCGTGGTGATCACGGGGAAAGTCGATCTATCCGTCGGCTCGACGCTGGGGCTTTCGGGCGTGGTGACCGGCGTACTGATCACCGGCGGAACCGACTGGCTGACGGCGGCGCTCCTCGGCATAGTCGTGGGTGCGCTCGTCGGCGCTGCCAACGGTGCCATGATCTCAGTTCTCAACCTCTCGCCCATCGTGGTGACGCTCGGCATGCTGCAGGTGGTCCGCGGTATCGCCGAGCGCGTGACGACTGCGCCACCGTCCGGCTTCGGCGGCGGCATGGCCTTCCTCGGACGGGGAACGGTGTTCGGCATCCCTGTCCTGGTCGGCATTGCCCTGCTCGTTCTGGCCGTGGGAATCGTGTACTTGCACCTCAGCGCCTCCGGCCGCCACGTCTACGGGCTGGGTGTGAACACAGAAGCCACCTTCCTGTCGGGCATCAACACCCGACGACTGTCGTTCATGACCTTTGTCGCCGTGGGCGCCGCCGCTGGGCTCGGGGGAGTCCTTCTCGCGGCTCGGCTCGATTCGGCACCGCCGACCACTCTCGGCGACGGCCTCGAACTCCAGGTCCTCACTGCCGTGCTCCTGGGGGGGATCGCCTTCAACGGCGGACGCGGAACCATGTTCGGCGTGGTGCTGGGCGTCGCCTTCCTCGGCGTGTTGCAGAACGGGCTGCTGCTGCTCAACGTCAACACCAGCGGCCAGAAGCTGGCCACGGGGGCGGTGCTGCTGATAGCTGCCGGCCTCGAGGAGTTCGGTCTCAAGCGCGGACGCCTGCGAGCGCTGATCAAACGTTCATGACAACGGCAGTGTCGCTCGATTTCGGCACCTCGTCGCTCAAAGTGGCTGTCACCGACACCAAGAGGGGCCTGCTCGGCGAAGCCGATCGCGACTACGCCATTCGTCAACCGTTCCCGGCCTGGGCCGAACAGGACCCCGCCGAACTGTGGGAACTCGCCGGCGAGGCATGCCGAGAGGCGCTCGCGGACAGTGCGATTGCGCTCGATGAGGTGGATGCCGTCGTCATCGTCGCGCCGTGGAAAGCGGTGATACCGGTCTCCGTTGACGGTGACGTGCTGTGCGACGGCATCATCTGGCTCGACGGGCGTGCCTCGGAGGAAGCGGTCACGGTGTCAGAACGCTATGGCATCAACCCCATCGGGGGGCAGGCCTACTGGCCCCGGCTGTTGTGGCTACGTTCGCACCGGCCGGATGTCTGGCATCAGGCGGCGTGGCTCATGGGGCTTCCGACCTATCTCAGATGGCGTGCCACCGGACAGGTCGTGACCGACCCCAGCGACAACTTCTTCCGAAACCCTGAACGCCCACTGTCCGGTTTCGGTCAACGCCTCGCCCACGACTTCGGATTCGGCGCTGACACCCAGAAGTTCGCGCCGGTGCGGCCGTGTATGGACGTGATCGGCGAACTGACCGAGGCGGCCGCGTCCCACCTCGGACTACTCCCGGGAACCCGGGTCATCAACGGATTCGGCGATCTCCCCGCAGTGACGCTGGGCGCCACCGGATTCTCCGAGAATGCCGCCCACATCTATTTCGGAACGTCGTCCTGGCTGACGGTTGTCACACGCGAGGGGCGGGATCTGGACGCGCCTCTGTCATTCACATTCGACGACTCCGTGAGCGGCGCAGTGTTTCCCATGCAGACGGGCATGCGCGCCTACAACTGGATCACCGATCAGGTATACAAAGATCTGACTTCACCGGGCACGCCAGACTATTACGCGGAAATCAACCGGCAGGTCGCTGAGATCTCAGCGGGATCAGAGAATCTGCTGGCGACCCACTGGCTGGTCGGCGAGCTGCCTCCGCTTGCCAAGAGCGCCAAGGGGGTGTTCATCAACCTCACCGCGCGTCATGATCGCCGGCACATGGTGCGAGCGGTGATGGAGAGCCTCTGTTACACCCACCGCCAGTACATCGAACGGCTGTCTGGTCAGCATGGACTCGAGTTCACCGAGGTCGTCGTTGTCGGCGGCGGGGCGCTGAACGAGGTGTTGATGCAGATGCTCGCGGATGTCATTCAGCGAGATGTCGTCGTTCCGAACGGCGCGCGCCATGCCGGCACTCGTGGCGCCCACTTGTGCGCCGAGTACACGATCGCCGGGGCTGGCGAACCCGTACCTTTTCCGACCCGGATCGAACCGCGCAGGTTCCGCCCCGATCCCTCGAAGGCGCGAGAGTACGACCGGATGTACCAGCTTCACTTGAAGATCTTTCCGGCATTGAGATCACTGTTCGCCGAGCTCAACCAAACAGAAGGACCCTGACATCATGCGTGTGCTGTTGACCGAGTTCCGCCAGGAGAGCAACAGTTTCTCTCCGGTGCCGTCCGACCTGCGTTTCTGGCGCGCCAATGGCTGGACGTTGACGTCAGCGGAGCTCTACGCGAAGCACGCAAGTGGTTTCACAGCACTCGGCGGAATGATCGATGTGCTGGAGCAGTCGGCGGATCCGGATCTCGAAATGGTCTGCGGGCCTGGCTTCTACGCCCAGAGCGGAGGCCCGGTGACCCCTGAGGTCGTTGACGAATACCTGACTCAGCTCATGCCAAGCCTCGCCGAGGCGGGCAGTCTGGACGCCGTCCTGATCTCGTTCCACGGAGCGTTGCAGTCAACCGTCTCCGATGACGTCGAGTCCGATGTCCTGCGGCGGGTGCGCGAGCGGGTCGGCCAACACTGTCTCATCGGGGTGTCGACGGATCTGCATGGATTCATCCCAACGGATCTCATCGAGCAGGTCGACGTGCTCTGCGGTTACCAGACCTACCCGCATGTGGATGTGGTCGAGACCGGGCGCCGCGCCGCCACTCTGGTGCTGGACCTGTACAACGGAGCAGCCCTGTACGGCGCCCACGTTGCGATTCCCATGATGGTCCCGGCAGCGGCCTACACGACGGGGGTGGGCCCGTTCGGCGACCTGATCTCGCATGCTCACGGGCTTGTGGCCGACGGCACGCTCGAGGACTTCAGCATCTATCAGATCCAGCCCTGGCTGGACGTGGAACGCCCGAATTCCGCGGTCGTGGTCTATTCAAAATCGCAAGAGCACGCTGAGGCGTCAGCCGCTGAGCTGGCGACCCGGTTGTACGCGATGCGGCATGACCTCAAGGCGGACCTGCATTCGGTCGAAGAGATTGCGGCCCGCGCGGCCTCACCCGAGTCACGCAAACCCGTCATCCTGGTCGACTCGGCCGACTCGTCCAACGCCGGCGCGCCTGGCGACAGCGCAGCAGTGCTCGGTGTCCTCGCACGTTCCTTTCCAAGTCTGCGCGCGGCGACGATCATCGTCGATCCGGCGGCCGTGGAAGCGGCGTTCGCCGCCGGTGTCGGTGAGACACAGACGTTTACGCTGGGCGGCACCGTCGATCCGCGTGCAGTACCCGTGACGGTGGAGGGACGCGTGAGATCACTGCACGACGGCGGATTCGACGTGGAGGGTCAGGGTAGCGCGGGGAAGCACATCGAGCTCGGGCGCGCGGCCGTGCTACGTGTCGGTGAAGTTGATGTTCTGGTGTGTCACACCATTTCTGGCAATGGCGACCCGCAGCTGTACCGTGCGTTCGGGATTGATCAAAAGATGTATGACTTGGTGGTGGTGAAAGCGAACACCTCCTTCCGCGCCGGATACGAGCCGTTCGCCGGCGAGATCTACCTGGCGGACACTCCGGGTGCTGCTGCCTCGGACATCCAGACCTTGCCCTTCACAAAGTCTCACCGTCACGCGTTCCCGTGGGTGGACCGTGCCGAATTCGCCCCAGAGGTGGTGCTGCGCAAGCTCGGTGGATGAATAGCGCGCTTTGCTCGCGCGGTCTCAGGGTTTCGGTCGCGGCATCAATCGCTGTAGCTGCGTGACGTGCTCCGGCCCGAGCTCTGCGAGGGTCGCCACGCCGAGCAGCTTCATCGTGCGCTCGATCTGGTCCCGCAGGATCCAGATCATGCGGTCGACGCCCTCGCGGCCGCCGGCCATGAGCCCGTAGAGGTAGGCACGCCCCACGAGCGTGAACTTCGCACCGAGAGCGATCGCGGCGACGATGTCGGCACCCGACATGATGCCGGTGTCGATCGCGATCTCGGTGTCCTTGCCGACCTCACGCACCACATCCGGCAGCAGGTGGAAGGGGACTGGCGCGCGGTCGAGCTGGCGACCGCCGTGGTTTGACAGCACGATGCCGTCCACGCCGAGGTCGACGAGCTTCTTGGCGTCCGCGACGTTCTGCACACCCTTGATGACGATGTTGCCCGGGAACAGGTCCCGGATGACCGCGAGGTCGTCGAATGAGATCGTCGGGTCCATCGCGGCGTTGAGCAGATCGCCCACCGTGCCGCCGGTCGAGCTCAGCGATGCGAACTCGAGCGGGGGTGTGGTCAGGAAGTCCCACCACCACCACGGCCGCGGGATCGCGTTGACGATCGTGCCGAGGGTCAGCTGCGGCGGGATCGAGAAGCCGTTGCGCTTGTCGCGCAGGCGTGCGCCCGCGACGGGGGTATCGACGGTAAAAAACAACGTGTCGAAGCCGGCCTGGGCGGCGCGCTTCGTGAGGCCGTAGGAGATCTCCCGCTCCCGCATGACGTAGAGCTGGAACCAATTGCGGCCGTTCGGGTTCGCCTCCTTGACCTTCTCAATGGACGTCGTGCCGAGCGTCGAGAGTGAGAACGGGATTCCGGCGGCAGCTGCCGCGGATGCCCCGGCGGTCTCGCCCTCGGTCTGCATGAGCCGCGTGAAGCCGATCGGCGCGATCGCGAACGGCAGCGCCGACGGTCCGCCGAAGATCTCCGTCGACGTATCGACCTTGTCGGGCACGCCGCGCAGGATTGAGGGGCTGAACTCGACGTCGAGGAACGCCTGGCGTGCGCGCTCCAGCGAGATCTCGTCGTCCGCCGAGCCGTCCGTGTAGTCGAATGCGGCCCTCGGAGTTCGGCGCTTCGCGATCGCGCGGAGGTCACCGATTGTCAGCGCGGCATCCAGTCGACGTCTCTTGCGGTTGAGCTCCGGCTTTTTGAACTTCAGCAGCTCGAGCAACGCGCTTCGATTCGGAACCTGACGGGTCACCATGCTGGGCCTTTCGAGAGGATTCGGGAGTCGGCGTGTGCAAGCAGGCGATCACGACTGACCGCGATGTGCGCGCACGTGAGTTGGGCTGCGCCAACGGAATCGCCGGCGAGGACAGCGTCGAGGATGCCCTGGTGTTGTTCGGAGACTTCATCAACGCTGAGCAGGTGCGCGGCCTGCACCTGACCGATGCAGAGTTCGACTTCGCCCATGATGAGCGCGTGCATGTGGGCCAGCCGGGAGTTGGGTTGGCCCGCGACGAGCGCGCGGTGGAACGCGATGTCCTGGTGGGCGAAGTCGGCGCCGGCCTCGATGAGCGCGCGATGGGCAGAAAGTGCGGCGGCAGGGATACCTTCGAGTCGTGCGACTGCGGCGGATTCAATGACCGCACGGCTCTCGTAGAGATCAGCGATGTCGGCCGGGGTGAGCTTGGGTACCCGCGCAGCCTTATGCGTCTGACGGCGTAGCAGCCCCTCGGCGACGAGGCGCTCGATCGCCACCTTTGCAGTCTGGCGGGCGACGCCAAACCGAGCAGCGACGATGGACTCGGTCACTGCCGAACCGGGCACGACATCCTGCGCGATGATGCTCGACCGCAGGCTCTCGTAGATCGTCTCAGGGAGCACGCTCGGGTGCTCAGCAGTCATCGTGCCCCCTCCCGTATCGCAATTGATTGACAATGTATCAGATTGTCAAACATGTGCGATAGCCCTCGCGGTCGGAGTCGGCAATTTCCACCGGCACCGACCACGCTCCTGCTTGCGCGCGGCTATTGCTTCGTCTGTCCTCCAATAAATCTCACGCAGTCGGCCAGATGAATCTCCCGGACATTGCGTGATCCTCTAGCGCGGGCACCGACGTCAAGCCCGCGCCGGACTAACTCTGACGTCCATCGCGTCAGCAGTGATGGCGGGGCGCGAGAACCGCGCAATGGTCGAGACGCCACCCGATAGCCAGGCAACATTGCCGTGGCGGGCAAGTTTCGGCAGTGTGGAGGTATGAGCGACAACGAGAAGGTCACTGTTGAACGAACCATCGCGGCGCCCGTCGATGCGGTTTTCGACGTTGTCTCCAACCCCGAGCGGCATCAGGAGCTCGATGGCTCTGGATTTATCCGCAGTGTTGACCACGCTGATCGGATACAAAAAGTGGGCGAGGTGTTCACCATGAACATGCAGGGCAGTCACATGGGCGGCGAGTACAAGACCGACAACCACGTGTCCGGTTATGCGAAGGACAAGCTGCTGGCCTGGAAGACCGCGCCCGCGGGCACTGAGCCTCCCGGGTGGGAGTGGTTGTGGGAGTTCGAATCTCAGGGGCCTAATGAGACGTTGGTGCGCCTCACCTACGATTGGTCGAAGGTGACTGACAAGAAGCTTCTGGAGAAGGTGAAGTTCCCGCTGGTCACCGAGGATCAGCTGACCGATTCGCTCGCTCGACTTGCTGCCGCGACTTCGTCCTGACGTAGCCGCTAGCGACAAACAACACGCGGTGCAGAACTGGATAGATGGCCGATGGGGAGGGCCGATCTCACCTCAGTTGGCGGATCCGGTCGGCGTCTTATCGCTACAGACGCGTGGCGGTGGTCCGTCCGGCGTTCGCTACCCGCGCACAGATGCGAGGCACCACAAATTGGGTTTCGCGGCGGGGGAGTCGTCCCCAGCCGGCTATTGGAATGCGCACCTAGGGGATGGTGAGGGAATGGGCATCCAGTAGGTCTGCCTTCCCGCCCGTGACGGCGTGGACGGCGCCCGGATCGGTCTTCATGTTGTGCGGGTAACCCAGCTGTATTGCGCTGGCAGCGTCGAGCCTGTCGATCTGCTCCGGGCTCAGATGAAGCTGTGCCGCTGCAAGGTTGGTCTTCAGCTGCTCGGCCGTTCGTGGGCCGATGATGGGTATGACGCCCTTGGCCATTGACCAGCTGATCGCCACCGCCTCGGCAGTGACGTTCGCTTGCCGGGCGATCGCTTCAACCGTGTCCAGTATCGCGGCCTTGTTGCCGTCTTCTTCTTGGTGAAGGAACTGGCTGATCGAACTGTGCGCACGGCCCCTTTCTCCTCGGCGATATTTTCCGGTCAGCATGCCTCCGCCGAGCGGCGAATAGCCCAGCACCCCAAGCCCGAAGCCTTCGGCCATCGGCAACAGATCGCGTTCTGCAGCGCGTTCGACCAAGCTGTATTCCGCCTGGATGGCGACCAGAGGTGCCCAGCCGCGTGTCGCGGCGATCGTCGCGCCTGTCGCTACCCGCCAAGCGGGAAAGCTCGAAAGGCCGACGTAGAGCACCTTGCCAGAGCGGACAAGATCGTCGAATGCGCGCATGATTTCTTCGATAGGAGTTGCGTTGTCGGGAGCGTGTGCCCACAACAGGTCTACGCGGTCGGTTTTCAGACGTCGCAGGCTCGCCTCCAGCGACTGAACCATCGACTTTCTGCCGTTCCCGGTCATCTGGAGGCCGCTGCCCATGGTGGTGCCCGTGGAATACTTGGTTGCCAATACCACCTCGTCGCGATCTGATGCGATCATGTCGGCGAGATACACCTCAGCGTCACCGAACTGATAGTTGCTGGCGGTATCGATGAAATTTCCCCCGGCCGCACGATATTGGTCGTACATGGCTTGGGCCTCAGGGACGCTCGCGCCGTGTCCCCAGCCACCTCCGAAATTCCCGGTTCCCAGAGAGAGCGTCGAGACACGCAGTCCTGATCGGCCGAGATATCGATAACGCACAGTTCGCTCCTCAACATCATGGGTTGTCGCGCCCGGCAGTGACGCCCTATCAAGCCGTGCCACCGGGTACCGGTCACTATGCAGCGAGTTCTCGGTACGGTCCATAACATGGAGTCCGAAGTTCTTTATGTATCGTCCAGGGATCCCGCTGTGATCGGTTCACGCGATCCGGTAGCCGGCGTCATAGGACTGCTCCGTCCACGCACGGTTGTGCCCGCACCGCTGCACGCTGCCAGTCCGTGGGCGGTGCGGTTTGACCCTTTCCCGCACGTCAGACTCGGCGTTGTCGTCGACGGCCAGTGCTGGTTAAGCCTCGACGGCTTTGAGCCGGTCCTGTTGGACGAAGGGGACTTTTTCCTGCTCGGTCACCCTCCGCCCTACACGCTGAGCAGCTCGCGCGACGAAATTTTGGCACGCCCGGCCACCACGCTGCCGCGGAACACGATCGGCAGAGGGTTTCGCATCGGAACCGAGGCAGACGAGGACTCCTATACGTGCGGTGTCGACTTCACGTTCGACGCCAGCGACACCTCGATGCTGATCGATGTGCTTCCGCGGGTAGTCCATGTCCGGGCCGACGATCCGAGCGGACCGCTGTTCATGAACCTCGCCTCGCTGCTGGTTTTCGAGATCGAATCGCACAGTGTCGGAAGATCTCTCGTGCTGGAGCACCTTGCGCAGATCATTCTCGTCCACATGCTGCGGGCACATGCTGACAACACCGAACAACCCAGCGGCTGGCTCGCAGCGCTGGCCGACGATGGCGTCGGGGCGGCGTTGCGGGCGATACACGCCGACGTAAGCCGCCGATGGACGCTCGCCGAACTTGCTGAGATCGGTCAAATGTCACGTTCAGCGTTCGCCGCGGCGTTCAAGGCCAGGGTGGGTGCACCTCCGTTGACATACTTGATCAAGTGGCGAATGACCCTGGCTCGAGACGCCCTGCGCAACGGCGGTTGGTCGAACTCTGAGCTAGCAGCTGCAACGGGTTATGAGTCTGAAAGCGCCTTCAGCACAGCGTTCCGGCGTGAAGTCGGGTCCTCGCCCCGGCACTACCGCAACGCGCTGCGACAAACGGGTGAAGCAGTGGCCGAGTGTCGAGGATGGCCACGACCGACATGACGTTAGCTTCACCGAAGGGCCCAGGTCAGGGGATACCTGACCTGGGCCTTCGTACACCTGGCGCTACTGCTCTGCGGCGCAGGAGGTTAGGAGACTAGGCGCCAGCGTTGCGAGCCGTCACGGCTGCGGCCGTCGACTGGGCAGTGGACTGCGCGATGGGTGCTGCCACGGCGCTGGATTCGTCTTGGACTGGCTGCGCCTGGCCATCGAACGCAGACAGATCCTTGCTCTTCTGCGCGGCCAGCACCTCAGCGAGTAGAGCCTCGTCGTACTTCGCCTCAGCGGCTTGGGCCCGCTTGCGCGCCTCTTCCACTTCGCGTTGGGCCTTGCTTCGCGCTTTGCGCAGCGTTTCCCGCTGTTCAGCCGACGTCTTGATCGCACGCCTGAGTTCGGCCTGCTGGTCGACTGCGGCTTGCAGCGCGGCCTCGTCGGCGCTGCGCCGTTCGGCATTATCCTCGAGCCGTTCCAACACGAGGGCGAGCTGGTTCTCGGCCTTGGCCGCCGCTTGCTCTGCGGCCTGCCACTCGCCACGCGGCTCATCCAAGGCGGCGTGATCGACCTCCAAGTCGGCGTTGGTGTCGTTAGTGGTGGGGTTGTTCTGTTTCCGTGCGTCTGCGGTTGTCAAGATTTAGCTCTTTCCTTCGTCGGAGTGTTCGCGCACCGGGCGCGGAGTGTCCTCGGCTGACTCGTCGATTGACAGGGCTGGTGCTAGAGGGGTTCCCCATAATCGACATTGCAACCGCCGAGCGGGATTCGCGGAAATCGTCGCGGGCGTACGCGCCGCTGCGCGCTGTGTAGCCAATCTCTAAGCGGGTGACGCTCGGTGGCCGAGCCGGAGACGGCGATCTCGGTGGCGCCGGCGGTCAATGCGCGGTTGAGGCGTCTACGAGCGCTGACAGTTGCTCATCGCGCAGTTGCTCAGCTTCTAGGGAGGTGGGGCAGCTCCGCCTCGAGGCGTTGACGAAGTTCGATGAGGGTGTGGCGGGCGAGATCGAGGTGTTCAGGTTCCAGACCTGCGCTAGTCCGCTGCGCGAGTTGGTCGAACAATGCTTGCATCCGATGCAGTGCCGTTAGTCCGGCGGGCGTGATCTCGAGCATCTTGGCCCTTCTATGCGCCGGATTGGGACGGTAGAGAGCTAATTCATCATCGACGAGGAGGTCGGCAATGCGCTGGACGCTTTGCCGGCTGTGTCCGAGGCGTTCGGCGATGCCGGAGACCGGGGCTGGCTGGGTGTCGACGGCCGCGAGAACCTGCCAGCGGGCCAAACTCTGACCACTGGGCCGCGCGAGACCATTACCAACTGCCTCGATGACGTTCGCCAACCTGCCGATTTGATCAATGAGTTCTGAGAAGGCTACGCACGTTGGCTCACCAGATTTGACAGCATGCTGTCGTATAGCGGTATAGTCTGTCATGACAACATGCTGTCAGATGCTGTGCCAACTGTGAAGCGACCCGCGTGCCTGGTGCGCGTCGAACGCAAGCGGAGCACAGGTAGCGACAGACGTTGTGCAATCTGCCGCCAACCGAACGATGAACAGGACAGCTCGTGCACATCGGCATTGGACTCCCAAACCAGGTTCGCAACGTCGCCGCGTCCGTCATTCCGCGCTGGGCCGCGGACGCCGAACGTGCAGGGTTCGCGACGCTCGCCACCATCGGGCGGTACGCGTATCCCGGGGTGGTGGACACGGTGGCACTTGCGGCTGCCGCGGGCGCGACGAGGACGATCAATCTTCTGACTGCGGTTCTGCTCGCCCCGACCTGGCCTGCGGCATTGCTGGCAAAAGAGATCGCCGGCATCGACGGTGTATCGGGCGGCCGACTGACCCTCGGCGTAGGCTTGGGCTCCCGCGAAGAAGAATTCGTTACGCCCGGATTGGGGCTTGCCGCGCGCGGCAAACGATTGGAATCAGACCTTGGAACCTACCGCGATTTGTGGAGGGGAGAGGGATCGAATCCCGTTGTGCCCGTTGGCACGCGACAGGTTCCCGTGCTGATCGGTGGATATTCCGCGCGCACCATGTCTCGCATGGTGCGCTGGGGTGACGGCTACATCGGCGGTGCGCTGCCCCTGAACATGACAGCACCCGCCTTTACGGAGGCGAAGCGAGCCTGGCGGGAAGCGGGCCGCCCCGGTAAGCCGAAACTGGTGGTGCTGGCTTACTTCGCCCTGGGGAACACCGAGCTCGGTTGGGCAAACGTCAGGCATTTCTACCAGCAGGCGCCCGACCACATCGCCAGTAGCGTCGTCGTCTGCACGTCGCACTCAACAGTCAGAGAGCTGATTGATCAGTACACGCAACTCGATGTCGATGAAATCATCTTCATCCCCGGCACTGACAACCTCGACGAGGTCTCTCGCCTGGCGGACGCCATCGGAAGCGACCTTGAATCAGCCGCGTTGGATACCGACACCGCTTAACGGCGGTACGTCCAGACAAGCGCGACCACGGGCGCTCATCGCTGCGTGAGGGCTGCTCCCCGGGTGGTGGCCTCAAGGGGCGTGGCGGCGGTCCTTCTCCGGTTCTTCCAGGAAGCGTGTGTGACTGTGTTGTGCAAATTTGGTGAGCAGGGTTGCGAAGGTTTGGCGTTCCTCAGGTGTCCAGTCTGAGCACATCCGTTTGATGCGTTGCCGGTTCTTGGCTCGCATGGAGTCGAGGTGGGTGGCGGCCTTTGGGGTGAGGCTTATGTGCATGGCACGGCGATCGCGCTCGTCTGGCCGGCGATCTATGAGCCCGCGACGCTCCAACTCATCGAGGTGCCGCGTGACGGTCGTGCGGTCCAGGCCGAGAGCCTCGGCGAGCTCGGATACGCGGGCAGGACCGATGCGGTGCAGCACCGTGAGTGGGAGCACGGTTCCACGGTGCAGACCGTCGGCAAAGCTGGCGGCGAGGTCGTCGAGGTAGCTTTCGGACGTGCGCATCAGCAGCCCCATTGCGTCCATGATGCGGTCTTCGAGTTTCCTGCGTCGCCCCATTGCCTCTCGAGTTTCCTCGTCTCATGTCGACCTGGATTGTGGCCGCGTCCATGATAGGTGTATCAGACCGCGCATTAAGTGGTCGAACGGGCTTGGCGACGGCGCATGATCTCGGCGCCGTTGGGTAGCAGCGCTGGGTGGTCAGTGTTCGGCGATGAGGTGATGACGGCTACGGCGGAAGGCCCAGACGGCGGTGAGTATGACGAGGGCCGAGAGGGGCATCCCCATCGCGACCCGGGCCAGCCCCAGTGCGCTGGTGTTGTCAGCGAGATAGAGCCATTGCTGGACGACGAAGCGGGAGCCGAGGACCGTGGCAGCGGCCAGTGTGGCGAGGGTGTGGGCGCGCAGGACGGCGCGGTTGCCGCGCCAGCGATATTTGCCGCCGTGCAGGAAACTCCAGATGATGCCGGTGACCGGCCAGCGGGCCAGCACAGAGACGAGGGTGAGGATGAAACCGGCGAAGCACGCCCAGATACCCACGAGGAAGTAGTTTTTCGCCGAATCGGTGAGCATCACGATGCCCGCAGCCACGGCAACGCCAACTAAACCTCCGGCCGCGGAGGTGTAGCGTTCGCCGCTCAGCAGCCGGAACACCGTTATCGCGACGGCGACGGCGACGGCGATGCTGATGGTCGCAGTCAGTGGCAGAAAGAGGTTGCCGGTGACGAAAACGACGACCGGGATCGTGGAGTACACAAAACCTTTCGGCCCCCCTATGCGGTCAAGAACGAGTTGTTCGCTGGTGGCTGGATCGCCTGGGGCGGTGGGTCTCATGCGGAATCCCTTTCATCGCCGCAGTCTGAACGACTGCTCTGCCGTCCCCGGACTTGGCCCGGCTTTGCATTATGGTGCACTTTACACCTAAATTATGATGCATTCCACACGTAATGATCATGTACGATCCATGCATGTTGACCACCATCAGTCCGGCTCAATTCCTTTGGGAGGTGCGCCTCGGAGGAGCCGTAGCACGGCAGCCCCCCATGGCATCACCGGTCTGCGGCCACAGCATGGACACGCCGTGATGCCGACGCCGCCACTTCACATGCAGCGGATCGATTTCGACCCTGTCCAGCGAATTAGCGCGGTTCGTGAGTCTTCGGGCGTGACCACGATCCTGACACCGTTCGGTGTGCCGGCGACTCTGCTCACTCGTTACGAGGACATCAAGAAGGCGCTATCGGACCCGGCAGTTTTCGCCAATGGCGGACTGCCTGGTGACCCCCCGGGGCCGTCTACCGTCAGCGTCCTCGATCGCTCCGCGGCGCGCACTGGAAACCTCCTGGTCATGAACCCACCCGAACACCAAGTCCTGCGCCGGATGCTCACCCCAGCGTTCACAGTGCATCGGATGAAGAAACTGAAACCCCGAATCGCTGAGATCGTCGAGTCCCACCTCGATGCAATGGAACAATGCAGGCCGCCTGTCGATCTGGTGAGTTCTTTCGCGTTACCGATCCCATCTTTGGTAATTTGCGAGCTGCTCGGTGTTCCCTACCGCGATCGGGAGAGTTTCCAGCAGCGAACCGCCCGGCAGCTCGATATCTCTGTTGGCGCGGACGAGCGGTTCGCCCTGCAGATGGAGGGCCGGGAGTACATGCGCTCCTTGGTGAGCAACGTTCGTAGCGCGCCGGGCGAAGATATCCTTGGCATGTTGGTCCGCGACCACGGCAACGAACTCACCGACGACGAAGTCGTTGGGGTCGCCGGGCTGTTATTGCTGGCCGGCCACGAAACCACATCAAACATGCTGAGCCTGGGCACGCTTGCGCTCCTGCAGCGCCCCGACCAGCTCGTTGCCGTGCGGGAGGAACCCACCGCTCTCGCGCCAGCGGTTGAGGAGTTGTTGCGGTATCTCTCGATCGTGCACAGCGGCAGCCCACGAATCACCACTACCGATGTCGATATCGCCGGTACCTTGATACCGGCTGGGCAGCTCGTGGTGATGTCACTGCCGTCAGGAAACCGGGATCCGCAGTACGTCGACGCGCCTGACGAACTCGACATCCATCGCGGCGCCCCAGGCCACCTCGCCTTCGGCCACGGCATCCATCATTGCCTCGGTGCGCCGCTGGCCCGGCTGGAGATGCAGATCGCGTTTCCCGCATTACTTCGTCGCTTCCCCGAACTAGCACTTGCAGAGCCGTTCTCCGGCATCGACTTCCGCCCATTCAATCTTGTCTACGGACTACGTTCACTGCAGGTCACATGGTAGAAAGCGTCGCCGACGCAACGCCACCGTCGATCGGGTTTCCTGATCGGACGCTCCTGGCCAGGGCTCGCCGTCGCAGACATAAGCGCCCTAGGTCTGATGTTCAGTTCGGTGCAGGCATCGCGCCACGCGTAGGACCGGTAGGCATAGCCGTTGGTTGGACAGGACCCGCTCGACGGTAACGCCCCGAACCTGGCCCGACCGTCATAAACCGTTGGGCGGGGCAGTTTCGCCAAATCGACCCCGCTGCAGCCTGGGCCTTGGGCTTAATCGTTCACTTTCGCAATTTCGTTCGATAGTGAGGTGTGCCTTACTGTCGAGTTGCCAGTATCCGCTGAGACGGGCATTGGGGTTGGCGCGCAAGCCCCAGATGATGTGAATTGCGCTCTCGCGCCGTTGTATCTCGCCCTGCCGAACGACGTTCAGGCTTGCGGCGGCGGTGGGGGTGGAGGCGCGCCCGCCGGCGGCGGAATCTTGGGATAGCTGCGCCCGCCGGTCGGTGCAGTCGTGGTGGCCCCACTACCGGCGGCAACCGGGGCAGGGCGGCCCGGTGACGGGTCCCAGTTGGTGTCCACCAGACGCTTCTGCACCAGGATCGCCAGCCCGAGCAGTAGGACGCCGATGAGCAGCATCGTCACCATGCCCCACACGGGGCCGAGCTTGGCGGCGTTGCCCAAAAGAATTCCGTACCAACCGAAGTCGGCGTCGCCAAAGGTGGTGTTCTCTTCGCCGAAAGACCCGAGCACCCGCACCAGCAATGCCGGCAGGAACGTGATCAACAGCCCGTTGACGAACCCACCGGCGACCGCGCCCCGTCTACCGCCGGTGGCATTTCCGTACACCCCCGCAGCGCCGCCGGTGAAGAAGTGCGGCACGAGGCCGGGGAGCACGAGCACCCAACCGAACGCGGGACCGAGCCACACCGACAGCACTGCCAGGCCCACCAGACCGGCGACGAAGCTCGAGATGAATCCGATGAGTACCGCGTTCTGTGCATAGGGGAACACGATCGGTGCGTCGAGGGCGGGCACCGCGCCCGGCACCACCCGCTCGGCAATTCCCTGGAACGCCGGTACCAGTTCGCCCAGGATGGTGCGCACGCCGAACAGGATCACCGCAACGGCCACGCCGAAGCCGAGCCCCTGGGTCACGCCCATCATCAAGAAGTTGCCGACATCCACGGCGGCACCGGCGCCGGTGTCGTCGGCGTATGCGGCGAATGCGGTCTCCTGACCGGCTCTGGCCATATACAGCAGCGAGACTGCGAGATACATCAACACCATCGACAAAGCGGTGGCGACCATCGAATCACGAAGGAAGCGCAGAGATTCGGGCAGTTTGAGATCTTCGGTGGACTGACTCTTCTTCCCGCCGACAAACCGGCCCGTGATGCCCGAAGCTATATAACCTATGGTGCCGAAGTGGCCGATGGCGATGCTGTCGTCACCGGTGATGCGCTTGGTCCAGGGTTGCGAGATCGCCGGTAGCGACACCATCACCACCCCGAGCAGGAAGCCGCCGAGAAGGATGACGGCCGCCGTTTCCAACCCCGCGGTGGCCAGCACAATGGTCAACAGAGTCGCCATGAACAGCGCATGGTGACCGGTGAGGAACACGTAGTGCAGTGGCGTGAACCGGGCCAGCAACAGGCTGACGGCGAACCCCAGGATCATCAGCCAGGCCACCTGCGCCCCGTACTCGTCCTGCGCGATACCGACGATGGCCTCGTTGGTCGGCACCACGCCCTGGGTGCCCGCGGCCCCCTGGATCATCACGCCCAGGGGCTCCAGTGAACTGACCACCAGTCCCGCTCCGGCGTTGATCAACAGGAAACCCAGGGTGGCCTTGAGTGCGCCGCCGATCACCTGTCCTGAGGACCTGCGCAGTGCGATCAGGCCGACAGCGGTGATGATGCCGATCAGGAAGGCTGGGACCGCGAGAATCTCATTGACCAGGAACTCGGCGATACTGACCAGCCAGTTCATAGAATTTCCTAGACGTCGTATGAGTCGCGCAGTGCGCTGTCGACCTCGGCAGTGGAGGTGAAGTTGTCGATCACCTTGACGGGCACCCCGACATCACCAAGGGTCCGGGCGATCTCACCGGAGGTCAGGATCAGGTCGGCACTCTTGGCTTTGCCCTTCGCCGAGATGGTGTCGGTGGCTTCGACGTTGATGAATCTTTCCCAGCCCCAGGTTTGCAACACCTGCTCGAGGGTGTTTTTCAGAAACAGGCTGGTACCCAATCCGTTTCCGCACACCGTGAGGATGAGGTTGTTGGTGTTGGTGGTCGGCTGGGCAGCCGACGTCTGAGCAGCGGATGTTTGGGAAGGGGACGTTTGGGAAGGGGACTTCTTGCCGCCGAGCGCATCCAACACCTCGGCGGGGGTGGCTGCGTTGTCCAGCGCCGTGCGTCGGACCGGATCGCCGAGCACCTTGGCCAGTTGCGCCATCGCGGCCGTGTGGGCCTTGGCATCGGTTGCGGCCAATGCCACCACCAGTGTCACCGGGTCATTTGTCTTGTGGCCGAAATCAACTGGATGAGCGAGGCGCACCCACGACATCCCGGTGCGGTGCACCGCCGACGAGGACCGGGCGTGTGCGAATGCGAATCCCGGAGCTACGACGATGTAGGGCCCGTTGGCCTCGACGTTCGCGATCATCGAGTCGGTGTAGGCGGCATCGGCGATGCCCGCCCGTTCCAGCAGTAGACCAGCGGCCTTGATCGCCGCCGGCCAGCTGTCGGCGGCGACGTCCAGGGCAATCCGTTCTTCGGATAGCAGATCGACCAACTCCGCCATGAACCCACCCTAGACCGCCAGATCCAAGTGAGACAGGACACTGACGCGACTTATCCCAGGATCGCCCGCGCTGCGCGCTCTGCGATCAGCATGACGGCGCGTTCGTGTCGGTCGACTTGGCACACAAACACCGACATACCGTTGTCGCCGCAGTGTCTGATGCTGGTGTCATGAACAAAGACGCGAACATGGTGGATACAAACTCGGCTGCTGCGGATGCGGCGCTCGCGGTGTGGCTGGAGATGTGGAACACGGACGGTGAGATCGCGGGTCGGATCTGCACCGACGACTTCCGGATTCATTTCCTGAACTCCGATACGGATGGGTCGAACCCGGGCGACGACGTGCTGGGCGCGGAGAGTTTCGCTCGGTTCCTGGATTTGTATCGCGAGCTGCATCCGGGAACGGTGTTCACCGAAGTCGCGCGGGCCGTGGACGGCGCGCACGGGCGGATGCTATGGAACGTCCGGGCTGGAGAGGTTGCTGCGGGCGGGGTCGATGTCTTCGACTTCACCGAGGATGGGCTGGTCCGCGAGGTGTGGTCGGTGGGCGGGACGCGCACGCACCTCACCTGAGACCGGGGGAGACTCACGTTCATGAGGAGAGCCGAGCGGTTGTACGCGCTGGTCGATCTGCTGCGAGGATCAGCGCCCGACAGTCGATGAGGCGCTGGCGTCGATGTTCGTCATCGACTCCCAGTTGCCGTCCGAGGCGGCGATCTCGCTGATTCCCGAGGCGATCGCCGCACGCCGGGTCGTGCGGGTGGACTACGCCTCCGAGGACGGCGAGACCCACACCGTCCGTGACGTGGAGGCGATGGGTCTGCTGCGCGGAGGTGATGCGTGGCTGTTCGTGGGATGGTGTCGGCTGCGCGAAGGCATCCGCGGATTTCACCTCGACCGCATCCGGCACCTGGAGATCACCGAAGAGGTCTTTCCCGAACGGGATCCTGCGGTGGTCGACGCGGATCTGTCGCGGTGGCGCACGCGGCGGCTCGGGTGATGCCCGGAGCTGGCAACCGCATGCCAGGTGTGGGGTCACTCGGAACTGCCGTGATTCCTCTGATGAAACGGCATACTCTACTGGTAACTCTGCATATCGTTTCCTGCATATTCCAACTGTGAAAAGCTGGCTAAACGATCGCCGATTCACTCGCGGTGACCTCACCCGGATCCTGCATGCGCAGGAAGCGATTGGGCGGACAAGTGCGCTCGTTTGCACGAGTTTGGCTCGGATCGCAGTGTCCATGTTGATGTCGTCACGCGCCATAGCCCGCAGATCGTCGCCACCCGTGAGGATGAGGTTGAGTCGCTTACCTGCGATGAGGCGTGGATGACGTCGGGAGAGGCGACCAGTCCGGCCAGGCCCGCCCCGACAACGATGACGTCAGCGTCCATGGCGCTAGCGCTATCGACTGGCACCTCGGGCTCAGACGTTCACTTCAATGGCTCGGGCGTGAAGGTGACGTCGACACCGCCCACGGTCATCGTCACCTGACCTTCCATCACCATCACCTGCGCCGCGACCCGTCGATCGACAGTCTGAGCCAGCTGCTGCACCGGCTCATGCGGTATCTGCACCACAGACAGGTTCGGCAGCCCCGCCACTTTGGGTCCCACGGTGCGCCACCAGGTGGCTACGCCGGCGGCGAACGGGAACAGCACCACCTGGTCGGCCTGGCTGGCCGCCTTGCCCAAGGCGCGTTCGTCGGGCTGGCCAACGTTGACCCACTCCAGGATCCGGCCCGTGTAGTCCGCGAGCCGCAAGTCCGGTACGCCAGGGGTGGACAGGCCCGCCCCGAACGCCAACTCACCGTCGACGTCGCTGAGCCGGTGTGCGCGCAGCCCAAACGCCAACAACCGCACCACCATCCGCTCATCGGTCTCACTAGGATGACGGGCCACGGTCAGCGCGTGATCGGCGTAGTAACCGTGATCGACATCGGAGACGCCAAGTTCGACTTTGAACACTGTTGCAGAAAGGGCCACGTCATATTGTCCACCCAGGTGGTGTTCCCCGAGCAGTCAGGCCGCTTCGAGTGGTCAGGCCGCCGCGCTGGCCGTTGGATCGAGTCGCCACCGACAGACCCCCGGCACGCAACCATGTCGCAACGCCAGGTCAACCGCGGCGAGGATGGCCCGCCGCGGCCCCGGCTTGGGGCGGTGGCTTACGTGCCGAAGCGCCAAGGCGGCAGCGTGTCCCGTCGAACGGTACCTGCTGGTGCTCCAACACGATTCATGTCACGGCAATGCGCGAGGCTGCCGAACTGAGACGGTCCACTAGGAACTCGTGTCGACGTTCCTGCGCGGGCCGGTGCGTATCCAGACCACCGCGAAGAACACCAACGTCAGCCCCAGCGGGAGGAGCCCGACGAGCCAGCTCAGCGCCAGCGGGGGTCCTGGCTGTCCGAGCACGTCGACGGCCAGGTCGCCGGTGCCTTCGCCCTGCGGACCGTCGATCGTGAACTGCAGCGTCCACGTCCCCGAGGAGTCGAGAGACTCCACGTCAAGGCCCCACACATCGCGGTTGCGGGGATGCCGGGACAGTCGATCCCCGTCCTCCCGGCCATCGGGAGCGATAGCCGCGATGGTGCCGGACTTGCCTGCGATTCCGCCGTCCGGTTCGAACGTGAAATCCAACGACTGCATGGCGCGCAGCGGCCACACGGTGAACCCGACCGTCACCGGGTAGGGGCCCACCTGGACGTGCTCGGTGTGCACGACGTAGTCCAGCGGATCGGCGGCCGCGGCCGGTGCCACCCCGATCGACAGCGCGGCGACGGCGCACAGCATCGCGACCCTCGCCCGCAACCCCTTGTGGATGGTCATGCCGTGCCACCGACGGTCGCACTGACGGCAGGTGTCGCGTTCGCTGCACGCAGTGCCCGGCCGAGTCGCCACGTCGCGCCGCCGAGCACCCCCGCGAGCAGGCCCCCGGCGACGCACGTCAGCAGGATGCTGCCCGCGTGTCCGCCGCCGTCCTCACCACCCAGGTCGACGCCCCCAGATCCCATTGAGCTGAGCAGCCACGTGATCGCGATCACACCTGCCGCGCCGGAACCGGCTAGCAGCCAGGCGCTCGCGCCTCTCCACCGCAGCAGGAGCTCGACGACGACGCCGAACACGAAAACGATTGCGGGGATCAGCACCATGTCGAAGGGAAAGCCCAACTCGACGAAGTCGCGAAGCGCCAAGTGCTGCAGGTCGGCATACCAGCCGACCGCCCAGCTGGCGAACGACCAGGTCGCCAGGTTCAGCACCAGTGTGAGAAGGCCGGTGCCGATGGCTCCGCCGCGCGGCACGACTTGAGATCCGACCAGCACGCAGACGAGCGGAATGGCCAGCCAGGTCAGGGTGGGCCAGTCGATGGTCGCGCCCAGGTTGAGGTCTGCCAGCGCGCCGCTTTGGATCGAGGCGTACTGCCCGAACGCCGCAATCGAGACCATGAATCCCCAACGGCCCCAGCGATGTTCGCGGGCCGCTGCGAAGACGATCGCGGTGCCGATCATGGTGACACAGATCGACGTCAGCCAACCTTGGTGTGGCGGCGACGCGACGGTCACGTCGAATCCGTACAGGCCGTGCCACCACTCGTCGTATAACCCGTACAGCAGGAAGGAGGCCGCGGCGATGCCGGCGATCAGATAGCCGATCGGCGCGGCGAATACGCCGAGCACCTTGAACGCGCGACCGCCGACGGTCGGATCGAGATCCTGGCCATTGCGCTGTGCGGCGGTGGCCCGCAACACCATCACCAAGCTGGTCAAGCCGGCGATCGCGCCGCCTGAGTAGATAAACAAGTGCGGCAGCGTGAAGAAGCTGTCCGGCCCGACGTCAAGGTGCCAGTCGACGTCCCAGGTCAACCCCGACAGCGAGATCAGGGTGCCGGCGAGCATGACAAACGCCGGTAACTTGCCGCGCGAATCCGCACTCGTCATGGCGGTGTGCCTTTCTAGCCGTTGGTGGTGACGCTCAGAACTGCTTCTTGTACTTGGCCGCTCGCGGCAATGCGGACCGTGATGTCCCATTGCCCGGCCATGGACAGATCGACGTCGGCACGGTACCGACCGTCGCCTTGGGCCACGGCAGCCACAGGTGTTGTGGCATGGCCCATTTGGGGCATCACGGGTTCGAAGGTGACTGAGTCCGGTGTGGGTGGCTGGCCCCCGTTGCCGGTTATCTCGACGGTGGCAGGGCTGATTCCGACCTTCGGCGGCTCGCCGATCAGCTGCACACGGTACGGTCCTGCCGTCACGGTGGCCGCGCTATCCTCCATCGATTTCGGCCACAGAAACCAGATTCCGGCGCCGACGACGGCGGCGGCGATCGCGGCGATGACAAGAAAGCGCTGGCGACTCACGGTTGGCGGACCTCGACTTCGGTTGGCGCGGTGAGGATGGCGTAGTCGCGTTCGGTCTGCACCCATACCTTGTAGCGGCCAGGCAGTGCGAACGAGTAGGTGAAATCGATCTCGGGCCCGTACCGGGCAACTGATTCGTCGGGCTGCCCGCCTGCGGCGCCGGGTGCGGGCGGCACCATGGCATGCGCATGCGACCAGACCGGTGCTGTCAGTGCGTGTTTGCCGATGTCGGGGCCGTCGGGTAGTGGTCCGACGACCATCATGTGTCCGACCATCCCGAGCCACGGCTGCAGGTCGGGGGTGTCCCCGAACCTGGCCCGGATGGTGCTCGGGCTGCCCGCCGGCGCGACCGTCGCGGTGATTTCGCCCTGCGAGGGTGGCGCTGCGGTGGGTGGTGCGGCAGCGGATCGCCCGTCGACCGAGCCACGGAGCAGTTGCACCCCGCCGCCGCGCCTGGCGATCTCGGCCGTCATCGCGTATGTCCCGCGTTCGGTGGTGGCGAACTTCGCCTCGTACCGTCCCGGCGCGACACGGACAGGATGCACGTGTGACATGGTGCCCGCAGGCGAGACGACGATGAGATGGATCAGCGCGCCGTGGTGGATCAGCAGGTCGTCGGCGGGTCGGCCGGTGGAGGAGTCGGTGAGGTTCAATCGCAGCGTGGACTGGCCAGCGGACACCGCCATGTTCACCGGCGGCCGCGAATAATCCACCGGATTAAGCGAATTGGCCCCAATGCGTGCGTAGGGATCACGGATGTTCTCGAGGGTGGGGTCAAGGTCCTGGCCGGGCTGCGGGGGTGGCGGGGAGTACGCCGACAGCATCGCGCCGGTGACAGCCACCGTCAGCGCGACGATCATGCCGGTCGCCGGGACTAGGGCCATCCAGCTGCGGCGCGCGCGCAACGCGGCTGCCAGTGAGACAATCAGCAGCGCGCCCGCGGAGAAGAAGCCGTAGTCACTGGCTTTCTTCCACGGCGGAATCACCTGCGCGGGAACCAGAAACGGGATCCGTGCCGCGGTGTGGCCGTCGTCGACGATCAGTTCCCACGGTCCGGCCCTGTCGACGTTCAGTGTCGCCGAATAGATGCCGGGCGGGCCGAGCTTCACCTGCTCGCTGCTGGTAGTGGCTCCCGGTGCCGACGCGGTGAGTTGCAGTGCGCCTGGAGCGTCGCCGTGATGTGTGGCGACGTCGACGTGCAGAGGCCCGAGGACCGGCCCGACTCGCCGGATCGTGACCGTCAATTCCCGACCGCCGAGCGACTGGGCGACGTGCACGTCTGCATCCGATCCGATCCCATCGGCCCGCGCCGCAGGTACGCCAACCAAGGTCATGACCATCAGCATGCCGCTCAAGAATGCCAGCGTCTTGGGGGATAACTTCCCACTATGTCGCGCAGGGGTTGCGCAGCTCATCACGCCGGCCAAGGTCACGACCACCAGCATCCCGCTCAAAAATGTGAGTGTCGCCGGGGTTATCCCACCGCTTTGGCGGGGGATAACCCCCACTTTGGTCGCGCATCGCCGGTCCACCAACGGCCGCCCAGCGGACGACCAATCTTACAGCGACACAACGTCATCTGCTCCCCGATCGACCGGCTCGATACTGCCTCGCGTTCCAGCTGGGCCACCCGCATGAATGAAGACCGACCCGGGCGCGGTCCGCGGCGTCACGGGGAGAAGGCGGACCTGTTCGATACCCCTTCCGTTGCCACCCATAGACCCATCAATCTCAGTCCATTGCGGCCGCTAAGTCCCATATCTGAAGAAGCGAGTCAGCTCCCAAGACCGCTTCAACGAAGAGGTGACCGACCACCTCGGCGAGAAGCACGACCTGCCACAAGCAGGGACGGCCAACCAATTCATGGTTAACGAAGAATATGCACGAAACTGCAGATGCTGGGGGACAGCATGATTGAGTTCCAATGCCCTCCTCGAGGGCATCTCCAGACAAGAGGCCCGCTGTCCGAAACGCGCCCACGCGATTCACGCCCATGCGTGGTGGGGAGCTACGCCTCAGCGCAGAATCATCAACTGTCGGTCCCTGTCGGTCCGGAGTTGCCACAGCTGTTCGGCAACCACCGCGGGATGGTGACGTTGATCGGGGCCGATGCCGCCCACGATGGTCAGCTGCGCTGCCAGAACGCCTTTCGGTGCGAGCGCATCGTGCAACATGCGCACCCACACTGACTCTGCGGCGTAGGCGATACCCGATACGGCACGGTCACGGTGCGGCTCGAGCACCGCTCCTCCGGTGGTGAACAGCAAGGTGCCGGTGCCGCGTGCAATCATCGGGCCCACCACGGCACGAACGGCATTGGCGGCTGCGACGACGTTCAGTGCGAGTGCGGCCGCAACGTCCTCGCCCGTGGTCTCGAGCACGGGCTTGATCCACTCCAAGCTCGGGCGTGGACTGAAGAGCATGGTGTCCACGTCACCGAGTTGATCGGCGATTTCGACGAGCGCACCTTCGAGTGCAGATGTGTCGGTCACGTCGGCTGCCGCCGTCGCAACGGTCACCCTGTCGGCTGAAAGGCTGTGCCCGAGGTCTGACAGACGATCCGGATCACGCGCGATGAGACCGACCGGATATCCCTCTGCGGCAAACCGCCGAGCGGTAGCCGCCCCGACGCTCGGCCCCGCGCCGACAACAATCAGTGCGCCGGCGCTCGTCATGCGGATTGTCTGTCGGTGCTGATGGTGAGTGCTTCGTTGGTGTCGATTTCTGCGCGGAGGCGGTCGAGGCGGGCGCGGATGCCGCCGAGTGCATCGGAGCCCAGTAACAGGCGTAGTGGCGGGTTGGGGGAGTCGACGATGGCGGCGATGGCTGCTGCGGCTCGTGCGGGGTCGCCGGGTTGATTGCCGGAGACTGCCAGCGTGCTGTGTCGACGTTTGCCGGCCGTGTCGTCGTAGTCAGGGATGCGTATTGGTGATTGCTGCATGGATGCGCCGGCCCACTGGGTGCGCATCCCGCCTGGTTCGATGATGGTGACATGTATGCCGAGGGGGGAGAGCTCGGCGGCGAGGGATTCCGAGAGACCTTCGAGAGCGAACTTGGTGGCGTGGTAGTAGCCGGTGGCCGGAAAGGCGGCGAGGCCGCCGAACGAGGACACGTTGAGGATGCGGCCGCTGCGGCGTGCCCGCATGCCGGGCAGCACTGCTTTCATCATGGTGGTGACTCCGTGCACGTTGGTGTCGAAGAGTTGGCGCACGGCGGCGTCCTCGCCCTCTTCGATGGCTGACAGGTATCCGTAGCCGGCGTTGTTCACCAGGAAATCGATGTGCCCGAACACGTTTCGGGTCTCGGTCACTGCGGCGGCAACCGACTCTGGATCGGTGACGTCGAGCGCCAGGGGTAGTGCGCGGTCGCCGTGGGCGTGGGCCAGTGCGGTGACGGTGTCGCGGTCTCGGGCGGTCACCGCCACGCGGTCGCCGCGTTGGAGGGCGTGCGTGGCTAGGGCATGGCCCAGGCCGCTGGAACAGCCGGTGATGAGCCAGACGGGTGTAGATGAATCATTCGGTGATGTCACGCCTTTCATGGTGGCGAGGACCGTTTGTCGGTGCCACGCCTTGTCAGGGGTGGCACTGACAGGGCCAGCTAGGGGCGAGGCACCACTACGGTGGGAAAGATGGAAACAGAGGTGCATTCTCTGGGCGCATTCCTGCGCAGTCGCCGTGAGCGGGCCGATCCACGGGCGGCGGGGGTTGTTCTTGTCGGTCGTCGTCGTGTGCCCGGACTGCGTCGCGAGGAGTTGGCGACGTTGGCGGGTGTCAGCGCCACCTACTATGCCCGCCTTGAGCAGGGTCGTGACCGCAATCCCTCACCTGAGGTGCTCGACGCCATCGCCGACGCACTGCGACTCGACACCGCTGAGCGCGACCACCTGCACCGGCTGGGGTCTCCCACGTCGCGGCGCACCACCGCGGACCGCTCGGTGACCGAAACCGTTCGCCCCGGCGTGAACGAACTGCTTGCACTTTGGTCGAACCTCCCCGCCTTCGTCGTCAACGCCCGCCGAGACGTCCTCGCCTCGACTGACCTTGCGGAGCGTGTCAACCCGGGCTGGCGCCAGGGTGGCAATCTCGCCGTTTTCACCTTCCTCGACCCTCGCGCCAAGGAGACCTACCCGGACTGGGACGTGATCGCCGGTCAGGTCGTCGCCGGGCTGCGCAGCGCGTCCGCGACCTACCCCGGTGGTGACGTCGGCCGGCTCATCGAGTACCTCGCCGGCGAAGACGCCACTTTCGCCGAGCTGTGGTCCACCCATGATGTGTACGCCCGCACGATCGGTCAGAAGCGGTTCGCAGTCAAGGGATTTGGTGTTATCACGCTCCAATTCGAGGCCTTCAGCGTCGACGGGGCGCCCGGCCAGACGCTGTTCGTCTACTTCCCGTCACGGGGCAGTTCTGACGAGATCGCGTTCGCACGCCTGCAGGCGCGACCAGCTATGTGACCGCCGGTGCAGATGCACCTGCATGCTGAAGCTGAGGAATACGGGCAGATGTCGCTACGCGGACAACAGTCCCGCTCGTGCGGCGGTGAGGGCGATGCGTACTGCTTGGGTGAGCAGCCCGCCGTCGATGGGGTCACCCGTGGTGACCATGGGATAGAAGAGCTGCGCGCGGATCGTGGCGAACAAGGCATTGGCGTCGGTGCCGGCTGGAAGTTCGCCGCGATCGATCGCTCGGTCGACCACGGGTGCCGCGCGCGTCGCCTGATGGTCGAAGTAATGCCGAGCCGCCTCACCTAGCTGCGCCGACCGCAGCCCGGCGGTGAGGACGATCGCTGCCAGCTCGCGTCCGACACCTCCGTTGAGTTGACCCGCTAATTCCTTACCCACCGCCAGCAGATCGGTCTCGATGCTGCCGGTGTCGGGGAGGGGGAAAGCGTCACTTCCCCAAGCCATTAGCGCATCGAGCAGAAGTTCGTCGAGTGTGGGCCACCTTCGGTACACGGTCGTCTTGTTGACACCGGCGCGGACGGCCACCGCCTCCACGCTCAACGCTGCGTACCCGCGCTCGATCAGCTCGTCTAGGACGGCGGCAAGTATCGCCTCACGAATCCGCGCGCTGCGGCCGCCTGTCCGTACGCCGTGAACAACCTGTCGGTTCGCCACTAATCGCCCCTAACTGTTGCGTTAAAGCGCCGGTAGTGCCACTGTCACAATATCGCAACGTGAAGTTGCTTTTGCAGAGGGGAGTGGCCATGCATTTCATCTTCGACACCGACGAATCATTCTCGTTCGAGACGTTACGCGCCGTCGGTTTCACGGCCTACGGAGGAGCCGACATCGGTGAGGTCATCACCACCGCGGAACGGATCACGCCTGGCGACTGGGAGTCCTGGCACCGTGAATGGCTGGCGCTCGCCGACCGAGTCGCCGGCATCGCCGATCGATGCGCAGCGGCCGGGCATGCGGTGAGTGCCGCCGATGCCTACCTACGCGCCTCCAACTACTACCGGACCGCCGAGTTCTTCCTTCGCGATGATCCGCGCAACGATCCGCGCGTCGCCGACACCTCTGCCCGCGCCATTGAGACTTTCCGAAGCGCGGCTCGGATCCAAGGGCGGTGGGAACGGGTGCGCATCCCCTATGAGAGGGTCTTGCTGGAGGGTTACTACCTCAACGTCAGCGGCCACAATCCCGGACCAACTCTGTTGGCGCACGGCGGTTTTGACTCCACGGTCGAGGAGTTGTTCTACGTTCTCGGTGAGGCCGCGGGCCGGTACGGGTGGAACTGCCTGATCTTCGAGGGTCCGGGACAGGGATCAGCCCTGCGCGTGGAGCACTTGCCCTTCCGGCACGACTGGGAGGCCGTCGTGAGCCCGGTGGTGGATTTCGCCCTCACTCTGCGCGGGGTGGATGCCGATCGGCTCGCACTGGTCGGGATGAGCATGGGGGGTTACCTGGCTCCGCGCGCCGCCGCGTTCGAGCACCGGCTCGCCGCCTGCATTGCCTACGACGGCCTACTCAACTTCAACTTCGCAGCGTTGATAGAACGGCAGCAGGGCCACCATGATTCGACGCAACCGATCGCAGCGATAGACCAAATCATGGACAATCTCGCAGCAGCGCCAAGCGAGCTGCGATGGATTCTGTCGAACGCCCGGTGGGCGTTCGACGTAGCCACCGCCCAGGAACTGCTTGCCGAGGTGGCCAAGTACGACCTCACCGACGTCGCGGCGCAGATCACCTGCCCAACCCTGGTGTGCGAGGCTGAAAACGACCAGTTCTCATCGGACGGGCCGGCCAAACTCTACGAGGCGCTGCACTGCCCGAAGACATACTTGAAGTTCGCCGCCGCCGAGGGAGCCGGCGAGCACTGCTCCGAGGGCGCGCTGACGTTGGTCCATCAACGAATGTTCGACTGGCTCGACGACACCGTCCGGATTTGAACAACCGCCTTTGTCACTCAGGAACTCGACGCTGCAAAAGAGCCCGAGTACCGCCACATTCCTTGCGGCCGATTGCCCTGCGCCACCGCCTACAGATGGAAAACGTCATGAAAATAGGCTTCAAAGACGACTCGTTCGCGTTCGAGTTGGTACGGAATTTAGGTTTCATCTACTACGGGGGCGCCGACCTCGGTGACATGATGGCCACCGCCGAGCAGATCACCGAAGGTGACTTCGAAAGCTGGTACGTCAACTGGCATGCCCGCGGAGAACGGGTCGCCACCCGTGCCGGCGACTACCTGGCCGCTGGGCACGAGAACAGCGCCCGAGAGAGCTTTCTGCGGGCGTCGACCTACTTTCGAATGGCGGAGTTCTACCTTCACGGAAACCCCAGCGACCCGCGGATCCTGCAGGAGTCACGGGCGTCACGGGAGGCATACGCCAAAGCCGCAGAACTGACCGGACCAACGTGGGAACCCATCGAAATCCCCTACGAGGGTACGACCTTGCCTGGCTACTTCTACAAGGTCGACGACTCCGACCAACCCCGACCCACCCTCATCTTTCATGGCGGTTACGACTCCAGCATCGAGGAGCTCTTCTATTACGGTGGCGCAGCGGCCATAAGGCGGGGTTACAACTGCCTGACCTTCGATGGCCCGGGTCAAGGTAGGCCCCTTCGTGAGCAGCAGCTGGTCTTTCGCCATGACTGGGAGAATGTCGTCAGCCCGGCCGTGGACTATGCCCTTTCCCGCAGGGATGTCGACGGTGATCGTCTGGCGCTCAAGGGCTTGAGTCTGGGTGGGTACCTCGCGGCACGCGCGGCGGCCTTCGAACCGAGGTTCAAGGCGGCGATCTTCTTCGACGGGGTCTACAGCCTCTACGACAGCTTGCGCGGTGTCCTGTCGTCGCATGTCCTGGATGCCTTCGATGCCGAAGATGCGTCGCGCTTCAACGAACTCGTCGGCAAGGAGATGCAAACCAACACCCAGCTGCGGTGGACGTTCGACCAGGGGGTGTTCAGCTTCGGCTCGAACTCCTTCTACGACTTCGTCGTGTCCACACAGAAGATGATGTTGGACGGCGGTGTGGCAGAACGCATCACGTGTCCGACTCTGGTGATGGAGGCCGACGGGGACCAGTTCTTCCGCGGGCAGCCACAACATGTCTTCTCTGCCCTGCGATCGCCCAAAGCGTTCGCTCGATTCACCGACGAGGACGGTGCTGAGAATCATTGCCAGTCTGGTGCATTGGCCTACAAGGACGAAGTGGCGTTCAACTGGCTCGACGACACCTTGCGGGGAAATCAGTAGAGCCGCTTCCGCATCACCCCGATGTCAAATTCCCTGAACCCCAGCCCGTTTGCGAGGAAACACATGACCGAATCAGTATCGACACTCGGCGGACGCCTGCCGTTGATCGATCCCCAGACATTGGCCGGCGATCAACGACGCCTCTATGAGACGATGCGAACGACCCTGATTCCGTGGGCTGAATCGAACGGCTTCCGAGGAATGACCGACGACGGGCAGCTCATCGGCCCGTTCAATCCTTACCTGTACAGCACGGGCATCACCCCCGGCTTCCTGGCCTGGATGCAGGCCGACTCGGCCCACACCACGCTGGACAAGCAGACCCATGAAGTGGTCATCCTCACCGTCGGAGCGGTGTGGCAATCGCCCTACGAGATGTACGCCCATTCCGCCGTCGGGCGACACGTCGGACTTCCCGAAGCCGCCATCGAGGGACTATGCCGCGGTGAGGCACCCGACGAACTGACCCCAGGGCAACTACTGGCGCACAAAGTCGCTCGACAACTCGTCCGCGAATACAAGGTCGACGAACAGCTCTACCGCGAAGCCGAAGGCCATTTCGGCTCCGCCACCCTGGTCGATCTGGTCTACCTCGTCGGTTTGTATCTCCTCACCTGTGCGCTACTCAACGCCTTCGAAATTCCGAAACCTGAATCGGCGTCGTCACATCCGCGCGAAGGAGAGTTACATGGCACCGAAGATCGTCATTGAGCACACCACCTTTGGGATGATGGGACCCCTGGTGCACACCTCGACGACGTCAATGTCCATCCACTGCGTCATCTTCCACATCGGTGACCGCGTGATCCTGCTCGACACGGGGTTCGGCACCCAAGAGATGCAGGACCCGCAACACCTCCTCGGCCAGGATGCGCTATTCAGGCTGGGGATTCTCATAGACCCACGACTGACTGCCTTGCACCGTCTGCGGGTTCGCGGCATCGAAGTTGATCAGGTCACCGATATCGTGCTCACCCACCTCGACAACGATCACGTAGGGGGACTGCACGACTTTCCCAACGCGGTCGTGCACATCGCCGCTGAAGAGCTGCAGGCCTACGACGGCACTCAGCAGCGCGGGCCGTACCAGCCATACCAGGTGTCGCATCAAACGCGTTTCAAGACCTACGGGCCGACCGAGGAACGTTGGTTCGGATTGCCTGCGCGCGGCATCGACCTGCCCGACGTCCTCGACGCGAAGCTCATTCCTCTACCGGGTCACACCGTGGGGCATTGCGGTGTTGCGTACCGGGAGAACGGCACATGGTCCTTGCACTGCGGCGACGCCTACTTCGACCACAGCATGAATTTCCTCGCCCACCCGCCGGGACTTCCGCTGGAAATCGCCTTTCAGACCGACTTCGACAGCCGGGTGGCGACCCTGGCCAAGCTGCGCGAGCTACGCCTTACCCACTCTGCGGACATCCAGATGTTCTGCACGCACGACCAGAGCGAGTTCCTCAGCTGGACCAGAGATCGCGGTCAGCCCGACCTGCTGACTCGATATCAGCATTGACGGTCAGCATGTCCCGGCTCTGGCCGTGATCCGCACCACCGTGTCGACCAACGAAAGGTAACGATAGCGATGTCTGACCAAAGGATTGGGTGGCTGGGTACCGGTCGCCTGGGCACCGCAATGGCGACCAGGCTGCTGGAAGGCGGCACCACGAACCTCACCGTGTGGAACCGCACCGCGTCGAAGGCCGCGGCACTGGTGTCGACCGGCGCCCAACAGGTCGACACCATCGACGACCTGACTGGCTGTGACATCGTCTTCACCACGGTGATGTCATCCCCGGACCTGCTCGCCGTCACTCTGGGTCCCGGCGGGTTGTTGACCGGCAAGACGGCACCAAAGGTGATCGTGGACTGTTCCACCGTGTCAGAGGACGCGGCCAAGGAGGTGCGCAACGCTGCCGCCGAACGTGGCACTGCAATGCTTTCGGCACCGGTGAGTGGCAATGCAAGCATGGTCGCGGCGGGTCGAGCAGCCATCGTCGCGTCCGGTCCGGATGAAGCCTTCGAGGCGGCTCGCGGCTATCTGGAGTCAATGGCGGTCAGCGTGGTGCACTGCGGGCCGAACGAAGAGGCCCCCCTGGTGAAGTTGTGCCACAACTTGCTGCTCGGCATGATCACCGAAGCGCTGGCTGAAGTCGTCACCCTATCCGAGAAGGGTGGCGTCGCCCCGGCGGTGTTCCTGGACTTCATCAACGGATCGGTCTTGGCGTCGACGTTCATCGGAAACAAGGGCGAAGCCATCCGGTCCCGTGACTATGCACCCACGTTCACCTCCAAGAGCCTTCGCAAGGACTTCGACCTCGGGTTGGCCGCGGCTCGCGCCCTGGAGGTCCCGCTGCCGCTGGCGGCAGCCACCCACCATCTCATTCAGACCGCGATCGGCTACGGGTACGGGGATGACGACTACGTGACGCTGTACGAACTCGCAGCGCGGGCAGCCGGAATCGAACGAGGGGAGCAGGGCGCATGACCGTCGAGGAAGAATCGCGTGCACCGCAGGGTGGCACGGGTACCGACCATGGCGGCACTGTCGGAATCGACGACGCAGCGCGCTGCTCGGCGCCGTTGCAGCCGTCGGCGCCGTGGGCGATCAACCACGTGGGCGTGACGGTGCCCGATCTGTTCGCCGCAATCGATTGGTATGGAAAGGTATTCGGGTTCCGCTGCATCACGGGGCCGAGGCTGCTGGAGTCCGCCGGTCACCGCGAAGCGGGTTCCTCGCTGGGCTCGAGCTTTCGACGCGCGTGGCAGGCGCATCTATTGAGCGGCAACAGTGTTGGCATCGAACGGTTTCAATTCATCGACCCGCCGGTACGGGACCGAGACTGTGAAACGCCGATCGACTATTCCCGCCGGGGCCCATGGCACGTGTGCATGACCTACCCGGACGTGTCGGAAGCAATCCGTGTCATCGTGGCCAATGGCGGCGAGATGCTGTCGGAGCCGACAGCCTTCGTACCGGGACGTCCCTGGACCCTGGCCTACGCAGCAGATCCGTGGGGGACCGTGCTGGAGGTCATGAGCCACAGCTACGCCGAGGCCTTCTCCAACTGGCCGCAGCCCGGGCACCTAGACCCACCCACGTTCATAGAACGTTCGCAAAGCCTTTTCGACTAGGGGTTCGGGGTCGGCTGATATGCCAACAATCGCGACTTGTCGCCCTCGAGTACGTCTCTGGGCCCCGTTCCATGGGTTTGCCGCTGTCCCCGTATCCGCGGAGGTCGGCTGCGATGACGGTGTGTCGAGCAGCGAGTTCCCGCGCGACGTCCCGCCACATGTAGTGGGTCTGGGGGAATCCGTGCAGCAGAATCACGGCTGGCCCGCTGCCGGCGACTGCGACGTTCAAGTCGACGACCTGGGGAAGCTCGCCGCGGCGGACGGCGGCCCCAATGACGGCCCTGGGGAGCCGAGCGCCGGTCGGGCCGACGGTTCGTTCGATCTCCTCGCACAACTCCGGGTCTTCGAGACCTGCTTGGAGAAGGACCAACGCCGCCTGGCTGTCCGAAGAGCGCAACGACTGCACCAGCCGTTGACAGAGCGCAAGGAGATTGCCCCGCAGATTGCCGGTATCGATCTCTTCCTGCCCGTCCCGACGCGCGGGGATAATGGAACCATAGGCGCGCGCCGCGCAAGGCTAGCCCTGCGAGTGCCACCCTTGGCAGGGCGTGGCGCCACCGTCCATGCGGTGGCCACCATAAACACATGACGTCACCAGCCGATGTGCGACCGTCCCTGATCTTCGAGGGCCCCAGACCGGATGGCATTGGGTCCGGACATCTTCCCTTCCGGCACGACTGGGAGGCGGTATGAGTCGGCAGCCCGTGGCGGGGATCTCGGCCGTCGGTTTCGTCGCTCAACCCGACTGACCGGTGGACCCGCCATCGCCGCTTCATGCCCAGTACATCGCCTCCGCCCGCGGGATACGGACCGCCGATGCCACCCACAACCAGAGGAGATCGATCCGCATGACCCTCGACTCGCAGATCAAGGTATTGCTCAACCGAGTGGCCGAAGGCGGGGGACAAAGTCCGGAAAGCCTTACAGTGGCGGAAAACCGCGCCGTCGTAGGTGCGCTTGCCCCGCTGGGCGGGGAACCCGAACCCATGGCGGCGGTACTGGATTGCGCCGCCGATCTCGACGGCCGCACAGTGACGGTGCGCATCTACACGCCGACAGGTACAAGTGCTGGAACCCTGCCCATCACAGTGTTCTTCCACGGCGGCGGCTGGGTGACGGGCGACTTGGACAGCCAGGACCCAATGGCACGTAGCCTGGCCAAGCAGTCGCGCTCCATTGTCGTGTCGGTCGACTACCGTCTCGCACCGGAGCACCGCTTCCCGGCCGCTGTCGATGATGCGTATGACGTTCTGACTTGGGTTCACACCAACGCAAGCATCTTCCACGGGGACAGAGATCGCCTGGTGGTGTTCGGTGAAAGCGCCGGAGCGAATCTCGCGGCAGTGACAGCTCAGCTAGCGCACCGCCGCGGCGGGCCGAAGATCCTCCTGCAGGTGCTGGCGTACCCGGCTGTCGACCGGTTCGATGACAGCCCGTCGATGATCCAGAATGCGGCGGGACCACTTCTCACACGGTCCTGGCTCGAGTGGTTTTGGGGTTGCTACCTCAACTCCCCGGACGAGGGCGCAGATCCGCGGGTGTCCCCCGCGAGAGCCGGGGATCTCACCGGCCTGCCCCCGGCGATTGTAGTGACCGCTCAGCACGATCCTCTGCGCGACCAGGGCGACAAGTACGCCGCACTCCTTCGCGATGCCGGTGTCGAGGTCAAACATTCGCCGGTGAAGGGAGCGACCCACGGATTCCTCGCCTTTGCGGGTTCGGTGGATCTGTCGCGAAATGTCCTCAGCCAGCTCGGCGAAGCAATCGCGACGGCGGTGGGCTCATCCACGACCGGAAGCGGAGAGATGTCCGAACCCGGAGTGCACCAGTAGGCATCACTCTAATCGTGCCCCGACGCCCGACTGCATACTCGACCAGCAAGCTCATCGGAGAACAATGAAGATCACCGACGTCATCGGACTTGACGAATCAATGCGGAATAGTTGCGTGTCCGGTCTCAAAATGGTTAGCGGTCAAATCCTCGTAAGCGCCAGCTAGATTGAGCCGCTCCTGGGATTGTTGGACCAGATCTTGCTCCAGATCTGTTTGGGGAACGCGGTAAACGCCAGCAGATCCGGGCGGGCGTCTTCGAGCTGTTCAGCGACCTTGGGCAGATTGTCGGCGACCGCGTCGATTATTCGATCATATTGCGCGGCAATCGATTCAGCGTCAGGCTGGTCGAGCAGCGACCGCCGACTCCGCGCTGCTGCGCAGTTCCGCAAATCAACTTGCTGTATTGGCAAAGTAGGCGGTGGACGCGGACCTTGGGGGATGTGACGGGGATCGGCGCGTCGTGGGGGAAGGTATTCGAGGATTACGTCCGAGAGTTGCCGAACCCCGCCAACCACCCGGTGTTCACCCGGCCGCGTTGTGACGGTTCACGCGACACTGCTGACGATCGCCACAACCAGCCCGCCCAGGGTCAGCACGCCGACCATTACCGCGGCGGCGGTCGCCCGGCCTCGTCGGTGCCGGCGTGCGTCGAAGATGGCCACAGCGATGCCGGCGAAGATCAACGCTGCATAGGCCGCCAGCCCCACGGTCAGCGCCGCCGTTGACGCGGCGTTGGCCAGGGTCACGTAGTGCACGCCGTGAGCCTACGGCGAGAACGGAAGCGTCGCTCCAGGCAATGATGGCATTCCTCGGCCTTGTTCGATGAATGAATGTGAGGGGCCTTCCAAGGCCTACGCGCAACCCGCTAGGGCACGGTCGCGTAGATTCTTCGGGAACACTCCGAGCATTCAACGAAGGCCATCATGTCCGAGGATCAGTACACAGACGTTCCACCGAATCACCTCTCCATCGATCCACGCAGCGCGTTCTATAGCGAAGAGGTGCTTCGCCGTGATGTGGGTATTCGCTTTAATGGCGCCGAGAAAACCAATGTTCACGAATACAACGTGGCCGAGGGTTGGGTGCGTGTTGAAGTCCCCACCGCGAAGGATCGCCACGGAAATCCGATGGTCGTCAAGCTCAGTGGCACGGTTGAACCTTATTTCCGCTGAGCGAGATGGCTGACGCCCAGCAGCTACGACGAGTACTGGTTCGCGAAGGCCCAGAGACGCTCGGCGCATCCGCGCGAGCCAAGTGAGAATTGAACCAGCCGAATCTCCTGGTAGCCCGCCATATTCGATCCCGCGACGAGCCCACTCACCCCGGTCGGGGAGTTCGCGTTGGGGGTGTTCACGTCTGCTCCTGTCGAAATTTCGCTGGCACGGTGGCGTCTACGATCCGCCGTCGTCGACATCGGCGACTCGCTGCGCTCCGCTGACGCGATATGGCGCCAGAAAGTCCTCGAGTGCGGCGAGCACCTCGGTGGGCGCTTCCTCGGCGGGGAAGTGTCCGCACCCGGCGATGACGACGTGCGCGTGCACGTTGTCCGCAACCGGGTCCATGGTCGCGGCCACCACATCCCCGGTGGACCGCTCTCCGGCGATCGTCAACACCGGCAAGGACAACCGCTGCTGTTTGCGCCGCGCGTTCTGCTCAATGGTGGTGCCGATCTCCTGGTAGGGAGCAAACCCCCCGTGCAGAGCGTCGCGCCCCGTGGTGAGCGCGGCCAAGTAGACCTCGATCACCTCTGGCGGCAGCGGGGTGGCCGCCTTGTGGGCGAACTGCCAGCCGAAGAACAAGCGTTCGCGGCCCTCGACGAGCTCCTCGCTCAAATCGGCCACCCGATTGAACCCCCAATGCCACAGTGCATTCGACCTGTCCTGAACTTCAGCGATTTCCGGGGCGGGGGTAAGGCCGGGAACTGCGGCTTCGACGACGGTGAGGCACTCTATTCTGCCGGGGTGATCTGCGGCCAGCGCGTAGGCGATCCACATGCCCACGTCGTGTCCAACCACGGCGAACCGTTCGTAGTGAAGCGCAGCCATGAGCTCGACCATGTCGTTGGCCAGGGTGGCGCTGTCATATCCGTCGAATGGCTTGTCGGACAGACCGCTACCTCGTCGATCGACGGCGACCACCGTGAAGTGTCGCGCCAAGGCGGGCATGACCAGGCGCCACGCATACCAGGTTTCGGGCCAGCCGTGCACTAGCAGCAGCGGCGGGCCGTTGCCACCCACGACGGCGTGTAGACGTAGCTCGCCGAGGTCGACCCAGCGGCTGGCGAAGACACTGTCGAAGCCGTCGGGGAGGCAGGGGGACCCGGAGGCGGTCCCGGCTCCGCTAGGTGCCGCATCGGACATGCGCGTGCTCCCTACCTATCCTCATCGGCCGACCGACCCGTCCCGCGGGCCGACGCGCCCACCTCACCCAAGTTGCCGCGGGCACACCTACTGCGAGAACGTCGCAATGCGGTCGGGCCATGCCCCGAGCCCCGCGGCTTAAAGCCGTTGGCGTCAATTGGTTTCATCGAGCCCCCGAGGAATCCTTCGGACTCTACTTGCAACCGTTCGATATACATTTCTTGTACTTCCGGTCTCTCGACGAATCGTCGACGTACGCGGCGCCGTTGGTAAGCGTCGTGCTCATCGCCCCACCATCGCGTCTGTCAGGCCGGCGGCCCCGCTGCCCGACCCCGCCGGATCCCGGCGCAGTACCAGGGCGACGATGCCCAGCACGATCAGTGTGAGCACCAGCATCAACGTGGACATCGCTGCGATCTCCGGCCGCAGCGATGCCTTGAGCGACGCGAAAATGTACACCGGCCAGGGCGTCGACCCCGCGACGGAGACGAACGACGAGACAACCGTGTTGTCGAGACTGAGGGTGAAGGAAAGTAGCGCACCCGAGATGACCGCGGGTCGGATGAGGGGCAGCGTGATGTCGGTGAACCGACGGAAGGGCGGAGCGTACAGGTCGGCGGCGGCCTCTTCGAGGGTCTCGTTCATCCCGGACATCCGGGCCCGCACGATGAAAGTGACTACCGCGCTTGCGAAGAGGGAGTTGGCGATGATGAGGCGCACCTGACCGATGTTGAAGCCGGTGAAACCCCAGTCGACTCCCAGGGTGACAAACCAGGGGAGCAGCGAGATTGCACTGACGATCTCCGGAGTCACCATCACCAGCCCCAGCAACACAAGCAGGCCGGGTGCCCACCGGCCGGGTCGCCGGGTCAGCGCGATTCCGGCGAAGGTGCCGAGCAGGGTGGCTACCACCGCGGTGCCGGCGGCGGTGACCAACGAGACGACGATCGAGTTGGTGATCGCCGGATTGGTCAGGGCCGCGACGTAGGGCTGGATGCTGAATCCCTCGAACGTCTGCAGGGACCGGCCGGAGTTGAACGAGAAGACGACGATGACGGCGATCGGGAAGAAGAGGAACAGCAGGCCAAGCATTCCCCAGACATTCAGGAAGGCGTCGGCGGGACGGATCTTGCGGCGACTGCGCCGCCGGGGGGAACCTGCGACCTGCGCCGTAACCGTCATGAGAGTTCCTTCACCGAGAGTTTCAGGGATGTCATCGCGGTGGCGATACGACCGATCACTTTGAGGAGCACGCCGACCACGGCACTCGTTCCGAAGATGGCCAGCATGAGCAACACTGCCATCGCCGCCCCAAGCGCCCAGTTTTGTGCGCTCTGGAACTGGGCGGCCACCATCTGACCGACCATGCTGCCGCTGGCCCCACCGAGAACGGTTGGGGTGATGTAGTCACCCATCAGCGGGACGAACACCAGCAGCAACCCGGCGGCCACCCCAGGTGCGGCCAACGGAACGGTGATGCGCCAGAGCGTGTCCCACGCCGTGGCACCGAGGTCGCGGCTGGCTTCGAGCAGCTTGGGGTCAAGACGCTCCAGCGCCACGTACAAGGGCAGGATCATCAACGGCAGATAGTTGTAGACCACGCCGAGCTGAACGGCGGCCGAGGTGTACAGCACGTGTAGCGGCCCCTCGGTCAGGTTGGCCCATTGCAGCGTCTTCGATGCAAAACCCTCGGGACTCAGCGAGATTTGCCAACCGATGGTGCGGACGAGGAAGTTGGTCCAGTACGGGATGAGGACCAATGCCAACACGATACCGCGCCATCTCGGCGCCAGCTTGACGGCCATCCAGTAGGCCATCGGAAACGAAATCAGCAGGCAGAGCACAGTTCCGGTCATCGCGATCTTCAGCGTGCGAACGAAGATCGCAAAGAATGCGGGAGAGGCCGCCTCGCTGTATCGATCCAACGACAGGATGTCGTTGGCGTGGGTCACGTAGAGACCGGGTTTGTAGCCGAAGCTGTACCAGACCACGAGACCAAAAGGCATGATGAAGAACAGCAGTATCCACACGCTGATCGGCAGGGCCCCGAGTCCTCCTGGCAGCCTTCTCAAGGCCAGAAGCCGTCGCCGCGAGGCGGTCACTGGCCCGCCGCCGCCTTGAGCTCGTCGTAAATGGCGATGATCGTGCCGTCTGCCGATGTCATCTCGCTGTAGACCAACTTTTGCATGATGTCATCGCTGATGAACACCATGTCGGGTCGCTCGATGTCGGCTTCTTTGGCTGCTTCCTCGATTCCTTCGATCCCGGTGTTGTAGCCGATGTAGCTGAGTTCCTTGAGCGAGACGGCTGGGTCGAGCACGTAGTTGATGAACTCGTATGCCGCGTCTTCGTGTGGTGCACCGTTGACAATGGCCCAGTTGTCCTGCCAGAGGTTGGCACCCTCCGAGGGCCACACCCACTTGTACCTGTCGGGCTCAGCGTTGCCGAGGATGCCGAGGCGGGCATCGCCGTTCCAGCAGTGAATCAGGGCGCGTGCCGAAGACGAGATGGAGGCGTTGGTCGACGACTCGAACGCCTGCACGTGCGGAGCGATCTTCTCGAGGATGAAGGTACGGTAGGCCGCGATGTCGCCGGGGTCCGTGGTGTTGGGGGTGATCCCGTTGGCGTAGAAGTAGGTGAACGCGACCTCGGCCTGATCTTCCAGGAGCGACAGGCTTCCGGATGCCTCCTTCTGTGCGGCGTCGAAAAAGTCGACCCACGAGGTCAGGTCGCGCTTGATGACAGTGGTGTCGTAGACGTAGCCGGTCGAGCCCCAGTCCTTACAGACGCTGTACTTGTTGCCGGGGTCGAACGGGGTGTCGACGACTTTTGCGTTGAGGTTCTTCATGTTTGGCAGCCTGGCGAGATCGAGCTCGGTCAGCAGACCGCCGGTCGCCATCTGCTGGACGGACGAGTGGGTGGGCACACAGATGTCGTAACCTGTAGTGCCCTTCGCCGCACTGAGTTTGGCGATCATTTCGGGATTCGAACCGTAGGAGTCGAGGGTGATCTTGGGGCCTTTGGCGGAGGTGAACTCCGCCAGCACGTCGGGGTCGTCGTACTCACCCCAGGTGTAGATGTTCAGGCTGTCGGATGACGACCCGCCACCGCCCGACGAACTGGAGCAGGCGGCGAGAAAGGCGCCCACCCCGAGCGCAGCGGTCCCGCCCAGGAAGGTCCGGCGGTTGAGCGACTTCTTCATCGCTTCGGGAACGAGAATGCGAACGGGCTTTTGCTGATTCATGCGTAGCTTCCAGGTCGAGGGGAGACGGTGGGCGGGGGAGCGAGCGGCTACGACGTGAAGATGCGCACGGCGTCAGCCGACCACGAACACGTCACGGTTGATCCGAGTTCGGTGGGCGGATTGGCGGCGCGGGGAAGACGAGCCAGGATTTGGTCGTCGCTGGGCGTGTGGATGACCAACTGCAGGCTGTGGCCGAGTTCTGAGACCCCGAGCAGCGTGCCGGTGACGGCGTTGACCGGGGCGTCTGACCCAGGGGCGGGGGCGCCGCGCAGCGCCGCAGCGGTGACCATCACCGACTCCGGCCTGATGGCCGCGGTGACCTCGGCGCCACCCGAGGCCGGCACGCTGCCCTTCGTCGGGCGCGACGAGTGCAGCGAAAGGCCCGCTGTGCGCACGCTCACCCCCGCGCTGTCGAACGACGAGATGGTGCCAGGGAAGGAGTTCTGCCGGCCGATGAACCCCGCCACGAAGGCCGATTCCGGTGAATCGTAAACGGTTGAGGCCGTGCCGATCTGCTCGATCCGGCCGTCTTTCATCACCGCGACCCGATCACTCATCGACAGCGCTTCCTCCTGGTCGTGCGTGACGAAGATGAACGTCGTTCCGAGTTCGCGCTGCAGCAGTTTCAGTTCGACCTGCATCTCCTCGCGCAGTTTGCGGTCCAGGGCGCTCATCGGCTCATCCAGCAGCAGAACAGCCGGTCGGTTCACCAATGCCCGAGCCAGGGCGATCCGTTGCTGCTGGCCACCTGAGAGTTGCGCGGGCTTGCGGGCCGCGAAAGCGGTCATCCTCACCATGTCGAGGGCATGGCTCACCCGGTCGGCTATCTCTGCCTTCGCCACGCCGGAAAGGCGCAGTCCGTAGGCGACGTTGTCGGCGACTTTCATGTGCGGGAACAGCGCGTAGGCCTGGAACACGGTGTTGACCGGGCGTTTGTGCGGCGGAAGGTTCTCGACGTTGCGGCCGGAAATCTGGATGGAGCCGTCGTCGGGAAATTCGAATCCGCCGATCAAGCGAAGCGTCGTCGTCTTGCCACACCCGCTCGGTCCCAGCAGGCTGAGGAACTCACCGGCCTGTACGGTGAGACTGACGTTGTCCACAGCAACGGCCGCACCGTAAACCTTGGTCAACGAACGTAATTGAAGCGAACCAGGTGCGGAGGCCAGCGGCGCGTCCGCGTCGGCGCGCCGCTCGACGATGCTCATGCCGATACCAAGGTTGCGGTTGCGTCGTAGACGATCTCGCCGCCAATAATTGTGTAGATCACGCTGGCAGAGCCGATCTCGCAAACCGGAGCGGCGAAGATGTCGCGGTCGAGAATCACGATGTCGGCCGCCTTACCGACCTCGATGCTTCCCGAGCGCTGCTCGTCGTGGTTGAGGTAGGCCGTGCCGAGGCTGTGCGCGATCAGCGCGTCGGCCAGTGAAAGTGCCTGCTCGCCGAGGAAAGGCAGAGCTGCCGGGCCGGTCGCTCCGGCGGGGGCACGGTTGACGGCGGTGTGGATGATCTCCAGCGGATTCGCCGTGCTCACCGGCCAGTCGCTTCCAGAAGCCAACAGCGCCCCGGCCCGCTGCAGGGAACCGAACGGGTACTGCCAGGCGGCTCGGCGGGTGCCGAGGAACGGGATGGTCAGAACGTCCATCTGGGCCTCATGCCTGGCCCAGAGCGGTTGCATGTTGGCGACCACTCCGAGTTGGGCGAACCGGGCGATATCGTCGGGGTGGATCACCTGAATGTGGGCAGAGTGTGCCGAAGATCGCTGTCGCCGTTGGCCGCGCGGGCCGCCTCGACCGCATCGAGGGACTCGCGCACGGCGCGGTCACCCAAGGCGTGATAGTGCAGCTGGAAGCCCAGGGCGTCGAGTTGGATCGAGATCTCTTTGAGCGTGGTCGGGTCGACGAAACTTTTGCCCATGTTTTCACCGGGGCAGCCGCACGTATCAAGATAGGGCTCGAGCATTCCGGCGGTGAAGTTTTCGGCGACGCCGTCCTGCATGATCTTGACCGTGGTGGCCGCGAACCCACCGGCCAGCGCGCGCTCGCGCTTTGCGACGAGCTCGGGAATCTGCTCGAGCCCACGGTTGCGGTCCCACCACAGTGCGCCGACGACGCGCGCCTTCAGCACGCCGGATGCGGTGGCACGCAGGTACGAGTCGAGCGGGTCGGGGGTGTCGTTCGTGGCACCGACGATGGCGTCTTGCCAGGCAGTCACCCCCCAGGAAAACAGTTGTTGCTGCGCAATTTTGAGCGCCTCATCCAAGTCGTGCTGGGTTGGCAGCGGAATGTGCCGGGCAACGAGGCCCATGGCGCCTTCCTGCAACGTCCCGATCGCGTGGCCGTCGGCGTCGCGTTCGATGCGACCGTCGAACGGGTCGGGCGTGGTGTCGTCGATTCCGCCGATTTCAAGGGCTTTCGTGTTGACCCAGGCGCCGTGCCCGTCGCGGTTGGGAAAGAACGCAGGCCGGTCAGCGACGATGGCGTCGAGCGCCGCCGCGGTCGGCAACCCGCCGGGAAATGAGTCCATCGACCAGCCGCCGCCGCTGATCCACGGCAGCTCAGGGCTGGCCGCCGCGTACTCGGCGATGCGCGTGAGGTAGCCCTCAGCGGTGACGTACGGCGTCAGGTCGCACGCGATCATGTCCAGACCGGCGTGATACGGGTGAATGTGGCTGTCTTGAAAGCCGGCGGAGACCAGGCCGCCGGCCGCATCGATCTCGACGGCACCGGATGCAGTGAGCGCGTCTACACCGATAACGGTGATGACGCCGTCCTCGATCAGGACGGGTTCTTCGACGATTCCGGCGGGGGTGAAGACGTGCCCTCCGGTGATCAACATTCGTTCGCCGTTAGCCATGGTGTCATTCCTTAATCTGGTGTCCGGATGGCGCATCCAGCGGGTTCGTGTCGATCGGCAGGGTGAAATGCGATGTGATCCACATGGCCTGCGCCGGGGTTGCACCGATGTTGACGGCCCGGTGCGGAACCGACGAGAGGTACTCGACGCTGTCGCGTGGCCCGAGGATGAATCTCTCAGCAGCGACCGAGATTTCGATGTGCCCGCTGAGCACGTAGAACAACTCCTGCGCATCGTCGTGGGCGTACGCCTCGGGTCCGGTCGAGCCGCCCACCTCGAACGTGCCTTCATACACTTCGAGCTGGCGGATCGGTGGTCGCGAGAGCAGCAGCTTCCGCAGTCCGACGTCGCTGGTAAAAACGGGTCGCTCGTCCGCGCGCAGCACGGGTCGAGCGACGGGCGCCTCGTCGGCGAGCAGGTCGGCCACCGAGACGCCGACGGCCGCAGAAATGCGTTTCAGCACTCCCACGGATACTCCGCACTTGCCGTTCTCCAGCTGGCTGATGAAGCCTGCGCTCACCCCGGCCCGAGCCGCAGCATCCCGGGTGGACAGTCGGGCACGTTCGCGGGCCGCCCGGAGCCGAGCGCCGAGCATGGCTCGAGCCGGCCTGTCGATATCGGTCACGGCAATCGTGGGCTCAGGAAGCACGTGCCTCATTTCGCTAAGAGCTACTTAACAGATCGCTAACTGCGAAGGTATGGCCAGGGACGTCACGGTGCAAGAGGTGGCGCGCCGGAACGCAAACTGTTAACACCCCGGAAATGCAGATTCGGTCACGCGGTAGTTGCTCGCAAATCCGTTGTGACATCGAATATTCGAAGCTCGTGGACGTTGCTTCGCGCATAATCACGGTTCATGAAGTGCATAGTGATCGGTGCGGGCGCCTGGGGTTTGCCAACGGCGGCCGAAATGGCGCGCCGTGGTCACCAGGTCACCGTGGTGGATCGGCACGGTCCGCTCAACACACTGTCGTCGTCCAGTGGGCATCGTCGAGAGCTTCCACCAACGTGAGGACGCGAGGGACCAGGCCGGCGTTGTTATGTCTTCCGCGCGAGCGATGAGGGCATAGTCTTCCGCGACCGTCGCCGGACTGGCGCAACCTGGAGACGGCGATCAGGGCGTGGTCCAGGGGAGTGTCCGCGTACTGAGACGACCGGACGTAGTAGCGCGCTGGTCCCTCCTTGCGGCGCTCAGCCCGGTCTTCGCCCGGGTGCTCGGCCCACTCCGGCCTGTAAAAGGAACCAGAGTCCGCTGCTCACAGATCACGAGCGTGGGGTTCGCGTCACGCCAGCGGTGCAACTGGTGAGTCACATTGCACCCTGCGGCTTCCGCCGAGGCGGCCGCGCTGCGCGCCGGCTCACCTGTAAGGGGACTGCTAGGGTGAGTCGTGTTGCGCCACCGCAGACTTCGCTCCCGCGCGGTTCGCAAGGTTTTTGTTGGCCGCGGGTGACTTTCACCGGCAGAGTGGTGCGCGTCGTACATTCGTACATCTCTTGAATCATCAGAGATAAGGTGGCCCAACGCGGAGCATGGTGGACACCAGTCCGTGGGCACAACTTTTCAAAGGAAACCGCACAATGCGACACGGCACATCGGTTGACAACCCGGCAGAGGTCATCGACGTCATTGTCGTCGGTGCAGGCCTTGCCGGGCTTGTCGCTGCCCGTGACCTCACGGACAAGGGATTCCAGGTCGCCGTCCTCGAGGGAAGGAACCGGATCGGCGGGCGGACCTTTGCGCGGGAAGTAGTCAGCACTACCCAGAAAGTGGACTTCGGTGGAACTTGGGTCATTCCAGCCGAACACACCGCAGTGATGGCCGAGTTGCAGCACTACGCGATCCGGAGCGTACCAACGCCCTTGCCAACACATTTCATCACCGAACTGGACGGAATGCTGTCTGACAAGGGCTTTCTCTTCGAGAGTGAAATCGGTGAGATGACACGCGCATTCGACGTCATCGCGAGGCGGGCTGAGCCTGACGCAACCGCGGACGGTGCACTCCGCTCAATCGGACTCGACGCTGGTTTGCTCGCCTGGGTACAGGCAACCCAGCGCTATCTCTCCGGAGCGCCCTTGACGGACCTCTCCGGAGTCGACTGCTCGGGTATGTCGCCGAGCGATCTCGCCAACCCCGACCATTACACGCACACCATCGACGGCACCTCGCAGAGACTCGTCGACGCCATCGCCGGCAGCTCGCAGGCCACCTTGCTGCTCAACACCGAAGTCGCTGCCGTCCACACGACCGTCGATGGCTTCGCCGTACTCGACAGGGCGCGAAACAGATTGGTGGCACGAAACGTCGTGATTGCGGTGCCGCTCAATATGCTGGTCGACATCGATTTTAGGCCTCGCATCCCGGCGGCGACGGCGCTCGGAGAGTCACGACATGCAGGCCATTCAGTGAAGCTATGGATGACCGTCCGAAATGTCGTTGGCTGGCCCAGGCTCTTCAGCGCGTCCGGTCCCATCGCCTATGCGCGATTGGAGCGACAACTCGACTCCGGGGACGCGTTCCTCGTAGGCTTCTCCGACGATCCCGCGATGGCCAATGCATCAGCGAGCGAGGTGCAAACGGCGTTGCAAGCCTTTCTGCCAGACATCGAGGTACTCGGTGTCGACGCACACGATTGGAACGCCGATCACTTCGCCAGAGGTACGTGGATGGCACCGCGGCCCGGTCAGCTTCAGCAGGTCGGTGCACTCGCTGATCTCAGTTACACAAATGGCATCCACTTCTCCGGTGCAGACCTGTGCGTCGGCAATTACGGCACCATCGAAGGTGCCATTGTCTCCGGTAGGCAAGCCGCAGCCCGGATCAGTGACCAACCGTAGCGCCCTGGCTTCATGATGACGTGCAGTCGCTAATGAAGAGGGTGGCCGGTGAGGACGAATATATGGAGAGAAACTGTGACGCATGCGCTCGTATCGTTGCATTGGCGAAGAGGCAAGGAGCGCAACATAGTGACCCGCGCGCCTTCTTGATGGCCTTCGGACGCCAAGGCGCAGGCATCCGCGGCGGCGTACTCGGTGTCTGGGACCTTGCCCGCGGCGGACGAGATGTGCTGTCAGGGGGCGGGTTCAACGGCGAGTTCGATGATGGCTCTGGCGGGCAGGCGCGCCACTTTTGCGGCATCATCGTGTCGGCATGTTGGTTCGGGCGGCGCTTGACACGCTTCGTCTCGGTGCTCATTCGTCGCGACCGGCACGATTCTGCCGACGGGCGCCTGTCCGATGCCGCCTTAGATTTCGTCCGACTAGTTCGGGCAGGAGAAGTGTCGGTGGATGCGGCACATGTCTGGATCGCGGCACAGCTCTGTAAGGGTTAGAAGCCCTCCGCGATTGCAGTCCAGGCCCGGCAACCTGCGCACCGGAAAGAGGTAGTCCGAAACTGGCGCAATTTGCTAATCCCCTTGGCGTCAATTCGATTGGGCAACTCGGTCTAACTACACAGCGGGGTGAGGCCCGTTCAAAGCTGTCCTGTGCCAATGAATATGACGGTCTCGTGCTGGGAACCGCCAACGTGATCAAGACACCGCGGGGTGGTGCCGTCTTATCTCGACTGGCGGATCCGGTCTGCATCGCATGATCGCTGACCGGAACGCGGAGTCGACCGCGCCGAGGTAGCCGCTCGGGTGATGCCATCGCGTGCCCGGGGCCCGGGGTTGAGCGCATCAACACCTACCGACACCTCTGACTACGCGCCATCACGCGGGTGTGCCGTCTTGCCCGGCCGGGAGCCGGCTGGGACGCCCGAACCGGACGCGGACCCCCGGCGAGAACAGAGCGCGCAGACGCGGCCCCGCACACTCGATGCCCGCAGCGGCGACGAGTTCATCCTCGAATTCGGTGATCTCCGCGGCGTGCAAAGGCCACATCAGGTGCGCGATGGGCACCCACACGGTGTGCCCGGCCGTGCGGGTGTGCGCACCCCATCGCCCGGTCAGCCAGACCTCCAGCGGCGTCGGTTCCACCGGTGCACCCACGGCTACCACCGCACGGCTGCGCAGGCCTCGCTGCGGCCAGCGGCGGGTGCTGGCGTAGCAGACTCCGCCGGCAGAGCGCGTGACGCTCATCTTGGCCCAGGTATACGGCACCCCCAGTCCGATGCGGGTCACCGGCAGAACCGCCAGACGTTCGGTTTCCAGAGAACGGAACAGCACGCCGTGCCTGCCGTCGAGGTCGACCGAGTACAGCCGCAAGTTGAACTCGGCGAACGACCCAAAGTACGGAATCGGTACCGCTGCAACGACCCTGGTGTAGCGAAGATGGAATGGCAGCAGGCCGACGTAGGTGCGGCCCTCGAAGAGGTCGGGACGGGTGCCGGGTGGGTAGAAGTGTGCCACGGCGGCGGGGTCGACCGGCCAGTGCAGAAACGTCAGATCCGCCCAAAACTGGTCGATCAGCACGGGATGCGGCAGGCTCGGAGCGTCTTCCGGGAAGCCCGCCGGCACCTGATCAGTCACCCGTCCATCGTGGCAGGCTTAGCCTCGATCCACCGACGAGTTGGGGTAGTCCTGGGGTAGGGCCGACCGTGGTTGCTATTGGCGGTTGTGAGCAGCAGTTATCCGCTCGTCTGTCGAGCTTTTCCTGCGTGTTCCGCCATGCTGACCGAAACTAACCGAGGCGGCGGGTGAGTGGTCCACATTCAACAGGGCACCACCGGCAACCGATTAGTGGTAACCCGCGATATTCAATCCCGCCGTATTCCTCACATGCGCAGCACCGAAGCGGGTGAAAGATGACAGGGGAGAGGCGCTCATCGAAAGTCCCCGGGGCAAGGCTCCCCGTCGAGGTTGATGACCCATGGATCGGTGTTACCTTAAATTTGTGAGCGGTGATACTAGAGTGCGGAACATCGCGCTGGGTGACGTCGAGGTCACCCGTGTCATTGAATGGCATGAGCCGTTCTTGCTGACAACTGAGTTTCTCCCCCGAGGTCGATACCGAGCTATGGACGCGCAACGCCAACTGGCTGGCTCCAGACCACTGGCAGCCCGAATCTGACCGGATGGTCATCGCGCTCCAGACGTGGGTAATGCGAAGCGGCGACCGCACGATCCTGCTCTACACGGGCGCGGGAAGTGAGCGCGAGCGACCGGGAATGGCGCCCTGGTTCCACCAACGTGAGAGCGATCTGCTCGCGGTGCTCGCTGAAGCCGGTGTCCAACCGCAAGACGTCGACGTAGTTGTCAACACGCATCTGCACGTCGATCACGTAGGCGGCAACACCGTCGACGCAGGCGGTCAGTGGATGCCCGCGTTCCCCAACGCCGAGTATCTGATTCCCGCCGCCGACGACGCCCACTATGGCCCGAACAATGCGAGCGGAGAAGGGTTGGGAGAGGTCGACCGCTTGGTCTACGAGGACAGTATCGCCCCGATCCACGAGGCGGGACAGGCCGTGCTGTGGGAAGGGCTGTACACCATCGACGAACACATCACCTTGGAATCGGCACCCGGCCACACGCCCGGTGCGTCGGTTCTCAGGCTCGCGTCCGGGAGTGATCGGGCTGTGTTCTCCGGAGATGTATTGCATAGCCCGGTGCAGATTCTCGATCCCTGTTGCAACAGCGCTTACTGCCATTCGCCGCAACAAGCAGCTGACAGCCGCCGCCGCATACTGGAGCGGGCCGCCGATGAACGCGAGTTGCTCATCCCCGGACACTTCGGCGGTGCAGGCGCACTGGAAGTCCGGCGGAGCAATGGCGAATTTGCCCTCGGCCAGTGGGCTACCTTCAGCCCGGGGTCGGCGAAAAGCAGAACCGACTAAGCGGCCTCGACCTAGTCGATTCGGACACAAAGGAACTCGACTATCGGGTTCGCACCGACCCATCTAAGAATCCGGGCGATATCGGAAGAAGATGAAAACGACGTACCTTACTGGTAACCCGCCATATTCGATTCCGCCGTATTTCAGGGCCTCAGCGCGTCGGTACATGTGGTCCGGTCGAGCCGGGGAGAGCCCGGGATGCTTGTCGCAATCAACCTCAGTAGGGTGCAAGTGCGCGCAGCAAGGGGCGTAGTCGCGCAGTTTGCTGATTTCCTCGGGAAGTACCGGTTGATCGATCGGAGGATTTGTGGTCGGGCTCGGGCATCTGTTGGTCGACGTGTCTGCCGAGCTTCTTCAGGACGCCCGACATTTCTACGCCGTCAGGCCGGCCGGGCGCGGGCCACGCACCGCTGAGAAGTTGAGCGCAGCCAGGTCAGCCAGGATTGCACCAGCCCCGTCGGATCCGCCAGCGGATGAGTGTGCAGTGCGGGTTGGGGGAGTCACAGTCCCCATCAGGATCTTTACCCCCGCCCATAATCGGGCGCGAGGCGTCTATATGGACATTCACGGCGGTGGGTTCTACATGGACTGCGCCGCCCGCGATGACGTCCGCAATCGCGCGCTTGCAGACGCGCTGAATATTGCAGTGGTCAGCGTCGACTATCGACTGGCACCTGAACATCCGTGGCCAGCGGCACCCAGCGACTGTGAAGCCGTTGCGCGCTGGCTCATCGCACACGCGCAGGACCGATTTGGGTCACCACAATTGGTCATTGGGGGCCGTTCAGCAGGAGCGACTCTGGCGACGACCACATTGCTACGACTGCGCGATACCGGACATGCACAGAGGGTCGCTGGTGCCGCGCTTCAGTTTGGGACATTCGACCTGAGCGCACTGACGCCCGCTGGTCGCCGTATCGCCGATGAGTACTTCCTTGAGGCCTATGTGGGCCATGTGACTGATCGTACGGACCCGGATATCTCGCCGGTCTACGGTGATCTGGATCGGCTGCCGCCCGTTCTGATGGTCGTGGGGGCCCAGGACGTGCTTTTGGAAGACAACTTGGCAATGGCCAGTCGACTCTGGGCCGCCGGCAACGATGTCGAAATTCGGATATATCCCGAGTCGCCCCACGGCTTCACAGGACATTCAACCGAGATCGCCCAACTGGCGCTCGATGGCATCAGTTCGTGGGTACTTGATCGAATTGACTCACCAACGGTCGGGCGATGCCTTCCGCTAATTCGTGCGAAACCGGCTGCGGCGAGTGGTGATTCATCAGTCGAAAACAGCGTACTTTACTGGTAACCCGCCATATTCGATTTCGCCGTATTCTCCGCCGAAACGGGGCTGGAACGTACGACCAGGCGCGGATCGTGCCGAGCTGTGAGTGCAGGCGGCCAGCACACCTCGATGTCCCTCCGTCACGTGTCGTGCCGAGTGGGCGGGATTTGCTGCTGACGGCGTGCAGGGGAGTGGGGTTGACCGCGCTCGTTGAATTTCCTCGCTGACGCTCATCGAAATTCCCCACCCGTGTGGCTCCGCCGAGAAGGGCGGGCCTCCCTCGATGCTGCTGGTGTCTGACGCCAGTAGCTCTGTCGAAGGAGGCCCGCTTTCTCATGCTCACATGGGAGGACGACATGGAAGTACACGCCCTACGAAAACGCGGTTGGTCGATCTCTGCGATCGCCCGCCACACCGGGTTCGACCGGAAAACGGTCCGCAAGTATCTGGCCGGCGGCGCCGAGCCCGGGGTGCGGGCACGGCCGGGACCGAATCCGTTTGATCCGTTCGTCGACTACGTGTCGGCGCGATTGGTCGAGGACCCGCATCTGTGGGCCCGCACCCTCTACGACGAACTCGAAGACCTGGGTTTCGGGCTGTCGTATCAGAGCCTGACCCGCAACATCCGCACCCGTAATCTGCGCCCGGACTGTCAAGCCTGCCGCACCGCCACCGACCGGCCCAACGCGGTTATCGAGCACCCGCCCGGTGACGAAACCCAGTGGGACTGGCTGGAATTGCCCGATCCGCCCGAGTTCTGGGGCTGGGGCAAGAAAGCTTTCCTGCTGGTCGGCTCGCTGGCGCACTCCGGCAAGTGGCGGGCGGTGTTGTCACCGTCGATGGATCAACCCCACCTGGTCGCCGCCATCGACACGATCTGCCGCGGCCTCGGCGGCCTCACCCGGGTCTGGCGGTTCGACCGGATGGCCACCGTCTGCGATCCGGGCTCGGGACGGGTGACCGCCACGTTCGCCGGGGTCGCCAAGCACTACGGCGTATCGGTGGCGATCTGCCCACCGCGGCGCGGTAACCGCAAAGGCGTGGTGGAGAAGGTCAATCACACCGCGGCGCAACGCTGGTGGCGCACCTTGGATGACGACATGACCGTCGAACAAGCACAGGCAAGTGTGGACCGCTTCGCCCGGGTCCGTGGCGACACCAGGATGCGCTTGACCGCCGACGGGCGGTCTTCGGTGGCTGTGGTAGCCAAGACCGAGCCGCTCAGGCCAGTGCCGCCGGCGCCGTATCCGATGATCGTGTCTGAGTCCCGGACAGCCTCGCGGCAGGCGTTGGTGTCCTACCGCGGCAACCGGTACTCGGTGCCCCCGGAGCTGGCCGCCGCGCAGGTGAGGGTCAGCCATCCGATTGGTGGCGGGTACCTCGACGTCGCCACCACGAACGGGATCGTGGTCGCCCGTCACCGGTTGGCCGCTGACGGGTTGGGGGTGATGGTCCGCGACAGCGGCCACGTCATCGCCCTCGACACCGCCGCAATGGCCACCGCCAACACCGGGCGACCACATCGCCGCAAGGAACGCATCCCACCCGGGCCGGCCGCCAAAACCGCTGCCGCGCAACTTCTTAACTTCCCCGACAACGCCAACAGTGCCGTCGAATCCCCAACTAGCTCACCTGATTCCGCTGTCATTGACATGTCCGTCTACGAGCGGGCCGCCCAGAAAAGGACCCTGCAATGACCCCCACCACCCGCACCCCCAAAACCACCACCCGCACCACCGATGCCGACTCGCCAACCGTGGCCGCGAGCCGCTATCAGCAACTGCGTTCACACCTGGCCGAGCTCAAACTCACCGCCGCCGCTGAAGCCCTGCCGGCCGTGCTCGACCAGGCGACCGCCGAGGGCCTGTCGCTCACGGTGGCCCTCGAGCGACTGTTGGCCGTAGAAGTCGATGCCAGCACCGCCCGCCGACTGGCGGGGCGGCTTAGGTTCGCGTGCCTACCCACACCGGCTAGCCTGGCCGATTTCGATGTCGACGCCGCCGCCGGTATCGACCGCGCACTCATCGACGAACTCGGCACCTGCCGCTACCTGGAGTCAGCAACCAACATTTTGCTCATCGGGCCGCCGGGGACAGGCAAGACGCACCTGTCGGTCGGATTAGCAAGGGCTGCAGCATATGCCGGATATCGGACCTACTTCACCACTGCCGCCGATCTGGCCGCCCGGTGCCACCGGGCCGCCATCGAAGGACGCTGGGCCACCACCATGCGGTTCTACGCCGGACCGACGCTCCTGGTGATCGATGAACTGGGCTATCTACCACTGCCAGCCGAGGCCGCTTCAGCACTGTTTCAGGTTGTGTCCCAACGCTATCTGAAGACCAGCATCGTGATGACCACCAACCGCGGGGTCGGCGCCTGGGGCGACATCCTCGGTGACACCACTGTGGCCGCCGCCATGCTCGACCGACTCCTACACCGGTCTGTGGTCATCAACCTCGACGGCGAGTCCTACCGGCTACGCGACCACCACGCCGCCGCAGACACCCTGCGCCGAGCCACCACCGGCACCCGCCAACCACTACACTGACCGCACCTCACAGGTGGGGAATTTCGGCGAGCACACCTGAGGACGTTCGACGAGCGCGATCAGGGTCGGGGAGGCGACGTCGCGCTGGCGCCGAGTGCCCGCGAATCTGCGCCAGTTATTCGGTGAGGTCTTGGGTTGGGGGTCGTAAGCAGCCGTTGGTGAAGGCGGGAAGCACTTCGGTGAAGGCGGGCAGCAGCCGTTGCCGCCGCCGACTACCGCCCGCTGCGGGGAGCACCCCTGTTCCCGCGAATGGTCGACGAACGCGGCAGTAACCACCGTTCCGGGAGTCTTTCTGGATCCCGTTGACGAATGCCGGCGGGGGATGGCCGGCCGAGCGGCCTATCGGTGAGACAGCGCCCGGCGCACCACCCCGAGGCGTCGGGCCATCTTTGGCCCGAGCATCGCCGCGAACACGATGATGGCAAGCAACGGCCGTAGATGCGGCCGGAGTTGCCGGATCCGCCCGACCCCGTCGAGTTCAAACACCATCGCATCCGTAAACCGAATGCCGGCGATCTTGCCCTCGCTCACCGCGACCCGCACCGTGCCATCGCCCAGTGCATCGGTCCATTTCAGCTCGTGCAGGCTTCCGTATATCGCCGCCAACAAAACCCGCAGATCGTCTCGCCCTCGGAACACCATTCGGCCGGATAACGGCGACACCAGTTCGGCGTCGGGAGCCAAGGTCGCGACCATCCCGTCTACGTCACATGCCTCCGACGCAATGCAGAATGCCGCCACCGAGTTAGTCGGCTCAAGTGAACCCATGGTTACCCTCCAGCGATTGCTGGCTCTCAGCCTAGCCGACGGCACACCGGGCCGTCTGCGGTGACGTCGGCGGTTGTTGGAGCCGAGCGAATCGAATTACGATCTACGTCTTGGACGGCCCCGCACTACCGTCGAACTACGGCGCCCCAACGGATAACTTTCTGTGCCAGTGGCTGATTCACTCGACTTAGCTCGAAGAAACGAAAGGCGAGGTCAGTCGCGCGACGTGAAACACGTTGAGATACTTCTGGTTTGGTGATCCATCAGATGAAAGCGGCGACGTTTACCGGTAAGCTTGCATATTCGATTCCGTCGTATTCGCCCCTCAACGTGAGCATGGGATTGACGTCATGCCCGCTTGAGCCTGCGAAGAATGCCGGGGCAGTCTTCCACTGCAGGCGTTATGAAAGGGTAGGCGAGGTGGTGTCAGGGTTGTTTCCTAAGCGTCTGCGGACCTTGGTGGCTCCGCATCTCTTCTAAGTCTAAGTGGTGAACCTAGCTGGAACGGTGAGTGGGCCGCGGATAGCGGGGGTGTCGCGCCAGACGGGGGTGCCGGCGAGGACTGGCCATCGCCCCAGGATGTGGTGCAGGGCTGCGGCGATTTCCAGTCGCGCTAGGCTCGCGCCGAGACAGTAGTGCGCGCCATGGCCGAAGGCGATGGGCGTCGGTCCGGACCGGCCGGACTCATAGTGATCCGGGTGGTCGTAGACGTGGGGATCGCGGTTAGCCGCGGCCACACACACCAAAACGGGGTCACCACAGGCGATATCGACGCCGGCGAGGGTCTGATCGGCAGTGGCGGTGCGCGCGGTGGCTTGCACGGGGGAGTCCAGGCGCAACAGCTCGGTGACGACGTCGGCATCATTGGGGTCGATCCGGTCGGCTAGCCGTTCACCGGCGGGGCCCGGGGTGAGTAGCCGGATCAGGCTGGCACCGAGCAGGTTTGCGGTGGTTTCGTGGCCGGCTACCGCGATGAGGATTGCGGTGACAACGACCTCGTCGAGACTCAGGTTAGGGTCAGCGGCAAGGTAGCTCAGCAGGTCGTCGCCGGGGTGGCTACGGCGGTCGGCGGCGGCGGGCAGGAAGTCTGCGATCAGCACGGCCGAGGCCGCGAGGCCGGCTTCTAGCTCGTCGTCGTCGGCGAAGCCGCCCAGGAGCCGGATGATGGCGGGGGAGTGCTCGCGCAGCCCGGCGCACTGGTCGGTGTCCAGGCCCAGCCATGCGCCGATGACGGCAATCGGCAGCGGCAGCGCGATCTGGGACATGACGTCGAAGTCCTCGCCGATGGCCACGTCGGCCACCGCCGAGGCGCAGATCGACTCGATACCATCGCTGAGTCCGGCGATGAAGGAGCGGGTGAACACATCACGGACCGCGCCCCGGAGTCGATCGTGGGATAGTCCGTCGGTGAACAGCATGCTGGCATCGACAAACTGGGGATTGAGAAACCTCAAAGCCTCACTGGCGGTTGGGTTGGCGCGCGGATCGCTGATCCAGGCCGGCCCGGCCAACACCTCGCGAGCGGCGTGGTAGCCCAGCACCAGCCAAGCCTGCGCGGCGGGATCCCAGACCACGTCGCCGCGGCGGCGGCAGGCCTCGTAGAACGGGTAGGGGTCGGCGGCATCCCACGGCAGCCGCGCGGCCGTCGTGTCAGACGTGGTCATGGTGATCCAATGCCGACGGCAAGCCGCGTTCACGGACCCAGGCGTGGTGCAGCTTGCCGAGCTCAGTGGTCGGTTCGGCGACTCCGTCCATGTCGTCTGCCATTGCCCGTGCCGGCAACGTGGCACGCAGGCTGGCCAACACGCTGGCGATCGCGAGTTGGACGCGCGACAGGAACACGAAGTCGTCGGGTGTGTTCATGCGGGCAATCGGATGGTTAGCGTCCCGCACGTCGAATATGCCGCGAATGGCGCGGCGGGTCGCCTCAGGTGTGAACGTCACCGGCTGAGGCATCACGGCGGTCTCGTAGAGGAGTTCCGACTGCCACTGATATAGCTCGTCGGCGGTGAGGTCGGAGTCGAACGGGACGAAGTCCATCTCTACCAGGAGGTTGCGTAGGTCCTCTTTGCGACCCTCGAAGACGGCGCGGACCATCGCGATCAGTCGCCAGCGCTGTGGCTCGGGCAGGACCTTCACGCAGCCGAAGTCGAGGAATCCGACGGTGCCGTCGGAGTTGAGACGGTAGTTGCCTGGGTGGGGGTCGGCATGCAACAGGTTGGCATGCCGGTAGCTGCCCCAGCAGAACCGCGCAATAGCTTCGGCCCAAGTATTTCTCAGGTCCTGATCGGCCTGTTGGGCAGCCGCCCAGTCCATTCCGTCGAGGAAGGTCATCGTCAGCACCCGGTCACCGGAGGCTTCAGGAATGACATCGGGGATTCGGATGAACGGGTGACCTCGGTAAAGCTCACTGAAGGCCGCGATCATGGCCGCTTCGTGCCGATAGTCCACCTCTTCGGAGATCCGCGCCGCCGCCTCGCGCGCTACGGCCCGAACGTCGGCCGTCATCCCCGACGCCGACGTGGCGAACCGCAGAAACGTCGTCAACAGCTCGGTATTAGCCAGATCCTCGCGGATGGCTTGGGCCACACCGGGATACTGAATCTTGACGGCAACCTGGCGACCATCGCGCAGGAGGGCGCGGTGGACCTGACCGATCGATGCGGCGGCCATCGCCGTTTCATCGAACTCGGCGAATTGCTCGACGGCGGAGCCGAGTTCGGCGTTAAGGACTTCACGTACCAATGCGGGATGCATCGGTGAAGCGTCGGCCTGCAGTCGGTTCATGGCCTTTTGGTAGGGCGAGAACCCGCCTGTGCCGAGTGCGCTGGCATCGATCATCGACATGATCTGCCCGACCTTCATCAACGCGCCCTTGGAGTGGCCGAGCAGCTCGGCATAGTGGTCGGCGGTGCGTTCGTGGAAGCGCTCGACGGCACCGTCGCTACCGGCCCTTTCCCGCAGGCCAGCGACGAGTCGACCGCCGGCAGCCCTGGCTGTGAACCCGGCCAGCGGCATCGTGCGACGGATCCGCCCACGCGGCACAGGCCTGTCTTGCTGCGGCATCGAATCACTCCCACTCGATCGGACGTGTAGTAAAGTGAACTCGTACAGAGGATAAGTGATCACTTGCGAGAGGTCAATCATGACAGCGGCCCCCACGCGCGAACGGCTCGTGACCGAGGCGATGCGGTTGTTCAGCACCAAGGGATTCGAAGCGACCAGCGTTTCCCAGATTGAAGCCGCGGCCGGACTCTCGCCCGGGTCGGGAGCCCTCTACCGCCATTTCGAATCCAAGGAAGCCCTCTTGGGCGCTGGCATCGACCGGCAACTCGATCGCAGACGCGCCATGCACGACATCCGGACACTGTTCGCGGGCCTGGATGACCTACGCGCGGAATTGACCGTGCTCGGCCGCTACCTGCTCACCGTTATCGACCAAGAGCTCGAGCTGCTCCAGATCGCCGCCCGCACCCCCGCCGGCCTGTCGCCCCGACTCGACACGGCCTACGGCGCCCTCATCGACGGCCTGACCGCCGAACTCGCCGACTGGATCCGCGCGTGGGGACCGACACTGAAGAAGCGGCACTGCGTGGTGTTGGCCGCATTGGGAGTCAACGGCATCCTTGGCGCTCGCTTCGCAACCGGTCTGTTCCGCGAACCGGCTACTCACTTCCCCGACGATGAATACCTCAACGAATGGACAGCAGTCCTTGCCGCCCGCATCGAAGCTCATCAGACATGATCCAGCGAGATACCTCGACTCCCGCCCCGCGCCTCTTCAAGCTATCGGCCCCCCGTGGGGGAGCGGCGCTATTGGGCCCGCCCGGCGATGGATACCGTGGCACCCTTGACTTTCTGTGCAACACCGATTGATTCACCTGATGAATCAACAGACACTGGCTTTGATCGCGAACTGCGTCGTCATCTAGTCGTGAAGTCGAGCGTCATTGCGTGCGCCGTGCCGCCCCTGTTGATCGTGAATGCGAGCGTCACTTCGGTCCTCTGGCAGGTAGGGCCTCACCTGTGAATGACCCCCGTCGAAGCGGGATCGCTCCGTTAGCTCAGGGGAATTGCGCGAGGCTATCGCAGCCTTCGCACGTTGATATAGCCGGTGAAGCTTGTCGTCGGCGGTTGGTTGGGAGATGATTCATCTGATGAAAACGGGGACGTTTAGTTGACATAATGTGGGTTATCGGCAAGTAGCCAATGCGAGTTGCATTAGGTGCAAGGACTCGCACCTCTGCGTGATAACAACGTTGGCGCAGCTGACAAGCTTGACCCCTCCGGTTTCTATCCACCGACCGGCAAGGCGTGTCATCTGTTAATCGTCGCCCCAGCTTGAACTAGATTTCAATCACTTAATGAACGATTTCGTTGTTCTGTGACGAGATGTCGATGCTGGTTTACTCAGGCCCACCCGGCAAGGCCGCGCCCGGCTGCCCTCCGTCCGCCAACAGCCCGCGAAAACGTCACAGTGACGAATTAATATGTCCCGCTAGGTCATTGCCCATTCCCTGGTCAACGTCCCGGGCGGCACCCACGTGGTTGAGCCGACTATCAGACGGAGTCAGCGATGGCCGCTGAGCAGCTCCCGGGCTTCGTCCCTCGGATTCTGCGTGCCGACGATGTTTCGCTGCTGCGAGCAGACGAGACCGTCTTCGACGCAATGCTTGATGGCTGGCGAGCTCAGATGCTGGCTCGTGGCCTCGAGATCGACACGATCAAAGCACGGCGTGTCGCCTGAGTAGATAGCTTCGTACATAGCACTAATGGCCGAGGTTCCCGAGTTGAACAGAAGTGCGTGCGTTCGCTGTACGGAGACCGCGAACTCTGCTTCGAACTCGCCAAAAATGCCAGAATTATCGTAGATTGATAGGGACTCATCGAGTTGACGCAACACAGCCTGACGGAGGTCGTTGTCGATCCTAGGCCACACAAACGGATCGGCTACCCGATCGTCAAGGTCGCCGAGAGGTTCGCCGGGCAATTCGGGCAAAAGCTGACCAAGAAGAAGCTGGGCCAGTTCGTACCTATCGCGGGGATCGCCATAGGCGCGGCCCTGAACTGGAAGATGGTCGACGACGTAGCGGACGCTGCCTACTGGGCCTACCGTGAACGGTTCCTTTACGAGAATGGCGGTGAACTGCCGCTGATCGTGCTCGACGCCGAAGTCGACAACATAGCGCACGAAGACGCTGGCGAGGCACCCATCGATGTTCTTGGAATCCGCGAATCCGAAGGCATCGACATCCACAGCGGTGAACCCGAGTAGTTCAGCGCCCCATCGGCCTTCACTCGTTCGACCGGTGCGATCAGTGCCCTCTGGAGCGGGCGACGACTACACGGTGTCCGCGTGGCCATCGATTTCTGCCTCGGCCAACCGCTCAGGTGACGTTGGCCCTTCATCCGTCGCGCGTGCTCGTGAACCGCGAGGGGTACAGCTGGTGCGCCACGGTGGGGTCTTCGTCGGCCCCATCTCGCATCTAGGTGGCGAACCACTCAGACCGGACGCCGATGGAGCACCGTTGGTCGCCCGTTCGCTGCAGACGGGACAACGCCTGGACAACGAGCGCATCATGGATAACCGGGATTATCCAGCGAACATGTGCTGGCAGGAGCCTAATCAGCCCCTCTCCCCCGAAGGCGATCGCAGGGGGCACACCGGTGGGTTCGGCTCATCCCGACGCCGCACCAATTCAGAGGATCTCGGCGATATCGTTCTTCAGTGCCTCGGCATGCGTGCCGAAGACCGCCTGAACGCTGTTGCCGACCTCTACGACGCCCGCCGCGCCGAGACTCTTCAGTCGCGCGTGGTCCACCTTGTCCTTGTCCACCACCTCCATGCGCAGACGCGTGATGCAGGCGTCGACGTTGACCAGGTTGTGTCGACCACCGAACGCCGAGATCAACTGCTCCGCCTTGCTCTCGACGGCGGTCGCTGTGGCAGTGGCGCCCCCGGTCCCGGTGGTGATGGTGGAGGTGGCGTCAACGCTCTCGCCCAGGTTGGCGCGCTCCTCTGCCTCGAACTCTTCCTCGGGTTCGCGACCGGGCGTGCGCATGTTCCACTTCTTGATCGCGAACCGGAACAGCAGGTAGTAGACGGCGAAGAACACCACTCCCATGCCGATCAGTAGCGGGATGTTCTTCGCGGCCGGCGCCGTGCCGTACAGCAGGAGATCGATGAGACCGGCCGAGAACGAGAAGCCGAGGTGAATGTCGAGTAGGTACGCGATCGCCAGCGAGAGACCGGTCAGCACCGCGTGGACCACGTAGAGCGGGAACGCGACGAACATGAACGCGAATTCGAGCGGTTCGGTGATGCCGGTGACAAATGCGGTAAGGCCGGCGGCCGAGAGGATGCCGACCGCGACCTTGCGCTGCTTCTTGTTGGCCACGTGGATCATCGCCAGAGCGGCTGCGGGCAAACCGAACATCAGGATGGGATAGAACCCCGACGTGAGCAGACCGGCCGTTGGGTCGCCTGCAGCGAACCGGGTCAGTTCGCCGGTCACGACGTTGCCGTCCGGCGTCTGGTAGTCGCCGTAAATGAACCACACGTAGGAGTTCGGAATGTGGTGCAGCCCCAGCGGAATCAGCATTCTGTTGGCGAAGCCGTAGACGAAGGCGCCGAATGCGCCGGCACCGCCGATGAACTGGCCGAGGCTGGTCAGGCCTGCGTCGAAGATCGGGTAGAAGTAACTCATCGCGAAGGCTAGGAAGAGGCAGGCCAGTGACACGACGATCGGCACGAAGCGTCGACCGCCGAAGAAGCCGAGGTACGAGGGCAATTCGATGGTGTGATAGCGGTCGAACAGCCATGCCGTCAGCAACCCGACCACGATGCCCGCGAACACGCTGTAGTTGATCTGCGCCTGGTCACCGACCTTGTCCAGTTCGCCCGCCAGGACGATCGGCGACATCGTCTTGAAGACTGCCTGGACCACGAGATAGCCCACTACCGCTGCGAGCGCCGTGGATCCGTCGGCCTTCTTCGCGAAGCCGATCGCGACGCCAACCGCGAACAGCAGGGGCAGATTGGCAAACAGCGCGTCGCCGGCCGCGCTCATCGCCAGGAAGAACGGTCCGATCACCGGGGCGTCGATGCGCCCCAGCAAGTCCGGTTGCCCGAGTCGAAGCAGGATGCCTGCAGCGGGCAGCACTGCGATCGGCAGCATGAGGCTCTTGCCCAACCGTTGCAGTTGGGAGAACCCTGGTATCCGAAGTCCGGACTTCGATTGTGCCTCCGGGAATTTCGGCGCCTCACCCATGGTCATGCTCCTCCCGTGCCGCATGGCTTCAGCCACTGGGTGAAGCCATGCGGAAGCTTAGACGAGAACCCATGAACGCGAGACCCTGTTGCGTGCGTTCGTATTGTTGAGGCAGTCGAAGACGAAGGGGCCATCACAGTGAGCACAACGTCAGTTTTCGCGCCGGTCACCGGTCGTGCCGTTGCACTGCAGGACGTGCCAGACCCCGTCTTCAGTCAGGGCATGGTCGGCCACGGCGCGGCGATCGACCCACCCCGGGGGGTGGTCGAGGCGGTGGCGCCCGTCGGCGGAAAGTTACTCAAGCTGATGCCGCACGCGTTCGTGGTCCTCACGCCCGACAACGTCGGGATACTGGTGCACCTCGGTCTCGACACCGTGGCACTCGATGGTGAGGGTTTCACCGCACACGTCAGCCAGGGCGACGACGTCACCGCCGGACAGTTGATCATCACCTACGACGTACCGACGGTGGTGGCGAAGGGCCTGAATCCAATCGTGCCGGTCGTGGTCATGGACGAACGTGAGGCGGCCAACGTGGTGCCCGCCGAATCGGTGCTCGAGGGAGCCGACATCGCCTCTGGTGCAGCGTTGTTCACGGCGCGCCGGTAATGGAGGTCATCATTCTGGCCGACGCCGGAGAGATCGCCGCGCTCGCGTCGGATGCGATAGGGGCGCTCCTGTATCGCAAGCCCACCGCGGTGCTCGGCCTGGCCACCGGCTCGTCGCCGCTGGCGATCTACGACGAACTGGCGAAGCGCTCCAAGGCCGGGGACGTCTCGTTCGCGCACGCCCAGGGCTTCACCCTCGATGAGTACGTCGGTCTGCCCGCTGATCATCCCCAGCGCTACCGCACCGTGATCGACGAGGTCTTCGTCAAGCGCGTCAACTTCGGGCCGGACGCCGTGCAGAGCCCCGATGGACTGGCGGCCGACATACCCGCTGCTTGTGCCGCATACGAGGCGGCGATCCGCAACGCGGGCGGGGTCGACCTGCAGATCCTCGGGATCGGCACCGACGGCCACATCGCGTTCAACGAACCGGGGTCCTCACTGGCGTCGCGTACGCGGATCAAGACGCTGACTCGGCAGACCCGCGTCGACAACGCCCGCTTCTTCGGCGGCGACGTGGACGCCGTGCCGACGCACTGCCTGACCCAGGGATTGGCGACGATCATGGACGCTCGCCACGTCGTCCTCGTCGCAACGGGGCGCGGCAAGGCCGAGGCGGTGCATCAATTGGTGGAAGGTGCGGTCAGCGCGATGTGGCCCGCCACCATCCTGCAGCACCATCCGCACGTGACGGTGCTGCTTGACGCCGCCGCCGCCCGACGGCTGCAGCTCATCGACTACTACCGCGAGACCCATCGGTCGAAACCGGATTGGCAGGGCATCTGAGTGCTGCTCACCGCCGGCACGGTCGTGACGGGGCCGAATATGTTGCGTCCCGGGTGGATCGAGGTGGCCGGGGCCTGCGTGGTCGGTGCCGGTGAAGGCACGCCACCGGGTCCACCGGACCGCGATCTCGGCGACGTCACCGTCGTGCCAGGGTTCGTCGACACGCACGTCCACGGTGGCGGCGGAGGAAACTTCTCCGCAGCGTCGTCCGACGAGACCGCAACGGCCGTGGCGCTGCACCGTGACCACGGCACCACCACCCTGGTCGCATCGCTGGTTACGGCGGCGCCGGAGGGCCTCATGCGCCAGGTCGCGGGACTCGCGGTCGACGTGCGGGCCGGTCGACTCGACGGCATCCACCTCGAGGGCCCGTGGCTGTCGCCCCTGCGGTGCGGCGCCCACCAGCCGTCGTTGATGCGAGATCCCGACCCGGTCGAGATCGAGCGAGTGCTCGACGCGGGCGAGGGAGCGATACGCATGGTGACGATCGCGCCTGAGCGAGACGGCGCGGTCGCGGCGATCCGCCTGCTGACGGACGCGGGAGTGGTTGCCGCAGTAGGGCATACGGAAGCCAGCTACCACCAGACCCGCGAGGCGATCGAGGCGGGAGCGCGCGTGGGCACGCACCTGTTCAACGCCATGCGTCCCATCGACCGGCGCGAACCCGGTCCGGTGATCGCCCTGCTCGAGGACCCGCGGGTGACGGTGGAACTGATCGCCGACGGCGTGCACGTCGACCCCGCGATCTATAGGCACGTCACGCGGTCGGCTGGTCCGGATCGAGTGTCGCTGATTACCGATGCCATGGCGGCAACCGGGATGTCTGACGGGGTCTACCACCTGGGACCGCTGGCGGTCGACGTCGTCGCAGGCGTGGCGCGGGTTGCAGGTACCGACACCATCGCAGGAAGTACCGCCACCATGGACGTGGTCTTCCGGTACGCGGTCACGCACAGCGGGTTGGCGCGCGAAGACGCCCTGCTGTCCGCCGTGCGGCAGGCGTCGATCAATCCGGCGCGCGCGCTGGGACTCCCAGCGTCGGGCCTTGTCCAGGGAGCGCCCGCCGATCTGGTGGTGCTGGGTCCCGCACTGGACGTCGAGGGGGTGCTACGTCGGGGTGAGTGGGTCGTGGAGCCGAACTGTCGAATCACAGCATATGAATCCTCGCCCGAATAATGGGACACCAAAGTGGGATCATCGCCGGGGGTTCGGTTCCTGTCGGCGCAGGTCCGATTGAGCGCCGCGCTGCTGGGAACACCGGCAGTGCATCGAGGCCATCGATGACGTGCGGTCCCGACTCAAGAAATCAGGTCTCACACCATGGCGGACATCATCGAGCTGATCTATGCCGACCACGACTGGCTGCGCCGGATGTTCTTCCGGCTGGACGACGCCACCACCCAGGAAGAGCTCGCCGCGATCTGGGATGTGCTCGGCAAGCGGCTCGACACCCACGCCGACGCGGAGGAAGCGGTGTTCTATCCGGCGCTGCTCAAGCACGGTGGGAAGGACGACCCCGGAAACCCCGAAGGTGATCCCGAGGACGAGACCGAAGACGCCATTACCGACCACAACGCCATTCGTGACGCGGTCCGGCGATCCCGGCAGCGCGATGTGGGTACCGACGAATGGTTCGAGGCCGTGATCGCTGCGCGTAAGGAGAACGGCGAGCACCTCGACGAGGAAGAGCGCGAGGCCATGCCCGACTTCATCAAGAGCGCCTCGCTGGAATTGCGCCACGAGTTGGGCATGCAGTGGCTGCGTTTCTACGCCGAACATCAGGCGGGCCAGGGGATCAGTGGCGACGACAAAGACGCGGCCGATTACATCGAGCAACACTCCTGAGTGGCGGGCGCAGGAGGCTGAAGCCGCCGGATTTGACACCGTGTTCCTGATGGACCACTTCTACCAGCTGCCGGGGATGGGCGCACCGGACGAGCCAATACTGGAGGCCTACACGACATTGGGGCGTTGAGCGCCGTCACCGACCGCGTGCAGCTGGCGACGCTGGTCACCGGGGATACCTGCGGTAAAGCCGCGGTCGGCGAACATCTTCAACCGTTGCTCCCAGGGCGCGTTGTTGCACTCGAAGGCAATGTGATGGATTCCCTCGCCATGCTGATCGAGGAATTCTCTTATGACGGTGCCGTTGGCTCGATCAGAATTCATTTTCCTTCTTCGACACTGAGGCTGCGACCACTTCATCTAATTCCGAACCCGACCGGTGGTATCCAGCCCCGCCGCCCATCACCAAACGCTCACTTCACGAGCCCCCTCCGCTTACCGACGGCCGAGCCGACGAGGCACGCCCGCTATGACGTGACACCAATGCCCGCGGAGTCGGCCGCTCGGCTAATCGCGGGATGCAACGCCGCGCACGGTCACCAGCCTGGCGACCGCGGTCTCGACGTCCGCCCGACGATCGTCGGGCAGCCCCGCCGGACGTACGGCTCGCAACGACCACGACGCGTGGTCCCAACTCGTCACGATGGCGAGGACCATCGACATCATCGTGGCCGCATCGGGCTCGGAAGCTATCGCACCGCCTTGCTGCGCACGCTCGATCGACTCGACTTTCCCGCGGTAGGAGTCCATTTCGGCGTCGAGCGGACGCGGGCGCTCCAGTACCGCCCACGAGGTGAGCCGGAAGATGTCTGGGCGGCCCTGCAACGTGCTGTAGAGGTCACCCGCATACGACGGCATGGCGGTGACATCGAACGGAACTGCTTCCGCCAGCTCGACCAGGCTCATAGAGACCACTAGGTCGAACAACTCCTCCTTGGTGCCGAAGTGCATGTAGATCGAACGCTTGTTGGCGTCGGCCCGTTCGGCGATTCGGTCCACTCGCGCACCGGCGAGGCCGTGCTCGGCGAACTCGGCGCGAGCGGCTTGCATGAGCCGGCGCTTGGTCTCCGTCGAATCGGGTGGCATGCCCGGACTGTACTTAACTAACTAGATGGAGAGCAACCAGGTCCCACTGGCGCAGTGGTCCGGGGAGGCGTCCAAGGAACGTTTGTAACCAAACAGTTGCATACGTCGGGACGGTCATGTAGAAACTATGTATATAACTGGTTGGTTACCTAACGAAAGGTTGTTGTCATGTCCCTCACCTGGTTCATCACCGGCACGTCGTCGGGCTTCGGTCGTCACCTCGTCGAGCAACTACTGGAGCGCGGCGACAGGGTCGCGGCAACCGCACGCCGGCCCGAGGTCCTCGACGATCTCGCCACCGAGTACGGGGATCGCCTGTGGCGGGCTTCGCTCGACGTCACCGACACCGCGGAGACGCGCAATGTCGTCGGGAGGGCCTTCGGTGACCTCGGCAGGATCGAGGTGGTCGTCTCGAACGCGGGCTACGGACTGTTCGGCGCCGCCGAGGAGGTGTCCGACGACCAGATCGACCGCCAGATCGCGACCAATCTCGTCGCGCCGATCCAGTTGGCGCGAGCCGTTATGCCCCACCTGCGCGCCCAGGGCGGCGGACGGATCGTGCAGGTCGCCAGCGTCGGCGGGCAGGTGGCGTTCCCGGCGATGAGCATGTACCACGCCACCAAATGGGGTATCGAGGGGTTCTGGGAATCGGCGGCCGCCGACATCGCCGGATTCGGCATCGGTGTCACCCTGGTCGAACCCGGTGTCGCCCGGACGGGTTTCGGTGGCCCGAGCGCGGACATGGGTGCGGCGCTGGCCGCGTACGACGACGCCCCTCCGGGACAGCTGCGCCGCATGTTGGCCGGTGAACTCCCCCCGTTGCCCGCCCCCGGTGATCCCGCCAAGATCGCACAGGCGATCATCGCGTCCGTTGACAACCCGGTGGCGCCCAAGCGCCTCACACTGGGTTCGGATGCCTACGTGATGGCCACAGCCGCACTGCGGGAGCGCCTTTCGGCGCTCGAAGACGCGAAGGATCTCGCCTACTCCACCGACGCCGACGACTTCGTCGCCGACGCCCGGTAATCGCGAACACACCCACCTGAGAGAAGGAGAATCGAGCATGTCCGAGTTCGAAGGACGCACCGTCGTCATCACCGGCGCCGCCGGAGCGCTGGGGCGCACCCTGGTCGACAGGTTCGCGTCCGCAGGCGCCAACGTCGTGGTGGCCGCCCGCCACGACAGCGCGGTTATCGCAGAGCAGGCGCCCGGCGAAGCGGTCGGTGTCGCTTTGGACATCACCAGCGAGACCGGATGGGGCGCTTTGGTGCACACCGCGAACGAGAGGTACGGCGGCGTCGACATCCTGATCAACAACGCCGCTTACCTGCACGTCGGGACAACCCAGTCGATCGACGTCGATCAATGGCGAAAAGTACTCGACACCAACGTAACCGGCACCCTGCTCGGCATACGGGCGGTCACCCCGTCGATGCGCACGCGCGGCGGCGGGGCGATTGTGAACGTGGGCTCGATATCCGGACTCACCGCCGCGCCCGGCCTTGCCGCCTACAGCACCAGCAAGTGGGCCCTGCGGGGGCTGACGCGGAACGCGGCTCTCGATCTGGCTCCGGACAACATCCGCGTCAACGCGGTCGTTCCCGGCATCATTGACACTCCCCTCGCCTACGGGCCCGACGGTGAGGAGCTCGTCCCCACCGAGAGCTTCCCCATACCCCGTCAGGCACAACCCGGGGAGATCGCCGAGTTCATCGAGTTCGCCGCCTCGCAGCGTGCGAGTTTCGCCACTGGCGCCGAACTCGTGGTGGACGGCGGCTTCGCGCTCGGCACCAGCCACTAGAGGGCCGGTCATCGGCACCACTACGACCGGTCCCGTCGGCTGAAGGATTCAAACCCCACAGGACCGACAGTTCCCTGGCCCGAAAGGATGGAAGACCTCCGCACTGAATATGCGCCCCGCCCAAAGGGCTGCAATGACTCGGAGGGCTTCTATCCGAGGATGCCCTGGATTACATCGCGCGAAGCGCGGCGTATTGCGGCCGACTTCGTTGACCTTCCCACTGAGCCCCGAAGTTCTTCCTCGCATCGGGCTGCGACACAACACGGTCGTAATCTGGCTGCCGCACAACGAGATCCACGTTGGCGTGGGTCCAATGTACGAATCCGCAACTGACCATGGCCGCATCGCAGCCCGCCGCCTCTACTGCTGATGCCTAGTCACTTGCACGGCGAGCCGGTGAGTGGTCGGTCCTGCGGCCCGTCTCGATCCCGAGCGCGGACGAGGCTAGGAGGGCCAACTTGTCGGCGTCTTCGGATCCGGCCTCGGGGTGATAGATGACGAGGTAGATGCCGTCAGCACCGCTGATGGCCAGCCTTTCGCGGTTGAGTCGCATTTCGCCGATCTGAGGGTGGTCGAACAGGGTTGACGTCCCCCGCTGCGCCCCTACGTCGTGTCTTGACCACATTGCCCGGAACCGAGGGCTGGCCAGCGACAGCTCGCCAACGAGTTCGATGAAGCGCGGGTCATCGATGTCTGTGCCGACCGACTGGCGCAGGCTTGAGATCAGGCACTCGGTGGTGCCGTCCCAGTCCGGGTGCAAAGCGATCTCCTCGGGATCGAGGAACATGTCCCGTAACTGGTTGCGTCCCACCGTGAGGCGGGATGAAAGCGCTGTGGCCAAGGGGTTTACAGCCAGAACATCGAAGTAGCGGCCCTCGACGAAGGCGGGCTGCGTCAACGCCGACAGCAGCTTGAGCATGCCCGTCGGGACGGTCTCCATGGGTGCCCTGCGCCGCGTCCGTCGGGGTTTGTCTGCGGCGAGGCTCAGCAGGTAGATCATGTTTTCGTCGTCAAGCTGGAGCACCCGGGCGATGGATTCGAGAACCTGCACGGAAGGGTTCCGGTCACGTCCCCGCTCGAGGCGCAGGTAGTAGTCGGCACTGATGCCGGCCAGCATGGCAACCTCTTCGCGCCGCAGACCGGGCACCCTTCGCACACCGATCTCAGGGATGCCTGCCTGCGCAGGTGCGATGAGCCCGCGGCGGGCGCGCAGGTACTCACCGAGGTGGTTCAGCTTATCGGTCACAGTCAAACGCTATGCCCTTCAGACCGGGCGTGAGGGGTCCTGTCACTCCCCCGGAGCGCGAGGGCACTGGCAGGAGGCGCGCGCCGCGCGAAGTATCGGCTGTAATCAACCGCTCGACCACTACCAGAAAGACCAGAATCTTGAGTCAACAATTGAATCGTCGAATCCTCCTGGCGGCGCGGCCGCACGGAGACCCGAAGGTCAGCGATTTCGACGTCACGGAAGTGCCCGTGCCGGTCCCCGGCGACGGTCAGGTACTGATCCGGAACGTGCTGGTCTCGTTGGATCCCTACAACCGCATCATCATGGGCAACGCCAACAGCGACCAACCGCCGATCGAGATTGGCGACCCCATGTTCGGCTTCACCATCGCAGTCGTCGAGCAGAGCAACAACCCCGCCTTCGCGGTGGGCGATCACGTGGGCAGCATGTCCGGCTGGCAGGACTACGCACTGTCCGACGGTTCGGACCTCAGGCCGATTGATCCGAAGACGGCCCCGCTGTCGGCGAATCTCGGCGTGTTGGGGATGACGGGTCTCACGGCTTGGGTGGGACTCACCAAGATCATTGAACCGAAACCGGGCGGCACGCTCCTCGTCACCGCCGCCGCCGGTGCCGTCGGCTCCGCGGCAACCCAGATCGGCAAGCTGCGGGGCTATCGTGTCGTTGGTGTCGCTGGCGGTCCGGAAAAGTCACGCCACCTCCTGGAGGATCTCGGCCTGGACGCCGCGGTCGACTACAAGGCACCCGACTTCGCCGCACAGCTTGCTCGTGCAGTGCCTGACGGGATCGACACGGTCTACGAAAACGTGGGCGCCTCAATGGTCGTGGCGCTGCTGCCGCACCTGAACCTGAGGGCCCAGATCGCGGTGGGCGGCGTGATGTCGGCAATAACTGCGACGAAGAGCCCCGGGGGGCCAGACCGGTTGCCCGATCTGATGAGGGCGGTGCTCTACAAGGACCTCACGATTCGGGGCTTCTCGGTTCCTGACTACTTCGACAGCTACCCCGAGCTCCTTGCCGAGCTGGCTCCTGCGGTGGCGGACGGCAAGGTGCGTTACGCCGAGCACTTCGTCGAGGGGCTCGAGGCCATTCCTGCTGCGTTTCAGGACATGTTCCACGGCCGCGTCACGGGTAAGATGATCGCCAAGATCGCCAAGATCGCCTAGGGCCAGCACCATCCGGCGAGCGCCCTAAGTCGGTGATTCTGCCGGGTCAAGGTCGGGTGTCGTCCGAATGCCGAGCCGTTGTGCTACGGCGCGGGCGGTCTGCTCGCGCTGCTGCGTTACCGCCTGGGTAGCCTGCAATGCCTGCTTCAACACCGCGGCTGGCGCCGTCTCGGGCGTGCCGCTGTTGAATGGCGGTTCCGGCGCATAGGCCATATAGAGCTGAATTGTCTGGGCGATCTCGTCACCACGCAGCTGGGCCGCGACACGGAGGGCGCCGTCGATACCGGCGGTTACGCCCGCGGCGAAAACCATATTGCCGTCGACGACCACCCGTTCATTCACTGGCGTGGCACCGAAGAACGGCAGCAGGTGCATCGACGCCCAATGCGTTGTCGCGCGCCGACCGACGAGTAGCCCTGCCGCGCCACAGATCAACGCGCCGGTGCACACCGAGAACACACACCGTGCCGTTTCCGCTTGATCGCGCAACCAGGCGAGCAGCTCCTGGTCGTCCATGAGCGCTTCTTGACCATAACCGCCAGGCACATGAAGGACGTCGAGTCGGGGCACATCTTCGAGGGCGCAGTCTGGCGTCAACCGCAACCCATTGACGTCCCGCACCGTCTCGCGGGTCTTACCGAATATGCGATAGGTCGAATTCGGTATGCGCGAAAGGATTTCGAACGGACCCGTCAGGTCGATCTGGTCTAGCCCATCGAACAGCAGTGAACCGATTTGGAGGTGCGCTTCGGTGTCCATGGGTACTCTCTGGGGTTTGAAGGATGACCGATGTCGCCATCATACGCTCCGGCATTTGCCGGCTCCGTTGATCGCCGAAGCAAACATGACGTGGTCAGCACTGCGACCAGTTACCTTCGCAAAATGGAGATGGCCGCGGCCAATCTAGCGCGCAGTGCCAGGAGGCGTTGTCCGTAACGTAGTTGCCACTCGGGTCACCCTCACCGGTCTCGGCCTGCTGGATCACGCGCGCCACTGGATGCTCACCGCGTTCGCCTCGTGTGACGGGCGCCCGGCTCGTTACGGGACGTTCCGGACCCACGGATCCACCGGCACCATGCGCAGTGATCGGCCGGTGGTGTCGAGGACCCTGCCGTGATCTTATGCAGCTGCAGCACCAGTCGCTGATCCACGACCACCACGCTCGGGTGACGCGATTGCAGCTCCGACGCCATCGCGTGGATGTCCTCTGGTGCACGCAGACTCACGATCAGGATGAGATTGACGACCGAAGTCACTGTGGCGCAGAACCGCGTCTGGGGCAACCCGCCGAGTTCTCGGCCCACGCGGTCCACGCCGAGGGTGGACCCAACCGTGAGGACGTCGGGTTGGTCGCACAGTTGCGCTGCAGAACGTTTGGACCGGGTCGCATGGCAGAGACTTCGTCAGATCAGATGGCTTTGTTGTAAATGATGAAGTCGCACGGCGTCGCCAGCTGCGGTGCGAGGTGCGGATATTGATCTTCGAACCTGCCTTGGCGGACCACCTTGTAACCCGACCGTGCGTTCCAGTCCGCCATGAATGTCTTTGATTCTTGTGTCCAGTTTCGCGGGACGAGGAGTTCGATCTGCAAGGTAGTGACCCCGTCGGCCCGGAGGAGGTCGGTGACGAAACGGCGTAGTTCTCGCCCTATCCCGATGCCCCGGTGGTTCGGATCGCTCACCAACATTCCCGTCTCACCGGTGTGGGAGTCGAGGCGTTGAACGCGAATCGAACCCACGATGGTGCCGCCGAGCCGGGCGACGACGATCTGTCTGGCCTGCGTGAACTCGATGATCTCCTCAAGGGTGGTGCGGGTGGCGCCCTGCCGCCAAAAGCCCTCTTCTGCAACGGCATAGACCTGATTTACCAGGTCAACTATCCGCCTCATCGCATTCACATCGCTAGACGCCTCCGCAGGCAGAACTTCAATTTGTAACAATGATGAGGGCGAATCCTTCATCCTTACCTATTCCTTTCGGACACGAACTTCCATGCACCAGCGCTGAACTCTTCCGTGTAATCAACGTATTCGATATGACTTACGTTCGGCCGAGGCCCCGCAGCGCCGGTCCGATTTACGCACGCCGACCGCGAAGAATCACCGAGGGAACCTAGAGTAGATCTGCGGGCACCATTCCCGGCGGACCTAGGAGTTGATCGCCCAGTTCGGCGGACACGGCGGCGAAGAGCTCGGCGTCCATCTCGGCACCGGCACCCGAGCCGTCATCGGGCGTCGCCGTCCGCGCGATCAGCTCCGCGAAGCCGGCGGGTGACGTCATCAGAAACGAACGGCAGCCGCGCGGGCCCGACTTGACCGCATGGGGAACGTTCAGCGGTATCGTCGCGAAGTCCCCGACCCTCAACTGCAACGTGTCCGAACCTACCCAAATCGTGCAACTGCCCTCGACGATGGCAAGGCGCTCCTCGTAGCGGGTGTGCAAGTGCAAGGACGTCGCAGTGTTGGGGAACTGATAAGCGTCGACGACATCGTGGCGGCCGTCCGTGTCCTCGCTGGTGGTCAGGATGCGGACGTGGAGCGCGTTGCCGAGTAGATAGCGGCCGGGTGCATCGTTCATCGAGGATCGTCTTTCTCGTCAAGTCCGTTCCCCCTCGTCGTAGGCAACGTCGCGTAGCGCGTGACGATTCGGTCGGGTGCCGGTTCCAGGGTCATGGGCATCGAGTTCTACAGCGGGGTCCCCGTGGACAAACCCTTCCAGATCGTCCCAGTCCCGCTCGTTGACACTGAAGGTCTGGGGATAGTTGGCGTCGAAATCGGGGGCATCGGGGTACAAGTGGAGAGCCTATCCAATACTATAAGTGGATAGGCTGTCCGCTGTCTCGGCAGCTTATCCCGTCCGCCCGGCGCTGTGGATGGTGACGAGCAGAGGAGCCACCATGGACTACCGCACGTTGGGCCGGACCGGCATGAGAGTCAGCCCGTATTGCCTTGGAGCGATGATGTTCGGCGCCCAGGGCAACCCCGACCACGACGAGTCGATCCGCATCATCCACAAGGCGCTCGACACCGGGATCAACTTCATCGACACCGCGGACTTCTACTCTGGCGGCGAGTCGGAGGAGATCGTCGGCAAGGCCCTCAAGGGTCGCCGGGACAATGTCGTGCTCGCCACCAAGGCGTACTTGTCGATGGGCGAGGATCCCAATCAACAAGGCAACTCGCGGCGCTGGCTCCTCACCGAGGTCGAGAACTCGTTGCGCCGCCTGCAAACCGATTATCTGGATCTCTACCAAGTCCACCGGCCAGACCCCTTGGTCGACGTGGAGGAAACGCTCTCGGCCCTCTCGGACCTGGTGCACAGCGGCAAGGTTCGGGCCATCGGCGCGTCGTCCTTTCCCGCATCGGAGATCGTCGAGGCGCAGTGGGTGGCTGAGCGGCGCGGTTTGCAGCGGTTCCGCAGCGAGCAGCCGCCGTATTCGATCCTCAACCGCGGCATCGAACGCGAGGTGCTGCCGGTGTGTCAGCGCTACGGGATGGGCACCCTGGTGTGGAGCCCGCTTGCCCAGGGCATGCTCACCGGCCGGTACCGCAAGGGTCAGCACACCGACAGTAAGCGCGCGAGCGCCGGCTTCGCACACCTGACCGACGAGCGGCGCCTCGATGCCGTCGAGGCGCTCATCCCCGTGGCCGAGGATGCGGGGATGTCGCTCACCCACATGGCGATGGCCTTCGCGATCGCCCACCCCGGTGTTACCTCCGCCATCGTCGGGCCACGCACCATGGAGCACCTCGACGACACCCTCGCCGGCCTAGAGATCAGCCTCGACGACGAAGTCCTCGACCGGATCGACGCCATCGTTGCGCCCGGCACCGACATCGGAGCCCTCGACATGGCCTACGCACCACCGGCTCTGCAGCAGCCGAGCCTGCGCCGCCGACCCGCTGACGAACGGGCCGCTTCGGCACCCGCGACACCCACTACCGCAAGCTCGTAGAGGACGATTACGTTACCGAGATACCCGGAACGTTCGTACCGACGTACTCCTGGGCCGAACGCGAACGTCGCTGGAATCTGGCCCGCGCCTTCATGGATCGAGAGGGCGTCGACGCGCTGCTCGTCTACGGGGAGCACGCAGACTCCGCCCGCGGCGTTTTACTTCGACACCTGGGTCACCAACGACCGTCCCGGCTCGATCATCGTCTCCCACGGACCGGCGAGCCCATCGTGTACCTGCCGATCTCCACATTCGTCAACGACCACATGGCCTCCTCGCGCCACGGTGACGACATGTGGATCCCGAGGGCCTAGACGACGAGCGCGGCCTTCTGCCCGGCGATGGGCGTGCCTCGTAGACCACCCGACTGGATCCATCGGTAACTTTGACTGCACCCAAAGGAGGCGAACGTGGCAGCTGACCCGCAGGCAATTCCTCAGCGCAGAGCTGATGCCACTCGCAATCGCGAGAAGATCTTGGTGGCAGCCCGTCGCGCCTTCGACGATCCCGGGGCCGGTGACGTGTCGATGGCCGAGGTCGCGCGGCGAGCCGGTGTGGGGATGGCCACGCTTTACCGGAACTTCCCGGGCAGACGACAGCTACTCGAAGCCGTGTTGACCGACGAGGTCGGCGAGGTGTGCGCGGCGGCGGCAGGGATCAACGGGCAGACCTCTGGTGGTTCCTTCGCGATCTGGACCCGCCGTTTCTTCGATTTCGCGTTCGCGCGCAACGCCATTGCCACCGAGCTGATCTTCGAGTCCGGGGCCGTCCAGAACGCGTTCTTTACCAACGACCGGGCAAGGCTGTGTGCCGCGGGCTTGCCCTTGCTCGCGGCCGCCCAAGCATCGGGTGAGTTCCGCAGTGACCTCAACATCGGCCAAATGCTCGATCTGATAGCTGCGGTGGCCCGAGTCCGTGGCGATGCCGACCACGTGCGCCCGATCGCCGAGGCAGCCCTCGACGGCCTGCGTACGCAGCCACCTACACCCAAACGAGCATCGAATTGAGCACGAGTAGCTCGTTTGCCTATGCGACGACGACATGCAGAGGCAAGGAGACTGGAGTTGTCGGTGACGGTGTCGACGGTGCCGGCATCAAGGCCTGAGCGGCTGGTCGCGCAACGCAATTTCCTTATCCCGTCGGCACTCTCGGGCTTTTCTGGGCTGCGTCCGGCCACTGTCATATCCTCCCGGGCAGACGAGTCAGATCAGTTCACAACTACCTGAGCGCCGTGCACCGCGGTCGATGTCGTCCTGCTTGATCCATTTGGACAACGTAACTGGATGAATACCGAGATCATCAGCAGTCTGCTTCTGGGGCTTGCCGGCGCGTACGAGCGCGATCGCGCGGGCACGGAACTCGGCCGGATAGGGGCGGGGCATGGCTGTCAGCCTTTCGTACAGGCTGTCAGTTAGTCATCGAATCTGGAACCTAAACGGTAGGGCAGGTCACCTTACTTTCCAGGACCATCTGACACCGTCCTTGTTCCAGTCCACGCGCAGTCTTCGCCGCGTGATCGGGCCGACCTGACCGAAGTAACGTCACAGGGACGAACCTATGTCGTGGGACTGGATGGACGGGAACGAAGCAAGGTACGTGAAATACCCTCCTACACAGGGCTTTCAGCCCACGAAGTGGGCCGGCGGCGCGCCGTCGTGAAACCTCAACGTAGGACGCACAGGACCAGTCAGCGCGAAAGCAACTCTGCAATCATGAAATGATGCCGCCTTAACCGAGATCTCGCGGACCTCCTGAAATATGCTCACAGGACACTTGATCCGACACGCGCTGGCTTACGACGCGCCGCCGACCATCCATCACAGGCCAACGTTTGGCGGCGTTGTCACCGCCTTGAACGGACACCCCACGAGAGGAAAGCACCGATGCGTGCTGCAATTTACTATGGAAACCGCGACATTCGCTGGGAAGACGTGCCAGAGCCGCAGACTCAAGCCGGTCAGGTCAAAGTCAAGGTCGCACACAATGGCATCTGCGGCACCGACATTCACGAATATTACGACGGACCCATGTTCGCTCCTGTCTGGCCCCACCTACTCACTGGCGTCAAGCTGCCTGTCCCGTTCGGACACGAGTTTTCAGGAACCGTAGTCGAGGTAGGACATGGAGTAACCGGGGTCGCCGAGGGAGATCGGGTAGCCGTGGAACCCGTGATCAACTGCGGCGACTGCCATCCGTGTCGGCGAGGTGACTACAACTTGTGCGACATCACCGCCTTCCTTGGTCTGGCCAGCCACGACGGAGGTGGCCTCAGTGAGTACGTCGTGGTAGCCGCGAACCGCGTCCATGCCCTTCCTTCGAACGTGAGTCTCGAGTATGGCGCCGTTGTTGAACCACTATCGGTGGCGATGCACGCCGTGCGGCGCGGTCGACCATCACCCGCCGAACGAGTCGTGGTCCACGGCGCTGGCCCCGTTGGCATCGGGGTCGTTCAGGCCCTTGCAGCCGAAAAACTCGGAGGAATCATCGTCACAGAAATCTCCCCGATGCGACGCGCGGTGCTTCAGTCGATGGCCATCCCCGCCGTCGTGGCCGTCATCGACCCGACAGTGGTTGACGTTGCTGAAGCCGTTGCCGACCTGGTGGACGATACCGGCGCCGATCTGACTTTTGAGGTAGCGGGCGCATCCGCTTCTTCGAATGGCCCGGACGGTCGCCCCCTTGTATCGTTGAACGACGCGATCGCCAGCACTCGGCGCGGCGGACGGATCGTCTGCGTTGCAACGCATCCGGCGACTACGATCGAGCCGAACGCCTTCGTGTTCAAGGAACTCACAATCGTCGGCACCGCCGCCTACACGGCCACGGATTTCAGGCGAGTCATCGCACTCATGGGCCAAGGGCATTATGAAGTGAGTCCGTGGATTGAGCACCGAACGCCCGATCAACTCATCACTGCGATGAACGACATGCGGAGAGGCCTCGCAGCCAAGGTTCTTATCGACGTTGCCGGCAATCCGTAAGGTGACCGAAGATGCCTGCGCCCGTTCATCGATGAGCGGAGCGGTTGGCGTACTCGATGTCACCGCTCACAAAGAGGCTGCAACGGGTCCTCAGATCATCAGCGGCATGATCACCCACGCAGGTATCGCGCTCGCCGAGCCCCGAACCGTCAGCGCACACACATCCGACGCGAATTCAAGATCGTCGTGATGTGTTGCTGGATGGCCGAAAGCCTAAGACATGCGCATTTTCATCGCGCGTTGATGCGAATACTCGGCTACGAGCGCTTCACGACCGTCGCCCATGACGTTGGCGGGTGGACCGCCTTCGCCATGGCCGCGGACGATCCCGGCGCCATCACCAAACTGGTGATCGCCGAGACGATTATCCGCGGCATCTCGCCCTCGCCACCAGTTCGCCACCAAGGCCGCGACGTACGCTGATCGAGCTTGGGTCGACTCTCGCAGGCGGCCATGCGGGCGGTGCCTAATAGGACAGTCACAACAGTATCCCGTGCGCACATTTGCATCTCCTATGCGTCCGACCGATGTCCTTGACCCCCTTCTCTTCCGATAAATACTCTCGCACTTGTGAATTCAGACGCACTCATACCGAGCGACTGCTGAAGCAGCACCTCCATAGTCTCGAACTGAAGCGGCAATCGACCCCAGCCCGAAGAGCCGGACACTGAGGCCGCCATCACCAATAGGAGTACGACATTTTGCAACGCTCAGAGAGCTCACTCCCCCAACGGATCGGTCCACTACTTCGCTACGACCTTCCCGCGTCGCTCGTGGTGTTTCTCGTCGCTCTGCCGCTATCACTGGGCATCGCGATAGCCTCGGGCGCGCCTGCGCTGGCAGGTCTGATCGCTGCAGTCGTGGGCGGCGTCGTAGTAGGCGCGCTCGGCGGATCGCCGCTACAGGTCAGTGGACCGGCAGCCGGACTCACCGTGGTGGTGGCCGGCCTCGTCGCCCAGTTCGGCTGGAAGGTGACCTGCGCGATTACCGTCGCGGCCGGTGTCCTGCAGGTTCTCTTCGGATTGAGCCGGGTAGCCAGGGCGGCGCTGGCGATCTCGCCGGTCGTGGTTCACGCGATGCTCGCGGGCATCGGGATCACGATCGCACTGCAACAGATTCACGTGTTACTTGGCGGCGACTCGCAGAGTTCCGCGTGGCGCAACGTGGCGGAACTGCCAGAGCAGGTCTTGGCTGCGCACGGACCTGGCGTCATCCTCGGCGTACTCGTCATCGTCATCCTGGTCGGATGGCGTTGGGTGCCAGGACGAATCGGCAAGGTACCGGGCCCGCTTGTCGCCATCCTGGTGGCGACTCTGGTTGCGATCGTATTCAGGTTCGACGTGGAGCGCGTCACGCTAGACGGTTCGTTGCTGGACGCCATCGCGCTCCCGAGTCTTCCCGACGGCAACTGGGGTGCCTTCGCCACCGGCGTACTCACGGTTGCGTTGATCGCGAGTATCGAGAGTCTGCTGTCAGCGGTGTCGGTCGATCGGATGCAAAACGGCCCACGCACCAACTTCGATCGCGAGCTCATCGGTCAGGGAACGGCCAATATCGCCTCGGGCACCATTGGCGGCCTTCCTGTCACCGGTGTCATTGTGCGCAGTACTGCCAACGTGAGCGCGGGTGCGAGGTCCAGCGCCTCTGCCATCATGCACGGCATCTGGGTACTGATTTTCGCGCTGCCCTTCGCTGGACTTGCCGAACGAATTCCCATGGCCGCGCTGGCAGGCCTGCTGATCGTCATCGGGTTCCAGCTGGTCAAACGGGCCCACATCGAAACTGCCAGGCGCACAGGAGACATCGCGGTGTACGTCGTGACGGTCTTGGGCGTCGTCTTCTCCAACCTGCTGGAAGGCGTGCTGACCGGTCTCGCGTTGTCCATCGCACTGACAGTGTGGCGGGTGGTGCGTGCACGGATCGTGGCCGAACCCATCGACGACGGTAGCTGGCGGGTCGTCATCGAAGGTTCCTGCAGCTTCTTGTCGTTACCGCGCCTCACCAGCGTGCTGACGTCGGTACCGCCGAGAGCCGACGCGACAGTTGAGCTTTCGGTCGACTTCATTGACAATGCAGCCCGTGAAGCAATCGACGACTGGCGGCGCCAGCACTGTGCGACCGGCGGCACGGTCCACATCCGCCATCTCGGCTCGGTTGAGATGGATAGCGCACTCGATGGTCCTCCCTCCCGCGACATCCAGGCCATCGACGCCCGTTCCGGCGTCATGCCGTGGAGTTCGTGGCAGCGTGAGGGTGCCAATTGTGGCGGCGACCGGAGCGATTCACCTACGGTGCTGAGCGGCCTTGCGGTCTATCAGCGCCGGACGGCACAGCACATGCGGCCACACTTGGCGAAGCTGGCGCATGTGCAGCGGCCGGAGAGCTTGTTCATCACCTGCACCGACTCCCGCGTCTTACCCAATGTCATCACCAGTAGTGGACCCGGAGATCTGTTCACAGTGCGCAACGTCGGCAACCTGGTCCCCGCGGACCAGCGGGACGCCTCAATCGAGGCGGCAATCGCCTTCGCCGTCGAGAAGCTCGACGTCTCGTCGATCGTCGTGTGCGGACACTCCAGTTGTGGGGCGATGCACACGCTACTGGCTGGCGAGGGGGCACGCAGCGCTGGTGAGAAACACCTGTCCACCTGGCTGTCCAATGGAGATCCCGCCCTTGCGGCATTCGACGGGGGGAATCACCCGATCGCGCGGGCCGTGGCTACGGCTGGCTTCGGTGTTGTCGACCAGCTGAGCATGGTGAACGTCGCCCTGCAGGTCGGGACGTTGACAACTCACCCGCTCGTGAAAGATGCGCATCGCCAAGGCGCGCTCGACGTGATCGGGGTCTTCTACGACATCCCCAGCGCGGCCGTACTGCGCATCACGCCGACCACCATCGACTCTTTCGAAGTGGCGGGCGCCAGCACCCAGAGCACGTAAGCAGTCGATTCCAGTCATCGTGGCGATTGCCCCCGCCATCGAGTAGACCGACGCAGTCGACCTCGCTCCGGGGCACATCGGGGCTGTCGGAAGCGGGCACCGACACCATACGCCGTGCCCATATTCACTTCCCCGACGACTTCATTTATCCTGAACCCGACCGGCGGTATCCAGCCCCGCCGCCCAATATCAGAGGCTCACTTCATGAGTCCCCTCCACTTTCCGACGGCCGAGCCGATGAGGCACGCCGATACCCCGGTGACTGAACGCCCGATCACTCGAGTCCTCCTCGCCACCTCGAAAGGCTCCGGCGGCAGTTCACAGCGCCTGACAAGTTCACGGCTGTGATACCAGTGGAGCCGCACAGCCGCGATACCGGACAACGAACCCCAGGCGGCGATAGTCGCGGCGCTGTCGCGCATAGTCGGGCAACACGATATGGGCCTGCGGACAGCCGGCCACGCGACACCCGGGAAGCATGTCGGCCCGCTCCCCCGAGAGTCGGGCCGCTACAACACATTGCGTCACGGTGACGAAATCGCTCCCTTCCGGTCAGACTGATCCGAACCGTCGCATCTACCGGAAAGTCGACATCTACTGAGGTGGATCCGTGACCCGCCACGGAAAGACCCCTCTCGGAGGCTCACCCATGCTTCGCCCTCTCCTGCGCACAGCCCTGACCCTTGCCGTCTTCGCCTCGGCCATCGCCTGCGGCAGTAATGACGACGGTGCAGGCGGTTACACGCTGCGCATCGGCGCAACATCTCCGACCGGCACTCCCGCCGGGTCGCTCGGCTGGGGCGACAAACAGGGCATCCTCACCGAACAGCTCAAGGACGCCGGCGTCGACAAAATCGAGTACTCGTTCTTCCAGTCCGGCAGCGACGTCGCATCGGCACTGTTCGCCGGCGCGATCGACGTCGCCGCCATCGGCGACAACCCCGCCCTGCGTGCGCGCAGCAGAGATCCCAAAGTTGTTCTACTGGCCCTTGATTCGATCAACAGCGACGCCTGGCTGGTGGGCGCCAAAGGCGGACCGACTGACATCCAGGGGCTGGTCGGCAAATCCGTCACAGCGCCTCAGGGCACCATCCGGGACCGCGCAGCAAAGCAGCTGATCGACGCGGCCGGACTCACCGGAAAGATCCAGGTTCGCGATGTACCCACCCCTGAATCCATCGCCGGCCTGAGCTCGGGCCAGATCGACGCCACCGTCGTGACAGGGTCGAGCGCTATTGAGCTGCAACACAAGGGATTCCCGATCATTGACAGCTTGTCCAGACACGGGCTCGGTAGCACGGGCACCAACATCGCACTCTCGACATTCACCGACGGGCACCCCGACTTCGCCGACACCTGGCGTCACGCGGTCACCGCGGTCAACCGCGACATCACCGAGAACTTCGACGACTACCTCGCCTGGGTGGCCCAGACCGACGGAACCCAGCTCGAATTCGTGAAGGAGTCAACGCAGGCCGACGAGTTCAACACCGAACCATTCCCCGAGCAGGGCGTCGACCAACTCCAGGCCGCCTACGAGTTCCTCAACGCCGACGGCTCCCTGGAGAACCAGTACTCGGTACGTGAATGGGCCGGTGCGCAGTCGTGACCGCCGTCGTTCCAGCGGTACGTCCCGGCGCCGTCACGCCAGAACTGATCGACGTCGTCGCTGGGCACCGCCGTCGACGCAGCGTCTGGGCGCGGATTCCGCGCCCGGTGCGCCGCATGATGAGTCCGGTGCTGATCCTGGCGGCGTGGGCAATCGGTTCCGCCACCGGACTGCTCAACGCCGACCTGTTTCCACCTCCGGCTCACGTCGCCGCCACCGCGTGGCGACTGCTGACAGACGGCCAACTCGCCCTACATGTCGGAGCCTCGGCGACCCGGGTGCTGACCGGCACCGTTCTGGGGATCCTCCTCGGTGTGTCACTGGCGGTGCTGGCCGGCCTGACCCGCACCGGTGAGGACCTGCTCGACTGGACCATGCAGATCCTCAAAGCCGTGCCGAACTTCGCGCTCACGCCGCTGCTCATCATCTGGATGGGCATCGGCGAAGGTCCCAAGATCGTGCTCATCACCCTCGGCGTCGCGATCGCCATCTACATCAACACCTACTCCGGCATCCGCGGCGTGGACCAACAGCTGGTGGAGATGGCCCAGACGCTCGAGGCTCGCCGGTCCACGTTGATCACACAGGTGATCCTGCCGGGTGCGATGCCGAACTTCCTTGTGGGCCTTCGCCTTGGACTGTCCAGCGCATGGCTGAGCTTGATCTTCGCCGAGATGATCAACACCACGGAAGGCATCGGCTTCTTGATGTCGCGCGCACAAACCAATCTGCAGTTCGACGTCTCCCTCCTGGTGATCGTGATCTATGCGGTGGCCGGCCTGGCGTCCTACTCGCTGGTGCGACTCCTGGAACGGCTGTTGCTGTCCTGGCGCAACGGCTTCGCCGGTTTCGAAGGCGCAGTATGAGCGCGCAGGTGGTGACGGTGCGTGGCCTGCGGCGCGCATTCGATGTGCAGCAGGTGCTCGACGACCTCGACCTGGACATCGCCGACGGCGAGTTCGTCGCGATGCTGGGCCGGTCGGGATCGGGCAAGAGCACGCTGTTGCGGATTCTGGCCGGTCTCGACAACCAGGCCGACGGTTCGGTGGTGGTGCCCCGGTCCCGCGCGGTGGTCTTCCAGAGTCCCCGCCTGCTGCCCTGGCGTCGCGCCCTGGCCAACGTCACCTTTGCGCTCCGCGACGCCGGCCCCGACGCACCCAGTCGGGCCGCCCGCGGACAAGCCGCCCTGGACGAAGTGGGGTTGGCCGACAAGGCCCGTTCGTGGCCACTGTCGCTGTCCGGCGGTGAGGCGCAACGGGTTGCACTGGCCAGAGCGCTGGTGCGCGAGCCCGACCTTCTCCTGCTCGACGAACCCTTCGGTGCGCTTGACGCCCTGACCCGGCTCAAGATGTACCGCCTGCTGCACGACCTCTGGGCGCGTCGGAAGATGGCCGTCCTGCACGTCACACACGACGTCGACGAGGCGATCCTGCTGGCCGACCGGGTCGTGGTGCTCTCCGAGGGCAAGGTCTCGTTGGACCGCCGTGTGGGTCTGCCGTTCCCGCGCAGCCGTGGCGACGAGGGTTTCGACGATCTGCGCCGCGTCCTGCTCGCCGAACTGGGTGTCCGGGAGGAGGTCGGGCATGACAACAGCCGGTGACGTCGGAGTGCACAGCACTGACGTCCTGGTGATCGGCGGCGGCCCTGCGGCCACCTGGGCCGCGATCGCGGCCGCCGAGACCGGTAGCCGGGTAGCGTTGGTGGACAAGGGTTATTGCGGCACGAGCGGCGCGACCGCCGCGGGCGGGAACAATCTGTGGCTGATCCCGCCCGGCCCTCGTCGGGAGGAATCCGTGCGCGAACGTGAGGCCGCCGCGGGTGGCCTGACCGACGCCGACTGGATGCTGCAGGTGCTGTCCGCGTCGTGGGACCGGATCGACGAGCTCGCACAGTGGGGCTATCCGTTCCCGGTGGGAGACGACGGCCGGCAGCTGCGCAGCAGCCTGCAGGGTCCCGAGTACATGCGGCGGATGCGCCGGAAAGCGCACCGCAGCGGCGTTCGCATCCTCGACCATCATCCGGCCACCGCGCTCACCTCCGATGCGGAGGGAGTCGTCAACGGGGCAACCGGGATTGCGCGGCAGGAGGGCGGGCGGCCGTGGCGTATCTCGGCCGGTTCGGTGGTTCTGGCCACCGGCGGCACCGCGTTCCTGTCCGGGACGTTCGGCACCAACGTCAACACCGGTGACGGGTTGTTGATGGCCGCCGAGGTGGGTGCCGAGTTGTCGGGTATGGAGTTCTGCACCGCCTACGCGCTGGCTCCGGAGTGGGGCATTCACACCAAGGGTCGAATGCTGCAGTGGGCCAGTTTCTACGACGAACACGGCCGCCCGTTCTCCACCGAACGCGGCCTGGGTGGACGTAAGGACGCGCAATGGGCGCTGACGCACGGACATCGGGTGTTCGCCAGGCTCGACCGCGCACCCGAGCACATCCGGCAGACCATGCGCGATGCCCAGCCCAACTACTTCCTTCCCCTCGACAAGGCCGGTATCGATCCGTTCGTCACGGCCTACCCCGTGCGGATGGTCTACGAGGGTTCCGTCCGCGGCACCGGGGGCCTGCGGTTGACCGCACCAGACTGCGCGACCACAGTGCCCGGCCTGTTCGCCGCGGGTGACGCGGCGACGAGGGAACTCATCACCGGTTCGATCAGCGGGGGCGGCAGCCACAACGGGTCGTGGGCGATCGCCTCGGGCGCCTTCGCGGGGCGCGGCGCGGCGGAGTTCAGTCGCAGGCGCGCGGCAGGTGATTCTGCGCAGAGCGACCACGTCGGCCTGAGGCCGGGCCCGGCCGGCGCGCCGACCGTCGACGAAGTGGTGCGCGCCGCACAGGACCACGTCCTGCCGCCACTGCGCAGTCACCTCAAATCGCGGGAGAGACTGACCGAATCCGCCGAGGCGCTCGACCGGTTGTGGCGTGAGATCGCCGGCGGGCTGGCACCGGTGCCGGCGCGGGAAGCCTACAAGCCGCGGCAGGCCACCGCTATGGTCGCCGCAGCACGTTGGATCACCGCAGCCTCGCTCGCGCGCACCGAAACCCGGGGCCTGCACCGCCGAGAGGACATGCCCGATATCGATCACCGGCTGAGTCACCGAATCCTGGTCGGCGGGCTCGACTCGGTGTGGACCGCCACCGATCCCGCGTCGCCGCAACTCATGTCGTCGGAGGCGGTGGCATGATCGAAATCGTCAGCGCCACCGCGTGCATCGCCTGCGATGTGTGCGTCAAGGTCTGCCCCACCGACGTCTTCGAACGCGGCGAGGACGGCATTCCGGTGATCGCCCGCCAGTCGGACTGCCAGACCTGCTTCATGTGTGAGGCGTACTGCCCCGTCGATGCGTTGTACGTCTCCCCCGTGTCGGCGCCGGTCGGCGCGGACAGCCCGCACGCCGACGAGGACGCGGTGGCCCGCGCCGGTCTGCTTGGCGGGTATCGCGAAATGATCGGCTGGGGCCGCGGGCGGACCGCAGGAGCGCGGCTCGACCGCAACCCGATTCTCAAAGCTGTTCCCCCACTTGCAGAGTCGCGGCTTCCCTCGCCGGCAACCCTGGCAGATTCGCCGTGGAACCACCCGGCTGACTGATTCACAGCATCCAGACCGTGGTCTCGTCCACCGAGCGACGACCGAGCGCCGGCGGCGGATCGCCGTCATCAGGTGCCCAGCCCACGCGGATGAGCACCTGCGGATACGCCTCGCCGTCGAAGACCTCGCACGCCAGCGACAGACGACTGCGCGTATCGCTCAGTGGCGTCGTCAGCGGACAGGTCGCCAATCCCATCGACGTGGCCGCGAGCACGATGTCGCTCATCGTCTCGCCGGCACGCACCCGCATCAGGTCGTCGTCGATCTCAGTACCGAGCACCAACAACACCGCGTCATCGGCCGGCACGTCGGCCGGCCCGCTGTACTGCAGCACGACGTCGCCCTCGGACGACCTGCCCCAGTTGGCCTTCGGGACCACACCGAACCGGAGACCGTCACGCTCCGCGCGTACGTGCAACAACTCCAGAGACCCCGCCGGAAGTGAATCCGGCCGGTAGGGCCGGCGGTCGGCCCGACGCCGATCGATGGCCGAAGCCAGTTCGGTATCGGCCGGCCTCGGCGCTGCCTCGATCAGCTCGATCAGCGCCAGGTGATCAGCGTCGTCTCGTTCGGGGAACCGGCGTACCCGCGGAGCCCACCCGTTGGCCGCCAACGCCACCGCACAGTGATGCAGGACGGCTCCGCAGCTGAGCAGCACGTCGCGGCGGTCATTGTCCCTGTCGCCCAGTCGGCGACTCCAATCCGCGTAGAGATCGACGCCGCCCGGGGTGACACGCCACCGCCAGGGCTGCGCGTTCTGCGCCGAGGGTGCACGCGCGGCAGTGTCGAAGGCGCGCTCGATCGTGGCGACATCGGGAAAGGAACCCGCCAGCTGTCTCACCTCCGCCGAAGGCCGTCGTTCGAGAGAAATGATAGTGCTCGTCACCGATGGGCGGGCGGGGCTGTGTGACCACTAACATATTACTATCGCCCTAACAATTAGGGTACGATGCAATCATGTCGACGACCGCCACGGACCTGGATCCGCTCGCCCTGGAGCGCCAGGTCTGTTTCGCGCTGGCGGTCGCCAACCGGGCTGTCCTGGGCGTCTACCGCCCGTTGCTCGAGCCACTCGGGCTGACACACCCGCAGTACCTGGTGATGCTGGCACTGTGGGATCACCGAAAGACGACGTCGGAGTCCTCCGCACTGTCGGTCAAGCAGATCGCCAATGCGCTGCAACTCGATTCGGCGACGCTCTCCCCCATGCTCAAACGCTTGGAGACCCTCGGTCTGATCACCCGCACGAGAAGCACCGTCGACGAGCGTTCCACGAACGTCGAACTGACCGACGCCGGGATCGCGCTCCGGGAACGGGCGCTGGCGATACCCCCGGCCGTTGTCGCCCGCCTGGGTGGCGATCTCGCTGAACTCGAAGAGTTGCACCGCTGCCTGACCCGCATCAACACTGCCGCTCAGGCGGCCGGCGCACTCGACCTTTGACTACCCCACGACCCACAGGAGCCACCATGGCCGACGACGCCCACCCCTCCTTCTTCCAGCGCATCACCTACGCCTACGGGCGGCGTCTGCCCGCCTCGATGAACAGGTGGGTCGCCGAGGACCTGGCCGGTCAGGGGGCTGTTCGCCGGCACATGATCCGGATGGCGATTCCGCCGCTGCTCATACTCGCTCCCTTCTGGCTCCTTCCCACGTCCTTCTACGTGCGTCTCGAGATGACGGCCCCGATCTACATCTGGGCGCTGCTGATGGCGCTCGCGCTGAACAAGGTGTGGCGCCGCCACCGGTTGGCGCAACACAACCTGGACCCCAAGCTGGTCGACGTGATCCAGCGGAAGAAGGACCAGCACATCCACGACGACTACGCTCGCCGATTCGGGCCTCGCCCCGAGGAGGCCAAGTGGCAGCAGAACAGCAGCCCGTTCTGACCGTTTGAGCAGTGATCAACGCTGCAGGTACGGCGATTTGGCGCAGGATCCCGCCGGGCAGTACATTGGCCGACGGCCCGATCCCCGCTGCAGAAAGCCCACGAACATGCCTGCCACGATTCGTAGCAGCCACGGATGCCGCCGTCGGACGATCTCCCGCGGCGCACGTCACCGGACCCTCCCACCCATGGCGGGACAGGCCTTCGAGATCGTCGTGACCCAAGACGCGACCGGGTGCACCGTGACGGTCCCCGAGCTCAACGCCGTGGCCCACCGCCGCGATCGCGCCGATGCGGAGATGGCGGCCCGTGAGCTCATCTCCCGCCACACCGGCATTCCGCACGGATTCGTCGCCGTCTGGTCGCGCGACTGATCCTGCCGCGGCGCTAAAGACCCGGAGCACAACAGATCCCGCGTGCAGAACCGGTGACCCAACCGTGGCGGAATCGTGACGTGGCACGCCCGCCGGTCGCACTCCCCCCGGACATCGGCGCCCGTACTGTCGCGCCATGCGGGTTGCCCTGTTCGCCGCCGTGGCGTCCTCACTGTTCAGCATCGGATTCGCACCGGGAGTCGCCTCGGCTGCGCCGAGCACCGCCGAACCCGTTGAGCGGCCACTGAGTTCGACCGAAGTCCTGTTCACCGGGCGCTCGGACATCGTGCACACCGAACCCCTCGCCTTCGACACGTGGAGCCCGCTCGACAGCGCCACCGGGATCCGCGTCTACTTCCTCGCGGGCACTCCCGCGTGTCACGGCGTCCGGGCGGTCACCACAGAGACCGCCGACGCCGTTACCGTCGAACTGCAGTCGGGCCTTCTTCCCGAAGCGGTCGATCGCATGTGCACAGCCAAGGCCGTGCTCGGCGCCACCGATATCCCCCTGGACGCGCCGGTCGGTGACCGCCAGGTGCTCACCCGCTACTGACACCCGAGCCGGTACGGCACACTGAAGGTCAACCCGATCAGAAAGGTGCCGTACCCGTATGTCAGTGGAGCATCCTTTGCGGCTGGGGGTGCTGGCCGGTGACGGCATCGGACCCGAGATCGTCTCGGCGACAGTGCAGATCAGCGAACGAGCATTGGCGGCGGTGTCGGTACCCGTGGACTGGCGGCGGCTGCGAATGGGCAGCGAGGCCATCACCAGCGACGGCACCCCGTTGCCGCAACACACCCTCGACGAACTCGACCGCCTCGACGCGTGGGTGCTCGGTCCGCACGACAACGCGAGCTATCCCGCGCCGTTCCGCGACGAGCTCTCGCCCGGCGGCACCATCCGCAAGCGTTACGGGCTGTACGCCAACATCCGACCGGCCCGCCGGTTGAGCGACACGATCCCGGCGGTGTGCCCCGCACTCGACGCCGTCGTGGTCCGCGAGAACACCGAGGGGTTCTACTCCGACCGGAACATGTACGACGGCGCCGGCGAGTTCATGCCCACCGCAGACGTCGCGATGGCCATCGCGGTGTTCACGCGGGAAGCATGTGAACGCATTGCGCACCAAGCCTTTCGGCTCGCACGCACCCGGCGCCGCTCGGTCACCGTCGCCCACAAGGCCAACGTGCTGTCCAAGACCACCGGGTTGTTCCGCGACAGCTGTGTGCGAATCGGCGAACAGTATCCCGAGGTGACGGTCCGGCTCGAACACATCGACGCGCTCGCCGCTTTACTGGTGGCCCGTCCCGCCGAGTTCGACGTCATCGTCGCCGAGAACATGTTCGGCGACATCCTGTCCGACCTCACTGGGCAGCTTGCCGGTTCGCTGGGGATGGCGCCGTCGATCAACCTCTCAGACAGCAAGGCGATGGCCCAGGCCGCTCACGGTTCCGCACCGGACCTCGCGGGCAGAAACACTGCCAACCCGGTCGCGATGATCCTGTCCACGGCGATGCTGCTCGAATGGCTGGCGAACAAACACGGTCGTGCGGCGTTGGCGGAGGCCGCGTCGTCGATACGGGATGCGGTGCGGCGCAGCCTCGATGACGGTGTCCACACCGCCGACCTCGGCGGCGCCGCGACCACCACCGGCTTCACCGAACACGTGCTCTCGGTGCTGGCCGCGGGCTGAGCGCTACGTCACGGCGAGTCCGTCCTTGTTGTCAGCGGCGTCTTCGCCGGCATCGTCGGTGTCTCGACGCCGCTCACGTAGAACGAACGCCGCCAAGGCCAACACGAGTACCACCCCACCGAGGACGCCGATCTCGACGACTGCCCTGGCGAACTCAGGTCCCTTCTCCAGCAGCGTGGCGGCTTCCACGGAGAGCACCACGATCTCCTTTATGCCGGCCAGGATCCCGACGATGAGAAACGGTTCGGCGACGATCTCGTGCGACCGCAGACACGAGCGGACGGCGTAGAGCAGTTCCACGAAGATGAAGATCAGCAACAACCCGTCGAGCACTTCGAGCATGACGGTCGATGCCGGCGAGTTCCGCAGCCGCAGCATGGTGTTGAACTGCGCCACCAGCAGCGCGACCGAACAGATCACGAGCACGACCGCGATCGCCCAGTAGACCGCATCCTCGAGCAGCCCGAGCGCCCGGTCGGCGAAGCGCTGCCGCTCGTTCTCGTCGGTTTTCGTCTTCGCTATCCGGCGCGCCGCCAGGTCCGTCATCGATTCAGCCACCAGATGCGCGAGGACAGCGCGGTCGCGAATCCGCACCACAGCGGATACAGGCCGAGCGGCGCCGCCTGCGCGCCCTGCGCCTCGACGGCGCGGCGGGTCAGATCAGCGCTGCTCGCGGCGAGCGCACCCGCCGCGATCGCCGACAACCCCAACTGGTGACGGTTGAAGAACAGCCATGTCCAGCTGCCGTTGAGGATCAGGTTGGCGACCAGCGCCGTGGTGTAGGCCCGCGCCTTCTCCGGCTGCCCGGTGTCGTTGTAGTGGTCGATCGCCGATGCCGAGACGGCGGCGATGTCGGCGTAGAGCACCGGCCAGACGATTCCGAAGGCCTGGCTCGGCGGCTGGAAACTGGGCTTCTTCAGCGTGGCGTACCACAGCGAGGGCCCGGGTCGGCTGGCGAGGCCGCCGAGCGCGCCGGTGGCGAACACCGTGCCGGCGGTCTTGGCGAGAGTGGAAGCACGCATGGATTCCCTTTCTACGAGTCAAGATCACGTACCCCGCCCCGCGGTCGCCGAACCGCCGCGTCACGGTCGCGTCACCGGTCGCCCGGTCCGGCGGTTGGGCTAGCGTCATTGACGTCGAGATGAGCTAACGATCGGAGCGGGTGTGGGCAGGGTGGGGGTCATGCGGTCACCTGCCGCCGTGCGGCCGGGAGTGTTGGTGAGCGGCCTGAGCGTGGTCGTACTGACCGTCGCTGTCCTGCAGACCGCGGTGGTCCCGGTGCTCGGCGTCATCGGCAGCCAGCTCGGCGCCTCGGCGGTCGCGGTGAGCTGGGCCGTCACCGCCAATCTCTTGGCCGCCATCGCGGCAACACCACTGCTCGGTCGCCTCGCGGACATGTACAGCAAGAAGCGCGTACTCCTCGGTGTGCTGATCGTGGTGCTGATCGGATCAGTGCTCGCTGCGGTGACCTCGTCGTTGGCGTTGCTGATCGTCGCGCGGGTGCTGCAGGGCGCGTCATACGCGCTCTATCCCATCAGTGTGGCGGTGTTGCGGGAGGAGCTGCCCCCCGGACGGCTGCCGGGCGCGATGGCGGTGATGTCAGGCACGCTCGGCTTCGGCGGCGGTGTCGGCCTGGTCGTCGTCGGCCTGCTGATGAGCGGGGATGCCGACTACCACCGGGTGTTCTGGCTGACCACCGCGTTCACGGTCGTCGTTCTCGCCATCGTGGTGTTCCTGGTGCCCGCCCGCCGGAGCCGTTCCGCCGGGTCGATCGACTGGCTGGGTGCGGTCGGGCTGGCGGTGGGATTGTCGGCGGTGCTTCTCGCCATCACGCAGGGCAACGGGTGGGGATGGTTCTCGGGCTGGACGCTGGCATGCGCGCTCGGCGGTGTGGCGGTGCTCGGCGCGTGGTGGCTGTGGGAGAACCGGCGCGAGCATCCGCTGGTGTCGACGCGCATGCTGACCCGCCCTGCGATGCTGCTGACCAACCTCGCGACCGTCTTCGTGGGCATGGGTCTGTACTTCGTCTTCCTCGGACTCACCCAGTTCGTACAGGTCCCGCGGTCAGGGGCGGGCTACGGCTTCGGCGCCACCGTGCTGGAGTCGAGCGTGATCTTCCTTCTGCCGGGCGCCCTGACCGGTTTCGCCGTCGCGCTGGTCAGCGGCCGCTTCATCGACCGGTACGGCGCGCGCCGGGTACTGGTCGCGGCCGCGATGGCCGGCGTCCTCGGGTTCGTCCTGCTCGCGGTGGCCCATGACCAGCGCTGGCAGATCATCGTGGGGGGCATCCTGGCCAACACCTACATCAGCCTCGGCTACGGCGCGCTACCTGCGCTGGTCGTGGCGGAGGTCGACGCCGGAGAAACTGGTGTGGCCACCGGGATGAACGCGATCGCGCGGACGGTCGGCGGTTCCATGGCCGCCGCGGTGGTGGCGGTGCTGCTCGGCCGGTCCGCGCCTGGTACCGGGGTGCCGATGGAAAGCAGTTTCGTGGTCGTGTTCGTCGCCGGCGCCGTCACCGCGGCGCTCGCGCTGGTCTTGATAGCGCTCACCCGGCCGCGTCAGCGGGAGGTCGATCCCGATGCCCTGACGCACTCGCGCGCGATGAACCACGAGTGGGGTTAGTGCAACGATGCGAGGTTGGTCACCGATTTGCGGACGTCGGATTCGATCACCCTGGCCACCAGCCCGCCGACCCGGGTGTTGAGCAGCCCGCCGGACAGGTCGGCGACCACCCGGAAATTCGTGCCCACCTTCTCTTCCTGGACGTGCAGGGAGAGCGCGATGCAGATCGCCGGGAACCCGGTCCCGATGAGTTCGATCTCCTTGGGCTCGTCATAGCGCGTCACCCGCCAGTGGATGGTGTTGCGGAAACCCTTGACCTTGATCTGGGACGACACGCAGGTGCCGACCTCGATCTCTGCCGGGACCTCGCCGCGCCATCCGCCGAAGATGGTCAGCCACTCGTCGAAGCGTCGGAGGTTGGAAGCCAGCTCCCACGCGCGTTCGGGGGTGAGGTCTGAGGAGACCGCCACGTCGACCGATGCCATGCACTCTCCTTACCCTGCCCCCGCCGCGAGGTAAACGACCTGCGGAGATTCCGGGCGCGACGCTGGTCACACTGCGAGACTGATCATGCCCATCAAAGCACTCACACCCCGTCGGCCGCTTCGCGCGGACCGGCTGGCCAGCGTTCGCCAAGGCGCGGATTCTTCTGCTGGAACCCCCTCAAAATGAGGGATTCCATTGTAGAAATGTTAAATCGTTGCGGAATCACTTGCGAAGGGTGTCCGGATCGGCGATTGTTTACCCACAGTCCGCAGGGCTGGATCTGAGGAGGTTGCTTTCTGACCGGCACACGCACCACCCCGGTGAACCAGTCCGCCGGCGGCCCTGCCCCCGCGAAGGGCGGTCCGGTCATCGAGATCGACCACGTGACGAAGCGGTTCGCCGACTACGTCGCCGTCGCCGACGCCGACTTCTCCATCGCCTCGGGTGAGTTCTTCTCGATGCTGGGGCCGTCGGGCTGCGGCAAGACCACGACGCTGCGGATGATCGCCGGTTTCGAGACCCCGACGTCGGGCGCGATCCGTCTGAAGGGGACCGACGTATCGCGCGTCCCCCCGCACAAGCGCAACGTCAACACGGTGTTCCAGCACTACGCCCTGTTTCCGCACATGAACGTGTGGGACAACGTCGCGTACGGGCCGCGCAGCCTCAAGAAAGACAAAGGCGAGGTCAAGCGTCGCGTCGACGAAATGCTCGAAGTGGTCCGCCTCACCGACTTCGCCAAACGCAGGCCCGGGCAGCTCTCGGGTGGTCAGCAGCAGCGGGTGGCCCTTGCCCGGGCGCTCGTGAACTACCCCAGCGCACTGCTTCTCGACGAGCCCCTCGGCGCACTCGACCTCAAACTGCGCCACGCGATGCAGTTCGAACTCAAACGCATCCAGCGCGAGGTGGGCATCACCTTCATCTACGTCACCCACGATCAGGAGGAGGCGTTGACGATGAGTGACCGCATCGCGGTCATGAACGCGGGCAACGTCGAGCAGATCGGCACCCCGACCGACATCTACGACCGTCCCGCGACGGTGTTCGTGGCCAGCTTCATCGGACAGGCCAACCTCTGGGCGGGTCGCCAGACCGGTCGTCCCAGCGGTGACTATGTGGAGGTCGACGTCCTGGGCTCCACACTCAGGGCCAGGCCGGGAGACACGGCCATCGAGCCGGGCGGGCACGCCACCCTGATGGTGCGGCCCGAACGCCTCCGGGTGTCGATGGAACCCCCGGTCGGTGACGTCGTCTCGGTTCGGGCAACCGTGCGGGACATGACATTTCAGGGACCGGTAGTGCGTCTGTCCCTGGCCGCTCCCGACGACTCCCCGATCGTGGCGCACGTCGGCCCGGAGCAGCATCTGCCGATGCTGCGGCCCGGAGACCAGGTGCACGTGTGCTGGTCGCCCGACGCCTCGCTGGTGCTGCCCGCCGCCGACATCCCGACCACCGAGGATCTCGAAGAGATGCTCGACGAGTCCTGACCCTCGTTCCCGTTCTGCCTTCCCTCCACCCCACGAAAGGCACAGACGTCATGCCCCGCGACGCAGCTCATCAGTTCGATCCGCATCTGGCCGCCCGCCTTGCCGCCAACCGCACCTCACGGCGCCGATTCCTCGGTGGTGGCGCCGCCGCGGCCGCCGCACTCGCGCTCGGCCCCTCGTTCCTGGCCGCCTGTGGATCGTCGGACAGCGGTGGCTCGGAGACGACGACCACTGACGACGGTGGCCCCGCCAGCGGAACGGTGAGGGTCTCGAACTGGCCGCTGTACATGGCCGACGGATTCATCGCCGCCTTCCAGACCGCGTCCGGCGTCACCGTGGACTACAAGGAAGACTTCAACGACAACGAAGAGTGGTTCGCCAAGGTCAAAGAGCCGCTGTCGCGGAAACAGGACATCGGCGCCGATCTGGTCATCCCCACCGAGTTCATGGCCGCCCGCATCAATGGTCTGGGATGGCTCAACCAGATCCGTGCCGACCGGGTGCCCAACAAGAAGAATCTGCGGCCGGACCTGTTGAACTCGGCGATCGACCCGGGGCGCAACGCCACCGCACCCTACATGACCGGAATGGTCGGCCTCGCCTATAACAGGGCCGCCACCGGCCGCGAGATCACCACGATCGAGGATCTGTGGGATCCGGCGTTCAAGGGCCGGGTCAGCCTGCTGTCCGACACCCAGGACGGTCTCGGCATGGTGATGCTCTCCCAGGGCGCCACCCCGGAGCGCCCCTCCACCGAGACGGTGCAGAAAGCGGTCGATCTCGTGCGTGAGCAGAAGGACAAGGGACAGATCCGCCGCTTCACCGGAAACGACTACGCCGACGACCTGGCAGCCGGCAATGTGGCCATCGCACAGGCGTATTCGGGCGATGTGGTGCAGCTGAAGGCCGACAACCCCGATCTGGAGTTCATCGTCCCCCAGGCCGGCGGCACCTGGTTCATCGACACCATGGTGATCCCCTACACCACCCAGAACCAGAGTGCGGCCGAGGCGTGGATCGACTACGTCTACGACCGGGCCAACTACGCGAAGCTGATCGCGTTCACCCAGTTCGTGCCGGTGCTCTCCGACATGACCGACGAGCTGAACAAGATCGACCCCACGGTCGCATCGAACCCGCTCATCAATCCGCCCGAGTCGACGGTGAACAACCTCAAGTCCTGGGCGGCGCTGACCGACGAGCAGACCCAGGAGTACAACACCATGTACGCCGCCGTGACCGGAGGCTGACGCCGACCCATGGCAGGCGTCGCCAGCAGTAGCCGGCAGCGCAGCAGGATCGCCCCGTATCTGATGATCCTGCCCGCGCTGGCGTATCTCGCAATCTTCTTCGTGTGGCCGCTGATCTCCCTGGCCCGCACGTCGCTGTCGTCGACGAGCGGGTCGGTGTTCCTGCCCACCCTCACCTTCTCGTGGGACTTCGCCAACTACGGTGAGGCGTTCAGCCGATACCAGGATCCGATCCTGCGGTCCTTCGGGTACGCGCTGGTCGCGACCATCGTGTGTCTGCTGCTGGCCTATCCGTTGGCCTACGTGATCGCGTTCAAGGCCGGCCGGTTCAAGAACCTGATCCTCGGCCTGGTGATCCTGCCGTTCTTCGTGACGTTCCTGATCCGCACCATCGCGTGGAAAACCATTCTGGCCGACGACGGTTGGGTGGTCACCGCACTCGGCGCCATCGGGCTCTTACCGAGCGACGGCCGACTACTGTCCACCAGTTGGGCGGTCATCGGCGGGCTGATCTACAACTGGATCATCTTCATGATCCTGCCGCTCTACGTCAGCCTCGAGAAGATCGATCCCCGTCTCATCGAGGCGTCGAAGGATCTGTACTCGTCGAATCCCCGCGGTTTCACGAGGGTGATCCTGCCGCTGTCGTTGCCCGGTGTGCTGGCGGGCAGCCTGCTGGTGTTCATCCCCGCCGCAGGCGATTTCATCAACGCCGAATACCTCGGCAGCACCCAGACCACCATGATCGGCAACGTGATCCAGCAACAGTTCCTCGTCGTCAAGGATTATCCGGCGGCCGCCGCGCTGAGCCTGGTCCTGATGGGCACGATCCTGGTCGGAGTGCTGCTCTACACGCGGGCGCTGGGCACGGAGGATCTCGTATGACCACCCAGGCCGGTGCCGCCGTCGCCGTCGCAGCCGAACAGCCGCCGCAGCCGAAAACCGTGAAGGGCACCCCCAAGTGGGGTGACTGGAGCCTGCGGATCGTCGCCGGTCTGGTGCTGCTGTACCTGTTCATCCCCATCTTCGTGATCGTGTTGTTCTCGTTCAACGATCCGAAGGGCAAGTTCAACTACAGCTGGCAGGGCTTCACGCTCGACAACTGGCTCGACCCGTTCAAGTATCCGGCGCTGACCAACGCCATGAAGTTGAGCCTCAACGTCGCAGCGGTCTCGACACTCATCGCGCTGGTGCTCGGTACGCTCGTCGCGATCGCGCTGGTGCGTCAACGGTGGCGGGGCCAGCGCGCGGTCGACACCTTCCTGGTGCTTCCGCTCACCGCCCCCGAGGTGGTGATGGGCGCCTCCCTGTTGGTGCTGTTCCTGGATCTCGGCTGGGCGACCGGTTACGTCACGATCGTCTTGGCGCACATCGCCTTCGAGGTGAGCTTCATCGCGATGACGGTGCGTGCGCGGGTCCGCGGCTTCGACTGGACACTCGAGGATGCGTCGATGGACCTGGGGGCGAGTCCGACGCGGACATTCTTCAAGGTGACGCTTCCGCTGATCGTCCCCGGAATCGTCGCCGCGGCGATGCTCTCGTTCGCACTGTCGCTCGACGACTTCATCATCACCTACTTCGTCAGCGGTTCGACCGTGACCTACCCGCTCTACGTCAACGCGGCCGTCAAAGCGGCGGTGCCCCCGCAGATCAACGTGATCGCCACGGCGATCCTGCTGGCCAGCCTCCTCCTGCTGGCGGTGGGAACTCTGTACCGCCGCAAGCGGATCGACGCGTAGCCCCCCGGCGCGAAACAGCATACTCAGCCGACCTCGGCCGGCACGGGCGTCGATCGCGCGCCCCCACGGGCCGCGCCGATTCCTGCGGCGACCACGAACACGATGCCGATCACCGAGGCCGGGCCCGGCACCTGGTGCAGCGCCACGAAACCGATGATCAACGCGAACGCCGGCTCGAGGCTCATCAGCGTTCCGAACGCGGCGGCGCTCAGGCGGCGCAACGCGAGCAGTTCGAGGGCGAACGGGAACATCGGCAGCATGATCGCCAGGCCGAGCCCGATGAGCAGCAGCTGCGGAGTCAACCGGTCGAACACCATCGGACCCGCGACGAGCGTGCCGACCAACCCGGCGACGGGCATCGACACCGCCAGCCCGTTGACGCCGGCGACCTGATCCCCGACGCGCTGGGTGAGCACGATGTAGACGGCCCAGCACACCCCGGCGATGAGTGCATAGAGCACGCCGACGGGATCGACCGTCCCCGCCCACGGTTGCGTCATCAACACCACGCCTAGCGCGGCCAGCCCCGGCCACACCACCCGTGCGAGCCCTCTCCCCTGCACCACCGCCACACCGAGCGGCCCGAGGAACTCCAGCGCGCTGGCGGTCCCCATCGGTATTCGACCCAGTGCCGCCATGAACAGCAGCGTGATCGCCGCGGTGACCACTCCCAGCGCCGCGCATGCGATGAGACTCCGGCGCGTGAAACCCGCCCGCTTCGGGCGCAAGAAGAGCAGGAACAGCAGACCCGCCCAGGCCAGCCGGAGCCAGGCGGCACCCTCGGCGCCGATCTGATCGATCAATCCGACTGCCACCGCAACGCCCAGCTGCACCGACAGCATGGCCGTCACCGCCATCGCCACACCGGTGCGAGCGTCGGTGGTCCTCACCCCCCATTGATACGGCACCGCATTCTTCTCCGTCCACGGTTTTTCGGCCACGCCGACGGCAGTTGGTGGCAGATCCGGCTTTTGTCACCGACTGACGACAATTTGCCGAATCACGCGCGTCGCGCCACGGGTGCGGGAGACCATGTGTGGATTGACGCGTGGGTAAAGGGGTACTCGCGAAGAGCTGGGGATGGCGGCGAGGGGGACTCGTGGACATCGGAAAGGCGGCCATCATGGTCGCTGTGACCGCAGTGGCGGTCAGCGGGTGCGGGTACCGTCTTGGCGCCTATCAGCCCGACACCGGACCGACCGTCCAGACGGTCGAGCCGCGAACTGTCGCGGCGTCGGTAGCAGCACGGCCGCAAGCACCGCCGATCCGCCACAACGCCTCTATCGCCACAAATGACTCCGCCGTGCCACCGAACGCCGACGGTGACCCCGCCTGCCCCCCGTCGCAGGCGTGGGGCCGAGAGCCCGAGGGGCTCGGCGTGCTGGTGACGGTGTGGGCGAAGGATTCCACAGTGGTCACCGTGTTGGTGCGCACCCGGGGCGGCGTCGACATCTCCGAACGAGCGGCCCTCGACCGAGACGACATCCGCCTGTTCGAGTTCCCGAAGATCGACGCCACCGCCGTACGCGAAGTGCTGATCATGACCAACACCCGGCGTTGTTTCGCGATCGCCGATCCGTCGACCTTCAACTGAAGGCGCGGACGGTCGGCCCTAGTCGGTGGAGGGTTCGTACCCGCAGATCGCCTCGACCTTGTCCGCCGACTTGCCGGCCGGGTCGAATTCGTAGTTCAGCCATTCGCGGGCCAGTCGGCGCGCGAGTTCGAGGCCGATGACCCGCTGCCCGAGGCACAGCACCTGGGCGTCGTTGGACAGCACTGACCGTTCGACCGAGAAGCTGTCGTGCGCGGTGACCGCGCGGATGCCCGGCACCTTGTTGGCGCTGATGGCCACGCCGAGACCCGTCCCGCACACCAGCAGCGCACGGTCGGCCTTGCCTTCGGCGACCATTCGGGCCGCCGCCACCGCGATGTGCGGGTAGGCCGTGTCCTCGTCGGTGCCCACCCCCACGTCGGTGACCTCGCCGACCCGGTCGTCGGCCTTCAGGTCCCCTTTGAGGGCTTCCTTGTACTCGTATCCGGCGTCGTCGGAGCCGACGACGATGCGCAGTTTGGACGTCATTGCGGACTGTTCCCTTTCACGGTGAGGTTGTCGGCGACCGTGCGTGCACACATCGCGAGTGAGGTGGCGCCGGCGTCGGGTGTGCCGATGCTGCGTTCGGCCAATGGGCGGGCGCGGCCGACCCTGGGCCGCAGCTCGGCGGTGGCCCGCGCGGCGGTGTGCGCCGTTTCCGCGGCCGTCGCCCAGGCCTGCTCCCAGCGCTCCCCGTCGGCCACCCGCCGCTCGAGTTCCTCGACGAACGGCAGCAGCGCGTCGAGCATGGTCTTGTCGCCGGGGGCGGCGCCGCCGAGACGGACCAATGCGTCGTAGCCGTCGCGCATCCCGGCGGCGACGGTCTCCGAATCGGGACGGCCGGTGTCGCCGAGGCGAGTCCCGATGGCGTTCAGCATCGCCCCCCAGAGCACGCCCGAGGTGCCGCCCGCCTTGGCCGCCCACTCCCTGCCTGCGGCGGTGAGCACCGAACCCTGTCCGGCGCCGTTCTCGACCGCTTCGGCCGCGGCGGCGCGCGCGGCGGCCGACCCCTTCACCATGCCGCGGCCGTGGTCACCGTCACCGGCGACCGCGTCGATGCGGCCGAGTTCGTCTTCGGCCTCGGCGAGCGTGGTGGCCAGAGCCTCGAACATCGCCGCGACCGTCCGCCCGCCGGTGCGGCCGTCCTCGTCGGACTCCTTATCGATGATGGGCGCTACGGCAGCCGCACGAGCATCGGCCTGTGTGCGTCGCTCACCGGAGTCCTGTACGGCGGCAACGCCTTTGCGATATGCCGGGGTGTCCGCGGGGGCACGCCAGTACCGTTCGAGTTCGTCGTCGAGCCACATGACCGTCAACGAACAGCCGGCCATGTCGAGGCTGGTGACCAGTTCACCGACCTCGGGTTCGACGATGTCGTGACCGCGCTCCCGCAGCAACCGTGCCACCTCGCCCCACACCACGAACAACTCTTCGTACTTCGTGCGGCCGAGACCGTTGAGGATGACCGCGATGCGCGTCGACTCCGTGGCCGCCGGCCTGTCGTCCAGCACACCGTTCACCAGCGTCGCCGCCAGGTCGGCCGCAGTGGGCATCGACTCCTCGGCGACACCGGGCTCACCATGGATGCCGAGTCCGACGCCCATCTGGCCTTCTGGCACCGTGAACAGCGGATGGTCCGCGCCCGGCAGCGTGCAGCCGTCGAACGCGACACCGAGGGTGCGGGTCGCCGCGTTCGACGCCTCGGCCACGCGCAGCACGCCGGCCATGTCGAGGCCTTCCTCCGCGGCGGCGGATGCGCATTTGAAGACGGTGAAATCCCCTGCGATACCCCGTCTCTTGGCTTCCTCGCCCCTGGGCGCGCTGGCGATGTCGTCGGTGACCGCGAAGTAGTGCGCGTCGATCCCCTCCTGGCGTAACTGCTCGACCGCCAGACCGAAGTTCATCACGTCACCGGCGTAGTTCCCGGTGATGAGCAGGACACCGGAGTCACCGTGGGCGGCGCGCGCGACCGATGCGGCTTCCTCCGTGGACGGGGAGGTGAAGATGTTGCCCACCACCGCCCCGTCGGCGAAGCCCGCACCGACAGTGCCGCAGAACGCCGGGTAGTGCCCGGATCCCCCACCGATGACGACGGCCACCTTGCCCGGAGGCGTCGCGTGTGCGCGCACCACACCGCCGGGAACCCCGGTCACGTAGCGGGAATTGGCGTCGAGGAAGCCGACGAGCATGTCCTCGGTGAACCGCGCCGGGTCGTTGAACAGCTTGGTCATCGCAGGCGCTCCCCCGTGCCGGCGTCGAACAGGTAGACCCGCTCCGGCGGTGCGGTGACGACGACCTTCTGCTCGGGTTCGTAGGTCTCGGCTGCGGGTGTCTGCACCACGATGCCCTCCTCCATTCCGGCGACGGTGCTGGTCGCCAGGCCGAACTCGAGGAGGTGCTCGAAGTAGGCGACGGTCGTGGAGATTCCGCTCGCGGCGTCACCGGTGACCGCGCAGTCCTGTGGCCGGATGCCCACGGTGACGGCGGTGCCGTCAGTCACCTCGGTGGCCGCGGTGTCCAGACTGCCCGCGTCGTCGCCGATGTGCACGGAGACCCGGCCGTCTCGTACGCGGGCCACGCCACGCAGCACGTTGATCTGTGGCTCGCCCACGAACTGCGCGACGAACAGGTTCGCCGGATCGTCGAAGACCTCGTCAGGCGTGCCGAACTGCTGCACCACACCCGCATCCATCACCGCGAGCCGGTCCGCCAGCGACAGCGCCTCCACCTGGTCGTGCGTCACCACGATCGTCGTGTATCCGAATTCCCTTTGCAGCACCTTGAGTTCGCGGCGCACCCGCTGCCGGGCGGACGCGTCGAGGTGGCTGAGCGGTTCGTCGAGCAGCAGCACCGGTGGATTGCGCACGAGAGCGCGGGCCAGCGCCACCCGCTGCTTCTGACCGCTCGACAGCCCTGCCGGACGCAGGTCCATCAGATCGTCCATCTCGAGGCGCCGGCTGATCGAATCGACCATCTGCTCAGCGCCTTTGACCTTGCGCGCCTTCAGTCCGTAGAGCAGGTTGTCCCGCACCGACATCGGCGGATACAGCGCGTAGCTCTCGAACCCGACGCCGATTCCCCGCTTGGCGGCGGGCAACCGCGAGACCTCACGGTCGCCGATCCTGATGGACCCGCTGGTGACGGTTTCCAGCCCGGCGATCATCCGCAGCGTCGTGGTCTTCCCGCAACCGGAGGGGCCCAACAGCGCGACCAGTTCGCCCGGTTCGATGGCCAGGTCGATGCCCTTGACCGCGGTGACACTCTCGCGACCCCGCGAGGCGTAGGTCTTCACCAGCTCGCTCAGGGTCAGGCTCTGCGCGGTCGTGGTCGTCGTGGCTTCAACTGTGGTCACTGTGCCGCCTCCAGTGTCTTGTCTGCCGAAAGCCTCGGCGTGTCACCGTCGCCGGCCGCGAAGACGTGGATGTCGGAGGCAGTGACGGCCATCGCGACCTGTGCACCCTCTCCGACACCCTCGCGTCCCGAAGCGAGGACGATCAGCGGTACGCCGCCGACGTCCACCGTCAGTTCGATGTTGCGACCAAGGCGCTCGGCCAACACCACCTTGCCGCGTAGTCCCGAATCGCCCGTGCCGTCTTGTACCACCCGAATCTCGCTGGGTCGCAGACCCACGCGCACCCGGTCGCCGCGTTCGCAGCGGACGTCCGCCGGCACGGGAACGTCGAAGGAGCCGTCTCCGAGCCGGATCCTGTTGTCGTCGACCACCCCGTCGAGCAGGTTGATCTCCGGCTGACCCAGCGCCCGCGCGACGAACGTGTCAGCGGGGCGGCGCCAGATCTCCTCGGGGGTGCCGATCTGCACCAGCTGTCCCTCGCGCATCACCGCGATCCGGTCGCCGAGCGCGAGCGCCTCCTGGTAGTCGTGGGTCACGTACAGCGTCGTGGTGTCCGACATCGCCGAGAGTTGTTTGAGCTCGGCGCGCATCGCGGCGCGCAGCTTCGCGTCGAGATGGCTCAACGGCTCGTCGAGCAGGTAGATGTCGGCCGGCCGGACCAGCACCCGGCCCAGCGCCACGCGCTGCCGCTGACCATTCGAGAGCTCACGGGGAAACCGCTTGAGCAGATGGTTGATCCCGAGAGTGGTGGTCACCTGGTCGATGCGCTCGGTGCGCTCAGCCTCCGAATACCGCCCTGTGCGACCGGATTTCAACGGCGAGGCGAGGTTGTCGCTGACCGTCTTCTGCGGGTACAGGGCGTAGCTCTCGAAGGCCATCGCGACGTTGCGGTGATAGGGCTCCACACGGGTGACGTCGCGGCCGCCGATGTGCACCGTCCCGGCGTCGATGTCGACCAGGCCGGCCACCGACTTCAGCGTGGTGGTCTTGCCCGCCCCGCTGGGCCCGAGGATGACGAAGAACTCGCCGTTGGCGATGTCGACCGTCACCCCGTCGACCGCTCTGACTTTGCCGTACGTCTTCTGCAGACCCGAAACCGATACCGTGGCCATCAGGCTTTCACCGCCCCGAATGACAGGCCCCGTACCAGATAGCGCTGAATGGTCAACGCCAGGATCAGGGGCGGGAGGGCCGCGATGATCGCCGCGGCGGCCGTGAGGTTGTAGTACGCCTGGCCGCCACCGCCGAGGAACTTCGTGATCGCCACGGTGACGGTGCCGGCATTGCTGTCGGCCAGGATGAGGGGGAACACGTAGTTGTTCCAGGCGAAGATGAACGCCAGCAGGGCGGCCGCGGCGATACCGGGCCGCACGATCGGCAGGGCCACCATCATGAAGGCCCGTTTGCGGGTGTAGCCGTCGAGCAGTGCGGCCTGTTCGAGATCCTCCGGCAGATCCTGGAAGTAGGACCGCAGGATCCACACCACCAGCGGCATCGTCACCAGCTGCAGCACCCAGATCATGCCGACCTTGGTGTCGAACAACCCGATCTGGTTGTAGATCACGAACAGCGGCACGATCACCATGAGCTCCGGCGCGAACCGGAAGGACAGCATCTGGAACATCAAGTCGTTGCTGCCCTTGTACTGCCAGCGGCCCGCCGCGTACGCGGCCGGGATACCGATCACCAGCGACACGATCACCGCACCGCCGCAGTTGATCAGGCTGGTGAGCAGCGACGCCTTGAAGTCGACGCTGGTCATCTGAGTGCCCTTGTCGGAGACCACCGTTGCGAAGTTCGACCACGTCGGGCTGAACGAGAAGTACGTGGTGGTCTGCTGTTCGGCGTTCTTCAGCGCGAGCATCAGCATCCAGAAGATCGGGAACAGGGAGAACAGGAACCAGAACACCAGACCCACGTCGGCCGCGACCGAACCGATCGACAGCCGCTTCTGTCCGGGCGCGAGTTCGGCTCTGCTGAACATGCTCATGGTTACGACTCCGCTCCGGCAGCACGGCGCTGCGCTTTGCCGAGCACGCTGACGAGGTAGCGCGCGGTGATGAACACGATGATCCAGAGCAGCAGCATGTAGGTGCTGCCCCGGGAGTAGTTCAGGTTGATGATCGAATCCTCGAACGCCCCGATCTGCAGGGTTCGGGTGGCGACGCCGGGACCGCCGGCGGTGAGGACGTAGATGTGGTCGAAGACCTTGAGGTTGTCCATGAACCGGAAGATCACCGCGACGAGGATGTAGGGCCACAGCATCGGCAGCATCAGCTTGCGGAACATGTAGAACCAGCTCGCGCCGTCGACCTCGGACGCCTCGAACGGTTCCTTGGGCAGCGACCGGATACCGGCGAGCACCAGAATCGCCACGAACGGTGTGAAGATCCACAGGTCGACGAGGATCACCGAGAACAGTGCGTTGCCCGAGGACAACCAGTCGAACGTGTTACCCAGCCCGAGAACATGATTGAGGATGCCGAACTGCGGGTTGAACATCAGCTTCCAGATCACGCCGGCGATCACCGGGGCGATCATGAGCGGCAGGATCAGCACTTTCTCGAAGACCTTGCCGATGATGCTGGACCGGTTGAGCAACAGTGCCAGGCCGACGCCCAGCACGGTCTCGACCGCGGTGGCCGCGATGGCGAAGACGCCGGTGACCTTGACGCTCTCCCAGAAGATCTGGTCGCCGAGAACGGATGTGAAGTTCTGGAACCAGATGAAGTGCGGGTCGGGGTTGACCGCGGCGTAGTTGAGGAATGCGTAGTAGGCGCCCACGAAGAACGGGTAGAGGATCCCGATCACGATGATCAGGGCGGGAATCGACAGCACGTACGGCCGCAGCTTGCGCCGCCACGTCGGCACCTCGGGCAGTGTTCGGCCCGGCGCCTGCGCGGGGTGTTCGGGTGAGGTCTCCGGCGCCTTGGGGGTCTGAGTGGTCATGGGTGGCCCTGCTCTTTCATTGGACACAGCTCCTAGAGGTTGACCTTGGAGGTGTTGGTCTTGGCCAGACTGCGCAGCCGGGAGGCTGCGTCGTCCCCGCCGTAGATGTCCTGCAGCGCCACCGCCCAGTTCTGGGTGGTGTCGAAGAACGCCTTCTGCGGTGTGAACTGGATCTTCGACTCGCCGATCACGGTCTCGAAGGCCTCGAGATAACCGAACTGGTCGGCGGCCACGCGGGTGAACGTGGTGTCGAACACCGACTTACGCACTGGATCGGCGTACTTGCCCGCCTCGACGGCCTTGTTCATCGACTCCTTGCCGGTGGCCCACTGGATGAACAACCAGGCCGGCAGCTTGTTGCGGGAGTTGGCACTCATGGCCCAACTCCACGTCCACAGATTGGTCTTGTAGTTGCCGTCCGGTCCGGCGGGGCCGGCGTACCAGCCGAGGTTGCCTGCCTCCTTGCTCGCGCCCGGCTTGTTCTTCGGATACGTCGCACTGTCGGCGTCGAAAACCATCATCGCCTTGCCGTCACCGAGATCGCCGGTGGCGTTGGGATAGTCGTAGGTGGTCCACGACGTCGGCCCGGCCTCGTGCTGCATGGCGATCCACTTCTCGGTGAACTCGATCGCCTTGTCGCTGTCCATCTCCGCGACGAGTTCGCGGCCGTTGAACGTGTAGTCGACCGCGCCCTGGCGGGTGTACTGCGTCATGAAGCCGGGATGGATGGTGGCCCAGGACTTCGATCCGCGCGTCGAGATGCCGTACCGGTTGGCGGAGCGATCGGTGAGGTCGACGGCGAGCTGGATGAAGTCGTCGAGGTTGTCGGGCAGCTTCGTGATGCCCCGCTGGTCGAAATAGGCCTTGTTGTAGGCGACGACGTTGTTCTCGAAGCCCCACGGGATCGCCCACTGGCCGCCGGTGCCCAGCGGATTACCGAGCGTGAAATCCCAGCGGGTGGACGTGCGCAACCCGTCGAAGATGTCTTCGAAGTCGTACTCCGCGCTGGTGGCCGAAATGTTCTGCAGCCACGGGCCGAGGTCCTCCATCCATCCCGGCGGGCCGTACTGCCAGATGAAGTAGGCGCCGAGCATGAACGCGTCGTGCTTACCGGAGCCCCCGGCCAGTTCGGTGTTGAGTTTGGTGAAGTAGTCGGCCTCGGGCACCAGGTCGACGTTGACGGTGATCCCGGTGAGTTCGGTGAACTCCTTGAGGAGCGGCTGATACGACTGCTGGTAGGGGTGCGGGGTCTGCAGGATGTTGATGGACGAGCCGGCCGCCTTGCGCCAGTCGAATCCACCGCTCACCTCCGACGCCCCGTTCGGCGCGCTGGCCTTGCCGCCGACCCCGCAGGCCGACAACACCGGCAGGGTGGCTGCGGCCGCACCAGCGATTCCCATGGCGGCCAACACGTTCCGGCGCGACAGCTGACGTTGCTGCGCGATCCGATCTCGACTCATGTGGTGTGAACCTTTCGGCTTTCAGGCGGGGATCAGCGAGACCTTGACCGACTCTTGACCGCTCGCCACCAGATCGAGCCCCTTCTGGAACTCGGTGAGAGGCAGCTGATGGGTGCAGATGTCGTCCATGGGCAGGACGCCGGATTCGATCATCTTGATCGCGGCGGGCCAGCAGTACGGTCCGAGATGGGCGCCGAGGACATCGAGTTCCTTGTCGTCGCTGATGATGCTCCAGTCGACGGTCACATCGCTGCCGAAGACCCCGTACTCGACGTAGCGGCCGAGTTTGCGTAACAGGTTCAACCCCTGCGGCACCGCCGACGTGTGGCCCGTGCCCTCGAGGTACACGTCCGCGCCGTACCCCTCGGTGAGGTCCTTGACGATCTTCTCGGCGTCCTGTTCGGCGATGTTGATCGTGAGGTCGGCACCGCACTTCTCGGCGAGCTTCAGCTTCTCGGGCGCCATGTCGAGGGCGATCACGCGCATCGGGTTCTTGGCGCGGGCGCCGGCGATCATGCCGAGCCCGATCGGCCCGCAGCCGGCGACGACGACGGTGTCCTCGAACGTGATCTGGGCGCGTTCGACCGCATGCAGTGAGCAGGACAGCGGTTCGGCGAACGCCGCATGCTGCGGCTTGATGTCCTTGGATACCTTGTGCACCAGCGCTTCTGCCGGATAGACCATGTAACTGGCCATGGCTCCCGGCGTCCGGCGCTTGAAGCCGTAGAGATCATGGGGCTGACACATGTGGTACTGCCCGCGCTTACAGAAGCGGCACTCCCAACACGGCACAATCTGCTCAGAGACCACCCGGTCGCCGACCGTGATCCCCCACCGCTGTGCCGCGTCGTCATCGAGTTCGACCACCGTGCCGACGAATTCGTGACCGGGGATGACCATGGTCTCGGCCCACGCCGGCCGGTTCTCGTCGCCCCAGAACTTCGCCGCACCGTGGTAGCACTTCAGATCGCTCGCGCAGATGCCGACCGCTTCGACCCGGATCAGCGCTTCGCCGGGTCCGCGCTGCGGGACGGCGACCTCCTCGAGTCGGTAGTCGCGCGGTCCGTGGCAGACCACGGCCTGCATCTTCTCCGGCATCTGATCGGGCATCGAACAACTCCTCCTGTGTGGCTGCGCTCACATTAACCACAGCGATGCACAATTGTCCAGAACATCTGTTCAGCAAGAATCTGTTCACTACCAAGTGTTCAATGTCATACTTCTTGGCGTGCCCCGGTCTGCACAGCCCTCATCCCCGCCCGGCGTCGACGGTCCCGCGTCCGACGCCGACGCCGGCCACTTCCCCGCTTCGCTGCTCTATGCCGCGGCGAAGCTCTACTACACCGAGGACGCCACGCAGGCCGAGGTGGCGACGCAACTCGGCACCAGCCGTGCGACCGTGAGTCGCCTTCTCGCCGAGGCCAAGCGCCGCGGCATCGTGCGCATCGAAGTGGTGCCGCCGGCCGAGGTCACCTCCGGGGATCTGGGCGACCGGCTGGCGCGCGCGCTTTCGCTGACCACCGTCTTCCTCAGCCACCCGCTGCCCAACCCGGGACCGGGGCGCGGCATCGTCGACGTGATGGGTGCCGCGCTGGCACCGGCAGTCGGGAGGGCGCTGTCCGGTGCCGGCCTGCTACCCGGTGACGTGTTGCTGGTGTCGTCCGGGCGCACGGTCTACGAGGTCGCGCAGTACGACCTCGTGCCGCTGCCCGGCGTGCTGGTGGCACCGACCGTCGGCGGTAACGACCAGCCCGAGGAGTGGTACCAGACCAACGAGATCACCCGCCGGGTCGCCAACCGGGTCAACGGCAGACCCAACTACCTGTTCGCCCCGGCGCTACCCGGCCCGGAACTGTATCCGTCGCTGCTCAACGACCCGAGCATCCAACGGGTGCTGCACCTGTGGCCGCATGCCCGCTGTGCGCTGATGGGTGTCGGGGCGCCACCGCTGATGCGGTCGGACATCCCGCAGTTCGTCCCGACCGGGTCGAGTTCGTTGCGCGCGGCGGTCGGTGACGTGTGCTCGCGCTTCTACGACCGGGACGGCAACGAAGTCGAATTCGAGGGCAGCGGCCGCCTGATCGCCGTGGAACTGGAGGCCCTGCGGCACGTTCCCGTGACGATCGCTGTGGCGGTGGGCGATGACAAGGTGTCCTCGATCATCGCCGGCGCGCGCGGCGGCTATTTCAACCAGTTGGTCACCGATCCGGTGACCGCAGCGGCCGTCCTGGAGACCGTCGAGGGCGCCGACGGCTGACCGTGCGTGAAGGCGGTGAGTAGCGGCCCTGCGGCGGCGACCTCAGTCGGGGTCGAAGGCCGACAGCCGGTGAACCTGCTCGCGCGTCGCCGGATACAGCCCGCACCAGGTGTCGTAGAGGTCGTCGTAGAGTTCGCGCCGCTGCGGGTCGGGCTGGATCTCGTAAGCCACTCGCGTCCAGTCCGTGTCGGGTTCGACCAGGCCCGTCCCGATCGCGGCGAGCAGGGCGTCGCCGTAGCTGGCGCCGATCGCCTGCTCGGGGACGAGTTGCGGGCGGCCGGTGATGTCGCTGAGCGCCTGCGCCCACACCGGGCTGCGCAACCCGCCACCGACGGCGACCGTCCTGGTCGCCGAGTGCGCGTCGTCGAACCGTTCGAGGATCTGGCGGATACCGAACGAGATCCCTTCGTACGCCGCACGAAAGAGGTGCCCGCGGCCGTGGCGCAGCGTCAGCCCCGCCACCACCCCGCGCGCCTGGGGGTCGAACACCGGTGTGCGCTCCCCCGCGAGGTAGGGCAGCATCAGCAGGCCCTCCGCCCCGGGCGGCACGGCCGACGCCTCGGCCATCAGCTCGTCGAATGAGGCGCCCCCGGTGGTCGCCTGGAGCCAGCCGATCAGGCTGCCCGCCGTGGACGTCCCGGCGGCCAGCGCCAGGGTGCCGTGTTCGACACCGGTGGTGGTCCACAGCGTGGGATCACTGTGGTACTCGTCGATGATCTGGACGAGGAACATGGTGGAGCCGTACATCAGCATCTGATCGCCGGGTTGGCGCACCCCGACCGAGAACGCCTCCGAGTACGCGTCGATGGTGCCCGCCGACACCGGGGTGCCGACGGGAACGCCTGTGGCGGCGGCCGCCTCGGCGGTGACGGTGCCCACCACCTCGCTCGGCCACACCAGCCGGGGCAACGGCAGATGACCGCAGAGGCGCCGCGCCCAGTCGTGGTTCCAGTCGAAACGGCGGGTGGCATAGAGCGGATCACACTGGCTGGCGGTGTGATGGTCGATGATGTATTCGCCGGTCAGCTTGGCGGCGATGAACGAGTTCGACCCGTACCACCCCGTCGCCCGGTCGAACACCTCCGGTTCATGGCGGCGCACCCATTCCAGCTTCGGGCCGACGGCTTGACTGGACAGCAGGGTTCCCGCCCGCTCCAAGATGTTCGCCTCGCCGAATTCCTCGGTGAGAGAATCGATTTCGGCCGTCGCGCGGGTATCGATCCCGTACAGGATCGCCGGCCTCAGCGGACGTAGCTGATCGTCACACAGCACCAGGCACGGGCCCACCCCGCTGACACACATCCCGGCGACCACACCGCCTGCGGGCACCTGCGCCATGAGGGCGGTGCTGAGCTGGCAGACCTCCCGCCACCAGAGGGCTTCGGCGTCGGCCTCCACCCAGCCGGGGCGCGGCAGGCTCATCGCGTGGGCGCTGGTCTCCGAGGCGATCACCGATCCGGTCACGTCGACGAGTACGCCCTTGGTGCTCCCCGTCCCGATGTCGATACCGAGCAGCAGATCCACGTGCCAAACCCTACGTCCAAACGGGCCTGCGTCAGTGCGTCCTGGAGGGAAAGGGGTCGTTCCCGAAATCGACCTGCACGGCCGCGTTGCTGACGGCGGTCACCATCCCCGAACCGAACGCGCCCGCCCGGTCGTACAGCGTCGAGGTGCCCACGGAGATCCCGTCGGCCGCCCAGTGCGTCTCCGCCTGCACACCGATCCAGTCGTCGACGGGCAGGCGGACCAGCGCGACCGTCAGATCCCCGTTGATGTAGCCGACGCCCGCCGTGCCGAGGTTGGTGACGAGGCTGGTGCCCTCGGCGATCACCGCGGCCCGGACGAACGCCGAGTTGTCGGTACCCGCGACCACCTGGATCGAACGGCCCCAGGTGCGCTTGCGCGCGGCATTCTGGTGGTCGGCGATCTCGTTCGTCCAGCCCTGCCCGTCACTGCTCACGTGGATCGCCCGCGAGGGATCGACCTCGGTTGGGACAGCGAACTCACCGGGCGGAGTCCATTCGGTGCCCCGCGGCGCCTCCGCCCGCCGGTATTGCACGAGTGTGGCGTGCGCGACGGTGACACCGTCCTGCACCAGTTCACATTCGGAGTTGCGGACCCGCCTGCCGTCGCGCACCAGGTTCGTCTTCACCGTCGTCGGCACACCGCGCGCCGCCTTGAACAGGTCCACCGTGAGACGGGAGGGAAGGAATTCCTCACGGCCGTACTCCTGCTCGAGCACCACGGCCGCCAGGCCCACGATCGCGGGCCCGTTGAGGTGATCCTCACCCCAGTGGCTCTGGGCGAAGCGCGTCGGCAGGAATGCGCCGTCGGCGGTCGGTTCGAAGTGGACGGGTTGCTCGCTCATCCCGGCATCGTTTCACAGCAGGCTGATCGCCCAGCAATTGTGCGCACGCTCGGTCACCCGCGAGCGTGCGAGAAATCGTAGCGGCGCAGGGCGTTTCGTGCACAGACGCGCACGTTCGCGGGGATGGTGACTAGCGAATCGGCAGCCCGGTCAACGCACGCCCGATGACGAGGCGCTGGATTTCACTGGTGCCCTCGAAGATCGTGAAGATCTTCGCGTCACGATGCATCCGCTCGACCGGATAGTCGCGGGTGTAGCCGTTGCCGCCGAGGATCTGGATGGCCTCGTCGGTGACGTAGACGGCGGTTTCGCTGGCGTACAGCTTGGCCATGGAACCCTCTGCCGAGGTGAAGGGCTTGTTGTTGCGGTGCATCCAGCCGGCCCGCCACACCAGCATCCGGGTGGCGTCGATGCGCGACTTCATGTCCGCGAGCTTGAAGGCGACCGCCTGGAATTCACCGATCTTGCGGCCGAACTGCTCGCGCTGGCAGGCGTAGTCGAGTGCGTACTCGTAGGCGGCCCGGGCCACCCCGAGCGCCATCGCGCCCACGAACGGACGGGTTCGCTCGAAAGTCGCCATCGCCGCCTGGCTCGCCGTCCGCTCCCCCTCCTTGGCCCGCGCCATCCGCTGCTCGAACTTCTCCCGTCCCCCGAGAATCAGCTCGCCGGGGAGGCGGACGTTGTCCAGCACCACCTCGGCGGTGTGCGAGGCCCGGATGCCGTGCTTCTTGAACTTCTGGCCCTGCGACAGCCCTCGCGTCCCGGGCGGGACGATGAAGCTGGCCTGCCCGCGGGTGCCGAGATCCGGATACACCGAGGCGACCACGACGTGCACGTTCGCGATCCCGCCGTTGGTCGCCCACGTCTTCGTCCCGTTGAGCACCCACTCGTCGGCGGCTTCGTCGTAGACCGCGCGCGTGCGCACCGCGCCGACGTCCGAGCCGGCGCCCGGTTCCGACGAACAGAACGCGGCGACCTTGGTGTCACCGGGTGTGCCGAACATGGCGGGCAGCCAGTCACCGATCTGCTGCGGCGTGCCGTTGGACGCGAGAGCCGCCGCGGCCAGCCCGGTGGCCAGGATCGACAGCGCGATGCCCGCGTCACCCCAGAACAGCTCCTCGAACACGGTGATCAGTCCGATGCCGCTGCTCTCCCCCGCCATCTGCGCGAACAGTTCCGGGGTGTAGAGACCGACCTTCGCGGCCTCCTCGATGATCGGCCACGGAGTCTCCTCCCGCTCGTCCCACTCTTCGGCCGCGGGCCGCACCACGTCGCGGGCGAACTCGTGCACCCAGTCGCGCACCGACACGACGTCCTCGGGAAGGTCGAGCGAGAAAGTGGGCTCCATCGCAAGTCTCCTGTCAGTGGTGCGTTGTCCGCCCGCTTATCGTGTCACGCGGTGTGCACGCACGCCGGCACCCGCATCCCATCTCGTCGAAAAGCGTTGTGGTGCCGCATGCCTCACTGACCCAGCGTCAACCTCCGCGCCGCGGTGTACTGCTCGTTGACGTGTGGGGTCGCGTCGGCCTCGTAGGTCGCCGTCACGCCGAAAGACCACCCGGGGGGCTCGTCGTGACCACCGAGCAGCCATGCGGCCTGGCGGGCGGCACCGAGTGCCACGTACTCGGCCGGAGTCGGGACGTGCACGGGACGGCCCAGAACAGCCGGGGCGATGCGACGCACCGCTTCGGAGCGGGCCCCACCGCCGACCAGGATGATCCGGACGACGTCGACGCCCTGCGCGGAGATCTTGTCGATGCAGTAGGCCATCGAGGCGAGCAGACCCTCCACCGCGGCGCGTGCCACGTTGGACTGGGTGAGGTTTCGCGTGGTCACGCCGTGCAGCGCGCCGGTCGCGTCGGGCAGGTTCGGCGAACGCTCCCCGTCGAAGTACGGCACCAGGGTGAGGCCCTGGGCTCCGGCGGGAGCCAACAGCGCGAGGCGGTCGAGTTCGTCGAATTCCACGCGCAGCATGCCGGCCGTGGCCGCCAGCACCGGCGCCCCGTTGAGAGTGCACACCAGCGGAAGGTGACGTCCGGTCGCGTCGGCGAATCCGGCGACGAGGCCGTCGGGGTCGTGCGGCGCGGTGGTGGCCACCGCGCTGACGACGCCGGAGGTGCCCAGCGAGACCACACAGTCCCCCGGTCGCGCACCCAGCCCGAGTGCGGCGGCCGCATTGTCACCGGCGCCGGGGCCCAGGGGTGCGCCGGAGGCCGTCCGGCCGGCGACGTCTTGCGGGCCCAGCACCGGGGGCAGCGCCGGTCGGCGGCCCCGCATCGCCAGCTCGAGCAGATCGTGCTGGTACTCACCGCTCTGCGCGGAGAAGTATCCGGTGCCGCTCGCGTCACTGCGATCGGTGCGCAGATCGCCGATGTCGCCGGACCCGGACAATCGCCAGGTCAGCCAATCGTGAGGCAGGCATACCGCCGCGGTCGCATCGGCGTGGTCCGGTTCGGTGTCGGCCAGCCAGCGCAGTTTGGCGGCGGTGATCGCGGCGACCGGCACGACACCGATGCGATCCGCCCACGCGCCGGGACCGCCGAGTTCGCCGACCAGGTCGGCGGCCGCGGCGGCAGACCGGGTGTCGTTCCACAGCAACGCATTTCGCACGACGGCACCCGAGGAGTCCAGACAGACCATGCCGTGCTGCTGCGCTCCCACCGACACGGCCGCGACGTCGTCGAGACCACCGGCCGCGGTGACGGCGGCCTGCAGGGCCGCCCACCATGCCTGGGGGTCGACCTCCGTGCCCGCGGGATGCGGCGCGGTCGCCGACCGGACGATCTCACCGGTGTCCCCGTCGCACACCAGGACCTTGCACGACTGGGTCGACGAATCGATACCGGCGACCAGTGCCACGGCGACCTCCTCGGGATCAGCGCTCGACCAGACCACCCTAGTCAGCGCCGCGGCCAGCCGGGCCGAACGCCGACCGATGCGACGACGGGACTGCCAGAATCCCCGCATCGACGCGCGCCGGCCCCGACCTGGTTCTGGCTTCCGCTGCGTCGGCGGCGGCACAAGAGCCCGCACAGACCGCGTTTGTGACGTGTGCGGTGGGGGAACACAGCGGGACATGCTGATCCGACGTATCGCGCGACCCATGTTGTCTGCTGTGTTCATCGGGCGCGGAGTGGAGGCGCTTCGGAGCCCCAAACCGGCTGCCGATGCCGCCAGGCCGACGCTCGAAAACCTGAGCAAACTGCCTGACCCGGTGGGAACCAATGTGCCGTCCAACGCCGAGACGGTCGCCCGCATCACCGCGGGCGTTCAGATCGGTGGTGGGTTGCTGCTGGCCTCCGGCAAGCTGCCCCGCCTCGCGTCCGCGGCGCTGGCGTTCAGTGTGGTGCCGGGCAGCCTGGGCGGTCACACCTTCTGGAACGAGACCGACCCCGCCCGCAAAGCCGAAGAGCGCCGCGCCTTCCTCACCGACGTGAGCCTGATCGGCGGCCTGATCATCGCCGCGGTCGACACCGAAGGCAAACCCTCTCTCGGCTGGCGTGGCCGCCGCGCCGCCCGCAAGGTGACCGCAGCCCTGCCCGTCGGCGCGGCCGCCGGCGGCTCGCTGACCGACAGTGAATTCGCCGAGAAACTCGGGCACGGCCTGCAGGTCGGCGCCGAGCGCGGCCGCGAGTTGGCCAGTGTGGCCGGCAAGCGCGGCGCGGAGTTCGCCGAAGTCGCCCGCGAGCGGGGTGCGGAGTTCGCCGAGGTCGCCTCCAAGCGCGGTGCCGAACTGGCGGAAGTGGCCAGCAAGCGCAGTGCCGAGCTGGCGGAAGTCGCGAGCAAGCGCAGCGCCGAACTGGCCGACGTGGCCGGCAAGCGCGGCGCGGTGCTCGCCGAAGTCGCCCGCGAGCGCGGGTCGGAGTGGGCCGAGCTGGCACGGGATCGCGCGCCCGAACTCGCCGATGTCGCCAAAGGGCGCAGCGCCGAACTCGCGGAACTCGCGCGTGAACAGGCCGCCGTTCTGGCCGAGACCACCCGCAGTCAGGCCAAGCTGACCAAGAAGCAGGCCAAGCGCCGCCTGAAGTAACCACCAACGAATCTGATCTTGTCGAACCGGGCGGGTCGAACCGCCCGGTTCGTCATGTTTCGGCGGTAGATTCGTGTGCACCCCACAACGCGGTCAGGAGCGGATGCGATGACAACCGGTGACTATCCCCCCCAGCCGGGCCAGCCCCCGTACGGCGAACCTCCCTACGGGCAGCCCCAGTACGGGCAACCGCAATACGGTCAGCCGCAGTACGGTCAGCCGCAATACGGGCAACCGCAATACGGCGGCGGTTACCCGCCTCCCATGGGAGGGCAGGTTCCGGGCAGCCTGGGGATGCGCTTCCTGGCCCGATTGATCGACGGCCTCATCGTCGGCATCGTCGGCGGTCTGCTCATCGCGTTGACCGATTCGATGTCCAACGTGTGGATCACCGGATTGTTCACCGGCGCGCTGTCTTTCCTGTACTTCGTCGCGTTCGAGGTGACGCAGGGCTGGACCCCGGGCAAGAAGCTGCTGGGGATGAGCGTGCACGGCCCCGGCGGCGCCCCGAAGCCGTCGGCGTCCCAGTCGGCGATCCGTAACCTGTTCACCCTGCTCCCGATCATCCCGTTCATCGGTGGACTGCTCGGCGTCATCGCCATCGTGGTGATCGCGGTGACGATCAACGGCAGCCCGACCAAACAGGGCAAACACGACGAGATGGCCGGCGGCACCCAGGTGGTCAAGGGCTGAATCGCCCTGCGTCGCAAGCACGGAAGTCCCCCGACGGTTGTCGGGGGACTTCTCGTTTCGGGGCAGCGTGCCGTCGTCACCCGGCGGTGTGCGTCATATGAAGATGCCGAGCAGCAGCACGAACACCAACCCGGTGACCGAGAGCACCGTCTCCATGAGCGACCACGTCTTGATGGTCTGGCCGACCGACATCCCGAAGAACTCCTTGACGAGCCAGAAGCCGGCGTCGTTGACGTGGCTGAAGAACAGCGAGCCCGCACCGACGGCCAGTACTATCAAGGACACCTCCCCGCTGCTCAAACCCTCGATCAGCCCCAGCATGAGCGACGATGCGGTGATGGTGGCGACCGTCGCAGAACCGGTGGCGAGCCGGATCAGCACCGCCAGCACCCATGCCAGCAGGATCACCGAAACGTTTGCGGCGGTGGCCCATTCGGCGAGCTTGGTACCGATGCCGGTGTCGACGAGCACCTGCTTGAAACCGCCGCCGGCGGCGACGATGAGGATGATCCCGGCGACGGGAGGCAGCGAGGATTCGATGCACTTGACGATCTGATCGCGGGTCATCCCCGCGCCCCTGCCGAGCGTGAAGATGCCGACCACGACGGCGATCAGCAGCGCCATGAGCGGGCGGCCCAGCACGTCGAAGGTCTGACGCAGCAGATTGGACTCGTCGTCGATGAAGATGTCGACCAACGCCTTGCCCATCATCAGGGCGACGGGCAGCAGCACACTGAACAGCGTGATGCCGAACGAGGGCCTGCGGCGCTGCGCCAGTGTGCCCGTCGTGGAGACCGCCGGGTTCGCGGCACCCGGCGCATCGCGTTGCGGATCGGACGTCCCGGCCGCAGGCGTATGTGCCGCCGAACCCTTTGCACCGGAAGCGAAATCGTCGGCGTCGAAGCGATCGGGCACATCGAGCACCACCCAGCGTCCGGCGAGTTTGCCGAACAGTGGCCCGGCGACGATGGTCGTGGGGATCGCGACCGCGACGCCGAGGGCCAGCGTGATGCCGAGGTCGGCTCCCAGGAGGTCGATCGCGGTGAGCGGCCCGGGGTGCGGCGGAACGAGTCCGTGCATGGCCGACAGGCCGGCCAGTGCGGGGATGCCGACGGTGATCAGCGAGAGCCCTGACCGGCGCGCGACCAGGTAGATGACCGGCATCAACAGAACGAGCCCGATCTCGAAGAACATCGGGAGTCCGATGATGGCGCCCACGAGGGCCATCGCCCACGGCAGCGACCGTGGCGAGGCGTGTCCGACGATGGTGTCGACGATCTCGTCGGCCCCGCCGGAATCGGCGAGCAGCTTGGCGAACATCGCGCCGAGTGCGATCAGGATGCCGACACCCGCAGCCGTGCTGCCGAATCCGTCCGCGAACGAATCCAGGCCGTCGCCGATGTTCACCCCGGCCACCACGCCGACCGTGATCGCACCGAAGATCAGGGCCAGGAACGGGTGCAGTTTGGCGATGGTGATCAACAGGACGATGACCGCGATGCCGGCCAGGGCCGCCAACACCAGTTGTGGACCACCGGCGACGGGTTCGGGCAACTCGGTGTCTACCGCCAGGAAAGTCAGTGCCGCGGTCATCGGTTCTCCTGTTCGATGGGGCGGGAAGCGGTCGACATCACGTAGGTTTCGATGATCGAGTCGATGTCCTTGGCCACGTCGATCGTGAGGCCGCGCTCGTCGTCGGTCAGCGGCTCCAAGGTCGCGAACTGCGACGCCAGCAGCGTGGCAGGCATGAAGTGTCCGGGACGGCTGGCCTGCCGTCGCCCGATGACCTCCTGGGTGCCGGACAGGTGGATGAATTCGACACCGGGACAGTGCCGGCGGAGTTGGTCGCGGTAGCGGCGCTTGAGCGCCGAACAACTCATGACGCCGCCGTCCGAATGAGCGGCCAGCCACTCTCCGATCGCTTCCAGCCACGGGTAGCGGTCGTCGTCGTCGAGTGGTTGTCCCGTAGTCATCTTCGCGATGTTGGCCGGTGGGTGGAAGTCGTCGGCATCGGCGAACGGCACCCGTAGCCGCTGTCCCAGCGCCGCGCCCACGGTGGACTTACCCGAGCCCGACACGCCCATGACCACGATCGGTGATCCCATCCGAACCAGGTTGCCACACCGCGGCGTTGCGCGGAGATGGTTAGCTCGTCAGGTGAGTAGAAGCCCGGAATTGGCCCGCCGCTTCTTCGACCGCATCGAACCCGTGCACGCCGTCACCTACTTCGCGCCCGAAGCTCGCGCGGCGCTTGACGGCCTCGGCTACCGCGGATTCTGGATGGGCTACTTCGCTGCTCGGTCGGCGCCGCTGGGACGGGTTCCCGCCGAGGTGGTCACCGCGCTCTTCTACAACTTCGCACCAGAGCGGGTGGCGAAGGCACTGCCCGCGGCGTGGGAGGTCGCTGCCCCCGCTGCTGCGCTGCGCGCCAGGGAACAGTCCGCGGTGGCGGCACTCGGCGCCTGCGGTGTGCGCGACGGCGACGACGTTCGCACGGCCGCCGCGCTCGCGGCGAAGGCCGCACGCTCCCTGCGGGTGGACGGAAGACCTCTCTACGCGGCGAACAAGTCACTGGCGTGGCCGCAGGACCCGGTGGCCACGCTATGGCACGCGAGCACACTGCTGCGCGAGCACCGGGGCGACGGGCACATCGCGATCCTGGCCGCGGCGGGGTTGAGCGGGCGCGAATGCAACGTGCTGCACGCGGCGGCCGGGCGGGTGCCCCGCGAAATGATCATGCGCAGCCGCGACTACGACGACGCCCAGTGGCAGCACTACACCGAGCGGTTGGCGCGGCGCGGTCTACTCGACGCGGCGGGCGAACTCACCGTGGCCGGGCACACCTTCAAGCAGGAGATCGAAGACACCACCGACGCGTTGGCGTTGACTGCGCTCGACGCCCTCGGTGACGACGAGCTCGAGACGCTGTTCCAGACGCTGACGCCGATCACCCGTGCGGTCGTCTCGTCGGGGATCATCCCCGGCGCGACCCCGATGGGCCTGTCCCGCGACGACCTCGAGGACGGCGGAGCCCACCTGAGCTGAGGGCCGTCACTTCTTGTCGAGTGCACACTTCGTCGGAGATCGCCCGTCAACGCGGGGCGTACATGATGAGGCCGACACCGGCCAGGCAGACCAGCGCGCCGGTGATGTCCCATCGGTCCGGGCGGAAGCCGTCGGCCACCACACCCCACATCAGCGATCCCGCGACGAACACCCCGCCGTACGCGGCGAGGATGCGTCCGAAGTGCGCATCCGGCTGAAATGCCGCGACGAATCCGTAGGCGCCGAGTGCGAGCACACCGGCCCCCGCCCAGACCCAGCCCCGGTGCTCGCGGACTCCCTGCCACACCAGCCAGGCACCGCCGATCTCGAGCAGAGCGGCGAGGACGAACAAGGCGGCCGACTTGAGCACGATCATGGCCGTCAGCCTGCCGTGAGCGCGCACAGAACTCCGTTGATTCGCGGCGTGTCGCGGAGCAGACGCGCGCGGTCGCGGTCAGGCGGTGTTGCGGTTCCACTCCAGCCAGCCGATGCCCGTGCGCCCGTCACCCGTGGTGACCACCGCCCACGCCCTCGGGAAGTGACTCACCCGGCCGTCGGCGGCGGTGAGCCGAACAGGGGCGAAGCCGTGGATGTCCACGTCGACGGTGAGGTCACCGGGCTGCACGCTCAGCGACGTCGTCACCGGCAACCCGTTGTCGGCGAAGCTCGCCTGGGCAGTCATCTCCGTGGTCTCGGTCAACGCCGCGCCCGGCCGCTGCACATAGCCGATACTCAGTGGGTCCATGCCCGGGATCCGCAGATCGACGCCGTGCAGATGGGTGCCGTCGTCGAGGTGCAGCGCGTTCCAGACCCAGTCCATGCTCCACCAGTCGCGCACTCCCCATGAGTGGTCGCGTTGCCCGGCCGCCCCGTCGACGGTGTAGATGTGCCCGTCGGCGGTCACCGTGCCCGACACTGTGCAGGCGATCTCGTAGCGGGGGGTGATGCGGTACTGGTACGGCGTGCCGACGGTTGTCCACGTTAGGTCCAGCGAGAGATCCACCGGCCGGCCGGCCTCACCGCGCAACAGCGCCGAGGGGTCGTCGTGGGCCTCGCCGCGGCCGCGGACGGTGACGCGGTAGGTGCGCAGTGGTTCGACCGCCTCGAGACCGAGATGACCGTTGGCCGTTGCGGTTTCGGTGTAGTCGTCCGGCAGTGGAGCCTCGAAGTCGACGATGCCGATGGTCGGCATGCCGGGCCCGCACACCAACGCGTTGACCCAGGCGGCGTTGCGGTTCGGATACAACCCCAGCCGCACCCACCCGCCGAAACCCTGTGCGCCGTCGGCGAAGTCGAAATACCAGCTCTCGTTCCACAGTTCCTCGTCGCCCGGTTGGTGGGCGCCCTCGTCGGCGGCGGCGGGCTGCAGCGGCCCGTCGGCCGAGGGCTCGGGCAGCGCCGCGAGGGCATCGGTGTCGAGGACGTGTTCGCAATGGCGGTGCAGCATCGTCATGAACATCTCGTCGCCCCGCTCGGTGCGCGCGACCAGCATCGAGGAGACGATCGCCATCATCACGCCGAAGAAGCTCTGCCTGCGCACGCCTTCGCGGACGGTGTCCAGATCCACCGGGGCCCGCGGACCCAGCGCGTCGTGGTAGGCGCGCAGCAGTTCGTCGTAGTGCGCCTGCCGATCCCCGGCTGGTAGCGCACAGCCCAGGAAGTAGGCGACGTCGGTGAACGCGGGCCCCCAGGCGACGGTCTGCCAGTCGACCACCGTCAGCGAGCGGTCGGCGCCGGCCTGGCCGAACAGCATGTTGTCGAGCCGGTAGTCGCCGTGGATCAGACCGTGCGGGCGGACCGCGGCCGCCTCGGCGTCGAGGTACGCGTCGAATGCGCCGACCAGCCGCTCGCAGACGACTCGGTGCTCCGGCGCGATCGCGTCGCCGTAGCGATCGGAGAACCCGGCCCACAGCTGACCGAGCAGCGCCTGGTTCATCGGTGACTCCCGGTTGAGCCAGTCGGCGTCGGCGAGCATGGCGTCGCCGAGCAGTGGCCCGTGCACCCGGCCCAGTTCGGCCAGCGCCAGCGCAGCCTGTTCGACCGTGGCGCCGCGGATTTCGTCGCCGACGGTCGCGGGCGCCGCGTCACCGAGCAGGAGGTCGAATGCGCCGGAGTCGGCGTCATAGGCGGCGTGGTAGCAAGGCGCCACCGGACCCGAAAGGCTCGGGGCGATATCGGTGTAGAACCGCACCTCGCGTTCGTAGAGTCCGAGCGCCATCCCGGTCTGCCGGCTGTTGGCGTCGGTCGCGGCGACCTTGAGGACCACCGACGCCGGACCGGCGTCCGCGGTGCGATAGCTCAGCGACACGCGGTAGCACTCACTCATCTGGCCGGTGCCGATGCGTTCGACGCGGAAATCGGTGACGGTGCCCGCGCCCAGCACGGTGCTCAGCCACTCCGCGGTCAGGTCCGCGGGACGTTCGACGACGAGATCTGCAGTGTGAGCCACGCGATGAACGTAGCAGTGGGCTGCATCACACTGTTGACGGGTGTCAACCGACCGCTGAACCGCTCAGTGCGTGGAGAGCGTGAACCCCTCCCACGCCAGTCGGCGGTCGGCATACGGGTCGTACTCGACACGGGGGCGGCGGTCGAATACGAGCACCGCGCGCTGATCGGCGCTGTAGGGCGGCCACCCGTCGCCCGGTGTGCCGGTGCGGCTGAACGTCCTCCACCGGCGTTGTACGTCGTTGCTCACCTTGAGGGCCGAGCGGCGGTCGGCGGCGGCGGTGAGCAGCGATCCGAATCCCGTGCGGTAGACGTCGAAGACCGCGAGCAACTCGGTTGCGTGCGTGGCGCCCAGACCGGACCACCGCAGCGTGCGCGGTGTGTAGTCGTATCGGTACACATACGTCGGGGCGTGCCGCGAATGTGCTTCGGAGATCTGCCACGTGGCGGTGCCGAAGGCGAAGTCGCCGCCCAGTTCCATACACGCCGACGACTTGGGATAGCCCGGATAGGCGCCGGTGATGCGTTCACGGCGCTCGGCGTCCGAATCGGCGAGCAGCGTCTCGATCATCGGCTCCGACGTCGGCAACAGCGGCAGGAACCGGCTGAACAGGCGGCCCTCTTCGGCGTTGTTGCCCACGATCAGCGGCACGCGGTGCGCGCTGCCCTCCGTCATCGCGGCAACGGGTTCAACGGGCAGATAGTCGGTGTCGTAGGCCGGCCCGACCGGGAACGCGCCCGGCATGTCCGTCATCCCCCGGCGGATGAGGTCTTCGAGCGCCTTGCCCAGCTCGACGGGGCGCGCGGACATCAACGCGGCCGCACCGTCTTCCCGGCGTGCGCCGAGCAGTTCGACGAAACGTTCGGCGAAAACCGCGGCGGCCTCGCGGGACCGCACCATACCGCTCGCCGGGCTCTCCGAGATCGCTTGGTGGAACAGGCCTTTGGCTTGCGGCACCGCGAGCAGCGTTGCTACGGCGTGCGCACCGGCACTCTCGCCGAACACCGTCACGTTGTCCGGGTCGCCCCCGAAGACGGCGACGTTGTCGCGCACCCAGCGCAGCGCCATCACCAGATCGCGCAGGAACAGGTTGCCGTCGATCGGGTTCTCCGGTGTGGAGAGCGTCGAGAAATCCATGCACCCCAGCGGACCGAGGCGGTAGTTGACCGAGATGTAGACACATCCCCGCCGCGCCATCGCCGCACCGTCGTAGATCGGGGTGGCCGAACTGCCGAACGCGTATCCACCGCCGTGGATGAAGAACATCACCGGCATCGGACCGTCAGGCGGTGTCTCCGGCGCGACCACATTGAGCGTCAGACAGTCCTCGCCCATCGGTTGGCGCTTGTTCACGCCGAGGAGCGTGTACTTCGGATCCTGCGGGGCGCAGTTGCCCACGCTGTGGCAGTAACGCACACCCCGCCAGGGTTCGGCGGGCAGCGGCGCGCGAAACCTCAGCCGCCCCAAGGGAGGTTGGGCGTAGGGAATCGCTCGCCACCGGTGCACGCGGTCGCGGGTGAACCCCTCGATCGTTCCGGTGCTGATGGTTGCGCGGACGGTACGCTCGTGCATCTTCTGACGGTAGCGAACTTCGCCCGCGGTCGCGCCTGACGGTGGTCTACGCGTCGGCCCGCTAACCTGGCGACCATGCGGATAGCTGTGATGATCGCGGCGTCTGTGCTGGTCGCGGGTTGTTCGCAGGCGGTCGACGGCCAGGCGGAACAGCCATCGCCGACGCTGTCGGCGCCGTCCGGCACCGCGCAACCCTCGCCGTCGTCACCGTCGGCGACCTCGCCCCCACCCGCCACCGCGCCCGCCGCCCGGGCCCCGATCGGTGAGGTGATCCGCTGGATCGAGGCCGCACCGCGGGCCGAGCCGGGTGGATTCCACACCGTGAGCCGCGACGGAACCAGCACCGACCTCGGTGAGGACGTCGCGTTCACCACCCCGTCGGGTACCGCGAAATGCGTCACCGACCGCCGTGCCGAAGGAGCGCTGACCTGCCTCGTCGCCCTGTTGGATCCGCCCGCGCGCCCGTCCGAGGTGTACGGCGAATGGAAGGGCGGCTGGGTCGACTTCCCCGGCATCACGCTGGACGTGGGCTCCGCGCACGCCGACCCCGGTCCGTTCGCCGACGGATTCGGCGTCGAACTGCCCTACGGCCAGGCGCTGAATTTCGGCGACTACCGCTGCCGCGCCGACCCGGCCGGGCTGTTCTGTGTCAACTACGCCCACCAGTCGGCCGTCCGGTTCGGCGATGCGGGAATCGAACCGTTCGGTTGTCTGCAGCAGGTCGCGCCGCCGCCAGAGATCGGCGCGCGCTTCAGCTGCTGAGTGGTCTACTCGGCCGGGCGCGTCCGCTCCCGGGCCCGCTGCGGATAGCTGTGCGTCATCCCGATGGCGCCGACGATGACGACGACGGGGATGACGTAGTTACGCCCTTCCGCTCGAGAATCGGCAGCACACCTTCGGCAAACCAGTACGCCTCCTCGAGGTGGGGGTAACCGGACAGGATGAACTCGTCGAACCCCAGGGAGTGGTACTCGATGATGAGGTTGGCGACTTCCTCGTGGCTGCCCACCAGGGCCGTGCCCGCACCGCCCCGGACCAGCCCGACACCGGCCCACAGGTTGGGGTAGATCTCGAGCCGGTCGGTGCGGCCACCGTGCAGCGCCGTCATCCGTCGCTGCCCCTCTGACTCCGACTTCCCGTGCAGGGCAGTGGCTTTCGCAATTTGTTCAGCCGACAGACCGGAGACCAGTTCGTCGGCGACCACCCACGCCGCCGCCGACGTGTCGCGGCTGATGGTGTGCAACCGGATGCCGAAGCGGACGGTGCGCCCCCGCTCAGCGGCCAGCGCACGGACCCGCTCGATCTTCGCCGCGGCGTCCTGCGGCGGCTCCCCCCACGTCAGGTACACGTCGACGTACTCCGCGGCGACGGGTAGTGCGGCCGCCGACGAGCCGCCGAAGTAGATCTGCGGCAACGGATCCGGCGGCGCGGACACCCGGGCATCGGCGACCGTGTAGTGCTGTCCGGTGAAATCGAGCGACTCCTGCCGCCACAGCGAGCTGACGATGTGCAGGAATTCGCCGGTGCGGGCGTAGCGCTCGTCGTGGCTCAGCCAGTCCCCGAAGCGACGCTGCTCCGTATCGTCCCCTCCGCTGACGATGTTGAGCAGCACCCTGCCCTCGGAGAACCGCTGCAGCGTCGCGGCCTGCTGCGCGGCCAGCGTCGGCGGCACCAGACCCGGCCGGAACGCGACGAGGAATTTGAGCCGTTCCGTCTCTGCGAGAAGGGCGGCGGCGGTGAGCCAGGCGTCCTCACACCAGGTTCCGGTCGGCGTCAGCACCCCTGCGTAACCCAGGCGGTCCGCCGCACGCGCCACCTCGGCGAGGTAGCGACGGCTCGGCGGCCGATAGTTGGGTGGTGTCGTCTGGTGCGAGGAGGCGTGCGAGGAGCCGACGATGGACCGGCTGTCTCCGGCGGTGGGCAGGAACCAGAAGAATTTGGCCCCAGCCGAATTCGGTACAGACATCGTGCTCCTAGTTGCGGTCCAGGTAGAGCGGTGCGAGCACATCGGCATAGCGGCGGTCGACCCACCCCGAGAAGTCGGGCGCGGCCGCGATCTGCTTCGATTCGGCGAACAGGTCGGCCATCTCCTGCTCGGAGGCGATCAGCTGATCGGAGAGGTCCGTCGGCAACCGCAGGCTGCGGCCCTGGGCGAGCGCGGCCACCTCGGGGTCCAGGCCGACGTCCGCGGCGTACCGCTGTGCCCACTCGTCGCGATGGGCATTCGCCCACCGCACCGCCTTGGCGTACCGGACCAGCAGATCACCCAGTGCGGTATTGCGTTTCGGGTCGGCCAGCGCCGCGTCGGAGGCCACTCCGAAGCCCGCGCCGTTGGTCACCCCGGTGGCGCGGGCGATGCTGCGGACCGCCAACTCCTTCTCGGCCTGGGCCGTATACGGATCCCATACCGCCCAGACGTCGACCCGGCGCTGGGTGAACGCCGAGAAGGCATCGGCCGGTTGCAGGAACACCAGTGTGACGTCGGAAGGGGTCAGACCCGCCCGGGACAGCTGCACGAGGATATGGCCGTGTGCCGAGCTGCCTTTGGCGACGGCGATGCTCTTCCCGCGCAGTTCGGCCACCGACGTGGTCGGTACGTCGGCGTGTACCAGGACCTGGTCGCCGAATCCCCCGCCGTCGTACGCCGAGACCACCTTCACCTTGGCGTTGGACGCGGCACCGAAGATCGGCGGGGTGTTGCCGGTGATCGCGAAGTCGATCCTGCCCGCGGTGGCGGCCTCGATCTGCGGCGGCCCGGAAGTGAACGTCGAGAACTCCACGACGTACGGCAGATCGTCGAGTGCACCGGCGGCGTTCAGCAACGCCTGGGTGCCGCCCTTCTGATCACCGATGTGCAGCGTCACCCCGGACAGCTCGGACAGCGGCACGGTATCGGGCGCCTGTTGCGCCCCGGTGCTCTGCTCCCTCGACACACAACCGGCGACGGCGCCGATCACCGTGAGGGCGGCGAGGCACCCGGCCGCGAATCGTCGGACTGTGCGCATGGCGGTCCCCTTCGTCGGTGGTCGAGACGTCACGCCTGGACGCCGAGCCGGTCGAGCAGTTCGGCGCGGTAGCGCTCGCTGTGTTCGGAAGCCTCACCCGGTGCGCGGCGCGGGCCCTCGATCTCCAGTGAGTGCACCACCCGCCCCTCGTCGAGGACGAGCACCCGGTCGGCGAGCGCCACCGCCTCGTCGACATCGTGGGTGACCAGCAGGACGCCGAACGAATGCGCCCGCCACAACTCGAGCAGCAGTGTGCGCATGCTCAGCCGCGTCAACGCGTCCAGAGCGCCGAACGGTTCGTCGAGCAGAAGCAGCTGCGGTTCGCCGACCAGAGCCCTGGCCAACGAAACCCGCTGCGCCTGACCGCCCGACAGCGTCAGCGGCCAAACGCCTCCGCGGTCCGCCAGCCCTACGTCAGCCAGCGCGCGCTGGGCTCGCCGCTGCGCCTCCGCCTTCGGCAGACGGCTGCGGGTGAGCCCGTACGCCACGTTGGTCCTCACGTCACGCCACGGGAACAGCCGGGGTTCCTGAAACGCCAGGGCGGGCGCTCCGGCCACGAACCGCTCGCCGGTGTGCTCGGTGGACAGGCCGGCCAGGACGCGCAGCACCGTCGACTTCCCCGAACCACTGCGGCCGATCAGCGCGACGATCTCCCCGCGGCCGACGTCGAGCGAGACATCGGTGAGGACGTGGTGTTCGCCGTACCACTTGTCGATGTGGCGCAGCCGCGCGGCGGTTTGAGTGGCGCGGTGCACGGGGGGGTGTGGTCAGTGTCATGTGCGGTACCTCAGGGCTCGACGTTCCAATGCGCGGACTCCCGCGTCGGTGGCGATGCCCAGCAACGCGTAAACGACCAGACCGAAGATGATGATGTCGATCCGCAGGAAGTCGCGGGCATTGTTGATGAGGAAGCCGATCCCCTTGTCGGCGTTGATCTGTTCGGCCACGATCAAGGTCAGCCACGCGATCGCCAGCGATTGGCGGAATCCGACCAGCACCTGGGGTGCCGCACTCGGCACGATGATGGTGCGGAACCGCTGCCAGAACGAAAACCCGAGCACCTGGGCCGTTTCAAATAGTTTCGGGTCGACCTGGCGGATCGCCGAGAACGTGTTGAGGTACAGCGGGAAGCTCACCCCGAGCGCGACCAGTAGCACCTTCGGCAGCTCACCGATGCCGAACCAGACGATGAACAGCGGGATCAGGCCGAGGTGCGGAAGCGCCCGGACCATCTGCATCGGCGGATCGACGGTGGCCTCGACCCACCGCGACAATCCCACGGCCGTCCCGAGCACCACCCCGACGGTGCTGCCGAGCAGCAGTCCTTCGACGACCCGGATCCCGGATACCCGGATCGCATCGGCGAGTTGACCGTTGCCGATGAGCTCGATGCCTGCCTCGACGATCAGCGACGGGGCGGGCAGGACGTCCTGCGGGATGAGTCCGGCGGCGCTGCCCACCTGCCACAGTGCGAGCAGCACCAGCGGGGAGGCCCACCGGATCAGCGTCCACTTGCGGTCCGCGTGCCGGGTGGTCGGCGCCGCGGGCAGCGTGGACGCCGAGGACGTCAGTTCGGCGGTACTACTCATGGTGATCGGACGTTACGGCGGTGATGCAGTGCCGCACAGGGTTTGATTCGCGGTGACCGAAAAGCCCTTGACTGCTATGACGGCGGGAGGCGGAATTCCCCGTCGACGATCACGGCCTCGACCGGGTGACCGTCGATGGTCGCTCCCCACGTGCCGTCCGGTTGCTGCTGGAGCTCGCCCGCCTGCCGCAACAGGCGTCGGTTGCGCACCTCTGCGCGGGGTTACATGGAGAATTCGTGAAGATGGCGTGGAGTCAGCCGGCCACTTGCGCCTCGCCGCAGACGTCGATTCGGCCGAACTCGGCGGGTCAGCACGTCGAACACCTCCGTTTCGACCCAATCGCGTTGACGCGCAACGCAATTCGTATCGCAGGGTGTCGAGTGCGAAGTCCGCTCGATTACCCAAGCGCGAACGGGAAACCCTATCGCCAGCCGTCGGCTGCCCGGGCCGCGCGCATCAGCGCGTCGCACAACTGGCGCAGTTCGTCGGATCCGGCGCCTTCGTCGACGGCCGTCGCGACGTCCTCCGCCGCGCAACGCACCTCGAAGACCCGATCCGCGAGCAGGGCGGCCTCTTCCGCGGTCAACACCACGGCGTCGGGCGACAGCGAGGTGCCTCTCACCATCGCGCGCTGCTCGTAGGCGCGCTGCCTGCAGGACTGCCTGCAGTACTGGCGGCGGCGGCCCAACCCGGCGTCGGCGACCTCGCGCCCACACCAACGGCACGGCTGCGGCCGGGTACGCCGTCTGCTCGCGGTCTCCACAAATTCAGACTGTAGACGGGTCACCCCACTGATCCCGGTATCATGGAGGGTCGAGTCGGGAACCGTTCGTGGCTCCGCCGCGTTGATAATCCGGCAAGAAGTTTTCGATGAGGAGTGTTGACGATGGCTGATCGTGTCCTGAGAGGCAGTCGCCTCGGAGCTGTGAGCTACGAGACCGACCGCAACCACGACCTGGCGCCGCGTCAGGTCGCTCGCTACCGCACCGACAACGGCGAAGAGTTCGACGTCCCGTTCGCCGACGACGCCGAGATCCCGGGCACCTGGCTGTGCCGCAACGGCCTGGAAGGCACCCTCATCGAGGGTGACGTCCCGGAGCCGAAGAAGGTCAAGCCGCCGCGTACCCACTGGGACATGCTGTTGGAGCGCCGTTCAGTCGAGGAACTCGAGGAGTTGCTCAAGGAGCGCCTCGATCTGATCAAGACGAAGCGACGCGGTAGCTGACCGTCGCCTAGCGCCGGTATTCGAGTCCGCGGGCGCGGTCGAAGCGCCCGCGGATTCCCCAATCCGCCACCTTGAGCAGGGCTTCGCGGATGTTCGACCCGCTCATCTTCGACTGCCCGAGTTCACGCTCACTGAAGGTGATCGGCACCTCGACGACAACGAAGCCGTTGTTGATGCTCCGCCAGGTCAGATCGATCTGGAAGCAGTAGCCCTTCGAGTCGATCGCCGACAGGTCGATCTCCTCGAGCACCTCACGCCGGTAGGCGCGGTACCCGGCGGTGATGTCGTGGACGTCGACGCCGAGCAGCACCCTGGCGTAGGTGTTGGCGGTCTTCGACAGTGCGTAGCGGCGGCGCGGCCAGTTCCTGATCGTCCCACCCGGGACGTACCGCGATCCGATCGCCAGGTCCGCCCCCGCGTCGACGGCGTCGAGCAGCCGGTGCAGCTGTTCAGGTGCATGGCTGCCGTCGGCGTCCATCTCGACCAGCACCGAGTACTCGCGGCTCAGGCCCCACGCGAAGCCGGCCAGATAGGCCGCCCCCAGACCGTCCTTGCTGGTGCGGTGCATGACGTGCACCCGGTCCGGGTCGGCCAGCGCCAGCTCGTCGGCGAGCCGGCCCGTGCCGTCGGGGCTGCCGTCGTCGACCACGAGGATGTGCACCTGCGGGCACGCTTTGCGCACCCGGTTCACGATCAACGGCAGGTTCTCCCGCTCGTTGTAGGTGGGGATGATGACCAGCGTCCGCCGACTCGGGCGGACGGGGCGCTGCGATTTCGCCGCAGTGTCGGTCATGTAACTCCTTCGTCGCTGCTGCGTGCGCCGGACAGGGTGTCACTGGCCGGGGGCGGCGCGGATCGCCGACGCCGCCTCTTGAGCACGAAATTCCCATTGTGCAGTATGGCCGCGATCACAGCGCCTACCCCGGCGATCACCAGCAGCGCCTGCACGAGAGGACCCCAGCGCGTGGCGGGCGTGATGTCGGTCTTCAACCGGATCTGGGTGTCGAGGTAGGCGGGTTCGAAGAACGCCGTCTGCGCCAACTCCCTGCCGTCAGGGGCGATCACCGCGCTGATGCCCGTGGTGCCCGCGACCACCACGTACCGGTCGTGTTCAACCGCACGCAACCGGCCGAAGGCGAGCTGCTGCTGGCTCATCGCCTCGTCGAAGGTGGCGTTGTTCGCGGGCACCGTGAGCACCTGCGCCCCGTTGCGCACCGACTCGCGGGCGGCGCGGTCGAAGATCACCTCCCAGCAGGTGGTGACGCCGACCGGCACACCGGCGGCCTCCACGACACCGTTGCCGTCGCCGGGGATGAAGTACCCCGCCCGGTCGGCATACGGCGAGAGCTTGCTGAAAAGCCCGCGCCAGGGCAGGTATTCGCCGAACGGCTGCACGATCTTCTTGTCGTGGCGGTCGGCGGGGCCGGTGCCCGGTTTCCACACCATCACGGTGTTCGTCGACACCGGGTTGTCGGGCGTCCAGCCGGGAGTGCGGACCACCGTGCCGACCAGGATCGGTGCGTTGATCGCCGCCGCGGCAGTGGAGATCTGTGCGGCAGCGTCCGGATTGGCCAGCGGGTCGATGTCCGACGAGTTCTCCGGCCACACCACGAACATCGGCTGCGGCGCGCGGCCGGCCCGGACGTCCTGCGCCAGCCGCAGCGTCTCCTTGACGTGGTTGTCCAGCACGGCACGCCGCTGCGCGTTGAACTCAAGTCCCAGTCGCGGCACGTTGCCCTGCACTGCCGCGACCGTCACGGGCTGGTCGTCCACGGCGCCCATCCCGGACTGGCGGACTTGCGGCCAGACGATCGCCGTCCCGAGGAGAACCACCGCGATCACCGCTCCGGGCAGCACCACTGCGGGCGGCGTCCCGGCCGGGCGCTCGTCGCGGCGGGTCCACCGCACGATCTCCGCAACCAGCGCCGCGAGCGCGAACCCGACCAGCATGACGGCGAACGACAGCAGCGGCGCCCCACCGAGGTGGGCCAGCGGCAGCAGCGGCGCCTCCGTCTGGCTGAACGCCACCACCCCCCACGGGAAGCCCCCGAACGGCACGCTGGATTTCAGCCACTCCTGCGCCGTCCACAGGGCGGCGAACCACACCGGCCAGCCGGGCAGCCGGCGCACGGTCACCGCGGCCGCCCCGAACAGCGCCGGGAACAGCGCCTCGACCGCGGCCAGCGCCAGCCACGGCAGTGCGCCGACGAGGCCGCTGATCCAGGGCAGCAGCGGCACGTAGAACGCCAACCCGAAGAGGAACCCGTACCCGAACCCGCCTGCCGGCGTCGTCGACTCTCTCCTCAACACCCACGCCAGCAGTGCGACCGCGACAAATGCGCAGTACCACCAGCCGAACGGCGGGAAGCTGACGCACAGCAGCAGCCCGGCAGCGATCGCGGCGACCAGCTGCCACATCCGGTCGACGACGGCCTGGGTGAACCGGCGCAGCGGCGGCGCCAGCCTCGCCATCCGGGCGGACGGTGCGTCAACCATGGATGGCGACACCTCGGTGCACGGTCTGGCGGCAGCGCGGGAGCGCGTCGTCGACGTTCAGGCGGGGCAGGGCCGGCACTCGGGACCGGGGGTCGGTGGACCAGCGCTGGACCGAGTCGGCGGGTGCGCTCACCTCGAATCCGTCGGCCTCCCAGATCGCGTACGACGCCACTGCGCCGGGTACCAGGGTGCCGGTGACGCCGTCGCGCACACCGGCCGCGCGCCAGGCGCCGCGGGTGGCCGCGGCGAATGCGGCACGCAACGAGATCGCGCTGCCCGGCGTCTGGTGCCGGCTCGCCGCCCGCACCCCGGACCAGGGGTCCAAGCTGGTGACGGGGCTGTCCGAGCCGAAAGCGAGAGGCACGCCATGGGATGCTAACAGCGCGAACGGGTTGAGCCCTGCGGCTCGTTCGCTCCCCAACCGCTGCGCGTACATCCCTGCCGGCCCGCCCCACAGCGCATCGAAATGCGGCTGCATGCTGGCCACCACCCCCCACGCGCCGAGTTGTGCGGCCTGCTCCGCGCTCACCATCTCCAGATGTTCGAGTCGGTGCCCGCAGCGGGCGACCGCGGGCGCGCCGAACTGTGCGACGACCCGCGCCAGGGCGGCCACCACCGCGCCGACCGCCGCGTCGCCGATGACGTGGAAACCCGCGGTGATGCGCGCCTCGGTGCAGGCGTGCAGATGCGCCGCGACAGCGTCTTCGTCGAGATAGGTGTTGCCGCACTCCCCCGGCGCGTCGGTGTAGGGGCGGCTCAGCCACGCGGTCCGCGACCCGAGCGCCCCGTCGACGAACAGGTCCCCCGCCAATCCGTGGGCGCCGGTCTGCTCGACGAGGTCGCGGGCGTGCGCGGCGTCGGTGGCGGCCTCACCCCAGTAGCCGACGACCTCCACGCCGTGCTCGACGTCACGCAGCTCGAGCCAGTCGTCGAGTCCGCCGATCTGCGGACCCGCGCATTCGTGGACGGAGACGATGCCGTGGGCCGCCGCAGCATCGAGTGCAGCGCGGCGCGCCCGGTTGCGCTGGTCGGCCGTCAGCCGGTCGCGGGCGGCGGCGCGCACGAGGTGGTGCGCGTCGGCGGTCAGCGGCCGCTGCGGGTGATATCCGGCGGCATGGGTCAGCCCGGGCGCCGTGGCGCGCAGTGCCGTCGACGCCGCCGCGGAGTGGACGTCGACGCGGGCCAGGTACACCGCCCGCTGCCCCACCGTCGCATCGATGTCCTCGGTGCTGGGCGCGACGTGTTCGGGCCATCCGGACTCGTCCCAGCCGTGTCCCCAGATCACCCCGTCGGGGTGGGCCCGCGCATACCGGCCGAGCAGGTCGAGGCATTCGCGCAGCGAGGCCGCGTGGCGAAGATCCAGGCCGACGAGTGTGAGGCCGGTCGCGGTGAGGTGAACGTGGCTGTCGACGAAGGCCGGCGCCACGAAGCCGCCCTCGAGGTCGACCGTCTCGGCCTGCGGGAACTGGGCGCGACCGACCTCGTCGCTGCCGAGCCACACCACGGTGCCGTCACGCACCGCGATGGCGGTGGCATCGGGTTGGGCCGGGCTGTGCACCCGCCCGTTGAGCAGCAGTGTCGTCACGAAGCCGACAGAGTAGCCGGGTCAGTCGACCCGGCGCTCCACCGCGCTCGGCTCCACGGTGCTGGGCTCCACGGTGCTGGGATCCACGGTGACGACATCGACCACCTCACCGTCGATGTAGTCCCCGCGGCGGGCGGCGGTAGGCGCGCCGACCACGACGATCGGGACGCGGCGGCCCAACCTGCGAGCCGCGACGGCCGTGACGACCGGGCGGGCGGCGGCCCGGGTCGGCGGCAGCAGCAGGAGTGCGCCGAGGACCGAACTCGCGAGGCCCGGGACGACCACCAGCACGGTGCCCAGCGCGACGAGTGCGCTGTCGGTGACCGCGCCCTGCGCCGTCGTCGCCGTCAGGCCCGAACGCAGCCGCTGCAGCTGTCGCTTGAGTTGCGACCCGGCCAGTGCGAGGCCGACGACGAAGGTCGCCAGGGAGATCAGGAGCGTCCAGCCGAGACCGATGGTCGAGACGAGCGCCACGATGACCGCCACCTCGATGACGACGTAGAGCAGGAACAGCCGCATTGCCATACACCTCCAACGTCTCGCGGCCCGCCTGGGTTCCGTACATTCGGGAACCATGACGGCAACGGTGAGCACGGTTCGGGTCAACACTCCCGAGGGTCCCATCGAAGCCCTGCTCGGGGTGCCCGACGGAGAGGGCCCGTGGCCCGGCGTCGTGGTCGTGCACGACGCGATCGGCTACGGCCCGGACAACGAGGCCACCTCGGCGCGGATCGCCGGCGCGGGATACCTCAACGTCACTCCCAATCTGTTCTCCCGCGGCGGGCGCGCCCGGTGCATCACGAGGGTGTTCCGCGAGACGGTTCGCCGCAGCGGGCGCGCGTTCGACGACGTGCTCGCCGCACGCGACCATCTGCGCGCTCGGCCGGACTGCTCGGGCGCGGTGGCGGTCGCTGGTTTCTGTATGGGCGGGCACTACGCACTACTGCTCGGCCCCGGCAATTTCGAGGTCTCAGCGCCGTTCTACGGCACCCCTCTACCCGAGAGCGTCGCGGCCGCGGTGGACGCGTCATGCCCGGTGGTGGCCAGCTTCGGTCGGCGCGACCCGATGGGTGTGGGCGCACCGGCCAGGCTGCGCAAGGCGACCGAGGCCAAGGGTGTGCCGGCGGACATCAAGGTCTATCCCGACGCCGGGCACAGCTTCGCCAATCAGCTGCCCCTTCAGCCGTTCCTGCGCCTCGCCCACTTCGGGTATCACGCCGACGCCACCGAGGATGCCTGGCGGCGCGTGTTCACGTTCTTCGCCGACCACCTGTCGCCGAGCACCTGACCGGGGCTAGGACGGGCTGGTCACCTGTGCAGACCCGCCGGGTGTCGGACTTCGGCGGAGCCGTAGACGTCCTCGAAGGAGGGCGCCATGTCAGCCCGCCGCCTCGATCTTGAGGGTCACGTTGTTCTTCATCCCCCCGCGGAGCTTGGAGAATACGTTGAACGTCTTTCCGAGCAGCCCATACCGGCTGCCGAGCGCATCGTAGGTGGCGCCGTTGGCGGATTTGTCCAGGATGGTCGCGACGGCCTCGACGGCCTCGCTCTGCGGTTTACCGGCCCGGTCACACTTGGCCAGCGTCACTCGCGGGGTGTTGCGGATCCGCTTGACCTTCCACGACTTCTCCTGCGTGATCACGAGCAGACCGTCGCCGGCGGGCACGGCCCACACCGCGGTGGGCTTGGGTCTGCCGTCCTTGGTGAAGGTCGTCAGCAGCACGTACTCGGATCCGGCGATCTCGGCAAAGGTGGTGGCCATGTGATCAACCTAGCGGCGTCGCCCACCCCCGTGCCGGGCTCAGCCCTCGAGTTCGCCTTCGGTCTCCAACAGCACCCGTCGTAGGCCGTCGAGGGTCTCGGGGTCCGGTTCGGCCCACATGCCGCGTCCGGCGGCCTCCAACAACCGCTCGGCCATCCCGTGCAGCGCCCACGGGTTCGACTCCTCCATGAACTTGCGGTTCTCGGCGTCGAGGACGTATTCCTGTGACAGCCGGTCGTACATCCAGTCCGCCATGACGTGGGCGGTGGCGTCGTAGCCGAACAGGTAGTCGACGGTCGCGGCCATCTCGAAGGCGCCCTTGTAGCCGTGCCGGCGCATCGCGGTGATCCAGCGGGGGTTGACCACGCGGGCGCGGAACACGCGGGTGGTCTCCTCGGACAGGGTCCTGGTCCGCACGGCGTCGGGCCGGGTGTTGTCCCCGATGTAGGCCGCGGGCGCCTTGCCGGTCAGCGCACGAACCGTCGCGACCATGCCACCGTGGTACTGGAAGTAGTCGTCGGAGTCGGCGATGTCATGTTCGCGGGTGTCGATGTTCTTGGCCGCCACCGCGATTCGACGGTAGCTGGTGTTCATGTCGTCGGCGGCAGGCCTACCGTCGAGACCGCGGCCGTAGGCGAATCCGCCCCACGCGGTGTAGACCTCCGCGAGATCGGCGTCGTCGCGCCAGTTGCGGCTGTCGATCAGCTGCAGAAGGCCCGCACCGTAGGTTCCCGGTTTGGAGCCGAAGATCCTGGTCGTGGCTCGTCGCCGGTCACCGTGCTCGGCGAGGTCCGCCTGCGCGTGGGCGCGGACGTAGTTGTCATCGTCGGATTCGTCGAGGCCCGCGGCGAGGGTGACGGCGTCGTCGAGCATGGTGACCACGTGCGGGAACGCATCGCGAAAGAAGCCCGAGATCCGCACGGTGACGTCGATGCGTGGGCGTCCCAGTTCCGCAAGAGAGATCGGCTCCAGGTCGACCACCCGGCGTGAGGCGTCGTCCCACACGGGCCGAATTCCCAGCAGCGCAAGGACTTCGGCGATGTCGTCGCCGGAGGTCCGCATGGCCGAGGTGCCCCACACCGACAGCCCGACCGAACGCGGCCAGGTCCCGTGGTCGTCGCGGTAGCGTTCCAGCAGCGAATCCGCCATGGCCACACCGGTTTCCCAGGCCAGCCGCGACGGCACGGCCTTGGGGTCCACTGAGTAGAAGTTACGCCCGGTCGGTAGGACGTTGACCAGGCCGCGCAGCGGGGAACCCGACGGGCCGGCCGCGATGTAGCGGCCGTCGAGGGCGCGCAACACCTGTCGGATCTCCCCGGCGGTGCCGGCCAGTCGCGGCACCACCTCGGTGGCGGCGAACCGCAGGATCGCGGCGACCTGTGCGTCGTCGGTGATCGTGTCCACGGCGGCGGCGTCCCAGTCGGCCGCCTGCAGCGCCGCCACCAGGTGGCGTGCCTGCGCTTCGACGGCGTCGACGCTGGTGCGTTCGTCGTGTCCGTCCTCGGCCAACCCGAGGGCCTGACGCAGCCCGGGAAGGGTCTGCTCCCCACCGAACAGTTGGCGGGCCCGCAGGATCGCCAGGACCAGGTTCAGTTCGGCGTCGTCGGCGGGCGGGGCGCCGAGGATGTGCAGACCGTCACGGATCTGGACGTCCTTGATCTCGCAGAGCCACCCGTCGACGTGCAGCAGCATGTCGTCGAACGAATTCTCGTCCGGGCGCTCCTCTAGACCCAGGTCGTGATCCATCTTGGCCGCACGCATCAGCGTCCAGATCTGTTGGCGCACCGCGGGAAGTTTGTTCGGATCGAGCGCGGAGACGTTGGCGTGCTCGTCGAGCAGTTGTTCCAGCCGGGCGATGTCACCGTAGGACTCGGCCCGCGCCATCGGCGGGATGAGGTGGTCCACCAGCGTCGCGTGGGCGCGCCGCTTGGCTTGGGTCCCCTCCCCCGGATCGTTGACCAGGAACGGGTAGATGAGCGGCAGATCGCCCAGCGCGGCGTCGGTGCCGCAGGCTGCCGACATGCCGAGTGTCTTGCCGGGCAGCCATTCGAGGTTGCCGTGCTTGCCCAGGTGCACGACGGCGTCGGCGCCGAAACCCGCGTCCAGCCAGCGGTACGCCGCGAGATAGTGGTGGCTGGGCGGCAGATCCGGGTCGTGGTAGATGGCCACGGGGTTCTCACCGAATCCGCGGGGTGGCTGCACCATCAGCACGACGTTGCCGGATTGCATTGCCGCGATGACGATTTCGCCATCTGGGTCATGGCTGCGGTCGACGAACAGTTCACCGGGCGGGGGCCCCCAGTGCTCGACCACGGCGTCGGTGAGCTCGGTCGGCAGGGTGGCGAACCATGCTCGGTACTCGCTCGCGGACAACCGAATCGGGTTGCCGGTCAACTGACCGTCGGTGAGCCAGTCCGGATCCTGACCGCCGCGTTCGATGAGGGCGTGGATCAACGCGTCACCATCACGCGCCTCGACACCGGGTACGTCACCGATGTCGTACCCGGCCTCGCGCATGGCTCGCAGCAGGGCCACGGCACTGGCCGGCGTATCGAGTCCGACGGCGTTGCCGATGCGGGCATGCTTGGTCGGATAAGCCGAGAATACGACCGCGATCCGCTTGTCCCGCACGGGAATCCGCCGCAGCCGCGCGTGGCGCAGGGCGATTCCCGCGACGCGGGCGCACCGCTCGGGGTCGGCGACGTAGGAGATCAGCCCTTCACTGTCGATCTCCTTGAACGAGAACGGGACTGTGATGATGCGACCGTCGAACTCCGGCACCGCGACCTGCGTGGCCACGTCCAGCGGCGAGAGGCCGTCGTCATTTCCGCTCCACTGCGCGCGGGAGCTGGTCAGGCACAAACCCTGCAGGATGGGCACATCCAGCGCGGCGAGGTGCGCGACGTTCCAGCTGTCGTCGCTGCCTCCGGCGCCCACCGCGGCCGGCGTGGCCGCGCCCGCCGCGAGCACCGTGGTGATGAGCGCGTCGGCGGACTCCAGGTGCGACAGTAGTTCGGGTTCGGCGCTGCGCAGCGACGCGCAGTAGACCGGAAGCGCCCGCCCGCCGAGGGTTTCAATGGCCTCGCACAGCGCCTCGATGTAGGCGGTGTTGCCGGCCAACTGCTGGGCGCGGTAGTACAAAACCGCGACCGTGGGGCCGTCGGTCGTCGGGGCGTCCCGCTCGAGCACTCCCCATGTGGGCGTGGCGACGGGTGGCGCGAAGCCGAAACCGGTCATCAGCAGTGTGTCGCAGAGGAACGCGTGCAACTGACGAAGGTTGTCGACGCCGCCCTGCGCCAGGTACACGTGGGCCTGCAGCGCGGCGCCCTGGGGCACGGTCGAGTGCCGCATCAGCTCCGCGTCGGGCGCCTGCTCACCGCTCACGACGACGGCCGGCACGCCGCTCGCGGCGACGGTGTCGATCCCGTCCTCCCACGCGCGGTGACCACCGAGGATCCGGATGACCACGACGTCGGCGCCGTCGAGCAACTCCTCGAGCTCCCCGGCGATCAGCCGGGACGGATTCGCCCAGCGGTACCGCGCCCCGCTGGAGCGGGCGGTGATCAGGTCGGTGTCAGACGTCGACAGCAGGAGAACGGTCGGCGCGGGGTGCGGCGGGGTCACTCACCATTCGTACCCCACCGCGTCGGTTCAACGGTCTGAGCCACCCCACCGGGCGTACCAGGACTGCTGGTAGGGCAGCCCGAGGAGAGTGACGAGGACGAACAGCGCCAGGACGATGGCGACGAGTGCAACCATGGTGCACGCCTTTCAGGTCAGTTACCGGTACCCGCGGTATCGGTTCACTGGAAACGTACGACGTGCACGGGGTTGGTGGCCACTGATTGTGCGGGACCGAATACCAGGGGCCAGCAAATGACCCATGTCACATCTTGAGGCGTTCGGGCAGCTCAGCGAGGGGTGACGAACCCTTGGGCGACCATCCAGTCGCGGGCGACGACGCTCGGATCCCGTCCCTCGACGTCGACTTGCTTGTTCATCTCGATGATGGCCTCGTTCGTCAGGGCGGCCGTCACCGGAGCGGTGACCTCGGCGATCTCCGGATGGGCGTCGAAGAACGGGCGCTTCATGGTCACCGAGGGGTTGTAGTGGGCGAAGAACTGCTTGTCGTCGGTCAGCACGGTCAGATCGAGGGCGGCGATCCGGCCGTCGGTGGTGAAGACCTCACCGAAATCGCACTGCCGCCCGTCGGCGGTGGCCTGGTAGATGATGCCGACCTGCAGGATCGGGGTCTGCGCCCGCGACGGGTCGAAGCCGTATGCGGCCGCCATCCCGGGGAAACCGTCCTGGCGCGCCCGGAACTCGGTGTCGACGCACGTCTTCGCCGCGGCGGGATTGGTCCGCACCAGGTCGGCGTACTGCGACAGGGTGCGTACGCCGGTGCGCTCGATGACCTGCTTGCTGGCGGCCAGCGCATACGTGTCGTCCATCGGACCCGGATCGAGCCAGACCATGTCGTTGCGCTCGAGGTCTTCGTCCCGCACGGCTTCGAACTGTTCGCGGGAGTCGGGGATCGGCTTCTCGTGGCCGAGGTAGTTGATCCAGGCGTTCCCCGTGAACTCGTAGGCCACGTCGACCTGACCCGACAGTTGCGCTCCGCGGGTGCTGCGGGAGCCGACGATGCCGGTCAGGTCGCGCACCTCGGCGCCGGCCGCCATCAGCGTGAACTCGAGGATGTAACCGAGGATGACCTGCTCGGTGTACTCCTTGGACCCGACGGTGATACGCACGCCCTCGAGTCCCGGCGTCGGGGTGATCGACCCGGGACCGACCATCAACGGCACGGTGCCCCCCGACCCGAGCCCGCACCCGCTCACGGTCAACAGCGCGACGATCACGAGCGTCACCACGCGATTTCGGCGTGCTCGGTTGCGCTGACCGCGACTGCGCACGCCGAAATCGCCGGTCATCGCAGCCCCTTGGGATTCAGGACGAACTCGGCGAGACCGCCCAGCCAGTCGACCAGCAGGGCCAGACACACCGCGAGCACGCTGCCCAGGATCAGCGTGACGTTGTCCTGCAGCTTGTACCCGGTGTCGATGAGGATGCCGAGCCCACCGGCGTTGACCAGGAACGACAGCGTCGCCGTACCGACGGCGAGCACCAGTGACGTGCGCAGGCCGGCGAGGATGTAGGGCACTGCCAGCGGCAGTTCCACCCGCAGCAGTAGCCCCGCGCGCGACAACCCCTGTCCAAGTCCTGCGTCGACGAGCGATCGGTCCACCTGATCGAGACCCAGGATCGTGCTGGCCAGCACCGGAAGCAGTGAGTACAGCGCGATCGGCAGGACCCCGATCCAGAAGCCGGTTCGTGCGGTGAGCAGGAAGAGCAGCACAAGCAGGCCGATCGCCGGCGCCGCCTGCCCGATGTTCGCCACACCGATGAACAACGGCCGCAACGCTTTTGCGCCCGGTCGGGTCACCAGGATGCCCAGCGGCACGCCGACCGCCAACACGATCGCCGTCACCGCGGCGGTGATGAGCAGATGCTGCCAGATCAGGGTCGCCACGTTGCCGGGGTTGATGTTCTCCTGCTGCGTCGCGGTGAGATCGCGGTTGAACGCCCAGAACACCACCGCCGCGCCGACCACCAGCACCAGCGCCGGCTGGATGAACAGCCGCAGCCGCTCGGCCGGTGTGGTGCCGGGTGCGGCCCGGTCGGTGAGAGTGCTCACGGCTCCGAGGTCTCCGCGTTGGCCTCTGCGCGGAGCCGGGTGATCGTGTCGATGAGCGTGTCCAGCGTGACCACACCGGCGTATCTGCCGCCGGGACCCGTCACCACGGCGGACGCATGTTGTTCGGCGAGAATGGCTTCAAGGGCGTCCTCGAGTGTCGAATGCGTGCTGACGACGCCGAGTTCCTCCACGGCCTCCGACAGCGTGGCGGCATGCCGCAGCCGGGCTTCGCGCACCCACTTGACCGGACGGTCACGCTGGTCGACCACGACCGCCCAGTCGAAGTCGCTGCCCGCCAATTGGGTCCGGACGTGCTCGACCGTGTCGTCGGCGGACACCGCCAGATGCTTGCGCAGTTCCACGTCCTTGATCCGCATGAGACCGAGCTGCCGCAGCGACGCACCGGATCCGACGAAACCGGCCACCGTCTCGTCGGCCGGGCTGGCCAGAATGGTCTGCGGGGTGTCGTACTGCAGGAGCTTCGAGCGAGGGCCCAGCACCGCGATGCGATCGCCGAGTTTGACCGCCTCCCCGAAGTCGTGGGTGACGAACACGATGGTCTTGCGCAATTCGCTTTGCAGCCGCAGTAATTCGTCTTGCAGGGTGCTGCGCGTGATCGGGTCGACCGCGCCGAAGGGCTCGTCCATCAACAGCACCGGCGGGTCGGCGGCGAGCGCCCGCGCGACGCCGACGCGCTGCTGCTGACCGCCCGAGAGCTGACGCGGATACCGGTCGGCGTACTGCCCCGGGTCGAGCCCGACCAGATCGAGCAGTTCGTCGACCCGAGAGTCGATGCGTTTTCGGTCCCAGCGCAACAGGCCGGGCACCAGGCCGACGTTCTGGCGGATCGTCATGTGCGGGAACAGGCCGGCCTGCTGGATGGAATAGCCGATCTTGCGGCGCAATTCGGTGGGTTTGATCGACAGCGCATCCTGATCGCCGATGCGGATGCGGCCCGAGGTCGGCTCGGAGAGCCGGTTGATCATCCGCATCATCGTCGTCTTGCCGCAGCCGGAGGGGCCGACGAAGACGACGATCTCGCCGGCGGGGATGTCCAGCGACGCATCGTCGACGGCGGGCTCGGTGGCACCCGGATAGATTTTGGACACGTGGTCGAGTTCGATGCGCACCCCGGAGGGGTCCGTCACCGTCGCACCGTTCTGTGGTGTCATCGAATGCCTTTCGATGTGGTGAGCCGCCCGATCAGAACCAGCACGGCATCGAGGACGAGCGCGAGGATGACGATCAGCAGCGTTCCGGTCAGCGCCATCGGCACTGCGGTGGGGCTGCCGACCCGGGCCAGGCCGGCGAAGATCAGGTTCCCCAGTCCGGGCCCTTTGACGTAGGCGGCGATGGCCAGCACACCCATCGACATCTGGGTGCTGATCCGCATGGCCGACAGGATGGACGGCCACACCAGCCGTAGCTCGACGCGGCCCAGCGTGGCCAGGCGGCTCATACCGATCCCCCGTGCGGCGTCGGTGAGCGCCGGATCGACGGCGTTGAGGCCGACGATCGTGTTCCGGATGATCGGGAGCAGCGAGTACAGCACCAGCGCCGCCACACTCGGGACGACGCCGAGCCCGAACATCGGGATCAGCAGACCCAGCAGTGCGAACGCCGGAACGGTCAGGATCACACTCGACGTCGCGGTGGCGAGATTGGCTGCGGTGGCGTTGCGGTACGTCAACACCCCGACCGCGACACCGATGACGGTCGCGAGGAGGACGCTCTGCACCACTGCGCTGACATGCTGGTAGGAGTCGAAGATCAGCTGTGCCTGGTGAGTTCTGAGGTAGTCCCACAGCTCCCCCACGACCACCTCCGCATGTTCGGCTCCCGGTGCCGGATTTGCTGGTACCCCCGCCCACGGGAAACGAAACGGCCCGCGCCCCGGACGGGGTTCGGTTCGCCGTGAGTCAAACCATGGTGTGCTCGGCCAGCGGCGGCCATCCTGACCGGCATGTCGTTACGTGTGGTGAAGCTGGGCGCGCACATCGGCGCCCGGATCGACGGTGTCCGCCTCGGCGGCGGGCTGGGCCCGGCTACGGTGGCCGCGATCAACGAGGCGTTGCTCGAACACAAGGTGATCTTCTTCCGCGGTCAGCACCACCTCGACGACGACGGACAGTTGGCCTTCGCGCGCCGGCTCGGCACCCCGACGACGGCGCATCCGACGGTCACCTCGCGCGGGCACCGGATCCTGCCGATCGACTCGCGGTACGACAAAGCCAACAGCTGGCACACCGACGTCACGTTCGTCGACCGCATCCCGAAAGCCTCACTGCTACGGGCGGTCACGCTGCCGGAGTACGGCGGGACGACGACGTGGGCGTCGACGGAGGCCGCCTACGATCAGCTGCCCGCACCGCTTCGCGCGCTGGTCGAAAACCTGTGGGCCGTGCACACCAACCAGTTCGACTACGCCGCCGACTACGACGGCCGCCGCGAGGCACTGACCGCGACCGAACGCGAATACCGCGACGAGTTCTACTCGGAGTACTTCGAGACCGAGCATCCGGTGGTGCGCGTGCACCCCGAGACCGGCCGCAAGGTCCTGGTGCTCGGCCACTTCATCAAGCAGTTCGTGGGCCTCGGCGTCGCGGAGTCCACCGCGCTGCTCGCGCTGCTGCAGAACCGGGTCACCAAACTGGAGAACACCGTGCGGTGGACCTGGGAGCTCGGTGATCTGGCCGTCTGGGACAACCGCGCCACCCAGCACTACGCGGTGGCCGACTACGACGACCAGTACCGGCGGCTGAGCCGCGTCACCCTGGCCGGCGACGTCCCGGTCGACGTGTACGGGCAACACAGCAGGGTGGTCGCCGGCGATGCGTCCGGCTACTCCGACGTGGTGCAGCCCATCGCGCTCGCGAGCTGAGCGCCCGCCGGTTCCTAGAATGGCCGGCAGTGACGATCCGATCCCGCGACCAGGACGCGTGCCCGGGTGCCCTCTCGGTGCACCGGGCGGCTGACGGCGCGCTGGCCCGGGTCCGGTTGCCCGGCGGCATGCTGTCCGGAGCCCAGCTCACCGCGCTGGCACAGGCGGCGATCCGCTTCGGCGCACCGGACCTCGAGCTGACCTCGCGTGGCAACGTGCAGATCCGCGGCATCACCGACACCGACGCGGTCGCGGTCGCCGACGCGGTCGCCGAGGCCGGACTCCTGCCGTCACCGACTCACGAGCGGGTCCGCAACGTCGTTGCCTCCCCGCTGTCGGGCCGCTCGGGCGGACTCGCCGACGTCCGGCCCCTGGTCGTCGCGCTCGATGCGGCCATTCAGCGCGAGCCGGCGCTCGCCGAGTCCTCCGGTCGGTTCTGGTTCGGTCTCGATGACGGCCGCGGCGACATCTCCGGTCTGGGTACCGACGTCGGTGTACACGCCGTCGACCGCGAGCATGCGGCGCTGCTGCTGGCCGGCCGGGACACCGGCGTGCGCCTGCGCCTCGACGTCGCGGTGCGCACGCTCATCGACGTGGCCGTCCGCTTTGTCAGGGTCCGGGGCACGGCCTGGCGGGTCGACGAGCTGCCCACCACACAGGATCTGCTCACGCTGCCGCCGACCGCGGAGCCGGGCGCGACCTGGCCGCCGGTCTTGCGCCCACCGGTCGGGTGGATCCCGCAGGACGACGGTCGGGTGACGCTCGGCGCGGCGGTACCGCTCGGGGTGCTGCCCGCCCGCACCGCCGAGTTCGTGGGGGCCATCGAGTCGCCGGTCGTCGTGACGCCGTGGCGCTCGCTGGCGATCTGCGACCTCGACGAAGGGGTCGCCGACGTGGCGCTGCGGGTGCTGGCGCCGATGGGGCTGGTGTTCGACGAGAACTCACGGTGGCTCGATGTCAGCGCCTGCACGGGAACCCCCGGTTGCGAACGCTCGGCCGCCGACGTGCGGGCCGATGCCGCCGCCGCGGTCGACGACCCCGCCGGGGGGCATCGCCACTTCGTGGGCTGTGAACGCTGCTGCGGCAGCCCACCGGTCGGTGAGGTGCTGATCGCGGGTCCGGACGGTTATCGGGCACGAGGGCGCCCGTCGTAGGGTGAGCGGCGTGCTGGACTACATCCGCGACGCCGCCGAGATCTACCGGCAGTCGTTCGCGACGATCCGCGCCGAGGCGGATCTGGCGCGATTCCCCGACGATGTGGCGCGGGTGGTGGTGCGGTTGATCCACACGTGCGGTCAGGTCGATGTGGCCGAGCACGTGGCGTTCAGCGACGACGTGGTGACCCGTGCGCACACCGCGCTGGCCGCGGGCGCACCGGTGCTGTGCGATTCGTCGATGGTCGCCGCCGGGATCACCCGGTCGCGGCTGCCCGCGGACAACGAGGTGGTGTCCTTGGTCGCCGACGCCCGCGCCCCCGAACTGGCGGCGAAGCTGGGATTCACGCGCTCGGCCGCGGCGGTCGATCTGTGGGCCGACCGCCTGGGCGGTGCGGTGCTGGCGATCGGGAACGCACCTACGGCCCTGTTCCGGTTGCTCGAGCTGATCGACCAGGGCGCCCCCGTTCCGGCTGCCGTGCTCGGCGGTCCGGTCGGATTCGTCGGCTCGGCGCAGTCCAAGGCGGAGCTCATCGCACGTCCCCGCGGAATGTCCTATCTCGTGGTGACCGGCCGCCGGGGCGGCAGTGCGATGGCCGCCGCCGCGGTGAATGCGATTGGGAGCGAACGCGAATGAGCCGGGGCACGCTGTACGGCGTCGGGCTCGGACCCGGCGACCCCGAACTCGTCACCGTCAAGGCGGCCCGGGTGATCGGGCAGGCCGATGTGGTGGCTTATCACAGCGCGCAGCACGGCCGCAGCATCGCGCGCCGCATCGCCGAGCCCTATCTGCGTGCCGGTCAGCTCGAGGAGCATCTGGTGTACCCGGTGACCACCGAGGTGACCGACCATCCGCGCGGCTATGCCGGCGCGATGGAGGACTTCTACCGCGAGGCGGCCGACCGCATCGCGGCGCACCTCGATGCCGGACGTGACGTGGCGCTGCTCGCCGAGGGCGACCCGCTGTTCTACAGCTCGTACATGCACATGCACACCCGCCTCACCGAACGGTTCGCCGCGGAGATCGTGCCGGGTGTGACGTCGGTGAGCGCGGCGTCCGCGGCGATCGCCACGCCGCTGGTGCAGGGCGAAGAGGTGCTCACCATCCTGCCGGGGACGCTGCCCCCCGACGAGCTCGAGCGCCGACTGGCCGACACCGACGCGGCCGTGGTGCTCAAGCTGGGCCGCTCGTATCCCGCAGTGCGGGCCGCCCTGGCGGCGGCGGGGCGGCTCGACGAGACCTACTACGTCGAACGCGCCAGCACCCCCGACCAGCGCTCCCTGTCCACCGCGGACGTCGACGGCGACGAGAAGGTGCCCTACTTCTCGCTGGCGATGATCCCGGGCGGTGCGCGCAGGCGTGCGGTGCCGGGCAGTGTCGCCGTCGTCGGGCTCGGACCCGGCGCGAGCGAGTGGATGACGCCGCAGAGCCGCCGCGAACTGGCCGCGGCGACGGACCTGATCGGTTACGGGCCCTACCTCGACCGGGTCGGATTTCGGGACGGCCAGCGGCGCCACCCGAGCGACAACACCGACGAACCCGCCCGCGCCCGGCTCGCGTGCACGCTCGCCGAGCAGGGCCGCGCCGTCGCGGTGGTGTCCTCGGGTGACCCGGGGGTGTTCGCGATGGCCACCGCGGTCCTGGAGGAGGCCAAACAGTGGCCCGGCGTCGAGGTGCGGGTGATCCCGGCGATGACGGCCGCCCAGGCCGTCGCCAGCCGCGTCGGCGCACCGCTCGGCCACGACTACGCGGTGATCTCGCTGTCGGACCGGCTCAAGCCGTGGGAGATCATCGAGGCCCGCCTGGCCGCGGCCGCCGCGGGAGACCTGGTGCTGGCGATCTACAACCCCGCGTCCAAGACCCGCACCTGGCAGGTCGCCGCGATGCGCGATCTGCTGCTGCGCCACCGCGATCCGGGTACGCCCGTGGTGATCGGCCGGGACGTCGCGGGACGACGCGAACAGGTCAAGGTCGTGCGCCTGGCCGACCTGGACCCCGCCGATGTCGACATGCGCTGCCTGTTGATCGTCGGTTCGTCGCAGACGCAGTGGTACACCGGCGATGCCGGCGACCGGGTGTTCACCCCGCGCTACTACCCCGGGTGATAGTGTCCCGCGTCACAGCGTGACGAAAGGTGGTGCCGTGCAGGCCCTCATTCCCGGTAAGCCCGCAGATGTCACCCCGGAATGGCTCGGGACTGCGCTGACCCGCGACGGCGTCCCCGTCGAGGTGGCGGCTGTCGACACCGTCCCCATCGGCACGGGACAGACCGGCGCCACCTACCGGGTGACCGTCACCTACTCCGATCCGCAACCCGATCTGCCGGTGTCGTTCGCGATCAAACTGCCGTCGCAGGACGAGACGGTCCGCGACCGTGTCGCGATCGGCTACCGCTCCGAGCATTCCTTCTACACCAACCTCGCCGATCAGGTGCAGATCCCGATACCGCCCTGCTATCACTGCGAGATCGCCGGCGACGGAATCGATTTCGTGTTGCTGCTGGGTGATATGGCGCCCGCGGTGCAGGGTGACCAGATCGCGGGCTGCAGCGCCGAGGAGGCGCGTCTGGCGGTCGAGGCGCTGGCCGACCTGCACGGGCCGACGTGGTGCGACCCGCAGTGGGCCGACTTTCCCGGCGTCGCCATGCCGAAGCCCGAACCCGCCTCGGCCAAGGGGTTCGGCGAGGTGGCCACCATGGCGGCCGGCATCACGCTGGACCGCCTCGGGGAGCGGATGCGGCCCGAGGACCGCGAGACGTTGACGGCCGCCATGGCGGTGGTGACGCCGTGGTTGCTGGCCGAACCGGAGCGATTCGCGGTGCTGCACGGTGACTACCGACTCGACAACATGCTGTTCGACCCGGACCGGTCGCGGATCACGGTGGTGGACTGGCAGACGCTGGGTTCCGGCCTGCCCGCCAGGGATCTCGCGTACTTCACCGCCACGAGCCTGCAGCCCGAGACCCGCGCCGCGGTCGAACGCGATCTGGTCGACGCCTACCACCGGCGGCTGCTCAGCCACGGCGTCACCGGCTACGATGTCGAAACTTGTTGGCGGGATTACCGGTTGGGCATGGTGCAGGCCCCACTGATCACCGTGCTCGGGTGCGCGTTCGCCACGTCGACCGAACGCGGCGACGAGATGATGATGGTGATGGCCGCGCGCGGATGTCAGGCGATCCGCGAGTTGGGCACCCTCGACCTCATCGCTCCTGCGACCTGACCCACGCGAGCGCGTCCTCCACGGTCGCCACCGTGCGGACTCCCGGCGGCACCGGTGGCCGGTCCACCATCACCACCGGTATGCCCAGGGCTGCCGCGGCATCCAGTTTCGGCCGGGTCATGTCGCCGCCGCTGTTCTTGGTGACCAGGGCGTCGATGCGATGGGTCCGCAGCACCGCGACTTCGTCGTCGTAGCGGTAGGGGCCGCGCGACAGCAGCAGGTGGTGGTGGCGCGGGAGCAGGTCGGCGTCGGGTGTGGTGACCGCCCTGATCAGAATCCACGCCTCGCTCTCACGGAAGGCGGCGACACCGGTGCGCCCGGTGGTGAGAAACACCCTGGAGAACCCCTGGTGTGCAACGGTTTCGGCGGCATCCCTGTCGGAGTGCACGACGATGGCGTCGCCCGCCGGCCAGGCGGGCCGGGCCAGCAGCAGGTGCGGCAGCGCCAGATCCGCGCACACCTCTGCGGCGTGCGCGGTGATGGTCGCCGCGAACGGATGGGTGGCGTCGACGACCGCGTCGACCGGGGTGTCGGCCAGCCAGCGTCGCATCCCGTCCACACCGCCGAACCCCCCGATCCGCACCTGCCCGACCGGCAGCGCCGGATCGGGCACCCGCCCGGCCAGCGAGCTGATGACCTCGACGCCGGGATGCAGGGCCGCGGCCAGTGCCCGCGCCTCCCCGGTACCGCCCAGCAGCAGGATCCGCATCAGTGTCGTCCGCGGCGTACGCGCCCCGAGGAGTACAGGTAACTGTCGGTGAACCCGTCGGCCGCCAGCACGTCACCGATGACGATCACCGCGGTGCGGGTGACGTCGGCTTCGTGCATCTGCGCGGCGATGTCGCCGAGCGTGCCGCGTAGTACGATCTCCTCGGGCCAGCTGGCGAATGCCACCACCGCACAGGGTGTTTCGGCCCGGTAACCACCGGCGAGCAGGTCGGGCACGATGTTGTCGATCTGCGCGGCGGCCAGATGCAGCACCAGTGTCGCGCCCGACGCGGACAGGGTGCGCAGATCCTCGCCCGGCGGCATCGCCGTCGACAGCGTCGCGACCCGGCTCAGGGTGACGGTCTGCGCGACGCCCGGCGCGGTGAGTTCGCGGCCCAGCGCGGCCGCCGCCGCGGCGAACGCAGGCACCCCCGGCACCACCTGGTAGTCGACGCCCAGCGCGTCGAGTCGCCGGCACTGTTCGGCCAGCGCACTGTAGATCGACGGATCACCGGAGTGCAGGCGCGCCACGTCTTTTCCGGCGGTGTGCGCCTTCGCGATCTCGTCGACGATCTGGTCGAGGGTCAGCGGACCGGTGTCGACGACGCGGGCGTCCGGTGGACACAGTGCGAGCAGGTCGTCGGGCATGATCGAGCCGGCGTACAGGCACACCGGACAACTGCTGAGCAACCGCTGACCGCGCACGGTGATCAGATCGGCCGCACCCGGACCCGCCCCGATGAAGTACACGGTCATGACTTGGTCACCGCCCACTGGGTGACCGGCATGGCGGGCCGCCACCCGGTGAAGGTGCCGACCGGCTCACCGCGGTAGTGCTGGTAGCGGCGCAACGTCCCTCCGATCTGCGAATAGTGTTGCAGTAGAATCACTTCCGACTCTGCGGTGACGGCGTTGGCGACCAATCGACCGCCGACCGGCAGGCGCTCGAGGCACGCGCCGAGGAGACCTGGATGCGTCAGCCCGCCGCCGATGAACACCACAGACGGCGGCTCCGCATCGCCGAAGGCAGACGGGACCGCGCCGTGCACGGCGACGTCGACGCCGTGTGCCGCGGCGTTGGCGAGGATCCGCTGCCGGCGCGTCTGGTCCTGCTCGAACGCGATCGCCCGGCAGCCAGGGCCGCTGCGGCACCACTCGATCGCGATACTCCCCGACCCGGCGCCCACGTCCCACAGCAGTTCCCCTGGGCGTGGTGCCAGCGCGGCGAGCGTCACCGCACGCATCGGTTGTTTGGTGATCTGGCCGTCATGGGCGAACGCGTCGTCGGACAGCACCTGGAACTGCCGAGCGTCGGGCAGGTAGCGCACCGCGACGACGTTGAGGGCGTCGACATCGCCTGGCGGGTCGGCCGCCCACTCCCGCGCGGTGGCGTCGCGTCGGCGCTCGGCGGGCCCGCCGAGTTGCTCGAGCACGCTCATCTCGGAGTCACCGCGTCCGGTGTCGGCGAGCACCCGGGCCAGCGCCGCGGGAGTGGATTCATCGCGTGACAGGACGACCGCACGGCCGCCGCGGCGCACCGCGGTCGGAAGTGGCGCGGTGACCAGGCTGATCACCTCGGTGTCCTGGACCGCCCAGCCGAGGCGGGCGCAGGCCAACGTCACCGACGACACATGCGGCAGCACCACGACACGGTTCGGGCCGAACACCCGCACCGCCGAACCACCGATCCCGTGCAGCATCGGGTCTCCGCTGGCCACGATGTGCACGTCTCCCGGCGGTTCGTCGCGGATGGCGTGCAGAGCGGGCACCAGCGGCGACGGCCATTCGCGGCGTTCGGCGCGCACGGTGTCATCGAGGAGGTCGAGTTGGCGCTTCGACCCGTAAATTGTTGTCGCGCCGCGCAGTTCGTCGGCGGAGGCGGGCGCCAACCCGGCCATACCGTCGGCGCCGATGCCGACCACGACGACCCTGCCCGTCACCGCGGCATCCTGCGCCACAGCGGTCGCGGCAGCATCCGCATCACCAGCACCGCGGCGCCCAGCGACCCCGGGATCCACACCGCGCGGCGCCCGTTGGCGAGTGCCCGCACCGTCGCCTCGGCCACCTGGGCGGGGGTGCTCGACAACGGTGCGGGGTCCATCCCTGCGGTCATCCTTCCGATCACGAAACCGGGCCGCACCAGCAGCAGATGCACACCCGACCCGTGCAGGGCGTCGGCGAGCCCACTGGCGAACCCGTCGAGCCCGGCTTTCGCCGAACCGTATACGTAGTTGGCCCGGCGGACGCGGGCGCCGGCCACCGACGAGAACACGACCATGGACCCGCTGCCCGCTTCGCGCATCGTGGCAGCCAGCACGGTGAGCAGGCTGACCTGCGCGACAAAATCGGTGTGCACGATCGCCGCCGCGTGCGCGGGGTCCCGCTCGGCGCGGGCCTGGTCACCGAGGATCCCGAACGCGACGACGGCGGTGCCGATCGGACCGTGCTCGGCGACCAGCTTCGCCACGAGTGGGGCATGGGAGGCCAGATCGTCGGCGTCGAACTCGGCGGTGTGCACCGCCGCCGCCCCCGCTTCCCGCACCGCGTGGACCTCCTCGTCGAGGCGGTCGGCGCGGCGCGCCGCCAGCACGACCGTCGCGCCCGGCGCCAACCGCTTCGCCACCTCGACCCCGATCTCGCTGCGCCCGCCGAAGATCACCACCACCTTGCCACCCGTGTCATTCACGGCTGCGATTATTCACCTGCGCTAGCGTGGACAACGATGGCTACATCAGGTCGCAAGGCCACCACGCGGCTCACCAGCGACGCGCTGGCGTTCCTCACCGAACGTCACCTCGCCATGCTCACCACCCTGCGATCGGACAACTCTCCACACGTCGTGGCGGTGGGGTTCACCTTCGACCCGAAGACCCACATCGCTCGGGTGATCACCTCCGGCGGCTCGCAGAAGGCGGTCAACGCCGAACAGCGCGGCGTCGCGGTGCTGAGCCAGGTGGACGGGGCACGTTGGCTGTCGCTGGAGGGCAAATCGACCGTCAACTCGGATCCCGACGCCGTCCGCGACGCCGAGCTGCGCTACGCCCAGCGGTACCGCACCCCCCGGGTCAACCCGGAGCGGGTCGTGATCGAGGTGCGCGTCGAACGCGTGCTGGGCTCCTCGCAGCTGCTCGACCGCTCCTCCACCGACTGACTCCTCCCCGCGAGCAGACAGAGAATCGCGTAATTTCTCGACCGATCACGCGATTCTCTGTCTGCTCGCGCAGGGACTCAGGCGGTCGCGTCCGGTCCGGAGGGCACCACGACGAGGTCATGCGGCCGGTTGTTCACCGACTCCACGCCGTCCGCGGTGACGATCACGATGTCCTCGATGCGCGCACCCCACTCGCCCGCGAAATAGATGCCCGGTTCCACGCTGAACGCCATACCCGCCTCGAGGGGCAGATCGTTGCCGGCCACGATGTAGGGCTCCTCGTGCACCGACAGCCCGATGCCGTGGCCCGTGCGGTGGACGAACGCCTCGGCAAGCCCTTCGGCGGCCAACACCTCACGCGCGGCGGCGTCGATCTGCTCGGCGGTGACGCCCGGCCGCACCGCCTCGACGGCGGCCCGCTGGGCACGCTGCAGGACGGCGTAGCGGCGCGCCACCTCGGGATCGGGTTCGCCGAGGCTGTAGGTCCGCGTGCAATCGGAGTTGTAACCCGGCTCGTAGGGTCCGCCGATGTCGACGACCACGACGTCGCCGGCCCGCAGTTCGCGGTCGGAGCATTCGTGGTGCGGGTCGGCGCCGTGCGGTCCGGACCCCACGATGATGAACGCCACCTCCGAATGCCCTTCGGCCACAATCGCTTCGGCGATGTCAGCTGCGACGTCGGCCTCGGTGCGCCCGGCCACCAGGAACTCCGGCACCCTCGCGTGGACACGGTCGATGGCCGCGCCGGCCTTGCGCAACGCGTCGATCTCGGCGGCGTCCTTCTGCATCCGCAGCCGCCGCAGCACGTCAGTGGCCAGCACGGGTACCTCGCCGAGCACCCCGGCCAGCGGCAGCAGGTGAAGCGCGGGCATCGAATCGGTCACCGCCGTGCGCGTCGGGCCGCCACCGAGCGCCTCGGCCACCAGCGCGTACGGATCGTCACCGTCGACCCAATCCCGCACGGTCACAACGAGTTCGGGGATGGCGGACTCCTTCAGTGCGGCCAACTCCAGACGCGGCACCACCACCGTCGGGTCGCCGTGGGCGGGTAGCACCAGGGCGGTCAGCCGTTCGAAGGTCTGCGCGTGCGAGCCCACCAGATAACGCAGGTCATAGCCGGGCGTGATGATCAGGCCGGCCAGTCCGGCGTCACCCGCCGCCGTGGCCGCGGCCTGCAGTCGGCGGGCGTAGACATCAGTGCTGAATCGGCTGCCGGTCATGGCAGTAAGGCTACTGCGGCGCAACGGGGCGCGGCCGGTAGCTTTGAGGACCATGGCCGCTCCCCTGTTGCTCCTCGACGGCGCCAGCATGTGGTTCCGCTCGTACTTCGCGCTGCCCTCGTCGATCACCGCGCCCGACGGGAGGCCGGTCAACGCCGTGCGGGGCTTCCTGGACACCGTCGCGATGCTCGTCGGCCGCGAGCGCCCGTCGCGCCTCGTGGTGTGTCGCGACGACGACTGGCGCCCGCAGTGGCGTGTCGACCTCATCCCGTCGTACAAGGCGCAACGGGTCGCCGAACCGCAGCCCGAGGGCACCGATGTCGAGGTGGTGCCCGACGACCTCACCCCGCAGGTCGACATGATCATGGCGATGCTCGACGCGTTCGGCATCCCCCACGCGGGCGCCCCGGGATACGAAGCCGACGACGTACTGGGCACGCTGGCCGCCGCCGAGACGCGGGACCGGGTGATCGTGGTCAGCGGCGACCGCGACCTGCTTCAGGTGGTGCGCGACGAGCCGGTTGAGGTGCGGGTGCTCTACCTGGGCCGCGGCATGTCGAAGGCGACGCTGTTCGGTCCGGACGAGGTGGCCGAGCAGTACGCCGTCCCCAAGGAGCGCGCCGGCGCGGCGTACGCCGAACTGGCGCTGCTGCGCGGAGATCCGTCCGACGGGCTGCCCGGCGTGGCGGGCGTCGGCGAAAAGACCGCCGCGACGCTGCTGGCCCAGTTCGGCTCGCTGGAGGCGATCGTCGCTGCCGCGCACGATCCGAAGTCGAAGATGTCGAAGGCGTATCGCAAGAAACTGCTGGCCGCCACCGACTACATCGAGGCCGCGGAGCCGGTGGTGCGCGTCGCCACCGACGCTCCCGTCACGATGTCCACGGCGTCGGACGAGTTGCCGCTGGCTGCAGCGCATCCGCGCAAGGTCGCCCAGCTGGCGGGCGACCTCGGCGTCACCTCGTCGGTCGGGCGCCTGCAGAAGGCGCTCGACTCCCTCGACTAACGGGGGCGGCCGACCTCGTAGGTGCCGTCGTCGTCCTGGAAGGTCACGGTGACTTCGCGTTTGGTGCCGTCGATGCTGACCTCGCAGTCGAACGTGCCGCCCTTCTTCACCTCGGGGCTCTCGCCGTTGTTGCACTTCACGTCGCGGACGTTCTTCGCGCCGTAGCCATTCGACTCGTCGGTGAGGATCTGCTGCACGCCGGATTGCGCGGCGGTGACGTCGAGCTTCGTCGTCACGAAGAAGCCGGGCTTCCAGAAGCCCAACACGCCGATCACCAGGAGAAGCACCACCAGCAAAGCGCCGACGATCCCGCCGATGACCTTCATCGACCGCTTTGAGCCCTCGTCACCGCCCGGGGGCGGGAACGCTCCGTACTGACCCGTCTGACCGTATTGCGGCGGCTGCTGACCGTACTGGCCCGGCTGACCGTACTGGGGCTGACCGTACTGCGGCTGCTGGCCGTACTGGCCCGGCTGACCGTACTGGGGCTGCTGCCCGTACTGCGGCTGACCGTATTGCGGCTGACCGTACTGTTCGGTCGGCGGGTAGGGCTGGTACGGCGGTTGCTGCCCGGTGGGCTGCGGGTACTGCGGATACTGCTGCGGCGTGTACGCCGGAGGCTGTTGCCACGACGGAGTCTCCGGGGTCCCCTGCTCCCCGCCCTGCCCGGGTGACTGCCAGTGCGTGTTCGACGGGTCGCCGGCCGGCTGATCCGTGCCCGCGTCCGGCTGTTGACCGGCCCACGGCTGCGCCGGATCAGATCCCTGCGGTCCGCTCATCGTGTCTCCTTGGTCTTCGCTCGGCTCGCTGGCACCACACACTACCCCGCATCAACTGCCACGACGCCGCGTCGAATGTCGTTGATCGCGCGTTTCGCGGCGGTGCGTAAAGCAGGCGTCGGCGCGGCATTGCGGACCTGGTCGAGCAGGTCGAGCACCTGCCGGCACCATCGCACGAAATCCCCCGCAGACAGGGGTGACCCACCGCCGGTGGCGTCCGACGCGGCCAGTGCGGTGGTCAGGTCGCCGGTCGTTGCCCAGCGGTAGATCGCGGTCACGAAACCCTCGTCGGGTTCCCGGCTGGGGCTGATGCGGTGGCGTTGCTCGTCGGCGCGCAGATCAGCCGAGACCCGTCGGGTCGCAGACAGCGCGCGGCGCACCTTCCCCGTAGGCGCCTCGGAACCGGCAGCGACACCGGGCGTGTCGCCGCGGGATTCGAACAGCACCGACGACAGCACCGCGGCCAATTCCGCGGCGTCGAGGCCGTCCCAGGTGCGTGCGCGCAGGCACTCGGCCACCAGCAGGTCGCTTTCGCTGTAGATGCGGGCCAGCAGACGTCCGTCGTCGGTAGCCGTCGGGTCATCGCCGGTGGTGTCGATGAAACCGCGTTCGCCGAGCAGCACGACGATCCGGTCGAAGGTGCGGGCCAGCGAGTTCGTCGCGGCGGCCACCTTGTTCTGGATCTGGGCGTTGTCCCGTTCGATGCGCAGGTAGCGCTCGGCCAGCCGGGCCTGCTCGTCGCGGTCGGGCAGGTGGTGTGCGGGGTGACGGCGCAACGTGTCGCGCAGCGATACCAGTTCCGGATCGGTGTCGTCATCCTGCTGGTGGGCGCCCTTGCGGCGGGGACGGCCCTCCGGCATCGCCATCCCGGCCGCCGCCGAGAGCAGCGCCGACGCCAGATCGCGGCGCACCCGCGGATTGCGGTGTTCGATGTGTTTGGGCAGCGTCATCGTGCCGACGCGGGGTGTCGCGCCGGTGTAGTCGGCGGAGGAGATGCGGCCGGCCCATCGGTGTTCTGTGAGCACGAGCGGCCGCGGATCGTCGGTGTCGCGGGCGGATTCGAGGACGACGGCCAGTCCACCGCGCCGTCCGTTGGTGATGGTGATGATGTCGCCGCGACGCAGCGCGCTGAGCGCGTCATCAGCGGCAGCGCGACGCTGCACTCGTGACGAACGCGACTGTGCGCGTTCACGTTCGGCAATGCGGGCCCGCAGCCGCACGTAGTCCAGGATCGGCGCGTCGCGGCCGCCGAGTTCGGTGGCGATGTCGTCGAGCATCCGTTCGCCGCGCTCGACACCGCGGCGCAGACCCACCACCGAACGGTCCGCCTGGAACTGGGCGAACGACTGCTCGAGGAGTTGACGCGCCTGCGCCGGCCCCATCTGCTGGACCAGGTTGATGGTCATGTTGTACGACGGCGCGAACGAACTGCGCAGCGGGAAGGTGCGTGTCGACGCGAGCCCGGCGACTTCGACCGGTTCCACGTCGGGGGTCCACAGCACCACGGCGTGCCCCTCGACGTCGATGCCGCGGCGCCCGGCCCGGCCGGTCAGCTGCGTGTACTCCCCCGGTGTCAGCGGCATGTGCTGCTCGCCGTTGAACTTGACCAGCTTCTCGAGCACCACGGTGCGGGCGGGCATGTTGATGCCCAATGCCAGTGTCTCGGTGGCGAACACCGCTTTGACCAGTCCGGCGGTGAAGAGTTCCTCGACGGTGTGACGGAAGACCGGCAGCATGCCGGCGTGGTGGGCGGCCAGGCCACGCAGCAGCCCCTCACGCCACTCGTGGTACTCGAGCACAATCAGGTCGGCCTCGGCGAGATCGGCGCAGCGGCGGTCGATGACCTCTGCGATGCGCACGCGTTCGTCGTTGGTGGTCAGCCGTAGCGGTGAGCGCAGACATTGTTTGACCGCGGCGTCGCAGCCGGCGCGGGAGAACACGAACGTGATGGCCGGAAGCAGTCCTTCGCGGTCGAGACTGGCGATCACGTCGGGCCGGGCGGGTGGCCGGTAGATCGTCGGCCTGCTGCGATGGCTCGACCGCCCCCGGCCGCGCGGCTGCCAGTCGGCGAGCCGGTCGGCTTCGCGCCGGTGGGCGATGTGGCGCAGCAGCTCCGGATCGACGACCAGTTCACGCCCACTGCGGACTTCGGTGTGTGCGCGGTAGTCGAACAGGTCGAAGAGTCGTTTGCCGACCAGCACGTGCTGCCACAGCGGAACGGGCCGGTGTTCGTCGACCACCACGGTGGTGTCCCCGCGCACGGTCTGGATCCAGCCGCCGAACTCCTCGGCGTTGCTCACCGTCGCCGACAGGCTGACCAGCCGGACCTCGTCGGGCAGGTGCAGGATCACCTCTTCCCAGACCGCACCGCGCATCCGGTCGGCCAGGAAGTGCACCTCGTCCATCACCACGTAGGACAAGCCGTGCAGCGCGGGCGAATTCGCATACAGCATGTTGCGCAGCACTTCGGTGGTCATCACGACGATGTCGGCGTCACCGTTGATGGACTGATCTCCGGTGAGCAGCCCGATCTTCTCGGGACCGTACCGGCGGACCAGGTCGGCGTGCTTCTGGTTGCTCAGCGCCTTGATGGGTGTGGTGTAGAAGCACTTGCCGCCCGCCGCCAGGGCGAGATGCACGGCGAATTCGCCGACGACGGTCTTGCCGGCGCCGGTCGGCGCGCACACCAGGACGCCGTGTCCGCTTTCGAGCGCCTCGCAGCCGCGGATCTGGAACGGGTCGAGCGCGAACGGCATCCCCGCGGCGAACGCCGCGAGCTGAAAGTCAGGTGGATTCGTCATGAAGGGTGGACCGCGACGGGGTCGACACCGCGCTGGGCGGCTCGATCGGTTCGACGCCGCCGATCGGTGCGGCCTCGTCCTCGGGCACGGACTGGGCGGCTTCCCGCTTCGCCTTGCGCTTGTCGTGGAGGCGGGCGACCTGGATGGCGACCTCGAGCAGCACGGTCAGGGCGCCAGCCAGCGCGAGCATGGAGAACGGGTCCGAGCCGGGGGTGAAGAAGGCCGCGAAGACGAACAGCCCGAAAATCAGGCCGCGACGCCACGCCTTGAGGCGCTCATAGGGCAGCATCCCGATGACGTTGAGCATCACGATCAACAACGGGAACTCGAAGCTGAACCCGAACACCAGCAGCAGGTTGATCAGGAAGCCGAAGTATTGGTCGCCAGACAGCGCGGTGACCTGAACGTCGCTGCCGACGGTGAGCAGGAAGCCCAAGGCCTGGGCGAGCACGATGTACGCCAGCACCGCGCCGCCGATGAACAGCACCGAGCCGACGGCCACGAAGGCCATCGCGAAACGGCGTTCGTTGCGGTACAGCCCAGGGGTGATGAACGCCCACAGCTGGTACAGCCACACTGGGCAGGCCATCACGATGCCCGCCATCAGCGCCACTTTCAGGCGCAGCATGAACTGGTCGAACGGGGCCGTGGCGAGCAGGCGGCACTGCCCGTCGTCGGTGATGGAGGCGCGCGCGTAATCCGGCAGCGCACAGTACGGACCACGCAGCCACTCGCCCAGGCTGTGGAAGCCGAAGATGCCGTGGCTGTACCAGAAGAACCCGAGAATCGTCGTCAGGACGACCGCCGCGGCGGCCACCAGAAGCCGGTTGCGCAGTTCGTGGAGGTGTTCGACCAACGACATGGTGCCGTCGGGATTGGCTCGGGCGCGCCGCTGGCGCGGGTTGAGCCGCTTGAGGAATCCGGGGGTTTGCACGTGTAGTCGCCTAGGGGCCGCCGACGGACGCCGACTGACAACGCGGCGTCAGGCCGCGTGGGACGGAGAGCGTGGGGTCAGGCCGGCCGTTTGTCGGACTGCTCGGCGGTGACCGTGGGATCAGCGGGGGTGACGCGCTCCGAGGCGATCGGCGTGGCCGGCGGGTTGTCCGTCTTGCCTTCCGCTTGCATCTCCTTGACCTCGGACTTGAAGATCCGCATGGACTTGCCCAGCGAGCGGGCCGCATCCGGCAGCCTCTTGGCGCCGAACAGCAGCACGAACACCGCGATGACGATAACCCAGTGCCAGGGTTGTAGACCGCCCAAAATGCACCTCCTCGAAGTCGTCGCCGAGTCTACCCGTCGGCGGGGTCTTTCTCGTAGGCGAGCAGCGCCGTGGCGGCCGATTCCCGGACCTTGTCCGCCAGGGTCTGCGGTTCGAGCACCCGCACCGCCGAGCCGAAGCCGAGCACGAAGCGCGCCATCCAGTCGTCCGAGGCGTAGGTCATCGCGGCTTCGCAGGCACCGTCGGGCAGTTCCCGCACCACCCGCAACGGGTAGTAGTCGAACATCCACGAGGCCGACCGGTCGATGAGCAGACTCGCCGACGGCAGCGCCGGATCGGCGTCGAACAGCGACGTATCGGGTCCGGCCTCCACCGCGGGCGGTGGCGGGACGGCGGGTTCGTCGAGCACACGGGCGTCGACGATGCGGTCGAAGCGGAACAGGCGCACGCCCTCGGCGGAGCGGCACCACGCTTCGAGGTAGGTGTGGTCGGCGACGAGGATCACCCGGATGGGGTCGACGACGCGGCTGGTCAGCATGTCGTGGGAGGCGGAGTAGTACTCGATCATCAGGGCGCGCGCGTTGCGCACCGCGGTGCGGACGGCGGTGGCGGCCTCGCTTTCCGCCGGCGCGGGTTCGTCGACGGCGGTGACCGCGTCGCCGATGTCTTGGCCCGCGGTTCCGGCGGCCTGCTCGATCTTCGCGATGGCGCTGCGGGCGGCTTCGGGGTCGACCATGCCGGGGACGTCCACGAGGGCGCGCAGCGCGACGAGCACGCCGGTGGCCTCGGGCGAGGTGAGCCGCAGCGGGTGGTCGATGCCGGCAGAGAAGGTGACCTCGATGGTGTCGCCGGAGAACTCGAAGTCGATGAGGTCGCCGGGTCCGTAGCCGGGCAGCCCGCACATCCACAGCTGGTTGAGGTCGTCCTGCAGTTGTTTGACGGTGACGCCGAGGTCGGAGGCGGCTTCGGCGTAGGTGATGCGAGGGTTGGCCTGGAAGTACGGGACCATGTTGAGCAGCCGGACCAGCCGGGTCGAGACGGCGCTCATGCGGTGGCCTGCGCTGTGAGACGGGCGATCACGTCGTCGCGCAGGGACTGCGGTTCGAGCGCGACGGCGTCGGCGCCGTAGCTGGCGATCTCGCGGGCGAGCTGGTCGAACATGCCGATCTCGACAGTGATGACCTCGCCGGTGCGGCCGCCCAGGGTCATAGGACCTTCGATGACGGCTTGGCGGCGCAGCGCGGTGGCGCGGCCGTCGGCGACCCAGACCCGGGCCTGGGTGCCGGTGGGCCATTCGGCGACGGCGCGGCGAACGACCTCGCGGAGGTCGATGTCGTCGGGCTTGTGGACGGCGCCGGGTGCACCGATGGTGGTGACGTCGTCGGCGATGCGCGACAGGCGGAAGGTGCGAGGGGCGTCGCGGTCGCGGTCGTGGCCGACGAGGTACCAGCGTCCGCGGTGGGTGACCACGCCCCAGGGTTCGACGGTGCGAGTGGTGTAGGGCTCGGAGCGGTCTCTGCGGTGACCGAACTGCACGGCCTGACCGTCGTCAATGGCTTGAAGCAGGGTGCGTAGCGTTTCTTCGTTGCCGCGGACGCCCGGCAGGGTGGCGGTGGAGATAGCAACGCCGTCGGCGGCGTCGACGTCCACACCGGCGGCGCGCAGTTTCAGCAAGGCGCCCTGGGTGGCGGTGACGAGTTCGGGTGACTCCCAGAGTTGGGTGGCGACGGCGACGGCGGCGGCTTCGTCGGCGGTGAGTTCCACGGCCGGGAGGGCGTAGGCGTCGCGGTTGATGCGATAGCCCTCGGTGGGGTCGAACTGCGAGACGCGGCCGGTCTCCAGGGGGATGCCGAGGTCGCGCAGTTCGTTCTTGTCGCGCTCGAACATGCGGGAGAACGCCTCGTCGCTGGGACTGTCGGCGTAGCCGGCGACGACCTGCCGGATGCGGTCGGCGGTGATGAAGGTGCGCGTCGAGAGCAGCGCGATGACGAGGTTCATCAGCCGTTCGACTTTGGAGGTCGCCACTCGTAGGAGCTTAGGGCGTCGGGGGGTTGGTCAGGGGTGACGACGCGGTGGTGGCCCGATTACTGCTTCACGACGATCCCGTCGCTACTCATGACGCTGACGTGCTGCCAGTACACCCAGTCGGCGATGGCAGCCCGCTGTGTGGTGGCATCGGCCGCTGTCTCTCGATCCGCCGAGGTGCTCATGAGTGGCTTCATCACCTCGAACCACAGCATTATCGAGTTGTCGGCTGGCGGAGCCGTGTGTCCGCGGGCGCAGCCGGCAGCAAGTCACCGAGCAGGGCGTCACCGACCGAGTCGAGTTGCCGCGCGGCACCCGGCGCAGCCGGGACATCGCCTGCGCCGAAATCGACGGAGGGGGATGGCGCCGTTGACGCACCTGCCGAGAGGTTCACACTAGGGCTCGACGTACGCACAGCGCTCATGACCCGCCCGTTATTCGGCGGAGAAGGTGGCCCGCCACCAAGATTCCCCGGGGGCCTGGCTGCGCTCTCCGCGATCCTGCCGACAGATTCCGCTCGGTCGAGGTTCGAAACAAGCGCAACAGGCGCCTGAGCTGGGCCGGACAGAGCAGGCGCCGGCTGGCGGCTGCAATCCAGATTCGCATTCCGAGTAAGCGTCGCGAGCGGCTCCTCCGGTGCCGAAGCCGAGGCTCGCTCCCCGCGCGACTCGCCATTGGACGCTCGCCCTCATCGAGGGCAGCTTCGGCGCCAGCGGCTTACCGCCCAGTGCTCCCGCCAATAAATTTACGAGGCGCAGGTTCTCGAGGTATTCCTTTTTAACCAGCTGTGAATGGCGTTGGAGGCATCGGTTTGATTTTCCGCAGCTTCTCGCTGCAGATCCGCTATAGCACCTTGCGTATTCTTGACGTTCGCTGCGATGGCATCTTTTGCACCAACGACAGAATTCGCCGCAACATTGCAACAACTGATCGCATCTCGAGATGTTGGTCATGATTTCCAAGTGCGACGGTATGTTTGTCTACTCGCGCGCCCGCTTTCCCCGCAGCCGTTGACAGCTGGCCAAGCTTCTCCCTTAGAGCGGCTTCGCGCTCCTCGAATATGGACTCGTTAGTTTCGGGCCACGCCCCCATGCGTCATTTCAGCGGCGTACGGCCCCGAAGGCTTGCTTACTACGCCGACGCTACGACTCAAGGCCACTATGCAACCGCCTTACAGGCCGAGTTCACCGTTCGCGCCAGGTAAGTCGCCGACTCCGATAAGAATCCGTCCTTCGACTCATATTCCGGAATTGTCAACGCAAAGGCTCGGCGATATTGCGCCGCCAACGCCGCAAGGTCTTCAAAGATTGGGTTCCGACTCTCGCGCCCTAATTCCTCCAGTACATCAGCATTGATGACCATGCTTTTCGCTGCAGCCTCATTTACCGACCTTTGCGCAGGACTCCAGTCCGGTGCTGATATTTGAGGATCAATTGCTAGCCAATCGGCGATCTTACGATCAAAATCAGAAAGTGATGACTCCCAGCCGTCACACGCTGGGTTGCTAGTAGTTAAGAACCGTTGAGGAGCGGCCCCGTCGTCTGGTAGTTCGACCGATGAAGGCGCGGGCGATTCCTCAACGAGTGGGGCAATTGGTTGCACGCTTCGATATTCGATTGCCGAGCATATGTGAGCAGCCGCAGTGCCCGAAGCATCCGTCACTACCGCGAGCCCATCGCTTTTTTCTGTGTAGCCCTCGAGCGTCGTGACGAATGCCGCCGAATAAGCGACAAATTGACCATACAACTCGCGCATCACACGGTGCGGCGTGGTCTTTGCAAGCTTTTCCGCTTGGCTCGCGGCGTCACGCATACCGTTGCTCACCACCTCATACATGTTGCGTTGTTCGGGTGTCCAGGCACTGGCCGGTATCGATGGATCCCGCTGCCCCCAGTTGACCGACTTAGACTTGTCCGAATACGCGCGAATAACCTTCCCCCACGCATCACACGTCGGATCTTCGGTGATGATATTGACCGGCCCGGTGTCGTTGGCGCTCGCGAACTCCGACGCCTGCCCGTCCCCCGGCGGCGTCGGCGAATTCCCATCCGACCCATCCCGCGTCACCAAGATCGTGACCGTCACCGCCAACGCGACGACCAGCAACACGATGACACCGCCGATGATCCACTTCCCCTTACCGCCGTTGGGCGGCGGAGGCCCAGAAGGCGGGCCACCCCACTGCGGTTGCTGCGGCGGCGGACCCCACGGCGGCGGCCCACTGAACTGCCCCTCACCCGCACCACCCGGCTGCGCACTACCCCACTGCGGCTGGCCTCCGTACTGGGGCTGCCCACCTTGCGGCGGCTGGCCACCATAGGGCGGCTGACCGCCGTACGGATTCGGAGGGGGAGGTAAAGTCATATGCGCACCTTCGCGTCAGAAACACTCACGGTCACAACACAATCGACGAGCCAGCGGGCCGAGTGGGCGCCGGCTTCGGCGCGGGCGGCGCAGTCTCTGGTGCGGCGTCGGCCTGTGGGGTCTCCGGCGCGGCATGGCGCGGTACGTATTCGGGTGCCCGCTCCCCAGCCGCGCCGCCATTAGCAGCACCCTCCGGCAGCGTCTCGTCCGCTGGATGGTCCTTCTTCTCGCGCAGTTCCTCTTCGAGCCGCTGCCCTCGCCTAATTGAGTCGCCCGATTGACCAAGACGGATTCATCAGTATCGGGCCAGGCGCCCGCGCCGCTCATCTCCGCCGCATACAGCCCTGATGGCCTCCCCCCGCTCGTCGTGGCCATTACGTCACGACCTCGCAGGCAACCAGGACAATATTCGTAAGGTATGTCGCGCTAGCCGAAAGGTAATTGTCCGCGCTGTGGTACTCGGGCACCGCCATCACGAATGCACGCCAGTACTGAGTTGCCAGGAAAGCGAAATCTTCGAATACGGGGTTCCCACTACCGCTGCCGAGCCTTTGCATAGTATCCGCGAGCGCTGACATTCGAGGTGTCGCCGACTCCACAGTGGCTCGTTCCACGGGTGTCCACTCGCTCGCAGGAATTTTGGTATTAACACCCCGCCAGTCAGCACTTTCGTCGGCAAACTTCATGGCTTCCGAATCCCACTCGGGGCAGGATGAGTTAGGCGATTGCAGAAACATTGTGGGTGCGGACATATCTGCCGGCGGCGCAACTTCTGACGGTGCGGGCACGGTAGGCAACAGCGGCGCAAACGCACGCGAGACGTCGTACGATATGGCAGAGCATACCGTTGATAACCCAGAGGAGAGGTTTTCTAAAACGACCGCTAGCCGGTTGTGTTTAGGTTCGTAATTCTGTAAAGACCCGGTGAATGAACGACTGTACGCGATGAATTGTTCGTACATTTCGCGCATCACTCGATTCGGAGTCGATCTCATTAAGTTAGCCGCCTTACCGGCAGCGAGTGTTATCGCCTCAGCAACGGACTCGTACTGCTGGCGTTGCTCTGGACCCCATGCCGCCCTCGGAACAGCATCGTTGCGATTAACCCAGTCAAGTCGAGAAGCCGTAACCGCCAGTTCTCGAGAAACTATTCCCCACGCTGGGCACGTCGGGTCCTCCGTGATGATGTTGACCGGCCCGGTGTCGTTGGCGCTCGCGAACTCCGACGCCTGCCCATCCCCCGGCGGCGTCGGCGAATTCCCATCCGACCCATCCCGCGTCACCAAGATCGTCATCGTCACCGCCAACGCGACGACCAGCAACACGACGACGCCGCCGATGATCCACTTCCCCTTACCGCCGTTGGACGGCGGAGGCCCAGGAGGCGGGCCACCCCACTGCGGTTGCTGCGGCGGACCCCACTGCGGTTGCTGCGGCGGACCCCACGGCGGCGGCCCACTGAACTGCCCCTCACCCGCACCACCCGGCTGCGGTCCGCCCCACTGCGGCTGTCCACCATAGGGAGATTGGTCACCGTACGAATTTGGTGGGGGTGGCAAAGTCATATGCGCACCTTCACATCCAGTCCTTCGGGCAAGTTCGGCCGACGGGGCGGCCGGTGGAGAGCAGCCTCGATTACTGCTTCACGACGATCGCGTCGCTACTCATCACGCTGACATGCTGCCAGTACACCCAGTCGGCGATGACTGCCCGCTGCGCAGCGGCGTCGGTCGCCGATTGCGCCTTGTGCAGCGCGAGTTCCAGGGCGTGGTTGGCGTAGTTCACCATCGCTTCCAGATGCGCGACTCCCCTATCCGCCGAGGTGCTCATGAGTGGTTTCATCACCTCGAACCACAGCATTATCGAGTTGTCGGCTGGCGGAGCCGTGTCCGCGGGCGCAGCCGGCAGCAAGTCACCGAGCATCGCGTCGTCCACCGAGTTGAGTTGCCGCGCGGCACCCGGCGCGATGACCTCCAGACGGGACCGGCCCGCCATGTCACCTTTCTCCGGAATGTCATCCGGCCTGAGGATCACGCGCGCCGCGCCTGGATCGAATCCGTCGAACTGCTCAGCCGTCGCGACCACGGCGCGCAACGGGACGTCATGATGCTGGGCCCAGCCATGTAACGCGAGCATCGGGAAAGTGGCCCACTTCGCGCGTTCTTCGAGCGGAATCGACTCGTCGGCGCTGACCATCTTCACGCCCTCAGGCAGCTTCACGTTGTCGGGGATGTAGCCGATTCCGTAGCTATTGGCCACCAGGATTGTGCCGTCCTTCGCGACGCCAGTGGCCCAGAAGAAGCCGAAATCCATTGACTCGACTGCATTTAGCGCCGCGGCAACGCGACGCGCGACCTGTACGGGGTCGCCGGTCGATTGACGGCGCATGGCGCCGGCGATGGCATCGCGCTCGGCGCGGGCTGCCGAAACCGGCACCGGAGCCGGAGCGCCGACCACCGAACCAGCGCTCGAGGGCGGAGCAGCGACCGGAGGGGGTGCGGCGGAGGCAGGCACGACCGGCGCAGCGGGCGATGGTGTCGGCGGCGGACCCAACGGCATCGGCGGCGGAGGCATCGCCGGACCGCCCGACATCGGGACACCACCGCCGCCACCCGACGGTGGGGCTACCGGTGCGACCGGCGTGTGCGCCGCACTGCTCGTCATAGGGTTGGAAGGAGCAGCCGAAGCTGGAGGTGCAGCATCCGTCGGTGCGGCCGGTGCGGCCATCGGCGCGGAGGCGGGCTGCATCGGAGGACCGATGTTCGACAAACTGTCCGCGATCGAAGGGGGCGGGACTGGCGCCTGCCCGCCAGAACCGGACGACGGGCCGGAAGCGCCCTTCGACGGGTCGACGCTTGGCTGGTCGCTAATCGACGATGGGCTGTCGCCGATTGGACTGCTTGAGGTGCCACCTCCCGATGTCCCGCCCCCGCTCGCACCGGACGAGGCGCCACCGCTCGAAACACTCGAGCTCCCGAGACTCGTCGCTCCGCCCGGCGTGGTCCCTCCGGTCAACGGAGACGATGGAGTCGCCGGCCCGGTTGGCATGCCTGGCGGAGAGGGCGTCGGCGGCCGGACCGGGGGCGCCGGCTGACCAGGACCAACGCCGGGTTGCATTTGGGGAGCTTGCTCCGCGCCGCGATCCGCTTCGCCACCTCTTAAGCCGTCAAAGGTCGGCTCCTGCGGTGGTGCAGCTGGCGGAGCGGCGGGTGAAGTGGTCAAGCCGGCCTCCGCCGTTCCACCCCGAGCAGGTATCGATTCCGGTCCTGGCCCTACCGGAGACCGGGTACCGACGTTTTCTGTGAGTCCTCCCCGTGTGAATGAGGCAAGGACTGTGCGTTGGGTCGACTCTTCCCCCTCCTCATTTCGTTCTTCACTTCGTTCCGTCGAGGTGGAATCGTCGTCGACATCGAATGGAGCTTCGGGCGGTCCTGGCGTTACTCCATATCTTGCCGCCAAGTCGCTTACGGTCTTGAAGTTCATGAAGTACCCGCCGTTAGCGAGGCATTGAACCGCACCCGTACAATCCGTATCGTTCGCAGCAGCTTCTTGCTCGACGCGGCGTATCTCATCCTGTACGAGTTTTACTTGGTCATGAATCGTTGCCTTTGCCCCGGTCAGGCAACTCGACGCCTCATTGCACCAGCTAATCGCCTCGCGGAGGCGCTGCTCGTGCCCCGAAATATCGTTGGAATGCTTGTCTACTCTTGAACCCGCCTTATTGGCCCCTTCGCCTGCCCAAATATGGTCGCCATTGAAGGTTTGCGCTTGGTGCCCGGCCCACGTTTGGTGCGCTTCCTGCAACATCGAGAGGGTGCGGCCAAGGGCAGCAGCACGATCGGAAAAGGTTGACTCGTCCGCCTGCGGCCAAGCGCCCTGTCCAGTCATTTCTTCTGCGTAAGGGCCGGACGGCTTGGAACTAACACTCTTGCCGATCATGAGGCGGCCCTACATGCGAAAGTTATCGACCGGCCTAGGTCACTCGCCGCTTCGGCTACGAAGTTGTCGTTCTGAGAATAGGCCGGGATCGCAGCAACGAAAGCTCGCCGATACTGCGCAGAAAGCGTAGCGAAGTCTTCGAGGACAGGGTTGTTGCTGTCACGTCCTAACTGCTCGGCCTTGTCCGCATTTCTCTCCATAACTGGTGCCACCGCTTCGTTCACCGCCCGTTGGTCTGGCGTCCAATCGGTGGCGGGCACACGAGGATCCGTCGAGCGCCACGATGCTATGGCTCGATCGAAATCTACCGCGGAGCGATCCCACTCTGGACAAATGTCGTTAGCTTCTGCAAGAAAAAGTTCTGATTGCGCCGTCGTGGCCGGGCGCGACGGGTCTTCAGGAGGCTCCGGTGCGCTGACCAATGGAGCCACTTGGGCTGCGCTTCGGAATTGAATTGCCTCACAGATATTTACCATCGAACTCTGCGTGGCATCGGACACAGCCAAGTAATTGTCATCATCCACGGTGTATGTCGGAATCAAGTCGACGAAGCGTGCTGTATAGGCCATGAACTGCTCATATAATTCACGCACAGCTCGGTGCGGTGTGAGGCGCACGAGACTAGAAGTTTGCTCGGCCGCTCTTGTCATTGCCGTCTTGGCGGACTCGTACATTGACCTCTGCTCAGGTGTCCATGCATTCGCGCCAATTGATTCGTTGCGGTTCTTCCAACCAAGGACGCTGAGCACGTCTGTGTACTCGCGGGCGATCCGGAGCCACGCATCACACGTCGGATCTTCGGTGATGATGTTGACCGGCCCGGTGTCGTTGGCGCTCGCGAACTCCGACGCCTGCCCGTCCCCCGGCGGCGTCGGCGAATTCCCATCCGACCCATCCCGCGTCACCAAGATCGTGACCGTCACCGCCAACGCGACGACCAGCAACACGATGACACCGCCGATGATCCACTTCCCCTTACCGCCGTTGGGCGGCGGAGGCCCAGAAGGCGGGCCACCCCACTGCGGTTGCTGCGGCGGCGGACCCCACGGCGGCGGCCCACTGAACTGCCCCTCACCCGCACCACCCGGTTGCGGACTACCCCACTGCGGCTGGCCCCCGTACTGGGGCTGCCCACCTTGCGGCGACTGACCTCCGTAGGGTGGCTGCCCGCCGTACGGATTCGGAGGGGGAGGCAAAGTCATATGCGCACCTTCGCGTCAGAAACACTCACGGTCACAACACAAACGACGAATCAGCGGGCCGAGTGGGCGCCGGCTTCGGCGCGGGCGGCGCAGTCTCTGGTGCGGCGTCGGCCTGTGGGGTCTCCGGCGCGGCATGGCGCGGAACGTATTCGGGTGCCCGCTCGCCGGTCCCCTCAGCTGGCGCGGCACCTTCCGGCTTCTGCTCGGACTCCTCGTCCTTCTTCTCGCGCAGTTCTTCTTCGAGCCGCGCCTTCTCGTCCTTTTCGGCGGACTCTTGCTCGCCGAACTGGCTCGTCATCTGCCCGATCTGCTGCAGCCCGCTCTGCACCCCCTGCATGATCCCCTGCGGAATCTGCATGGCCATGCCGGCGAGCTGCATCGGAATCTGAGCCGCCTGCTGCGCCATCTGCATCGGCATGCCCATCATCTGGCCCATATCCTGGCCCGTACCGGGAGCGCCAACCGCACCAGAAGGTGCACCGGCAGCACCACCTCCGACGGCACCACCAACTCCGGCGGCTCCACCAGTCGCCCCGACCGCACCACCTCCGCCCGCGACTTCACCAGCAGCCCCGGCTCCACCTCCAGCTGCGCCTCCACCGCCGCCCGGAGCCCCCGCGCCGTCCAACTCCGCCAACGCCTTGCGGATCTGGTCGGCGATCTGCTGATCGGTCTGCTCGTAGAGTCCGGCGGCTCGAATGATGTTCTCCGCGGTGGCCAGCGCTTCGGCTTTGGTCTTCGGCATGCCCTCGACGAGCGGGAGTTCGATCTCCTGCGTCTTGCTCTGCAGCGCCAGCGACAGGGCGTCCGTCCCGGACGTGACCAGCGGCTGCAGCGGCTCCGGTATGGCCTGGGCCCCGCTGACCAGACCACGGCCTCCGTTAGCCAGCTCCCCGGTATTGACCCTCAATTCGGTCATCGACGCCCCCAATCACCCAGTGCGCGAAGCGTCGCCGTCGGACCGCCCAGCAAGTGCTTCGCCGACAAGATCAGACCCTCATCTGCCTCAGGACACGTATCAGCCACCCGTTCACGAATCTTCCAGCAAATGTTACCTGAGCACGACTCAACCCCACTGCACGAAATCTGTGCGAGTGGGGCGAGAACTTACATGCTGGCGATGAGCCGCTTGACCCGCTCGTCGACCGACCGGAACGGGTCCTTGCACAACACGGTGCGCTGCGCCTGGTCGTTGAGCTTCAGATGCACCCAGTCGACCGTGAAGTCACGGCCGGCTTCCTGCGCGGCGCTGATGAACTCCCCGCGCAATTTCGCCCGCGTGGTCTGCGGCGGCGTATCGACCGCGGCGTCGATCTCCTCGTCGGTGGTGATCCGGGCCGCCAAACCCTTGCGCTGCAACAGGTCGAACACTCCGCGGCCGCGCTTGATGTCGTGGTAGGCGAGGTCGAGCTGGCTGATCTTCGGGTCGGACAGCTCCATGTTGTAGCGGTCCTGGTAGCGCTGGAACAGCTTGCGCTTGATCACCCAGTCGATCTCGGTGTCGACCTTCGCGAAGTCCTGGCTCTCGACCGCGTCGAGCTGGCGGCCCCACAGGTCCACGACCTGCTCGATCTGCGAGTTCGGCTCCCGGGTCTGCAGGTAGTCGACGGCCCGCGAGTAGTACTCCCGCTGAATGTCCAGGGCACTGGCCTGCCGCCCGCCGGCCAACCGCACGGGGCGCCGTCCGGTCAGATCGTGGCTGACCTCGCGGATCGCGCGGATGGGGTTGTCCAGCGAGAAGTCGCGGAACGGCACCCCGGCCTCGATCATCTCCAGCACCAGCGAGGCCGTGCCCACCTTCAGCATCGTGGTGGATTCGCACATGTTCGAGTCGCCGACGATGACGTGCAGCCGCCGGTACTTCTCGGCGTCGGCGTGCGGTTCGTCGCGCGTGTTGATGATCGGACGCGACCGGGTGGTCGCCGAGGAGACGCCCTCCCAGATGTGCTCGGCGCGCTGGCTCAGGCAGAACGTCGCGGCCTTCGGCGTCTGCAGCACCTTGCCCGCACCGCAGACCAGCTGTCGGGTGACCAGGAACGGCAGCAGCACATCCGAGATCCGGGAGAATTCACCGGCACGGACGATCAGGTAGTTCTCGTGGCACCCGTACGAGTTGCCCGCAGAGTCGGTGTTGTTCTTGAACAGGTAGATGTCGCCGCCGATGCCCTCGTCGGCGAGCCGCTGTTCGGCGTCGATGAGGAGGTCTTCGAGCACTCGCTCGCCGGCCCGGTCATGGGTGACCAACTGGATCAGGTTGTCGCATTCGGCGGTGGCGTACTCCGGGTGGGAACCGACGTCCAGATACAGCCGCGCGCCATTGCGCAGGAAGACGTTCGAACTGCGGCCCCACGACACCACCCGGCGGAACAGATATCGGGCGACCTCGTCCGGACTGAGCCGACGGTGGCCATGGAACGTGCAGGTCACGCCGAATTCGGTCTCGATCCCCATGATTCGTCGCTGCACCTCATCGAGCTTACGGGTTCGTCCCCGTTATCGGCATGCAAGCCGCTTGATGACGCGCCGTCACCGTGACATCGGACGAACGTTCTGTCACGTCGTGTCGGAGTCGATCCAACCCAGGCGGCGGCTGATGGCATCGGCGGCGGCGATGGTCTGTTTGGCGACCTCGCTGAACTTCTCCGCGCCCAGCCGGTACGACGGCCCCGACACGCTGAGTGCGGCGACCACCTGGGAGTCGGCATCGCGCACCGGGGCCGCGACCGCGTTGAGGCCCACCTCGAGTTCCTCGGTGACGCTGGCCCATCCGCGTTCGCGCACCATCGCCAGCTCGGCGAGCAGTTCTGCCGCCGTCGCGATGGTGTTCGGGGTGAACGATGCCAACGGATCGGCGAGCCGGCTACGCACCTCAGCCGGATCCAGCCCGGCCAGCAGCACCTTGCCGCTCGACGTCGTGTGTGCGGGGCAGCTCTGTCCGACCCAGGTCCGCAGCGTGATCTCGCCGGGCCCGATGGACTCGACGACGTTGACGATGCGGTCCTCGTCGAGGATGGCGACGTTCGTGGTCTCCCCGAGATCGTCGGTCAGGCCGTCGCAGATGTCCTGGCTCAACCGGCCCAGGTCGAGGTGGCCGCTGCTGGCGCGTGCCAACCGGGCGATCGCGAACCCGAGCCGGTATTTACCCCGGCCCGACACCTGTTCGACGAAGCCGCGCGACTCCAGCACCGCGATCAACCGCGAGGCCGTCGATTTGTGCACATCGAGCGCTGCGGCGATCTCGGTGACGCCGGCCTGGCCTGCCTTGGCCAGAATCTCCAGAACGACGAGGGCGCGGTCGACGGACTGCACCGCCGCCGCCGGCCTGTCGTCATCCCTGGGCATCGGCGCAAGCCTAAACGGGCGGGATGCCTGATTGGCGCACCCGCCGCTGGACGGCCGCGATCTCCCGCAGGCCTTCGTTGAGCAGGCTTCGATTGAGCGGCGACAATTCCGACATCGTGATGACGTCACCCGGGGTGTGCCCCGCGTCGAGTTGCTCCACCTGGTGGGTCATGCGCAGGCGCTGCAGCATCAGGTAGACGTCGCTCAGTGTGGTGGCGTCCTGCGCGCTGATGGCCCGGGCCTGCGCGGCGGCCGCCAGGCGGGCCGGGGTGGTCGCGGTGGTCAGTCCGGCCGTCAGGCCGCCCCACCGCGCCAGGTTGACGATCGGCGTGACGGCGTGACTCTTCAGATCGAAGGTGCCGCCGCGGCGGGCCAGGACGTCACGCAACGACCGGGTCCGCACCCGTCCCGAGAGCGCATCGAGCAGTTGCAGCCGCAGCGCTTCGGGGTGGTCGCGCGGCCGGCGATACGCGGCAGCCGCGGTGTGCAGGGCCGTGTCGCCCCACACCACGCGGGCGTCGATCAGCAGGGAGGACATCATGAGTCCGCGATCGCGCAGCGGATGGTCGAGCCACCCTTGCGCCGCGGTACGCCACTGCGAGGCCGGCCGGGAGAACCCGGCTTTGGTGGCGATGGCGCCGTTGCGGTCCGACGGCAGCCCACAGCCGTCGAGGATGTCGTGGGTTCGCTGAGCGATGGCGCGCAGTTCGGCTGCGTCCGACGAGAGTTCGTCGCGCCACGACAGGGCGCTGTCCACGTCCGAGGACGGCATCGCTTCCCGCCGCGCCACGCTGCCCAGGGTCAGCCACGCGAAATCTTCTGAGCCGGCGCCCGATTCGACGACGGCAATCTCGAGCGCTCGGCGCACCAGGCTGTCGACGACCACGGACAGCATCGCACTCGTCGCCGACGCTTTGGTGCCGTTGCGGAATTGTTCGCCGGCGATCCCCCGCACCCGATGCCCGACCCGCTGCAATTCACGGGCATCGGCCGCGGATCCGATCGAGCGGCGCAGGATGAAACTCTGCCGCGTCGACGCAGCGAGCAGATGCGCGTCCTCGAGCACACCGATGACGTCGCCGCGGCCCGTCAGCACCGGCATGTGCCGCACACCGCTCTCGAGCATCTCCATCAACACCGTCTCGGAGGTCAGGTCCGCGGTCACGGTGCGGGCCGGCGCACTCATCACCCGGCTGATCTCCACGTCGACCGGAATCCCCGCGGCCACGATCCGGGTCCGCAGATCCCGATCGGTGAAAATGCCCAATCCGCCGTCGGGCAGCCGGATCAACGCATACGACACCTGACGGTGCGCCATCTGGATGACGGCTTCCCGCACCGTGGTGCGCGGATCGACGAGGAGCACCTCGCCGTCCACCAACTCTCCGACCGGCTGACCACCTGACGTGTCAGACGGCCGCGGCGCGGTGGTCGCATTCCACGCCGACGAGGCCAGGAACGCCAAGCCGGCGGGGCTGGCGAACTGTGACCGCACCAGCCCGCCGGGCAGCCGGATCAGCCTGCTGGGCAACGCTGTTCGGGCTTCGAACTGCATCCCGCCGCCGACGAGCATCGGCGTGTAGCCGAAGACCCCGCCTGGGCCGACGGTGTCGATCACCGCGCCGTCGGCGCTGGCATGCAGGGTGACCTGGCCGTCGAACACCATCCAGACGTCGTCAGGAATCCGGCCGGTGTAGTCGGCGACCACGGTGCCCGCCGCGAACTCCTCGACGCGCGTGCCCCGGACCATCCGGTCGAGTTCCTCGGAGGGCATCGACTGAAACGGCGTGTGTTCGGCGAGGAAAGCCCGGACATCCCCGTCAGCGGTACCCATGCGCGGTCACGTCTTTCGGATCAGGTCAGCACATTTCTCGGCCATCGTCATGACCGTGATGTTCGGGTTGACCGCAGGCAGTTTGGGCATCGCGGACGCGTCGACCACCCGCAGCCGCGACACCCCCTTGACCCGTAGCTGCGGGTCGAGAACCGCCATCGGGTCCGACGGCGCGCCCATCCGCGCGGTGGCCGCCGGGTGGTAGACGGTGTTGTGGCACTGGTGGATGTAGTCGAGCAGTTCGTCGTCGGTGGTGGCGTCGGGACCCGGTGCGAGTTCGCGGTGCACCCACTCGGCCAGCGGAGTCTGCTCGGCGATCGTGCGGGCCAACCTGACCCCGGCCAGCATGATCCGTTCGTCGTAGCCGTCGGGGTCGGTGAAGTAGCGGGGATCGACACGCGCGCGGTCCCTGAAGTCCCGGCTGCGCAGCCGGACCGTACCGCGGCTGCGGCCCTGGGTGACGTTGGGTGTCAGGCAGAATCCGTTGTCGGTGGTCGGGTAGCCGCGCCGGAGAGTGTTCATGTCGAACGGCACACTGCCGTAGTGCATCATCAGGTCGGGCTGGCTGAGACCCTCGTCGATCGTGGTGAACAGCCCGATCTCCCACCACTGCGTCGAGGTGGTCACCATCGGGTGCGCGGCCTCCCAGAACACCAGACCCTCGACGTGGTCGTCGAGGTTCGCGCCCACCCCGGGCGAATCCACCCGCACCGGTATCCCGATCTCCCGCAAGTGGGCCGTTGGCCCGATCCCCGAGAGCATCAACAACTTCGGAGTGTCGATGGCGCCCGCACACAGGATGACTTCCCGCCGCGCCGTGACGGTGTCGTAGCCGGTCAGATCGGAGCGCTGGTAACGCACCCCGGTGGCGGCATTTGAGTCGTCGAAGAGGATCTCGGCGATCCAGCAGTCGGTGCGGACCTCGAGGTTGCGCCGGCTGTCGAGGATGGGATGCAGGAATGCGTGCGACGTGGAGTTGCGGGTGCCGTCGTCGTCGGCGTTGATCTGGAACCAGCCGGCGCCGTTGCGGACCGTCTCACCCCGGTTGAAGGCCACCGTGGGCAGCCCCACGAGCGCGGCCGCCTCCAGCACCGCCGCCCCGCACGGATCGTCGGGCGGCACGTCGCGCAACCCCACGGTCTTGGTCAATCTCTCGGTCAGCGGCAGGATCTCGGCGGCGCCCCAGCCGTGGGCGCCCATCGTCACCCACTCGTCGAGCGCCTCGGCCGGCGGCCAGAACGCGATGCACGAGTTGTGCGACGAGCAACCGCCGAGGACCCGCGCTCGGGCGTGCCGCATGAACGAGTTGCCCCGCTCCTGCGGTTCGATCGGATAGTCCCAGTCGTAGCCCGAATCGAGCAGGTGCATCCAGTCGGCGAGCACCAGGATCTTGTCGTCCCCGACGTCGGACGGTCCGGCCTCGACGAGGCAGACGGTGACGTCGGGATCCTCCGACAGCCGGGCGGCGAGCACACATCCCGCCGTGCCGCCGCCGGCGATGACGTAGTCGTAGGTGCCGGTTTCAGCCATCGAGGGCGGCGTCTTTCGTTGTCGCGGCGTGCGATTCGAGACATCCGATGTGATGGCGGCCCTTTACCGCGTACCAGAGCAACCCGGCGCCGAGGATGACGCCGATGTAGATGAAGGCGCCCCACTCGTAGTACCAACCTTCGCCGTACACGGCGGCCCGCGGCCACGCCAGGTTGAGCGCCATCCCGACGCCCCACACGACGGCGAAGATGTTCACCGGCAGACCCCAGCGGCCCATCGTGAAGTAACCGCCCTCTTTGAGGTCCTTGGGCGGCCACTGGCCCTGCAGGCGCTTCTTCAGCAGCGGTCCGGTCACCATCAGGTAGGCCAGGTAGATCATGATGATCGCGATCGACGTCAGCACGGTGAAGATCTTCGGCTGACCGATGTTGATGACGAGGATGATGACAGCGATGACGCCGATGGTCACCGCGGGCACGATCGGCGTCTGAGTCTTCGGGTTGACCGTGGCCAGCCGCTCCCCGAACGGCAGCGCATTGTCGCGGGCCATCGCGAAGGTGAGCCGGATCGCGGCGGTGTGCACTGCGAGCGTGCACACGGTGACCGCGATGACGATGCAGATCAAGAAGACCGTGCCGAGCGGCCCGGACAGCACCGATTGGAGGATGTACTGCAGGCCGCCAGTGCTCTCGCCGAGCGCGGGATCGTTCAGATCCGGTGCCGCCATCACGCCGAGGACCAGGATGCCGCCGCCGATCACGAACGACGCCAGGATGGCGCGGGCGATGGCTTTGGGTGCGGTGCGCCGCGGTTCGACGGTCTCCTCGCCCAGCGAGCTGGCGGTGTCGAAGCCGTACATCACGTATCCGGATGCCAGCGACGCGATCAGGAACGCCCCGAGGAATCCCATACTTTCGCCGGTGCCGTATCCATTGGTGGAGAAGAAGATATCGGGGCCGTGCTCGATATTCGCCGCGAACAACACGACGATCAGCACCGCGGCGATCAGTTCGATGAACACCCCCGCGCTGTTGATCCTCGACATCAGCTTGACACCCAGCGCGTTGATCAGCGTGGTGAACGCGATCAGCACGGTGCCGAGCAGCACGGCGTTCGCGGCGTAGTCGTACTCGCCGGTGCCGTCGCCGATGATCTGGAATCCGCTCCACAGCCGGGGCAGGTTCAACTGGTAAGCCAGCGCCACCGCGGAGATCGTCACGATGGACGCGGTGAGCATGAGCCAACCCGACATCCACCCGACCAGCCGGCTGGCGAGTTTCTTGCTCCAGTTGTAGACCGAGCCCGCCACGGGGTATTTCGCCGCGAGTTCCATGAAGCACAGAGCGACGGCCATCTGCCCGACGAACACGATCGGCCAGGACCACAGGTAAGCCGGTCCGGCGGTGCCGAATCCGAAGTAGAACAGCTGGAAGGTGCCGGTGAGGATCGAGATGTAGCTGACGCCCGCGGCGAAACTCGCGAACTTGCCGATGCTGCGGTCGAGCGATTCCCGGTAGCCGAAGTCCTCCATGCCACTGTCGGCCGACACATGCCCCGTCGCTCCGCTCGCCCCGGAAGGCTCTTTGATGACCACGATGGTGTCCTTTCTGCGGTCAGCCCTTGAACCAACCGGCCTTTTGCGGCGCGACGTTGTGCCAGATGTGTTTGGTCTCTTGGTATTCCGCGAGCCCGGTGGGTCCGAGTTCGCGACCGTTGCCTGACTTGCCGAACCCGCCCCACTCCGCGGCGGCGGTGTAGTAGCCGAAGTCGTTGAGCCACACCGTGCCGTGCCGCAAGGCCCGCACCACACGTTCGCCCCGCCCGGCGTCGGATGTCCGCACCCCGGCCGCGAGACCATACTGCGTGTCGTTGCCGAGGCGGATGGCCTCGGACTCGTCGGTGAACCGCTCCACCGTCAGGATCGGACCGAACGTCTCTTCGGTGACGATCCGCATCGACCGGTCGCACCGGTCGAAGATCGTGGGCAGGTAGTAACTGCCCTTCGCCAGCACGGGGTCACTCGGCCGGGCGCCACCGCACACCAGCGTGGCGCCCTCCGAGATGCCGAGCGCGACATAGGATTCCACTTTGCCGCGATGCTGCTCGGACACCAGCGGGCCGGTCTCGCTGGCGGGGTCCATCCCGTCGCCGACCCGGATCTTGGCCGCCCGCGCGGCGAGATCGGCGACGAAGTCGTCGGCGATCGACTCCTCGATGATGAGCCGGGTACCGGCCGAGCACACCTGCCCCGAGTGCAGAAACACCCCGGTCAGCACGTGGTCGACGGCGCTGTCCCAGCCTGCTGCCGTCCCGATGTCGGCGAAGACGAGGTGCGGGTTCTTGCCGCCGAGTTCCAGCGCCACCTTCGTGACGTGTTTGGCCGCGACCTGCGCGATCGTGCGACCCGTGGCCACTCCCCCCGTGAACGAGATGAAGTCGACCTCGGCGGTGTCGGTGAGCGCGTTGCCGAGGGTGGCGCCGCTGCCCTGGACGAGGTTGACCACGCCGGCCGGCACCCCCGCCTCCTCGAGGAGACGGGTGAACGCGATGGTGCTCAGCGGCGTGACCTCACTGGGCTTCACGACCATCGTGCAGCCCGCCGCCAGGGCGGGGGCGACCTTCCACGACATCTGCAGCAGCGGATAGTTCCACGGCGCGATGAGCACACACACGCCGACGGGTTCGCGCACCACGCGGCTGATGATCGACGGATCACCGACGTCGACGAGGCGGTCGGCCTGCACGGCGATCAAGCGCGCGTAGTAGCGGAACACCGATGTGATGTCGTCCATGTCGATGCGGCTCTCCGCCAGCGTCTTCCCGGTGTCGCGGGTCTCCAGCAGCGACAGCTCCTCCCTGTCGCGGACGAGCAGATCCGCCACCCGGTCGAGCAGGGCGGCGCGTTCGGCTACCGGCGTGGCCGCCCAGCTGCCGTCGTCGAAGACCCGTCGCGCGGCGGTGACGGCATCGCGGGCGTCGTGCGGGGTCGCCTCGTCGACGCGCGCCGCCAGGCTGCCGTCCGCCGGGTTGATGATGTCGCGGGTCGCACCGTCACCGGCATGACGCCATGAACCTCCGATGTAGAGGTCCGGTTCACCGTTCATGGGTCAACCCCTTGCGCAGCCGTCCGACGTGCCGAGACGGGACACTACCCACTGATGGAACTCCGCGAGGTGATGTTCGGCGGGTACGAGCACACCGCCGTGTCGGTAGGCCCGCGACGACATGGCCGGCTGGGTGCGTTCGCAGGCCTCGAAATCCTGCTGATTGACGCGGTGGAACAGCTCGACCGACCGGCTCACGTCGTGTCCGGCGGCCACGATGTCCGGTGCGTAGAGCCAGTCGCATTCGACGACGGTGCGGTCGGGTGCCATCGGATACATCCGGTGGAAGATGATGTGGTCGGGTACCAGGTTGACGAACACCGTCGGGCGCACGGTGATCGCGAAGTAGCGCCGGTCCTGGTTGTCGGACAGACCGGGCAGCGTGCCGAACCCCGCGGAGCCGTCGACCGTGAATCCGGTGACCTCGGAACCGAACTCGGCACCGTGACCGATGTAGGACTGGGCCGCCATACCCCGGGCGAACTCCGGCAGCACGTCGACGAGTTCGGGATGGATCGCCGCACAGTGGTAGCACTCCATGAAGTTCTCGACGATGAGCTTCCAGTTGGCGGCGACGTCGTAGACGATGCGGTGACCGAGATGAAGATCGTCGACGCCGTAGCGGGCGATGGCGTCCGCGTCACCGAGGCGCAGCGTCACCTCACCGACGACGGTGTCCTCGAAGGACGGCGGCGTATCGGCCAGACACACCCAGGCGTAGCCGAGCCATTCCCGGAGCGCGACGGGCACCAGCCCGTACCGATAGCGGTCGATGGCCGCGCCGGTGTCGTCGGTGAGCGCCGAGATGTTCGGTGCGGCGACGAGTTTGCCGTCCAGCGCGTAGGTCCATGCGTGGTAGGGACAGCGCAGTGTCCGCCGCACCTGGCCCTCGGATTCGGTGCACAGCTGTGCGCCCCGGTGCCGACAGACGTTGAGGAACCCCCGCAGCAGTCCGTCCCGGCCGCGCACCACCAGCACGCTCTCCCGGCCGATCTGGACCTTCTTGAACTGCCCCGACGCCGCCAGGTCGCCCACCCGGGCCGCGCAGATCCAGGAATCCTCGAAGATGTGGGTCTGCTCGGCGGTGAATATCCCCTCACTGGTGTAGAACTCGCCGCCCAGGGTGGCCAGCAGGGTCGCGGACTCATCGGTGGCGGTCATGCGTTCACCAGCCGGCGTGGGTCGAACAGGTCGATGGGGTGGGCGGTGGTGCCGGTGGTGGCGAGGTCGGCGAGGATCTCCCCGACCACCGGAACGAACTTGAACCCGTGTCCGGAGAAACCGCATGCGACGGTCACGTTGACGCTGTCGGGGTGGCGGGCGATCACGAAGTGCTGGTCGGGGGTGTTGGAGTACATGCACGTCGCCGAATGCACACACGGTCCGTCCAGTGCGGGCAGCAGCCGCGCCACCTCGTCGCGCATCTCGCGGATCTCCTGGTCGTGCACCACCCGGTCGATGGTTTCCGGGGTGCACACGACGCCCTTGCGGAAGAACGCGACCTTCACCCCGCCACCCGGCCCGTCGATCGCCGGGAAACCGTAGATCTGTTCGGCGCGTTCGTTCTCGGCGATGAAGATGGGGTGCCCGACGAACGGGTCGACGCCTCCGACCGGATCGAGCCAGTAGAGCACCTGGCGCTCGACCGTGATCGGGATGCCGAACTCGGCCAGCAGCTTCGGCGCCCACGCCCCGGGGCAGACCACCAATTGGCCCGCGGTGTACGTGCCGGTGGCGGTGGTCACGCGGACACCTCCGTCGGTGGCCGTCCACCCGGTTACCTCCTCCCCGAACCGCAGTGTGGCCCCGGCGTGTTCGGCGAGGTCGAGGTGTGCCTGCACCGTCATCTCGGGACGGGCGAAGCCTGCCTTCGCCTCGAAGAGGGCGATGTCGCCACCACGCGGCGTGAAGGCCGGATACCGGGTGCGGATCTCGTCGGCGTCGAGAACCTCGTGTGGCAGACCCCACTGCCGGCTCGCGAGCAGGCTCCCGGCCACCGTGAGGCAGTCGGGTGGTCCGATGAACAGGCCGCCGGTCAGCCGGTACACCTCGCGCGCCGAGTCGGTGGCGAGCTGCTCCCACAGTTCGTAGGCGCGCAGCAGTAGCGGAACGTAGGCGGGGTCCTCGAAGTAGGACTGCCGGATGATGCGGGACCCGCCGTGGCTGGAACCCTTGTCGTGAGCGGGGGTGAACTTCTCCAGCCCGAGCACCCGCTGCCCCCGGGCGGCGAGGTGGTAGGCGGCGGCGCTGCCCATCCCGCCGAGCCCGATGACGATGACGTCGTAGGACATGACTACCTCCGGATCCGCAGCATGTCGGGATCCACGACCGGTTCGCTGTGGATGGTGGCCGCGTGACGGGTGCCGCGATAATCGACGGTGACCGCGTCGCCAGTGTGTGCGTCGGCGGGCAGCCAGGCATAGGCGATCGTGCGCCCCACCGTCGGGGAGAAGCCTGCGCTGGTGACGTATCCGGCGCAGACACCGCCGAGGTATACCGGCTCCTTGCCGAGCACCACCGCGTCGGCGTCGTCGAAGACGATGCTGCGCATGATGTTTCGGGGCGGCGGAGTCTGGTCGAGTGCCGCTCGGCCAACGAAGTCACCCTTGTCCGTGCGCACCGCGAAGCCCAGCCCCGCCGCGGCGGGCTGGTGTTCGGCGGTCATATCGGTGCCCCAGCTGCGGTACCCCTTTTCGATGCGCAGGCTGTTGAATGCCACCCGGCCCGCAGCGATGACACCGTGGTCGCGACCCGCCTCGAACAGCAGATCCCACAGGGCGCTCCCGTATTCCGCGCCGGCGTAGATCTCCCAGCCGAGCTCACCGACGTAGGACACCCGCATCATGGTGACCGGGATGGCGCCCAGATGGGTGCGCAGGGCGCGGAAGTACCGGAACGCGGTGTGGGACAGATCGTCCGGGCACAGCGGCTGGACCATGTCGCGCGCCAGCGGACCCCAGACGCCGACGCAGCAGGTGCCGCCGGTGATGTCGCGAAGGACGACGTCATCGGGTCGGTGGCGTTCGAACCAGTCGTAGTCGCAGGGTGAGTTGGCACCCACCTGGAATGTCGTGGGACCGAGGCGGGCGACGGTGAGGTCACTGCGGACTCCGCCGGCGTCGTCGAGCAGCAGCGTGTAGGTGACCGACCCGACGCTCTTGTCGACGTTGTTGGTGGTCATCCGCTGCAGGAACGCCGCTGCTCCGGGACCGGACACCTCGTAGCGGGTCAGCGGTGTCATGTCGTACATCGCGACCCGTTCGCGGGTGGCGCGGGCCTCCGCGACGGCTATCGGCGACCAGTGGCGGGCCGACCACTCGTCACGGTCCGGGATGTCGACCTCACCCACCAGCGCGGCGTTGGCCTCGAACCATGCGGGACGTTCCCAGCCACCGCCCTCGTAGAAGTGCGCACCGAGTTCGACGTGTCGCGCATGGAACGGGCTGGTGCGCAATCCGCGCAGCGCGGTGCGGAACTGGTAGGGGTGGATGACGTCGTAGACCTCCACGAAGGCCTGTGAACTGGTGCGCATGATGAATTCGGGGCTGCGGGCCACGTCCTCGAAGCGGTACAGATCGCATTCGCTGACGTCGACGCCCGGGGTGCCGTCGAGGATCCACTCCGCGGTCGCCTTCGCCACGCCCGCGGAGTGCGTCACCCACACCGCCTCGGCCACCCAGAAGCCGGCCAGCTCTCGGTGCTCACCCATGATCGAGAAGCCGTCGGGTGTGAACGAGAAGATCCCGTTGAACGCCTCCTCCACCTTCGAATCCTCCAGTGTGGGAAGGAGTTCGACCGCGTCGCGCCACGCAGGCGCGAAGTCCTCGTCGGTGAACGGCAGCATCGACGGCATGGACTCGCCTGCGGTGTCGGCCATCAGCGTGGACATGTCGACCGGCATGGGCCGATGGCCGTAGGACCCGATGCCGATGCGGTCGACATGTTCGCGGAAGTAGAGGTCGGCGTCCTGATGGCGCAGGATCGGCAGACCGGCCTCGGTGCGCTCGGTGTTGCGGCCCACCAGGGGGGCGATCTGCCCGGTCCTGGCGTACTGGTGCGCCATCGGCACCAGCGGCAACACCAGGTCGACCTGTCTGGCCAGTTCGGCGCCCCAGAACCCGGCGGCGCACACGACGACGTCGGCGTCGAGCACACCGTTCGACGTCCGCACACCGGTGACCCGCCCTGCCTTCTCCACGACGCCGAGCACCTCGGTGTGCGGCAGGAAGGCCGCCCCCCGCGCCGTCGCTCGGCGGGCCTGCGCCTCGGCCGCCCGCACAGCTTTCGCCAAACCATCTGTGGGCGTGTGGAATCCGCCGAGGATGCGGTCGCGGTCGACCAACGGATGCAGGGCTGCGCACTCGTCGGCCGACACCAGGCGACCTTCCACACCCCACGCCTGCGCCCACCCCGCCTTGCGGTGCAGATCGGCCCAACGTTCCGGCGTCGCGGCGACCTCGAGTCCGCCGACCTGGTTGAACGCCCAGCCGTCGGGATGCTCTAGGGCACAGAACTTCTCGACGGTATAACGGGCGAACGCGGTCATCGTCTTGGACGGGTTGGTCTGGAAGACCAGGCCCGGCGCATGCGAGGTCGACCCGCCGGTGGAGAACAGCGGACCCCGATCGAGCACGGTGACGTCGGTGGCACCGCGCGCCGTCAACTCGTCGGCCAGCGACGTGCCGACGATGCCGGCACCGATCACGACGATCTTGGGCATGGGCGGACCGCTTCCACTCAGGGGAGTGATGTTGCGCTTTACGCAACTCGATGTTTATTACGCAACAGTGATCCTCCACCTACCCGGCGGTGGGCGCAAGACAAACACGCTTCGAGTTTCTTACGGCTGGCGCCTTCCCGCGAGACTGAACTCAAGCAGACCGGCTCTCTCGCACTTTCGCTGCGTGGCTTCAGCCTCGCGGCCGGCCTCATGGCACAGTCAGCTGGTGATGCGGGCGACGCAGCGCGGCGAATCGGCGCAGGTGGTGCCGTCGACGCTGAACAGGCAACCCGGTGCCGGGTCGGCCCCGACCACGCGCGACGGCGCCCGGTCCTCGCGGAGTTCGTCGACCAGACCAAGAGCGAGCCGGGCGTAGCGTCGGTCCGCGTTGGGTGTGCTCGCCCGGGCCATCGCGATTCCGAGCCCGGCGGCCTGTTCGCGCACCTCGCTGTCGAGGTCCCACACCACCTCGATGTGGTCGGCGACGAACCCGATAGGACAGATGATGACCGCCCTGGTTCCCTGTTCGGCCAGCGTGACGACATGGTCACCGATGTCGGGTTCCAGCCACGGGATCTGCGGCGGACCCGACCGCGACTGCCACACCTGGTCGAACTCGGCGTAGCCGGCCGCCGCGGCCACCAGCCGGGCGGCGTAGTCGACCTGGCGGCTGTACAGCTTCGGGCCGTGCCGCTCGTCGGCGGCGACCGGGATGGAGTGGGCGGTGAACACCAGCCGGGCGTCGTCGCGCAACTCGGCTGGAAGTGACTGCGCCGCAACGCCGATCGATTCGGCGAACATCTCGACCAGCAGCGGGTGGTCGAAGTAGTGCCGCATCTTCACCAGCTCGGGGGCGCCGTCACCGGCCGCCGCTCTGCCCCTGGCGATGTCTTCGTTGTACTGGGTGCAGCTGGAATACCCGCCCCACGCCGAGGTCGCGAACACCGCCGCACGCCGCACTCCGTCGTCGCGCATCGCGGTCACGGTGTCCTCGACGTACGGTGCCCAGTTGCGATTGCCGAAGTACACCGGCAACGTCTGCCCGCGGTCACGCAGTTCGGCCTCGATCTCGGCGATCAGCGCGCGGTTGATGCCGTTGATCGGTGAGACACCACCGAAGTGCAGATAGTGTTCGGCGACGCTCTCCAGCCGCTCCCGCGGGATCCCCCGGCCCCGGGTGACGTTCTCGAGGAACGGCATCACCTCATCGGGGCCCTCGGGTCCGCCGAAGGACAACAGCAGCAGCGCGTCGAACTCCACGATCTAGAGCAACTGGGTGCTGGCGCCGCCGTCGGCGTACACGATCGTTCCGGTGGTGGCCGGCAGCCAGTCGGACAGCAGCGCGCAAACCGTCTTGGCGACCGGGGTGGGATCCTTCATGTTCCAGCCGAGCGGCGCCCGCTGATCCCAGCCCTCTTCGAGCAGCTGCATCTGGGCACCGGCCTCGTCACCGAGGGCCCCACCGACGATCGCGCTCATCGCCAGCGTCCGGATCGGCCCGGCCGCAACGAGATTCGAGCGCACGCCTACCTTGCCGGCCTCGCGGGCCACGAACCGGTTGACCGACTCGAGCGCGCTCTTGGCGACCGTCATCCAGTTGTACGCGGGCATCGCCCGGGTCGGGTCGAAGTCCATGCCGACGATGCCGCCGCCGGAGTTCATCACCGGCAGCACGGCCTTGGCCAGCGAGGCGTAGGAATACGCCGAGATGTGGATGCCCTTGGCGACGTCCTCATACGGCGCGTCGAAGAACGGGTTGATGCCCATCCCGGTCTGCGGCATGAAGCCGATCGAGTGCACCACGCCGTCGAGCTTGTTGCCCTCGCCGATCACCTCGGTCACCCGGTCGGCGAGCGTGTCGAGGTGCTTCTCGTTCTGCACGTCGAGTTCGAGCAGCGGCGCCGGGCTCGGTAACCGGTCGATGATGCGCTGGATCAGGCGAAGCCGGTCGAAACCGGTGCACACGACCTCGGCGCCCGCCTCCTGCGCCACCTTGGCGATGTGGAACGCGATCGACGAGTCGGTGATGATCCCCGTGACGAGGATGCGCTTGCCTTCGAGAAGCCCTGTCATGTCCTGGTTCCTGTTCTGTCGAGATCCTCTAGTGGCCCATGCCCATACCGCCGTCGACCGGGATCACCGCACCGGCGATGTAGCTCGCATCCTCGGACGCCAGGAAGCTGACCGCCCCGGCGACCTCCTCGGCAGTGCCGACCCGCTTCGCCGGGATGAAGTCCAGCGCCCCCGCCTGGATCCGCTCGTCCAGCGCACGGGTCATCTCGGTGTCGATGTAGCCGGGTGCGACGACGTTGGCGGTGACGTTGGCCTTCGACAGCTCACGCGAGATCGAGCGGGCCATGCCGATCAGGCCCGCCTTGGCGGCCGCGTAGTTGGCCTGGTTGCCGATCCCCCACATGCCCGACACCGAACCGATGAAGATGATCCGGCCGAACCGCTTGCGCTGCATGCTGCGCGACGCGCGCTGGGCCACCCGGAACGCCCCGGTGAGGTTGGCGTCGATGACCTTCTCGAACCTCTCCTCGGTCATCCGCATGAGGAACGCGTCCTGGGAGATGCCGGCGTTGGACACCAGCACCTCGACCGCACCCTGGTGCTCCTCGACCTCCTTGAAGGCACGGTCGACGGCGTCGTTGTCGGTGACGTCACACTCGACGCCGAACAGGCCCTCGGGGGCGCCGGAGCCGCGATGGGTCACCGCGACCTTGTGACCGTCGGCTGCAAGGCGCTGCGCGATCGCCAGCCCGATACCGCGGTTGCCACCGGTGACCAGGACAGATCGCGATACGAACGGCGGCCTGCCGCCCGCTGACTGGCTTTCCGTCTCGGCCACTGCGCTGTCGGTCATGTCCGTCAACTTAACGTCTGGCCCGTCCTCCGCCGAAATCGACTCGGGCTCCGGCGTCATCCCGGCAGGCGCCGGTTGAACAGCAGTGCGGCCAGTGCCGAAAGTGCCAGCACCAGCGCACCCAGGCGCAGCCAGCCCACGCTGGCGTCGCCCTTGATGGTCTCGTAACCGATCTGCTGCTGCAGGTTGGCGTAGACCTCGCGCAGCTGCTCGAGGCTGGACGCGGTGAACGCCTCCCCGCCAGAGAGGTCGGCGATCTTCTTGAGCATCTGGTCGTCGACCGGAACCGGCTGTCGCTGCTCGTTGATCTCGACGTACCCGTACGGGGTGCCGAACGAGATGGTCGAGATCGGCACACCCTGGTCCTTCGCGGTGCGCGCCGCGGTGAAGGCGCCCTTGGGGTTGTCCGGATTCGACGGCACGGTCTCCTTGCCGTCGGAGAACAGCACGACGCGCGCCGGAGGCGGTTCGTCCCCGCCACCGATGACGGCGCCCACGGTGGCGATGGCCTGCAGCGCGGTGAAGATGCCCTCACCGGTCGCGGTCCGGTCGGCCAGTTGCAGTTTGTCGATCGCGTTCTTGGTGGCCTCGCGGTTGGTGGTCGGCGATACCAGCACCGTCGCGGTTCCCGCGTAGGCGATGAGGCCGAGATTGATGCCGGGGGTCAACTCGTCGGCGAACTGCTTGGAGGCTTCCTGGGCGGCGGCCAGCCGGCTCGGCGACACATCGGTGGCGCGCATCGACTGCGACACGTCGATCACCAGCATCACCACCGCGCGGTTCCGCGGGATGCGCACGTCACGCGTCGGACCCGCCATGGCGACGGTGAGCAGCACCAGCGAGGCGACGAGCAGGATCGCCGGGACGTGCCGCCAGCGGTTCGGCCGGTTCGGCGCGACGCTCTCCAGCAGCTCCATGTTCGCGAAGCGCAGCACCCGGCGCTGCCGGGCCAGGGCGACGATGACGTACAGGCCGACCAGGGCCAGCACGACGAGCAGGAACAGAAAGAACCACGGGTGTTCGAAACCCGACAGAGAAATCGGGCCGAGCAACGGTAATGTCATGTGCGGCTTGTCATTTCATTGTCACGAGACAGTGGACAGTTCTTCCGGCTACCGGGATCGTTTCCTCTTCGCGCAAGCGCTCATCGGGATCGTTTCCTCTTCGCGCAAGCGCTCATCGGCCGGCCATGGCCCCGCGCCGTCGGCTCGCCACGAACCTGACCACGTCGGCGATCCAGTCCCGGTCGGTCCGCAGGCTCAGCAGCGGGGCGTCGCAGCGCCGCAGCGTGCGGGCCACCTCGGCCCGGTGCTCGGCGGCCGCCCGCTCGAAGTCCTCACGCAGTTGGTGGTCGATGGTGAATTCCCGCGTCACGCCGGTCTCGGCGTCCTGCAGGATGACGTCGCCGACCTCGGGTAGCTCCACGTCGCGCGGATCGAGCACCTCGATGCCCAGCACCTCGTGGCGCCCGGCGATCGCGCGCAGCGGGCGCATCCAGTTGATCGGTCCGAGGAAGTCACTGATGACGACCACCATGCCCCGCCTGCGCTCGGGCCGGCGCAACGCGTCGATCGCCTCGGCGAGGTTGCCCCGCACGCCCGCAGGCGCCCGCGGCGTGGTGGCGATGGTGCGCAGGAGTTCCTGCTCGTGCATGCGGCCCGACAGCGCGGGCACGCGCCGCATGGTCTCGCCGTTGGAGATCACCGCGCCCAGCCGGTTGCCGCCACCGCTGTTGAGGAACGTGATCGCCGCTGCCGCCGCCACGGCGAGGTCGCGCTTCTCGCACCCCGCAGTGCCGAAGTCCAGGCTGGCCGACATGTCGACCACGAGCCAGGTCTCGAGCTCGCGGTCGGCGATCATCGTCCGCACGTGCGGAACCGTGGTGCGTGCGGTGACCGACCAGTCCATCCGGCGCACGTCGTCGCCGGGCTGGTAGATGCGCGACTCCCCCGGTTCGGATCCGGGGCCGGGGATGAGGCCGAGGTGGTCGCCGTGCAGCACCCCGTCGAGCTTGCGGCGCACCGTCAGCTCGAGTTTGCGCAGCGCGGCCGACAGCGCCGGATCGCGGATCTCGCCGCGTTCCAGTGACGGCAGGTCTACCGACCGGCCTTTGCCGTCGGTCACCGACCGCCCGCCACACCCGCCCCGGCCGGGACTGCGGGCTGTGCCGAAGGCCCTTGTTGCGGAATGGCATTGACCTGCGGCAGCGCGACGGTCTGCATGATCCGGTTGATCACCGTCTCGGAGGAGACCTCGTCGGCCAGCGCGTCGTAGGTCAGCACCAACCGGTGGCGCAGCACGTCGGGGATCACCTCGACGACGTCCTGCGGGATGACGTAGTCGCGACCGCGCACCAACGCCAGCGCGCGTGAGGCGGCGATGATGCCCAGCGACGCGCGCGGTGAGGCGCCGTAGGCGATCCACGACTTGGCGTCGGGCATCCCGAACTTCTCCGGCTCGCGGGTCGCGGTGACGATGCGCACCACGTAGTCGACCAGCGCGTGGTGCACGAAGTTGTTGGCGGCGACGTCCTGCAGGCGCAGCAGGTCACCGGGGGCGAGGATCTGCTTCGGCTCCGGCGGCTTCACACCCATCCGGTAGATGATCTCGCGCTCTTCCTCCGGCGTCGGGTAGTCGATGTTGAGCTTGAACAGGAAGCGGTCGCGCTGGGCTTCGGGCAGCGCGTAGACGCCCTCCTGCTCGATCGGGTTCTGGGTCGCCATGACGAGGAAGGGCTGGGGCAGCGGGAAGGTCTTGCCGCCGATGGAGATCTTCCGTTCGGCCATGACCTCGAGCAGGGCGGACTGCACCTTCGCCGGGGCACGGTTGATCTCGTCGGCCAGCAGGAAGTTCACCACCACCGGACCGAGTTCGATGTCGAACTCCTCCTTGCCCTGCCGGAAGATGCGGGTACCGACGATGTCGGTGGGCACCAGGTCGGGCGTGAACTGGATGCGCGCGAACGTGCCGCCGACGACCTTGGCGAAGGTCTCCACCGCGAGCGTCTTGGCGACACCCGGCACACCTTCGAGCAGCACGTGGCCCTTGGCGAGCAGGCCGACGAGCATCCGCTCGACCAACCGGTCCTGACCGACGATGATCCGCTTGACCTCGAAGATCGCGCGCTCCAGCGTGTGCACCTCAGCCTGCAGGCCACCGTTGTTCTGCGCGGAGCCCGGGCCCTGCGGCGCGGCGTGGGAACCGGCGGGATAACCCTGCGCGGGGTTCGGACCGGAATAACCTCCGGCGCCCTGCGGCGGCCCACTCGGTGACGTCATCGAGATCCTCCCACTGTTTTCGCTGGTCGTGCCATGGACGCGAGGGCGCCCGCCGTCAACTATTCCAGGCACTTCGGAATCCGTCGACGTTGCCCGCTCCGCCTCAGGCTGAACTCAGGATTCGATGATTCGGGCCACGTACGGCTGCAGGCCGGATTGGCGCACCGGGCTGATCGTCACCTTGCCCGCACTGCCCGACGCCTCGAGCATCCGCCCGTCGCCGAGATACATGGCCACGTGCTGGCTGCCGCCCGGACCCCAGAAGAGCAGGTCGCCCCGTTTCGCCTGCGAGGTCGGCACCTTGCGTCCGGTGTTGTACTGGTCGCCCGAATACTTCGGGATCAGCACCCCGACCCCGGCGTAGGAGAACTGGGTGAAACCCGAGCAGTCGTAGCCGACGGTGTTGGCGCCCGAATCGATGCCGCGGCTCGGGCCGTTCGGCTTACCGCCGCCCCACGAGTACGGCGTGCCCATCTGGGAGCCACCCCGCCGGATCACGTACTCGATGGCCTGCGGGCCACGCACCCGACCCGGGGCCACACCGGCCGGGGCGGCACCGCCGAGACCGATGCTCGACAGGAACTTTCGACCCATGTCCATGGTCACCTGGGTGGCCTGGGCGGTGGCCGCCAGCGAGGCGTTGGCGATCGCCAGCGGATCGCCCGGCGCGCCGGCGCTGAGCAGTTTGGGCAGGGTGGGGTCCCACTGACCGTCCTCGGGCGCCGCCGTCGCCGGGCCGGTCACACCGACCAGCATCGCGACCGCGGCCGCCGCCACCACCAACAACTTGACGCCGTGAAAAACTGTGCGGCGCAACAACTCCAACAATCTCACCATTCAATCAGCCGGGTGACGTACGGGGTCATACCGCTGGTGCGGACCGGCGAGATCTTGACCACCGACCCGGTGTAGGGGGCTTCGAGCATCTGACCGTCGCCGAGATACATCGCGACGTGCTGGCTGGCGTTGGGCCCGTAGAAGATCATGTCGCCGCGGCGCATCTGAGAGGTGGGCACCTTCCGGCCGGCGTTGTACTGCGAGCCGGAGTAGTGGTCGAGTTTGATGCCGACCCCGGCGAACATGTACAGCATCAGGCCGGAGCAGTCGAAGCCGACGGTCCCTGCGCCGGAATCGATGCCGCGGGCCGGGCCCGCCGCGTTGCCGCCTCCCCACGAGTACGGCACGCCCATCTGTGACATTCCGCGGCGGATCACGTATTCGGTGGCCTGGCGGCCGTAGACCCGCGGGATGGCCCCGTTGGTATAGCCGGTCGGGGTCGGCAGCAGGCCGATCTTCTGCAGGAACGAGCGGCCCAACTGCGAGGTGACCTGCGCTGAGGTCGAGGTGATTCCGAGGACGGCGTTGATGATCGCGATCGGGTCACCGCTGACGAATGCGCTGGGGATCGCGGGCAGCGTGGGATCCCACGCGGTGTCCCATTTGGCGGCCGCCGGTGCCGGAGCGCCGGTTGCACGGTCCCAATTCGCCGCGGGGCCGGATGCTTTGGCCTGCGGGGCGGCGGGCGGCGCCGCGGGTGCGAGTGTCGCGGAGGCCTTGCGGACCTCGGCGAGGCGGGCCTGGGCTGCGGCGCGCTCAGCGGTCAGACGGTTGAGCTCGGACTGCTGGCCGCCGAAGTTCTGCTGCGCTGCGGTGAGCGCCGCAACCGCATTGCGTTGACTGGCCTCGGCGTCCGCGGCGGCCTGGTCGGCCTTCTGCTTGGCCAGTCGCGCCGCGGACTCCTTGTTGACCTGCTCGGTACGCGCACGCTGCAGGTTCTCCATCACGCGGGCCGAACTGAGCGAGAGGGTCTCGGCTGTCGACGCGGTGTGCAGGACGTCGGCGGGATCCCCGGCGGTGACGTACGACGACGACGGGCCGCTGACGTAGGTGGCGGCGGCGAAGGTGTCGAACCGCTTCTGCGCCGCGGAGATTGCGATGGTGGCGTCTTCGATCCCCCGCTGGCTGGCCTCGAGGTCACGCTGGGCCGTCGCGGCCGCGTCGCGGGCGTTCTGCACGTCGAGGATGGCCTTGTTGACGCCTTCCTGCGTGCTCTGCACGGCGGCGCCGAGGTCCTGCAACTTCTGGTTGGCATTGGCCACGGCGGCCACGAGGGTCGCGACGTTTTCGGTGTCCGCCGACGCCGCACCACCCCACAGCGCCGTGGACATCAGAAGTCCGACGGTCAGGGGCAGTGCACACATCCGGCCGGCAAGCCGGGAAGCGGAGGCGCGAGCGGTGCGTCTCATTCGACTCAAGTCTCCTAGGGGTCGACGCGAACGTGGCGGCACGTTCGTGAGGGGCACCGATGCACACAAGTCACATCAGGCACAGCTACAACATTGGGTACCGAATGCACCGTACGTCACTATCGACGCTAAAGAAACTTTAGTAACAAATTACACGAATGTAATTGAATTAACCGTTATCGAACGGTGATCCTCGAATTTCCGCCCCATGGCGGCAGTGGGTGTCAGCCCACGTCAGCGTCGGTGGCAGAGGTCTCGGCGGCCGCCGCGCGTTTGCCTCGATTCTGTAACCAGCGGGTCGCCGCGGCCGCCGCGGCCACACCGATTACGAGGACAATCGTCAATGCCGTCCAGGGAAAGTCCGGAGTGGTGAGTTGGTCGACAAAATTCTTCGACGACTGCACCGGATCACCCGTCTTGGCCAGGTCCTGGCCGGCCTCCAGCGTGACGCGGTCGAACTCCGCGCTGTAGGTCCCGGCGTAGGACGGGCTCAGCGCCAGCACCGTGGACCCCGGGTAGGCGTGACCCACCTCGGTCGCGATATCGCGCAGCGGGGTGTCGATGTGCGGGTTCTCGTCGATGACGACGATCTTGAGGTCGATCCCGTCGGCCCGGGCCTCGGAGACCACCTGGCGCAGTGCCGCCTGGTCGGCGCCCGGCGCACTGACGCCGTCGTCCCCGACGTCGGCGATCACCTTGTCCATGTCGACGTCGGGCGGGATGAACGCGGGCAGGAACGGGATGACATGTGGCATGAGGCCGCCTTGAGTCACAGCACAGCACCGTACCGCGCGAGCGGGTATCCGAGTGGCAGCACCCGGGCGTGACGACAAGACTGGTCGACAAATCCGACACCGCCCTGGGGTGTTTGCAGGACAAGCGTACTGTTAGAATCAGCACGCCGCCGACACAGCCCGTCGCGGCGAGAACAACCGGGAGTTGATGTGAGCAGCAAGGATTCTTTTGGAGCCAGTGACACCCTGAGCGTCGGGGACAAATCGTACGAAATCTACCGCCTCGACGCCGTTCCCGGCACGGAGAAGCTGCCGTACAGCCTCAAGGTTCTCGCCGAGAACCTGCTGCGCACCGAGGACGGTGTGAACATCACCAAGGATCACATCGAGGCCATCGCGAACTGGGATCCCCAGGCCGATCCGAGCATCGAGATCCAGTTCACCCCCGCGCGCGTGATCATGCAGGACTTCACCGGCGTGCCCTGCATCGTCGACCTCGCGACGATGCGCGAGGCGGTCGGTAACCTCGGTGGTGACCCGCAGAAGGTCAACCCGCTCGCGCCCGCGGACCTCGTCATCGACCACTCCGTGATCGCCGACCTGTTCGGCACCGCGAACGCGTTCGAGCGCAACGTGGAGATCGAATACGACCGCAACGGTGAGCGCTACCAGTTCCTGCGTTGGGGCCAGGGCGCCTTCGACGACTTCAAGGTCGTCCCCCCGGGCACCGGCATCGTCCACCAGGTCAACATCGAATACCTGGCCAGCGTCGTGATGGAACGCGACGGTGTGGCCTACCCCGACACCTGTGTGGGCACCGACTCCCACACCACCATGGAGAACGGCCTCGGCGTACTGGGCTGGGGCGTCGGCGGCATCGAGGCCGAGGCCGCCATGCTCGGACAGCCCGTGTCGATGCTCATCCCCCGCGTCGTCGGGTTCAAGCTTTCCGGTGAGCGCAGGCCCGGCGTGACGGCCACCGACGTGGTGCTGACCGCCACCGAGATGCTGCGCAAGCACGGCGTGGTCGGCAAGTTCGTCGAGTTCTACGGTGAAGGCGTCGCCGAGGTGCCGCTGGCCAACCGCGCGACGCTGGGCAACATGAGCCCCGAATTCGGTTCCACCGCAGCGATCTTCCCGATCGACGACGTGACCATCGACTACCTGCGCATGACGGGCCGCAGCGACGAGCAGTTGGCGTTGGTCGAGGCCTACGCGAAGGAACAGGGCATGTGGCACGACCCGAGCCGCGAGCCGAAGTTCTCCGAGTACATCGAGCTCGACCTGTCCGACGTGGTGCCGTCCATCGCAGGCCCGAAGCGCCCGCAGGACCGCATCGCCCTCGACGACGCGAAGTCGGCGTTCCGCAAGGACATCCACAACTACGTCGAGAACGGCAACTCCGCCGCGCATTCCAACGTCGACGAGGCCGTGGAGGAGACGTTCCCGGGCAGCGATCCGGTATCGCTTTCGTTCGCCGAAGAGGACGCAGTGGACGTCGGCCCGTCCGCAGCCAACGGCGCCGAAGGCCGGCCCACCAAGCCGGTCACCGTGAGATCCGACGAGCGTGGTGAATTCGTGATCGACCACGGCGCGGTGGTGATCGCCGCGATCACCTCCTGCACCAACACCTCCAACCCCGAGGTCATGATCGGCGCCGCGCTGCTGGCCAAGAACGCCGTCGACAAGGGCCTGACCACCAAGCCGTGGGTCAAGACGACGATGGCCCCCGGCTCACAGGTCGTCACCGACTACTACGACAAGGCCGGTCTGTGGCCGTACCTTGAGAAGCTCGGCTTCTTCCTGGTCGGCTACGGCTGCACCACCTGCATCGGCAACTCGGGGCCGCTGCCCGACGAGGTCAGCCAGGCCATCAACGACAACGACCTGTCGGTGACGGCCGTGCTGTCGGGCAACCGCAACTTCGAGGGCCGCATCAACCCCGACGTGAAGATGAACTACCTCGCGTCGCCGCCGCTGGTCATCGCCTACGCACTGGCCGGCAGCATGGACTTCGACTTCGAATCGGACTGCCTCGGCACCGACACCGAGGGCAATCAGGTGTTCCTCAAGGACATCTGGCCGACACAGCAGGACATCAACGACACCATCGCCTCGGCGATCAACACCGAGATGTTCGTGAAGAACTACGCCGATGTGTTCAAGGGCGACGAGCGTTGGCGCAACCTGCCCACCCCGAGCGGTGACACGTTCGAGTGGGCCGAGGATTCCACGTACGTGCGCAAGCCTCCGTACTTCGACGGGATGCCCGCTGAGCCGCAACCGGTCAGCGACATCACCGGGGCTCGGGTGCTCGCTCTACTGGGTGACTCGGTGACCACCGACCACATCTCGCCGGCCGGCAACATCAAGGCGGGCACGCCTGCCGCGCAGTACCTCGACGAGCACGGCGTCGACAAGGCGGACTACAACTCCTACGGTTCGCGTCGCGGCAACCACGAGGTGATGATCCGCGGCACGTTCGCGAACATCAGGCTCAAGAACCAGCTGCTCGACGACGTCTCGGGCGGGTACACGCGGGACTTCACCAACGGCGGCGAGCAGGCATTCATCTACGACGCCGCGCAGAACTACGCCGAACAGGGCACCCCGCTGGTGGTGTTGGGCGGCAAGGAATACGGGTCCGGCTCGTCGCGGGACTGGGCGGCCAAGGGCACGAGCCTGCTCGGCGTGCGGGCCGTGATCACGGAGTCTTTCGAGCGCATCCACCGGTCGAATCTCATCGGCATGGGCGTCATCCCGCTGCAGTTCCCCGAGGGTGAATCCGCGGCGAGCCTCAAGCTCGACGGCACCGAGACGTTCGACATCACGGGAATCGAGGCGCTCAACGAGGGCAAGACCCCGAAGACCGTGCACGTCAAGGCCGGCAAGGAGGGCGGCGAGACCGTCGAGTTCGACGCGGTGGTGCGCATCGACACGCCCGGCGAGGCGGACTACTACCGCAACGGCGGCATCCTGCAGTACGTGCTGCGCAACATGCTGAAGTCCAAGTAGCAGGACTCGGACGATGCCGCGGGTTACCGACGATCATCTGGCGGCACGCCGCCGCCAGATCCTCGACGGCGCCCGGCGCTGCTTCGCGGAGTACGGGTACGACAAGGCGACCGTGCGACGGCTCGAACACACCATCGGGCTGTCGCGCGGCGCCATCTTCCACCACTTCCGCGACAAGGACACACTGTTCTTCGAGCTGGCGCGCGAGGACGCCGAACGGATGGCCGACGTCGCCTCCCGCGAGGGGCTGATCCAGGTCATGCGCGACCTACTGGCCGCGCCGGACCAGTTCGACTGGCTGGCCACCCGGTTGGAGATCGCGCGCAAACTGCGCAACGATCCTGTCTTCCACCAGGGCTGGGAGGAGCGCTCCGCCGAACTCTCCGCCGCCACCACAGCACGGCTGCGAAGACAGAAGAAGGCCGGCCGACTGCGAGACGACGTCCCCAGCGAGGTACTCCAGACCTACCTCGACCTGGTTCTCGACGGGCTCGTGGCACGGCTCGCCTCCGGCGATGACCCCAAGAAGCTGGGCGCCGTGCTCGACCTGGTCGAGGCGTCGGTGCGCCAGCAGGGTCCGACGTCAGGTGACGCTGGAACGACGCGAACGGTGGTTGGGCCCACCCCGGCTCCGCATCGTGGTCCCTGATTCGCGCAACATGCTGTGGATCGACCCGTACGAACGTCCGGTCGTCGCTACCAACGCACGAATGCTCGCACCCCCCTCGTACGCGGCCCGCAACTCGTTGAGCAGTTCCTCCCGGGACTTATTGTTGGACTTCTTCATGACATCTCCCCGCTGTTGATGCCCCGACTGCCTGGAGGGAATACCCAGCGGTCGGACGCCTAACCGGCGGCCCAGAGATTTCGTTAATCGGTTCGTAATGCGGCTCTCGCGAGGGTGCGCGACTTTGACTCAGGCCAGTTCGATGAGGTCCCGGTAGTCGTCCGACCAGTAGTCCTCGGTGGCGTCAGGCAGCAGGACCACCCGCTGCGGGTCGAGCGCCTCGGCGGCGCCGGGGTCGTGGGTGACCAGCACGACCGCGCCCTGATAGCTGCGCAGCGCGTCGAGCACCTGCTCGCGCGACGCCGGGTCGAGGTTGTTGGTCGGTTCGTCGAGCAACAGCACGTTCGCCGTCGAGGCCACCAAACCGGCCAGCGCCAGGCGGGTCTTCTCACCGCCGGACAGCGTGCCCGCCGGCTGATCGAGCTGCGGGCCGGTGAACATGAACGCCCCGAGCAGGCTGCGCAGATCCTGCTCGCCGGTATCGGGTGCGGCGTGGCGGATGTTCTCCCACACCGAGACGTTGCCGTCGATGGTGTCATGCTCCTGCGCGAAGTAGCCCACCTTCAGGCCGTGGCCCGGTTCGATGGCACCGGCGTCGGCTTTTTCCACCCCGGCCAGGATCCGCAACAGCGTGGTCTTACCCGCGCCGTTGAGCCCGAGCACAACGACGCGGGAACCCTTGTCGATCGCCAGGTCGACGCCTGTGAAGATCTCCAGCGAGCCGTACGTCTTGGTGAGACCCTTGGCCACCAACGGCGTACGACCGCATACCGCAGGCGTAGGGAACCTGATCTTGGCCACCTTGTCGGCCACCCGCTCGTCATCGAGCTCGGAGATCATGCGCTCGGCACGCCGCAGCATATTTTGTGCCGCAACGGCTTTGGTGGCCTTGGCGCCCATTTTCGCGGCCTGGGTGCGCAGCGCGGAGGCTTTCTTCTCCGCATTCGCCCGTTCCCGGCGCCTACGCTGCTCGTCGGTGGCCCGGGCGTCGAGATACTTCTGCCAGCCCATGTTGTAGACGTCCGCCTCGCCGCGCACCGCGTCGAGGAACCACACCCGGTTCACGACCGCGGCGAGCAGGTCCACGTCGTGGCTGATCACCACGAGTCCACCGGAGTGGTTCTGCAGGAACGTTCGCAACCAGCCGATCGAATCCGCGTCGAGGTGGTTGGTCGGCTCGTCGAGCAGCAGGGTCGTGTCCGAGCCTGAACCCGTATCGGACGCCGCGAACAGGATGCGGGCCAGTTCGACGCGCCGTCGCTGACCGCCGGACAGGGTGCGCAGCGCCTGGGTCAGGATCCGTTCGGGCAGACCGAGGCTCGCGCAGATGCGACCCGCCTCGCTTTCCGCGGCGTATCCACCGAGCGCGGAGAAGCGCTCCTCGAGTTCGCCGTAACGACGAACCGCCTTGTCCCGCGCCGCGTCGTCGGCGACCTCGGCCATGATCGTCTGCTGCTTCTCCAGGTCGGACAGCAGAGTGTCCAGCCCGCGAGCCGACAGAACCCGGTCGCGCGCCATCATGTCGAGGTCACCTTCGCGCGGGTCCTGCGGCAGGTAGCCGACCTCACCGGTGCGGGTGATGCTGCCGGCGTACGGTTCGCCTTCGCCGGCGAGGATCCGCATGGTGGTGGTCTTGCCCGCGCCGTTGCGGCCGACGAGCCCGATGCGGTCGCCCGGCTGTATGCGCAGCGCGGGCCCCTCGATGGACAGCAGCGTGCGCGCGCCGGCGCGGACCTCGAGGTCCGTTGCGGTGATCACGGGCACTGCTCCTTGCGGGGGTGTGAAGACGGATTCGGGCGTGGCAAAGCCGGCCGCCGAATGGAATGGCTGCTTCGAGGCTAGTCGCAGGCCGGCGCCGCGCGCCAACTGATAACGGCGGTCGTGGCGACGCTCACGGTTTGTCGTCGGTGAACACCGCGGGCCGTTGCTCGGCGCGCGCGGCGACCGCCTCCTCGAAATTCGCAGTGAGCAGGCGGACGTAGAGCTGACCGAGGCCTTCGGCCTGCATGTGTCCCTCGAGGCTGGTGGCATCCAGCCCGCTCCACAGCGTGCGCTTGGTCAACTCCACCCCGGGGCGGGAGAACCCCGCGATGCGCTCGGCCATCCCGCAGCACACCTCGAGCAGATCTCGCTCGGGGACTGTGTGTGAGACCAGACCGATGCGCTGCGCCTCGTCGGCGTCGACGTCACGGCCGGTCAGCATGATCTCGAACGCGCGCGACGAGCCGATGGCACGCGGCAGAAGGTAGCTCAGGCCCAGTTCGCTGGCGGTGAGGCCGTTGTTGATGCCGGCTGCCCGGAAGTAGGCACCCGAGGCCGCCACCCGGATGTCGGCGGCCAGTGCCAGACACAGACCGCCACCGATGGCCGCGCCGTTGACCGCCGCGATCACGGGCTGGTGCATCTTGCGCAGCGCGAGGATGACGTCGTCGAGGATCTCCATGGACCGCAGGCCGTACGACGGGCGGGTCAGCCCCTCGACGTGCGGCACCGAACCCGCCGATTTGTGGTCGGCGCCCGACGAGAATCCGCGACCGGCACCGGTCAGCACGACCGCGCGGACGTCGTTGTCGTAGGTGAGCTCGTGCAGCACGTCGCGCAGCGGCACCATGACGTCGAAGGCCATGGAGTTCATCCGCTCGGGGCGGTTGAGCGTCACGACCGCGACCTGCGGACGCGGGCGATCGACGAGCACGTGCGAGTCTTGAGCGGTCACGCAGAGCACGCTATCGCGTGCCCAACCTCACTCGGGCTGAGCGTTCCCCTGCTCGGCCATCGCGGCGTCGATGTCGAAGTCCTTGACCTTCTGCACTAGATCCTCGAGCGCGGCGGGCGGAAGAGCACCGGCCTGGTTGAAGACCAGCTTGCCCTTCTTGAACACCATCAGCGTCGGGATGGAACGGATGTCCGCCGCGGCGGCGAGCTGCTGTTCGGCCTCGGTGTCGACCTTGGCGTGGACGACGTCCGGATGCTTCTCGGAGGAGGCCGCGAAAGTCGGTGCGAACTGCTTACACGGCCCGCACCACGACGCCCAGAAATCGACGAGCACGATCTCGTTGCCGGCGATCGTCTCGTTGAACTGATCTGCGGTGATGTCTTGAGTAGCCATAGCTGTCCTAACGTTGTGACGAAGGTGTCTGTTCCCCGGTCGGCGCAGCGCAAACCCCGACCGCGAGCGGAACGACAGCCGCGTCCGAGGAGCTCGTACTCGCCTCGACGGTCAGGACAATGCGTCGTAGATCAGACCAAGGTAACGCTGCGTGCGGTCGCTTCCCACCACACCCGGGCCCATCTTGTTCATGACGTAGGAAACGGTGGCGCGTTGATCGGGGTTCATGGTCTGCCACGAACCACCCCATCCGCCCCAGTGGCAAATCTTGCCCTGCGGGACGAACGGGAACGTCGTGGGCTCGGGCAGCGCGAAACCGAGCCCCCACCTGATCGGCAGACCGGCCAGGATCAGATCGGGTCCGGCGATCTGCTCCCGGAATATCCGCTCGACCGTATCCGGGCGGATCAGCTGCACTCCCCCGACGGTGCCGCCCAACGAGATCGCCGAGAGTATTCGAGCCAGCGCCCTGGCGTTCGCGTGCCCGTTCGCGCCGCCGACATCGGCGGCGCGCCACGCGTCGGTGTTGGCCACCGTGGGGGTGGGCGCCAAGGGGGCCAACGTCTTCACCATCAGCTCAGGCCACTGCTCCATCGGTGGCACACCTGCGAACGGGTCGTCGGCTGGGACTATCTCGGCGATCCTCGCCGCGTCCTGAGGCTGCGCCCCGATCTGGAAGTCTGCCTCGAGGGGACCGGCGATGTCCTCGGCGACGAATTGCTTCAGAGTCTTGCCGGTGAGCCGGCGGAGCACCTCCCCGATCAGATGACCGAAATTCGTTGCGTGGTACCCCGACGCCGATCCCGGCTCCCACCACGGCGACTGGGCGGCGAGTGCCGTCGTCGATTTATCCCAATCGAGGATGTCCTCCAACACGACGGTGCGCTCCCAGCCGGACACGCCCGACGAATGCGTGAGCAGATGCCGAAACTCGATGCCGGCCTTGCCGTTCGCGCCGAACTCCGGCCACACCTGGGCGACCGGCGTACCGGGTTCGATCAAGCCGCGGTCGATCAGCATGAGACCGGCCAGGGCCGTGACGGTCTTGGTCGAGGACCATACGTTGACGATGGTGTCCGCAGTCCACGGGCGGCTGCGCGCCCCGTCGGCATGCCCACCCCAGATGTCGACGACGAGTTCGCCGTCGATGTCGACCGCGATGGCCGCTCCGACCTCCTCGCCGCTCTCGATCGCCTGGCCGAGTGCATCAGCCACCTTACGGAATCGAGCGTCGCAGTGGCCGTGCACATTCTCGTTCATACGGTTCATACGGTTCATACGGGCAAGAACGAGCCCTCACGGTAAATCATTCTGCCGCTGAGCCATGACAGAGCAACGAACGCCTCCGGCTTCTCCGGTCACGGGGCGACGCGGGCACCCACCGTGGGTCAGGAAATCGCCGACAGCCGGTCTCGAGACGAACGCCCTGGCCTGCGAGCTCACCGGGCACGGATCGCTAGACGGTGAAACCGAGCGCGCGAAGCTGGTCGCGACCGTCCTCGGTGATCTTGTCCGGACCCCACGGTGGGTTCCACACCCAGTTGATCTTGATCTCCGAGACGAGCCCGGCGCCCACCAGCGCGGTCCGCGACTGATCCTCGATCACGTCGGTCAGCGGGCACGCCGCGGAGGTCAACGTCATGTCGATCAGTGCCACATCCCCGGCGTCACCCTTCTCGACGCCGAGCCCGTACACGAGCCCGAGATCGACGACGTTGATGCCGAGTTCGGGGTCGACGACATCGCGCATCGCCTCCTCTAGATCGGCGAGCAGTTCCTCGTTGGGTGCGGTCATCTGCGTTGTCTCCTCTTCGCGCAAGCGCTCACTGGTGCACCATCCTTGTGTCGGTGATCTTGGATGGGTTGCCGATGCACCCGAGGTGCCGTCGGATCACTGCCACAAGCGCTGGACGCTGTGACGTCCTTGATGAGTTTTGCAGGACCCGGCGGTTACCCGGGGTGTGCTGACCGTCGACAGGGCTGAGCGCCACCGAGCGCCGAACAGTGAGCGATCCGGCCGCCGCGCCCCGGCACCGAAGTTTGGGTGCCTCCCCACTGGGACTAGCAGCGAGGAGGCTGTGATGAAGTATGCCCCACCGGTGTTGGCGCCGAAACCCGCCAACAACATGACCTGCGGAATCGACTGGGCTGGGCGCGATCACGCGATCTCGATCGTGATGCCCGTGGCAGCGAGATCCATCGAAGCGCCGTTGAGCACAACGCTGTCGGGCTGCGAGTTCTGCTGGGTCTGCTGGCCCGCATGGGAGTCAGCGAGGTAGCCATCGAACGCCCCGATGGGCCACTGGTCGAGGCGCTGCTCGACGCCGAGGTCACCGTCGTGGTGATCAGCCCCAACCAGCTCAAGAACCTGCGCAGCCGCTACGGCTCGGCCGGCAACAAAGACGACCGGTTCGACGCCTTCGTGCTGGCCGACACCCTGCGCACCGACCGCACCCGACTGCGTCCCCTGGTGCCTGACACCGCGGCCACCACCGCGCTGCGCACCGCCTGCCGGGCCCGCAAAGACCTCATCAAACACCGGGTCGCACTGGCCAACCAGCTGCGTGAACACCTCAACCGCGTCTTTCCCGGTGCCGTCGGATTGTTCAGCGATCTCGACTCGCCGATCAGCCTGGCGTTCCTGGCCCGATTCGACTGCCAAGACCGCGCCGACTGGTTGACCCCCAAACGTCTGAGCGCCTGGCTGGCCTCGGTCGGCTACACCGGCGGTACCGATCCCGCTGTGTTGCACGCACACCTGGCCAGTGCGCCTCACGGCATCACCGGCGAGCACAGCCGCGCTCATGCCGGCGTCACCGCCGCCCTGGTCACCAGCCTCAAGACCCTCGTCGCACAGATCAAGGTGCTGTACCGCCAGATCGGCGACCAGCTCGACGCTCACGTCGATGCGCACATCTTCACCAGCCTGCCCCGCAGCGGAACTGTCAGGGCCGCAAAGCTTGTCGCTGAAATCGGCGACTGCCGCGCACGATTCCCCACCCCCGAATCGCTGGCCTGCCTGGCCGGGGTCGCACCGTCGACCCGCCAATCGGGCACCATGCGTTCGGTCGGATTCCGATGGGCCTGCGATAAACACCTGCGCGACGCCGTCACCGACTTCGCCGCCGATTCCCGCGCCGCGAACCCCTGGGCTGAAAACCTCTACCGCCAAGCCCGATCCCGCGGACACGACCATCAACACGCCGTGCGCATCCTGGCCAGAGCCTGGCTCTACGTCATCTGGCACTGCTGGCAAGACCACACTGCCTACAACCCCGACCGACATGGGGCCCTGCAGGCATTCCTGCGAAGCCAACCACCCACTGCTTGACACAGGGCTACTCATCGGCGCTCCTCCTGGGAATCGTGGGACGCCTGGGCCACCGCGTCCTTGAAAGCCATCCACCCGAGCAGCGCGCACTTCACGCGTGCCGGGTACTTCGAGACACCGGCGAAGGCGATGCCGTCGCCGATCACGTCCTCATCCCCGTCGATGGTGCCCCGTGACGAGACCATCTCGGTGAACGCGGCCACGGTCTTGAGCGCGTCACCTGCACTCACCCCGATCACCAGATCGGTCAGCACCGACGTGGACGCCTGGCTGATCGAACACCCTTGTCCGTCGTAGGACACGTCCGCGACCGTTTCACCGTCGTCAGCCAGGGCGACCCGCAGCGTCACCTCGTCACCACATGTGGGGTTCACGTGGTGCACCTCGGCGCCGAACGGTTCACGCAGCCCGCGGTGATGCGGATGCTTGTAGTGGTCCAGGATGACTTCCTGGTAGATCTGATCGAGGCGCACGCGAAACCTCAACCCCTGCCGAAGAATTCGACGGCGTGACGGACACCGGCCACCAACCGCTCGACCTCGTCGAGGGTGTTGTACACGGCGAACGAGGCCCGCGCGGTCGCGGTGATACCGAACCGGCGGTGCAGCGGCCACGCGCAGTGGTGGCCGACGCGGACCGCCACCCCGTCGTCGTCGAGCACCTGGCCAACGTCGTGGGCGTGAACCCCGTCGACGACGAACGACACCGGCGACCCGCGATCGGTCATCGAGTGCGGTCCGACGATCCGGACGCCGTCCACCCCCGAGAGCCCTTCGAGTGCGGCGGCCACCAGTTCGGCCTCGTGCGCCTCGACTTCGGCCATCCCGATGGCCGACAGATACCGTGCCGCGGCCGCCAACCCGACGACCTGCGACGTCATCGGTGTGCCCGCTTCGAAGCGCTGGGGTGCGGGCGCGTAGGTGGCGCCCGCCATGGTGACGGTCTCGATCATCGACCCACCGGTGAGGAACGGCGGCATCTCGGCCAGCAGCTGACGCCGCCCGTAGAGCACGCCGATTCCGTTGGGCCCCAACATCTTGTGGCCGGAGAAGGCGGCGTAGTCGACACCGAGCGCGTGGAAGTCGATCGGCTGGTGCGGTACCGACTGGCAGGCGTCGAGCACCGTGAGCGCCCCGACCGCCTTCGCCCGCGAGACCAGTTCGGCGACCGGGGCCACCGCGCCGGTCACGTTGGAGTGGTGCGTGAAGGCCACCACCTTCACGCGCTCGTCGAGCGCCAGCGAGTCGAGGTCGATGCGGCCGTCTTCGGTGGCGCCGTACCAGCGCAGCGTCGCACCGGTCCGACGGGCCAGCTCCTGCCACGGAATCAGGTTGGCGTGGTGTTCGAGTTCGGTGGTGACGATGACGTCACCCGGGCCGACCGCATGGCCCTCGAACCGCTCGTCACCCAACACATAGGCGACGAGATTGAGCGCCTCGGTGGCGTTCTTCGTGAACACCAGCTCGTCGGTGTCGGCGCCGACGAACGCCGCAATGGCCGCGCGACCGTCCTCGTAGGCGTCGGTCGACTCCTCCATCAACTGGTGAGCGCCGCGGTGCACCGCACCGTACGACGTGATGAGGAAGCCCCGTTCGGCGTCGAGCACCTGCAGCGGACGCTGCGAGGTCGCACCGGAATCGAGGTAGGCCAGCTGATTTCCGCCGCGCATCACCCGCTGCAGGATCGGGAAGTCCGCGCGGATCCCCGCCACGTCCAGCCGGCTCGCCGCGGTTGTCATGGCAACAGCCCCTCAGGCGCCCGTCGAGGCAGCCTGCGCGGAGAACCGCTCGTAGCCGTTGGCCTCGAGTTCGTCGGCCAATTCCGGACCGCCGGACTCGACGATGCGGCCACCGACGAACACGTGCACGAACTGCGGTTGGATGTAGCGCAGGATGCGGGTGTAGTGGGTGATCACCAGGACGCCACCGTCGTTGTCCCGGGCGTAGCGGTTCACGCCTTCGCTGACCACCTTCAGCGCGTCGACGTCGAGACCGGAGTCCGTCTCGTCGAGGATCGCGATCTTCGGCTTGAGCAGCGCGAGCTGCAGGATCTCGTGGCGCTTCTTCTCGCCGCCCGAGAAGCCTTCGTTCACACTGCGTTCGGAGAAGGACGGGTCGATATCGAGGTCGGTCATCGCGCCTTTGACCTCTTTGATCCAGTGCCGCAGCTTCGGCGCCTCACCGCGCACCGCCGTCGCCGCCGTGCGCAGGAAGTTCGACATCGACACCCCGGGCACCTCGACCGGGTATTGCATGGCCAGGAATAGCCCGGCGCGCGCCCGCTCGTCGACGCTCATCTCCAGGACGTCCTGGCCGTCGAGGGTGATCGAACCGGACGTCACCGTGTACTTCGGGTGACCGGCGACCGCATACGAAAGGGTCGACTTCCCGGACCCGTTCGGGCCCATCAGCGCGTGGATCTCGCCCGAGTTCACGGTGAGATCGACGCCCTTGAGGATCTCCTTGGCCCCGCCGTCGGCGCCGCTGGCATCCGCGCCGGCGGCGACGGTGACGTGGAGGTCCTTGATTTCGAGTGTGGTCATGACTGGTTTCCTTCAGTGAGGGCTAGCTCGCGTTCGATGGCGTCGGTCAGGCGTTCGCGCACGGCGGGCACGGCGATCTTCGAGATGATCTCGCCGAAGAACCCCCGCACGATGAGCCGTCGGGCCTGGTCCTCGGGGATGCCGCGGGCCTGCAGGTAGAACATCTGCTCGTCGTCGAAACGTCCGGTGGCGCTGGCGTGGCCGGCGCCGACGATCTCGCCGGTCTCGATCTCGAGGTTGGGCACCGAGTCGGCGCGGGCGCCGTCGGTGAGCACCAAGTTGCGGTTCGCCTCGTAGGTGTCGGTACCGGTGGCCTCGGCGCGGATCAGAACGTCACCCACCCAGACGGTGTGCGCATCGGGTTTGTCGGAGTTCGGATCGCCTTGCAGGGCACCCTTGTACAGCACGTCGGACTTGCAGTTCGGGTGCGCGTGGTCGACGAGCAGGCGCGCCTCGAGGTGCTGACCGTCGTCGGCGAAGTAGGTGCCCAGCATCTGGGCGTCGCCACCGGACGCGGTGAACCGCACGGTCGCCGAGGTCCGCACGACGTCGCCGCCGAGCATGACGTTGACGTGGCCGAGCACGGAGTCCTTGCCGAGGCGGGCGTGGTGGGCGCTGACGTGGACCATGTCGTCGGCCCAGTCGGCGAGCCAGATAACCCCGACACCCGCGGCGTCGCCGACGATGATCTCGACGTTGTCGGCGTAGGTGCCGCTGCCGCGCAGGTCGACGACGACGATGGCCTTGGCGAGCTCCTCGACGCGGATCTGCAGATGCCCGTAGGCGACCTTGCCCTCGCCGGGTCCGGCGACGGTGATCTCGATCGGTTCGGCCACCACGGTGTCACGCGCGACGGTGACCACCGTCGCGGACTCGAACGAGGAGAAGGCTTGTGCCGCAACCCGATCCGCGGGCACACCGCCCTGACCGAGCCGTTCGTCGCCGCGCTGCACCGTCTCGACCGTCACACCGGGGCGATCCGCCACCTCGATGCGGGCGGTGCCGGACGCGACGGCCGAACCGTCGTGCAGCCCGCGCAGCCGGCGCAGGGGGGTGAACCGCCAGATCTCGTCGCGGCCACCGGGGACCTCGAAGGCATCGACGTCGAACGAGGTGAACACCTCACCCTTGTTCAACGCCGATCCGGCCGGAGTCCCTTCTGCCGCAGTTGTCAGCTCTGAGGGCACTTATCCCACCGCCCCTTCCATCTGCAGCTCGATGAGCCGGTTGAGCTCGAGCGCATACTCCATCGGCAGCTCCTTGGCGATCGGCTCGACGAAGCCGCGCACCACCATCGCCATCGCCTCGTCCTCGGTCATCCCGCGGCTCATCAGGTAGAACAGCTGATCCTCGCTGACCTTCGACACCGTCGCCTCGTGGCCCATCGTGACGTCGTCCTCGCGGATGTCGACGTACGGGTAGGTGTCGCTGCGGCTGATCGTATCGACCAGCAGCGCATCGCATTTCACGCTCGAGCGCGAACCGTAGGCACCCTTGTTCACCTGGACGAGGCCACGGTAGGAGGCGCGGCCGCCGCCGCGGGCGACCGACTTGGACACGATGTTGCTCGAGGTGTGGGGCGCCAGATGCAGCATCTTCGCGCCGGTGTCCTGGTGCTGACCCTCACCCGCGAACGCCACCGAGAGCACCTCGCCCTTGGCGTGCTCACCGGTCATCCACACGGCCGGGTACTTCATCGTGACCTTGGAGCCGATGTTGCCGTCGACCCACTCCATGGTCGCGCCGGCCTCGGCGCGGGCCCGCTTGGTGACCAGGTTGTAGACGTTGTTCGACCAGTTCTGGATGGTCGTGTAGCGGCATCGGCCGCCCGGTTTGACGATGATCTCCACGACCGCGGAGTGCAGCGAGTCGCTCTTGTAGATCGGTGCCGTGCACCCCTCGACGTAGTGCACGTAGGCTTCCTCGTCGACGATGATCAGGGTGCGCTCGAACTGGCCCATGTTCTCGGTGTTGATGCGGAAGTAGGCCTGCAGCGGGATGTCGACGTGCACGCCCTTCGGCACGTAGATGAAGGAACCACCCGACCACACCGCGGTGTTGAGCGCGGAGAACTTGTTGTCCCCGGCCGGGATGACGGTGCCGAAGTACTGCTTGAACAGCTCCGGGTGCTCCTTGAGCGCGGTGTCCGTGTCGAGGAAGATCACGCCCAGCTTCTCCAGGTCCTCGCGGATGGAGTGGTAGACCACCTCGGACTCGTACTGTGCGGCGACGCCGGACACCAGGCGCTGCTTCTCCGCCTCGGGGATGCCGAGCCGGTCGTAGGTGTTCTTGATGTCAGCGGGCAGGTCATCCCACGTCGCGGCCTGCTTCTCACTGGACCGCACGAAGTACTTGATGTTGTCGAAGTGGATGCCTTCGAGGTCTGAGCCCCAGTTCGGCATGGGCTTCTTGTCGAACGTGCGCAGCGCGCGCAGCCGGACGTCGAGCATCCACTCCGGCTCACTCTTCTTGGCCGAGATGTCGCGCACGACGTGCTCGGACAGTCCACGCTGGGCGCTGGCGCCCGCGACGTCGGAGTCCGCCCAGCCGAAGCCGTAACGACCCAGCGAGGCGATGGCCTCCTCCTGCGACAGCGGCTCCCCGATCGTGTGCTCGGGGGTGACGCTCGTCGTCTCCGGGGTGGCGGTCATGTCGACGCTCCTTGAGGGGTCGTAACGGATCCGGCGCGGGCTGTGCGCCGGGAGGATTCTTGCGTGTCGGGCTGTAGCGGTACGTGGGTAGTGCAGGCGCAGTCGCCGTTGACGATCGTGGCCAGCCGTTGCACGTGTGTGCCGAGGATGTCGGCGAACGCCTCGCGCTCGGCTTCACACAACTCCGGGAACTCCTCGGCGACGTGCGAGACCGGGCAGTGGTGCTGGCAGATCTGCACACCGCTGATCGGGCCGCTTACCCGGGTCGTGGTGGTCGCGTACCCGGCCTCCGTCAGCGCGTCGGCCACTCGGTCCGCAGTGGGTTCAACACCGTCTGCAACACCATCGACCCCCTCGGTTACTCCCGAGAGGATGGTGTCGATGCGCCGCCGGGCGAATGTACGGACGGCGTCATCGCCGCCGATCTCCCGGAGCTGCCGGATCGCGGCGAGCGCGAGGTCGTCATAGGTGTGGCCGAGCTTCGCGCGGCCGGCCGCCGTCAGCCGGTAGCGCTTGGCCGGACGCCCCCGGCCGCTGTGCTGCCACGCCGCGGCGGCGGCCGCCTGCGCGTCGCCCGCCTCGATCAACGCGTCCAGATGTCGCCGCACCCCGGCCGCAGAGATGCCCAGCCGTTCGCCGATCGCCGATGCGGTGACCGGACCCTGCAGCAACATCTGGATGATCGCACTGCGGGTGTGCCCGTCCGAGACATGCGCAGCGGACGCGCCGGCAGCCTCAGTAGGGATTTTCACAACACCATTGTGACGGAATTCCCCAGACGGTTCCACCAAGGTCACCCTTACTGGAGCGTGATTGTGCCCATAGGCCTGGCGGCTAGTCTGCTCGAATGGCTCGTTTCGCCGGGCGGCTGCAGTCCTTCAGTTCCTCGATCGCCCGCTGGCACGGCGACGAGCGAACCGTCGGCTCACCGCTCACCGAGGCCGATCTGGTCGCATTGCGCAGAACGCGGCTGTTCGGGGCCACCGGCACGGTGCTGATGGCGATCGGCGCGCTCGGGGCCGGGGCGCGGCCCGTGGTCCAGGACCCGACCTTCGGCGTCCGGTTGCTCAACCTGCCGTCCCGCATCCAGACCGTCTCCCTGACGATGACGACCACCGGCGCGGTGATGATGGCCCTGGCCTGGCTGATGCTGGGCCGATTCGCCCTCGGCAGCCGCCGCATGTCGCGCAGCCAGGTCGACCGCACCCTACTGCTGTGGGCGATACCGCTGCTCATCGCGCCCCCGATGTACAGCAAAGACGTCTACTCCTATCTGGCCCAGAGCGAGATCTCGCTGCAGGGCCTCGACCCGTACAAGGTCGGCCCCGCCACCGGGCTCGGACTCGACCACGTGTTCACGCTGTCGGTGCCCAGCCTGTGGCGCGAGACGCCCGCGCCCTACGGACCGCTGTTCCTGTGGATCGGGCAGACCATCTCCTCCATCACCGGCGAGAACATCGTCTGGGCGGTGCTGTTCCACCGCTTGATCGTGCTACTCGGCGTCGGCCTCATCGTCTGGGCCACCCCGCGACTGGCCCGCCGCTGCGGCGTCGCGGAGGTCAGCGCGGTGTGGCTGGGGCCCTGCAACCCCCTGCTGTTCATGCATCTGGTCGCCGGCATCCACAACGAGGCGCTGATGCTCGGCCTGATGCTGGCGGGCACCGAATTCGCCCTGCGCGGCGTCGACGCCTCCCGACCGCTCGTCCCGCGACCGTTGCACTGGCCGTCGGGACGCCCGCAATGGGCGCGCTGGTACCCGATGGCGATGCTGCTCGCCGGCACCGTGCTGATCGCGATGTCGTCCCAGGTGAAGCTTCCGTCGTTGCTGGCGCTCGGCTTCGTCGCGATGGCGCTGGCCTGCCGGTGGGGCGGCACGGTCAAGGCGTTCTTCATCGCCGGCGGTTCGCTGACCGCGGTCGCGGTGGCGGTGATGGCGCTCATCGGCTGGGCCAGCGGGCTGGGGTTCGGCTGGCTGTTCACCCTCGGCACCGCCAACGTGGTGCGCAGCTGGATGTCCCCGCCGACGCTGATCGCGCTGGGCACCGGTCAGGTCGGCATCCTGTTGGGACTCGGCGACCACACCACCGCGATCCTCGCGCTCACCCGAGCCATCGGCGTCAGCATCATCGCCGTACTGGTCAGCGGTCTACTGCTGGCGGTGCTGCGCGGACGGCTGCATCCGGTCGGCGGTCTTGGCGTCGCGCTGGGTGCGACGGTGCTGCTCTTCCCCGTCGTGCAGCCCTGGTACCTGCTGTGGGCGATCATCCCGCTCGCGACCTGGGCCACCCGTCCTGGCTTCCGCGGCGCGACCATCGCGCTCACCCTGATCGTCGGCATCTTCGGGCCCACCGCCAACGGCGACCGCTTCGCCCTGTTCCAGATCGTGATGGCGACACTGGCCAGCTTGGTCATCGTCGCTGCGCTGATGGCGCTGACGTGGCGGCGACTGCCCTGGCAACCGCTGCCCGAGGGTGACCCGCCGGCCATGCCGGGAATCCCTGCCCCGTCTCCTGAACCCGCCGAATCCGGTCCACGACCACCGCAACCACGGTCGGCCGCGCCGGGCGCATACGCTGATTCCCCGTGACCACCGGACCCGAAGCCGTCGGCTCTGCGCGCGAGCGCTCGTCCGCTCAGCCTGTGCGGCTGCGCGGGGTGACCAAGCGCTACGGGTCGACGACGGCGGTCGACGGGCTCGACCTCGACGTGCACCGCGCAGAAGTGCTGGCACTGCTGGGACCCAACGGCGCGGGCAAGACGACGACCGTCGAGATGTGCGAAGGGTTCCTGCGCCCCGATTCGGGCAGCATCGAGATCCTCGGCATGGACCCGGCGGCCCACAACACCCGCGTGCGCGAGCGCATCGGCGTCATGTTGCAGGGCGGCGGAGGCTATCCGGCGGCCCGGGCCGGCGAGATGCTGAACCTCGTCGCCGCCTACGCCGCCAATCCGCTCGACCCGCAGTGGCTCCTCGACACCCTCGGGCTGACCGACGTCGCGCGCACCACCTACCGCAGACTCTCCGGCGGCCAGCAGCAGCGGCTGGCGCTGGCCTGCGCGGTCGTCGGCCGTCCCGAGCTGGTGTTCCTCGACGAGCCGACGGCCGGGATGGATGCGCACGCCCGCATCGTCGTCTGGGAGCTGATCGACGCGCTGCGCCGCGACGGGGTCACCATCGTGCTGACCACCCACCAGCTGACCGAGGCCGAACAACTGGCCGACCGGCTGGTGATCATCGACCGCGGGGTCGCGGTGGCCACCGGAACGCCTACCGAGTTGATGCGCAGCGGCGCGGAGAACCAGCTGCGGTTCAGCGCGCCACCCAAGCTGGATCTATCGCTGCTGATGACTGCGTTGCCGGAGAGCTACCGCGCCACCGAGGGGTCACCGGGCGAATACCTCGTCGAGGGTCACGTCGACCCGCAGGTGCTGGCCACAGTGACGGCCTGGTGCGCTCGGCTCGACGTGCTGGCGACCGACATGCGCGTCGAGCAGCGCAGCCTCGAAGACGTGTTCTTGGACCTGACCGGCCGGGAGTTACGGAAATGACGCGGGCGAGGCGGTCACCGAGACTGCGCACAGATCGTCGCCGCGGCCGGAATCGTGATCTCACCGCGGTCTCGACGAAGGGCGGGCGATCGTGACGACCAACCAGTTCGCACCGGGCACCTTCACGCCCGACCCGCGGCCCGCCGCCGTGCCGAAGATGCTGGCCGCCCAGTTCGGCCTCGAACTGCGGCTGCTGCTGCGCAACGGTGAACAGCTGCTGCTGACGATGTTCATCCCGATCACCCTGCTCGTCGGCCTGGTCCTGTTGCCGCTGGGCGACTTCGGCGACGACCGGGCGGGCACCTTCGTACCCGCGATCATGGCGCTCGCGGTGATATCGACGGCGTTCACCGGCCAGGCCATCGCGGTGGCGTTCGACCGTCGCTACGGCGCGCTCAAACGGCTCGGCGCGACCGCGCTCCCGGTCTGGGGCATCATCGCCGGCAAGTCGCTGGCCGTGGTGGCGGTGGTCTTCCTGCAGTCGATCCTGTTGGGCGCCATCGGTCTTGCGCTCGGCTGGCGTCCCGAGGTGGTCGGGTTACTCCTGGGCGGGGTGATCATCGCGCTGGGCACCGCGGGTTTCGCGGCGCTGGGCCTGCTACTCGGCGGCACGCTGCGCGCCGAGATCGTGCTGGCGGTCGCCAACCTGCTGTGGTTCATCTTCGCGGGGCTGGGCGCGCTGACGCTCGAGGGTCAGGCCGTGCCCGGCCCTCTCGCATGGGCCGCGCGGCTCACCCCGTCGGGTGCGCTGACCGAGGCGTTGACCCGGGCGATGACGCTGTCGGTCGACTGGCTGGGGCTGGCCGTGCTCGCTGTCTGGGGTGGCGTGGCGGCACTATGTGCGCTGCGCTGGTTCCGCTTCACCTGAGACCAGCGCCGGCAGCAGATACTCCAGCTGACCGACCTCTTCGATGTTGTGCCGCACCCACGCGCGCAGCTTGTCGTCGGGAAAGTGCCGCGACACCAGCCGGTTGACGGGTGTGAGCAGCGCCGAGCGTGCGCCGAGATCCATCACCGTCACGTAGTGCGCCCCGTCCGCCCCGGCCGACCACGTGTGCTCGAGCTGGAAGAACACCGCGCCCGCCACCCTTTTCACCAGCCGGATGCCCGTCTCGTCGAGTTTCTCGACCCGCGCCACCTCGTCGATCGTGAACTCGGGCCGTCCGCCGAACGCCTCCACCATCCGGAACCGTGCCCCGTCGGCCGCGCCGCCGCCGGGCGCCGGCCGCGCGAGTTCCCATCGGATGTGGTCGATCGGGTGCCAGGCGAGGTAGCGGTGGATCACCTCGCCGCCGTAGGTCATCGTCTCGCCGAGGTGGGTGAACCAGTCGAGGAGCATCGCGGGCGTCACACCGGCGAGCGGTCGATGGTCGATGGTCACGCGCCGGCGGTGCCGCGGCGCGGCGATGATGTGCACCGCGGCGGTGTCGACCGAACGCAGCGGATACAGCACGGGACGGGCCATGGCCTACCTCCGAGATACGGTTTCGTTTCTTGAACCGTAGAAGCCCGCGATAGGATACGCAAGCGTCTCTTAGAGGAGGTCCCATGGCCCGGCGACACGGTGCAGAACTCGACACCGCCATCCGCACCGCCGTGCTGAGCCTGCTTGCCGAGCGCGGGCCCGGCGGCGTGACGATGGAATCCGTCGCCGCGGCGGCGCGCACCAGCAAGCCGGTCCTGTACCGGCGGTGGCCCGACCGCGCGAGCCTGCTGCGGGACACGCTGATGCGGATCGCGACGACGGCCATTCCGCACGAGGACACCGGCAGCTTCCGCGGCGACATGCTGGCGGTGCTGCGCGGGTGGGCCGCACTGTTCACCGGACCCGAAGCCGCGGTGCTGAAGGCCGCCGTCGCGGCCGCCGCCCACGACCAGGAGCTGACGGCCGCCTTCCGCGACGACGTCATCGGCTGGCGGAAGCGCGAGATGGCCGCTCTGCTGCAGCGCGGCGTCGACCGCGGTGACGTACGACCGGACGTTCCGGTGGAGATCGCCCGCGAACTCGGCCAGAGCGTGCTGTGGCACCGGCTGCTGATCACCGGCGATCCGATCACCGACGACCTGGTGGTCCGCCTGGTCGACGACGTGCTCGTACCGTTCGTCGCACCGCGGTGACGGCCGGGCCTACTACGAGGCGTAGTTAGGGCTGCTCTACCATCGATTCGTGCCCGTCAGACGACTCTTCCTGCGGCTGGTCGACCTGCTGCCGCTGCCCAGTCTGCGGGTCCAGCGCGCGATCGCGTTCGCGGTCATCCTGACCCAGGGCGGCATCTCGGTCACCGGTGCGATCGTCCGCGTCACCGCATCCGGGCTGGGTTGCCCCACCTGGCCGCAGTGCTTCCCGGGCAGCTTCACCCCCGTGCCGCACGCCGAGGTCCCCGGCATCCACCAGGCCGTCGAGTTCGGGAACCGCCTCATCACGTTCCTGGTGGTGCTGACCGCCGCGGCCGCCGTACTGGCCGTCACGCGCGCCCGGCGCCGTCGGGAAGTCCTCGTCTACGCGTGGTTGATGCCCGCGTCGACAGTGGCGCAGGCGGTGATCGGCGGCATCACGGTGCTGACCGGACTGCTGTGGTGGACGGTCGCGATCCACCTGCTGGTCTCCATGGCCATGGTGTGGCTGTCGGTGCTGCTCTTCGTGAAGATCGGCGAACCCGACCCGGCGGGCGGGGGCAGCGCTCCGGTACGGACGGTGCCGAAACCGTTGCGCCAGTTGACCTTCTTGAGTGCCGTGGCTCTATCCGCCATCCTGGTGACCGGCACCCTGGTGACCGGCGCCGGCCCGCACGCCGGCGACAAGAGCATCGAGGAACCCGTGCCGCGCCTCCAGGTCGAGATCACCACCCTGGTGCACCTGCACTCATCTCTGCTCGTGGCCTACCTGTCGCTGCTCATCGCGCTCGGCTTCGGCCTGCTCGCGGTGCGGGCGCCGCGGCCGGTGATGATCCGGCTGTACGTCCTGGTCGCGGTCGTCGTCGCGCAGGGCTTGGTCGGCGCCATTCAGTTCCTCAACGACGTACCCGCCGCGCTCGTCGCGGTGCACGTGGCCGGCGCGGCCGCCTGCACGGCGGCCACCGCGGCGCTATGGGCGTCGATGCGACAGCGGACCGAGCCCGAGGCGCTCGAGCGCGACCTCGACGGCGACGGCGAAGTCGCGCTGGCGGTCCGCACGCGTGGCGGCGTCGACTTGCCGCCAACCCAGTGACGGTTCCACCAGTTCCACTTCGAGCACCTGCGCATCGTCGCGGTCGCCGATGACGTCGACGCGGGCGTAGAGGAACTCGGCGGCGGTGATCCCGAGCGTCGCCGCGGCCGCCCGCAGCGCGGCGTGCCCGACATCCCACAGTTCGAAATCCGGCTCTGCGGGCGTGAGCATCTCCACGGCGTAGGTACCCGACTCGTCGAATACGGGCGGACCGTCCGGTGGCAGGATCGCGGCCTTGGTGAACGCGTGCGACTGCTCACCGCCGAGGAACACCAGCGCGGTCTCCCCGTACTCCACCCGCGCGTCGTAGGGCTGCACGAGCACCGCGCGCCCCTGCGCCTGCAGGTCTGCCGCGTGTCCGGCCGCCGCTTCGGCGTCGGTGAACCGCTGCGCTCCGGCCGAACCCCCACCGACGGCGGGTTTGACCACGACCTCACCGGCGGGCACGGCGACGGCGTCCCCCGCGGCGAAATAGTGGGTCGGCACCGTCGGCACCCCGTGGCGCGCCAGATCCACGAGGTAGCGCTTGTCGGTGTTCCACGCCACCACCGCCGGGTCGTTGAGCAGGTGGCGCACCCGCCGCGTCCATGCCAGGAATTCGTCGAGGCGCTCGATGTAGTCCCATGTCGCACGCAGGATCACCACGTCCGCGTCCAGGGTCCCCGGGTCGTCCCAGGGCAGCCAACGGGCGTGCAGACCCCGGCCGCGCAGGGCGTCGACCAGCCCGTCGTCGTCGCCGTCACCCTGCGGCAACGCCGGGCAGGCGGCCAGCACGATGCGCGGATGGAACACGTCGGGACGCGCGAGCCTCACCCGGGTCATGCTAAGCGGTGGATGATGGTTCGCATGTACGCCATCGAAGTCTCCGAAACCGGCGGTCCGGAAGTCCTCAACCACGTCGAGAGGGCGCAACCCGCCCCCGGCCCGGGTCAGGTCCTGATCAGGGCCGAGGCCATCGGCGTCAACTTCATCGACACCTACTTCAGGTCGGGTCTCTATCCCCGTGAGGTGCCGTTCGTCGTCGGCACCGAGGTGTGCGGGACCATCGAGGCCATCGGCGACGACGTCGCGGCGTTGCGGGTCGGGGATCGGGTGGTCACCGACAAGGCGGTGGGTGCCTACGCCGAATACACCTTGGCCCCAGCAGATTTCGTGGCCTACGTACCCGACGGGGTGGCTCCCGCGGTCGCCGCCTCCGCACTGCTGAAGGGGATGACCGCCCACTACCTGATCAAGTCGACCTATCCGGTCGCCCAGGGTGACACGGTTCTGCTGCACGCGGGCGCCGGCGGGGTCGGCCTGATCCTCACCCAGTGGGTGACAAGCATGGCCGCCAAGGTCATCACGACGGTGTCCACGCCGGAGAAGGCCGAACTCTCCCGCCGGGCCGGGGCCATCGAGGTGCTCGACTACCCGGACGACCCACAGGAATTCGGCGCGAAGATCCGAGAATTGACCGGCGGCAACGGCGTCGCCGCTGTCTACGACGGGGTGGGTGCCGCGACGTTCGACGCCAGCCTGGCCAGTCTCGCGGTGCGCGGCACGCTGGCGCTCTTCGGCGCCGCGAGCGGACCCGTCCCGCCGGTCGACCCGCAGCGGCTCAACACCGCCGGCTCGGTGTTCCTGACCCGCCCCAACCTGGCGCACCACACCCGCACCCCCGACGAATTCTCCTGGCGTGCAGGCGAAGTGCTCGACGCCATCGCCAAGGGTACGTTCGCGGTGACCGTCAGCGAGCACTATCCCCTCGGCGAGGCCGAGCGGGCACATCGTGATCTTCAGGGCCGTAAGACGGTCGGCTCGGTGGTGCTGGTGCCGTGACGGCGTGACGCGAGACCTCGTCGTGACACCGACGTTCGTCGTGCCCGCATCGGAGTTGAGCGAACGCTTCTCCAGGTCCTCGGGCCCGGGCGGCCAGGGCGTCAACACCACCGACAGCAGGGTCGAGCTGTCCTTCGACGTGGGGCGAGCACCGTCGGTGCCGCCACACCTGCGTCATCGCATGCTCTGCCGGCTGCGCGGTCGGCTCACCGCAGGGGTGCTCACGGTGACGGCCAGTGAGCATCGCGCACAACTGCAGAACCGCACGGCGGCCCGCGAACGGATGGCCCGCCTGCTGCGCGAGGCCGCGGCCCCTCCCTCGCCTGCGCGCCGGCCGACCCGGCCCACCAGGGGGTCGAAGGAACGCCGGATCACCGCGAAGAAGCAACGGGGCCAGACCAAGCAGGGTCGCCGCACCGGATGGGACCCGAGCTAGCCGAACAGCGTCGCGCAGACGCCCGCCGGGATCAGAGCCAGGTAGCCGACACGCTGTCGTCGCCGTCGGTCGACCGGTACACCGTCGCCCCCGCTTCTTCGGCGATGAGCGCCCCCGCAGCCCAGTAGTGGCCGCGAGGTCGGCTTCCACGAACGCATGCAGACTGCCGTGGGCGACCAGGCACAGGTCCACAGCCGCGGCGCCGAACCGGCGCACGTCGATGTGGTCGGCCAGCAGGGCGCCGAGGTCGCCGGGAGCTGAAGCGGCAGCACCGACCGCTGCGCCGGTGACCTCAGCTGCGCACCTGTCTGGGCGGCGGTCAGCTCAGCAGCGTCGGCAGCGCCAGCACCGAATCGACTGCCAGCGCGCAGAACACCACGGCCAGATAGTTGTTCGACTGCAGGAACAGCCGCAGCGGCTTGACCGGCTCGCCGCGCTTGACGCCGCTGTAGAGCTGGTGGGCCATCACCAGGAACCAGGTGCCCGCGAGCAGCGCCACCACGGCGTAGAGCCAGCCGGTGGCCAACGCCAGCACGAGCGTTGTGAGCACGGTCAGCCAGGTGTAGATCAGGATCTGGCGGGTCACCTGGCGCTCGGTGGCCACCGCGGGCAGCATCGGCACACCCGCCGCTTTGTAGTCGTCCTTGTACCGCATCGCCAGCGCCCAGGTGTGCGGCGGTGTCCAGAAGAAGATGATCGCGAACATCACCAGCGCTGGCCACTGGACCGTGCCGGTGACCGCAGACCAGCCGATCATCACCGGCATGCATCCGGCCGCCCCACCCCACACCACGTTCTGGGAGGTGCGGCGCTTGAGCAGCAGGGTGTAGACGAAGACGTAGAACGCGATGGTCGCCACGGCCAGCAGGCCGGACAGCAGGTTACTGGTGGCCCACAGCCAGAAGAACGATCCGACCGACAGTACGAGCCCGAAGATCAGGGCGTTGCGGGTGGGGACGGTCGCGCGCGCCAGCGGACGGCGCGCGGTCCGCTTCATCATCTTGTCGATATCGGCGTCGGCGACGCAGTTGAGCGTGTTCGCGCCCGCCGCGGCCAGCATTCCGCCGATGAGGGTGTTGAGAATCAGCAGCGGTTCGACCGTGCCGCGATCGGCCAGCAGCATCGCCGGAATGGCGGTGACCAGCAGCAACTCGATCACACGTGGTTTGGTCAGCGCCAGATATGCCAACACCGTGGTGCGGATGCGAGACGGCGCCCCATGGCTGAGGTGGCGCTCGCGAATGCTCACGCAGTCAACTCCTCATCGTTGGCGGTGGTCGTCCGATGTTGATGGTCTTCCGCTTGGTGATGGTCACAGCCGCCGCGCAACATCTACTACAGACGATGGTAGACCGCTGGAGACCCTGCGGATGACCGCAGGGTCGATTCCGCGTTGATACCGTAACGGGACGACTAATTCCGCCCGCATGCAGCATGCGGGGGCCCGCCGGTGAGCACTAGTGTTGGAGCTGCGGTCCGGATGGTTGTGTGCGGCCGCTGACCGAACATCACCAAGGAGCGCCAGTGACCACCGTCGACGAGATCGCGACGCTGACCGAACCCCACCACCCCGACGACTGGACCGAGTTGGACTCGACCGCGGTCGACACCGTCCGGGTGCTGGCGGCGGATGCGGTGCAGAAGGTCGGCAACGGCCACCCCGGGACCGCGATGAGCCTGGCGCCGCTGGCGTACACGCTGTTCCAGCGGCAGATGCGCCACGACCCGAGCGACGTGCACTGGCTGGGCCGGGACCGCTTCATCCTGTCCTGCGGACATTCCAGCCTGACGCTCTACATCCAGCTCTACCTGGGTGGCTTCGGGCTCGAACTCGGCGACATCGAGTCGCTGCGGACCTTCAAGTCGAAGACCCCGGGCCACCCGGAGTTCCGCCACACCAAGGGCGTGGAGATCACCACCGGGCCGCTCGGCCAGGGTCTGGCCTCGGCGGTTGGCATGGCGATGGCGGCCCGCTACGAGCGGGGGCTCTTCGATCCCGACGCCGCCCCGGGCACCAGCCCGTTCGACCACTTCATCTACGTGATCGCCTCCGACGGTGACATCGAGGAGGGCATCACCAGCGAGGCGAGCTCGCTGGCGGGCACCCAGCAGCTCGGCAACCTGATCGTGTTCTACGACCAGAACCAGATCTCCATCGAGCACGACACGAACATCGCGCTGTCGGAGAACGTCGCCGATCGTTACCGCGCCTACGGCTGGCACGTCCAGGAAGTCGAGGGCGGCGAGAACGTCACCGGTATCGAGCAGGCGATCGAAGAGGCCAAGAAGGTCACCGACAAGCCGTCGTTCATCGCGCTGCGCACGATCATCGGCTATCCGGCCCCCACCAAGATGAACACCGGCGGCGTGCACGGTTCGGCGCTCGGCGACGACGAGGTGGCCGCCACCAAGAAGATCCTGGGCTTCGACCCGGACAAGACGTTCGAGGTGCGCGACGAGGTCATCGAGCACACCCGCAAGCTGGTGGACCGTGGCCGCGAGGCGCACGAGAAGTGGCAGCCCGAGTTCGACGCCTGGGCCGAGCGCGAACCCGAGCGCAAGAAGCTGCTCGACCGGCTGACCGCCGAAGAGCTGCCCGACGGCTGGGACGCCGACATCACCTACTGGGAGCCGGGTAGCAAGGCAGTGGCCACCCGCGCCGCATTCGGTCAGGTGCTCAACGACGTCGCCCCTAAGCTCCCCGAATTGTGGGGTGGCTCAGCCGACCTCGCGGGTAGCAACAACACCACCATCAAGGGCGTCAACTCTTTCGGTCCCCCGTCGATCTCCACCGAGGACTTCACCGCCGACTGGTACGGGCGGGTGCTGCACTTCGGCATCCGCGAGCACGCGATGGGCTCGATCCTGTCGGGCATCGTGCTGCACGGACCGACCCGCGCCTTCGGCGGTACGTTCCTGCAGTTCTCCGACTACATGCGGCCCGCGGTGCGGTTGGCGTCGCTGATGGACATCGACACCATCTACATCTGGACCCACGATTCGATCGGCCTCGGCGAGGACGGCCCCACCCATCAGCCGATCGAACACCTGGCGGCGCTGCGGGCGATCCCGAATCTGTCGGTGGTCCGGCCCGGCGACCCCAACGAGACGGCGTACGCGTGGCGCAGCATCATCGCCCGCGGCAACGGCAGCGGTCCGGTCGGGTTCATCCTGACCCGTCAGGGCATCCCGGTGCTGGAGGGCACCGACTCCGACGGCGTCGCTCGCGGCGGTTACGTCCTCGGCGGCGGTGACGCGACGGGGGCCGACGTGATCCTCATCGGCACCGGCTCCGAGCTGCAGCTCGCGGTGGAGGCGAAGAAGCTCCTCGCAGAGAAGGACATCACCGCGGCGGTGGTGTCGATGCCGTGTGTGGAGTGGTTCGAATCGCAGCCGCGGGAGTACCGCGACAGCGTGCTGCCGCCCAACGTCTCCGCCCGGGTCGCCGTGGAGGCCGCCGTCGCCCAGAGTTGGTACAAGCTCGTCGGCGACACCGGCGAGATCATCTCCATCGAGCACTACGGGGAGTCCGCCGACGACAAGACGTTGTTCCGCGAGTTCGGCTTCACGGCCGAAGCCGTCGCCGCCGCAGCGGAGCGATCAATCGCAAACTGACTGGAAACCCTCTGAAAGGCAAGACCATGTCGCAGAACGAGAACTTGGCCGCACTAGCGGCCGCCGGTGTGTCCGTATGGCTAGACGATCTGTCCCGTGAGCGTCTGCAGACCGGCAATCTGCAGAACCTCATTGACACCCGCAGCGTCGTCGGGGTCACCACCAACCCGTCGATCTTCCAGGCCGCGCTGTCGAAGGGCGATGCGTACGACGCGCAGGTGAAGGAACTCGCCGAGCGCGGTGCCGACGTCGACGCCACCATCCGCACCGTCACCACCGACGACGTGCGCAACGCGTGCGACGTGCTCGCCAAGCAGTACGAACAGTCCGGCGGCGTCGACGGTCGGGTGTCGATCGAGGTCGACCCGCGGCTGGCCCGCGACGCGGACAAGACGATCCTGCAGGCCATCGAACTGTGGAAGATCGTCGACCGGCCCAACGTACTGATCAAGATCCCCGCGATGAAGGAAGGTATTCCGGCCATCACCGCCGTGCTCGCGGAGGGCATTTCGGTCAACGTAACGCTGATCTTCTCCGTCGAACGCCACCGCGCGGTCATGGACGCTTACCTCGAGGGGCTGGAGAAGGCCAAGGAGGCCGGCCACGACCTGTCCAAGATCCATTCGGTTGCCTCGTTCTTCGTCTCCCGTGTGGACACCGAGATCGACAGCCGGCTGGAGAAGATCGGCTCCGAGGAGGCGCTGGCGCTGCGCGGGCAGGCCGGTGTGGCCAACGCCCGACTGGCCTACGCCGCCTACGAAGAGGTGTTCGTCGGCGGATCACGCTTCAAACCGCTCGAGGAGGCCGGGGCCCGGGTGCAGCGGCCGCTGTGGGCGTCGACCGGGGTGAAGAACCCCGACTACTCCGACACCCTCTACGTCACCGAACTGGTCGCACCGAACACGGTGAACACGATGCCGGAGAAGACGCTCGAGGCCGTCGCCGACCACGGCGTGATCACCGGCGACACGGTGACCGGGAAGGCCGCCGAATCGCAGGAGGTCTTCGACAAGCTCGAGGCGGTGGGAATCGACCTCACCGACGTGTTCCTGGCCCTCGAGAACGAAGGCGTGGAGAAGTTCGACAAGTCGTGGCAGGAGCTGCTCGAGGCGACACAGGGGCAGCTCGACGAGAAGAAGTCCTGAGCCGGATATGAGCGAAGGTGACGCCGCCACGGAGTGGCGCAATCCGCTGCGGGACAAGCGCGACAAGCGAATGCCCCGGATCGCCGGGCCGTGCAGCGTGGTCATCTTCGGCGTGACCGGCGATCTGGCCCGCAAAAAGCTGATGCCGGCCATCTACGACCTCGCCAACCGCGGGATGTTGCCGCCGACCTTCGCGCTCGTCGGATTCGCCCGGCGGGACTGGGTCGACGAGGACTTCTCCCAAGTCGTCCACGACGCGGTGAAGCAGCACGCCCGCACCCCCTTTCGCCAGGAGGTGTGGGACAGGCTGTCCGAGGGGATCCGGTTCGTTCAGGGCACGTTCGACGACGAGAAGGCGTTCGAGCAGCTAGCGGAAACGCTCAACAAGCTCGACGCGGAACGCGGGACCGGCGGCAATCACGCCTTCTACCTGTCCATCCCGCCGAAAGCATTCCCGCAGGTGCTCGAGCAGCTGTCGAGTACGGGCCTGGCCAAGAAGGCGGACGGCCACTGGAGCCGCGTTGTCATCGAGAAGCCGTTCGGTCACGACCTGAAGAGCGCCGAAGAGCTCAACGGCATCGTCAACAACGTCTTCCCGGAGTCGTCGGTCTTCCGGATCGATCACTACCTCGGTAAGGAGACCGTCCAGAACATCCTCGCCCTGCGGTTCGCCAACGAGCTCTTCGAGCCGGTGTGGAATTCGCACTACGTGGACAGCGTGCAGATCACGATGGCCGAGGACATCGGGCTCGGCGGGCGCGGCGGCTATTACGACGGCGTCGGCGCCGCACGCGACGTCATCCAGAACCACCTGCTGCAGCTGTTGGCTCTCACCGCCATGGAGGAGCCCGTCAGCTTCTCCCCCGACGAGTTGCAGGCGGAGAAGATCAAGGTGCTCTCGGCCAGCAGGCTCGCCGAGCCGCTTGACCAGACCACGTCGCGCGGTCAGTACACGGCGGGGTGGCAGGGCGGCGAGCGGGTCGTCGGGCTCTTGGAGGAGGAGGGCTTCTCGAAGACCTCCGTCACCGAGACGTTCGCGGCGATCACCGTGGACGTCGACACGCGCCGCTGGGCCGGCGTCCCGTTCTACTTGCGTACCGGAAAGCGCCTGGGCCGCAGGGTCACCGAGATCGCACTGATCTTCAAGCGGGCGCCACATCTTCCGTTTGACGCCACCATGACCGAGGAGCTCGGACAGAACGCGTTGGTGATCCGCGTGCAACCCGACGAGGGCATCACGCTGCGGTTCGGATCGAAGGTTCCGGGCAACCAGATGGAGGTCCGCGATGTCAGCATGGACTTCTCGTATGGATCTGCGTTCGCCGAGGAGTCGCCCGAGGCCTACGAGCGGCTGATCCTCGACGTCCTGCTCGGCGAGCCGTCGTTGTTCCCGGTGAACGAAGAGGTCGAATTGTCCTGGAGGATCCTGGATCCCGCGCTGGACTACTGGGCGTCCCATGGCAAACCCGACCCCTATGAGTCCGGCGACTGGGGACCCGATTCGGCGTTCGAGATGCTGCGGCGGACCGGACGAGAGTGGAGGCGTCCGTAACCATGATCATCGATCTGCCCGACACCAGCACCGGAACCATCAACAAGAAGATCCAGGCGCTGCGCGAAGAGGGCGGCGCGATCACCCTCGGCCGCGTCCTCACCCTCGTCATCGCACCGAACACCGAGGCCGTCCTCGAGGAGTCCATCGACGCGGCCAACGCGGCAAGCCGCGAACATCCGTGTCGCGTCATCGTTGCCGCCCCCGGCGATCGGCGCGCAGAGAAGGCTCGATTGGACGCCCAACTTCGGGTCGGCAGCGATGCCGGCGCCAACGAGGTCGTGGTGCTACGCCTGTCGGGGCCGCTCGCCAATCACGCCAGCAGCGTGGTGACGCCGTTCCTGCTGCCCGACACGCCCGTGGTGACCTGGTGGCCGGATGTCGCACCCCAGGTCCCCGCGCAGGATCCGTTGGGCAGGTTGGCGATTCGGCGGATCACAGATGCCACCAACGGCGCCGATCCGCTGGCGTCGATCAAAGGCAGGTTGACGGGTTACACCCCGGGAGACACCGACCTGGCCTGGAGCCGGATCACCTATTGGCGAGCGCTGCTCACCGCGGCGGTGGATCAGGCACCCCACGAGAAGATCAACTCGGCGCTGGTGTCCGGCCTGGAGACCGAGCCCGCGCTGGACGTCCTGGCGGGCTGGCTGGCCAGTCGCATAGACGGTCCGGTGCAACGCACCGTCGGCGAACTCAAGGTCGAACTGGTTCGGGACAGCGAGACCATCACCCTGAGCCGGCCGCAGGACGGCATCACCGCGAAGATCACCCGAACCGCCAAGCCGGAGGCGCTGATTCCATTGGCGCGCAGGGAGACTCGCGAATGCCTGGCCGAGGACATGCGTAGGTTGGATGCCGACGAGATCTACTTCGAGGCGCTGCAGGGTATCGAGAAGGTGCAATACGTATGACGGCTTCGATCAAGCGCTATCCGGACGGCGATGCCCTCGTCGCAGCGGTCGGCGACCGACTGGCCGACGAGATCGTCTCCGCCATCGACGTGCGCGGCCGGGCCGACATCGTGCTGACCGGTGGCGGCACCGGGATCAAGCTGCTGGCGCGCGTGGGAACCCACGACGACCGCATCGACTGGTCGAAGGTGCATCTGTTCTTCGGCGACGAGCGGTACGTGCCCGAGGGAGACGACGAGCGCAACGACAAGCAGACCCGCGAAGCCCTCCTGGACCGCGTCGACATCCCGACCGCGAACGTGCACGCGATGCCCGCGGCCGACGGTGAGTTCGGAGACGACCTCGACGCCGCCGCGCTGGCCTACGAGCAGGTGCTGGCGGCGCAGGCCGAAGGCGGGGAACCCACTCCGGTGTTCGACGTGCACTTGCTCGGCATGGGACCGGAGGGGCACGTCAACTCGTTGTTCCCGCATACGCCCGCGGTCCGCGAGACAGCCCGGATGGTGGTCGGCGTGCCGGACTCCCCCAAACCGCCGCCCCAGCGGATCACGTTGACGCTGCCCGCGATTGCGCGTTCCCGCGAGGTGTGGCTGGTGGTGTCGGGTGAGGGTAAGGCCGAGGCGGTCGCCGCCGCGGTCGGCGGCGCCGCACCCGACGACTGGCCCGCCGCGGGCGCCGTCGGGCGTGAGGCGACGGTGTGGTTCCTCGACGAGGACGCGGCTTCTAAGCTCTGATCATGGTGGACAGAGGCGGTCGCGGCACGCGTACGGGCACCGAGCGCATCCGGAAGCTCGCACAGGCGGCGCTCAACGCCGACATGACGGTCGAGCAGGTCGACACCATCCTCGAGGGGCTCGGCGACACGCTGGAGGACCTCAACAAGTCGATGGCCAACCTCGATGTCACCCTCGATCGGTTCAACGAGACCATGAACCAGATCAACGCGCTGGCACCACGCCTCGACGCGGTCGTGGACCGCATGGAAGGCGTGGTCAGCCGCGTCGAGCGCCTCGTCGGCATGGGCGAGGCGGTGCTCGGCCCGCTGGCCGCGACGGAGAAGACGGTGCGGGGCGCGTTGAACGTGGTGCGCCGCAGCACGGGCCTTTAGCTTCGGAGTTTCACCAATTGGGCGGTGACACAGGCTGCTGATGCACGAAGTGCCTGTCCCGCTTGCAAACAGGGATGCGACGTCCGAAGTTGATCCGAGCGGGAAGGCACTCGTTGGTGTCCTCAGCTGGTGGGGTTCTGCTGCGTCAGGCGTGGCGGGCCGCTCTCGACGGTGACGGCGCACCGCGCGACGGTGCCCAGGTCGCCTTCAAAGCGGAAGGGAGCTAGCTGGTAGGGGTCTGTTCAAGCCGAGAAAGCATCGGAGGCGTCTGAACGACGGGGAAGGTCTGCATAAACAGATCCTCGACCCGGCGGAAGGAAATCCTCCACCCCTCGGCGGTGCGAATCCAGTCGTCATGCCAATAGCCAACGGCGAGGGTGTTGCTCGACCCATCTCTGCTGGCGTGCATATGAAGGTGTGGTGAAACTGAGTGGGCGACGTCGCCATCGATCGTGACGGTCGCGTGCCCTTCGATATGCAGCCATGCGTTGAAGCTGAGCCCAAGCCCCTCGGTTCCACCCACGAGGCCTTCGCCGCGCATGAGTTCGCAGTACTCGTCCAGCTCAAATATTCCCGCCCCTGCATCGGTGGCGTCAATCTTGGCATCGTGGGCAAAAAGCTTGCCCCACTCTGCCATTACGTTGCCATCGCCACTGTCCGCCTGGTGCCGATCCTGCCCTAAACCGTACAACGCCACTTTGTCCTGTATTTCAATCCGATCGAGCAGGTACTGCATCTGCGGATCCAGCGTCATATCACTTCCCTATTCCACACTTCCAATAAATTGGAAATGCTAGCGTGAGCGCATGACGAGAGTCCAGCGGACTTCAACGCCGATGCCTCTGCCGAGTGTGGACAGAATTTTCGCTGCCCTCGGAGACCAAAGCCGACTGGCGATCGTTCACTTGTTACTCGACGGCCACCTACGGACCGCCGGCGACATAGCGGCGCACTTATCGTTGCCGACGTCGACTTGCTCCTATCATCTGTCCAAGTTGCTCAACTCTGGCCTCACGGTTTGCAAAGCCGATGGCGCCTACCGATTCCCGGTACTTCGCCGCGAAGAGTTGAACGAAGACTTCCCTGGCCTTCTCGACCTCATCGCCAGGTTCGGCATCCCCAACAGCTGACGGCAGCTCGCCATCGACTGGTTGCGGTGCGGATGAGGGATAGGTCAAGAATTTACTCGCCTAGTCGTTGAGTCTTGGCGGGATCGGGTCGTGTTTTGACAGCGCCACCCGATCCGGTTCTAAGTTCCGCCTTGGTTCAGGATGTCGTGCACGGTGTGTTTCTCGAGTTCGGTGGTGACGGCGTCGGCGACGGCGTGATCCAGTGTGGTGAGCGATGTTTGGACGTTGCGACCGACCGCGCACGCGGGGTTGGGTCCGTGCAGACCCAGTATCGGGTCGGTGCCTTGCAGTAGCCGCCAGATCTGGGCGAGGGTGATGTCGTTGGCGTCGGTGGCCAGTTCCCACCCTCCGCTTGGGCCTGGGCGCGAGCACACCAGCCCGGCGGCGCGCAGGGGGCCGAGGACTCGGCGCACGTAGACGGGGTTGACGTTGGTGCTGCGGGAGAGTTCCTCGGAACTGACGGGGCGGCCCGGGGCGATGCCGGCGAGGTAGGTCAGCACGTGCACGGCGACCGCGAATTGAGTGTTCGTCGAGCGCGCCATGCGACCCATCTTGCCATACCGCAACCAGCGTGGTTACGATTTCGATAATTCGTAGTTATGATGAGTGCAAATTGGGAGTGGGAATGACGATCGCCATCAGCGGGGCCTCGGGCGCCCTGGGACGCGCCACCGCCGAGCTGCTGCTGCGAACGGTCGACCCGCGCGAAATCGTCCTTAGCACCCGTCGCCCGCAGGTGCTGGCCGACTTCGCCGCTCGCGGTGCTCAGGTGCGGCGGGTCGACTTCGCCGAGCCGGACACCCTGCCCACCGCCTTCGCCGGGGTGGAGCGGCTGCTACTGATCTCCACCGACGCGATCGGATCGCGCCTGGATCAGCACCGCGCCGCCATCGCGGCTGCCGCCGATGCCGGAGTGGGCCACGTCGTGTACACCTCGGTTCCCGAGCCGGTTGCGGCCAACCCTGCGCTGGTGGTCCCCGATCACGCCGGGACCGAAGCGGCGCTGCGCGAGAGCAGCATGCGGTGGACGATGCTGCGCAACAACCTCTACGCACACATGCAGGTGCCAGGCATCGAATCGGCGGCGGCCTCGGGTCAACTGATCAGCAACAGCGGGGGCGGCGGCGCCGCCTACATCACCCGGGAGGACTGCGCCGCGGTCGCCGCGGCGGTCCTCACTCAGGACGGGCACGAAGGCCGGGTCTATGACGTCACCGGACCCGAGGCCATCGCCGCCGCGGATCTGGTCGCCCTCGCGTCCGAGATCGGTGGGCGCGACGTGGAACTGCTCAGCGTCGAGGACGCCGCCTTCCTGGCCGGGTTGCGGGCAGCCGGGATGCCCGCGGAGGTTGCGGAGCTGGTGACCTCGTTCGGCGCGGCTACGCGCGGTGGATACCTGGCCACGGTCAACTCCGTGGTCACCGACCTCACCGGGCACCCGCCACGAGTGTTCGACACCGTCGTTCGGGCCGCGCTGGCGCCCTGACCGCTGCTCCCCCGACGCCCGCTGTCACCCCACACGACGACACTGCATGTGGAAGGGATGGATCCCCTTGAAGATTCGACGTCTCGGCTGGGCCGGGATCGAAGTCATCAGCGCAAATGGCTCGTCGCTGGTCGTGGACTACATCCACGACTTCGCGCTGCTGACCGCGACACAACCCCACGGCGTCTACGCCGCGCACGGTCAACCCGCCATCGCGGCACTGGTCACCCACCTGCACGAAGACCACACCGACATCGGTGCGGTCGTGTCCGCGGTAGGCCCCACCGGGCTGCTCCTGCGTCCCCCACCGTTGGCCGCCACCGCCGAGGAGGCGGCGTTCACCGAGCCCCGAGAAGCCGATCTCGCCGACAGCACGTTGCAGGTCCGCGCCGTCGCCGACTGGGAGCGCGTGGAGGTGGCGCCGTTCACGGTCACCGCGGTCCCCGCCGTCGACGGTCTGGGCGACCCCCAGGTGAACTGGGTCATCGAGGCCGATGGTCACCGCATCTTCCACGGCGGGGACACCGTGTTCCACGGGTACTGGTGGCTGATCGCCCAGCGTGCCGGACCGATCGACGTGGCCGTGCTGCCGATCAACGGGCCTACGGTCCGGGCGCCGCACCTACTCCCCCCCAGCACGGTGCCCGCGGTGATGACACCCGAACAAGCCGTGCAGGCCGCGGTGATCCTGCACGCGACCACCGTGGTGCCCATTCACTTCGGCGTGCACCAGCCGCCCGTCTACGTCGAGCAGGACGATGCCTTGCACCGGCTCGCCGCTGCCGCCGACGGGTCGGGGCTCACCGTGGTGACGTTGGCTCCCGGGGAGAGCACCGACGTGCCGACGGCGTCCTGACCCCGGGGCCGTCGAACCGCCACGGATCGCGGCAACCCTGTCCTCGACGGAGGCAACGCCGGAACCCACTGCCGCCCAACGTCACACCCACCCAACCACGCGAAAGATCGAGGTTAGCCGCTGTTGCGCAGCGCGGTCGCCAACCCGCTCATGGTGAGCAGGATGCCCCGCTGCACCAACTCGTCCTCGTCGCCGGACCGGTACCGGCGCAGCAGCTCGACCTGTAGGTGGTTGAGCGGTTCGAGGTAGGGGAACCGATTGAACACCGACCGCGCCAGCGCCGGGTTGTCGGCGAGCAGATCGTCCTGGCCGGTGACGAGCCGGTGCATGCGAATGGTGCGCTCGTGCTCTTCCGCGATCTTGTCGAACACCCGGCGCCGCAGGGCCTCGTCGGAGACCAGTTCGGAATACCGCGCGGCCAGACCGAGATCCGACTTCGCCAGCACCTGCGCCATGTTGGACAGCACCGTGCGGAAGAACGGCCAGCGCCGGTAGAGATCCTGCAGCACCTCCAGCCGGTCCTCACCGTCGGCCTCCCCTTCGGCAATGTACTGCTCGAACGCGCTGCCGGTGCCGTACCAGCCGGGCAGCATGACCCGTGACTGGCTCCAGGCGAGCACCCACGGAATGGCACGCAGATCGGAGATCGACGTCGTCGGCTTGCGCGAGGCCGGCCTGCTGCCGATGTTGAGCGCCCCGATCTCACTCACCGGCGTGGACGCCTTGAAGTAGTCGACGAATCCCGGTGTCTCGTGGACGAGTTCGGCATACGCGCGCTGGGCCCGCGACGCGAGGTCGTCGAGCACCTCGTAGGCGCTGTTGGCGAGTCCCCCAAGACCTTCGATGTCGAGCAGCGTCGACTCCAGCGTCGCGGCCACCAGCGTCTCGAGGTTGCGGTGGGCGGTGCGCGGTTCGGCGTACTTGGCGGCGATCACCTCACCCTGTTCGGTGATCCGCAGCGAACCGTTCACCGCGCCCGGCGGTTGGGCCAGGATCGCGTCGTAACTCGGTCCACCGCCGCGGCCGACGGTGCCACCGCGGCCGTGGAAGAGCCGCAGCCGGATCCCGGTTTTGCGGGCCGATTCGACGAGGTCGAGTTCGGCTCGGTAGAGCGCCCAGTTCGCGGCGAGGTATCCGCCGTCCTTGTTCGAGTCTGAGTAGCCGAGCATGACCTCCTGGCTGTCGCCCCGGGCGGTGACCATCCCGCGGTACAGCGGAAGGTCGAGGGCCGCCTCGAGGATCGACGATCCGCGCTGCAGGTCGTCGATCGTCTCGAACAGCGGAACGATGCCCACCGGCGCATACGGTTCGTCTCCCGAGACGTCAAGCAGCCCGGCCTCTTTGAGCAGGACCGCCGCCTCGAGCATGTCCGACACCGACTCGCACATCGAGATGACGTAGTTGGGCACCGCTCGCGCCCCGAACACCCGCACCGCGCGTGCCGCCGCCCGGACGATGCCCAGTTCCTTGTGCGCCAGCTCCGACAGCTCGGCCCGCTCGGAAGTCAGCGGGCGGCGGGTGGCGAGCTCGGCGGCCAGCAACTCGATACGTTCCGGTTCCGGCAGCGACGCGTAGTCGTCGTGCACCCCGGCCCACGCGAACAGCTCGGCCACGACCTCCTCGTGCACGTCGGAGTTCTGTCGCATGTCCAGGCCGGACAGGTGGAAACCGAACACGCGCACGGCTTCTCGGAGCCGTAACAGCCGGTCGTCGGCCAGTACGGCGCTACCGTGGGCTCGCAGCGACGCGTCGACGACATCCAGATCCGCCAACAACTCGGCGGGCGACTCGTAGCGGTCCAGCCCGAGGTCGAGCTCGTGTTCGGGTTGGCTCTCCAGGATGTCGCCGGCAGTGGCGGTGAGCCTGCCGTGAATCACCCGCAGCGCCCGACGGTACGGCTCGTCGGCGCGGGCGGACTCGTGACACGCATCGGCGAGCGCGGCGAGTTCGTCGCTGACGTGGACCAGCCGCGCCGACATGGACAGTTCCTGTTGGAGCGCGGTCAACTCGACGAAATAGTGTTCGAGTGCGGTGTAGGCGGCGCGAGAGGTGGCCAGGCGGACCACGTCTGCGGTGACGTTGGGGTTGCCGTCCCGGTCGCCGCCGATCCACGAGCCCGGCCGCAGGATTGGTTCGGACAGCAGGTCGGCATCGGGCCACCTGGCCTGCAGCGCCGACCGCACCTCGGCGTTGACGCGCGGGATGACGTCGAAGAACGCCGCCCGGTAGTAGCGCAGGCCGGTCTCGATCTCGTCCTGGATCTTCAAGCGTGACAACCGGATCAGCGCGGTCTGCCACAGCGTGAGGATGTGCCGGCGCAGCTCGAGTTCGACGTCGCGGCCGTCGTCGGTGGTGTCGTTCCCGTGGGCCCGCAGGCGCATGAGTTCGGTGATGCGGTGCTGGGTGTCGAAGACCGTGCGCCTGCGGGTCTCGGTCGGATGCGCGGTGATGACCGGTGACACCAGGGCCCCGGCCAGCGCCGTGGCCACCTGGCCGGAATCGAGTTGTGCAGAGTCGAGTTTCGCGTATGTCGCGGCGAGGCTGCTGTTCTGGGGCGGTTCGCCCGCCGCCACGTGGACGGCGCGGCGGCGTTCGCGGTGGATGTCCTCGGCCACGTTGGCCAACAAAGCGAAGTGCGTGAACGCGCGGATGACGGGGATCGCGGAGCGCACCCCGATGCCGTCGAACATTCCGGCGAGTTCGGCGCGGTCGATCTCTGAGCGGCGCACCCGGAAGGACTCCACCCGGGCGCGTTCGACGAGGTCGAAGACGTCCTCGCCGTTCTGTTCGCGCACCGTGTCGCCGAGGATGGCACCCAACAGCCGGATGTCTTCCCGCATCGGCTCGCTGGCTTCGCGACCTACCTCGGTACGGGTCACCGAGCCGATCGGTTCGAGCGCTTCTGGGAGGTCAGCCATGCGTTCCAGTATCGGTGCCCCGCGGACCCGCCGCATGGCGGGCGCGTTCGCGGCACCCCGCCTGTGACCGGGTCAGCTGTACTTGATCTGCAGTGCGACGCCGACGATCGAGACCACCCAGATACCGACCACGAACAAGGTCAGCCGGTCGAGGTTCTTCTCGACGACCGTGGAGCCCGAGAGGCTCGACTGGACACCGCCACCGAACAGGGTCGACAGACCGCCGCCCTTGGCGCGATGCAGCAGCACCAGAAGCACCACCAGCAAGCTGGTGACGATCAACGTGATCTGCAGCGCTAAAACCATGGGGGACAGCTTACAGGCCGCGTGGAGCGGTCAAGGTAGCGGCCCACCTGCGGCGATCGCCGACAAGATGGCGAATTGTTCGCCGTCGAGCGAGGCACCGCCCACCAGCGCGCCGTCCACATCCTCCTGCGCGACGATCTCGCCGACGTTCTTGGCACTGACCGAACCGCCGTAGAGCACGCGGACCCCGGCGGCCAGCTGCGGCGAGGACAGCTTGCCGAGCTCGTCCCGGATCGCCTTGCACACCTCCTGCGCGTCGGCGGCGCTGGCCACCCGGCCGGTTCCGATCGCCCAGACCGGTTCGTATGCGATGACAGCCTGACCGATCTGCTCCGAGGTCAGGCCCGCCAGCGAACCACGCAGCTGCTCGACGTTGTGCTCGACGTGGTTGCCCGCCTCACGCACCTCGAGGTGCTCACCGATGCAGACGATCGGCGTGATGCCGTGCCGGAATGCTGCGGTGGCCTTGGCGGCCACCAGCGCGTCGTCTTCGTGGTGATAGGTGCGGCGCTCCGAGTGCCCGACGACGGCGAAGGTGCAGCCCAGCTTGGCCAGGAACGCCCCGCTGATCTCGCCGGTGTAGGCGCCGGAGTCGTGCTGGGAGACGTCCTGGGCGCCGTACGTCAGGCGCAGCCTGTCGCCGTCGACCAGGGTCTGCACGCTGCGCAGGTCGGTGAACGGCGGGATCACCGTCACGTCCACCTTGTCGAAGTACTTGTCCGGCAGCGAGAAGGCGATCTTCTGTACCAGTGCGATGGCCTCGAAGTGGTTGAGGTTCATCTTCCAGTTGCCGGCGATCAGCGGCTTACGGGCCATGGGTCAGGACTCCAGTACTCGGATGCCGGGCAGTTCTTTGCCTTCGAGGTATTCCAGCGACGCGCCACCACCGGTCGAGATGTGGGAGAAGCCGTCCTCCCCCAGACCGAGTTGGCGCACCGCCGCGGCACTGTCCCCGCCACCGACGACGCTGAACCCGCCCTTACCGGTCGCGCCGATGATCGCCTCGGCCACACCCTTCGTGCCCGCGGCGAACGCGGGGAATTCGAACACCCCCATCGGGCCGTTCCAGAACACCGTCTTGGCGTTCGACAGCAGTGTGGTGAACCGCTTCACCGACTCCGGGCCGATGTCCAGGCCCATCTTGTCGTCCGGAATACGTTCCGCAGAAACGGTTTCCGGCTCGGCGTCGGCGGAAAACTCCGGGGCGACCACGATGTCGACGGGCAGGTGGATCACGTCGCCGTAGGTCTCGAGCAGTTCGCGGCAGGTGTCGACCATCTCCGGCTGCACCAGCGACTTGCCGACCGAGACCCCTTGGGAGGCAAGGAATGTGAAGCACATCCCGCCGCCGATCACCAGGCTGTCGGCCTTCTTCGCCAGCGATTCGATGACCGCGAGCTTGTCGGAGACCTTCGAGCCGCCGAGCACCACCGCATACGGGCGGTCGGTCGAGCTGGTGAGTTGTTCGAGGACCTTCACCTCGGCGGCCACCAGCGTGCCCGCGTAATGCGGTAGCAGCGTGGCGATGTCGTACACCGACGCCTGCTTGCGGTGCACCACGCCGAAGCCGTCGGAGACGAAAGCGGGCGTCGGCCCACCTGGTGAGTCGACGAGTTCGACCAGCGCCTTGGCCAGAGCCAACCGTTCGCCGTCGTCCTTGCTGGTCTCCCGCGCGTCGAAGCGGATGTTCTCCAGGAGCAGGACGTCACCGTCGGTGAGGCCTTCGGCGCGCGCGAGCGCATCGGTGCCGACGACGTCGCCTGCCAGCTGCACGTGCCGGCCGAGGTGTTCACCGAGGGCGGCGGCGACGGGCTTCAGCGAGAACTTCGGGTCGGGCCCGCCCTTCGGCCTGCCGAGGTGGGCGGTGACGATGACCTTCGCGCCGGCTTCGGCCAGCTTCTGCAACGTCGGAACCGAGGCGATGATCCGGCCCGGATCGGTGATGGCGCCGTCATCGTCGAGGGGCACGTTGAGGTCGGAGCGCACCAAGACGCCCCGGCCCTCGACGCCGTCCTTCAGCAGATCGTCAAGCGTCTTGACGGCCATCTAGAGCGACTTACCCACCAGCGCGACCAGGTCGACGAGGCGGTTCGAGTAGCCCCACTCGTTGTCGTACCAGGAGACGACCTTGGCCTGGTTGTCGATGACCTTGGTCAGACCGCTGTCGAAGAGCGAGCTGTGCGGGTCGGTGACGATGTCGCTGGAGACGATCGGGGCGTCGTAGTACTTGAGAATGCCCTTGAGCGGTCCGTCCGCGGCGGCCTTGAACGCGGCGTTGATCTCGTCGACGGTGCCCGGCTTGTTGAGCTCCGCGGTCAGGTCGGTGACCGAACCCGTGGGGATCGGCACGCGCAGCGCATAGCCGTCGAGCTTGCCCTTGAGCTCCGGGAGCACCAGGCCGATGGCCTTCGCGGCGCCCGTCGAGGTGGGCACGATGTTGATGGCGGCGGCGCGGGCGCGGCGCAGGTCCTTGTGCGGCCCGTCCTGCAGGTTCTGGTCCTGGGTGTAGGCGTGGATCGTCGTCATCAGGCCCTTGACGATGCCGAATTCGTCATTGAGGACCTTGGCCAGCGGGCCGAGGCAGTTCGTGGTGCACGAGGCGTTGGAGATGATGTTCTGGCTGCCGTCGTACTTGTCGTCGTTGACGCCGAGCACGATGGTGATGTCCTCGTCGCTGGCCGGCGCGGAGATGATGACCTTCTTGGCACCCGCGTCGAGGTGGCCCTGCGCTTTGGCGCGGGCGGTGAAGATACCGGTCGACTCGACGACGACGTCGACACCGAGGTCACCCCAGGGCAGCGCTGCGGGACCTTCTTTGATCGACAGGCCCTTGAGCTTGTTTCCGCCGACGATGATCTCGTCGCCGTCGACGCTGACGTCGTACGGGAGCCGGCCGAGGATCGAGTCGAATTTCAGCAGGTGCGCGAGGGTCGCGTTGTCGGTGAGGTCGTTGACCGCCACGATCTCGACGTCGGTGTTCTTACCCTCGAGCTTCTGGGCGGCCAATGCCCGGAAGAAGTTACGGCCGATGCGGCCGAAGCCGTTGACGCCTACCCGGATGGTCACGTGGATCTCCCCTGTCTGCCTCTGGTGTATTACTCATTCGTGTCTGCCTCTGGTGTATTACTCATTCGCCAGCCTAGTGGGGCCGGTTTTTCCGTGCGCGGGCTGGTCAGTGCACGGCCAGGGTCTGGTCGGCGTACGGATTGCCGAGCCATTTCCGGCGGATCTGCTGCAGGGTGCCCGCTTCCTCCAACTCGGCCTGCGCGACGGCGATCCGGCTCAGCATCTGCTGATCGTGGTCGGCGACCGCGACCGCGACGTTCTCGACGGACAGGCCCTTCTGCACGACGTCGACACCGGTGAGCGGTTTGGTCAGCTCGGTGAGTACCGGGGCGAGCGCGATGAACGCGTCGCAGTCACCGATGGGCAGTCCCGCCTGGTCGCACACGGCGACCGCCTTCGCCCGGCCCTCGGCGACGAGCCGCTCGGCGATCGGCCGGCCGGTGCTGCCCCGCCGTACGCCGATCGTGAGGCCGCCGAGGTCGTCGACGGAGTGCACGTGTGGGTGCCGCCCGGTGTCGGCCGCGAGCGCCTGGCCGGTGATCAGGTAGGGCGGCGCGAAGGTCGCCCTCTTCTCCCGCTCGGGGGTGACGGTGGCGCCGCCCGTCACGCAGTCGACGTCACCGGCCGCGAGCGCGTCGAAGAGGGCGTCGAAAGTCTCGTGACCGACGAACTCCACCTCGTCGCCCAAGGAGCTCGCGATCGCGGACATGAGGTCGATGTCGAGTCCGGCGGGCTCGCCGCCGTCGCCCTGCGTGAACGGCGGGACCGGGACCATGACGCCGACTCTGAGAGTGCCCATATCGGCCACGGTAGTCCGATCAATGTCGGTGGGTCTCGATAGAATCGCACACATGTTCGATGAATCCTCGTCAGACGAGTTGGTGGCGGTTATCGCTGACTCCTATCGTGAGGAGTCGAAGCTGGTGGGGCGCCGGTTGGCGGCGGTGGCGGAGTTGTTGGGTCGGCGCACGTGGGAGGCTGAGTCCGAGGACCCCGACTGCGGTTACATGATCGTGACGGGGTTGCAGCGCACCAGCGCCGAAGTGGCTGCGGCGATGAATCTGCCCCCGGGTACGGCCAGCACGCTGGTGGCCAACGCCGAAGCCTTGGACAGCCGCTTCTCGAAAGTCATGGCGGTGCTGTCGGCGGGGGACACTGATTGGCGCACGGTGCAGATCATTCTCAAGCGCACCGAACTGGTTCGGGATTTGTCGGTGCTCGCCGCCCTCGACAGCAGGTTGTCGGCCGGGGTGGCGCGCTGGCAGTCGTGGTCACGTAAACGGGTCAACAACACTGTCGACGCCGCGGTACGCGCGTTGGATCCCGATGCCATCCGGGAACGCGAAACCGCTGAAGACAATCGGCATTTCGACGTCATCCCGGTGGGGAACGGCACCGCCAAAGTCGACGGGGTCCTCGACGCGGAATCGGCGGTGATCGTGGATGAGAAGATCGCCGCCCTGGCCAACGGGGTGTGCCCGCAGGATCCGCGCACCCTGGACCAGCGGCGCGCCGATGCGGTGACGGCGATGGCCCAAGGCATCACGCTGGCGTGCCGATGCCCCGCCTGCTCGAACGCCGACACACCCGCGCCGACCGTGGACGAGGCACGAGGCGTGCGGACGGTGATCAACGTGATCGCCGACCAATCCACCGTGCTGGGTATCGGGAACAAGCCCGGGTATCTGGCCGGGTTCGGGGTGATCGACGCCGAGGTGGTGCGGCGCATGGTCGAGCGGGCCACCTTGCGGGTGCTCACCGTGCCGACCGTGCCCGCCGAGGAGATGAGGCGCTATCAGCCGACGGCGGCGGTGGAACGGTTTGTGCGGATGCGGGATCTGACGTGCCGGTTCCCGGGGTGTGACCGCCCCGCCGAACGCTGCGATCTGGACCATACGATTCCGTTCAACCATGTCGACCCGTCCAAGGGTGGCTTCACCACCCCGAACAATCTGAAATGCCTGTGCCGCCAACATCATCGGCTCAAAACGTTCGACAACGGGTGGCATGATGTGCAATTGCCCGACGGCACCATTGTGTGGACGTCACCGACCGGGCGGATGTACTGCACCGCTCCCGGCGGCATCGAATTGTTCCCCCGGATGGGACCACCGGCGTGTGTGGAGCCAAAAGCACGCCGACGCAACCTGTCTCGGGAACGCGCAAAACGTACCGCCCGTACCCGGGAGCGCAACCGCACCCTGCGGCCGATCAACGCCGAAGCCCGGCGGGTGGCCTACGCCCGTGAACGCGAGATCGAATACCGCAAAGACCGCAACCGACAACGCAACACACTGATGTTCTTCAAAGGACACCGCCACAGCAAGAGTCCCTACATGCGCTGGGTCAACGACCCCTACGAATCCGAAACACTCCCACCGGACTGGCAGCCCCCGCCAGAACCGCCAACCCCCGACGAATGCCCGTTCTGACCTATCAGGCGTCTTCGAGCAGGTCCGGGGTCACGGCGGACTCGGTGTCCGGGATGCCGTCCTGCTTGGCCTTGCGGTCTGCCATCGACAGCAGTCGCCGAATACGCCCTGCCACAGCGTCTTTCGTCATCGGCGGATCGGCGAGCCGGCCCAGTTCCTCCAGCGAGGCCTGCCGGTGCTCGACCCGCAGTTTGCCCGCAGTGGCCAGATGGTCGGGCACCGTGTCGCCGAGGATGTAGAGCGCCCGCTCCACCCGAGCGGCCGCCGCCACCGCTGCGCGCGCGGAACGGCGCAGGTTCGCATCGTCGAAGTTCGCCAACCGGTTGGCGGTCGCCCGCACTTCGCGCCGCATCCGGCGCTCTTCCCACGTCAGCCGGGTGTCCTGGGCGCCCATCCGGGTCAACAGCGCACCGATGGCCTCCCCGTCGCGCACCACCACCCGGTCGCTGCCGCGCACCTCGCGCGCCTTGGCGCTCACCCCGAGCCTGCGGGCCGCCCCGACCAGTGCCAGCGCGGCCTCGGGTCCCGGGCAGCTCACCTCGAGCGCCGAGGAGCGCCCCGGTTCGGTGAGCGAACCGTGCGCCAGGAATGCGCCGCGCCAGGCTGCCTCCGCATCGCCCACACTGCCGCCGACCACCTGAGCGGGCAGGCCCCGCACCGGCCGGCCCCGCAGATCCAGCAGACCCGTCTGGCGTGCGAGCGCCTCCCCGTCCTTGGCCACCCGCACCACATACCGGGTGCCCTTGCGAATTCCGCTGGCCGACAACATGTGTACGACAGCGTTGTAGCCGTACAGGTCGTAGATGTCCTTGCGCAGCCGGCGGGCGATGATGCCGAGGTCGACCTCGGCCTCCACGACCACCCGGCCGGACACGATGTGCAGCCCCCCGGCGAAGCGCAGCAGCGACGCGACCTCGGCGCGGCGAGCGCTGACCGAATTCACCACGAGTCGGCTCAGCTCGTCTTTCACCTCGGCTGTCATCGCCACGAGTCGTCACCTCTCGGTCGGGTCGAAGTCGGGGTGGAGGCAGTCGGCATCCCGTCGCGGTCCCCCACCGCTCCGCGAAGCCGGACACCTTCCAGTGCCGCGGCCAGTCTTGCCGGATCATGTAAAGGTGTACCAGGTCGGCAGACGTCGGCGAACTCCACTCGGGCATCGAGAATCTTCGCCGTCCGGCTCAGCTGCTCCCGTTCCCGATCGCTGGGCACCCGGCTGGCCTCCACGATGATGTCGTGCACGGTGAAGTTCGGCGCATGCTGCGACAAGACGTGGATGTGCCGCTCGACCGAGAACCCGGCGGTCTCCCCCGGCTCGGCCGCCAGGTTGAGCACCAGCGCCCGACGCGCCGCGGTGGCACGCAGGGCCGCGGCCAGCTCCGGCACCAGCACGTGCGGGATGACGCTGGTGAACCACGACCCGGGCCCGAGCACCACCAGATCGGCCGACATGATCGCGTCGACCGCCTGCCGGGTGGCCGGCGGATTGCCCGGCAGCAGCCGCACCCGGCGCACTTTGCCGACTGTCGTCGCGATCGCCACCTGTCCGCGGATGACGCGACTCATCCGCGGATCGGATTCCAGCCCGGCGACGTCGGCCTCGATCTGCAGCGCGATCGGGCACATCGGCAGCACCCTGCCCTTGACGCCGAGCACACGGCCCAGCTCGTCGAGCGCGGCGACCGGATCGGCCAGCACCTCCGAGAGGCCGGCCAGCATCAGGTTGCCGATCGGGTGCCCGGCCAGCGCTCCGCTGCCACCGAACCGATGCTGGATGATGGTCGCCCAGAGCCGGCCATGCGGGCTGTCGGATGCCAACGCGGCCAACGCCATTCGCAGATCCCCCGGCGGCACGACGTCGAGTTCGCTGCGCAGCCGGCCCGAGGAGCCGCCGTCGTCGGCGACGGTGACCACCGCGGTGACGTGCGGGGTGAGCCGGCGTGCGGCGGACAGCGTCGCGTACAGCCCGTGCCCACCGCCGAGGGCGACGATACGCGGGCTCATTCGCGGCCCAGATCCCGGTGCAGCACCCGCACCGTGAGCTCGTCACCGCCTTGCAAGCGCCCCGCCAACGCTTCGGCCATCGCCACACTGCGGTGTTTGCCGCCGGTGCAACCGATCGCGACGGTCATGTAGCGCTTCCCCTCCCGCCGGTAACCGTCGATCACGACGTTCAGCAGTCGATGGTAAGTGTCGAGAAACTCTTCGGCCCCGGCCTGTCCCAGCACGTAGTCGCGGACGTCGGGATGCTGTCCGGTGTGCGGGCGCAGTGCGTCTACCCAGTGCGGATTGGGCAGGAACCGCACATCCATCACGGTGTCGGCGTCCATCGGCAGCCCGTATTTGTAGCCGAACGACTCCACCGTGACGTTGGTCTCCGCGACCACCTCTTCACCGAAGGCGCGTTCGATGCTCTCCCGGAGGGCGTGCACCGACAGCGTCGAGGTGTCGATCACCAGATCCGCCGACGCGCGGACGGAGGCGAGCAGGGCACGCTCCCGCGCGATCCCCTCGGCGAGCGTCTCGCCGCCCTGCAGAGGGTGGCTGCGCCGGTTCTGCTCGTAGCGGCGCACCAGAATGTCGTCACTGGCCTCGAGGAACAGCACCCGCGGGGCGATGTCGCGGGTCGCCAGCTCACGACGCACCCAGTCCAGGTCGCCGGTGAACCCGCGCGATCGCACGTCCATCACCACCGCTAGCTGGGTGATCCGCGAACCCGCGGCCAAGCCGAGTTCCACCATGCGGGCGATCAGCTCCGGCGGAAGGTTGTCGGCGACGTACCAGCCAAGGTCCTCGAGCACCTTCGCCGCGGTCCCCCGTCCGGCTCCGGACAGCCCGGTGACCAGGACGACGTCGATCCCCGAGTGATCGACATCCCCCCGCAACTGTTCGCTCATGTCTGAATCTGTCATCCCGATATCCTGCGTTGATCATCCTCGATGACCGCTGCCTCCGCCGCCGAATCGGCTGGCGTGTGCTGTGGCACCCCCAGCGCCTCCAGCACCGCACGCGCGGTGGTCACCCCGATACCCGGCACCGCCGTGATCTCCTCGACCGACGCCTCCTTCAACCGCGCCACCGAACCGAAGTGCGTGACCAACGCCTTGCGCCGGTGCTCACCGAGCCCGCGCACCGAGTCCAGCGCCGAGGCCGTCATGCGTTTGGACCGCTTGCTGCGGTGGTAGGCGATCGCGAAGCGGTGCGCCTCGTCGCGCACCCGCTGCAGCAGATAGAGGCCTTCGCTGTTGCGCGGCATGATCAGCGGCTCGGGTTCGGCGGGCACCCATACCTCCTCGAGGCGTTTGGCCAGCCCGATCACCGCCACATCGCTGATCCCCAGGTCGTCGAGCACGGCCTGCGCCGCGTTCACCTGCGGTGCGCCGCCGTCGACGACGAACAGGTTGGGGGGATAGGCGAACTTGCGCGACTTCCCCTCCGGGGACACTTCCGTCGGATGCTGGGTGTCGTGCAGGTGCCGGTAGAAGCGGCGGCGAGTGACCTCGGCGATCGACGCGACGTCATCGCTGCGGCCGTCGCCTGCGGCTTCGCGGATCGCGTAGTGGCGGTAGTCCGACTTGCGGGGCAGCCCGTCCTCGAACACCACCAGTGACGCCACCACATCGGTGCCCTGTACGTGGCTGATGTCGACGCATTCGATGCGCAACGGTGCCTCGGCCAGTCCGAGGTTCTCCTGAATGCTCTGCAGCGCAGCGGTTCTCGCCGTGAAGTCTCCGGCACGCTTGAGTTTGTGCTGAGCGAGGGCGTCCATCGCGTTACGCCTGACCGTATCGGCCAGCGCCTTCTTGTCCCCGCGCTGGGCCACCCGCAGAGACACCCGCGAGCCGCGCAGGCCGCTCAGCCAGGCGGCCAGTTCGTCGGCGTTGTCCGGCAGACACGGCACCAGCACCTCACGCGGCACCGGATTGGTCGCCTCGTCCAGGCCGTTGTCGTCCAGGCTGTTGTCGCCGGCCCCGCCGAGCTCGGCCTGATCGCCGTAGAACTGCGTGAGAAACTGTTCGACCAACTGCGCCTGACCGGATTCGCCCGGCTCGCCGGGCTTCTCGACGATCCAGCCGCGCTGACCGCGGACCCGGCCGCCGCGGACGTGGAACACCTGCACGGCCGCTTCGAGGTCGTCGTCGGCGAAGGACACGACGTCGGCGTCGGTCCCGTCGCCGAACACCACCGCCTGCTTCTCCAGGGCCCGCTTGAGAGCCCCGATGTTGTCGCGCAACCGTGCCGCGCGCTCGAAGTCGAGCTGCTCGGCCGCCTCGGCCATCTGCACTTCCAGGTCGCGGGCCAGGCGGTCGGTCTTGCCGGCCAGGAAGTCGCAGAAGTCCAGGACGATGCGGCGGTGCTCTTCGGCGCTGACCCGCCCCACGCACGGCGCCGAACACTTGTCGATGTAGCCGAGCAGGCAGGGCCGGTCGATCTGGCTGTGGCGCTTGAACACTCCGGCCGAGCAGGTGCGAGCGGGGAACACCCGGGTGAGCAGGTCGACGGTCTCACGGATGGCCCACGCATGCGAGTAGGGCCCGAAGTAGCGCACCCCTTTGCGGCGCGGCCCCCGGTACACCATCAGCCGCGGGTATTCCTCGTTGAGCGTGACGGCCAGCACCGGATAGGACTTGTCGTCGCGGTACCGGATGTTGAACCGCGGATCGAACTCCTTGATCCAGTTGTACTCGAGCTGCAGCGCCTCGACTTCGGTGGTGACGACCGTCCACTCGACGCTGCCCGCGGCGGTGACCATCTGCCGGGTGCGCGGGGCCCGGCTCGTGATGTCGGCGAAATACGACGTCAGACGGCTGCGAAGGCTCTTGGCCTTGCCGACATAGATCACCCGGCCGTGCGGATCGCGGAACCGGTAGACACCGGGCTGCACGGGGATCGACCCGGGCGCCGGCCGGTACGTCGCTGGATCGGGCACGCTCCCAGGTTACTGCCGAGGGTCCGACAGCTCGGCGCCGCGCGACACGGAAAAGAGGACCGCCGCGACCCGGGGACAGGCCGCGCGTGACTCAGCTACCGTCGAAGGGTGCGGATCCTCGCGTCGGTGCAGAAGGCCACCGCCCTGTTCGGAGGGGTCGCGTTGATCGTGTCCGGATGCTCCGATGCGCAACAACCGCCACCGACCCCGCCGCCGGTGCCCTGCGAAATCGTGTCGAACGGCACTCCCACCCCCAAGACGCCAGCCGCCTCACCGTCGGCTCAGCCTTCGCCCGATCTGGCCAACGAACCCGAGGTCGACACCGGTTACCGCAAGGACATGACAGCCGTGCGCACCGCGCGGTACTCGGTGGCGACGGCCAATCCGCTGGCCACGCAGGCCGCCTGCCGGGTGCTGCGCGACGGCGGCACCGCGGCCGACGCGCTGGTGGCCGCCCAGGCGATGCTCGGGCTCGTCGAACCGCAGTCCTCGGGCATCGGCGGCGGCGGGTTCCTGCTGTACTTCGACGCCGCATCGGGCGCGCTACAGGCCTACGACGGCCGCGAGGTCGCCCCCGCCGCGGCCATCGAGAACTACCTGCGGTGGGTGAGCGACACCGACCGCACCGCACCCAAACCCGATGCGCGGGCGTCCGGACGGTCGATCGGCGTCCCCGGGATCCTGCGCATGATGCAGACGGTCCACGATGCGCACGGCAAGACCGCATGGCGCGAATTGTTCGAGCCGGCCGTCTCGCTCGCCGACGACGGCTTCGACGTCAGTCCCCGGCTGGCGGCCGCGATCGCCGACAGCCGCACCGAACTGCGCCTCGACCGCGCCGCGGGCGGCTACTTCCTGAACCCCGACGGCAGCCCCAAGACCGCGGGCAGCCGCCTCACCAACCCCGCCTATGCGAAGACCCTGGGCGCCATCGCGGCCGAAGGCGCCGACGCGTTCTACACGGGTGCGATCGCCGAGGCCGTCGTCGAGGCCGCGGCGGACACCTCCGGCGGCCGCACGCCGGGCGCGCTGACGATGCAGGACCTGGCCGGCTACACCGTCGAGGTCCGCGAACCGGTGTGCCGCCCGTACCGCGGCAAGGAGATCTGCGGAATGCCCCCGCCGTCGTCGGGGGGTATCGCGGTGCTCGCGACGCTCGGCATGCTGGAGCGCTTCCCGATGAGCACGTACCGGCCCGACGACATCGACCGCAACGGCGGGCGGCCCGACGTCATGGGGGTGCATCTCATCACGGAGGCCGAGCGACTGGCCTACGCCGACCGTGACCGCTACGTCGCCGACACCGCGTTCGTCCCCCTCCCCGGCGGGACGCCGGACACGTTGCTCAACAACGCCTATCTGGCGGGCCGGTCCGCGCTGATCTCCGAACAGCGCAGTATGGGCACCGCCAAACCCGGCGAGTTCGGGCCGCCGGCCGCCCCGACGCCGCAGCCGCCGGAACACGGGACCAGCCAGGTCAGCATCGTCGACTCCTACGGCAACGCGGCGTCCCTGACCACCACCGTGGAATCGGCGTTCGGCTCGTTCCACATGGTCGACGGGTTCCTGCTGAACAACCAGCTGACCGACTTCTCGGCCGAACCGGCGGGCCCGGACGGTGTGCCGGTCGCCAACCGACTGGAACCCGGTAAGCGGCCGCGCAGCACCATGGCCCCGACGCTGGTGTTCGACACGGCGGCGGGCCCGCCCGGGACCAGGGGACCGCTCTACGCGGTGCTCGGCTCACCCGGCGGCGCGGTGATCATCCAGTTCGTGGTGAAAACCGTTGTGGGAATGCTCGATTGGGGTCTGGATCCGCAGCAGGCGGTGGGCATGGTGGACTTCGGGTCCGACAACACCCCCGAGACCAACGTCGGCGGTGAACATCCCAACGTCGACGTCGCCAACAACGGTGACGACGATCCGCTCGTGACGGGTCTGCGCAAGCTGGGTCACCGCGTCGACCTCGCCGACCAGTCCAGCGGACTGTCCGCGATCGTCCGTGACCAGCCGGGCTGGATCGGCGGCGCCGACCCCCGTCGCGAGGGAATGGTCATGGGCGACGCGCGGTGAGCGCACCGCACGTGACCAGGCTGACCGAAGCGAACTGGCGGGAGTTCGCCGTCGTGCGGTTGAAGGCGCTGACCGATTCGCTGGGCGTCGACGACCCCCAGTACCGGCACGAGTCGTCCTACACCGCCGCGCAGTGGCGTCGCCGGTTACGGGAGCACGCACAGTTCGCCGTGGTGATCGACGGCCGAGCGGTCGGGCTGATCAGCGCACAGCACGAGAATCCGGAGTCGGTCTACCTCTACTCGCTGTGGCTCGACCCCGAGGCGCGCGGACACGGGCTGGCGCGTCTGCTGGTCGAGGCGGCGGTGGACTGGGCGCGCCACCAGCGGGTGCACACGGTGACGCTGCGGGTCGCCGCCGACAATGCGGTGGCGCGTGGGGTGTACGAGAGTTTGGGTTTCCGTGTCGCGGCCGCGCTCGTGGGACCGCGCCACGAGCTGGCGATGTCACTGAGTGTGTGAGCGGTAGCGCGCCATCGCGTCGCGCAGTTGCCGCATCGCCTGCACGGCGCGGTCCTTGTCCACGGCCTGGATGGCCATCAGCGGGATGTACTCGTCGTCGGGCAGGTCGACCCGGGCCCACCGCGCACCGCGCGGAAACGACACCCCGACCACGTCGGACCACTCGAGAACCCGGTCGCTCCACAGGTTCCGGACCGAAAGGCCCCGCGGGCCGACCCGCACCCGGGGGCGCGCGAACAGTGTCACCACCCCGCCGATGATCACGCCGAGCAGCGCGATCGCCACCTGGTCGGCGGTCTGGAAGATGACGCCGCTCGAACGGATCTTGAGCAGCAATCCGACGGTGACGTGCGCGGCCACGATCACCGCGGCCGCGGCGTAGGCGAAGTAGGGCGTGAGGTGTGGCCGGATCACCACATCCCACTCGCTCCCGGGGCGCCCGTCGCTCATGATCGGCCGCGCAGCCCCTGCAGGGTCAGCGCGGTGGACAGCGCCGCGGCGGCGGCCTGGGCGCCCTTGTCCTCGGCCGAATCCGGCAGCCCGGCCCGGTCGAGCGCCTGCTCCTCGGTGTTGGTGGTCAGCACCCCGTTGGCGATCGGCGTCGAGGCGTCCAGCGACACCCGCGTCAGGCCCTGGGTGACCGCATCACACACGTAGTCGAAATGCGGCGTCTGCCCGCGGATCACGACGCCGAGCGCCACCACTGCGTCGTGCTCGACGGCCAACGCCTGTGCGACGACCGGGATTTCGATGGCACCCAGCACGCGCACCACCGTCGGGTCATTCACGTTGGCCTCGGCGGCGACCTTGAGCGCACCGTCGAGCAGTGCGTCGCAGATCGTCTCGTGCCAGGTGCTCGCCACGATGCCCAGCTTCAGCGTCGAACCGTCGATCTGTGGCAGATCCGGTACTCCCGCGCCACCGCTCAACGGGCACCGCCGTGATCGGTCGGGCGGCGGTCGCCGAGCAGGTACACACCTTCGTCGTAGTCGTCCATGCTGGTGGCCTCGTCGTATTCGTCGAGTCCGGCGAGATCGTGGCCCATCCGGTCCCGTTTGGTCATCAGATAGCGGATGTTCTCGGCGTTGACCCGGACCGGCAGCGGCACCCGTTCGATGACGTGCAATCCGTAACCGTCCAGTCCGACCCGTTTCGCCGGGTTGTTGGTCAGCAGCCGCATCGACCGCACCCCGAGGTCAACGAGGATCTGCGCGCCGATGCCGTAGTCGCGGGCGTCCGCCGGTAGCCCCAGTTTGAGGTTCGCGTCGACGGTGTCGTCGCCGGCGTCCTGCAGTTGGTAGGCCTGCAGCTTGTGCATCAGGCCGATGCCGCGGCCCTCGTGACCGCGCATGTAGAGCACGATGCCGCGGCCTTCACGGGCGACCATGGCCATCGCGGCGTCGAGTTGCGGGCCGCAGTCGCAGCGCCGGGAACCGAAGACGTCACCGGTCAGGCATTCGGAGTGCACCCGCACCAGGACGTCGTGGCCGTCGCCGTGGGGACCGGCCACGTCACCGCGGACCAGCGCGACGTGTTCGACGTCGTCATAGATGCTCGTGTAGCCGACCGCGCGGAATTCACCGTGTCGGGTGGGGATGCGGGCCTCGGCGATGCGCTCGATGTGCCGTTCGTGCTTACGCCGCCACTCGATCAGATCGGCGATCGAGATGAGCGCCAGATCGTGCTCGTCGGCAAAGATCCGCAACTCGTCGGTCTGCGCCATCGCGCCTTCGTCCTTCTGGCTGACGATTTCGCAGATGGTGCCCGCCGGCTGCAGCCCGGCGAGCCGGGACAGATCGACCGCGGCCTCGGTGTGGCCCGGGCGACGCAGCACACCACCGTCTTTCGCGCGCAGCGGCACCACGTGGCCGGGTTTGGTGAACTCGTCGGCGTTACTGGTCGGATCGGCGAGCAGACGCATGGTGGTGGCCCGGTCGGATGCCGAGATACCCGTTCCCACACCGTGTCTCGCATCGACGGTGACCGTGTAGGCGGTGCCGTGCTTGTCCTGGTTGACCGCGTACATCGGCAGCAGCCCGAGCCGGTCGCAGATGGCACCGTCGAGCGGTACGCACAGATAGCCGGAGGTGTAGCGGACCATGAACGCGACCAGTTCCGGAGTGGCCTTCTCCGCGGCGAAGATGAGATCGCCTTCGTTCTCGCGGTCCTCGTCGTCGATCACGACGACGGCCTTACCGGCCGCGATGTCCGCGATCGCCCGTTCGACCGAATCGAGCCTGGTCATTGTCTGCCACCCTTACCGGTCCCCGAACGCGCGGAACCAGGAAAAATCAACGTCTCGCCTCAGTATGAACCACTGGAGCGCATCGAATATTGCCGGTGTTACTCAGTGTCACTCGCTGGAAGCGCTCATCAGCCGTTCGACGTACTTGGCGATGACGTCGACCTCCAGATTCACCTGGGTGCCGACGGGCGCGGTTCCGAGCGTGGTGAGCTCCCGCGTGGTGGGGATCAACGACACCTCGAACCAGTCGTTTTCCGAGGCACGGCCCAACGAAGACACGGTCAGCGACACCCCGTCGACGGTGATCGACCCCTTCTCCACGACGTAGCGCGCCAACGCCGGAGGCAGCGCGATGCGCACCACCTCCCAGTTCTCCGACGGTGTGCGCGCAATCACATGACCGGTTCCGTCGACGTGGCCCTGCACGATGTGTCCACCGAGCCGGCTGTTGACCGCCGCGGCGCGTTCGAGGTTGACGTGGCTGCCGACCCCGACGTCGCCCAGGCTCGAGCGATCCAGGGTCTCACCCATCACATCGGCGCTGAAAACCCCGCCGGGCTGGATCTCGACGACGGTCAGACACACCCCGTTGACCGCGATCGAGTCACCGTGGCCGGCGTCGGCGGTGACGACCGGGCCGCGGATCACCAACCGCGCCGCATCGGAGAGATCTTCTTTGCCGACGACCTCGCCCACTTCTTCGACGATTCCCGTGAACACCCGACCAGGCTAGTACCCGCAGTGCCGTGTCCGCGCCGCAGCGCAAACCGGGTCCTCGGCCGGTCACCCTCTACGATGCAGTCATGCCGACGAGCTCTCGCCATGCTGCCCAGGCCTTCATCGCCGTCCTCCTCGCCGCCGCGCTGTTCGTCGCCGGCTGCTCCTCGTCCTCCGATAACGCGGACAAACCGCTACCCGACGCGGCGCAACTGGTGCAGGAATCCACCCAGACGACCCGTGACCTGCAGAGCGTGCACCTGAAGCTGACGGTGCAGGGCACCATCGAACAGTTGCCGATCGAATCGCTCGAAGGCGATCTGACCAACACCCCCGCGGTCGCCGCCTCCGGAAAGGCCAACATCGTCTTCCTCGGGCAGCGTCTCGACGGTGTCGAGTTCGTGGTCGCCGACGGCAACCTGTACGGCGCCATCAGCGCCGGCAGCTTCCAGGACTTCGGCCCCGCCGCCGACATCTACGACGTCGCGGCCATCCTCAGCCCCGACAAGGGCCTGGCCAACGTGCTTGCCAACTTCAGCGATCCGAAGGCCGACGGCCGCGAGAACGTCAGCGGCGTGGACACGGTGCGCGTCACCGGCACCGTCAGCGCCGACGCCGTCAATGCGATCGCCCCGCAGATCGGTGCGACCGGCCCGGTACCCGCGACGGCGTGGATCGAAGAGGACGGCAGCCACAACCTGGCGCAGGTCAAGCTGGAGCCCAGCCCCGGCAACAGCGTCACCATGACCCTGTCTGACTGGGGTAAGCAGGTCACCGTCACAAAGCCGGCGGTGTGATGCCGACCAACGTGTCCGATTCGGCGATCACCAGCCGGAGCCGCCGGATCGCGATCAGCGCGGGAAGCCTCGCGGTCCTGCTCGGCGCCCTCGACACCTATGTCGTGGTGACGATCATCCGCGACATCATGTTCGACATCGGCATCGCGATCAACCAGATCCAGCGGGTCACGCCGATCATCACCTGGTACCTGCTCGGCTACATCGCCGCCATGCCGCTGCTCGGCCGTGCGTCGGACCGGTTCGGTCGCAAGTTCGTCCTGCAGCTCAGCCTGGCCGGGTTTGCGGTCGGCTCGGTGATCACCGCGCTGTCGAGCGACCTGATCCCGATGGTCATCGGCCGCACCATTCAAGGCACCGCCAGTGGCGCGCTGCTCCCGGTCACCCTGGCGCTGGCCGCGGACCTGTGGTCCGCCCGCAACCGGGCCTCGGTGCTCGGCGGGATCGGCGCCGCCCAGGAACTGGGCAGCGTGCTGGGGCCGCTCTACGGCATCGCCGTGGTGGCCGCGCTGAACACCTGGCGCGACGTCTTCTGGATCAACGTGCCGCTCGCGGCCATCGCGATGGTGATGATCCACTTCAGCCTCCCGGCCCGGCAGAAACCCGACCAGCCCGAACGGGTCGACGTCATGGGTGGTCTGCTGCTCGCGCTCGCACTGGGACTCGCCGTCATCGGGCTCTACAACCCGGCGCCCGACGGGAAGCAGATCCTGCCGACGTGGGGTCCGCCGGTGCTCATCGGCGCGGCGGCGGCCGCGATCGCCTTCTTCGTGTGGGAACGCTTCGCACGCACCCGGCTGATCGAACCGGCCGGTGTGCACTTCCGGCCGTTCCTGGCGGCGCTCGGTGCGTCGCTGTGCGCGGGCGCGGCGTTGATGGTGACGCTGGTCAACGTCGAACTGTTCGGGCAGGGCATCCTCGGCCAGGATCAGAATCAGGCCGCCTTCCTGCTGCTGCGCTTCCTGGTGGCGCTGCCCATCGGCGCGCTCCTCGGCGGATGGCTGGCGAGCCGCATCGGTGACCGGATGGTGGCGTTCGCCGGCCTGCTGATCGCCTCGGGCGGCTACTTCCTGATCAGCAAGTGGCCGGTCGACCTGTTGTCGTCCCGCCACGACCTGGGCTTCGTCAGCCTGCCCGTCCTCGACACCGACCTGGTGATCGCCGGGATCGGCCTCGGCCTGGTGATCGGGCCCCTGACGTCGGCGACGCTGCGCGTGGTGCCCGCCGCACAGCACGGCATCGCCTCGGCCGCCGTCGTGGTGTCCCGCATGATCGGCATGCTGATCGGGATCGCGGCCCTGTCCGCGTGGGGTCTGTACCGGCTCAACCAGCACCTTCAGACGCTGCCGTTCCCGCCCGGGGCCGATACGTTGGTCGAACGGTTGGCCGCCGAAGCGGACCGCTACCGCGCGGCCTACGTGCTGCAGTTCGGCGACATCTTCATCGTCACCACGATCGTCTGCGTGGTGGGCGCACTGCTCGGCCTACTGATCAGCGGCCGGCACGAGCACGCGGACGAACCTGGGGCCGGCGACATCGGTGACGGTGACATCGGTGATGACGCGCCCACGCAGTTCATCAATGTGGCAGCGCAGCCGACGGACAGCGATCAGACCACCCAGCTGCCGCGGCAGACCCCGCCCGGCAGGCACCGACACGAGACCTGAGTCAGCAGCGCTCGATACCGGGACTGATCAGGCGCGGGTCCTCCTGCTCGTCGGAACGGCCGGGCAGCACGCTGCGCAGCGGCCCCCAGACGAACGACCCCACAGCGCGGGGTGCCACCGTCGGGAAACTCAGCCAGTCCTGCAGTGCTGTCACGCTCACGTCCTTCGGTCAGTGCTCATCGCGCGCACATCGTCGGTGAAAGCGCTCCGTCACAAAGTCTAACGACGCGGGCCACCGAATTGACTCCCTGACCGTGAACAGCCGGGAAACGGCCTAGTCACTCGGGGATCAGCGAGAGAAGCACGTCCGGCCCGATGGGGGTGACCCCGTCGAAGCGCCACCGCTGGGCGTGCGCGATGCTCAACACGCCGACGTCGTCGACCGCGGTGATCGGTCCACCCAACAGGATCGGCGCGACATAGGCCACGATCCGGTCGATCACCCCGGCCCGCAGGAAAGCGCCGGCCAGCGTGGGGCCACCCTCGAGCAGGACGTCGGTGCGGTCGGACAACGCCCGCAGCACCTCGTGCGGATCACGGGTGCGGATCACCATGGTGCGCGAATCGTCGTTGAGCACACGGGAATCCTGCGAGATCTCCCGCTCACCGACGACCACCCGCAGCGGTTGACGCTCGGCGAGGCTGCCGTCGGGCAGCCGCGCGGTCAGCACCGGATCGTCGACGAACACCGTGCCGGTACCGACCACGATCGCATCGGCGACCGCCCGGCGCCGGTGCACGTCCGCCCTGGCCGCCTCACTGGTGATCCACTGGCTGCTGCCATCGGCGGCGGCGCTGCGGCCGTCCACGCTGGTGGCGAATTTCCATGTCACGTGCGGGATTCCGGTGCGCTGCTTGTGCAGCCACTCGCGCAACCCTCCGCCGGCCACCGCCTCGCTGAGCACGCCCGCGCTCACCGTGACACCGGATTCGCCGAGCCTGGCCGCTCCCCCGGCCGCCACCGGGTTGGGATCGGCGACCGCGTACACGACCGCCGAAACCCCCGCGGCCAGAAGGGCATCCACACACGGCGCGGTCCGCCCGTGGTGGTTGCAGGGCTCTAGTGTGACGACCGCGGTGCCGCCCGCCGCCCTGCTGCCGGCGCGGCGCAGCGCCACCACCTCCGCGTGCGGGCCGCCCGGGGGTTGCGTCGACCCGACACCGGCGACTTGCCCGTCGGTATCCAGGATGACCGCGCCCACAGGCGGATTCGGGTAGGTGGCGCCCTTGACCTGCTCGGCCTGATCGATGGCCAGCCGCATGGCGGCCTCGGGGGTCAGCAAGACAGATGCTTGGACGCAGAAGCGGCCTGGCTGCGCAGCGAACGCACCGCCGCGGCCGGATCCTCGGCGCTGTACACGGCGGAACCCGCGACGAAGCAGTCGACGCCGGCCTCCGCCGCGGCGACGATGGTGTCTTCGTTGATACCGCCGTCGATCTCGACCAGCACCGTCAACTCACCGGCGTCGACGAGGCGACGCACGATACCCACCTTCGCCAGCACCTCGGGGATGAACTTCTGCCCGCCGAAACCCGGTTCGACGGACATTACGAGCAAGGTGTCGAACTCCCGCAGGATCTCCAGATAGGGGTCGATCGGGGTGCCGGGCTTCACCGACAACCCGGCTTTGGCGCCTGCCGCACGGATGTCGCGGGCGACGGCGATCGGATCATGGGTCGCTTCGGCGTGGAATGTCACGTTGTGGGCCCCCGCCTCGGCGTACGGCGGCGCCCACCGCTCGGGGTTCTCGATCATCAGGTGGCAGTCCATCGGGATGTCGGTGACCTTCAGCAGGGATTCCACGACGGGCAACCCGAGGGTGAGATTGGGCACGAAGTGGTTGTCCATGACGTCGACGTGCAGCCAGTCCGCGCCGGTGACCGCGGCGGTCTCCTCCGCGAGCCGGGCGAAGTCGGCGGCCAGGATCGACGGTGCGATGAGGGGTTGCGCCATGGTGATCAGGTTACTTGCAGCGCTGCGGCGAACATCGCGTCCGTACCGTGCCGGTGCGGCCAGAGCTGAACGTAGGGACCGTCACCGAGATCGTCGACGGGATCGAACATCGCCCGGGTGTCCAGTGCCGTGACCGGGTGGCGGCGCAGCGCATCGGCGACCACGCCGACGGTCTCGGCCAGATGCGGCGAACACGTCGCGTACAGCACGACACCGCCGGGGCGGGTGAGCCGGATCGCCGACGCCAGCAGTTCGCGCTGCAACCGGGCCAGCACCGGTACGTCACCGGGCTGGCGGCGCCACCGCGCTTCGGGCCGTCGCCGCAGCGCGCCGAGGCCGGTACACGGCGCGTCGACGAGCACCCGGTCGAAGCCGGGTTCCACACCGGGATCGCGGCCGTCGACCCGGAGCACCGTCACGTCGAGGCCGCGGGTGTTCTGCTCGACCAGTTCGGCCCGCCGGGGCGCCGGTTCGATCGCGGTGATCGGGCCAGGGGCGAGTGCGGCCAGCAGCGCCGTCTTGCCGCCCGGACCCGCGCACAGGTCGAGCCAGCGCCCGCCGTCGCCGTCGACGGGAGCCAGGGTCAGCGCGCGGGCCACCAGTTGACTCCCCTCGTCCTGCACCAGGGCACGGCCGTCGCGGACCGGGTCGAGGCGGCCCGGGTCACCGCCGGGCAGGTACACCGCATACGGCGAGTAGCGGCCCACGGTGCCGCCGACCTCGTCGGCGAGTTGCTCGGCGGTGAGCGCACCCGGGCGGGCCGCGAGGTGCACGACGGGGCGCGCGTCGTCGCTGGTGAGCAGTGCGTCGAGTTCACCGGCGCGGGCGCCGAGCGCATCAGTGAACGCCTGCGCGATCCAGCGCGGGTGCGCGTGGGTGAACGCGATGTGCCCGACCGGATCGGTGTCCGCGGGCGGCGCCAGCTCGGCCACCCACGACGCCTCGTCGCGGCCGGCGATCTTGCGCAGCACCCCGTTGACGAATCCTGCTCGCACAGAATCGAATTCGATTCCCGCCTGTTCGACGGTGGTCGACACCGCGGCGTGCGGTTCGACACGGGTGCGCAGCAACTGATAGGCCCCGAGTCGCAGCAGATCGAGCAGCACCGGATCGATCCGGTCCACCGGCCGTCCGGCGGCGCTCGCGATGACTGCGTCGAGCAGACCGCGGCTGCGGCAGGCGCCGTAGGTGAGTTCGGTGGCGAACGCGGCGTCGCGTCCGTCGAGGCCGCGCTCGCTGAGAAGTGCGGGCAGCGCCAGGTTGGCGTAGGCGTCGCGTTCGGATACCGCGCGCAATACGTCGAACGCTGCGCGCCGCGCCGGATCGAGCGGTTTGCGCCGCGGACGATTGCGCTGCGGGCGTTGCGGCGGGCGGGTCACTGCGCGCGCACCGATGCGTCGAGCCGGGCGCCGCGCGCCCAGTCGGCGGCGTTCATGGGTTTCTTACCCGGCGGCTGGACGGTACCGAGACGCACCGGCGCCGAGGCGGTGCCAACGTGCACGGCGTCCTTGGTGGCCCGTATCTCGCCCGGCGCGAGGGGGTCCGCGGGCTCGACGGTGACCGGTCCCACCTTCACCCGCACCTCCCCGACGAACGTCCATGCACCCGGATTCGGGGTGACGGCGCGGATCCGGCGGTCCACCACATGGGCGGGCAGATCCCAGCGGACCCGGGCCTCCTCGACGGTGATCTTCGGTGCGACGGTCACGCCGTCGGCCGGTTGCGGGACCGCCTGCAGGCGGCCGTCGGCGATACCGTCGAGGGTGCTCTCGAGCAGATGCGCGCCGGAATCGGCGAGCCGGGTGAGCAGTTCGCCGGCGGTGTCGGCCGGGCGGATTGTCTCGGTGACGACCCCGTACACCGGACCGGAATCCAGTGCCGGCTCGATGAGGAACGTGGTCGCGCCGGTCACCGAGTCACCCGCGGCGATCGCGGCCTGCACCGGGGCGGCACCCCGCCAGGCGGGCAGCAGCGAGAAGTGCAGGTTGATCCAACCGTGGGCCGGCACGGCCAGCAGTCGTTCCGACAGCAGTGCCCCGTATGCGACGACGGCACAGCAGTCCGGCGCGAGTTCGCGCAGTTCGGCGACGAACTCCTCGGAGTTGGGCTTCGGCGGCCGCAGCACCGGAATGTCGTGGTCGAGCGCCACCTGCGCGACCGGCGACGGCGTGGGCTTGCCGCGCCGGCCGGCCGCCGCATCGGGGCGGGTCAGCACCGCAACCACCTCGTGGCGGGGAGACGCGATCAACCGCTGCAGCGAGGGCAGGGCGGGCTCGGGGGTGCCTGCGAAGACGAGACGCACCGAGACAGTCTAGGGAGCGCTCATCGCGCCGTCTGGTAGTGCTCACGCTCCGACACCCCGGCGGGTCCCGCGGCGAACATCCACGGGATGCTCGCGACGAGCCGGTTCAGGGTGGCGACCGCGTCGTTGTAGTACTGGCGGGCGAAGGCCAACTGTTCTCGGTGTCGGCGAGATTGCGCTACAGGTCTAGGGCGAAGCACGGCCCTCGTCGATATCGGCTCGGCCCGTGGAAGCCCCCGCTCTGCCATACGCATATCGCATGGTTGCGATGCAAAACCGTCAGTTGTGCGCATGAATCGTTAGGGCCATCTTGGAGATGTTCCCGCCGCAAACACAAAGGAGAAATCCAGTGACCCCGTCAGCAGAAGGCGCCATCGGACCCGCGGACGGCGACCTGCATCCCGACCGGAGGCCTGACCACGCCGGGCCCGGCTCGGGACCGGTCTGCCTGGTCACTCAGTTCGCCGCCGTCGACGACTCGGCAGCCCGAAGGCTCCAAAACGAGCTGCGTGCTCTCGCGGCGTCGGTCGTGACCGAGCCCGGTCACCTCAGCTACGAGGTCTTTGCTGACCAGGACGACCCCAAGAACCTCTACGTGATCGAGACCTGGGCCCGCGCCTCAAGCGCACGGCGGCACGAGGACCTCGTGCTCAACAACGGCACCGTGGAGCGGGTGGCCCCGCTTCTGACAGGTGCGCTACAGACGCTGACCCTCCGGCCCATCGCGACCGCCAACCCGACACGAGAGCTGGCATCCGACACAGGTCATGCCGGACTCAACGACGCCGGATTCAACGACGCCGGATTCAACGGCAAGGAAGCTGAATACAAATGAAGACGACAGGACGCACGGTACTGATCACAGGTGCGGGCACCGGCATGGGCCTGGAAGCCGCCAAGCGATTCAGCGCCTTGGGCAGCCACGTCATCATGGTCGCCCGCAACGCGGAGCGCCTGCGCACCGAAGCGGCGCGCCTCCCGGGCGCCGTCACCCTCCCCTGCGACATCTCCGACGCGGGGCAGATCGCGCGCCTGGTGAAGACCGTCGCCGCGGAACACCCGGACCTCGACACGGTGCTGCTGAACGCCGGGGTGACCCACACCTACAAGCTGTTCGGCACCGAGGACGCGGCTGCCCATGCAGAAGTCGAGATGCGGACGAACTACCTTTCGGCCGTCCGTCTGATCGACGGCTTGGTTCCGCTGCTGCGGCAGCAGGCCGCCCCTGCGCTGATCATCACCACCTCCGGAGTCGCCTTCGCCCCGGACATCACCAACCCGACCTATAGCGCAACCAAGGCCGCGCTGCACTCTCTGACCCAGTCGGTCCGTCTACAGCTCGAACGCGACGGTTCGCCGGTCAGCGTTTTCGAGTTCATGGCCCCGCTTGTCGACTCGCCCTTCTCGGCCGGTGTCATCTCGGACCAGAAGGTGTCCGCCTCCGACGCGGTCGCCGAGCTGTTCGACGCATTGGAGCGCGACGAGTTCGAAGTCCACGCCGGTCTGACGAAGGACATCTACGAGGCGCTGCGCACCTCCCCCGACGCAGCAGTGCGCGCCGTGAACGCCGCGACCGGCGGCTGACACCAGCCACTCACTGACACCGGCAATCCTTGCCGACACCCACCACAACCCATCCGGGAGAAGAACATGACCACCTGGCTCATCACTGGAGCATCCCGCGGCATCGGCCGTGAAATAGCCGAGCAGGCCCTGACACGCGGTGACCATGTCGCCGCCACACTGCGCCGCCCCGAGCAGCTCGACGACCTCGCCGACAAGTTCGGCAACCGGCTGTGGCGCGCGCGCCTGGACGTGACGGACAACGCCCAGATCGAGGACGTGATGGCGCAGGCGTTCGCCGAGCACGAGCGCATAGACGTAGTCGTCTCGAACGCCGGTCTCGGTGTCTTCGGCGCCGCAGAGGACCTCACTGACGCGCAGGTCGAGGGCGCGATCGCCACGAACCTGACCGGATCCATCCAGCTCGCCCGCCGTGCGGTTCCGCACCTCCGTGAACAGGGCGGGGGCGTTTTCGTCCAGATGTCGAGCATGGGCGGCCACATCACATTCCCCGGCTTCGCGATCTACCACGCCACCAAGTGGGGAGTGGAGGGGTACTTCGAGGCGCTGGCGGCCGAGATCGAGCCGTTCGGGATCAAGACGGTGCTCGTGGAACCCGGGATGGTGCGGACGGGCTTCTACGACGAGGCCGCGCGGGTCCCGCTCAGCGAGCCCTACCGTGGCGGTCCGGCCGACACTCCCCCGGCCCCGATCGAGGACATGGTCGCCAGCCAGTCCGGTGTCGCCCACGCCGTGATCGAGGCAGCTCTCTCCGGCAACCCACCGTTGCGCCTGCTGCTGAACTCCGACGCCTACGAAACCGTCACCGCCACGGTCCGTGACCGACTCGCGTCCCTGGAGGGTCGGCGGGAGGCCGCCTACGCGGCGGACGCCGAGTACACAGCGCAGCTCAACGTCTGAAACGCCGCCCGCCGGCAGGCCCACGACTGCGTCGGGTTCACCGGTGGCCGTGGCGAACCGGCGGTCGGCGCCGGTGGGCCTCACCCTATGTGCAACGGGTCGATCTGGACACGGGCCGGCTCGGAGTCGTGGCGGGCGCTCAGCACACCGGTCCCCCGCCGCAGGGCCGCCGCCAACGCCAGGCCGCGATCCCGCGGCACCCGCACCAGCATTCGGCTCACCGGGGTGTCGGCCGGAGTGCCGGGCGGTCGCCGGGCACCGACGGGCAGATCGACCGGCCCCAGCGACTCCGCGTCGTCCGGCAGGTCCGCGGTCTCGAGCAGCGCAGTCACCGCGGCGAAGGCGCCGTCCACGGCGGCGATGTGCACGGCCGGCGGCAGTCCCACTTCGGATCTCGAGTCGAGTTCGGATTCGGCGTGCCCGACCGGATCCCACCGGATCAGCGCCTGCACGGTCGGGATCGCCGATTCGGCGACCACGGTGACCACGCCGCCGTCCGCGCGGGAGCGCACCAGCGCGGTGGCCGCCATCCACCGGCGCAGGGTGTCCTCGGCCGCCCGCAGATCCTCACGGCCGAGCAGGGCCCAGCCGTCGAGCAGCAGCGCGGCGCCGTACCCGGCGGCGGGCTCGGGTTCGGCGCCAGGGGTGGCGACCACCAGTGCGGGCTCATCGGCGACGGCTCCCACCATCGCTTCACCACTGGAGGTGATGACTGGTGTCCCCGCGAAGGCACGCCCCAGCTCTTCGGCGGTCCGGCGCGCGCCCACCACCACCGCCCGAACCGACTCCGATCCACAACGGCTGCAACGTAATCCGAGCTCCTCGCGGCCACACCACCGGCACATCGCCGCGCCGTCGCGCTCGAGCAGCGACAAAGGTCCGGTGCAGTGTCTGCAGCGGGCGATGGCCCGGCACCGGGCACACGACAGCGCGGGCAGGTACCCCCGCCGGGGCACCTGCACCAGCACCGGCCGGCCCGCCTGCAGGGCGGTGCGGGCAGCACGCAGCGCCACCGAGGGCAGCCGCGCGGTGCGTGCGGCCGGATCGCGCTCCTGCTCGAAACCGCTGTCCTCCAGGGCGATCACGCGCGGTGCCGCCGCCCGCACCGCCGCGCGAGGGGCGACGAGGTCGTGTGCCCACCGGCTGCGGACCAGCGCCTGGGCTTCCGCGGTGCGCGAGTAGCCCCCGATCAGCGCCGCGCAGCGCAACTGGTGCGCCCGCAGCATGGCCACCTCGCGCGCGTGCGGATACGGGGCGCGCGGTTCGGCGAGGCTGTCGTCACCGTCGTCCCACACGATCACCAGCCCGAGGTCGCACACCGGGGCGAACACCGCACTGCGGGTGCCGATCACGAAGCGCGCGCCGCCGCGCAGCACCGAAAGCCAGCGCCGGTATCGCTGCGACGGGCCGAGCCCGGCGGACAGGGCCACCACCCGCTCGTCGCCGAGGAGTGCGACGGCGGCGGCGTGCAGCACGTCGACGTCACGCTGGTCCGGGACGATCGCCAGCACGCCACGCCCGCTGCCCACCGTGAGCGCCGCGGCCTCTGCGAGCCGATCCGCCCACCGTTCGCCGGGCCGCGCCTGCCACACCGCGCGGGCGGCGCGCCCCTCACCCACCGCGCCGAGGAACTGTTCGGCGCGCGGGTAGGCACGCCAGGCGGTGAGGTCGATCGGCGGCACGCCGACCAGGGGCAGGTCATCGGCAGGTTTCTTCTCCACGCTCGCATGCCGCGGCGGTACCGCCAGACGCAGCACGTCGGGCCGGGTGCCGGCGTAGCGGGCGGCCACTGCGTCGACGAGGCGGCGCACGTCAGGGGTCAGCACCTGCTGTGGCGAGACCACGCGGTCCAGCCAGCCCAGCTTTCCCGGATGGTCGGTCTCGGAGCGCCGCTCGAGCACGAAGGCGTCGACCAACCGGCCGTGGAAGCGCACGCGCACGCGCACGCCGGGCTGCGCGTCATCAGAGCATTCGGCGGGCACCAGGTAGTCGAATTCGCGGTCGAGATGGGGCACCGACAGCATCGGCAGCACGCGCGCGATCGGCTCGTGTTCGGCCGGCTGCCGGGTTTTCGTCACCCGACACCTCTAGCAGACGGCCCGGACACCCGAGCGAAGGGCCGCCAGCGATCAGGACGCGAAGTGCTCCTTGTAGATCTGTCCGTGCACGCCGACGGTGCGGTCGACCACCTGGGAGATGGTGAAGTCGCCCGCGGCGGACAGATAGGCGTAGGCGGTGGCGCGGTCCATCCCGCGGTCGTGCTGCAGATAGTCCAGGGCGTTGACGACCGCGCGGCGCATCGCGACGTCGAGATCGCTGCCCTGCCCGCCGACACCACCGTCCGGATCGGACAGCCCGATCGGTATCCAGGCCTGTTCGGTCTCGGCGAAGGGGTACGTGTAGGCCACGCTCGGCGCGTCGCCGGATCCGGGTTTGCACACGGTGAGCCGGAAGGTGCCGCGAAGCGAGCCCTCCATCGCCGTCAGCGCCACCTCCCCGTCACCCATCGCCATGTGGGGGTCGCCGACGTAGAACAGCGCACCCGGCGCGAACACGGGCAGGTAGAACGTCGACCCGACGCCGAGCAGTTTGATGTCGATGTTGCCGCCGCCGATCGTCGGCGGGATCGAGTTGGCGTTGGGCGCATCGAGGCCGTGGTCCTGCGCGAACGCGACGCCCATCATCCCCATGAACGGGTTGAGCGGGAAGCGCACCGAACCGCCGGTGCCGACGGGCATCACCCCGCGGCCCTGCTCCACCGGGGTGAACACCGAGACGTCACCCCACGTGGTGGGGTCGGGGCGGGACCGCCCGTCGGTGTCCGGCGGGGGCATCACCTCGGCGAGCGATATCCCCGCGGGCGCCGCCTTGTCGGCCGTCATGCCCAGTGCCCCCTTGCCATGGCGGCTCGACACCACGCCGTAGGGCACCCGCGGCGTCGTCTCGAGTGTCTCGATCTTCAGCACGTCACCCGGTTCGGCACCCTCCACGAAGACCGGGCCCGTCACGACGTGCGGGCCGTCCTTGGCGAAGTTGCGGGGAGTTCGGTTGTATTCGGCGGCAATGGCTTTCGCGTCCTCCAGAACATCGGGCTCGCGTACGCCCAGGCCGCCGAAGTACTCGACGGGGTTGCGGCCCTGGTCTTCGAGGATGCCCTCGTGCGACAGCGCGTCGATCGTGATGGTCTGCCCGGACCGCATCCGCAGCACCGGCGTGGCGTGCACGGTCGGCACGAAACCCCACAGCACCTGATCGGGCAACGACGACAGGTAGTGGTCACCGCTGCGGTCACCTTGGCCCGGCTGCAGCACCGGGATCGACGAGTACGGCAGCTCGGCGGTCTCGGCCGACGACGTGTTCCTGGTGCAGGCCGCGACGGCTGCGGCCGCCCCCACACCGACCACTGCCGTCTGGAGAAATCCCCTGCGCCCGAATCCGGATGTTCCGCTCATAGCGCGACGCTAGTGACGCCACGTTTCGGGGTTGTTAGCTCAGGTTTCCCGGCGGTTTACTGCGCGGCCGTTCCGCGCCCGGCAATGCCGTCGCGAGTCGGGCTGGCGGGCCCGGCAAATATCTGTCCACGCGGTCGCGCGGGTGCGGTTACGATCTCTGCAGCCGATCAATGGGCCTTGCCGCCGGAAGGAAGTGGGTTGCTGTGACCGGGAACGATGATTCGATCCGGTTCGGCGGCGCGAACCCACTCGGCCCGGGCGGCCCCGGCCGTCGACAAGAGTCGGAATCCGAGCGGGAGAAGCCGGCGCCACCGCGGCCGACTTTGCCGCAGGAGCAGGCGTGGCCGCCGCCGCACGCGTCCCCTCCTGGAGGCCCGCAACCGTCCTTCAGCGCCAATCAGGCTTCCGCCCCCTCTCTGCTCCACGGCCATTTCCCCGGCCATCCGCCGCCTGTCATCGCTCCGAGGTCGACATCGCCGCGACGCAGTCGCAAACGGATGATCTTGGTCCTCGGAGCGGCGGCCGCTGTGGTGCTGTTGGTGATAGCAGGAATCGTGGTCTTCGCCGCAGGGGAGGACTCCGCTGGCGGTTCCCCCACGGCTGGCGCTGCCGTGCGCGGCTACCTCGAGGCACTGGCGCGAGGCGACGCCGCAGCAGCACTGTCGTTCTCCGACGCCACCGTTCCGGACAGGGCGTTGCTGACAGACGACATCCTCAAGAAACAAATCGAGAAGTATCCGATCACAGACATCAGAATCCTGAGCGACATCGGCAACACTGTTCACGTGGTGGCAGAGTTCGGCGGCAAAAAATCCGATCAGAAGATGACGCTTCCCCAACCGGCGGAAGGCGACGGCTGGAAGCTGGAGTCGGCCGCAATGACGGTCGACTTCGGCAAGAACGAGCTCACCAGCGACACGATGTTGCCGTTCGTGACGGTGTTCGGACACCCCGTCCCGAAAACCGGCAAGGCGTACGCCTTTCCCGGTTGGCTCGACCTCGGTTCCTCCAATCCGAATTTTGACGTCAAGCCGGTCAATGAAGAGCCGCCGTCGCTCGAGCAGATCTGGAGGATGAGTGACGTCGCGGGAGTGCACTTCGACGTCAGCACCGCCGGCGTGGAAGCGGTTCGCAACGCGCTGAAGGTCATGTTCGACAAGTGCGCAGAGTCAAAGCAGCTGGCGCCACCGGATTGCCCGCAGGACACGGGGTCGCGCGCGGACCTCGTCGACGGGACGGCGCAGTGGACCGCACCCACCGACTACGCCGACATCAGCACCGGCTTCCTCGATTCCGCCACCGGCATCGCCTCATTCGACGGCGAGGTGGAGTTCACCGTATCCGTGCAGACCACCTCCGGCCAGCCAGACCACGGACAGATCGGCGAATACGTGTACGGAGATGTCGACCTCACGCAGGCCCCGCCCACGATCAAGCTCGAAAACTAGCGCCGGCCGCCGCACCGAGATGGACGTCGAATGACTCACCCGCCGTACTGGTCCGGGCCCGACCCCGACCGCACTCCTTCGCCGTTCAGGAACCCGGGCTCCGGGGCGCCGTACCCACCACACCATCCCGGGCCTCGATACGGTCCGGCACCGGGCTACCCGGCGGGCGACGGGTTCGGCGGCCCGTATTCGCCGGGTCCGCAACCGCCGCCTCCGACGAAGAGCCGCAGGCCGTTGATCATCACCGCATCCGCAGCCACCGCGGTGGTGCTGGTCATCGTGGTCGTCGCAGCGGTGCTGCTCAACGCCGGCGACGACGAGGGAGGCGCCCCCACGGGCACCCCCGGCGAGGTTGCACGGGCGTATCTGGAGGCGCTCTCACGCGGCGATGCGGAGGCCGCCCTCGCCATGGGCGCCTCCGAGCCCGCGACCTCAGATCTGCTGACCGACGAGATCCTCGAGAGACAACTCGAAATGGCCGCGCTGCGAGATATCGAGATCCTGAGCGAGACGCCCCACAAACAGGGCGACGGAGTCGGGGTGAGGGTCAGCGCGAAGATCGGCGATCAGCGAACCGAGGGACAGATCAATGTGACCCCCGTGAACGGCGAGTGGAAGCTGGAGAGCTCTTTCGTCAACGCACAACCGATGGGTGTCATCGACGACGAGTGGTCGGTCGGTCACGTTATGCGGATATTCGACAAGCCGCTCGACGAGTCCGGCCACTTCTACGCCTTTCCCGGCGCGCTCAGCGTCAGCACCACCAGCCCGTACATCGACGTGAACAAGCCCGCGCCACTCGGATTGGATCTCGGCGGAGTCTTCGGACAGCATCCGGAGTTCAAGTTCTCCTTGAACGAGAAGGGTCGCCCTGCCGCAGAGGAAGCGATGCGCGCGTGGATCAGCAAGTGCTACAGCCCGGTCCCGAAGACACCGGGATGCGCCAAGCTGACGAACTTCGAACCTGAATTTGACTCGGCCACGACCCAATTGACTGGTCCACTGGATCTCCGCGGACTGAAGTACGACTACAACGGCGCCTTCACCTACGTGATGGTCACCGGTACGGTCCCGGACGTACCGTTCTCCATCCGCCAGAACAGTGACGGTCAGACGGTGCCGCTCATCGTGGATCTGTCGGTGGTGAACCGAATCGACATCTCCAAAGAGCCGGCCGTCGTCAACGAGCCACCTCAATGAACGCTCCCGAGAAGAGGAGAACGCCGTGACGAGCACCGGCGGAGACAGCAGGTTCGGCGGGTCCAACCCGATCGGCGGCGGACCCCCGCCGGCTCACCCGGCACCCCATGGCGGAGTTCCGCGGCCGTCGGCACATCCTTCCGGGTTCGAGGCGCCCACCCCCGGCCAGCCCAACTTTGGGTGGTCCCACAGCAGCTACCCTCCTGCCGGTCCTCCGCCGCCACCGCCCTATCCGGCAGTGTCTCCCAAACGGAGGAGAGTATGGCTGACAGTCGGTTTGGTGACCGCGGGCATCGTCGCGCTCGTGGCGACACTGGTCGTCGTATTCTCTCGCGAATCGAGCTCGACCACGGCCGGCGACGCGGTCCGGGGCTACCTCGAGGCGTTGAGCCGGGGCGACGCCGAAGGAGCGTTGTCCTACGCCATCAACCAACCGGCCGACAGAACCTTCCTGACCGACGAGGTGCTGAAGAAGCAGATCGAAGCCAACCCGATCAGCGATGTGCAGATCATCGACTCCACGCCCGAAGGCGATGTCCACGTGCTGGCGACCTTCGGCGACGAGGCGATCGACGAGCAATTGCGTCTCAAGCAGTCCGCGGACGGCACCTGGAAGCTCGAATACGCCACGTATGCCATCGATTTCGAACGGGACAAGGTGAGCTCGGGTACATCGTTGATCGACACCACGACCTTGTTCGGCAAGCCGCTTCCCGAGTCGGGGCGTGCGAACCTGTTCCCCGGGATCGTCGACATCGGCAACTCCAATCCCAACGTCGATACGGAGTTGATCGGAGCAGTGCCCCTTCTCGGCAGCACCATGCAGAACGGTTCCGCCGTAGTCGACTACGGCTTCGAATTCACTGACGCCGGACTCAAAGAGGCGGAGAAGCCGATCCTGGCGTTGATGGCCGAGTGCTCGAAATCCCGACAGCTCGCACCCCCTGACTGTCCCCAGAGCTACATGCACAACCCGTTCCTCATCGACGGGACGGCGACGTGGACACCACCCACGAACACCGACGAGGTGATCGCCAGCGACCTCGGGCCCGACGGCACCTTCACCGTCAGCGGCAGTGTGGACTTCCGCCTGTCAGCGCAGGCGACGAACCCGAGGCTGAGCGTCCAGGATCAGACCGTCACCGTACCGATCCAGGGTGTGGGCAACCTCGCTGTGACACCGGCGACATTCGAACTCAAGAAGGGCTGACCATTGACTGCACCCCACTACGACGACGAAACCGTCATGACGGCAGCCAGCAGGCCGCCGGTGAACAACCGGGCACAGCCCAACGGCTCGGACATGGAGAACGCGCACCGCGCGGTGACCGCCATCGCAGCGGCCTTCGCCACCAAGGTCGTCGGGCAGGAGGATCTACGCGAAACGCTTCTCATCGGCCTGCTGACCGGTGGCCACATCCTCCTCGAAGGGGTACCCGGACTGGCCAAGACGACCGCGGCCCGAGTGATGGCAGACGCGGTCTCCGCTCGATTCAACCGCATCCAGTGCACGCCGGACCTGCTTCCCAGCGACATCCTGGGGACCCAGATCTACGACTCCGACAGCAACTCCTTCGTCGTACAGCTCGGGCCCGTACACGCCAACATCGTGCTGCTCGACGAAATCAACCGTTCCAGCGCGAAGACCCAGAGCGCGATGCTCGAAGCCATGGAGGAGCGCCAGACCACCATCGCCGGCGAAAGCCATCCCATTCCACAGCCGTTCCTGGTCATCGCCACACAGAATCCGGTCGACCAGGAAGGGACCTATCCCTTGTCGGAAGCCCAGACCGACCGGTTCATGCTCAAGGAAGTCCTCCGTTACCCCACACCCAGTGAGGAAGCCGAAGTCATCTTCCGACTCGATGCAGGCCTGTTTGATCGCTCCGAGCCGGAACGGCCGGTGCTCAGCCTTGAGACGATGAAGATACTGCAGCGCCTGACGAAGAATGTGCACCTCGATCCTGTTCTCGTGCACTACATCAGCGAGGTGGTGCACGCGACACGTAACCCTTCCCAGTACCTGCCGCAACACCTCGCCCGGCTCATCGAATACGGCGCAAGCCCGCGCGCGACAATCGCTTTCAGCCGGGCGACTCGCGCAGCCGCTCTGTTGGCGGGCCGAAACCACGTCTTGCCGGATGATATTCGCGATCTCGCCCACAGGGTCCTGCGACATCGGCTGATTCTCGGCTTCGAAGCCGTCAGCGCCGGAGTCAGCACCGATGACATCGTCGACGCCGTCATGCAGTCGGTACGGGTGCCCTGACTCACGCCATGGGCAGACACCTCAACCGCGCCCGAGAGCACTTCGGCGACGACACTCGCGGCATGCTCGAAGGTGGGCACTACGCGATGCTGCACACACGCAGCCTCGAACTCGACGACCTCCGACCGTATGTGCCTGGCGACGAGATCCGCGACATCGACTGGCGCGCATCCGCTCGGTCCGGTGAGGTCCTGGTCAAGAGGTTCGTCACCGAGAAGCACCACAAGATCCTGCTGGTGTGCAACGCCGGACGGGACATGGCAGCGCTGACACCGAGCGGGGAGGTCAAGCGCGATGTCGCCACCGCCGTGATGGGAGCCATCGGCCTGATCGCGATGCGCCGCACCGACGAGATAGGCATGGTCTACGGGGATTCCCGCGGCAGCGTCACCGTACGAAGCCGCCGCGGCGAGAATCACATCGAGGGCATGCTCGAGCAGTTCTATGTGCGTAGCCGAGGCGATGTCGCCACCAGCGGGATCGTCGCCCAGCTCGGCCATGTCGCCACAAGCCATCGCCGTCGGCTGCTCCTGGCTGTCGTCTCCGATGAACCCGACCTCACCCCCGAACTCGATGCCATCGTGAGGAGTTTGACCGGGATCCACGAGATGGTGTGGCTTGCCGTCACCGACATGCCCGCCATAGGGGCTCCGCTCGGCGAACAGGAGGCCTACGACGTCGCGACCGGACGCTTCGTGCCTGACGGCGCCACGCTGGGCCCGCGGGTCATGGCGGCATACCGGGCGGCGGAAAGCCGGCGGGCTGCCGATGTGGATGACTTCTTCCTCACGCGTGGCATCCCCTTCGTCCGGATTGCGGCAAGCACCGAGATTCGCGGCGCCGTAGCGCGACTGGCGGAGGCGTACCGACATGCCGGGAGATGACCTGCTGCGGTTCATCGGAGGTCCACTGCAGCCGTCGTGGTGGTGGATCGCCCTAGCTGCGGTCATCGTCATCACCGCCGGGGCATGGGTGTCGGGGGTGCTCGTGTGGACACTGCCCGTGGAGCGTTTGCGTTCACTGCCCGGCCTGCGCGGAGTACATTCCCGTCTCACCCGCCGGCGCTTCGCCAGGGCGGTCGCGGTCACCACCCAGGCACATCGAGATCGGACGATTTCGGCGGAGCAGGCCGTCGCCCAGTACAGCCGGACGCTGCGCACGTTCCTGTCGATGCGCACCGGCATCAACGCCAGGAAGCTTCACCTCGGAGATCTCGCTGACGGTGAGCTGGCACGGGCCATCCCACTTCTGCGCGCCTTCCACGATGCCCAGTTCAACGGCGACTCCCGTCTCGATGTCACGGCGCTGGGCCGATCGGCGGAGGAGTTGATTCGCACATGGAGCTGAGATGGTGGCCGATCGCCGTCGTCGCCGCCCTACTTCTGGTCGCTGGTGGCGCGGCGGCGTGGCTGATGCCCGTACAACGGTTGCAGCGCCGGCTTCGCCCACTAGCGCACGTCGACCGTCTGACACGGCTGCCCGAATTCGCCCGCGTACACCGCGTTTACCTGGTCTCGATGGCCGTTACGGCCAGCCTGCTGCTGGTGGCGTTGATCGCCGCAGTAGTCGCCGCGGCGCGTCCACAACATCTCGCCGCAGACGATGTCGGTTACGAGGCGGCCCATCCGCTGGACGTGATGCTCTGCATCGGCCAGCCGGTGACCGATCCGACCACCGCCGATCTGTTGCGCTTTTACGCATCGCGGACGGGCTCGTTCACCAGCCAGCAGATCGGTGTCACCTCAACTGACCTGCGGGCAATGCCGATGACACGCGATCGCACCTATGCCGAGCAGCGCCTGCGGTACTTCGCGGATCTGGCGCAGATTCAACAGGATCTCGACACGGGCGGCGATGTCTCCGTCGATGCGCGTCTGGAGCTGGCCAGAGGCATCGAGGCATTCGCCCGCCCCGTCGAGTACGTCGACTATGCCCCCACTCTCGAAGACGTTCTGGCCCTGTGCCTCACCGGGTTCCCCAAGTCGGACGTGCCCAGCGACCACCGTCGACAGCTCGTGTATCTCGGCTACACACAGTTGCGCAGTGCCGACGACAAGCGGCCCTCGCTCTACGACAAGAACCAGGTGAAGGCGATGGCGCAGCGCGGCGGCATCCAACTCAACGCGATATCCCGGGCCGATGTCGCTCAGACCAGTCAGGCGGGGAACGACGCCCTCAGGGACCTCACCGACTCGTCGGGCGGGTTGTTCACGTTGTACAACCCAGCCGGAACGGCGACGACTGACGGTGGCACCGGTCGAGTTCTGGAGGCCGACCTCGACGAGATCGCCGCCAATACACCGCCTGCCGCTGTAGTCGGAGAGTCGACAACCCGCTACCTCGACTTTCCGCAGACCGCAGTGTCTGTCGCCTTGGTCTCGGTCCTCCTCCTGTCGGTGTCGCTGTTGGGGTTGCGGCGATGACCTTCCTTCCTGTTCTGCCCGCAGGCGTGCTCGCTCTGTTCATCGGAATCATCGTCGTGGTGCGGGTCGCCAATCTCTACCGCCTTCTGACTCGCACGGCACCGGGGCGCTACCGGTACGTCGTGCTTCGGTGGTCAGGGTTGACATTCGCCGCGCTGCTGTTGGCGCTCGCTGCGTTTTGTCCCGGCCTCCCGGGAGACGGCGACCAACGACCGGCAACCGCGGAGTCCGCAGAGTACGTTTCGGACATCAACCTCTTCCTTGTGGTCGACCGGTCGGTCACCTCACGCATCCCAGACTATGGTGACGGCGAGCCGAGGATGGCCGGCATCCGCGATGACATCGCCGCTCTGCTCGAGGAGTACCGGGGCGCCCGAGTCGGGCTCATCGGGTTCGCCACCGAGGCGTCGGTGAATTGGCCGCTGTCCCAGGACGAGTGGAGCTTTCAGGCCTATCTCAAGAGCCTCTCGGCGTACGCGCTGACCCCTTACGACGCGTTCTCGTTCATCGATCCGACGGCGGCAGCGGGGGTACTGAGCCAGCAGCTCGAAGTGGCGAAAGCCAACTATCCGAAAGCGAAGAACCTGGTGTTCTACTTCGGTGACGGCGCCGCCGGAACGGAGGTGGAGCCGCGGCCGTTCGACGTACCCACCGATCTCTTCGCCGGTGGCGCCGTGCTGGGCTACGGCACGGTCGCCGGCGGCCCCATTCCGCACAGCTTCGCCAACGGGCGTAAGAACTATCTGGGAGACCCCGCAACTGGCGCGATCGTCCGGTCAGGACTCGACGAGCCGCGACTGCGCAGCATCGCCGAGGCGATGGACGTGCCGTACTTCCGCCGCGAGGCGCGACAGTCGATCACTCCGGTGCTGCCCGCGGTGAACTCGTCGTTCATGTCGGACACCACCGAGCCGACCGGCAGCGATCCGCTGATCGGGCGCACGGAACTGTATTGGGTGTTCGCCCTCATCGCCGCCGGACTGCTGCTTGTGGAAGCCATCCTCACGGTTCGCGAGTACCGGCGTAACCGGATGTCGCGCACCGATTTCACCGCCCGGGACGCACTGCGATGATGTTGCGCAAAGAGCCGATGAGCAGGGTTGTCCCCCGCATTCGTCGTCGCATCGCCGCGTGGTGGAGCCCACCCAGCACCCGGGTACGCACCCGTCGTCGCCTCCTGATCCTGTCCACCCCCATCTTGATCCTTGCCGTGCTCGCGGTGACAGTCATCATCAGGTTCGTCGTCGTGGGACAGGCGGCCGTCGACGCGTTCAACGACCACGACATCGCCGCGCTCCGGGAGAACGTGGAGAAGCTCAGCTTGTTCGGCATCATGGACCCCGCCGCCGTCCGATTCGCCGAAGGGGACACGCTCGTTCTGGAGGGCAGGCTCGTCGAGGCCGAAGTCCGATTCGCCGACGCACTGAATCACAGCGACACCGAATCCTCCTGCGCTATCCGGGTGAATCTCGAACTCGTCCGGGAAACGCTCGCAGACCTCGCCGTAGGCACGGGTCGCCGCGGCGAGGCCGAAGCCCTGTACACCAGTGCTGCAACCGTCGTTGATGACGCACCACAGGGTTGCTTCGCGGATAGCCGTGACCCCATCGAGGAACGCCGCGCGGTCCTGGCCGACACCCGGAACCGGTTGGATCGAAAGATGGCCGCAGTGCGCCAACCGCCACCACCGCCACCTTCGGCGGTCGCCACCGCAACACCCGAACCGCCGCCCGCACCGGGTGCGCCGCCGGCGCCAGGCGTTTTCGCGCCCCAACCACCGCAGCTGCCTCCGATCGGTCAACAGAGCTCCCCCGCGCAAGGAGAGAATCCGCAGCCTCCACTCCCGACGCTGCCCGGCGAGAATCTGCCCGCGCCACCACCGCCTCCCCCATCACCCCCGCCCCCGGACCCGCGTGGCGGAGAGCCGCTGCCAGTGGCTGAACCCGCCACGCCGAATCCACCACGCATCCTCGGACCGGTCGGCCCCGACGGCCTGCCGCTGGGCGACCCCGATGTAGCCGGGCCAGACTTGACCCTTAATCCCGAAGAAGGCGCGCCGATCGACCGGTTGCGCGCACTGCTGGAAAATGCCAACTCATTCGGCGGGCAGCGCGAGTGATCGGGTTTCCCGGCGGTTTACCGCGCGGCCGAAGAAGAAGCCCGCGGTGATCAGCAGCAGCGACGCGGCGTACGCCCACCAGATCGGCACCGCGAGCACCTCGGAGCCGAGCACGAACCGGCCGATGCCGATCATCGCGTCCGACCCCGCGAAGCACACCGCGCCCAGCGCCATCCACGGCGTGGGCAGATCCGCCAGCAGCGCCGCGCACACCATGGCGCCGAGCACGGTGATGTACGCCGTCACCGGGACGGCCATCCCGTCCTCGACCAGCCGCGGCCAGAACCACACCAGCAGCGCCACACACGCTACGACGGTGATCGCGACGGCCACCAGTCTCGGAGTCGACCGGGTGGCTAGCGGGACCAGGGCGGCGAGGAAGCACAGGTGGGCGAGGAGGAACGACGCCAGACCCAGCACGAACGACGGCTCCCACCACGGCATCGCCAGCAGGAAGTCGCCGCCGGCGGAGAACACCAGCGCGGGCACCAGCCAGCGGCGTTCCCGGCGGAACGGATGCCCGGCCGCCGCGACCGCCAACAGCACCGCGGCCAGTGCCTTCACCGCGGGCTGGGCGGCGAACCGGCCGGTCAGCTCCGCCCCCGACGGCAGCCCCAGCGCGGTGGCGATCAGGAACACCCCGTAAGCGGCCGCGACGACCGCCGCGGCAATCCACAACCACACGGTCCGCCGGTGTGCGTACGGTGAGGTCGTGTCTGTCGCTGACGAGAAACCTCCGATCGACGCCATCCTGAGAAAGGTACTGGACGTCGTGCCGTTCCAGCTCTCTGTCGACGAGGGCGTCGACGTGGCTCGCCGGCGGTTCCGGGACCTGCCCCGCCGAGAGATCCTCCCCGAGGTGCGGACGCAGGACCGGCGGATTCCGGGCCCGGCCGGCGACATCCCGATCCGGGTGTACCGGCCTGACACCGACGAGGCCGCACCGCCGGTCGTGGTCTTCTTCCACGGCGGCGGGTTCGCCATGGGCGACCTCGACACCCACGACGGTGAGTGCCGGCGACACGCCGCGACGGCCGGCGCCGTGGTGGTTGCAGTCGACTACCGCCTGGCGCCCGAGCACCCGTATCCCGCGGCGGTCGAGGATGCGTGGGCGGCGCTGACGTGGGTAGCCGGGCACGGCGCCGACCTCGCCGCCGACACGAGCCGGCTGGCGGTGGCCGGCGACTCCGCCGGCGGCAACCTGGCGGCGGTGATGACCCAGCGCGCCCGTGAGCGCGGCGGACCGCCGATCGTCTTCCAGCTGCTGTGGTACCCGGTGACGATGCAGGACCTCTCGCTTCCGTCGGTGCTCGAGAACGCCCACGCGCCGATTCTCGGCCGCGCCGCGATGGTCGGCCTGTCCCGCTGGTATGCCGGCGAGCTGACGGAGCCGGTGCCCGAGTTGGCGCCGGGCCGCGCCACCGATTTCACCGGGTTGCCGCCGGCCTACATCGCCGTGGCGGGCCACGACCCGCTCCGCGACGATGGCATCCGTTACGGCGAATTGCTCACCGCCGCAGGGGTTTCCGTTGAGCTGCACAACGCCGAGACCCTGGTGCACGGCTACCTCGGGTACGCCGGTGTGGTGCCCGAGGCGACGGCTGCGGCCGAACGGGGGTTGGCGGCGCTGCAGCGGGCCCTGCGGGAGGCGACGTGAAGCCCGACCACCACACCTTCATCGTCGGCGCCGGGTTCGCCGGAATCGGCGCGGCGATCGCGCTGGACCGGGCGGGCCTCGGCGACTACCGCATCATCGAGGCGGGTGACGGGCCGGGAGGCACCTGGTACTGGAACACCTATCCGGGCATCGGCGTCGACATCCCGTCGTTCTCCTACCAGTTCTCGTTCGAACAGAGTCCGGACTGGTCTCGCACCTATGCACTGGGCCACGAGTTGCGGTCCTATGCCGAACACTGCGTCGCCAAGTACGGCCTGCGGGACAGGATCCGGTTCGGCACCGAGGTGCACATCGCGACGTTCGACGACGCCGAGGATGTGTGGCGGCTGCGACTGGACTCCGGTGACGAGGTGACCTCGCGGTTTCTGATCAATGCCACCGGTGTGCTGACCGTCCCGAACCTGCCTGACATCGCCGGTGTCGACGCCTTCGCCGGCGCCACGATGCACACCTCGCGGTGGGACCCGCGGGTGGACCTGCGCGGCAGACGGGTCGCAGTCATCGGCACCGGCGCATCGGCCGTCCAGATGATCCCGGAGATCGCGCCGCTCGTCGACCGGCTCCACGTCTTCCAGCGCACGCCGATCTGGTGTTTCCCCAAATTCGACGTCCCGCTGCCCCCGGCACTGCGGGTCACGATGCGCCTGCCCGGCGGAAAAGCGGTGCAGCGGTTACTGAGTCAGGTCTACGTCGAGTTCACCTTCCCCCTCGCCGCGCAGTACTTCACCGTCAACCCGCTCGCCAAACGGATGGACAGGATGGGCCGGGCCTACCTGCGCAAGCAGGTGCGCGATCCGGTCACCCGCGAGAAGCTGACGCCGAACTATGCGGTGGGCTGCAAACGGCCCGGCTTCCACAACACCTACCTGGCGACGTTCAACCGCGACAACGTCCGGCTGGTCACCGCACCGATCGAGAAGATCACCGGCTCAGGGGTCGACACCGTCGACGGCGTGAGCCACGACGTCGACGTGCTGATCCTGGCCACCGGGTTCAAGGTGGCCGACACCGAAGCCCAGACGTTCGCGATCCACGGCACCGACGGCCGATCCCTGGCGCGGTTCTGGGAGACCAACCGGCTGCAGGCCTACGAAGGGGTCAGCGTGCCGGGATTCCCCAACCTGTTCTCGGTGAGCGGACCGTACGGATACGTCGGCTCGTCGTATTTCGCCCTGATCGAGACCCAGACCCGCCACATCATGCGGTGCCTGCGCGAAGCCCGCGACCGCTCGGCCGACCGGGTCGAGGTCGGTCAGGCCGCCAACGACCGCTATTTCGCCGAGATGATGCGCAAGCGGCACCGCCAGATCTTCTGGCAGGACAGCTGCCGCGACGCCAGGAGCTACTACTTCGACCGCAACGGGGACGTGCCGCTACGGCCGGCCAGCACGCTCGAGGCGTACTGGCGCAGCCGGCGGTTCCCTCTCGACGACTATGAGTTCTCGGCCTGACTTCCTCGGCGAGCAGGTAGTGGTGCGGCCTAGATGGCCGTCTTGAGCGCGTCGGCCTTGTCGGTGCGCTCCCACGGCAGGTCGACGTCGGTGCGGCCGAAGTGGCCGTACGCAGCGGTCGGCGCGTAGATCGGGCGCAGCAGATCGAGGTCGCGCACGATGGCGCCCGGCCGCAGGTCGAACACCTCGGTGATGGCCTTCTCGATCTTCGCCGGGTCGACGGTCTCGCTGCCGAAGGTCTCGACGAACAGACCGACCGGGGCGGCCTTGCCGATGGCGTAGGCCACCTGGACCTCGACGCGGTCCGCGAGGCCGGCTGCGACGACGTTCTTTGCCACCCAGCGCATCGCGTACGCGGCCGAGCGGTCCACCTTGGACGGATCCTTGCCGGAGAACGCGCCGCCGCCGTGGCGGGCCCAGCCGCCGTAGGTGTCGACGATGATCTTGCGGCCGGTCAGGCCGGCGTCGCCCATCGGGCCGCCGAGCACGAACTTGCCGGTCGGATTCACCAGCAGCCGGAAGTCGGAGGTGTCCATGGTGTCGTGGTTGAGGTCGCTCAGCACGGTGTTGACGACCTTCTCCCGGATGTCCGGGGTGAGGGTGCCCTCGAGGTCGATGCCCTCGGCGTGCTGCGTGGACAGCACGACGGTGTCCAACCGCACCGGTGTGACGCCGTCGTACTGCACGGTGACCTGCGTCTTGCCGTCGGGCCGCAGGTAGCCGAGCACACCGCTCTTGCGCACCTCGGTGAGCCGGCGGGCCAACCGGTGCGCCAGTGCGATCGGCAGCGGCATCAGCTCGGGTGTGTCCTTGATCGCATAGCCGAACATCAGGCCCTGGTCGCCCGCACCCTGCAGGTCCAGCGGGTCTCCCGCACCCTCGACGCGGGTCTCGTGCGCGGTGTCGACGCCCTGGGCGATATCGGGCGACTGTGCGCCGATGCCGATGTTCACCCCGCAGGTGGTGCCGTCGAAACCCTTGTCCGAGGAGTCGTAGCCGACCTCGAGGATGCGGTGGCGCACGGTGTTGGTGATATCGGCGAACGCCTCTTTCGCCGTGGTGGTCACCTCACCGACGACGTGCACCTGACCGGTGGTGACGAGCGTCTCGACCGCCACACGCGACCGCGGATCCTGTGCCAGCAGCGAGTCGAGCACAGAGTCGCTGATGGCGTCACAGATCTTGTCGGGATGCCCTTCGGTGACCGACTCACTGGTAAACAGCCGACCTTTACTCACGTCTGATCCTCACTCGTATTGGGACTGGCACTGAATTTCCGCATGTTTAGTTAGCCTGTCAAATCGTATCGGCACCCTGTTGCACCCAAGCGCGTGCCGCAGCCGTACGCAACCCTTTGATGCAGCCGAATCCCCCGCCGGTCACCCGTTGCTGTTGTGCAGGAAGGCGACAATCGCGTCAACGATACGGCTGGCCATCAGAGTTTTCGAGCCGTGCTCCAGCGCAGTCTCGGTTCCGTCGGCCGCCAGCAACCAGCCGTCGTTGTTGTCGACCTCGAACGCGCGGTTCTCCCCCACGGCGTTGACCACCAGGAGGTCGGATCCCTTGCGCCGGAACTTCGCGCGGGCGTGGAACAGCACGTCGCCGTTGGCGTCGCCGGTCTCGGCCGCGAATCCGACGATCGCGCGCATGTTCGGCAGCTGACCGTCGGTCCGCAACCGCACCGCGCCGGCGAGGATGTCGTCGGTACGGGTGAGGTCGATGGTGGGCGCGTCCACGTCGGGATCGCTGGACTTCTTGATCTTGTTCGTCGCGACGTGCACCGGCCGGAAGTCGGCGACCGCGGCGGCCATCACCAGGACGTGCGCGCCGGGTGCGTGTTTGGACACCGCGTCGCGCAGCTGGGCAGCCGAGCCGATGTGCACCACATCGACACCGGCAGGGTCGACCAGGCCGACGGTGTTGCCGGCGATCAACGTGACGTCGGCGCCGCGCTGCGCCAGCACCCGCGCCATCGCGTAGCCCTGCTTACCGGAACTGCGGTTGCCGATGAACCGCACCGGATCGATGGATTCCCGGGTTCCGCCCGCGGTGACGAGGACCTTCACGCCGGCCATGTCGTAGGGCAGCGCGTCACCTCGCACCAGCATCAATTGAGCGAGGGTGCTGATCTCCTCGGCCTCGGGCAGCCGGCCCGCGCCGCTGTCGGCGCCGGTGAGCCGTCCGGAGGCGGGTTCGAGCACCACCGCACCGCGGCGCCGCAACGTCGCGACGTTCTCGACGGTCGCGGGGTGGAACCACATCTCGGTGTGCATGGCCGGGGCGAACATCACCGGACAGCGCGCGGTCAGCAGCGTCGCGGTCAGCAGATCGTCGGCCCGCCCGGCGACGGCGCGGGCGAGCAGGTCAGCGGTCGCCGGAGCGACGACCACCAGATCGGCGTCCTGACCGATGCGCACATGCGGCACCTCGTGGACGTCATCCCAGACGCCGGTGTGGACAGGATGGCCGGACAACGCCTCGAAGGTCGCGGCGCCGACGAAGCGCAGCGCCGACTCGGTGGGCAGGACGCGGACGTCGTGACCGGCCTCGGTCAACTGGCGAACCACCGTGCACGCCTTGTACGCGGCGATGCCCCCGGCGACACCGACGATGATCCGCTTGCGGTCCACTCCGCGGCCTGAGCTACTCGCCCTCGGTGTGCTCGAGCAGGTCTTCGTGGATCTCGCGCAGGGAGATCGACAGCGGCTTCTCCTGGAGTCCCGGCTCGACCAGCGGGCCGACGTACTCGAGGATGCCGTCACCGAGCTGGTTGTAGTAATCGTTGATCTGGCGCGCGCGCTTGGCGGCGTAGATCACCAGTGCGTACTTGCTGGACACGCGGTTCAGCAACTCGTCGATGGGTGGGTTGGTGATGCCCAGCGGCGTGTCGTAGGCGCCGGCGGCGGCCGCATCGATGGTCTGGTCCACAGCGGCCAGCTGCGCGTCGGCGTGCGGGGTGCTCACGTAAGAAATCTCCTGGCGATGTGCTCGAGGTGAGAGGTTCACCTCGGCTTGGGGCAGATCAGGCCGGATTCGTGCCGGCAGATGTGTGGCCCACCAGCAAGGATACCAACTCTGAGCAGGCAGATTCCAACTGGCTGTTCACGACGACCACATCGAAGTCGCTCTGAGCAGCCAACTCGGTGCGCGCGGTGGCCAGCCGCCGCGCCATCACCTCCGGCGTTTCGGTGCCGCGACCTACCAGCCGGCCTTCCAGCACCTCCCAACTGGGCGGTGCGAGGAACACCGAGATGACCTCCGGCATGGCCTGCTTGACCGCCTGCGCACCGGCCAGATCGACCTCGATCAGCACCGGCCGTCCCGCCGCGGTGGCCTCGCGCACCGGCTGGGCTGGGGTGCCCGAGCGGTGCAGACCACCGTGGATGTCGGCCCATTCCAGCAGCGCGCCGTCGTCGATGAGCTGCTGGAAGGTCTCGGGGGTGACGAAGGAGTAGTCGACTCCGTCCACCTCACCGGGCCGCGGGGCCCTGGTGGTGGCGGAGACGCTGAAGTACAGGTCGGGGATCCGCTCGCGCAGACAGCGCACGACAGTGGACTTGCCGACGGCGGAGGGGCCGGACAGGACTACGACCCGTCCGACCCCTCGGCCGGTGTTCAACGTGTACGCCCTAGGACTGGTCGAACTTCTCGAGCAGAGCCTTGCGCTGACGATCGCCGAGACCACGCAGGCGGCGGGTCGGGGCGATCTCGAGTTCGGTCATGATCTCCTGCGCCTTGACCTTGCCGACCTTCGGCAACGCCTCCAGCAGCGCGGAGACCTTCATCTTGCCCAAGACCTCATCGGTCTCGGCATCCTTGAGCACCTGCTTGAGATTGGTGCCGCCGCGCTTGAGCCGATCCTTGAGCTCGGCACGGGCTCGACGTGCGGCAGCAGCCTTCTCCAACGCTGCCGCGCGCTGTTCGTCGGTCAACTGGGGAAGGGCCACGGGGTTCCTCCGTCTCTGGCGATTTCTCTGACCATCTTTTTCTGTCTCGGCTGGTAGAACCAGCCAGCGACGACGACCGTACCCACGCATCCTGACGAAAGCTAACCCCACCCCCCGCTTTCACGATCAAAAGCCCAGCGTGTAGTGCTGCGAGTCGATGCTCCGCACGGGCGCGTCGCCGGCCGCCGAATCGGTCGGGAAGCGCCGATCTGCCTGCACAGCAGGGCTTTTGCCGATCCGCGGCGCCGGAAAGCCGCGGCCCCCGGGTCTGAAGTGCGGGTCGAGGGTTCGGCGGAAGCAGTCCGGATCTTAAATTTTCGCTGGTCACGGCGTGTCGGGCGTGTCGAGGCGCGGGCGGACGACATCACCGTGCGACGCGCTGGGCCCACACAGCGCCCGCACACGCTCCCCACACGGCTGGCCCACATCCCGGCCATCGCCTCACCCGGGTGGGGCGACTGTGCAGCGACGGCGCCGGGCGGTCACGCGAGATAATTCAGATCGTCGCGCAACCGCTCGGCGGCGGCGCGCAGCGCGGCGACGTCCGGGCCTGCGCGCAGCACCTCGCGCGACACCGTCGGCAGCAGTTGGCCGGGACGGGCGCCCCCGAGCCCACCGAGCGCCTCCGGCCGCCCTCCCTGGGCGCCGACTCCCGGTACCAGGACGGGCCCGCCCAGAGCGCTCACGTCGGGCGGTGCGGTGACCGTGGCGCCGACGACCACTCCGACCGAGCCGGGGCCGTCGGCAGCGCGGTTGACCGCTGCCGCCGCGTCGACGATCGACTGTGCGACGCTGCGGCCGTCCCGTTCGGCGCGCTGGACGCTCGCGCCCTCCGGATTCGATGTGGCGGCGAGTACGAAGACCCCGCGCCCGTGCGCGGCGGCCGTGTCGAGCAGCGGTTGCAGCGCACCGAAGCCCAGATACGGCGAAGCGGTCACCCCGTCGGCGGCAAGCGGTGAGTCACCCGCCCACGCCTGGGCGTAGGCCGCCATCGTGGAGCCGATGTCCCCGCGCTTGGCGTCGGCCAGCACCAGCACCCCCTCGGCGCGCAGGGCGCCGATGGTGCGTTCAAGCACCGCGAACCCGGCCGAGCCGTACGCCTCGAAGAAGGCCACCTGCGGTTTGACGATCGCAAAGCCCGCGAACGCGCTCACACAGACATCGCAGAACCGGCTCAGACCGTCGACGTCGGCGGACAGCCCCCACGACGTCAGCAGTTCGGGATGCGGGTCGATGCCGGGGCACAGCGGACCGCGGGCCGACACCGCCTCGGACAGCCTCCGGCCAAATCCAGCTCCCGCCCGGCCCACCCCGACGCCCTCCATCGGCTAGTGCTCCAGCTCGCTGTGCAACTCCTGGAGGCTCATCACCCCGATGTCGCCGCGGATGCCCGACTCGATGCCCTGCACCGCGGCCGAGGCGCCCTGCACGGTGGTGATGCACGGGATGTTCATCGACACCGCGGCCGAGCGGATCTCGTAGCCGTCGATGCGGGGTCCGGAGTTTCCGTACGGCGTGTTGATCACCATCGCGACCTCACCGGCGCGGATGGCCTCGACCGCCGACTTCGCCGGCCTGCCCTCACCCGGCTCCTCGAAGTGCTTCCGCACCTCGTCACAGGGGATCCCGTTGCGGCGCAGCATCTCCGCGGTACCTTCGGTGGCGATCACCCGGAAGCCGAGGTCGGCCAGCCGCTTGACGGGGAACACCAGCGACCGCTTGTCGCGGTTGGCCACCGAGACGAAGACGGTGCCCTCCGAGGGCAGCGAACCGTAGGCGGCGGTCTGGCTCTTCGCGAACGCGCTGCCGAAGTCGTGGTCGATGCCCATGACCTCGCCGGTCGACTTCATCTCCGGACCGAGCAGCGAATCGATCTGCGACCCGTCGGCTTTGCGGAACCGGTGGAAGGGCAGGACGGCTTCCTTCACCGCGACGGGAGCGTTGCGCGCGGTGGTCGCGCCGTCACCGGTCGCGTTGAGCACTCCCTCCTCGCGCAGTTGGGCGATGGTGGCGCCCAGCATGATCCGCGCGCACGCCTTGGCCAGCGGCACTGCTGTGGCCTTCGACACGAACGGCACGGTCCGGCTCGCCCGTGGGTTCGCCTCCAGCACGTAGAGCACATCGTCCTTGAGCGCGTACTGCACGTTGAGCAGTCCCACCACCCCGACGCCGTGGGCGATCGCCTCGGTGGCGCGCCGCACCGACTCGATGTCACTGCGGCCCAGTGTCACCGGCGGCAGTGCGCACGCCGAATCGCCGGAGTGGATACCGGCCTCCTCGATGTGCTCCATGATCCCGCCGATGTAGACCTCTGTGCCGTCGCAGAGTGCGTCCACGTCGATCTCGATGGCGTCCTCGAGGAACCGGTCCACCAGGACCGGGTGCTCGGGTGAGAGCTGGGTGGCCCTGGTGATGTAGCCCTCCAGGGTCTGCTCGTCGTAGACGATCTCCATCCCGCGCCCGCCCAGCACGTACGAGGGCCGCACCAGTACGGGGTAGCCGATGTCGGCGGCGATTCGGCGCGCCTGGTCGAACGTGGTGGCCAGACCGAACCGCGGGGCGGGCAGCCCTGCGATGGTGAGCACCTCACCGAACGCGCCGCGGTCCTCGGCCAGGTCGATGGCCTTCGGGCTGGTGCCGACGATGGGTACACCGGCCTTCTCCAGCCGTTCGGCCAGGCCGAGCGGGGTCTGGCCGCCGAGTTGCACGATCGCCCCCGCCACACCGGGTCCGCCTGCGCCGGAGGCGGATTCGGCGTAGTAGATCTCGAGGACGTCTTCGAACGTGAGCGGTTCGAAGTACAACCGGTCGGCGGTGTCGTAGTCGGTGGACACCGTCTCCGGGTTGCAGTTGATCATCACCGTCTCGAAGCCGGCCTCGCTCAGCGTGGTCGCGGCATGGACACAGCTGTAGTCGAATTCGATGCCCTGGCCGATCCGGTTCGGCCCGGAACCCAGGATCAGCACCTTGGGCCGCTCTACCTGCGGCGCGACCTCGGACTCGGCTGCGGGGTCGAGTTCGTAGCTGCTGTAGTGGTAGGGCGTCTTTGCCTCGAACTCGGCGGCGCAGGTGTCGACCGTCTTGAACACCGGGTGGATGCCCAGGCGCTGGCGCAGCGCCCGCACCCCGACCTCACCGGCGAGTTCGGGTCGCAGGGCGGCGATCTGGCGGTCGGACAGCCCGTGGTACTTGGCCCGGCGCAGCAGCGTGCCGTCGAGGACCGGGGCTTCGAGGAGTTCGGCGCGCAGTCCCACCAGCCCGGCGATCTGGTCGACGAACCACGGGTCGACGCCGGATGCTTCCGCGACCTGCTCGACCGACGCCCCGAGCCGCAGCGCGAGTTCGATGTCGTAGAGCCGCCCGTCGGTCGGGGTGCGCAGGCCGTCGAGCACCTCGTCGACGGTGGCGACGGGATCGGGGGCGGTCCAGAAACCGGCGCGGCCGGTCTCCAGCGAGCGCATCACCTTGCCCAGGGCCTCGATGAAGTTGCGGCCCAGCGCCATCGCCTCGCCCACCGACTTCATCGTGGTGGTCAGGGTGTCGTCCGCACCGGGGAACTTCTCGAACGCGAACCGCGGCGCCTTGACGACGACGTAATCCAGTGTCGGCTCGAAGCACGCCGGGGTTTCCTTGGTGATGTCGTTGAGGATCTCGTCGAGGGTGTAGCCGATGGCCAGTTTCGCCGCGATCTTGGCGATCGGGAAGCCTGTCGCCTTGGACGCCAGCGCACTCGAACGCGACACCCGCGGGTTCATCTCGATGACGACGAGGCGGCCGTCGGCCGGGTTCACCGCGAACTGGATGTTGCAGCCGCCGGTGGCCACGCCGACCTCGCGCAGGATCGCGATGCCCAGGTCGCGCATGATCTGGTACTCGCGGTCGGTCAGCGTCATGGCCGGGGCGACGGTCACCGAGTCGCCGGTGTGCACGCCCATCGGGTCGAAGTTCTCGATCGAACACACCACCACCACGTTGTCGTGGCGGTCGCGCATGAGCTCGAGTTCGTATTCCTTCCAACCGAAGATCGATTCCTCGATCAGCACGTTCGCCGACGGAGAAGCCGTGAGCCCGTCGCCTGCCATCCGTTCGACGTCCTCGGCCGAGTACGCCATACCGGATCCGAGACCGCCCATCGTGAACGACGGCCGCACGACGACGGGCAGGCCCAGCTCCTCGACGGTGTCGCGCACCTCGTCCATCGTGAAACACACGCGGGACTTCGCCGACTCCCCGCCCACTTTGGCGACGATGTCCTTGAACCGCTGCCGATCCTCACCGCGCTGGATCGCCTCGAAGTCGGCGCCGATCAGCTCGACGTCGTAGCGTTCGAGCACCCCGTTCTCCGACAGGGCGACCGCGGCGTTGAGTGCGGTCTGCCCGCCGAGGGTGGCCAGCAGCGCGTCGATCTTGTTGCCGCGCTCGGCCTGCTGGGCGATCACCCGCTCGACGAACGCCGGGGTGATCGGTTCGATGTAGGTGAAGTCGGCGTATTCGGGATCGGTCATGATCGTCGCCGGGTTGGAGTTGATCAGTGTGACCGTGAGGCCTTCGGCGCGCAGCACGCGGCAGGCCTGGGTTCCCGAGTAGTCGAATTCGGCGGCCTGTCCGATCAGGATGGGCCCGGAGCCGATGACCAGGATGTGGCGGAGGTCAGTCCGACGCGGCATTACTTCTCCTCACCGCGAGCGCGCGGATTTGTACAGGATTGCGCGGCGTGTCGTGTACAGACACGCACGCTCGCGGGATGAAGGGGGGCGGTCACTTGTCCCCCGCCATCTGGTCGACGAACTGGTCGAACAGGTAGTTGGCATCGTGCGGACCTGCTGCGGCCTCGGGGTGGTACTGCACCGAGAAGGCGCTCCCGTCAACGAGTTTCACGCCTTCGACCACACCGTCGTTGGCACAGGTGTGGCTGACCACGGCCCGGCCGAACGGGGTGTCGAACTCCTCCCCCGCTTCCCCTTCGAGGGCGAACCCGTGGTTCTGCGCGGTGATCGCGACGCGGCCGGTGGAGTGGTCCATCACCGGCACGTTGATGCCGCGGTGCCCGAACACCATCTTGTAGGTGTCCCGGCCCAGCGCCCGGCCAAGGATCTGATTGCCGAAACAGATGCCGAACAACGGGATCCCGGCACCGAGCACCTCGCGGGTGACCGCGACGACATGGTCGGCGGCGGCCGGGTCGCCCGGCCCGTTGGACAGGAACACACCGTCCGGCTTCAGGTCGGCGATCTGCTCGAAGGTGGCCGTGGCCGGCATCACATGGCTGCGGATGCCGCGGCGGGCGAAGTTGCGCGGCGTGTTGGTCTTGATGCCGAGGTCGATCGCCGCGACGGTGAACCGTTGTCCGCCATCGGGTTCCACGACGTACACCGCGTCGGTGCTGACCTGGTCGGCCAGGCTCGCGCCCAGCATGCCCGGTTGGCTGCGAACCCGTTCGAGCAGGTCCGCGGTGTCGGCGAGTGCGTCACCGGAGAAGATCCCCGCCTTCATCGAGCCGCGGGTGCGCAGATGGCGCACCAGCGCGCGGGTGTCGATACCGGCGATGCCCACGATGCCCTGGCGGAGCAGTTCGTCGTCGAGCGTGCCGGTGGCGCGCCAGTTCGACGCACGCGGCGACGGATCACGTACCGCGTACCCGGCGACCCAGATCCTGTTGTCCCGGCTCTCGGCGTCCTCGTGATTCCAGCCCGTGTTACCGATCTGCGGTGCGGTCGCCACCACGATCTGTCCGTAGTAACTCGGGTCGGTGAGAGTCTCCTGGTATCCCGACATCCCGGTCGAGAACACCGCCTCGCCGAGCGTCTGCCCGACGGCGCCGTAGGGCACCCCGGTGAAGACCCGTCCGTCCTCCAGGACGAGCAGGGCCATGCTTGTGTCGATGCGCGATCCGCTTCGCATCTCACTGCCACTCACGCTATTTCCTCCAGCCAGCGGTCGTACTTGGTGCGGTCATCGCCGCGGAATCCGGTGTCGATCTCGGTGCCCGACGGCAGCCGCCATCTGATGGCCAGGATCCCCTCATGGGTAAGGGCCTTACCCACCATGCCACGTTCGGTGCGGATGGCCGTCACTGAAGCCGCCGGGATCCAGATCGGGGTTGCGGCGCTGCGCTGCACCATGATTCCCTCCGGATAGCGGGTCAGTACGGCCTTGGTGCGGAAACCGAGATCACCGACGACGATGCGGTCGTGCCAGTTCGGCGCGAGGGTGCTGCCCACATAGACGCCCTTCATCCCGGGGATGACGGGCTGGCCGACGGTGTCGGGCAGCGGCGGCAGCTGGCCGACGATCTCGACCTGCCGTTCCGCGCGTCTGCGCCATCCGCGCATCATCGCCCGGATCAGCAGCCCGATCACCACGACCACCAGTGCCGCCATGACGAGTGAGGTGACGAGCGTTCCGGTGTTCACGGTGCCGATCCCCCGGTCGCTCCGCTCCTGCCCGCCGGTGCCGATCCCCCGGTCGCTCCGCTCCTGCCCGCCGGTGCCGGGCTCTTCCCGTCGCGGGCAGTGACCTTGCCCCGCAACATCGTCAACGTGACGGCCGCAGGCAGCGTCATCTCCTCGAAGGGCGTGTTGTCCGAACGGCTGGCCAGCTCGGCGCCGCTGACGGTCCAGGTGGCGTCGGGGTCGACGACGGTCAGGTTGGCCGGCTCCCCGACCTCGAGCGGACGGCCCTGATCCGGCAGCCCGACGATGCGTGCCGGGGCCTCGCTCATCACCCGCGCCACGTCGCGCCAGGTCATCAGGCCGGGCTCGACCATCGTCCGCACCACCACCGACAGCGCTGTCTGAAGCCCCAGCATGCCGGGACGGGCGGCAGCGAATTCGCACATCTTCTCGTGGTCGGCGTGCGGGGCGTGGTCGGTGGCCACGCAGTCGATCACCCCGTCGGCCAGCGCCTGACGCAGCGCCTCGGCGTCACCGGCCTCGCGCAGCGGCGGGTTGACCCGGTTGCGGCCGTCGTAGGTGGCCAGCCGGCTGTCGTCGAGCAGCAGGTGGTGCGGGGTGACCTCGGCCGTGATCGCGATGCCGTGTTCCTTGGCCCACCGCAGCAATTCGACGGTGCCCGCGGTGGAGGCGTGGCAGATGTGCACGCGGGCGCCGGCGTCCCGCGCCAGCAGGGCGTCGCGGATGACGATCGACTCTTCGGCCGCCCGCGGCCAGCCCGCCAGCCCGAGGCGTGCCGCGTGGGGACCCTCGTGGGCCACGGCGCCGACGGTCAGCCGGGGTTCCTCGGCATGCTGGGCGATCAGCACGCCCAAACCGGAGGCGTACTCGAGCGCGCGCCGCATGACCAGCGGATCGTCCACGCAGACACCGTCGTCGGAGAACATCCGCACCTGCCCCACACCCGCGGCCATCATGCCCATCTCGGTGAGCTGTCTGCCTCCGAGCCCCATGGTGACGGCGCCGACCGGGTGCACGTCGACCAGCCCGACCTGCTGGCCGCGGTGCCACACGTGGTCGGTGACGACGGGGCTGTCAGCCACCGGTGTGGTGTTGGCCATCGCGAAGACGGCGGTGTAGCCGCCGAGAGCTGCTGCGGCCGAACCGGTTTCGATGTCCTCGGCGTACTCGCGGCCGGGCTCACGCAGGTGGGTGTGCAAATCCACGAACCCGGGCAGCAGGATCTGCCCACCGGCGTCCACCACGTCGGCGTCCTCGGGCACCTCGAGCCCCTCACCCATGCCGGCGATCTGACCGTCCTCGACGAGCACATCGACGGGTTCACCTTCGCCGTAGGGACGCACGCCCCGCAACAGAACACTCATGCGCTGATCGCCTCCTCTTCCGCGCCGACCAGCAGATGGAAGAGCACCGCCATGCGGACGTGCACGCCGTTGGAGACCTGTTGCAGCACCGCGGATTGCGAGGAGTCCGCCACCGACGAGGAGATCTCCATACCGCGCAGCATCGGCCCGGGGTGCAGCACCACCGCGGAGTCCGACAGCTGCGCCTGGCGCTTCTCCGACAGCCCGTACCGCACCGAGTATTCGCGCGCCGACGGGAAGAATCCGCCGTTCATGCGCTCGGCCTGTACCCGCAGCATGAGCACCACATCGGCGGCGGGCAGTTCGGCGTCCAACTCGTGAGACACCGTCACGGGCCACTGGTGCACGCCGACCGGAAGCAGCGTCGGCGGTGCCACCAGCACCACCTCCGCGCCCAATGTGTGCAGCAGCAGCACGTTCGAGCGGGCGACGCGGCTGTGCAGCACGTCACCGACGATCACCACGCGCCGACCCTCGATACCGCCGAGCCGCTGCCGGATGGTCAACGCGTCGAGCAGCGCCTGGGTGGGGTGCTCGTGAGTTCCGTCACCGGCGTTGATCACCGACGGGCCGCCGTGTTCTGTGGCCGTCCAGTCCGCGAGCTGTTGGGCGGCACCTGAGGCCGGATGCCGGATGATCAGCGCATCGGCGCCGGCGGCGCGCAGGGTCAGCGCGGTGTCACGCAACGACTCGCCCTTGGCGACAGAGGAACCCGATGCGCTGACGTTGATCACGTCGGCGCTCATCCACTTGCCCGCGACCTCGAACGACACCCGGGTGCGCGTCGAGTTCTCGTAGAACATCGTGATCACCGTGCGCCCACGCAGTGTCGGGAGCTTCTTGACCTCGCGGCCCAGCAGCGCCTGACTGAACCGGTCGGCGTCGTCGAGGATCGCGGTGGCCTCGTCGCGGCCGAGGTCGGCGGCGGTCAGAAGATGTCGCGTCATCGTTGGGGCCCTCCGTGGGGTGCGATCCAGATGCCGTCGACCTGATCGGTTTCGGCCAGGCGCACCTTGACGTTCTCGGTGCGCGAGGTGGGCACGTTCTTCCCGACGTAGTCGGCGCGCAGCGGCAGCTCGCGGTGGCCGCGGTCGACGAGCACCGCGAGTTGCACGGCGTTCGGGCGGCCCACGTCGCGCAGGGCGTCCAGGGCGGCCCGCACCGAGCGCCCGGTGTAGAGGACGTCGTCGACGAGCACCACCAGCGCGTTGTCGATCCCGCCCGTGGGGATGGAGGTGTCCTCCAGTGGCCGGGGCGGCTTGGAGTCCAGATCGTCGCGGTAAAGCGTGATGTCGAGGGCCCCGTGCCCAACGGTGACGCCGGAGAAGGTCTTGATCTTGTCGGCCAGCCGGGCCGCCAGGGTGACACCGCGCGTCGGAATACCGAGCAGCACCACCCGGGGCGCCGCGGGCCCGCCGTCGAGGGCGGTCTTCTCGATGATCTGGTGCGCGATACGGGAAATGGTGCGGCCCACGTCCGCCGCCGTCATCAGTTCCCGGTCAGGGTTGTCAGGACTGCCCACGCGCGATCCAGACCTCCTTCTCCGCCTCGCCGGACGGATCGTTAAAGGATGTCAAACTGCCGGAAGACTACCACCGCGGCGGCACCGTCTCCGCGCTGGCTAGCCTGGGCAGGTGAATCCGGTAGCGAATTTGGCTGGCAACCAGGCGTCCATCCGTGAAGCGATCGACGCCGGGCTGCTGTCCGGCGCCGTCACGCTGGCGTGGCAGGCAGGCCGGGTGGTGCAGGTGAACGAACTCGGCCACCGCGACGTCAGCGCGCAGCTGCCGATGCAGCGCGACACCATCTTCCGCATCGCCTCCATGACCAAACCGGTCACGGTGGCGGCGGCCATGAGCCTGGTCGAGCAGGGCCGGTTGGCCCTGACCGACTCGGTGACCACGTGGCTGCCTGAGCTGGCCGATATGCAGGTGCTCGACACCCCGGGTGGCCCGCTCGACAGAACCCACCCGGCGCGCAGGCAGATCACCGTCGACGATCTGATGACCCACCGCAGCGGACTGGCCTACTTCTTCTCCGTCACCGGGCCGCTGGCGCGCGCGTACGGCAGGATCTCGGCCAAGCAGAACCCTGATGCGTGGCTCGCCGAGATCGGCGCCCTGCCCCTGCAGCACCAGCCGGGCGAAATGATGACCTACAGCAACGCCACCGATGTGCTCGGCATCCTGCTGGAGCGCATCGAGGGCAAGCCGCTGCAGGAGGTGCTCAGCGAACGCGTCCTCGGGCCGCTGGGAATGGCCGACACCGCATTCTTCGTGGCACCGCAGAACCGCGCGCGGGTCGCGACGATGTACAAGCTCACCAGCGACGACACGCTCAGCCACGATGCCATGGGGCCGCCGCCCACCACCCCGCCGCCGTTCTGCATGGGCGGGGCCAACCTGTTCTCCACCGCCGACGACTATCTGCGCTTCGCCCGGATGCTGCTCGCCGGCGGCGAGACCGACGGGACGCGGGTGCTCTCCGAGGAATCCGTGCAGTTGATGCGCACCGACCGGTTGACCGCCGAGCAGAAGAAGCAGCCGTTCCTGGGCATGCCGTTCTGGCTGGGGCGGGGTTTCGGGCTGAACCTGTCCGTCGTCACCGACCCGGCCAAGTCGCGCCAGCTGTTCGGGCCGGGCGGGCTCGGCACCTTCAGTTGGCCCGGCGCGTACGGCACGTGGTGGCAGGCCGATCCCAGCGCGGACCTGATCCTGGTCTACCTCATCCAGAACCTGCCCAATTTCGGTGCCGACGCGGCCGCGGCGGTCGCGGGCAACACGTCGCTGATGAAACTGCAGTCGGTGCAACCGAAGTTCGTGCGACGCACCTATTCCGCGCTCGGGCTGTGACGGCCACGCCGACCGTCCTGGTCAGCGGCGCCGGGTCACCCGTCCGCGCCGGCCTGCGCGCCGCCGCCGACGGTTCCCCGCACCGCCTGGTCGGCGGCCCGGATCTGCGGCGTCACCAACATCACCTGACCGAGCACGCCGTTGACGAAACCGGGGGAATCGTCGGTGGACAGCTGTTTGGCCAGTTCGACGGCCTCGTCGACCGCGACCGGTTCGGGAACATCGTCGGCGTGCAACAGCTCCCACACCGCCACCCGCAGGATGGCGCGATCCACCGCGGGCAGTCGGTCGAGCGTCCATCCGTGCAGATGCGCCGAGATCAGGTCGTCGATGTGGGCGCGGTGTTCGGTGACGCCGCGTGCGACGGTGACGGTATAGGGGTTCAGCGCTGTCACATCGGGCTGCGTACCCGCCAGCTTGTTGCGCGAGGTGGCGACCTCGGCGGCGGTCAACCCGCGCGCCTCCGCCTCGAACAGGAGGTCGACGGCGCGTTTGCGGGCCTGATGGCGGCCCCGGTCCGGTTTGCGATCAGACATGACTAGGAGTTGACGCGACCCAGGTAGCTGCCGTCGCGGGAGTCGACCTTGAGCTTGTCGCCGGTGTTGATGAACAGCGGGACCTGGATCTCGGCGCCCGTCTCCAGCGTCGCCGGCTTGGTGCCCGCGCTGGAGCGGTCACCCTGCAGGCCCGGCTCTGTCGAGGCCACCAGGAGTTCGACGGTCACCGGCAGTTCCAGGTACAGCGGGGTGCCGTCGTGGAAGGCGATCTGCACCGGCATGCTCTCCAGGAGGAAGCCGGCGAGCCGGCCGACCAGCGACTCCGGCAGCGGGTGCTGTTCGAAATCCTCGGAGTCCATGAACACGAAGTCGGAGCCGTCGCGGTACAGGTAGGTCGCGTCGCGCCGGTCGACGGTTGCGGTCTCCACCTTCACACCGGCGTTGTAGGTCTTGTCGACGACCTTGCCCGACACCACGTTCTTGAGCTTGGTGCGCACGAAGGCCGGGCCCTTACCGGGTTTGACGTGCTGGAACTCGGTGATCTGCCACAGTTGGCCGTCGATTTGCAGGACGAGCCCGTTCTTGAAGTCGGCGGTCGATGCCACGTTGGGTGAATCTCCTAATCGATGATGACCAGTTCCTTGGGGAACCGGGTGAGCAAGTCGGGGGTGTCTGTTCCCGTGCCCGTTTGCCGGTCCCTTTCAGGGCCGACGACCAGCGTGTCCTCGATGCGGACGCCGCCCCGGTCGGGCAGATAGACACCGGGCTCCACGGTCACCACGGAGCCAGCAAGCAGTGTACCGGCGGCCGCGGCGTTGATTCCCGGCGCTTCGTGGATCTGCAGTCCCACCCCGTGCCCGAGGCCGTGACCGAAGTTCTCGGCGTATCCGGCGTCGGCGATGACCTGCCGCGACGCGGCGTCCACTCCCGACAGCGTGACCCCGGCCGCCAGCGCCTCCGTGCCGGCACGCTGTGCGGTGGCGACCAGGTCGTAGATCTCGCGCTGCCAGTCCTGCGCGTGGCCGAGCACGAAGGTACGCGTCATATCCGAGTGATAGCCGCTGACCAGCGCCCCGAAGTCGATCTTCACGAAATCGCCGGTGTTGAGCACGGCATCGGTGGGCCGGTGGTGCGGGATCGCGGAGTTGGCCCCGGCCGCGACGATCGTCTCGAACGACGGGCCGTCGGCGCCGTGGTCGAGCATCAGCGCCTCCAGATCGCGGCGCACCTGCTTCTCGGTCCGGCCCGGCCGCAGGCCGCCGGTGGCGAGCAGATCCGCCAGGGCCGCATCGGCGGCCTCGCACGCCAGCCGCAGGAGCGCGACCTCGCCGGCGTCCTTGATCTCGCGTAACCCCTCGACGGTGCCGGGTGCGCGGACGAGTTCGGTGTCGCCTGCGGCCTTGAGCAGTCCGCGATGGCCGTCGACGGTGACGACGTGGCTCTCGAAGCCGAGACGACGCGCCCCGTCGGCGGCGGCGCGGCCCGCCAGGTAGGAAGCGCAGGCCCGCTCGATGACCACTTCGGCGCCGGGTGACTGGCTGGCAGCCTGGGTTCGGTAGCGGCCGTCGGTGGCCAGCACCGGGGTGGTTTCGGACACGCGGATGAGCAGCGCCGCGTTCGAACCGGTGAACCCGGACAGATATCGGACGTTGACCAGGTCTGTGACCAGCATCGCATCGAGTTCGGCGGCGGCCAGTCGGTCCCGCAGTCGGTCTCTCCGCTGAGAAAGAGTCACAGCCGCTGACGCTACTCGCTACGCTGTTGCGCCATGAGCAAGTGGTTACTGCGCGGACTGGTGTTCGCAGCCCTGATGGTGGTCGTCCGGTTGCTGCAGGGAGCGATGATCAACGCGTGGGAGACCAAGGCGGGGACGATCAGCATCATTCTCGTGGCCGCCTACGCAATCGTGGCGTTCCTGTGGGGGTTCATCGACGGCCGTCAGGACGCCCGGCGCAACCCCGACCCCGACCGCCGCTCGGATCTGGCGATGACATGGCTGTTGGCCGGTCTGTTCGCGGGGATCGTCAGCGGACTGGTCGCCTGGTTCATCGGCATGTTCTACAAGAACCTCTACGTCGAGGGCCTGCTCAACGAGATCACCACGTTCGCGGCGTTCACCGCGCTGCTGACGTTCCTGCTCGCGCTCGCGGGGGTGGCGCTGGGCCGCTGGCTCGTCGACCGCAAGACGCCTGAGCAGGCGCGCCGTCGGGAGGGTGAGGACGACGACCGCACCGACACCGATGTGTTCGCCGCGGTGCGCCCCGGCGGATCGGACGATTCCCCGACCGCCCAGCAGCAGACGTCGCCGGTGGCGACCGAAGCGCCGCCGGAGCAGCGCGCCTAACCCGCGGCGAGGTAGCGCAGCGCCAGCAGGTAGCCCTGCACGCCCAGGCCGACGATCACGCCGGTCGCGACCCCGCTCAGGTACGAGTGGTGCCGGAACTCCTCACGACGGTGCACGTTGGAGATGTGCACTTCGATCAGGGGTGCGCGCAGCTCTGCACAGGCGTCGCGCAGGGCGATCGACGTGTGGGTCAGCGCACCGGCGTTGAGGATGACCGGTTCGCCCGCATCGACCGCCGCATGGATCCAGCCGATCAGTTCGGCTTCGCTGTCGCTCTGGCGCACCGACACCGTCAGTCCGAGCCCGGCCGCCTCCTGCTCGATCATCGACACCAGGTCGGCGTGGGTGGTGCTGCCGTACACGTCGGGTTCGCGACGGCCCAGCCGGCCGAGGTTGGGACCGTTGATCACCCGGACGGCCGGCGCGGCGCTCATCGGTCGCCTCCGATCACCGAGTAGGCCGCGGCAAGCAGCGCCGGGTCGGGCCCCTCGAGCCGGCCCGGTTTCGCCAGGCCGTCGAGCACCACGAACCGCAGCACACCCGAGCGGTTCTTCTTGTCGCCGGCCATGTACTCCAGCAGCTGAGGTAGGGCGTCGGGGTCGTAGCCGACCGGCAGGCCGAGTGCGGTGAGCACCGACCGGTGCCGGTCTGCGGTGTCGTCGTCGAGACGCCCGGCGAGGCGGCCGAGTTCGGCGGCGAACACCAGGCCGACCGACACCGCCGCACCGTGGCGCCACCGGTAGCGCTCGCGGCGCTCGATCGCGTGGGCCAGGGTGTGACCGTAGTTGAGGATCTCGCGCAGCGCCGACTCTTTCTCGTCGGCGGCCACCACCTCGGCCTTGACCGCGATGGCACGCCGGATCAGTTCCGGCAGAACGTCTTTCGCAGGATCGAGGGCGGCTTCGGGGTCGGCCTCGATCAGGTCGAGGATGTGCGGGTCGGCGATGAAGCCGGCTTTGACGATCTCGGCCATTCCGGCGACGATCTCGTTGCGCGGCAACGTGTCCAGGGTTGCGAGATCGATCAGCACCGCCGCGGGCTGATGGAATGCGCCGACGAGGTTCTTGCCCGCATCGGTGTTGATGCCGGTCTTGCCGCCCACCGCGGCGTCGACCATGCCGAGCAGCGTCGTCGGGACGTGGACGATGTCGACGCCGCGCAGCCACGTCGCCGCGACGAATCCGGCAACGTCGGTGGCGGCTCCCCCGCCGAGGCTCACGATCGCGTCCTTGCGCCCCACGCCGATGCGGCCGAGCACCTCCCAGATGAAGCCCACCACCGGCAGGTCCTTACCCGCTTCGGCGTCGGGGATCTCGATGCGATGGGCGTCGATTCCCTTGTCCGCCAGGTGACTTCGAATCGCTTCGGCGGTCACCGCGAGCGTCGGCTGGTGCAGGATCGCCACCTTGTGCCGGCCCTCGAGCAGTCGGCCGAGTTCGCCGAGCAGGCCGGTGCCGATGATCACCGGGTAGGGCGGGTCGACGAGGACGTCGACGGTGACCGGCTCTGTCACGTGTTCTTCTCCATGGTCGTTTCGCTGTCGGCATCCGGCACCCGCTCCGCTCTACGGGCGGCCATCACCGCGGGCGTGGGTGGACCGTCGAACTGCTGCTGTTCTGTGGCTTGTTCTCTCGGCGCACCCTTACGCCACGGCGGGCGGCGACGGCGCCGCGGCCGGTTGGACGGGGCGGCGGGTGTGGCGGGCTCGCCGGGCTTCTCCAGCCGGGTGACGATGAGGCGCACCACCGCGCCGGGGTTGCGCCGGTTGGTGTTGATCCGCATGGTGGCCACCCGCCGGTACAGCGGAACGCGCGCATCCATCAGCGCCTTGTACTTCTCTGCGCGGTCGGGGCCGGCCAGCAGCGGGCGCACGGTGCTGCCGCTCGTCCTGCGCACTCCTTCGGCGGCGCTGATCTCCAGATAGATCACGGTGTGCCCGGCCAGCGCTTCGCGCACACCGGGGGTGGTGACGGCGCCACCGCCGAGCGACAGCACGCCGTCGTGGGTCCCCAACGCCGAGCGGATCACCTCTTCCTCGATGCGGCGGAACTCCTGCTCTCCGTCGTTGGCGAAGATGTCGGCGATGGCGCGCCCGGTGGTCTCCTCGATGGCCGCATCGGTGTCGAGCAGGCTCACGCCCAACGCCTTCGCGAGGCGGCGGCCGATGGTGGACTTGCCCGAACCGGGCAGGCCCACCAGTACCGCCCGCGGCGCCATCAGCCCGACGCCTGCGCCCGCTGCGCCGAGGCGGGCTCCCGCTCGGCCACGGCCCGCAGGTAGGACGCCACGTTGGCGCGGGTCTCGGGCAGCGAGTCGCCCCCGAACTTCTGCAGGGCCGCCCGGGCCACCACCAGCGCCACCATCGTCTCGACGACGACACCCGCGGCGGGCACCGCGCAGACATCGGAGCGCTGGTGGATCGCAACGGCTTCGTCGCCGGTGGCCATGTCGACGGTCGCCAGCGCGCGCGGCACCGTGGAGATGGGTTTCATCGCCGCACGCACGCGCAGCGGTTGACCATTGGTCATCCCGCCCTCGAGTCCGCCCGCGCGGTTCGTCGACCGCATGATGCCGTCGGGTCCCGGGTAGATCTCGTCGTGCGCGACGCTGCCGCGGCGCCGTGCGGTCTCGAAACCGTCGCCGATCTCCACGCCCTTGATGGCCTGGATGCCCATCGCCGCGGCGGCCAGCTGGCTGTCGAGGCGGTCGTCGCCGCTGGTGAAGGAGCCGAGGCCGACCGGCAACCCGGACACCACCACCTCGACCACACCGCCGAGTGTGTCGCCGTCGCGCTTGGCGGCCTCGATCTCGTCGATCATCGACTTCTCTGCCGCCGCGCCGAATGCCCGGACCGGGCTGTCGTCGATCGCGGCCAGGTCGGCCGGTTGCGGCGGCGGGCCGTCGTACGGCGTGGACGCCCCGATGGAGATGACATGCGAGAGCACCTCGACGCCGAGAGCCTGCCGCAGGAAGGACCGAGCCACGGTGCCCGCGGCGACGCGTGCGGCGGTCTCACGGGCGCTCGCCCGCTCGAGCACCGGGCGGGCGTCGTCGAAGCCGTATTTGAGCATTCCGGCGTAGTCGGCGTGGCCGGGCCGGGGTCGGGTCAGCGGCGCGTTTCGGGCGATCTCGGCGAGTTCGGCGGGGTCCACGGGGTCGGCGGCCATCACCGTCTCCCACTTGGGCCACTCGGTGTTGCCGATCTCGATCGCGATGGGGCCGCCGAGCGTGAGGCCGTGCCGGACACCGCCGAGCATCGTGATCTCGTCCTGCTCGAACTTCATCCGGGCGCCGCGGCCGTAACCCAGGCGGCGACGTCTCAGCTGCGCGCCGATGTCCTCGGTCGTCAGAGAGACGCCCGCGACCATGCCCTCGAGCACAGCCACGAGCGCGCGGCCATGGGATTCCCCGGCAGTCGTCCAGCGCAACACGCGTCCCATCTTCCCATGGCCCGCTGTCGGCGACTAAATCCGGCGACCCGGGCGGAACATCGTGCGCGCCGCGCCGGTTGTGCGACCCGTGAAGGCGATCACCTACTCCCGAACGGGAGACAGTTCCGTACTGCAGCTACAAGACCGTCCGGTCCCCGACCCCGGCGCCGGGGAGGTGCGGGTCCGCATCGTGGTCTCCGGCGTCAATCCCACCGACTGGAAACACCGCAAGGGTGCGCCACCCAGCGACGAGCTCGAATTCCCCGAGGTGGTCCCGCATCACGACGGCGCCGGAGTGGTCGACGCCGTCGGCACCGGTGTCTCGGAACTGTCCGTCGGCGACCGGGTGTGGGTGTTCATGGCGCAGCTTCAGCGCCCGGACGGCACGGCACAGGAGTACGTGGTGCTGCCCGTCGCCTCGGTGGTGCCACTGCCCGACGACGTCGGCTTCGACGTGGGTGCAAGCCTCGGAGTCCCCGCGATCACCGCGCACAGGGCTCTCACGGTGGCGGAAGGCTGGCCGTCGCGGCTACGACCCGGAGCGCTGCAGGGAGCAACGGTGCTCGTCGCCGGCGGCGCGGGAGCCGTCGGCCATGCCGCCATCCAACTGGCCCGGTGGGCCGGCGCCCGCGTGATCACGACCGTGAGCACGCCGGAAAAGGAGGCGTTGGCGGCCGCGGCCGGCGCGCACCAGATCGTGAACTACAAGGCGGGCGACACCGCGAAGGCGATCCGGGAGGTGGCCCCCGACGGCGTCGACATCGTCGTGGAGGTGGCGCCGGCACAGAACGCCGCGCTGGATGCGGCGGTGATGTCGAACCGGGCGACGATCGCGATCTACGCCAACGACGGCGGGGACAGCGTCGAACTCGACATCATTCCGAACATGTGGGTCAACGCCCGCTACCAGTTCCTGGTCCTCTACACCGTCGGCGCCGACGCATTGGCCAACGGACGCGACGATGTCGCCTCAGCGGTGCGGGACGGAGCGATGGGCGTCGGCGAGAGCGCGGGGTTGCCGCTGCACTACTTCCCGCTCGAAGAGACCGCGGCCGCCCACGATGCAGTCGAGAGCGGGGTGACCGGCAAGGTGCTCGTTCAGGTGAGCGAATAACGTTCGCGCGCAGCGCCGTTCAGACCACCACCAAGGCGACCGCGACCGCGCTCGCCGCGCACATCGACGGGCCGTGGGGCACCGTGCCCCCGCGCCGCGTCAGCGCCACCAGCGCGCACCCGGCGGTGAGCACGGGCGCCGCCATGGCAGCCAGCAGCCAGACATCGGGACCGAAGGCGCCGGTCAGCCCGCCGACCCCGAGTGCGAGCTTCGCATCACCCGCCCCCATTGCGGCCGGAGCGAGAAGATGCACCGCCGCGTAGAGCACGAACAACGCCGCCGCACCGGCCGCGGCAGGTCCGCCGCAGCCCGCGAAAGCCGCGGCACCCAGCACGACCGCGGCGCCGGGCAGCGTCAGCCAGTTCGGCAGGCGTCGCCGCCGCAGGTCGTACACGCTCAGCGCGACGAGCCAGGCGGCCACTGCACCGAACGCCAACTCCCCCACCGATCGAGGCTAAGCGGTCTGCAGCGCCGCCCTCATCGCCTCTTTGGGTGCGGGCCGGCCGGTGAACTGCTCGACCTGCGCGAAGGCCTGATGCAGCAGCATCTGCAGACCGCAGATCACCCGTCCCCCGGCGGCCTGCACCGCCGCCGCCAACGGCGTGGGCCACGGATCGTAGATCGCATCGAGCAGCACCGGTGCGCCCGCGAGCGTTCCCGCATACCGCTCGGCGACGTCGGCGGGGACGGTGCTGACGACGGTGCCCGCATCTGCAGCCACCCCGGCGAGTTCCGCGGCGTCCAGATGGCACCACTGCGCGGGAACGCCGAGGCGCTCCGCCAGGTCGACCAACGGCGCCGCCCTGGCCTGGCTACGGGCCGCGATCGTGAGCCGGGAGGTGCCGAGTTCGGTCAGCGCGACGACGGCGGCGGGGGCGGTGCCGCCCGAGCCGACCACGAGCGCCGGACCGCTCACCGCGCCGAGCGCGCCTGTGACGCCGTCGACGTCGGTGTTGTCGGCGCGCCACCCTTCGGCGGTGCGCACCAGAGTGTTGGCCGATCCGACCAATTCGGCACGGGCGGTGCGTTCGTCGGCGAAGCGCAGCGCGGCGAACTTGCCCGGCATCGTCACCGACACCCCGACCCACTCCGGGCCGAACCCGCTCACCAGCGCGGGCAGCTGTTCGGCCGTGCACTCGATGCGGTCGTACGTCCAGTCCCAAAGCCCCAGGGCCCGGTAGGCCGCGAGGTGCAGCTGGGGTGAGCGGGAGTGGGCGATCGGCGAACCGAGAACGGCTGCCCTGCGAGCCCTACCTTGCACTGTCGAGGACGCCGTTGCGCTGCGCCAGTTCGATATTGGCCAGGTGCTGGTTGTAGTCCCGGGTGAACACGGTGGTGCCCTGAAGGTCGATGGTGACGAAGTACAGCCAGTCGCCGGCCGCGGGCGTCTCCGCCGCAATGAGCGCCGGCTGGCTCGGCGAGCAGATCGGGGTGGCGGGCAGCCCGGGCCGCACATAGGTGTTCCACGGGGTCAGCTGTGCGCGGTCACCGTCGGTGGTGGCGATCTCGATGCGGTCCAGCGGATAGTTGACCGTCGAGTCGAATTCGAGCGTGCGGTTCTCGGCCAGCCGGTTGTAGATGACGCGGGCGACCTTCGTGAAATCCTCCGGATTGGACTCGCGCTGCACCAGCGACGCGACCGTGAGTACCTGATACGGCGACATGTTCATCGCCGTCGCCGTCTCGAGCAGACCGCCTTGCGCGTACTGGTTTCCGCTCGACCGGATCAGCGTTGCGAGGATGTCCTGCGGCGTCGCCGACGGGTCGATGTTCCACGCGCCCGGGGCGATCAGCCCCTCGATGCGGCGGTGGTCGTCGCCCATTGCCTCGACGGGTTGGACGGCCCACTCGGGCACGGCAAGCGATGCGGGCGTCGCTGTCCCGGCGACCTGCTTGAGTTGGTCGGCCGGCACGCACCGCTGCTGGCCGTCGAGATCCACGCAGGTCGCCTGGGAGATCAGCGTGAAGATCCCTTCGGTGACGGCGTTGGTCTTGACGTCGGAGATGTCGTCGAGCTGTCGCCCTTCGGGGATGACCAGCCTGCCGACCCGGCTCTGCGGATCGGTCAGCCGGTCGACTGCGCTCGCCGCGGGTATCTCGGTGCGCACCTTGTAGAAACCGGGCTGGATCGCGGTCATCCCGGAGTTGCCCGACGCCGCGTCGACGAACGCCTTGACCGTCGCCACGACGTTGTTGTCGTGCAACGTCTGGCCGATGGCCGTCGTCGAGTCGCCGTCGTGCACCTGGATCACCACGTCGCTCACGCCGTCACCGGCGAAGTCGTTGCTGTTGCCGCCGAACATGTTGTGCCACAGCTTCGATCCGAGGAAGACCGCGCCGACCACGACCACGATGAGCAGCCCGAGGGACAGCACACCGGCCGTGCGGCGCTTCTTGCGGCTGCGCTCCAGACGCATCCGGTCCGAACGGCTCATCCCGCGCCGGGGCGGTCCCACCGCCACCGGTTCCGCTCGGTCGTGACGCCAGTCCTCAGCCATGCCCGCCCTCTCCGGGCGCGGCGAGTGCCGCGCGCCGCTGATCCAGCCAGCTCTGCAAAATGCCCACCGCCGCGACCTGGTCGATCATCGCCCGCTGCCCCTTGGCGCGGACGCCGGCCTCGCGCAGCGAACGCTGCGCGGACACGGTGGTGAGTCGTTCGTCGGCCATCCGCACCGGAACCGGTGCGATCCGCCGAGCCAGCGCCTCGGCGACGTCGATGGCGTCGTGGGCCGCAGGCCCGGTGCGATCGGCCAGGGTGCGCGGCAACCCCACGATCACCTCGACCGCCTCGAGGTCGTCCACCAACTGAACCAGTCGGCGGAGGTGGCGGTCCGATCGTTCCCGGCGCACGGTCTCCACCGGGGTGGCCAGCACGCCGTCGGGGTCGCTGCTGGCGACGCCGATCCGTACGCTGCCGACGTCGATCCCGAGGCGCCGTCCGCGGCCCGGGTCGCCCTCTCCGGGGCGGTCCGGGAGGCGGTGATCGTTATCGGTCACGGGAGGTTAGCTCCTGTCGATCTCGGCACGCAGCGCAGCCAATGCCGCGTCGATGCCCGCCGCCCCCTTACCGGAACCCTGCGCCAGATCCGCCTTGCCGCCCCCACGGCCGTTGACCACCGCGCCGAACGGCTTGACCAGTTCGTTCGCCCGCAGCCCGAGGTCCTGGGCGGCCGCGTTGACCGCCACCACGAACGGCACGGTGTCGTTCTCGCCCTCGGCGATCAGCGCGACGACCGCCGGTTCGCTGCCCAGCTTGCCGCGGATGTCGCCGACGAGCGTCCGCAGATCGCCCGCCGACATCCCGCCGGCCATCCGCTGCGCCACGAGTCGGACCTTACCGACATGCTCGGCTCCGGCGACGGCGTTGACCGCCGCCGCGCGCGCATTCGCCAGCCGCATCCTGTCGAGTTCCTTCTCCGCGGCGCGCAGGCGCTCGACGAGGCCGGCCACCCGGGCGGGGACCTCTTCGGACGGCACTTTCAGCGTCGAGGCGAGCCCGGCCATCAGTGCACGCTCCTTGGCCAGGTGCCGGAACGAGTCCAGACCGACGTAGGCCTCGACGCGGCGCACGCCGGAACCGACCGACGACTCACCGAGAATCGTCACCGGGCCGATCTGCGCGGAGTTGCGCACGTGGGTGCCGCCGCACAGTTCCAGCGAGAACGGGCCGCCGATCTCGACCACCCGCACCTCGTCGGGATAGGCCTCGCCGAACAGCGCCATCGCGCCCATCGACTTGGCTTTCTCCAGGTCGGTGGTGAAGCTGTGCACCTCGAAGTCGGCCTCGACGGCCTGGTTGGTCACCTCTTCGATCTGTGAACGCTGGTCTTCGTTCAGCGCGCCCTGCCAGTTGAAATCGAAGCGCAGGTAGCCGGGCCGGTTGAGCGAACCGGCCTGGACCGCGTTCGGGCCGAGGACCTGCCGCAGCGCGGCGTGCACCATGTGGGTGCCGGAGTGGCCCTGGGTGGCGCCGTGGCGCCAGCGCGGGTCGACCGCCGCCACCACGGTGTCGCCTTCGACGAACTCGCCGGATTCGACGGTGGCCCGGTGCACCCACAGCGTCTTGGCGATCTTCTGGACGTCGGAGACCGCGGCCTTGGCGGTTTGCGAGGCCCCGGTTCCGGTGATCGTGCCCTCGTCGGCGATCTGGCCGCCGGATTCTGCGTAGAACGGGCTGCGGTCGAGGACGAGTTCGATGCGGTGCTGGGCGGTGGCGGTGTCGTGGCCGACGACGGGCACCCGCCTGCCGTCGACGAAGATCCCGAGGATCCGCGCCTCGGTGGTCAACTCGTCGAAGCCGGTGAACTGGGTGGGGTGGGTGTCGACCAGATCGCGGTAGGCGGTGAGGTCGGTGTGCGCCTGTTTGCGGGCGGCGGCGTCGGCCTTGGCACGCTGCCGCTGCTCGGCCATCAACCCGCGGAAGCCTTCTTCGTCGACGCTCAGCCCGGCCTCGGCGGCCATCTCGAGGGTGAGTTCGAAGGGGAAGCCGTACGTGTCGTGCAGCGTGAACGCGTCGGTCCCCGACAGCACGGTGGCCCCGGAGGACTTCGTGGTGCGGGCGGCGTCGTCGAACAGCCGCGACCCCGACGCCAGCGTCCGGTTGAACGCGGTCTCCTCGGCGACCGCGATGCGCTGGATGCGGTCGAAGTCCCTGCCCAGCTCGGGATACGACGGACTCATCGCGTCGCGCACGGTCACCATCAGCTCGGCCATGATCGGCTGTTCGACACCGAGCAGCTTGGCGGCCCGGATGATGCGGCGCAGCAGGCGGCGCAGCACGTAGCCGCGTCCCTCGTTACCGGGGCTGACGCCGTCGCCGATGATGATCGCCGCGGTGCGGCTGTGATCGGCGATGATCCGGTAGCGCACGTCGTCGGAGTGGTTGCCGCGCCCGTACCCGCGCGGAGCGATACCGGCGACCAGGTCGATCGCGGGGCGCAGCAGGTCGGTCTCGTAGACGTTGTCCACGTCCTGGAGCAGGCAGGCGACCCGCTCGACACCCATGCCGGTGTCGATGTTCTTGCGGGGCAACGGCCCGAGGATCTCGAAGTCCGATTTCGAGGTGCCCTCACCGCGCTCGTTCTGCATGAACACGAGATTCCAGATCTCGATGTAGCGGTCCTCGTTGGCCTCGGGTCCGCCGTCGATGCCGTATTCCGGTCCGCGGTCGTAGTAGATCTCCGACGACGGGCCGCACGGTCCGGGGATCCCCATCGACCAGTAGTTGTCGGCCATTCCGCGGCGCTGGATGCGCTCCAGCGGCAACCCGGCCACTTCCTGCCAGAGGCTGATGGCTTCGTCGTCGTCGAGATAGACCGTCGCCCAGATCTTTTCGGGATCGAAGCCGTAGCCGCCCTGGTCCTGCGGATTGGTCAGCAGGGTCCAGGCGAATTCGATGGCGCCCTTCTTGAAGTAGTCGCCGAAGGAGAAGTTGCCCGCCATCTGGAAGAACGTGTTGTGCCGGGTGGTGATGCCGACCTCGTCGATGTCGGGCGTCCGGATGCACTTCTGCACGCTGACCGCGCGGTCCCACGGCGGTGTGCGCTGGCCCAGGAAGTAGGGGACGAACTGCACCATGCCGGCGTTGACGAACAGCAGGTTGGGGTCGTCGAGGATCACCGAGGCGCTCGGCACCTCGGTGTGGCCCGCTTTCACGAAGTGATCGAGGAAGCGCTTCCTGATCTCGTGTGTCTGCACGTCTGAGGCATCCTTATCAAGGTCGGGTAATTCGACCGATCTACAGTACCCGCCGCCGTCGTCGCGCCGTAGCGCCGACGACCGTGCTCACGCCGTCAGGAAGCTCAACCGCACCGTACGGCGCGGATTGTCCCGGTTGAGGTCGACGAGCACCACGCTCTGCCACGTCCCCAGCAGCGGTTCGCCGGCCTGCACCGGAACTGTCACCGACGGCGACACCAGTGCGGGGAGCACGTGGTCGGCGCCGTGCCCCGCCGAACCGTGTGAGTGCCGATAGCGGTCGTCGCGCGGGAGCAACCGCTCGAGCGTGTCGAGGAGGTCGTCGTCGGATCCCGACCCGGTCTCGATGAGCGCCACCCCCGCGGTGGCGTGCGGCACGAACACGTTGCACAGGCCGTCCCGGCGCTGCGCGCAGAACGACCGAACGGCATCGGTCAGATCGACGATGCGGTGGCGGGAGGTGTCGACATCGATCACATCGGTGTCCATGGCGCCCAGCGTACGAGCCGCCCCCGCACGCCATTGCCCCGCCCGATCCGGCGGAGGACAGTGAGGGGTGAACCGGTGGCGCCACCGGGGCGCTGCCCGTCACCCGAAAGGGGGTGAGGCTGTGTTCGCACGCACAACCACAATCGAGGCACGGCCGGGCGCCGTGGACGCGGGCATCGCCCACATACGCAACGCCGTGATGCCCGCCCTGCGAGACATGGACGGCTGTGTCGGACTGTCCCTGTTGGTGGATCGTGAATCGCACCGCTGCATCGCGACCACCGCCTGGGAGTCGGCCGAGGCGATGCGCGACGCCGCGGAGCGGGTGCGACCGGTGCGCGAGCGTGCCGCCGAGGTCTTCGGTGGCGCGGCGCTGGTCGAGGAGTGGGAGATCGCGGTGCTGCACCGCGCACACCGGGCGGGTGCCGGGGCCGGGGTGCGGGCGACGTGGCTCAAGGCCCGTCCCGAGCAGTTCGACCAGGCGGTCGCGTTCTACCGTTCCGAGGTGCTGCCCTCGATCGAGGAACTCGCGGGGTTCTGCAGCGCCAGCCTGATGATCGACCGCACGTCCGGGCGGGCCGTTTCCTCGGCGTCGTTCGACACCATGGGGGCGATGAACCGCAACCGGGACCAGGCCCGCTCGCTACGCACCGCCCGCTTGCGCGACCTCGGCGCCGACCAACTCGACGTCGGCGAGTTCGAGCTGGCCATCGCGAGCCTGCGCGTTCCCGAAATGGCCTGACGCCCATGCGATTGACGCGACCGTTTATTGCGGTTCGCGGCCGGGTACCTCCGCTGCACCCACACCTCCTGGAGGAGCCATGACAGTCACCGGCATTATCAGCGCAATCATCATCGGCATCGTCGTCGGTGCCCTCGCACGTCTGTTCCTGCCAGGCAGGCAGAGCATCGGCATGATCGTGACCATCCTGGTCGGCATCGTGTCGGCCCTGATCGGCACAGCGGTCGCCCGCGCCATCGGCATCCCGACCGCGACCCGCGGCGTCGACTGGCTGGAGTTGTTGGTCCAGATCGTCGTCGCCATGGTCGGTGTGGCCCTCGTGGCTGCGCTCATGGGTCGCCGCCGCGGCGGTGCGGTGGGCGGCGGCCGGCGCTCCGGCATGATGCGCTGATCGAGCCCCCGCGAGCCCGGCCGACGCCTGTCGGCCGGGCTTCGCATTGTCGGCGCTTCCCCACAATGCGCTGATTCGGCCGTCCGCTATGACCTCCGCCACCTGGGCGACGAGTCAGGATAGCCTTACTTACCGCCGCGTTGTACTGTGCCTGCGTGACGCCGAGGACTACCCCGACCGCTTCCCGTGAGCACACCCACTGCACATCCAGCGAATGTCTCCAGATTAGCTGCCGACCGTCAGCCAGGATTCGGCGATGAACTCTCTGGCATCGGCGCTGACCGATTCCATGACCGGCGCCGGTACCGATCTCGTGCTGCTCGACCGCGAGAGCGGAGCCTGGCAGCGGTACCCGTGGCCCGAGGTGCACGCGCGGTCGACGAACGTCGCAGCGCGTATCGGCGACACAGACGCGTCGGCCGTCGGCGTCGTCGGCGAACCGACCGTCGAGTTCGTCGCGTCGATCATCGGAGCCTTCCTCGCCGGCCGGGGCGTCTCTGTGCTCCCGGGTCCGGTCCGCGGCGCCGCGGCCGACCAGTGGGCGCACAGCACGCTGGCCCGCTTCGCCGGCGCAGGCGTCAGCCACGTGCTGAGCCAGGGCACCTACCTCGAGCAGCTGCGCGCGGCCGACGCCGTGGCGGTGGTCGACGACATGACGGGGTGGGCCGGGCAGGCACGATCGGGACCGTTCGAGGCGCCGACGCCGTCCGGTGACGTCGCGATCCTGCAGGGAACCGCGGGTTCCACCGGCACGCCTCGCACGGTGCGGTTGTCACCGGATGCCGTGCTGGCGAACCTCACCGGCATCAATGCCCGCACCGAAGTGCGACCGGGCGACGTCGGGTGTTCGTGGCTGCCGCTGTATCACGACATGGGGTTGAGCTTCCTGCTGTCCGGGGCGCTCGCGGGCGTCGAGACCTGGCAGGCCCCCACGACGGCGTTCCAGGCGTCGCCGTTCCGCTGGCTGACCTGGCTCAGCGACAGCCGGGCGAGCATCACCGCGGCACCCAACATGGCGTTCGGCATGATCGGCAAGTACGCGCGCCGCGTCACGGGCGTCGACCTGTCGCACCTTCGCGTCGCGCTCAACGGCGGCGAGCCGGTCGACTGCGAGTTGACCGCACTGTTCGCCACCGAGATGGCGCGCTTCGGCTTCTCCACCGGCGCGTTGGCGCCGTCGTACGGTCTGGCCGAGTCGACATGTGCGGTCACGGTTCCGGCGACCGGCGCCGGGTTGCTCACCGACGAGGTGGCGGTCGTCACCGGCAACGGGCGGTCGGTCCGCAGGCATGCGGTGCTGGGCCACGCGATTGCGGGCATGCAGGTCCGCATCTCGCCCCGCGATGGGGAATCCGGCGTGTCCGGTCGGGACGTCGGCGAGGTCGAGATCCGAGGATCCTCGATGATGTCCGGTTACGTTGGCGACGACCCGCTCGATCCCCGGAGCTGGTTCCCCACCGGCGATCTCGGTTACTTCACCGACGGCGGCCTGGTGGTGTGTGGCCGGGCCAAGGAGCTCATCACAGTGGCCGGACGCAACATCTTCCCCGCCGAGGTGGAGCGCGTGGCCGCCCAGGTGCCGGGGGTACGCGAAGGTGCGGTCGTCGCGGTCGGTACCGGCGAAGGGTCGATCCGGCCGGGTCTGGTGATCACCGCGGAGTTCCGCGGCCCCGACGAGGCCGGCGCGCGCACCGAACTGGTACAGCAGGTGGCGTCTCAGTGCGGTGTGGTGCCCTCGGATGTGGTGTTCGTCAAACCGGGCTCGCTGCCGCGCACGTCGTCGGGCAAGCTGCGCCGCCTGGCGGTCAAGCAGACCCTGGAAGGCGGGTCGTCTCGCTGATCCCGATCCTGTCGTGTAAGCGCGCCAACGGTTTCGGCGACCACCAGTTCCACCGCCCCAGAACCCGCATGAACGCGGGCACCAGCACCATCCGCACCAGCGTGGCGTCGGCGAGCACCGCCAGGCTCAAGCCCAGTCCGAACATCCTCATGAACGACACGTTCGCGGCGATGAGTGCGGCGAAGCTGATCGACATCACCAGCGCGGCCGCGGTGACGACCCGGCCGGTGCGTGCCAACCCGAGCGCGACACTCTCGGTCACGTCGGCCGCGGTGCGCGCGGACGCCAGCCAGAACTCGCGGATCCGCGACATCAGGAACACCTCGTAGTCCATCGACAGCCCGAACGCGATGCAGAACAGCAACACCGGGATGTTGGCGACGAGTGTCCCGGTGGACGTCGTGCCCAGCCCGCCGAGGTGGCCCTCCTGGAAGATCCAGACCATGGCCCCGAACGCCGCGCTGAGCGAGAGCACGTTGAGTGCCAGCGCTTTGAGCGGGAGCACCACGCTGCCCGTCAACAGGAACAGCAGGCAGAACGTGGACAGGGCGATCAGCCCGAGCACGAGCGGCAGGCGCGAGGTGATGGCGGCGACGCTGTCGCGGTTGCTCGGTGCGACGCCGGCCAACTCGACCGACCGGCCGTCGGGTCCGGCCACCGCGTGCAGGGCATCGAGTTGCGCTTCGGACCGATCCGAGAACAGCGGCGCATCGGTGGACACCGTGACGAATGCGCTCCCTTCGCGCACGCCGGTGGCCGCCGTCGGCGGACCGGTCCGCAGTCCGTCCGCATAGGTGCCCGACGGCGCCGACACCGACGACACATCCGCCACGCGTGACAGGTCGGCGGCGTAGCGACTGAGCGCGCTGTCGCTCACCCCGCCCGCGTCGGGGATCACCACGCTGACCGCCGTGGCCGGGTCGCCGGCGAACTCCGTGCGCAACTGGTCACCGACCTCGTGCGCCGACGCCGAGTGCGGCAGGACGCGGTCGTCGGGCAGGCCCCACCGCACCCCGAGGAACGGCACGCCGAGCAGCACCAGCAGCGCGATGCCGGTCAATCCGATCGGCACGGCGCGCCGCATCACGAATTTCGTTGAGCGGTACCAACATTGGCGATCCACCGGCACGGGCGTCGGCTCGGGCCGGCGTAGCAGCCGCCGACCGAACCGCCGCACGTCGAGGGCATCGATGCGATCGCCGAGCACCGCGATCGCCGCCGGGGTGAGCACCAGGGCGGCCAGCGCCGCGAAGACGACCGTCGCCACCCCGGCGTACGCGAACGACTTGAGGAAGTACATCGGGAACAGCACCATCGTGAGCATCGGCAGCGCGACCGTGGTCGCGGAGAACACGACGGTCCGGCCCGCGGTCGCCATCATGCGGGTCAGCGCGGCGTCGCGCCCGGCGCCGGCGGCCAGCTCGTCGCGATAACGGCTCACCATCAACAGCGTGTAGTCGATCGCCAGGGCGAGCCCCATGGCCATGCACAGATTCAGCGCGAAGATCGACACGTCGGTGAAGAACGTGATGAGGTGCAGCACCGCGAGCGATCCGACGATCCCGATCACGCCGACACCCACCGGGACCGCGGCGGCCAGCAGTCCCCCGAACACCCAGACCAGGACCAGGAAGCTGAACGGGATCGCGATCGACTCCATCACCAGCAGGTCTCGCCGGGTCTGGGCGGTGATCTGGTTGTTGACCATCGCGACGCCGCCGGCCCGCACCGTCACGCCGTCGCGGTCGACCCGCTCCCCTCCGATGGCGTCGACGAGTTGTTCGGCGTAGCGGTCGCTATTCGCCTCACCTCCGGTGACTCCGGCGACCACCAGGCCCGTGCGGCCGTCCTCGCTGAACAACTCCCGCGCGGCGGGACCGGTCGCGGTCCACGCGGACGTCACCGACGCGACGTGCGGTGAGCTGCGCAGCGTGTCCACGATCTCGGTGCCCACCGCGCGGGCGGCGTCCGCGGTCGCTCCCCTCGGTGAGGTGACCGTGATGAGCAGCTGGGCGTCCCCCTGGTCGAACCGCTCGGCGAGCAGCGCTGCGGCACGGGAGGATTCGGCCGCAGGGTCCTCGAAACCGCCGGCCGCCAGTTTCCCGGCGACCGGGACCCCGAACACCGCCGCGGCCACCGCTGCCAGCAGTGCGGCCGCGATGATGCGCCGCGGTGCTGCCAGGGAGACGGCGGCGATCCGGGCCAACACGCCACGCTGGGGCACGGCGACATCGTGCCTCATCCCGGCTTCGCATGGTGGCCTACCGACTGTTCCGTCACAGCCGTCGCGTATCCCAGCGCGACGTTCTCGGCGCGGATGCGGACGTTGAGCACCAACACGTTGGCGATGCTGAACACGATCGCGGTGACCCACGCCGAGTGAATCAGCGGTAGCGCCGCCACCTCCGCGACGACCGCGGCGTAGTTGGGATGATGCACCCACCGGTAGGGGCCGCGCCGAACCAACTCGGCGCCGGGGATGACGATCAGCCGCGGGTTCCAGTGCTTGCCGAGCACCGACACACACCACCAGCGGACACCGGTGCTGGCCACCACGACGGCCACCATCGTCCAGCCCAGCCAGGGGATGAAGGGCCGGTGCGCGCCCCAGACCTCGACGATGCACGACACCAGCAGCAGTGTGTGCATGGCCACCATGACCGGATAGTGACCACGCCCGAATTCTCTGCCGCCGTTGGCCATCGACCACTTCGCATTCCGGCGGGCCACCACGAGCTCCAGCAGCCGCTCGACACCGACGGCGAGGATGAACAGGTAATACATGGGCGTTCCTCACCAACTCAGCAGGAGCAGTTCGAAGCTGAACCCGGGACCCATCGCCAGCATGAGCCCCAACGATCCCTCGGCCGGTCGTTCGGCGAGGGTGCGGCCCAGCACGTCGAGCACCGACGCCGACGAGATGTTCCCGTAGTCGCGCAGGGAATCCCAGCTGTGCCGCAGCGCCTCGGCGGGCATGCCGACCGCACCCTGGATCGCTTCGAGCACCTTGGGTCCGCCCGGGTGGCAGACCCACGTGGAGATGTCGGCGGTGGTGAGGCCGTGGTCGGCGAGGAACCGGTCGACCTCGTCGCTGAGGTGATCATCGGCCATCTTCGGCACGTCGCGCGACAGTACGAGTTGGAATCCGCTGGAGCTGATGTTCCAGCCCATGACGTCGGCCGTGCCGGGGAACAGCCTGCTCCGGGTGGCGAGTACGCGCGGTGCGCGATGTCCGTCCGACGAGGCCCGGTCGGCTCCGGTCGCCACGACCGCGGCGGCGCCGTCACCGAACAGACACAGCCCGATCAACGCGGGGATGGACATGTCGTCACGCTGCAGGGTGAGCGAGCACAGTTCCACCGAGAGCAGGACGGCGACGTGGTCGGGGTAGCCCCGCAGATAGTCGTGGACGCGTGCCAGTCCGGCCGCGCCGGCCACGCATCCCAGCCCGAACAGCGGTATGCGTTTCACGTCGGGACGGAATCCCAGGCGGGAACAGATGGTGGCGTCGATGGTCGGCACGGCCACACCGGTGCTCGACACCGCGATGATCGCATCGACCTGGTCGGGTCTGATGCCTGCCGCGTCGAGGGCCGACCGGACGGCGCGTTCACCCAGTTGGTCCGCCACCTCGACGTAGGCAGCGTTGGCTTCGGTGAAGCCGGTCAGCGTCGGATAGCGGTGCAGTGGCAGCGCCAGGCTTCGGTACTCGACGCCGCTGGTGCGGGCGAAGCGGGCGAAGGCGGGGTCGGCGAACTCGGTGAGTTCACGTGCCACCTCCTCCTGGGTGTGTCGGTTGGAGGTGAAGGCCATGGCCGTCCCAGCGATCCGGGGGGCACCCCGGTGGGCTGTGGCGGTGGAACTCACCGGGGCGAAAACTGCGGTATCTGTCATACCCGATCAAACGGCCGCGCTTCGATTTGGATACCCCGTCAACCGCCATCGTGAAATATGAGACAACGGCGGGAAATCAACCTACAGAAGGCGTATAACACCAGTTCACAGATGGTTTCTGGCAGAATTCTTCGAATCTGACAATGGAATTCGCAATGTCACAGAAATGGTGGATTAGCTGAATTGTCACTGCGGACTCGATGGCAGGGAACTGTGCGCTCACGCCTTTCAGTGGGAAATCGACGGCAGCAATGTGTCGAGCCGTTCGTAGCCCTCCGTCATGCCACCTTCCATGCCCGAGCTCAGCAGCGCGTCGCGTGCGTCGGTGTTCGGGCAGATCGAGCGGCCCCGCAGCCTGCTGCGCCGATCACCGAGGTCCTCGAACCACATGAACTCGATGTTGACCATGTCCGGTGCGCCCTCGAACTCGAAGGTCTGGATCACCAGATCGTCGCGCACCGTGTGGAAGACGCCGTTGAACGCATACGTGCCGTTGTCGTCGGAGTGCAGATAGCGGTAGCCGCCGCCGGTGCGGAAATCCCACCGCTCGATGGACATCTCGAGACCGTACGGACCGAGCCACTGCCGGACCAGATCCGGTTCGGCATGCGCGCGAAACAGCGCTGCCACAGGGGCGTCGAAGTCCCGGGTGTAGTCCATGGCCAGTGTGTCCACCGGCGCGACGAGATCGAGTGCCTTGTTCATGTGCGTCCTTCCTGTTGGGTGTCGGCCGTGCCCGCCAGCAGGGCGTCCAGCCGGCGGTAGTTACGTTCGGCGTCGAGGCGGTACCGGTCGATCCACCCGGTCAGCCGCTCGAGGGCGGCGGCGTCGAGATGCACCGGGCGGCGCTGTGCGTCGCGGGTCCGCGTGACCAGACCCGCCTGCTCGAGGACCGAGATATGCCGCGACACCGCTTGTTTGGTGATGGCGAACGGTTCGGCGAGTTCGTTGACCGTGGCAGGCCCCCGCGCCAGCCGGGCGACGATGGCCCGCCGCACCGGATCGGCGAGCGCCATGAAGGCTCGATCCAACCGCTCGTCGACTTCCATAAGTCAACTATATCCTTGATAAACGCTTTTGTTGACTACGACGGTAAGACTCCGCCGCACCCGTGTCAAGGGAACGTCAGCGCCGCTTGCGGATGATGGCGCGCAGCCGTTCGAGGCGACTGCTGATCTCGCGTTCGGCGCCACGGCCGGTGGGCCGGTAGTAATCCACCCCCACGAGTTCGTCAGGTGAATACTGCTGCCGCACAACACCGTCGGGGTGGTCATGGGAGTAGACGTAGCCGACGGCGTTGCCGAGCTTGGCGGCACCGGAATAGTGGCCGTCTCGCAGGTGCGCGGGCACCTGCCCCGCTTTTCCGTTGCGGACGTCGTTCATCGCCGCGCCCAGGGCCGTGGTGACCGCGTTGGACTTCGCGGCGGTGGCCAGATGAACGGTGGCGTGCGCCAAGGTCAGCTGCGCCTCGGGCAATCCGATCAGCTGCACCGTCTGGGCCGCGGCGACCGCGGTGGGCAACGCGGTCGGATCGGCCATGCCGATGTCCTCGCTGGCGAGGATCATCAGTCGGCGCGCGATGAACCGGGGGTCCTCCCCCGCCACCAGCATCCGCGCGAGGTAGTGCAGCGCCGCATCGACGTCCGAACCGCGGACCGATTTGATGAACGCGCTGACGACGTCGTAGTGCTGGTCGCCGTCGCGGTCATAGCGCACGGCGGCCTTGTCGAGGGACTGTTCGACGATGTCCACGGTCACGCGCCCGTCGGCCGCCGCGGCCGACTCGGCCGCGACCTCCAGCGCCGTCAGCGCCCGGCGCGCGTCACCGGCCGACAACTGGACGATGAGATCGACCGCATCGTCGCTGACCTCGACAGTGTCGCCGAGCCCGCGCGGATCGGCGACCGCGCGGCGCACCACCGCGGCGATGTCGTCCGGGGTCAGCGGCTGCAACTGCAGGATCAGCGACCGCGAGAGCAGTGGCGCCACCACCGAGAACGACGGATTCTCGGTGGTCGCCGCGACCAGCAGGACGATGCGGTTCTCCACCGCCGCCAGCAGCGCGTCCTGCTGCGTCTTGGAGAAGCGGTGCACCTCGTCGATGAACAGGACGGTCTGATGGCCCCTGAGGACGCCTTGACGAGCGCTCTCTATGACGGCGCGGACTTCTTTCACCCCCGCCGACAGCGCCGAGAGCGCCTCGAAGCGGCGACCGGTCGCGTGTGAGATCAGCGAGGCCAGCGTGGTCTTGCCGGTGCCGGGCGGACCGTAGAGGATCACCGAGGCGGCCCCGGAGCCCTCCACCAGGCGGCGCAGCGGCGAATTGGGCTTCAGCAGGTGTTCCTGGCCGACCACCTCGTCGAGGCCGGCGGGGCGCATGCGCACCGCCAGCGGTGCGGACGCCGGTGCGCCGGACGCCGGCCCGTCACCCTCACCGGGCAGATCGAAGAGCGAGTCGGACACGTCTTGTGCTTACCACGTCACCGCGACGCGGGCGCCGTCACGAAATCGATGAGCTCCTCGACGCGGCCGATCAGTTCGGGCTCAAGATCCGTCCAGTCGCGGACGCTGCCGCGGATGCGCTGCCACGCCCGGGCGATGTCGGCCTGACTGTCGTGCGGCCAGCCCAGCGCCGCGCACACCCCGTGCTTCCAGTCCACGCCGCGGGGCACCGACGGCCACGCCGCCATGTTCAGCCGGGCCGGTTTCACCGCCTGCCAGATGTCGATGAAGGGGTGCCCGACCACCAGCGTGTGCGCCCCGTACGGGCCGCGGCGCACCGCTTCGGCGATACGCGACTCCTTGGAGCCGGTGACCAGGTGGTCGACCAACACACCGAGCCGGCGACCTGGTCCGGGACGAAACTCTTCGACGATCGCGGTCAGATCGTCCACGCCGCCGAGGTATTCGACGACGACCCCCTCGATGCGCAGGTCGTCACCCCAGACCTGTTCGACGAGTTCGGCGTCGTGGCGACCTTCGACGTAGATGCGGCTCGCCAGCGCCACCTTCGCGCGCGCACCCGCCACGGCGACCGAACCCGAGGCGGTGCGCGCGGCCGCTGCGGGTGCGCGCCGCGGTGCGGTGAGGATCACCGGACGGCCGTCGAGGAGGAAGCCGGGGCCCAGCGGGAACGCCCGAACGCGGCCGTGGCGGTCCTCCAGTTCGACCCGGCCCGTCTCCACGCGCACCACCGCGCCGACGTAACCGGATTGCGCGTCTTCGACCACCATGCCCGCCTCGACGGGTTGCTCGGTGGAGCGCACGCGTTTCGGCGCATGGGGATTGCGGGCCAGCACGTCCCGGCCATAGCGATCGGTCACCGGGTGATCCTAAAGCGTGTCGGTGACGGCGTTCCGGGCCGAAGGTCTCCCCCGCGTGTTGCCCCGGCGCTACCCCTGCTGTTGCTGCTGGGACGCGGTGGAGCTGGCGAGCTTGGTCGGGTCGGCGGTCACCTCGTCGATGACGTTGTGGATGAAGCGCATCTTCTCCAGCACCGGCGGCGGAAGCACGAACGGGTAGAGGTCGTCCCTGCCCATCGACCGGTTCACCATGTTCAACGCCCACGACATCGGCAGCCACATCTCGATGATCGTGTCGAATCCGCTGGGGCCCAGGACCCGTCGCTCGAAGGTGGCTCCTGCCGGGGCGAAACTGAACGCCGCGGCCGTGTCGAGTGTGTCGCGGATGTGCAGATAGTGGGCGAACGTCTCGGCCCAGTCCTCGGCGGGATGCATGGTGGCATACGACGAGACGAAGTTCTCCTCCCACCCGGCGGGGGCACCCTCGCTGTAGTGGCGGTCCAGCGCCTCCTGGTAGTCGAGGTCGGGATCGCCGAACAGGCCGTTGAAGTCCTCGAGATACGTCGGGTTCGGACCGACCAGGCGATAGAAGTAGTAGTGCCCGATCTCGTGGCGGAAGTGGCCGAGCAATGTTCGGTACGGCTCCTCCATCGCGATCCGCAACTGCTCGCGGTGCACGTCGTCGCCCTCGGCGAGGTCGAGCGTGATCACCCCGTTGGCGTGGCCGGTGAACACCTTCTCGTTCTCGCTGGACAGCAGATCGAAGGCCAACCCGTAGTCGGGGTCCTCGTCGCGCCCGATGATCGGCAGTTTGAGCTCGTGCAGTTCGGCGATCAACCGGCGCTTGGCCCGTTCGGCGACGGCGAACGCCCCCAGCGCCTTGGTGTCCGCGTCGTTGGGACGGGTGCGGGTCAGCCCGCAGGCTTCGCACAGCAGCGCGATCGGACCGCGCTCCACGAGCCAGTTGCACTCTGCGAGATGCATGTTCGCGCACAGCTGGTACTGCCGTGCCGACACCGCACCGGACTGGTCGCTGTCCTTGGGCGGAGCGATCACCAGCAGCGCCATATCGTCGAGCGAAAAGCCCAGCGCGCTACCACAATTGAGGCACAGTGAGTTCTCGAACGCCAGCCGCTGCCCACAGTTGGGGCAGTTGAAGTCCCGCATTACCGCACACTCCCCGGCGCCGATTCCAGCGGCGCCACGTCGACGGACACCTCGATCTTGCTGCTCTCGGAATCGGTGTAGATGATGCCGCGCAGTGGCGGGACGTCGGCGTAGTCGCGGCCGATGCCCACCACGACGTACCGCTCGTTCTCCATCTGATCGTTCGTGGGATCCAGCCCGAGCCATTGGTTCTGCGGTGTCCACACCGAGGCCCAGGCATGCGTCGCGTCAATGCCTACCATGCGTTCCTTTCCGGGAGGGGGATCCGTCGCCAGGTAACCCGAGACATAACTGGCGGCCAGACCATTCGCGCGCAGGCAGGCGATCGCCAACCGAGCGAAGTCCTGGCATACCCCTTCGCGCGCCGCCAAAACCTCACTCACCTTGGTCGACACCGTGGTGGAGCCCGAACGGTAGGTGAAGTCACGATGAATGCGCGAGGTCAGGTCGCGCAGTACCTCGATCAGCGGGCGGCCGGGCACGAAACTCGGTGCGGCGTAGTCCCGTACGGCCGGGGTGATCTCCGGCGGCTGCAGGTCGAGGGTGAACTCGGTGGCCAGCGCGCCGTCGGCGCCGACCGGCCGGGAGATCTCCCACGGCGCTCTCGCGGACCCCCCGCCATACACCGTGGCGGGCGGCGGGTCGACTTCGACCACCGATCTGCTGGTGATGCTCAGCGTGCGATGGCGTTCGGTGACATGGAAATACGAGCTGAGGTTGCCGTACGCGTCGCGACTGGTCGAGCTGTCGGCGGCGTCGGGTTCGATCAGCAGTTCGTGGGATAGGCAGCGCTGCCGCGGCGACTCCCGCGGGGTGAGAAAGCCACGGCCGTAGGAGCTGGTGACCACATCGGAATAGCGGTAGACCGTGCGGTGGGTGATCCGGTAGGCGCGGGTCCCCGCCGCGGGCGGCGGATCTGTCATGGCACCATCCGCCGCTCGGCCGGCCCCCACAGCGGCTGCATGCCACCGGGCAGCGACAGATGCGTCGTGGTGATGACGCCCGACAGCGCGCGCAGATCGCGGTGCATCCCGTCGAGCAGGTCGGCCAGTTCCGCCCGGCGACCGTCGGCGGCGACGTCCTCGAGGTCGGCGGGGTCGACCCGGCGCAACCGGGTCGTGAGGTCGTCGACCAGCCGCTCCGGACGCGACGAGCCCGAGGAGCCCGGCAGTGCCCGCAGCCCCTCCCGCAGCCGGTCGAACTGGTAGACCAGCGAGCGCGGATTCCCCGCGTCGAACAACAGCAGTTCCGCCACGGCGGCCACCCGGACCGTGCCCAGCATCCGGCGCCGGTAGATGACCGACGACTCACACGCCACCAGCGTGGATTCGGTGATCGTCTGCTCGGCATCCCGGCTACGCGCCTCCACGAGCGTGGTCCGCAGCAGCCGGGTCAGCCCGAGTCCGCGCTCGATGCGTTTGCCGATGCTCATCATCGTCCAGCCGGCGTCCCGGATCATCGATTCGGCGGCGACACCGGACAGGGCGAGCATCCCGGCCAGCGTCGTGCTGTGCGCCGCCGCCAGGTACGCATCCCCTTCGGTTTTCGACTCCGGTGGGGCGGTCGAGGACCGCAGCACCGCGCGTTCGACGGCGGCCAGCACCATCCAGGTGTCGTTCGACATCTGGTCGCGCACCGACCGCGCCGCCAGCCCGAGCCGTTCGATGGACTGCGCCAGCGACCCGGCGCGGTGGCGGTCCGCGGTGACCGCCCACAGTGTGGTCGGCGCGATCGCGATCATCTCCGCGTAGTCGCCGCCCGCGCCGGTGTCGGTTCCGGTGAGTTCCCCGATGGCGGTGAGCAGGACGGGGACGCATGCACTGCCGTCCATCTCCTGCCGGTAGCGGTACTCGTGATGGCGCTCGCGGGTGACGTTGAGCAGACGTGCGGTGTACTCAGCGCGTTCGGCGTAGCGGCCCAGCCAGAACAGGTCCGACAGCACGCGCGGGGAGCTGACCTCCCGGGTGGGGCTGCCGGTGACCGGTGGCGACAGCGTGGCGACGTCCGGCTCGGGAGCGGTGCGCTCCGCGGTGACCCGTGCGGGTGTACGGATCCAGATGTCCTTGGCGGCAACATTGTTCAGCTTGTACGCGGCGTGTCCCGGCGCCAGGAGGTACCCGAGGCCGCCGATCATCGGGGCGTACCCGCCGCGCTGGGCGACGGTGAACAACCGCATCCCGACGCTGGCCGCCGAGAGACCGTCCCTGCGGTGCACGGTCGGCGCCGAGGAGAACTGCGGCAGCTCCTGGCCCACCCACTGCCATGGGGCCGCGTCGATCCGCGCGACCAGTTCGTCGCGCTGATCTCGCGACAGCGCGGGGCCGACGATGGTGTCCCCGCCCGTCACCGGTTTGACGAGGAGCGAGGCCACGTTGCTCAGCAGATGTGCCCGCTCCAGGTCGATCCCGCTCCAGTAGACCGGCGCGGTCGCGAGTGACGGGGTCTCCCCGAGCAGTTCCCGGGCGAGTTCGGGCAGGAAGCGCAGCAGCCCTGGGCTTTCGAGGATGCCGCTGCCCAGGCTGTTGACCACCGTGACCGCGCCGCGGCGCAGCACCTCGACGAGACCGACCACCCCGAGGCGGGAATCGGCGCGCAGGTCGAGCGGGTCGGCATAGACGGCGTCGACCCGGCGCAGCACCACATCGACCCGTTTGAGCGTGCCGAGCGAACGCATCCACAGCTTGCCGTCGCGCACCACCAGGTCCGGGCTCTCCACCAGCGGGAAGCCCAGCATGCTGGCCAGGTACGCCTGGTCGAACGCGGTTTCGGAGTGGATGCCCGGGCTGAGCACCACCACGACGGGCTCCTCGGCCGATTCGGGCGCCGCGTCGATCAGCGCCAGGCGCAGCGCCTGCGCCCAGGGGGACGCCGGTCGCGGTCCGAGCTGTTCGTAGAGGTCGGGAATCGCGTGGGCGACCACCCGGCGGTCGGCCAGCGCGTAGCCGGCGCCCGACGGCGCCTGGGTCCAGTCCGCGTTGACGCGGAACTCGCCGTCCGCGGTGCGGCTGACATCGCACCCGTGCAGGAAGAGCTGGCGGCGGCCGGGGATCTCGATGCCGCGTGCTGCGCGCAGGTAGCCCGGGTGCGCGAACACCAGTTGCGGCGGCAGCACACCGCTGGTGATCGAGCGCTGGGGCCCGTACAGATCGGTCAGTACCGCGTCCAGCAGCCGGGAGCGTTGCACCAGACCCGATTCCAGCCCGTCCCAATCGTCGGCGGAGACCACCAACGGCAACCCGTCGAGGTGCCACGGACCGGGCGTGGCGCCGTCGTCCTCTCGGGTGACGGCCTCGCCGTGCTGGTCGACGTGGATGTAGGTGATGCCGTCGTTGTCGACGAGGCCGCGCACGACCGCGCGCAACCGGTCCAATCCGCCGCGACCGCGTTCGGCGACACACTGCGCCAGCTCGCGCCACGCGGGCCTGATGTCACCCGCCGGGTCGACGAATTCGTCGTATCCGGTGCCCGCCCCGCCCCGCACGTCGAACAGCGCCTGCTGTGCGCGGGCAGCCCGGTACGCGGCGAGCACGCCGTCGACGTCGAGGGAGGTGGGTTGGGGCGAACCTTCGGTGGACAGGACCATCACCGCAGCACGGTACGCACCCGACGCAGGTCGAGGATGCCCGGTGCGCCGACGTCGGTCGATTGCCGGGCCTGCTTCTCGCGCAGATCCGACAAGTCGATGCGGCCGGTGGTGAATCCGGTGGACTCGAAGCGGCGCCCGCGTCGCGACTCGGCTTCGACGGCGTTGATGGGCGGGGTGTCGTAGGTCCGGCCACCGGGGTGTGCGACGTGGTAGGTGCATCCACCCCGGGATACTCCGGCGGCGGTGTCGACGAGTTCGAACCGCAGGGGTCCGTCGACGGTGATCGTCGGGTGCAGGGCGCTCGGCGGTTGCCAGGCGCGGTAGCGCACCCCACCGACCTGCACATCGGGATTGTCGGTGGCCAGCATGGGGATGGGGTGACCGTTGCAGGTCACCAGGTAGCGGTGCCGGTCGGCCCCGATCAATCGCACCTGGAGCCGCTCGATCGACGAGTCGACGTAGCGGGCGGTGCCGCCGGCGGTGGCCTGTTCGCCGAGGACGTTCCACGGTTCGATGGCGCCCCGCAGTTCGATCTCGACACCGTCGAACACCGCGGCGCCGATCCGGGGGAACCGGAATTCGGTGAATGGGTTCAGCCAGCTGGTGTCGAAGTGGACGTCGTGTGCGCGCAGGTCGGCGGCGACGTCGGCGATGTCGTGAATGAGGAAGTGCGGCAATAGGTATCGGCCGTGCAGGTTGGCGCCGTGACGGATCAGCGGCGCCCGCAGCGGCTCGTCCCAGAACCACGCGACCAGTGATCGCACCAGCAGTGACTGCACCATCGCCATCTGGTAGTGCGGCGGCATCTCGAAACCGCGCAGTTCCAGCAGCCCCAGCCGGCCGCGGGCGCTGTCGGGGCTGTAGAGCTTGTCGATGCAGAACTCGGCGCGGTGGGTGTTGCCCGTGATGTCGGTGAGCAGGTGGCGCAGGGCTCGGTCGGTGACCCACGGAGCGGAGCTTGCGGAGCGACCATGTCCCGGTTGCGCTGCCCCGCCCCCGCAGAGCCGGGCGATCTCGGCGAAGGCGATCTCGAGTTCGTAGAGCGCCTCCGAGCGGCCCTCGTCGACGCGCGGCGCCTGCGAGGTGGTCCCGATGAACCGGCCGGCGAACAGATACGACAGGGCGGGGTGGCGCTGCCAGTAGGTGAGCATCGACACCAGCAGATCGGGACGCCGCAGCATCGGCGAATCCGCCGGGGTCGCGCCGCCGAGCGTGATGTGGTTGCCGCCGCCGGTGCCGCCGTGGGTGCCGTCGACGGCGAACTGTTCGGTGGTCAGCCGGGCCAGCCGGGCCTGCTCGTAGAGCGTCTCCAGTTGGGCGCGCTGTTCGGCGAAACTGCCGGTCGGCGCGACGTTGACCTCGATGACACCGGGGTCGGGCGTGACGGTCATCGTGTGCAGTCGAGGGTCCGTCGGTGGGCCGTAACCCTCGATGACCAGGGGGCAGCCGATCGCCGACGCCGCCGCTTCGATGCGGCCGATGAGGTCGACGAAGTGGTCGAGTTCGTCGGTGGGCGGCAGGAAGACGTAGAGGACGCCGTCGCGCACCTCGGCGACCATGGCCGTCGTCGGCAGCGTTCCGTCGTCCTCGACGGCGGCGTCGGCTTCGTCGGCCTGCGCGAGCGGCCCGCGCCGGGCCAGCGGATCGGCATCGTGGGTGGGTCGAGGCGGTTGCCAGCTGATCGCGTCGAGTGGGAGCCGCAGCCCCGCGGGCGAATCGCCGCCGAGCAGCACGATGCGGCCGCGGCGGAGCCGCCAGTCGGCGCTGGCCCACGCGGCGTCGTCTTCGCGGCGGTGCAGTGGCAGCACGTACGCGGCGGGGTCGGCGACGCTGCGGTCGAGCCTGGCCAGCAGCGCGGCACGGCCCTGCGCGGTGTCGTCGGCCAGATCGTCGTCGGGGTCGACGGCGGGTCCGGCGGGCCGGCGCACCGCGGACGCCAGGCTGCTCAACGGATCCTCGAAGGCCGGGCGCACCTGGGAGCCCGGCAACCCGAGACCGTCGGCGACGGCGTCGAGCAGCTGGCGCGCGGCGCCGGGCTCGGCGGTGTGTGGCCCCGCTGCCCACGGGTCGGCCAGCAGCGACTCGTCGGCCCACAGCGGTTGCCCGTCGGTGCGCCAGTACAGGCCGATCTGCCAGCGCGGCAGCGGTTCTCCGGGGTACCACTTGCCCTGGCTGCGCTGCACCAATCCCTGCGGCGCCCAGACGGATTTCAGCCGGGCGGCCAGCACGGACGCCCGCTCCCGCTTGTCCGGGCCGTCGGCAGCGGTGGTCCACTCGGGGTCGGTGCGGTTGTCGACGGAGACGAAGGTCGGTTCGCCGCCGACGGTCAGGCGGACGTCGGCCTTGGCCAGCCGGTCGTCGACCCGGGCGCCGAGCGCGCAGATCGCGCTCCACGCCGACTCGGTGTAGGGCAGCGTGACGCGCGGATCCTCGTGGACCCGGGTGACGAGGTTCGCGAAATCCAGCGTGGTCTCGCACCGTTCGGTGGCGCCGGTGATCGGCGCGGCGGACTCGGGGTGCGGGGTCGCGGAGAGGGGGATGTGCCCCTCCCCGGCGAACAACCCGGAGGTGGGGTCCAGGCCGATCCATCCGGCGCCGGGGATGTAGACCTCGGTCCAGGCGTGCAGATCGGTGAAGTCGGCGGTCGGTCCGGATGGCCCGTCGAGCGCTTTGACGTCGGAGGTCAGCTGGACGAGGTAGCCGGAGACGAAGCGGGCGGCCAGACCGAGTTGACGCAGGATCGACACCAGCAGCCACGCCGAATCCCGGCACGATCCGAGGCCGCCGCGCAGCGTGTGATCGGGGGTGTGCACGCCTGGTTCGAGGCGCAGGCTGTATCCGACGTCGCCGTTGATCGCCCGGTTGAGCGCGACGAGGAATTGGATGGTGCTGGTGCCGGGTGCGACGGAGAAGTTCTTCACCCACGCCTGCACGAGGTCACCCGGGCCGGTTCCGTCCCCGTATTCGTCGACCGGTTTCAAATACGGTTTGAGGTCCTCGGCCAGCGCCTTGGGGTACTCGAAGCCGACCCGCTCGGCGTAGTCCTCGATGAAGAAGTCGAACGGGTTGATCACCTTCAGGTCGGCGATCAAGCCGACGGTGATCGTCAGCTGCCGGGTGCGATTCGGGAACACCACGCGGGCGACGAAATTGCCGAACGCGTCCTGCTGCCAGTTGATGAAGTGGTCGCTGGGCTCCACCGTCAGCGAGTACGCCTCGATGGGGGTACGGGAGTGCGGCGCCGGACGCAGCCGGATGACGTGCGGATGTACCTCTACCAAACGGTCGAACGTGTAGCTGGTGCGATGCTCCAGCGCCACCTTGATGCCCATCGGATGATCCCATCACACGGCGTACCGGTGCGCACTCCCGCCTGTGCCGGCCGGTCATGTCTGGGCGACGCGCGGGATGAGCGTTCCCCTCGGCCGCAGCACCAGGACCAGAACGCCCGCGATCACGATCCCGACGAGGTTGACGAGCAGCTGCAGCGCCGATTTTCCGGCCACGTCCCACTGGCCGACGGTCGCGGCGACGACGGCGAAACCTGCGGCGGTCACGGTGTAGACCGAGATGAACACCCCGACCAGGCCGGTGGCCTTCGCCGAGACCAGCGAAAGCATGCCCGCCGCGCCGGCCAGCAGCGCGACCGCGAACGAGAGTGGGCCGACGTGGAAGATGAAGTCGACCTCGTCGATGTGCGCGACGGCATCCACGGTCAACCAGCCCACCGCCTTGGCGGCCAGGGTGCACAGCGCGGTGATGCCCATCGCGATCGGGAACCCGACGATCAGCGCCAGCGCGGCGCGCCGTGCGAGGCTGCTTCTGCGCTGCACCACCGCGACCGCCAGCGCCGCCAGGGGGCCGAACTCCGGACCGAGCACCATGGCGCCGACGACGGTGACCGTCGAGTCGGTGACCACGCCGATCGCGGTGAGCAGACACGCCAACGTCAGGAACGTGACGAACGTGACGCTGAGCGCCGCCTCTTCCCGTGTGCGTCCGATCAATTCGTCCCAGATGACGGCGTCGGCCGGATCGCCCTCGGCGTCGTCCTCGGCGCGGTGTGCCCGCGTCGAGAGCACGGTGTCGAGGATCTCGAGGGTGACCGCCCCGCGGCGGTGCACGTCGAGTTCCTTGAGCCGCTTGATGACGTCGTTCGCGCATTCGCGGGCGATGTCGGCGGTGATCTCGTCGCCGGACGGCTCCAGTGACACGCCCGGGTAGAGCAGGATGTTGGCTACGCCGACTTCGCTGCGGAGCACCTCGAGCACCGGTTCCCGCAAATCCTCCGGCGCGACGACCCGCAGATGTAGCACCGCCCGAGACTAACGCCCCCGCGCCAGTCGCATCCCGAGTTCGTCGGGGGGCACCTCATGACCGGCCGCGCAACGGATCTCCACCGTCGCCTCCTCGCCACAACCCTGGTGGGTCAGCCGCAGCCGGCTGTCGTCGATGTGGCGTCGGCCCCACTCGAACAGGGCCCACACCACGGGCATGAAGTCTCGTCCGGCGTCGGTGAGCACGTACTCGTCGCGGCGCCGCTGACCGGGCTCCTGGTAGGGCCTGCGCTCGAGCAGGCCGGCCTCGACCAGTTCGGACAGCCGCGCCGCGGCGGCGGCCTTGGTGACCCCGACCCGCCGCCAGAAGTCGTCGAAGCGGGTGGTGCCGTAGAAGGCCTCGCGCATGAGCAGCATCGTCGTCTTGGTACCCAGCAGCGACATGGTCTTCTCTATCGGGCACTGCCCCACCGCCGACCAGGCGTCACGGTCGGCCAGCGGCCCTTGCAGCACGGCCACGGAATCATCCGCCTTTCTGAGTTGTTCTCACTATACCTAGGTGGTACACAGGTCTAGGTAGAGACAACAATACTCAGAGTGGAGTGGTCATGAGCGGATTCCAAGGTCGCGACGCCGTCATCGTCGGGGCGGTCCGGACACCGATCGGCAAGGGTAAGCCGGGTGGCGGTTTGCACGGAGTGCTGCCGGCCGACCTGCTCGCCCACAGCCTGCGGGAGCTGGTCGCCCGCACCGGGGTCGACCCCGCGCAGATCGACGACGTCATCGCCGGCGCCGTCACCCAGGTCGGCGACCAGGCGGTGAACATCGCGCGCAACGCCCTTCTCGGCGCGGGCTTCCCGGAATCGGTGCCCGGGACCACCGTCGACCGCCAGTGCGGCAGCAGCCAGCAGGCCATCAGCTTCGCCGCGCAGGGCGTGGTCTCCGGTGCGTACGACATCGTGATCGCCGCGGGTGTCGAGTCGATGAGCCGGGTGCCGATGGGCTCGTCGGTGCTGCCGGGCAGCAACCCGTTCGGTGACGACTTCGCCCGCCGCTACCCTGATGGGCTTGTGCCGCAGGGCATTTCGGCTGAGTTGATCGCCGCGAAGTGGGGGCTGTCCCGCACCGCGCTCGACGACTTCTCCGCGGGCAGCCACGAGAAGGCCGCTGCGGCGACGAAGGCGGGCGCCTTCGACAACGAACTCGCCCCGATCGCCGGGCTCACCACCGACGAGATCATCCGCCCCGGCACCACGGTCGACACCCTGGCGGGTCTGAAGCCGGCGTTCTACAACCCCGCCTACGAACAGCGGTTCCCGCAGATCAACTGGGAAATCACCGCGGGCAACTCCTCACCGCTGTCCGACGGCAGCGCCGCGGTGCTGATCACCACGACCGAGGCCGCGCACCGCCTGGGGCTTCGGCCGCTGGCGCGCATCCACACCGCGGTAGCCGTCGGCTCAGATCCGCTCTACATGCTGACCGGAGTCATCCCCGCGACCGAGAAGGTGCTGACCAAGGCGCGTCTGACGCTGGCGGACATCGACCTGTTCGAGGTCAACGAGGCGTTCGCGCCGGTGGTGCTGAGCTGGGCATCTGATATCGGTGGCGGACAACCGGCTTCGATCCTCGCCAAGACCAACGTCAACGGCGGCGCGATCGCGATCGGGCATCCGTTGGGCGCCAGCGGTGTTCGGATCATGACCACGTTGGTCAACGCCCTGGAGCAGCGCGGCGGCCGCTACGGGCTGCAGACGATGTGTGAGGCCGGCGGAATGGCCAACGCCACGATCATCGAGCGGCTTCAGTCGTAGATGACCGCAAGCCCACGGCGCTCCAGATCCGCCAGACCGTCCCGCATGGCTTGGAGTTGCTCGGGGGTGTGCCCGGCCCAGTCGGTGATCTCCCCGACCACCGTGACGGGCTCGCGGGTGCGGTAGGAGCGCGTCGGGTTGCCGGGCAGCTTCTTGTCCGTGACGTTCGGATCGTCCTCGAGCGTGCCTTGCGGTTCGACGACGTAGATGCGCCCGCGCCCGTGGCCTTTTGCGAGCTCCGCGCCCCACACCGCGGCGTCGAGCGTCTGCGTCACGTACACGTGGTTCGAGACGCGTCCTTCTTCGAAGTTCGACGGCCGTCCCGGTGTGAGCAGATCGCCCACCGCAAGGTCGGCCTTGGTCCCGTGCAGGTACGCACCCGACTCGTGCACCTCGAAAGGTTTCGGCACATCAACCCCCATCCGTAGTAGCGGCGTTGACTCCGCGCTCACGGCGCACACCTCTCGCACGTCCTCGCCGTAGGCGCAGAGTCAACCGGTGCGTCCGACCAGACTGACGCATGCGCGCCACCGAATTCACACGCGGGCGAGCTCGAACAGCGGGATGACTCGGTCGGTCTTGGCCTGGTATTCGCCGAACTGCGGCGCCATGTCGACGACGCGTCGGTACAGCGCGTTGCGTTCCTCGAGCGGCAACTCAATCGCTTCGGCGTCGTAGGCCTCGGTGCCGATCTCAACCCGCACCCGCGGCGTCGCGCGCAGGTTGTGCACCCACGCGGGCGCCTTGGGGGCACCGCCGAAAGACCCGGCGATCAGAATCCGGCCGTCGATCTCGAAGTACACCAGCGGCGACACGCGCGGCTGCCCGGACCTGGCGCCGACGGTAGTCAGCAAGACGATGTTATCGTCCTCGAAGAATCCTCCGACCTTGCCGCCGTTGGCCCGGAACTCCTCCACCACCTGGCGGTTCATGTCGTCGAGCGCATTCCGATCGGCCAGCAGTTCATCTGAATTGAATTCGGTCACGACCAGTTCAGACTGCGTCGGCTCGGCTTGTATTCCCGAGCGCGGCGACTGATGTCACACCCGGGTGAGCTCGAACAGCGGGATCTTCCGCGTCGTCTTCTTCTGATACTCGGCGAATGTCGGCGCCAACTCGATGATCTTCGCGTAGGCGGCGTCACGCTCCTCGGGCAACAGCTCGCGCACGTCGACGTCGTAGGCCTCGGTGCCGATCTCGATGTGCGCCTTCGGGTTAGCCCGCACGTTGTGCACCCACGCCGGGTTCTTCGGCCCGCCGGCGTAGGAGCCGACGATGAGCATCCTGCCGTCAACGGTGAGGCAGGCCAGCGGGGACAGCCGCGGCTGACCGGACTTCGCGCCCACGGTGTGCAACAGCAACAGCGTGGCACCCTCGAACGGGCCGCCCACCACCCCGCCGTTGGCCCGGAACTCCTCGACGATGGCCTTGTTGAAGTCGTTGAGCGAGTTCACGTCGGCGATCATCGTGTTCTTGTCCGGTTCTGTCATGCTTCCTCCGACTTCTTGGGCTTCGCGTCGATTCCCGACTCCCGGCGCTGCTGCGGCGTGATCGGCGCGGGCGCACCGGTCAGCGGGTCGACACCGCCGCCGGACTTGGGGAACGCGATGACCTCGCGGATGGAGTCCATCCCGGCCAGCAACGCGGTGATGCGGTCCCAGCCGAACGCGATCCCGCCGTGCGGCGGCGCGCCGAATGTGAAGGCGTCCAACAGGAATCCGAACTTGTCCTGCGCCTCCTCGTGGTCGATGCCCATCATCGCGAACACCCGCTCCTGCACGTCACGGCGATGGATACGGATGGACCCCCCGCCGATCTCGTTGCCGTTGCACACGATGTCGTAGGCGTCGGCCAGCGCACTGCCCGGATCGGTGTCGAACGTCTGCTCCGACTGCGGTTGCGGCGCGGTGAACGCGTGGTGCACCGCGGTCCACGACCCCGAGCCGACCGCGACGTCTCCGGAGGCCGTCGCCTCCTCGGCGGGTTCGAACAGCGGCCAGTCGACCACCCAGGTGAACGCCCACGCGTCCGGATCGATCATGTCGAGGCGTTTGGCGATCTCGATGCGCGCGGCGCCCAGCAGCGCGCGCGACGACTTCGGCGGGCCCGCCGCGAAGAAAATGCAGTCGCCGGGGTTGGCGCCGACGTGCGCGGCCAGCCCGTCGCGTTCTGTGTCGGTGAGGTTCTTGGCGACGGGACCGCCCAGCGTGCCGTCCTCGCCGACCAGCACATAGGCCAGCCCCTTGGCGCCGCGCTGCTTGGCCCACTCCTGCCAGCCGTCGAGTGTGCGCCGCGGCTGGGACGCCCCGCCGGGCATCACGACGGCGCCCACATACGGCGACTGGAACACGCGGAAGGTGGTGTCGGCGAAGAACTCCTGGCACTCGACGAGTTCGAGCCCGAACCGCAGATCGGGCTTGTCCGAACCGAACCGCCGCATGGCCTCGGCGTAGGTGATGCGCGGCAGCGGCGTGGGCAGGTCGTGGCCGATCAGCGCCCACAGCGCCGTGAGGACCTCCTCGGACACGGCCATCACGTCGTCGGCGTCGACGAAGCTCATCTCCATGTCCAGCTGGGTGAACTCGGGCTGGCGGTCGGCGCGGAAATCCTCGTCCCGGTAGCAGCGCGCGATCTGGTAGTACCGCTCCATCCCGGCCACCATGAGCAGCTGCTTGAACAGCTGCGGGCTCTGCGGGAGCGCGTAGAACGACCCGGGCTGCAGGCGCGCGGGCACGAGGAAGTCACGCGCACCCTCGGGGGTGGACCGCGTCATCGTCGGCGTCTCGATCTCGACGAAGTCGTGACGGGCCAGCACGTCGCGGGCGGCGGCGTTCACCTTCGACCGCAGCCGGATCGCGTTGCCCGGGCCTTCGCGGCGCAGGTCGAGGTAGCGGTAGCGCAGCCGCGCTTCCTCGCCGGCTTCCTCGTCGAGCTGGAACGGCAGCGGCGCGCTCTCCCCCAGCACGGTCAGTGTGGTGGCGTTCACCTCGACGCCGCCGGTCGGGATCTCGGGGTTCTCGTTGCCCTCGGGACGGACCTCGACGACACCGTGGACGAGGACACAGAACTCGGCGCGCAGCCGGTGGGCCGCCTCGAGCGCCGCGCCCTCGCGGAACACCACCTGCGAAACCCCGGAGGCGTCACGCAGGTCGATGAAGATGACGCCACCGTGATCGCGCCGGCGCGCCACCCATCCGGCCAGCGTCACGTTCTGACCGGCGTCGGCGGGTCGCAACGATCCGGCGGCATGACTGCGCAGCACAAAAACTCCTGAGAATGGGTGGGGCGGGACAACGGCCACAGTGTAGTGGGGGGTCGCCGGAGGTAGCTTGGGCGGAATGCCCACCCGCATCGCACTCGTCGGGCCCGGCGCGATCGGCGCCACGATCGCCGCCCTGCTGCACGAGGCCGGCCGGCCGGTACTGCTCTGCGGCCGCACCGCCCGCACCTCGCTCGACGTCCGGCCCGACGACCGGGAGCCCATTGTGGTCCCCGGCCCGGTGCACACCGATCCGTCCGATGTGGACGGTCCTGTCGACGTGGTGCTGCTGGCCGTCAAGGACACCCAGAACGAGGCGGTCGCACCCTGGCTGAGCCGGCTGTGTGACGAGCGCACGGTCGTGTGCGCGCTGCAGAACGGCGTCGAGCAGGTCGAACGGGTGGGCCGCTTCTGCCCGGGAGTGACGGTGGTGCCCGCCGCGGTGTGGGTGTCCGCGGAGACGGATCCACAAGGGTTCGTGCACATCCGCACCGGCGTCCGCTTGGTGTTGCCCGACACCGACGCGGCCGCGATGCTCGCCGACGTGCTCAGCACCGACCACCTGACCGTCGAGTGCGAGCCCGACTTCATCACCGAGGCGTGGCGCAAGTTGTTGATGAACGCCGTGGTGGGCCTGATGGTGCTGACCGGCCGCCGGTCGGGGATGTTCCGTCGCGACGACGTCGCCGCCCTGGGTCGCCGATATCTCGGCGAGTGCCTGGCGGTCGCGCGGGCGGACGGGGCCGACCTGGGCGACGAGGTCGTCGAGCAGATCCTCACGATTCTGGTCACCGGGCCACCCGACATCACGACGTCGATGCTCACCGACCGGGAGGCGGGCCGCGCCCTGGAGTGGGACATCCGCAACGGCGTGATCGCCCGCAAGGGCGCCGCGTACGGCATCGCCACACCCGTCAGCGACATCGTCGTGCCGCTGCTCGCCGCGGCAGGCGAGGGGCCCGGCTAGACACCATGGGCTAGCGTGTATGGCCATGCACGCCTGCGAGCGCGTCGACCTGTCCTTCGTCGACTCGGCGCCGTACCGATTCGTCAGCACCGTCGACCTCGCGATCACCCCGGAGCAGGTGTTCGAGGTGCTCGCCGACGCCGAATCGTGGCCGCACTGGGCGACGGTGATCACCAAGGTGACCTGGACGAGCGCCGAACCGCGCGGCATCGGCACGACGCGGACCGTGCACATGCGCGGCGGCATCGTGGGCGACGAAGAATTCCTGGCCTGGGAACCATTCCGGCACATGGCGTTTCGTTTCAACGAGGCGTCGACAGGCAGCATCGCCGCATTCGCCGAGGACTACCGCGTGGTCAAGACCCCTGGCGGCTGTCACCTCACCTGGGTGATGGCGATCAAGCCCAACGGGGTCGCGGCCCGGCTGGGCATGACGCTGGGCCGGCCGGTGATGGGCTGGCTCTTCCAGCGCTTCCTGCACAACCTGCGCCGGTACACCGATCAGCGGTTCGCCCGCTAGTAGATTCCCCTCCAGGCCTGCCGCCGCAGCGCGTCCGGGTCGTCGACCGATTCGTCGCGCAGCGAGCGGATCACCCGGGTGCGCCGGCGAACGGCGTCGTATCGCGGCCAGTCGTCGCGCCACAGCTCGCCGGGCTCCCAGCCCCGCGTCGCGAAATCCAGCCAGGTGCGCTGCATCCTCCGCCCCACCGACGGCAGCACGCGCCGGCCCAGGGGATGCAGTTTGCGGCCGAGATAGGACGCGTAACTGTGCTGGATGTGCACGATCTCGCTGCCGTGGGTGGCGCCCAGGCCCAGGGCGCGCAGCGGCACCGCGGTGTGGTCGAAGCGGTAGACGTGGGTCGCCGCGTGGGCGCTGTAGGCGTCGGCGAACGCCCACGTGGGGGCGCCGAACATGACGTCGGAGCCGATGGCGACGAGGGCTTGGCGCCGTGGATGGCCCGGATATGCGGCGAGGATCCGCTCGCGGGCCCGCGGCGCGCACCTCTCGAACCACGACTCCACACCGGCGGGGGTGGTCGGCAGCATCGGCGGTTTACCCCACGCGAACATGGACGCCTCGTGACTGTTGGTGCCGATGATCAGCGGTACCCGCTGAACGGCCCCGGCGCGCGCCGCCGCGATCGGATGACTCGGCAGCAGGTCGACACCGTGGGTCAGACCGTAGGCGAGCGTTGGCGTTTCGGCGACGCTCTCCAACTGCAGTTGACCGGCGGCCCGGCGCAGCGAACGCTGCGGTGCGGACTTCACCTGATCGATGTCCAGGCCCAGCAGGTCGAGAAAGCGCTGTGCCCTCTCCGCTCGGGTGTTGCGGTCGGCGATGAGGGGAAGCGCCGGGCTCTGTGCGATCGCCCGCGCGAACAACCCGTCCGCGGCGGGGCTGGCGAGCAACGCCAGCACCGACGTCGCACCCGCCGACTCACCGAACACCGTGACGCGGTCGGGGTCGCCGCCGAACGCAGCGATGTTCTTCCGCACCCAGCGCAACGCGGCGAGTTGATCCCGCATTGCGAGGTTGTCGTCGAATCCGTCGCCCAGTGCGCCGAGGTCCAGCCCGCCGAACACTCCGATGCGATAGGTCACGTTGACTACCACGACGTTGCCGTTCGTCGCCAACCGCGATCCGTTGTAGAGCTGGAAGTGGCCCGCCCCGTAGACGAACGCCCCGCCCGGGATCCACACCATCACCGGCAACGCGGCGGTGGTGTCCGGCGACCACACGGTCAGCGTCAGGCACGCCTCGTCGCGGTGCTTCGGATCGTCTCGGCCGCCGCCGACGAACGATTTACCCTGCGGTGGGATCGGTCCGTGTTCGAGCGCGTCGCGCACCCCGGTCCACGGTTCGGCCGGCACAGGCGCAGCGAACCGCAGGTCACCCAGCGGCTGGCGGGCATAGGGGACGCCGCGCCACACCCCGACGCCGCCCTCGCGCGTGCCGCACAACCGCCCGAGCGCGGTGCTCACGACGGTCGAGAACTCAGCGACGGCGGGCACGCCCGAATCGTAGTGTGGGAGGGTGAACACCGGCGCTGGGTCGGCGCCTCACCGAGTGCGGATGGAGCGTGCGATGACCTTCAACGAGGGCATGCAGATCGACACCAGCACCACCTCGAGCAGCGGCGGTCGGCGCGGTGGCGGTCGCGGCATCGCTGTCGGCGGCGGCGTCGGCGGTCTTCTCATCGTGGTCATCGCGCTGTTCCTCGGAGTGGATCCGGGCACCGTGCTACCCCAGCAGCAGGAGATCGGCACCGAGGGTGTCGAGACGCCCGGATTCGACCTGAGTCAGTGCAAGACCGGCGCCGACGCGAACGAGTTCGTGCAGTGCCGGGTGGTGGCGACGGGCAACTCGTTGGACGCCGTGTGGTCTCAGCTGAAGCCGGACTACACCCGCCCCCGGGTGGAGATCTTCAGCGGGAGCGTGGACACCCGCTGCGGGCCGGCCACCAGCGCGGTGGGCCCGTTCTACTGCCCCGCCGATCAGACCGCGTACTTCGACACCGACTTCTTCGACGTGCTCAAGACAGAATTCGGTTCCAGCGGAGGGCCGTTCGCGCAGGAGTACGTGGTGGCGCACGAGTTCGGCCACCATGTCCAGGATCTGCAGGGCACGCTCGCCCGGGCGCAGCAGGATCCGGAGGGCGCCACCGGCGGCGGGGTGCGCACCGAGCTGCAGGCGGACTGCTACGCCGGTGTGTGGGCGCACTACGCCGCGGTCACCACGCAGGAGAGCACCGGAGTCCCGTTTCTGGAACCGTTGACCGACAAGGACATCGCCGACGCGCTGTCGGCCGCTTCGGCCGTCGGCGACGACCGGATCCAGGAAGCCGCCACCGGCCGTGTCAACCCTGAATCGTGGACGCACGGTTCGTCCGAACAGCGGCAGAAGTGGTTCACCGTCGGCTACCAGACCGGCGATCCGACGAAGTGCGACACGTTCGCCACCAACGACCTTGGTTAGGCAGGCCACGGCGGTCGATGCCGTCGCCGAACGCTACCTCGACGCTCTCGCCGCGCTGGATCCCTGCACCGCAACCGAACTCGGCATCTCGGGCGGAGACCGCAACTACGACGAGGACATCACCGACTACTCCCCCGACGCCGTCTCCGCCCGCATGGAAGCCGCGCGGTCGGCGCTCAAGGAACTCGACGCCGTCGTCGCGATGGACGAGTGCGATGCCGTGACCGCCGCCGCGATGCGCGAGCGGCTCGGCGTGCAGATCGAGATCCACGAAGCCGGCCTGGACATCGGTGAACTCAACGTGATCGCCTCGCCCTTGCAGACCATGCGCGACGTGTTCGACCTGATGGCCGCCGACACCGCCGACGACTGGGTGGTGATCGACCGGCGGCTGGCGAAGCTGCCCGACCGGGTCCCTGCCTATGCACAGGCACTGCGTACCGCGGTGGCCGAGGGTCATCCACCGGCGATCAGGCAGGTGCAGCGAGGCGTCGAACAGGCCGCGCAGATCGAGCAGTTGTTCGTCGACATGGTGGCCGGGGCCGCCCCCGACGTGCCGGCGCTGCAGGCCGACCTCGACCGCCACGCCTCCGCCGCCGCGGCGGCCTACCGCGAGCTGGGCCGGGTGCTGCGCGAGGACATCGCCCCGTACGCCCGCGAGCGCGACGCGTTCGGCCGGGACGCCTACCGTCTGATGTCGCGGTCGTTCCTCGGCAGCGCCGTCGACCTCGACGAGACCTACGAGTGGGGCCTCGAACGTCTCAACACCGTTGTGGCCGAACAGGAGACCGTCGCCGAACGGCTGTACCCCGGCGCGGGCGTTGCCGAGACCCTGCGGCGCCTCGACGACGAACCCCGCTATCAGGTGCACGGTACGGACGCACTGCAGGCGTGGATGCAGGATCTTTCGGACCGTGTGGTGGACGCATTGGCCGGCACCCACTTCGACATCGCGCCCGCGCTGCGGAACCTGGAGTGCCGCATCGCCCCGACCCATACCGGCGGCATCTACTACACCGGCCCGTCGGAAGACCTCACCCGTCCGGGCCGGATGTGGTGGTCGGTGCCCGCGGGCACCGACACGTTCCACACCTGGCAGGAGACGACGACGGTGTTCCACGAGGGGGTGCCCGGCCACCACCTCCAGATCGGGCGCGCCGTCGCCCTGGCCGACCAACTCAACCGGTGGCGCCGGCTGGGTTGCTGGGTGTCGGGCCACGGTGAGGGCTGGGCCCTCTACGCCGAGCGGTTGATGGCCGAGCTGGGCTGGCTGGACGACGACGGCACCCGGATGGGCATGCTCGACGCCCAGGGGTTCCGCGCTGCGCGAGTGGCCATCGACATCGGCGTGCACTGTGAACTCACGACTCCTGACGGTGGGATGTGGGACGCCGGGCGGGCGTGGGAGTTTTTGCGCACCCACTGCGCGCAGTCGGAGAAGACCCTGCGTTTCGAACTCGACCGCTACCTCGGCTGGCCGGGGCAGGCCCCGTCGTATGCGGTCGGACAACGCATCTGGCAGCAGTTGCGGGAGACGATGCTCTCGCGGAGCATGCCGCTCCAGGAGTTTCACAGCCGCGCACTGGATCTCGGCGGGCTCCCCCTCGAGGTCCTGAGCGCGGCGCTGCTCGGCGAGTTGCGGTGACCTTGTGAACGGCGACGAGATCGAACCGGACACCAAGGACTGGACCTGGGTGCTGGCGCAGCCCTGTCCGGAGTGCGGTTTCGATGCGGCGTCCGTGGATCCCAGCGAGGTCGAGTCGGCGATCCGCCGAGATGCCGACGAGTGGATCCGCCGGCTCGGGGCGCCGCACGTGACGACCCGCCTCCGTCCGGGGGTGTGGTCGACGCTCGAGTACGGCTGCCACGTGCGCGATGTGCACCGCATCTTCAACGAGCGGGTGACCTCGATGCTCACCCAACACGAACCGCTGTTCGCGAACTGGGACCAGGATCAGGCCGCGCGCGACGGCGACTACGCGGCTCAGGAGCCGGGTGTGGTGGCCGGTGAGCTATTCGATGCCGCGGTCACGGTCGCCGACACGTATGCCTCGGTGCCGGGGGATGCCTGGATGCGACGCGGATTGCGCAGTAACGGCAGTGAATTCACCGTCGCCTCGATCGCGCTGTACCACCTGCACGACATCGTCCACCATGCATGGGACGTCGACGAGCATTGACCACATTGAACACATGTCGCTAATGTGTTCAAATGCGTGCCGATGACCGTCCGGTCTCCCCGGCGCTGCTGGCCGCCACCACCACCACGCTTCGTCGCCTCGGTCCGCGCCAGTTCAGCCTGACCGCGGTCGCCGACGAAGCTGGGGTGTCGCGCGGCACCGTCCACAACGCGCTCGGCAGCCGCGACAACGCGATCCGCACCGCGCTGGACCACCTGGCGTCCGTGTTCATCGAGGCCATGGCCGCGCAGGTCGACCGGCAACAAACTCTTGCCGGCCAGGTGGCTGCCGCGGCGTTGTTGATCTGCGAACACCGGCAGCGCTCGGATTCGGTGACGGCGCGCGGCATCAACGAGAGCATCCTGGTACTGCTGTTGCGCAACACCGGTGACGACCTGATGGCGCGATCGCTGGATCTGTGGCAGCCACTGGTACGCGCCGCGCAGGCTCGCGGCGAGGTGCGCTCAGCCGCCGACCCTGCTCGCGCCAGCGAATGGATCGTGCGGATGCTGCTGAGCTTCGAACTGCTCCCACCGATCGGTGTCAATCTCGACAACCCCCGCGCGGTGCGGAAATTCATCTGCGACCACATCGTCGCCGGACTGGGAGGCCCACCATGAGCGAGCCCGATCACGAAGTCGTCGTCATCGGCGCCGGTCCCGGCGGCATCGCCTCGGCACATCTGTTGCAACAGAACGGGATCGACGACTTCGTCATCCTCGAGCGCAGCCACGACTTCGGCGGCACGTGGCGCGACAACCACTACCCCGGCCTGGCGGTCGACATTCCGACGCTCTGGTACCAGTTGTCGTTCGCCGTCAACCCCGACTGGTCGCGGCTGTTCGCGCCCGGCCCGGAGATCTACGCCTACCTGCGCGACACGGCACAGCGTCTCGGCCTTTACCCGCACCTGCGGTCCCACAGCGATGTGACCCGTCAACAGTGGGACGACACCGCGGGGCTGTGGCGGCTGACGCTGGCGAACGGTGAGGAGGTGACGGCGCGATTCCTGATCAGTTCCGTCGGCGGCTACGTCAACGCCAAACCCCGCGTCGACATCGACGGCATCGACGACTTCGCCGGCACCATCCTGCGCCCGAACGCATGGGATGACGGCTACGACACCCGCGGCAAGCGGGTGGCCGTCATCGGGACCGGGTCGAGTGGCGTTCAGATCGCCGCGGCCCTGTCCGGGCAGGTGGCGAATCTCGATGTCTTCCAGCGCACCCCGGCGTGGGTGCTGCCGAAGGTCGACTTCGACATCTCCGCTTTCATGCGTCGGGTGCTGCGTGTCCCGGGTGTGGTGTCCGCGGTGAACGTCGCCGGTCGGTGCCTGATGGATGCGTTCATGGTGGCGCCGATCGTGCACCTGTTCTCCCGCTTGCCCGACCGGGTGCTGGTACGCGCGATGCCGCTCTACGACGCCTACTGCCGTGCGCTGTACCGGCTGCTGCTGCGCGCGGTGGTACGTGACCCGGCCACCCGCCGGGCGCTGGTGCCGCGCTACGGGATACTGGCCAAGCGGCCCGTCATCTCCAGCAGTTTCCTGCCCGCGCTCAACGATCCCGACACCCACCTGATCACCACGCCGATCGAACGCATCACCTCCGGCGGTGTGCGCACCGTCGACGGAATCGAGCGTCCGGCCGATCTGCTCGTACTGGCCACCGGCTACGAGCTCTGGACCGATCCGGAGACGTACAGGCCGGGGACGGTACTGGGCGGCAACGGGTTCGACCTCGCACAGTACTACCGTGCCCACGGGCTGAGTGCCTATGCGGGCAGTGCGCATCCGCGGCTACCCAATCGGTGGGAGATCGTCGGGCCGCTGGGCTTCGTCGGTTTCGCCTGGCCCGACTTCGTCGAGACCATGGCCGCCCATGCGGTGCGGATGATCGCCGAAGCACGACGCCGGGCCAAGCCGGTCGTCGCGGTCAGCGACGACGCGTTCAACCGGTGGAACGAACGCATGCGCCGCGACGGCCGCGTCGCCCACCTGTACTTCACCGCCTGCAACCCCGGTCTGAACACGTATTTCGTGAACTCTCAGCGCGACACCGTGTACCACCGGCCGCAGACCATCGCCGGTTCTCGACGTTTCGCCCGCCACTCCCCGCTGTCCGATTACGAGTTCGCCGCCCGCCCCGCCTTCGCCGAGGAGCTCACCGCATGACCGCTTCTGACCTTCCTCTCGCCGGCCGCGTGGCGTATGTGACCGGGGCCGCCCGCGGTCAGGGCCGGTCGCACTGCGTCCGACTGGCGCGCGCGGGGGCGGACATCGTCGCGATCGACGCCTGCGCTCCGGTCTGCGACGCCAACGGCTATCCGCCTGCCGATCCGGAGGATCTCACCGAGACCGTGCGCCTGGTCGAAGGCGAGGGCCGCAAGATCCTGGCGCAGCAGATCGACGTGCGCGACGCCGAGGGCCAGCAGCGCGTGGTGGCGGAGGCCGTCGAACAGTTCGGCCGTCTCGACATCGTCGTCGCCAACGCGGGAGTGCTCAACTGGGGCCGGCTCTGGGAGATCTCGCCGCAGCAGTGGCAGGACACCCTCGACGTCAACCTCACCGGGGTGTGGAACACCGTGCGCGCGGTGGTTCCACCGATGATCGCGGCGGGCAACGGCGGATCGATCATCACCATCAGTTCGGCGGCGGGCATCAAGGCCGTGCCGGGTTGCGGTCACTACTGTGCGAGCAAGTTCGGTGTGGTGGGCCTGACCAACTCGCTCGCAATTGAGCTGGGTGAGTTCGGGATTCGCGTGAACTCCGTACACCCGTACGGCACCGACACTCCGATGGGCAACGACACGTCGATGTACCAGGTGTTCGCGGATCACCCCACCTACATCCACAGCTTCTCGCCCGGCGCGCTGCCGACGGACTCGCTGGCGGCGCCGGATCTGATCTCCGACATCGTGGTGTGGCTCGCGAGTGATGCCTCCTCGCTGGTGACCGCAGCCCAGATCCCGGCGGAGAAGGGGTACCTCAAGATCTGAGGTTATCCCCAGCGGCGAATTCGTCCACAGGCTCCGGGTTTTCGCTTCGAGGCGTGTCACACCCCGTCGCTAGAATCGCCAGTATGTTCGATGGTTCGTTACCCGAGATTGGGGCCTTTTCCGCGTTGAGTGACGCGGAGTTGGTGGCGGCCTCTGCCGGGTGGGGACGCGTTGAATCCGCGGCCGCCGCCCGCAAGCTCGCCGCGATGGCCGAAGTGTTCCGCCGCCGCACCGGCATCGAGGACGCCGAAGAGCGGGAGAACTGGTTCATCGACGCCGAAACCTCGGTCCTGAGTGAACTGGCCGCCGCCCACCACATCACCGACCGACTCGCCTCAACCCAAACCCACCGCGGAGTCCTGCTCGCCAACCGATTCCCCAAAGTCGCCGCACTCTTTGAAGCCGGCCTGATCAGCGACCTGTTGATCCGCGCCATCGTCTACCGCACCTACCTGATCACCGACCCCGACGCGATGGCCGCCGTGGATGCCGCCCTGGCCGAGCAGCTCACCTGCTGGGGACCCAAATCGCAGGCCAAGACCGAAGAAGCCATCGACGCCCTGGTCGAAATCCACGACCCCGCCGCCCTGCGCCGCCGCGAACCCGCCACCCACACCCGCGACCTGCAATTCGGCACCATCACCGATGCTGCCGGGATGATGACCGTCTACGCCCGCATGTACAGCCCCGACGGTGTCGCCCTCGAACAACACGTCGAAGACCTGGCCCACACCGTATGCCCCGATGACCCCCGCACCCTCAAAGAACGCCGCAACGACGCCTTCGCCGCCCTGTCCACCGGACAGCCGCTGCGCTGCGAATGCGACAACCCCGACTGCCCCGCCACCACCCCCGACCGCCCCACCCCCACCGTCATCCTCCACCTCATCACCACCGAACAAGCACTCGCCCAAGCGAAACACCACAACGCTGCACAAGAAGACAATGGCGAGCAGCCCGCTGCCGGGTCGGATGGCACTGAGACAGAACCGGCACCTGTCGAGCCGGATAACGCTGCGCGGGAGCAAGAGCGCACTGATGACGGGCCCGTGGAGTCCGCATCGGAAACCTCCCCAGAGTCGGACCCTGTGGAGCCGGGGAACGCCGCTCCCGATCCCGAGGAGTCCGACGTCGCGCCGCAACAGGACTTCTCGGCCGAGTGCAAGCCGGTCGACCTCGAGCCTGCGCCCACACCAAAGCCGTCTCCCACTCCCGCATCGGCGTTCGTCATCGGCGGCGGTGTACTCAGCCCGGTGATCCTGCCCGCGTTCCTCGACCGCGCCAGGATCCGCCAACTCACCCATCCCGGCGACGCTCCCCCCGAACCCCGCTACGAACCCTCCACAGCACTCCAGGACTTCGTGCGCTGCCGCGATCTGACCTGCCGCTTCCCCGGCTGCGACAAACCCGCCTACCTGACCGACATCGACCACACCGTGCCCTATCCCGCCGGCCCGACATGCGCATCCAATCTCAAATGTTTATGCCGAAAACACCACTTACTCAAGACTTTCTGGACCGGCAAAACCGGTTGGCGCGACGAGCAACTGCCCGACGGCACTGTCATCTGGACCGCACCGAGCGGCCAGACCCACATCACCCAACCCGGCAGCGCACTGCTCTTCCCCACCCTGTGCACACCCACCGCGCCAATCCCCAAAACGACCAGCGCGAAAGTGCACACCCCAAACAGCGGCCTCAAGATGCCCAAACGCAGCCGCACCCGCGCCAAAGACCGCGCCTACCGCATCGAACTCGAACGCCGACTCAACGACGCCTTCGTCGCCGAACGCAACAAACCCCCACCGTTCTGACGAAAGCTCGAGATTCACAGCCGGCTCTGCGTGGCGATCGTGTTGTCCGTGGTGCGCAGCGGCCGGATCAACCCGTCCTGGCCGAATGAGGCGATCAGCTCACCGTCTTCGGTGTGCACCGCACCGCGCACGTACGACATGCCCGCCCCCACCTGCGTGCTCTCGTGGGTGTAGAGCAGCCAGCCGTCCCAGCGCACCGGCTCATGGAAACTCACGCTGATCGTCATCGGCGCCGTCGACACCGTCAGGTGCGCCTGCGCGGTCCCGATCCCCTCATGAGCCCGCATCGTCGTCGAAATACCCAGGTGTCCAGTGAAATACGCGATCAGCGCCTTCGCCAGGTCATCGCGCTGCGGGATCGGGTCGTAATGCAGCCAGGCGTGCAGCTCAGGCGGACCGACCTCGTCGGGGCTGTTCACGTCGACGACGTCGACCAACCGCACCTGCCGGCCCACCATCGGCATCTCGGCCTGATGGGCCTCGGCCGGCGGCACCACCGCGGGCCGCGGCAGATGATGACGGATCACATCGCCCGACGGCACGTCGGTGAACACCGTGACGGTGATGCACCGTTTGCCGTTCTGCGACGCCGACACGACCGCGGTGGCCGTCGACCGACCCTCGGAGACGACGTCGATCTCCAGCTCGACCGGCGGGCCGACCACCACCACCCGAGAGAACACCGCATACGCCGAGCGCACCGACTTGTCCGGGAACCGCTTGCCCACCGCCACGATCGCCTGGGCGAGTACTTGGGTGCCCTCGACCACCTGGCGCTCGTCGGCAGCCGCGACGCCGGTCTGCGCGGTGAACCGGTTGTCGCCGGCAGGCTGCGCATCGAACAGGTCGAGCAACATCTCGACCGTCCATGGTCCCTGCGCGGTCTCTTGTTTGGATTCGGTGGTCATATCGTCACGCCCCTGTCCGTGGTCTTCGGTGCACCCTATCGAGAAGCTACATAGCCTTCTGCGAAAGCGGTAACGTCATTCTCATCAAGGGTTGGTCCGACGCGAAAGAGGCCCCATGGCGAAGCCGAACGGGCCGCGTGAGCCGTGCCCGACGACGTCACGTCCCTCGCGCCGGCCCGCTGACCCCCTGCCGAGGCCTCTTCGCCGATGGTAATGTCATTACCGCTGAGCGTTAACGTCACTTCCAGGAGCCGGATATGCCCACCCGCGATCTGTCCTTTCCGGTGTTCGACGCGGACGATCACTTCTGCGAGCCCCACGAGGCGCTGACGCAGTTCCTGCCCGAGCGTCGCAAGGGCGTCATCGACGACATCCCCAACCACACCTTCGAGGTGGTCGCCGGCCACGGTGCGCAGCAGGACTACGTCACACACGCCAGCGGCGGCATCGCCTGACCAGATTCCTTTACGGAAACAGAGAAGAGAACCGCCTCATGACGGAGGTCACTTCCCCGGAGAGCCTGCTGTTCGCCTCGACGGCGCAGGCATTCCTCGAGAAAGAGGCGTCGCTGGCGCGGGTGCGCGAATTGCATTCCACCGGAAAGTCGTTCGAGCCGCAATGGTGGCAGCGCGCCGCCGAACTGGGTTGGGCCAGCCTGCTGGTGCCCGAAGAACTCGGCGGCGGCAGCGTCTCCGGTAACGGGGTCGCCGACCTCGCACTCGTCGCCGAGCAGATCGGCAAGACCGTCGCACCGGGTCCCCTGCACCCGGTGTCGACCGTGTTGGCCGGCCTCGTGGATGCGGACGAACCCGAACGCCACGCCGAACTGATCGAATCGCTCGTCAGCGGTGAGTCGGTGGCCTCGTGGGCGGTCTACCAACCCGGCCACGGATGGTCACCGCACCACCCGGGTGTCACCGCGTCCGCCACCGGATCGGGCTTCCGCCTCGATGGTGTCGCCGACCGCGTGGAGGCCGGAGAGCAGAGTGCTGCAGTGTTGGTGGTGACCCTCTGCGACGGTGCGTTGCGTCAGTTCATCGTCCCGACGGACGCACCGGGTGTGACGGTCGAACCGCAGCGCTCTATCGACCTCGTCAAACGCTACGCCCGCGTGCAGTTCTCCGGTGTCGAGGTCGAGGAGTCGGCGGCGGTGGGAACCGCGGAGCAGACCGCTGTGCTGATCGACAGGCAGAGCCAGATCGCCCAGGTGCTGCAGTGCGCCGAAGTGGTGGGCATCCTCGGCACGGTCGTCGACCTGACCGTGCGATGGGCGTTCGACCGGCATTCGTTCGGCCGGCCACTGGCGTCCTATCAAGCGCTCAAACACCGGTTCGCCGACCTGAAGATCGGCGTGGAGGCGTGCCGGGCGACCACCCGCGCCGCTGTGGCCTCGGTGGCGAACCGGGCACCCGACGCCAACTTCAACGTCAGCGCCGCGAAATCGTATGTCGGCGAACATGCGTCGCCCATGATCCAGGACTGCGTGCAGCTGCACGGCGGCATCGGCGTCACCTGGGAGCACGATCTGCACCTCTACCTTCGGCGCGCGGCGCTGTATCGGTCGATGTCCGGCACCCCCGAGGACCACAATCTGCGCGTCTACGCGCTCACTGAAGAGCTGGAGTCCGCCTCATGACCGAGACGCCCACCCGTGACCAGTTGGCGCCCACCGAGGCCGCCGAGTCGGTCGAGGAGTTCCAGGCCAGGGCCAGGACGTGGCTCGCCGACACCATGCCGCTTATCGACCCGGCCAACCCGCCGGACGCCGATCGCGGCGAGGAAGGGCCGTGGCTGCGCGCCCGGGAGCTGCAGAAGAAGCTGCACGAGGGCGGATTCGCAGGCATCTGTTTCCCCAGGGAGTACGGCGGCCTGGGCCTGTCCATCGCCTATCAGCGGGCATTCGACCAGGAGTCCAAGCCCTACGAATTGCCGATCATCCTGAACACGCCGACGTTCACGATCTGCGCGGCCACCATCCTCGACACCGGCAGCGAGGCGCAGAAACAGCAGCACATCGGCGGCGTGATCCGCGGCGACGAGATCCTGGTGCAGCTGCTTTCGGAGCCCAGCGGCGGCTCGGACCTGGCCGGGGTGATCACGCGGGCGGACCGCCGCGGCGACACGTGGGTGATCAACGGTGCGAAGACCTGGAGCACAAGCGCTTTCGCCGCCGACTACGGGCTCCTGCTGGCGCGCACCGATTGGGATGTGCCCAAACACGAGGGCCTGACGATGTTCCTGGTGCCGCTCGACGCTCCGGGAATCACCATGCGCCGCATCAAACAGGTCGACGGCGGCAACGAATTCTGCGAGGAGTTCTTCGACGATCTGGAGCTGGGTGACGACGCCGTGGTCGGCGAGGTCAACAAGGGCTGGGAAGTAGCGTCACGCCAGCTTTACCACGAGCGGCGCGCGGTCGGTGGCGGCTCCGAATTCGCCAGTGGCATCGGGCCGGAAGGGATGACCGACCAGCCGGTCGACTACGTCGCCCTGCTGGCGGCGACCGGGCAGTCCGACAGCGAGCGCATCCGCGAGATGGCCGGGCGGGCACTGGTCCGGCGCAAAGTGCAGGAGCAACTGATCGACCACGTGTATCACGGTGTGCTCGACGGCACCCTGCCCCCGGCGGCCGGGTCGATCATCCGGATCACCCATGCCGAGTCGATCCAGTTCGAGATCGACACAGCGCTTTCGATCTCCGAGAGTTCGGCGGTGGTGGACGGCGGCGACGGGCTCATCCGATTCGGCGAGCGTTTTCTGTCGCGGCAGACCGCATCCCTGGGCGGCGGCACCACCGAGATCGCCCGCAACATCATCGGCGAACGCGTGCTGGGCTTCCCCCGCGAGCATGCGGCCGACCGCGGCGTGCCGTTCAAGGACGTCAAGCGCAACCATGCCTGACGGAGTCGTCAGAAGAGCGTGGGCTGCACCGGCGCCGCCGCGATCGTGGCCGCCCCGACGAGAGGCTCCGTGCGACGGCGCCCACCGGTGAGCCCGTGTTTCTTCAGCAGGGGCGCAGCGCGGGCGGCCAGCATGTCGCGGTAGTCCGCGGGCAGATAGGCACCACGCCGGTAAAGCGCCCGGTAATCCCCGACCAGCTCGGGATGGGCGCCGGCCAGCCACGACATGAACCAGCCGCGGGTCGAACCGCGCAGGTGGAGCGCGAACACCGTCGCGCTCCGGGCACCGGCCGCGGCGATGTCACCCAGCAGGCTGTCGAGATGTTCCACCGAATCCGTCAGCCGCGGCAGCACCGGCGCCACCATCACGTGACAGTCCAGGCCGGCCTCCCGGATGGCGGCGATCAGGGCGAGCCGCGCCTGCGGTGAGGGGGTGCCCGGTTCGATGTCGCGGTGCAGGTCCGGGTCACCGATCGCGAGCGAGACGGCCACGCTCACCGGCACCCGTTCGGCCGCCTCGGTGATCAAGGGCAGATCCCGGCGCAGCAGTGTGCCTTTGGTCAGGATCGAGAACGGCGTGTGCGAATCCCTCAGCGCGGCGAGGATTCCCGGCATCAGGCCGTAGCGGCCCTCGGCGCGCTGGTAGGGGTCGGTGTTGGTGCCGAGGGCGACGGTCTCCCTGCTCCACGACGGCCGGCGCAACTCCCGACGCAGGACGTCGACGACGTTCGTCTTGACCACGACCTGGGTGTCGAAATCGGTGCCGTTGTCGAAGTCGAGGTATTCGTGGGTGGGGCGGGCGAAGCAGTAGCGGCAGGCGTGCGAGCAGCCTCGGTAGGCGTTGACCGTGTACTGGAAGGGCAGCATCGCCGCGTTCGGCACCTTGTTGAGCGCGGACTTGCACAGCACCTCGTGGAATGTCATCCCCTCGAACTGCGGCGTCCGCACACTGCGCACGAAACCGATGCGCTGCAGGCCGGGCAGCGCTCCGTCGTCGACCTCGACACTCTGACCGGCCCAGCGCATAGCCATATTCGAACGTAGGTTCGAAGTCCTGTCAAGGCCGGGTACGGCCTCGGTTGACGGGTGACCCGCCAACCGTGCTAGCCTGAACGCAGAATGCTCTCTGCATTCGTAGGTAAGTCGAAAGTAATAAAGATGACACAGGGAACCGTTAAATGGTTCAATAGCGAAAAAGGCTTCGGCTTCATCGCTCCCGACGGCGGCTCTGATGACGTCTTCGTCCACTACTCTGAGATCCAAGGCGGCGGTTTCCGCTCGCTCGAGGAGAATCAGCGGGTCGAATTCGAAATCGGACAAGGTGCAAAGGGTCCGCAGGCTACCTCGGTGACCGCGATCTAGCAGATCTCAACGAATTGTGGGCCGCCGGATTTTTCCGGCGGCCCACAGTCGTTTTCAGGAGTCGATCGTCACCGCTTCTTCTCGTCTGGTGCGTCCGAGAATTCCGGATTCTGCACGGGCGGAGACGATTCCTGCGCCGGACTCGGCTCGTTGACCACGGGATGCGAAAAAAGATCGCCGTTATTCATTGGTGAAAACCCTTCAAGAGTTTCTACGGAGCGGCCGTCTTTTCGGCCGGAAAACACCGCTGACGTGAGCGGGTCACCCTCCACCATACCCTCCTCCTCCATCTCGGCGCGGCCGGATCACCGAGCGCGAGCGCGCACCGCGTACCGCTGCCCCCGTCCGACCGCGGGACCACGACACTGTCCAAGGCCCGAGTTGCCAGATATCGAGCTGCGCGTTGACTTTGCCTGCGCACCACCGAGTAGGTGACCAGGTGAGAGCCGCGCTCCGTGGCCGGATCGGCGCTCGCCACGGCCGAACCGGCTCGGATACCCCGTTGAAGCCGCGTCCAGACGCGAGCCGTGCAGGTTAATTTGTTCGTCACACACAGTCATTTGCCAGAAACACCGGCGTCTTAACGTGCCGGTGCGGCACTGCCTCGGTGCCTGCGCGTGCCCGCGCTGTTGACTGACCGAAAGGCCCTCCATGCGACAACCAGGACGCTCCCCGTTCCACAGATCCGCACTTGCTGCGGGAAGTCTGGTGGCCGTGACCGCCATGTTGCTGGCCGGCTGCGGTAGCAAGGCCACCGACACCGATGCGGCGAGCGCCGCGTCCTGCGTGGACACCTCCGGCGCGAACGTCAAGGTGGGTTCGCTCAACTCGCTGTCGGGCACGATGGCGATCTCGGAGGTCACCGTTCGCGACGCCATCAAACTGGCCGTCGACGAGATCAACGGTGCCGGTGGGGTGATGGGCAAGCAGATCCAGCTCATCGGCGAGGACGGCGCTTCCGAGCCGACCGTGTTCGCCGAGAAGGCCGAGAAGCTGATCAGCAGCGACTGTGTCGCCGCCGTGTTCGGCGGCTGGACCTCGTCGAGCCGAAAGGCCATGCTGCCGGTTTTCGAGAGCGCCAATTCGCTGCTCTACTACCCGGTGCAGTACGAGGGACTCGAAGCGTCGAAGAACATCTTCTACACCGGCGCCACCACCAACCAGCAGATCGTGCCTGCGCTGGACTACCTCAAGGAGAAGGGCACAAAATCGCTGTACCTGGTCGGCAGCGACTACGTCTTCCCGCAGACCGCCAACCGCATCATCAAGGCCTACGCCGAGGCCAACGGCATCGAGATCAAGGGCGAGGACTACACGCCGCTGGGCTCGACCGACTTCTCCACCATCGTCAACAAGGTCCGCACGGCCGACGCCGACGCGGTGTTCAACACGCTCAACGGCGATTCCAACGTCGCGTTCTTCCGTGAGTACCGCAACGTGGGCCTCACCCCGCAGGCCATGCCGGTGGTGTCGGTGTCCATCGCCGAAGAAGAGGTCGGCGGCATCGGCGTGCAGAACGTCACCGGTCAGCTGACGGCCTGGAACTACTACCAGACCATCGACACGCCGGTGAACAACGCGTTCGTCGCCGCCTACAAGAAGGCCTACGGCGCCAACAAGCCGACCTCGGATCCGATGGAGGCCGCGTACGTGTCGGTCTACCTGTGGAAGAACACCGTCGAGAAGGCGAAGTCGTTCGACGTCAAGGCCATCCAGGACAACGCAGGCGGCGTGTCGTTCGACGCACCCGAAGGCAAGGTCACGATCGACGGCGAGAATCACCACATCACCAAGACCGCCCGCATCGGTGAGATCCGCCCCGACGGACTGATCTACACCATCTGGGAATCCCCCGGGCCGATCGAGCCGGACCCGTACCTGAAGTCCTACCCGTGGGCCGCCGGACTCTCCAGCTGAGCACGTGGACGTCCTGATCGGGCAGCTGGCAACGGGATTGAGCCTCGGCTCCATCCTGTTGCTGGCTGCGCTCGGACTCTCGCTGACCTTCGGTCAGATGGGAGTCATCAACATGGCCCACGGTGAGTTCATCATGGCCGGCTGCTACACCGCTTATGTGGTGCAGCAGGTGATCTCCAGCGCCGGTGCGTCACTGCTCATCTCGCTGGTGGTCGGGTTCTTCGTCGGCGGCGCGATGGGCGCCTTGCTCGAGGTGACGCTGATCCAGCGGATGTATCACCGCCCGCTCGATACGCTGCTGGTCACCTTCGGTGTCGGCCTGATCCTGCAGCAGATCGCCAGGGACATCTTCGGCGCTCCCGCGGTGAACGTCGTTGCGCCGTCGTGGCTTTCCGGCGGCGTGGAGATCCTCGGCGCGGTGGTGCCCAAGACCCGCATCTTCATCCTGGTGCTCGCCGTCGTGTGCGTCGCGGTGCTGGCCACCGTGCTCAAGACCAGCCCGATGGGCCGACGCATCCGCGCGGTCGTGCAGAACCGCGATCTCGCCGAGACCAGCGGAATCTCGTCGCGCAAGACCGACATCACCACGTTCTTCATCGGGTCGGGTCTGGCCGCGGTGGCCGGGGTCGCGCTGACCCTGATCGGGTCGACCAGCCCGACCACCGGTCAGAGCTTCCTGATCGATGCGTTCCTGGTGGTGGTCGTGGGCGGCCTCGGGCAGATCAAGGGCACCGTCATCGCGGCGCTGGCGCTGGGCTTCCTGAACTCGTTCATCGAGTACAACACCACCGCGTCGCTGGCCAAGGTGATCGTCTTCGTGATCATCGTGATCTTCCTGCAGGTTCGTCCGCAGGGCCTGTTCACCGTTCGGACAAGGAGTCTCGTGTGAGGACACTTCTCGGGCGTTGGCAGACCTGGGCCGGGTTCGCAGTCGCGGCGGTGCTGTTGTTCGCGGTGGCGCCGGCGATCCTGTCGGACTTCCGGCTGGGCCTGCTGGCCAAGTTCCTCTGCTTCGCGATCGTCGCGGTCGGCATCGGCCTGGCCTGGGGTCGCGGCGGCATGCTGGTCCTCGGCCAAGGGGTGTTCTTCGGCCTCGGCGGCTACATGATGGGCATGCACCTCAAGATCTCCGACGCGCAACTGCGCGGAGACGACGTGCCGGACTTCATGCAGATCGCCGGCGTGCGTGAATTGCCCGGCTACTGGGCGCCGTTCACCTCCCCCGCCTTCACGCTGCTGGCGATCGTGCTGATTCCCACCGGCATCGCCGCGGTCCTGGGCTTCGGGGTGTTCAAGCGCCGGGTCAAGGGCGCCTACTTCGCGATCCTGTCGCAGGCTCTCGCCGCGGCGTTGGCGATCCTGCTGGTCGGCCAGACCGGGCTCGGCGGCAGCAACGGGCTGACGAACTTCCGGACCTTCTTCGGGTTCGCCCTCAACGATCCGGTCAACAAGCAGATGCTCTACTTCATCGCCGCGGCCGTGCTGCTGGTCGTGGTCGCGGTGGTGCGGCAGCTGATGCAGAGCCGCTACGGCGAACTGCTGGTCGCGGTGCGTGACGGTGAGGAACGGGTGCGCTTCCTCGGCTACGACCCGGCCAACATCAAGGTGGTGGCCTACACCGTCGCCGCGTTGTTCGCCAGCATCGCCGGTGCGCTGTTCGCACCGATCGTCGGGTTCATGGCGCCGTCACAGGTGGGCATCCTGCCGTCCATCGCGTTCCTCATCGGTGTCGCGATCGGCGGCCGGACCACCCTGCTCGGGCCGGTACTGGGTGCCATCGGCGTCGCGTGGGCGCAGACGCTGTTCTCCGAACGGTTTCCATCGGAGTGGATTTACGCCCAGGGTCTGCTGTTCATCGTCGTCGTCGGCTTCTTCCCCGCCGGCCTGGCCGGGCTCGGCGTCCTGCTCAAGCGACGGCGTGGGCGTAAACCCGAACCGGCAGAACCGGACCCGGACCTGCAGTCAGACCCCGATCCGGACACCCAAAAGGTGGGAGCGCCCACATGACCACCACCCCCGATCTCGAACCGGTCGCCGGCGGCAACGCGGGGATGGGTGCGGAGTATCTCGAAGTGCGCGGTCTCACCGTGGATTTCGACGGCTTCAAGGCGGTCAGCGATGTGGACCTGACACTGTTCCAGGGTGATCTCCGGTTCCTCATCGGGCCCAATGGCGCCGGTAAGACCACGGTCATCGACGCCATCACCGGTCTGGTCGGCGCCGCCGGCTCGGTCAACAAGTCCGGTGTGGAACTGCTCGGCAAGAAGGTGCACCAGATCGCCAAGCTGGGGGTGGGACGGACCTTCCAGACGGCGAGCGTCTTCGAACAGCTCAGCGTGTTGCAGAACCTCGACATCGCCGCCGGTGCCCACCGATCGGCCTGGACCCTGTTGCGCCGCCGGCGTGGGGTGTCGCCGGCGATCGAGGAGGCACTCGAGACCGTCGGGCTCACCGAGATGGCCGACAAACCCGCAGGCGTCCTCGCCCACGGACAGAAGCAGTGGCTGGAGATCGGCATGCTGCTGGTGCAGAACGCCGACGTGCTGCTGCTCGACGAACCCGTTGCGGGGATGAGCACCGAGGAACGCGAAGAGACCGGAAACCTGTTGCGCCGCATCGGTAGTGAGCGCACGGTGGTCGTCGTCGAACACGATATGGACTTCATGCGTGCCTTCGCGACGTCGGTGACCGTGCTCGCCCGCGGACAGGTGATCGCCGAAGGGTCGGTCGCCGAGGTGCAGGCCAACCCCAAGGTGCAAGAGGTGTACCTGGGCACCGCCGCCGCGGGTGCCGACGGCATCGCGGACGAACTCGTCGGAAAAGATGACTGATGCTGGAACTCGTCGACGTTCGCACTGGGTACGGGCGGTCCGAAGTCCTCCACGGCGCGAGCATCGAGGTGCCTCCAGACGGGGTGGCCGCGGTGATGGGCCACAACGGCGCCGGTAAGACCACGCTGCTGCGGGCGGCGGTGGGGTTGCTCAAATGCACTGGCGGACAGGTGAAGTTCGAAGGTGAGAACATCACCAGACTCCGGCCCAGCGCGCGGGTGGCCCGCGGGCTGGCCTATGTGCCGCAGGGTCAGCAGTCGTTCGGTCAGCTGACCACCGCGGAGAACCTCCAGGTGGTCGCCGATGGCCGCAAGAACGGCAAACAGCTGATCGACGAGCAGCTCGATCTGTTCCCCGCGCTCAAGGAACTGCTGACCCGCCGCGCCGGCCTGCTCTCCGGTGGTCAGCGCCAGCAGCTCGCGATCGCCCGCGCACTCATCACCAGCCCGAAATGCCTGATCCTCGACGAACCCACCGAGGGCATTCAGCCGTCCGTTGTCGCCGAGATCGAGGCGGCCATCACCGCTCTGACCGCACGCGGCAACCTCGGCGTCCTGCTCGTCGAACAGCACATCGGCTTCGCGCTGGAATCCGCGCAGCGGTACTACATCCTCGAAGCCGGGCGCATCACGTCGAGCGGCACCGGCGGTTCGGCGTCGGAGGCCGACGTGCGCGCCGCCATGGCCATCTGACTGGGCCCTCGCCTCTCAGAGTTCGAGCGTGACTCCCGCCCCCACTTCGAGCGCCGCTTCATGAATGGCCGACGCGACCGCCATGTCGCACACGGCCATTCCGATGTTGCTGTTGACGATCAGCTGGTCGGGGCTGGTGCGGCCGGGATGGAGACCGGCCAGGACCTCCCCGGTCTCGGCGGTGATCGCGGGGCTACCTCCGGGGTAGTAGCCCATCTCGACGAACAGATCATGCTCATCGGTCGAGTCGACGATGTAGGCGTCCGCGCGATGCGAGATCTCCGGCGCCCAGAACGTGTTCAGGTCACACGGGATGATCGTCTGGCCGGCCGACACCCAAGAGTCCTTTACATGTGACTGCGGCTCGCGCACGACGACCGTGGCCGAGCTGAGCACTTCGCACTCCTTGACGATCTGCTCGATCGACTCCCCGACCCGGATGGGGACAGGGACCTCGCTCTGGATCTCGGCGACCATCTTCTCGGCGACTTCCGGGAATCTGTCGTAGACCACGATCTCTTCCAGCTTGTCCAGGTAGTGGCCGGCGAACAGCACGTGCTCGCGGCCCTGAACGCCCGCGCCGAACATGCCGAACCGGGTTGCGTCCGGGTGCAGCTTCTTGGCCATCAGCACGGTGACGGCCGGCGTCCGCACCGCGGTCAGCCAGCTGCAGTCCATGACGCACACCGGCACCCCGGTCTCGACGTCGTTGACGCACAACAGGCCGGTCGTCTGCGGAAGGTTGAACTCCCGCGGATTCCGCGGATAGCACTCGATCCATTTGGCCCCCACCAGGTTCATCTCCGGCAGATAGGCCGGCATCGCGTGGAAGAACACGTCCTCATACGGATGCACGCCGATCTTGGCCGGCATCTCGTAGCGCTTGTTGCCGTGCTCGACGAGCGACTGGAGAACCTTGTCGAGAATCGACTGCCGGGAGAGGCCGAGCCCGATGACGTCGGACTTGGACAGGTAGAGCAGGTTCTTTCCCTTGACGATGCCGGTCATCTACTTCGGTCCCTTCTCATGGCGAGCTGAGGTCACTTGATTACGGCTTTGCTGGTCTCGGGAGCCCACGCGAGCGAGGCGAGGAAGCCGATCAACGGGAACAGCGCGAGGGATAGCAACGCCAGGTTGATTCCGATGCCGGCGATCAACACCGGCAGCAGGTACGTCGCGATCGCGGCGCCGACGCGGCTCATCGATGCCGAGAAGCCCACCCCTGTAGTGCGGAGTCGGGTCGGGAACATCTCCGACGGGTAGACGAACTGCAGGTTGGACGCGCCGGATGCGACGAACAGATAGACCCCGGTCGCGATGGCGAGCACCGCCAGCGGCGCAGCGGGGAAGATGCCGAGCACCAGCAGGGCCGCGAGCGTGACTCCGAACGTCCAGACGGCCAGGGAGCGCCGCTTGGTCACGGCGACCACCCAGATGAAGATGGCGGCGCCGGCGAGCTGCAGCATGTTCATGATGAAGTCACGTTCGAACCCGGACGGTAGGCCGAGATTGTCCAGAACCGGCGTGATGAAGGTGAAGATCGCAAACAGCGGGCCGACCTGGCACGCCCAGAACAGGCCGCCGTAGGTCGTATTGCGCCAGTGCTCCTTGCTGAACAGCTCGGAGAACTTGCCGGAGGTGACTGCGGGCTCGATCTCGGGCAGCGTCGTCCCGGGCGGAAAGTGCTTGTCGACGATCGTCTGCGCCTCGGCGACGCGGCCCTGCGATTGCAGCCACCGGGGTGATTCGGGCAGCCAGATTCGTGCGACCGCGACGAGGATGGCGGGGATCGCGCTGCTCGCAAGGACCAGCCGCCAGTTGTCCTCGGCCCACGCCAGGCCGACAAAGTTCGCGCCGACGAAGCCGACGAACCAGGTGGTCTGCAGGGTGGACAGCAGCGCCGCGCGGGTGCGTGCGGGCACGAATTCCGATAGCAGCGCCGCACCTACGGCGTACTCGACGCCGATCGCGACGCCGATCAGGATGCGGTAGAGGGTCAGGTCCCATGTGCTGACCGCGACCAGCTGAAGCAGCGACAGGACGATGAAGGCGACGAGGTTCCAGCGGAAGACGACTCGTCGTCCCCAGCGATCGGCGGCCTGTCCCAGGAAGAGGCCGCCGATGAAGATGCCGATCAGGGCGCTGGCGCCCACCAGACCCTGGCTGACCGGTGAGAAGCGCATTTCATCGGTGGCCGCAGTGATCGAACCGCCGACCACACCGAGGATGTACCCGTCGAGCGCTGTCCCGCCCAGGGTGCAGAACGCCGCCAGCGTGTGAAGGCGATTCCATTTGGCGTTGTCCATCGACGTCGCCTCGGCCGCCGTGGGGCTCGAGTCCGAAATCCCCAGGGGGCGCTTCGACATGTGACTCCTTATCGGCGCAAGCCAGTGGTGGCGTCCGCCGTACGACGGGGCTCTGGTGTTGTCCGTCGAGTTTGAGCTGAGTCACACCGTGGAGTCACGCGGCATGCGGAGGAACGTCACACGGTGCCGTACGACACTTGTTGAAACGCGCAGTTCGGGGTGGTGAAAAACCGAATACAGCGGTCCGCGAGGATGGATCCGTGGACGTGAACCTGGTCGACGAGGCACAGGAATTGGTGGACCGTCTTGCGGACCGGCTCAGGCAGTCCGTCGCCGTCGACGATCTCCACGGGAACCTGATCGTGGTCAGCCGCCACTTCGGTGATGCCGACCCCTACCGCGTTCGCTTGATGCTGGACCGCCGTATCCCCCGTGAATACCGCGACTACTTCACCTCCTACACTCGCGACGCCTCGACATCACCGGTCCGGGTTCCCGCCAGGCCGGATCTGTCCCTGACGGCACGGATCGGCTTCCCCATTCGCGGTGAGGCCGGCAACGTCGCGTTCCTGTGGTTGGTGGACCTCGACAAACCCGTGCCGCAGGACCTCATCGAGCGGTATTGCTCGAGACTGGCTCACGTGCTCTCCGCCCGGCGTCGCGACGACGTATCGCTGCCGAACGCGGTTGCGTTGGAACGCCACATTCGTGCGCTGCTGGCCGGAGAGCGTCCTTTCGACCTCCCACCGGAGACCGGCGCCGCCGCCAGGAGCTCCCGATACGTCGCAGTCGCCCATTACGCCGAGACCGCGACGGCGTCGGAACGTCCCGTCATGAGCGCGTTCCGCGACGTCGCGCGGTCGACGGCCGATCTAGGAGTCAGCCTGGTCTGTACGGCGGAACTCGATGGGTGCTCCGTGGCCGTGTACCGGGCCGACGAGCCGGGGGCTGCCGGCTCCGATGCCCGGGAATGGCTACTCGACGAGTGCAGGCGGTCCCTCGGCGGCGCTCCCGGCCGGTTCGGCTGCGGAATCAGCAGGTTCGGCGAATTAGACAGCGTGCGAGAGCTTTTCGCCCGCGCTGCCCAGGCGGCTTTCATCTGCCTGCACCTGTACCACAAGGAGGATGTCGTCGCCTGGGACCAGGTTGCGCCGCTCGCGTCGTTGACCACGCACGACCCGTCGAGCCTCGACGGACGGACCGAGTCGCTGGACTCGTTGCTGCGCGATCCGGAGAGTTTCGCCTTCGTCACGGTGGGTGCGCTGCTGCGATCGGGGCGGAGCCGAAGCCCCGCGGAGATCCTCCACGTACACCGGACAACGCTGCATTACCGTCTGCAACAGATCACCGAGCTGACAGGTTTGGACATGGCCGTTCCGGCTGACCGATTCCTCGGGTTCGCCGTGTGGCTACGCGTCGCCATGCATGCCTCGCCGTTGGAAGAACTGGTGAAGACCCCTGTGTCAGGAAAACAGGTCTGACCGGACCAGGGTGCATACTGCCCGCATGCAAAAGGCGCACTCGTGAAGGCCGTCAGCTGCGAACACGGCACCCTGTCGGTGGTCGACCTGCCCGCCCCGCAGCCGGCGAAAGGCCAGTTGCTGCTCGACGTGCGGCGGTGCGGGATCTGCGGATCCGACCTGCACGCCAAGGACCACTCCGACGAGTTGACCGAAGTCATGAACGGTGTCGGCTATCCGGACTTCATGCGCAGTGACACACCGGTCGTCATGGGCCACGAGTTCTGCGGTGAGGTGGCCGAGCGCGGAAAGGGCGCCGGCAAGGAGTTCAAAGTCGGCGCGCCGGTGGTCTCGTTCCCGCTGGTGCGCGCAGCCGGTGGTGTTCACCTGACCGGGCTCTCCCCCCTGGCGCCCGGCGGCTTCGCCGAGCAGGTGCTCGCCGAGGCCGCGATGAGCTTCGTCATCCCCAACGGGCTCGACCTCGACACCGCCGCGCTGACCGAACCGATGGCCGTAGCCCTGCATGCGGTACGGCGCAGCGAGATCGGAAAGCGCGACGTCGCGATCGTGATCGGCTGCGGCCCCGTCGGCCTCGCGGTGATCTGTCACCTCAAAGCGCTCGGAGTGGGCACGATCGTCGCCAGCGACTTCTCCGCCACCCGGCGGTCCTTGGCGACGCGCTGCGGTGCCCACGTCGTCGTCGACCCGGCCGTCGGATCACCCTACGAGGCGAGTGGTCAGCGAGGCACGATCACCGAGGCTCCGCAACTGTACGAACTCGGCGTCGGCTCCATGGAGAAGCTGCGCCGCGTACCGGGCTGGACACGCCTCTACCGGGCTGCCGAGGCGCTGGGCGCCGCGGGCCCGAAACGGCCGGTCGTGTTCGAGTGCGTGGGCGTGCCCGGCATGATCGACGGCATCGTCGGCGCCGCCCCGCTGCAGTCCCGCGTCATCGTGGTCGGGGTGTGCATGGGCGAGGACCGCCTGCGGCCGGCCATGGCGATCGGCAAGGAGCTCGACCTGCGCTTCGTATTCGGCTACACCCCGCTGGAGTTCCGCGATTCGCTGCACATGCTGGCCGAGGGCAAGGTCGACGCGTCGGCGCTCGTCACGGGCACCGTCGGGCTCGACGGGGTGGCGAACGCCTTTGAGGTGCTGGGCGCCGCCAAGGCACACGCCAAGGTGCTGATCGACCCGCGCAGCACCGCCGCCGCGCTCTAACCCAAGCGCGATACCACCTCTGCGACAACGGCTTCGCGCTCGACTTCGGTCTGCTCGCCGTTCGCGAGGTTCTTCACCTTCACCGCGGCGCCACCCGGGTCGGCGATCAGTGCGATCGACGCCCCCGTCCGGTCGGCCGACTTGAGCGCCGCCTTGAGGCTGCGGTCCCCGTAGGCCACGTCGGCGCGGACGCCGGCCCGGCGCAGATCCGCGGCCAGCACGGCGATGTCGACCTTCGCGTCGGGACCGGACGGGATGCAGTACACGTCGCAGCTGGCCGTCTCCCCCGCGGTCTTGCCTTCGGCCCGCAGCGCCAGCAGTGTGCGGTCGACGCCCAGACCGAAGCCGATGCCGGACACGTCCTGACCGCCCAGTCGGCGCATCAGGCCGTCGTAGCGTCCGCCGCCGCCGATGCCGGATTGCGCGCCGAGTCCGTCGTGCACGAATTCGAATGTGGTCTTCGTGTAGTAGTCCAGACCGCGCACCATGCGCGGGTTGATCACGAACGGCACGCCGAGCGCCTGCAGGTGCACCTGCACCGCCTCGAAATGCGCTTTTGCGCTGTCGGACAGGTGGTCGAGCATCACCGGCGCATCGGCGGTCATCTCCCGCACATGCGGGCGCTTGTCGTCGAGCACACGCAGCGGGTTGATGGTGGCCCGGGTCCGCGTTTCTTCGTCCAGGTCCAACCTGAACAGGAAGTCCTGCAACAGTTCCCGGTACTGCGGCCGGCAGGTGTCATCCCCGAGCGAGGTGAGTTCGAGCCGGAAACCGTCGAGTCCGAGTGACCGGAACCCGGCGTCGGCGATCGCGATCACCTCGGCGTCGAGCGCCGGATCGTCCACGCCGATGGCCTCGATGCCGACCTGCTGCAGTTGGCGGTACCGGCCTGCCTGGGGCCGCTCGTAGCGGAAGAACGGACCGGAGTAGCAGAGCTTGACGGGCAGCGCACCCCGGTCGAGGCGGTGCTGGATCACCGCGCGGATCACCCCGGCGGTGCCTTCGGGGCGCAGCGTGACCGAGCGGTCGCCGCGGTCGGCGAAGGTGTACATCTCCTTTGACACCACGTCCGTCGACTCCCCCACGCCGCGGGCGAACAGCGCGGTGTCCTCGAAGATCGGCAGTTCCACGTCGCCGTATCCGGCCCGGCGCGCGGCCGCCAGCAGCGCGTCGCGGACAGCGACGAACTGCGCCGACTCCGGCGGAAGGTAGTCCGGGACACCTTTGGGCGCCTGGAACGCGGTCTCGGTCACGGAATCAGCCCTTCGAGGAACGGGTTGGTGCGGCGTTCGGTGCCGATCGTGGACTTCGGCCCGTGTCCGGGCAGGACCACGGTGTCGTCGTCGAGCACCAACAGTTTGGTCAGGATCGAGCCGAGAAGATCGCGTCCGCTGCCGCCGGGCAGATCGGTGCGACCGACCGAACTCCGGAACAAGGTGTCCCCGGTCAGCGCGACCGGCGACGTGTCCCCCGCCAGCCGGAACACCACCGACCCGCGGGTGTGGCCCGGCGTGTGGTCGACGGTGACCACCATGCCGCCGAGATCGAGCGTGTCGCCGTCGCGGTCGAGTTCGATCAGCTGGCGCGGCTCCCGGAACAGCGCCCCCAGCAGCATCTGCCCGATTCTGGGGCCGAAGCCCTTGATCGGGTCGGTCAGCATGGGCCGGTCCTCGGGATGGATGTAGGCGGGGCAGCCGTAGGTGTCGGCGACCTTCTGCGCCGACCAGATGTGATCGATGTGTCCGTGGGTCAGCAGCACCGCCGCCGGGGTCAGTCGGTGTTCGTCGAGGACACGGCGCAGCGGCGCCATCGCCCGCTGACCCGGGTCGACGACGATGGCGTCGGACCCCGGTCGCTGGGCCAGCACGTAGCAGTTGCACGCCAACATGCCCGCCGGGAATCCGGTGATCAACACGTATGCCAGTTTCCCATGCCGGTCGCGGTGGCCTTTTCCAGCGGGTCGTTCACCCCACCCTCAGCAAGTTTTGGCACACTCGGTGCCGACCGGACGCGGGTATGACCGCGCAGACGAGGAGGACAGCGGCGGTGCCGACCAACGAACAACGACGCGAGACGGCCAAACGCAAACTCGAACGGCAGCTCGAGCGCCAGGCCGCGCAGGCCCGCAAGCGACGGATCGCGACGATCGTCGGATCCGCCGTAGCCGCGGTCCTCGTGATCGGCGCCATCGTGGCGACCGTCGTCATCAACCGCGACTCGTCGGACACCACGGCGTCGGCGCAGACCCCCACCCCGACCACATCGGGCCCCGCCCAGCCGGCCGCCAACGGTCAGCTGCCCGCGTTCGCACCGCCGGCGGGTCTGGGCGCGGACTGCCAGTACCCGGCGTCCGGCGAGGCGAGCAAGAAGGTCAATGCGCCGCGTACCGGCCAGGTGCCCACCGAACCCGCCGAGGTCAGTGTCAGCATGTCCACCAACCAGGGCAACCTGGGTCTGCTGCTCGACAACGCCAAGGCCCCCTGCACCGTCAACAGCTTCGCCAGCCTGGCTCAGCAGGGTTACTTCAACGACACGCCGTGTCACCGGTTGACCACCAGCCCGACCCTGTCGGTGCTGCAGTGCGGTGACCCGACCGGCAAGGGCACCGGCGGGCCGGGTTACGAGTTCGCCAACGAGTACCCGACGAACCAGTACCAGCAGGACAACCCCGCGCTCCAGGAAGCGGTCCTCTATCCGCGCGGCACCATAGCGATGGCCAATGCCGGGCCGGACACCAACGGCAGCCAGTTCTTCCTGGTCTACCAGGACTCGCAGCTGCCGCCGGGCTACACCGTGTTCGGCAAGATCGACGAGACCGGTCTGGCCACCCTGGACAAGATCGCGCAGGCCGGCGTCGACGGCGGCGGTCAGGACGGTGCGCCGGCCGAGGAGGTCCAGGTCAAGTCGATCCTGCTCGACTGATGAGCTACCCGACGGGGCCCTATCCGCCGCCGCCGGGGTACCCACCCGGATACCCCGGTGCCTATCCGCCGCCACGTTCGACGAACGCGTGGGCCGTCGCGGCGCTCGTGTGCGGATTCCTCTTCGCCCCATTGGGCATCGTGTTCGGCCACCTGTCGCTGTCTCAGATCAAGCGCACCGGCGAGGACGGCCGCGGTCTCGCGCTCGCCGGCCTGATCATCGGCTACGTCATGACGGCGCTGACCATCGTGGTCGTCGTCTTCGGGCTGCTGTTCCTGGTCGCTCTCGCCCAGAGCGTCAGCCAATTGCCCGACGATTCGACCCGGGTCACCGCGGCGCCCGGAGACGCCGGCCGGCTGCCCGCGTTCGTCGCGCCGCGCAATCTGGGCGCGAACTGCCAGTACCCGAAGGGTGACCTCCCTGCCAGCACGCCGGTCACCCCACCGCGCAGCGGGCGCGTGCCGACAGATCCGGCGCAGATCAGCGCCAGCATGTCGACCAGCCAGGGTGACGTCGGACTGCAACTCGACAACGGTAAGTCGCCGTGCACGGTGAACAACTTCGCCAGCCTGGCCCAGCAGGGCTTCTTCGACAACACCACCTGCCACCGGCTCACCACCGCCCGCGCCATGAAGGTGCTGCAGTGCGGCGACCCGACCGGCACCGGCGCGGGCGGACCGGGCTACCGCTTCCCGAACGAATACCCCACGAGCCAGTACCGGTTGTCCGATCCGGGGCTGCGGCGTCCGATCGTCTATCCACGGGGCACGCTGGTGATGGCCAACAACGGCCCCGGCACCAACGGCAGCCAGTTCATGCTCGTCTACGGCGACACGCTCCTGCCGCCGACGTACACGGTGTTCGGGACCGTCGACGCGACCGGCCTGGCGACCATCGACAAGATCGCCGCACGCGGGGTCCCCGGTGGCGGTGACGACGGTGAACCGGCCGCCGAGGTGAGGATCGAATCGCTTCGACTGGACTGAGCGGCGCGGCGCTCGAACTGACGCTGTTGGTGCCGATCCGAATCCGCCACACGCGAATTCGGCGTAATAGTCCGCTATCTCGTCGGCGGCCTGCGTGGCTTCGTCATACGATCCCTCCTCCGGACGGTCCGGCTGCGGGCGCGGCGGTTTCTATCGCGAGTTGGGTGGGCTTTTGCCCGTTGATGCCGTTGAGGTCCATCGGACACGCCGACACCACCACGGCGCAGTCCAGCGCCGCCTCGAACACGACGGCATCGCCGGGCTTGGTCGCCGCCGGTAGCCAGGCCAGCGCACCGCCGTTCCCCACCGGGATGTTCATGAAGATGTTCACCGGCTGCGGTACCTCGGATAACTCGATCTGAAGCGTTTCCAGTGCTTTTCGTAAGTTGTCCGCGCACGATGGATGTCCCGTCAGCCCGTAGCCCCGGTAGCGTTCCGCGTCGCACGCGGCGATCAGCATGTCGTGGATACCGGGTGAGGTGTCCTCCACGAACGCCAGAATGGGTCGGCGTTGGTTGGTGACGAAATGTTCACCGACAGCGGGAAACAGCCGGCTGGTGGCCGTACGGGTGTGCGAGGCGCTCAGATGTTCGGCCGGATCGTCCGCGACGAAGGCGAATACGTCGCCCACCTGACCGCCTTCTACGTCGATCACCCGTATACGGTCGCCCCGTCGCAGGGTCACCGCCCAGCCGGTGCCGGCGGGCACCACCGTTCGTCTCGTCGTGTTCATGGACTCCATGACAGCTATTCAAGCCGCACGGACCGTGGGCGGCCAATGGAAACGCTGACCGCGGTCCGACCCCGCGTCAGTCCAGGATGCGGCGGGCGACGTTGGTGGTGACCAGGTCGAGGAGCTCGTCGCCGCGGCCGGCGAGGATGGTGCGGATGGCGTAGACCGTGAAGCCCTTCGCCTGTTCGGCCGAGATCGCCGGCGGAATCGTCAGTTCCTGACGGGCCACCACGACATCCACCAGCGCCGGGCCGTCGTGGGCCAGGGCGTCGGCGACCGCCTGTTCGAGGTCGCCGGGGTGCTCGACGCGGCGCCCGAACATGCCGAGCGCTTCGGCGACCGCGGCGAAGTCCGGGTTCTTCAGGTCTGTGGCGTAGTTGACGACGCCGGCCGATTTCATCTCCAGTTCGACGAAGTTCAGCGACGAGTTGTTGAACACGATCATCGTGACCGGAAGGTCGTTCTGCAACAGCGTCATGAGCTCGCCGAACAGCATCGCCAGCCCGCCGTCACCGGCCAGCGCGATCACCTGCCTGCCCCGGTCGGCGGTCTGCGCGCCGATCGCGTGGGGTAACGCGCACGCCATCGTCCCGTGGGTGAACGAACCGCTCAGCCGCCGCCGGCCGTTCATCGTCAGATACCGCGCCGCCCAGATCGTCGGGGACCCGACATCGAAGGTGAACACGGCGTCGTCGGCGGCCAACCGGTTCACCACGCCGGCGACGTACTCCGGGCGGATCGGTGTGCGGTCGCGGTCGTTGACCGCCAGCCCGTCCAGCGATCGGCGGGTACGCCGGTAGTGGTTGAGCGACCGGTCAAGATGGGTGCGGTCGGATTTCCCGGCCACCAGCGGCAGCAGCGCCTCAACGGTGTCCTTGACGGTGCCGACGAGCCCCAGATCGACAGGGGTGCGCCGGCCCAGATGACTCCCGCGGATGTCGACCTGAATGACCGTGGCGTCCTCGGGATAGAACTGCGAATACGGGAAGTCCGTGCCCAGCATCAGCAGCAGATCCGCTTCCTTGATCGCCTTGTAGCCCGAGGCGTAGCCGAGCAGCCCGGTCATCCCGACGTCGTACGGATTGTCGTACTCGAGGTGCTCCTTACCGCGGAAGGCGTGCACGATCGGCGACTGCAGGGCCGCGGCGAGCCGCACCACCTCGTCGTGCGCGCCGGCGGTCCCCGCCCCGCCGAGGATCGTCACCCGTGTCGCGGCGTCGAGCAGGTCCGCCGCGCGCCGCAGCGACGCGTCGTCGGGACGGATGACCGAACGGCTGGCCACCACCGGCCGGTTGGTCCACCGCCCCGCCGACAGCCGACTCTGGAAGACCTCACCGGGGACCACCACGACGGCCACCCCGGACTCCTCGACCGCGGCGCGAATGGCCATCTCGAAGATGCGGGGCGCCGATTCGGCGTTGCTGACCAGTTCGCAGTACACGCTGCACTCGCGGAACAGCTCCTGCGGATGCGTCTCCTGGAAGTAGCCGGACCCGATCTCCCCGATCGGGATGTGGGCGGCGACCGCGAGCACGGGCACCCGCGTGCGCTGCGCGTCGTACAGACCGTTGATCAGATGCAGGTTTCCGGGCCCGCAACTCCCCGCGCAGACCGCGAGCTGACCCGTCAGCGCGGCGTCGGCGGTCGCGGCAAACGCCGCGGCCTCCTCGTGGCGTACGTGCTCCCACGTGATGGCCGCGGACCGCCGGATCGCATCGGTGAAGCCGTTGAGGCTGTCGCCGGGCAGGCCGTAGACCCGGCGCACCCCGCTGGCCTCGAGGGTCGAGATGAGGTGCTGCGCGACGGTTGCCACCGGTCAGGCTGCTGAGGTGACGCGGTAGACGTCGAAGACGCCTTCGACGTTGCGCACCACCCGCAGCAGGTAACCCAGGTGTTTGGGGTCGCCCATCTCGAAGGTGAACCGGCTGATCGCCACCCGGTCGTTGGACGTGGTCACCGACGCCGACAGGATGTTGACCTTCTCGTCGGCGAGCACCCGGGTGACGTCGGAGAGCAGCCGGTGCCGGTCGAGCGCCTCGACCTGGATGGCCACCAGGAACACCGACGACGGGGACGGCGCCCACTCCACGTCGATGATGCGTTCGGCCTGATCCTGCAGGGATTCGGCGTTGGTGCAGTCGGTGCGGTGCACGCTGACCCCGCCACCCCGGGTGACGAAGCCCATGATCTGGTCGCCCGGCACCGGCGTGCAGCACTTGGCCAGTTTGGTCAGCACCCCCGGCGCCCCGGGCACCGAGACGCCGGTGTCGTCGGTGCTGCGCTGGCGGACCGGCATGGTGGCCGGGGTGGACCGTTCGGCGAGCTCGTCCTCGGCCGCGTCGTCGCCGCCGAACTGGGCGAGCAGCCGCTGCACGACGTGCCGCGCCGAGACGTGACCCTCGCCCACCGCGGTGTAGAGCGCCGAGACGTCGGCGTAGCGCAGTTCGCGGGCCAGTGCCGCCATCGACTCGCCGTTCATCAAGCGCTGCAACGGAAGTCCGCCCCGGCGCACCTCCCGCCCGATGGCGTCCTTACCGGCTTCGAGCGCCTCCTCGCGGCGTTCCTTGGCGAACCACTGCCGGATCTTGGCCTTCGCACGCGGGGACACCACGAAGCCCTGCCAGTCGCGCGACGGCCCGGCGCCTTGCGCCTTGGAGGTGAAGATCTCGACGACTTCGCCGTTTTCGAGTTTGCGCTCCAAGGCCACCAGCCGGCCGTTGACGCGTGCGCCGATGCAGCGGTGCCCGACCTCGGTGTGCACGGCATAGGCGAAGTCGACCGGCGTCGACCCGGCGGGGAGCGTGATCACGTCACCCTTGGGGGTGAAGACGAAGATCTCCTGAACGGCGAGGTCGTAGCGCAGCGACTCCAGGAACTCGCCGGGGTCGGCGGCCTCCCGCTGCCAGTCGAGGAGTTGGCGCATCCACGCCATGTCGTCGATCTCGGCCGCGGTGTGACCGGCCGGTGAACTGTTGCGGCCCTTGGCTTCTTTGTAGCGCCAGTGCGCGGCGATGCCGTACTCGGCGGTGCGGTGCATATCGCGGGTGCGGAGCTGCACCTCCAGCGGTTTGCCCTCCGGCCCGACGACGGTGGTGTGCAGCGACTGGTAGACGCCGTAGCGGGGCTGGGCGATGTAGTCCTTGAACCGCCCCGCCATGGGTTGCCACAGCGAGTGCACGACGCCGACCGCGGCGTAGCAGTCGCGGATCTCGTCGCACAGGATCCGCACACCCACCAGGTCGTGGATGTCGTCGAAGTCGCGGCCTTTGACGATCATCTTCTGATAGATCGACCAGTAGTGCTTGGGCCTGCCCTCGACAACGGCGTTGATCTTGGACTTGCTCAGCGTGGCGTTGATCTCCGCGCGCACCTTGGCCAGATAGGTGTCGCGCGAGGGGGCCCGGTCGGCGACCAGGCGCACGATCTCGTCGTACTTCTTCGGGTGCAGGATCGCGAAGGACAGGTCTTCGAGTTCCCACTTGACCGTGGCCATACCCAGCCGATGAGCAAGGGGGGCAATGACTTCCAGCGTCTCACGGGCTTTGCGGGCCTGCTTCTCCGGCGGCAGGAACCGCATGGTGCGCATGTTGTGCAGCCGGTCGGCGACCTTGATCACCAGGACGCGCGGATCGCGTGCCATCGCGATGATCATCTTGCGAATGGTCTCGCCCTCGGCGGCGGTGCCCAGCGCCACCTTGTCGAGTTTGGTGACGCCGTCGACCAGATGGCCTACCTCGGCGCCGAATTCTGCGGTCAGCGCGTCGAGGGTGTAGCCGGTGTCCTCGACGGTGTCGTGCAGCAATGCGGCGATCAGCGTGGTGGTGTCCATCCCCAGTTCCGCGAGGATGTTGGCCACCGCCAGCGGATGGGTGATGTACGGGTCACCGGATCGGCGCATCTGATCGGCATGCCGCTGCTCGGCGACCTCGTAGGCGCGCTGCAACAGCGTCAGGTCGGCCTTGGGATAGAACTCCTTGTGCACCGCCACCAGCGGCTCGAGCACGGGGTTGACCGTGCCGCGCTGTGCGGTCATCCGGCGGGCCAGGCGTGCCCGTACGCGCCGCGACGCGCTCGACGATGCCTTCGGAGCGTCGGCCTTCGGAGCGTCGGCCTTCGGAGCGTCGGCCTTGGGAGCGTCCGGCGTCGCGGGTTCGGGGACGTCGACGATCGGCAGCGGTGCGGTGACCGGTCCGGCCGTGGTCGTGTCGTCAGCCATCAGTACACCTCCTCGTCCCCGTGCAGACCTCGAGGATATCCCTCACACCGTGTAGAGGCTGGTGACCGGCAGCGGCTGCACCACGTCACGCCCCCGCAGGGCGGTCAGCTCCAGCACCACCGCGGCGTTGCGCACCGTCGCGCCGCCGCTGGTGAGAAGTCGATGCGTGGCGGCCACCGTACCGCCGGTCGCCAGCACGTCGTCGATGATCACGACGGTGCGCCCGGAGATGTCGAGGCCGTCGGCCGGGATCTCCAGCGTGGCCGAGCCGTATTCGAGGTCGTAGGTCTGCGAGTGCACCGGCGGCGGGAGCTTGCCACCCTTGCGCACCGCCAGGACTCCGGTGCCCAGCCGCAGGGCGACCGCAGCGCCCAGCAGGAAGCCCCGGGCGTCGATGCCGGCCACCAGGTCGACGCCCTCAGCCGTCTCGGCGAGTGCGTCGGTGACCGCCGACAAACCCTCGGCGTCGGCGAGCAGCGGGGTCAGATCCTTGAACTGGACGCCGGGGTGGGGGAAGTCGGCCACCTCGCGCATCAGCGACTCGATCACCTTGCTGATGTCGGTGCCTGTCCCCCGGTCACTTCGTTCCTGCCCGCCGGTCACTGCGACAACCTCCATCGGTCCATGTTCCAGCCTGCACCCCAACGCGTCGGATTGCTGCTCACCGCATACATCTTCGACGAGGTGAGCAGTGTGCGCTGCTGACGGTACAGCGGAAGGGTCGGCATATCCGCCCACAGCATGGGTGCGCCCTCCCCCAGCAGCCGGGCGAGTTCCTTCGGATCCGACGTGACCGCCAGCGCCCCGATGATGCCGTCGATGCGCGGGTTGGAGTATCCGCTCAAGTTGTTGCCGTTCCCGGTGTGCAACGCATAGGCGTCCAACGCCGAGGACCCGGTGGAACCGCTGCCCGGCGCCCCGCCCGTGCTGGCCAGCAGAACGTCGATTTCGTTGGCGCGCAATGTCTGTGGGCTGACGGCCGGACCAGCGGCGTCCACCACGGTGATACCGGCGGGCGTACAGGCCTTGGCGATGGCGCCGACTGTCGCGGCGAGTCTGGCATTGGGGCTCTGGTAGCCGATCCGCACGGTCAGTGGCCGGTTCGCCAGTGCACCCCGGGCGGCAGCGGGATTGGAGACGCCGAACTGGCCGACCTCGGGCGTGGACTCCGCGGCGCTGAAGGCATCCTCGTCGGCCGGGTTGAGCCGTGAGTTCGCGATCGGGACCTCGGCGTTGCGGGCGATGACGTCGCGCGGTGTGCAGAAGGCCAGCGCGCGGCGGGCCGGCGGGGCGGCGAGCGGTCCACGCGGCGCGAAGATCAGTTGTTCGACACCCGCGGACGCGCTGTCGGCGCGGACGTAGTCCTCGGGGAGGTTGAGGATGCCCGACGATCCGGCGGCGATGTCGACCACGTCGTAGGCGCCCTCGTTGACGCGTTCCTGGATGTCGGCACCGCGCGGCCACACCGTGATCCGGTTGGTCACCGGCGGGGTGCCCCACCATTTGTCGTTGGCGACCAACGTGACGGCGCCCTCGCCGGTCACCGAGTCCAGCTTGTACGGGCCCGACGACGGGAACTTCTTCACGTCGACGTCCGGGGTCAGGTTCCAGGTGGTGTTCCAGGCCTCCGCGATGCGCTCGACGGTCGGCTGGTCGCCGGACTGCAGGGCCCCGGTGACGTCGACGCCGAGCTCGTCGGCGAGGATGTGGGAGGGCATGAGCGCTGTGGCGCTGAACAGCTGCCCGAAGTCGACGAGGCCGCGGTCCGGCGCGAACGACACCCGGGCCCGCTTCTGCCCGGGTGCGCAGTCGACCGACGCGATATCGCGGTAGCCACCACGGTTCGCGGCGTCGAACCGCGGAAAACGCCCGGACTGCGACGCCCACGCCAGCACGAGATCGTCACAGGTCACCGGTTTGCCGTCGGAGTAGACCGCCTTGTCGCTGATCTGGTAGTCGAGCACCAGCGGTGCGCGCCCGACGACCGCGATGGTGCCGAAGTCGTGATCGCCGACGATCTGTCCTTCGGGTCCGTGGTAGTTGAACCCTGTCAGCACGCGCGCGAAGGCCTGCGGGCCGCCGGAGGCCGCACCGGCCACGGTGTTGGTGTTGTAGCTGACCAGCGCGCCGTCCACGGCGTAGTCCACCGCGTCGGCGGCGCTGCCCCCGCAGGACGACACCACGGCCGCCGCCAACGACGCGACTACCGCCGCCGCCGCGGCCCGCCGGATCCGAGCAGGCATGCCGCCTACCGGCCCCGGGGGTTGCGCTTACCCGTGGGGCGGCTGGGCCTGCCGGCGGCGGGCCGGGAGGGTTTCGCACCGGGCGCCGGTTTCTCGGCGACGGGGGTGGTCGTCACGGTCGACGCGGTTGAAGCGTTCGACGCGGTCGAGACCTTCTCCGGTTCGTCGTCCTCGAGCGTCTCGGGCGACGCGGCCACGGGAGCGGACCTGCCGCCGGGCTTGCGCCGGTTGAGCACCCGGCGGGTGTGGTCACGCACGAGTGGGGTGCGTTCGCGCAGCGAGACCAGCAGCGGCGTGGCGAAGAAGATCGACGAGTAGGTGCCGACGATGACGCCGACCAGCTGGACGAGCGCGAGGTCCATCAGCGTGCCGACGCCCAACAGCCATACCGCGATGACCATCAGCGCGATGATCGGCAGCACCGAGATCAGGCTGGTGTTGATCGACCGCATGAACGTCTGGTTGACCGCGAGGTTGGCCTGTTCGGCGAATGTTCGACGGGTCGTGTGTTCGAAGCCCTGCGTGTTCTCCTCGACCTTGTCGAACACGATCACCGTGTCGTACAGCGAGAAACCGAGGATGGTGAGCAGACCGATCACCGTGGCGGGGCTCACCTCGAAGCCGACGAGTGAGTACACCCCCGCGGTCACGATCAAGTCGAAGAACAGCGTGACCATCGCCGAGAGCGCCATCCACCGCTCGTACCGAAAGCCGATGTAGAGCGAGGCCAGTACCAGGAACACCCCGAGCGCGATCAGCGCCTTGTCGGTGATCTGCCCGCCCCACGTCTCCGACACCGCCGAATCGCTGATCGCCTGCTCGCTGGGCTGCCCGTTCTCACCCTTGGGCTGGAAGCGGTCGAACAGCGCGGTGCGCAGCTTCGCGGCCTCCTCGTTGGTCAGCGTCTCGGACCGGATCTGAACGGTCGCGGTGTCGCCGCTGCCGACGGTGACCACCGACTCCGGCGCCTTGCCGAGGGTGTCGCTGAAGACGGTCTCCACCTGGGTGACGTCGGCGTTGCCGTTGGCTCCCGCCACGGGCATCGAGACCTTGGTGCCGCCTTCGAAGTCGATCCCGAAGGTGAAGCCGCGAATCAGGATGCTGGCGAGCGCGATCAGGACGATCACGCCGCTGACCGCGTACCACATCTTGCGGCGCCCGATGACCTCGAACGCGCCGGTGCCGGTGTAGAGGCGGACGAAGAATCCGTGCTTGGGCGCCGTCGTCGAGGTCGCTGTCGTCGAGGTCGATGTTGTCGACGGCGCCGTCGTCGAGGTTCCGGTCGCCGGGGTGTGCGATTTGGCCGCCATTGCTATCCCTGTCCCGCGGTCGCGTGCGCGGCCGCCCGTCGTTCGCGCGCGATCTGCTGGACCGCCCCGAGGCCGTTGTACTTCGGCTTGGCCAGCCATGTGGTCTTCGACGCGAGGTACACCAGCGGCCACGTCACCAGGAACACCACGACGACGTCGAGAATGGTCGTGAGCCCGAGAGTGAACGCGAAGCCCTTCACCTGGCCGACGGCCAGGAAGTAGAGCACCGCGGCGGCCAGGAACGTCACGGCATTACCGGACACGATCGTCTTACGCGCTCTGGCCCAACCGCGTGGCACCGCCGACCGGAACGACCGTCCCTCGCGGATCTCGTCCTTGATGCGTTCGAAGAACACGACGAAGGAGTCCGCGGTGGTGCCGATACCGATGATCAGACCGGCGATGCCGGCGAGGTCGAGGGTGTAGTTGATGTAGCGGCCGAGCAGCACGAGGATCGCGAACACCATGGCCCCGGAGGCCACCAGCGACAGGGCGATCAGCGCGCCGAGCATGCGGTAGTAGAGAAGCGAGTACAGCAGCACCGCCGCCAGACCGATGGCACCGGCGATCAGGCCTGCCTTCAGCGATGCGAGTCCCAGTGTGGCCGAGACTGTTTCGGCTTCGGATGATTCGAAGGACAACGGCAGCGAGCCGTACTTGAGGACGTTGGCCAGTTCACGCGCCGAGTCCGCGGTGAACCGCCCGTTGATCTGCGTCCGGCCGCCCGGGATGGCCTCCTGGATCTCGGGGGCGCTCACCACGCGGGAGTCCATCGTGAACGCGGTCTGTGTGCCGACGTTGGCGGCAGTGAAATCGGCCCAGATCTGGGCGGCGTCGCTCTTGAACTCGAGGTCGACGATGTACTCGCCGCGCTGGTTGTCCAGACCCGACGACGCGTTGGCGATCTGCTCACCGTTGATGATCGACTTGTTCAGCAGGTACACCGTCTGCCCGTCGGTCGAGCAGGTGATCAGCGGCAGGTTGGGATCGTCGTTGCCCGCGAGCACGTCGTCCTCACCGCAGCGGGTGGCCTGGAACTGCAGGGCAAGCAGCTGAATCGACGGGTCGTTGCTCTGCCGCAACTGCTTCTCGTCGGCGATGCGCTGCGCGAGGTCGGCACGCTCGTTGGGCAGGCCCGGTGCCGGTGTGGGTGCGGCCGGTCCGCCCGGAGCCGGTGGCGCGGGGGTGGGCGCCGGTGCGGGGTCGGTCGGCGACGGGGCCGGCTGCTGCGGATAGGGCCGGGGTTGCGGGGCGGGCTGCGGGGCCGGCTGGGTGCCGGCCGGCGGTGCCTCGGGCGGGCCCGGCTGGGGCACCATGTCGGGCACCCCCGGCACCCCCGGCACACCGGGTGCGCCGTCCGGCGCCTGCTGCGGCTGTCCGGGGGCCCCTTGTTCGCCGCCCTGCTGCGCGGCCGGTTGCGCCTGCATGGCGTGCACGACCGGCCGGATGTAGAGCCGCGCGGTCTGACCGAGGTTGCGGGCCTCGTTGCCGTCGTTACCCGGAACGGTGATCACGAGGTTGTCGCCGTCGACGACCACCTCGGAACCCGACACCCCGAGCCCGTCGACACGCGCGCTGATGATCTGCTGGGCCTGCGCCAGCGACTCCCGGCTCGGCGGGGAGCCGTCGGGTGTACGCGCGGTCAGGGTGACGCGGGTACCGCCCTGCAGGTCGATTCCGAGCTTCGGGTCAGCCTTCTTGTCACCGGTCAGGAAGACCAGGAGGAAGGCGCCGACCAGAAGCACCAGGAAGAGCGACAGATAGCGGGCAGGATGTACCGGCGCCGAAGACGATGCCACGTTGCTTGGGTCCCCTCGGAGTTCAGTTCGTCAGCACCGCAAAGGCTACGTGCAGCTGCTGAGTGCTTCTGTCAGTCGTCGTGTGGTCAGTCTCGCTTGGAGCGGTCCGGATCGGAGGCCGTCTCCGTGATGGGGCTGTCGAAGATCTCGGTGGGCGTCGAGTCGTCGGCCTCGGGCTCGTCGACGGCCTCGATGCGATCGCGTACGGCCAGCTTCATCCAGGTGGTGACGACGCCGGGGGCGATCTCGAGCAGGACGTCGTCGTCGGTGATGCCGGTGACGGTGCCCTGCAGGCCGGAGGTGGTGTGGACACGGTCACCGATCTGCAGCGATTCGTGCAGATCGATGGTGGCCTGCATGGCCTTCTTCTGGCGGCGCGACGCGAAGAACATGAACGCGCCGAGAATGATGAGAAGGGGAAGGAATACGACCAAGTCCATAACGGCAAGCGCTTTCGTGTCGAGGTATTCGCGGTCACGGCGCCTGGTGATCCCCCCGGAAACAGGCGCCTCGTAGTTGACCAGTGTGCCATTGCCCGGCCCTCGCCCCGGATGCACCGTCGCCTCCGCGGCAGTTAGGCCAGCTCAGCGGAGCCGGTGACCGGGTACGACGCTGCTTCGGCGAGCCCCCGCGCACGGCTGCCCGGACCAGGAGATCGACGCAAATCGCACAAATCGGGTGACGTGGCTGCGCAATCCATAGCTTGACGCGCCTCCCACGGTCGTATCCGGCCGCATGGTGCGGCCCTGCCGACTAGGCTCGTGCGTGCAAGCGCCGCCGCCCCACCATGACGCAGGAGTCCTGACGTGACCACCCTCGAGCAGAGCCGCCACCTCGCCACCGCCATCCCGGGTCCGAAGTCGCAGCAGCTGATCGACCGCAAGGCGGCCGCCGTCTCGCGGGGTGTCGGCACCACCATGCCGGTGTACGCGGCGCGCGCCCAGGGTGGAATCGTCGAGGACGTCGACGGCAACCGGTTCATCGATCTGGGCTCGGGCATCGCGGTCACCACGATCGGCAACGCGGCGCCCCGCGTCGTCGAGGCGGTCGGCGCCCAGGCCGCGCAGTTCACCCACACCTGCTTCATGGTCACGCCATACGAGGGATATGTGGCCGTCGCCGAGGCCCTCAACCGGCTCACACCGGGTAGCGGCGAGAAGCGCACGGCGTTGTTCAACTCGGGTTCCGAGGCGGTCGAGAACGCGATCAAGATCGCGCGGTCCTACACCAAGAAATCGGCCGTGGTGTCCTTCGACCACGCCTACCACGGCCGCACCAACCTGACGATGGCGCTGACCGCCAAGGTGATGCCTTATAAGCACGGGTTCGGGCCGTTCGCCCCGGAGATCTACCGCGCCCCGCTCTCCTACCCGTTCCGCGACGCCGAATTCGGCAAGGAGCTGGCCACCGACGGCGAACTCGCGGCCCGCCGGGCCATCGACGTGATCGACAAGCAGGTGGGCGCGGGCAACCTGGCCGCGGTGATCATCGAGCCGATCCAGGGCGAGGGCGGCTTCATCGTGCCTGCCGACGGGTTCCTGCCCACCCTGCTCGACTGGTGCCGCCGCAACGACGTGGTGTTCATCGCCGACGAGGTGCAGACCGGTTTCGCCCGCACCGGCCGCATGTTCGCATGTGAGCACGAAGGCATCGAGCCGGACCTCATCGTGACCGCCAAGGGCATCGCCGACGGGATGCCGCTGTCGGCGGTGACGGGCCGGGTCGAGATCATGGACTCCCCGCACGTATCCGGCCTCGGCGGCACCTACGGCGGCAATCCCGTCGCGTGCGCGGCGGCGCTGGCCACCATCGAGACCATCGAGTCCGACAACATGGTCGAGCGCGCGGCCGCCATCGAGGCGCTGATGAAGGACCGGCTGGGGCGGCTGCAGGCGGAGGACGACCGCATCGGCGACGTCCGCGGTCGCGGCGCCATGGTGGCCGTCGAGCTCGTGAAGCCGGGCACCACCGAACCGGATGCCGACCTCGCCAAGGCGCTGGCCTCCGGCGCGCACGCCGCCGGCGTCATCGTGCTGACGTGCGGCACGTACGGCAACGTGCTGCGCTTCCTGCCCCCGCTCGCCATCAGCGATGAGCTGCTCATCGAGGGGCTCGACGTGCTGGCCCTTCTGTTGCGGGACCTCTGACTGCGCGCCCTGACTACGCGACCCTGACTACGACTAGGAGCATGCATGACAACGGTCAAGAACTTCATCGGCGGCGAACTCGTCGATTCCGTCGGTGGGGCCACCATGCCGCTGGTCGATCCCAGCACCGGCGAGAAGTACGGCACCGCGCCGGTGTCCAACGAGGCCGACATCGACAACGCCTACGCCGCGGCGTCGACGGCGTTCAAGGACTGGAAGCGCACGACGCCTGCGCAGCGGCAGAAGGCGCTGCTCGACTTCGCCGACGAGGTCGAAAGGAACGCGGAAGGCCTCGTTGCCGCCGAAGGCCGTAACACCGGTAAGCCCAACCACGTGACCATGGCCGAGGAGATCCCGCCCATGGTCGACCAGATCCGGTTCTTCGCCGGGGCGGCCCGCGTCCTCGAGGGCAAGTCGGCCGGTGAGTACATGGAGAACCACACGTCGTGGATCCGCCGGGAACCGGTCGGTGTCATCGGCCAGGTGGCGCCGTGGAACTACCCGATGATGATGGCGATCTGGAAGATCTGCCCGGCCATCGCGGCGGGCAACACTGTCGTCATCAAGCCCAGCGACACCACCCCGGTCACCACGGTGATGCTGGCCGAACTCGCGGCCAAGCATTTGCCACCCGGTGTGCTCAACGTCGTCACCGGGGACCGCGTGACCGGCGCCAACCTGGTCGCCCACCCGACCCCACAGATGGTCGCGATCACCGGGTCGGTCGCCGCCGGCCGGGCTGTCGCGGTCAGCGCGGGCGGCCACCTCAAGCGCACACACCTCGAACTCGGGGGCAAGGCACCGGTGATCGTGTTCGACGACGCAGACATCGCCGCGGCCGCCGAGGGTATCGCCGCGGCGGGCTACTTCAACGCCGGCCAGGACTGCACGGCCGCCACCCGGGTGCTCGCGCCGGCACGGATCGCCTCCGACCTGACCGAAGCCCTTGCCGAACAGGCCAGGGCGGCGACGACGACGTTCGGCAAACCGGCCGACGACGAGGACGCCTGGGTGCCGCCCGTGAACAACGCCAACCAACTCGACCGGGTGTTGGGGTTCTTCGAGGACGTGCCGTCCCACGCCACCGTCGCTGCCGGCGGAAATCGCCAGGGCGACAAGGGTTTCTACGTCACACCGACGGTGGTGGGCGGACTGCTGCAGGACGACCGGATGATCCAGCAGGAAATTTTCGGCCCGGTGATCACGGTGCAGAGCTTCTCCGATGAGGACGAGGCGGTCGCGTGGGCCAACGGCGTCGAGTACGGGCTGGCCTCGTCGGTGTGGACGAAGGACGTCTCGCGGGCGCTACGGGTGTCGGCGGCGCTGGACTTCGGCTGCGTGTGGATCAACACCCACATCCCGCTGGTGGCCGAGATGCCGCACGGCGGGTTCAAATCGTCCGGACACGGTAAGGACCTCTCGATGTACGGCCTGGAGGACTACACCCGCATCAAGCACGTGATGGCCTACATCGGCTGAGACAGCAGAGATCCCGGTCGTCACCCCTCGGGTTTCCCGACGACCGGGATCTCTCTACGACCGCGTCAGTGGTTGGCCATGGGACGGTTACGCCCGCCGCGGAACCGGTCGAGCAGTCCCTGCTTGCGCGTCCGGCCCGGGCCAGGCTGGACGACCTCGGTGGGTGCGCCACCCATCTGCTGCGGACCGGTCTGCGCCACCGACTGCGGGCCGGTCTGCGTCGTCGTCCGTGCACCCATGTGGTGCTCATCGGTGACCAGGGGCCGCTGCGCGTACTGGTCGTGATCGGTCAGCGGTCGCTGTGCGTACTCGACGTCGCGGACACTGCGGACCGACAGGCGGCCGAGTGCGAGCGCGCCGAGGAACACGATCAGCGCACCGAGGCCGTAGAAGTAGGTGAGCTCTAGCCATACCCGCTTGGTGTCGGTCCCGGCCACCGGGGTGCCGGGGTTACCCAGCCCGAGCGGACCGGCCAGTGCGCGACCCACCACGAACCACGCACCCGCGGCGACGGCCAGCCAGCCACCGAGCATGGCGGTGGCACGGTTACGCGAGGTCAGCATCAGCAGACCGCCCGCGACGGCAACCGCGCCGGGCAGCACTTCCAGCCAGCCTCTGGCGTTCGTCCAGGTCCAGGGCTGGTCGGGGGTGAACGCGAAATCGAAGGACGGCCCGAGGAACGGAATGAGCGCACCCCACAGGCCGAGCACGATGAGCAAGAACCCGCTGGCCGCACCGCGGCTGCGCGGGATCCGCATGCGGCCGCCCCGGGGACGGGCCGGACGCTCAGATCCGATCATGTTGCCTCCTCTGTTGTGCGCAACGAGTACCCGACGGCGGGTCCGCGTAATCCGCAGGCGACTCGCCGCCGTTCTCCCAGCGGATTGACAACCGCCCGCCAGCCGGGAATAAGATTAGTTCGGCTAACGTAGTTTTTGGTGTGCGCAGTGTTGCGCCGCCGGTATTCCTGATCGCCCGTTGTGAGGATTCGTCATGTCCACCGAAACCCGTGAAGCGCGCCAACAGCGCCGCATCGCGCAGTTGTACGCCACCGACCCTCAGTTCGCCGCCGCCCGACCCGACCCCCAGGTCAATGCCGCCGCCGACCGGGACGGTGCCCGCCTGCCCGAGGTCATCTCCGCGCTCATGACCGGCTACGCGGATCGACCGGCACTCGGACAGCGCGCCACCGAATTCGTCACCGATCCACAGACCGGCCGCACCGCGATGCGGCTGCTCCCCCGCTTCGACACCATCACCTACCGCGACCTGCACGACCGCGCGAAGGCGCTCACCAACGCCTGGCACGACGATCCCATACGGCCCGGTGACCGTGTCGCCGTGCTGGGCTTCACCAGCGTGGACTACACCACCATCGACATCGCCCTGATCGGGCTCGGTGCGGTGGCGGTGCCGTTGCAGACCAGCGCCGCCGTCGAGTCGCTGCGCCCGATCGTGGCCGAGACCGAGCCCACCCTGATCGCGACCAGCATCGACTATGTCGACGACGCCGCCGAACTGGCGCTCACCGGTCACCGGCCCGCGCGGGTGGTGGTGTTCGACTACCACGAACAAGTCGATGACCAGCGCGAAGCGCTCCAGGCTGCGACGGCGCGGCTGGCCGGCGTGGTCCCGGTCGAGACGCTCGACGACACACTGCGGCGCGGTGTGGAACTGCCCGCCGTCGCACCGCAGGCGGTCGACGAGGCCGATCCGTTGCGGCTGTTGATCTACACGTCGGGCAGCACCGGGGCGCCGAAGGGTGCGATGTATCCCGAGAGCAAGGTCGCCGACATGTGGCGGGTCGCGGCGCGCGCCACCTGGGACGACAACCAGGCGGCGCTGCCGTCGATCAGCCTCAGCTTCATGCCGATGAGCCATGTCATGGGCCGCGGACTGCTGTGCGGTTCGCTCGGCGCCGGCGGCACCGTCTACTTCGCCGCCCGCAGCGATCTGTCCACCTTGCTCGACGATCTGCGCCTGGTGCGCCCCACCCAGCTCGGCTTCGTGCCCAGGATCTGGGACATGCTCTTCCAGGAGTTCGCCGGCGAGGTCGACCGGCGGCTGGCCGAGGGTGGGGACCGCCCCGCCGGCCGCGACGACGTGGAAGCCGCCGTCCTCGCCGAACTGCGCGAGGAACAGCTCGGCGGCCGGTTCGTCTCCGCGATCACCGGTTCCGCGCCGATCTCGCCCGAGATGAAGACGTGGGTCGAGCGCTTGATCGACATGCATCTGATCGAGGGTTACGGCTCCACGGAGGCCGGTTCGGTGTTCGTCGACGGCCACATCCAGCGCCCGCCGGTGCTCGAGTACAAACTCGTCGACGTTCCCGACCTAGGCTACTTCAGCACCGACCGCCCGCACCCGCGCGGTGAGCTGCTCGTCCGGTCCACCCAGATGTTCCCCGGTTACTACAAGCGTCCCGACGTCACCGCCGAGGTGTTCGACGAGGACGGCTTCTACCGCACCGGTGACATCGTCGCCGAACTCGGCCCGGACCAGGTCGAATACCTCGACCGCCGCAACAACGTGCTCAAGCTCGCCCAGGGCGAGTTCGTCGCGGTCTCCAAGCTGGAGGCCGTGTTCGCGGGGTCGCCCCTGGTCCGCCAGATCTACGTGTACGGCAACAGCGCCCGCTCCTACCTGCTGGCCGTCGTGGTGCCGACCGACGACGCGCTCGCCGACCACGACGCCGCATCGCTCAAGAGCGCCATCAGCGCCTCGCTGCAGAACGCCGCGAAGACCGCGGGACTGCAGTCCTACGAGCTCCCGCGCGACTTCCTCGTCGAGACCGAACCGTTCACGCTGGAGAACGGATTGCTCACCGGCATCCGCAAACTGGCGCGCCCGAAGCTGAAGGCGCGCTACGGCGAACGCCTCGAACAGCTCTACGTCGAGCTCGCCGAGGGCCAGGCCGACGAACTGCGCACCCTGCGGCGGGACGGAGACACGCGACCGGTCGCCGAGACGGTCGCCCGCGCCGCGGCCGCGCTGCTCGGCGCCACCGCCGCCGACGTGCACCCGGATTCTCATTTCACCGATCTCGGTGGAGATTCTCTGTCCGCGTTGACCTTCGGCAACCTGCTGCACGAGATCTTCGGCGTCGACGTGCCGGTCGGGGTCATCGTCAGCCCTGCGTCGGACCTGGCGTCGATCGCGGCATACGTCGAGACCGAACGCGCGTCGGCGGGTAAGCGGCCCACGTATGCGTCGGTGCACGGCCGCGAGGCCACCGAGGTCCACGCCCGCGACCTCACGCTGGACAAGTTCATCGATGCCGAAACCCTATCCGCCGCACCGCAACTGGAAGGTCCAGCCGGTGAGGTGCGAACCGTGCTGCTGACGGGCGCCACCGGATTCCTCGGCCGCTACCTCGCCCTGGACTGGCTCGAGCGGATGTCGCTGGTCGGCGGCAAGGTAATCTGCCTGGTGCGCGCCAAGAACGACGAGGCTGCCCGGCAGCGCCTCGACGACACCTTCGACAGCGGCGACCCGAAGCTGCTGGAGCACTACCGGAAGCTGGCCGCCGAGCACCTCGAGGTGCTGGCCGGCGACAAGGGTGAAGCGGATCTCGGTCTTTCGCAACAGGTTTGGCAGCGGCTCGCCGACACCGTCGATCTCATCGTCGACCCGGCGGCCCTGGTCAACCACGTGCTGCCCTACAGCCAACTGTTCGGGCCCAACGCGGTGGGCACCGCGGAGCTGATCCGGCTCGCGCTCACCACCCGCATCAAACCGTTCACCTACGTGTCGACCATCGGCGTCGGCGCCGGTATCGAACCGGGCCGCTTCACCGAGGAGGACGACATCCGGGTGATCAGCCCGACGCGCGTGGTCGACGACAGCTACGCCAACGGCTACGGCAACAGCAAGTGGGCGGGCGAGGTGCTGCTAAGGGAGGCGCACGACCTGTGCGGGCTTCCGGTGGCGGTGTTCCGCTGCGACATGATCCTGGCCGACACCACCTATGCCGGTCAGCTCAACCTGCCCGACATGTTCACCCGCATGATGCTGAGCCTGGTGGCCACCGGTATCGCGCCGAAGTCGTTCTACGTACTCGACGCGGACGGCAACCGCCGGCGGGCCCACTACGACGGGCTGCCCGTCGAGTTCATCGCCGAGGCGATCTCGACGCTCGGCGCGCAGGCGGTGAACGAGTCGGGTAAGGGTTTCGCCACCTACCACGTGATGAACCCCTACGACGACGGCATCGGGCTCGACGAGTTCGTCGACTGGCTCGTCGACGCCGGCTACCGCATCGACCGCATCGACGACTACGCGTCGTGGCTGCAGCGGTTCGAGACCGCGGTGCGGGCGCTGCCCGAGCGCACACGGCAGTACTCGCTGCTACCGCTGCTGCACAACTATCAGCAGCCGGGCTACCCGCTCAATGGCGCGATGGCGCCGACCGACCGGTTCCGCACCGCCGTGCAGGACGCGAAAATCGGCCCGGACAAGGACATCCCGCATGTGAGTCCTGCCGTGATCGTCAAGTACGCCACGGATCTGCAGTTGCTCGGTCTGGTCTGACCCGTGGCGGCGAGGGCGCGACGAAGCGCCGGCGCCGGCACGTCAGTCGAACAACGGAGGTAACACCCGCCTCGGCTCCGACGATGACACTTTCGTGCGGTCCTCACGGGTGGCGGGATCAGGCGTGGCGCTGGCGTTGATGCTCATCGTCGGGACACTGAACAGCGCCTCCACTGCGACAGCGGTGCCATCGGCGTTCCCCGATCTGGACACCTACCCGTCGGTCGACGCGAGCCCCTACCAGGTGTTCGGAGCGCACCCGAGCATGTCGGGCTGGGTGTTCAGCACCCCTTCCGGATTGCGTTGTCAGGCCAGCCTCATCGCGGACCTCGGCGTGTTCTGTACCGGCCCCGTCCCCGGGACGCGCGGCGACGTCGACTACGTGGCCGCCTCACTGACACGGCCAGGAGTGCTCACGCGGTCAGACATCGGCGACCTCGCCGGGGACCCGTTTCCTCTTCTCCCGACCGGGGCGAAAATCGCCGCCGGCAACGGCGTCGAGTGCGCGGTGATCAGCGACGACGGACTCGCGTGCCTGGCGAAGAAACCCGACTCGTGGTCCCCGGACACCCCAGCCCCGCCGGACCGTGAATACGGCGAACACGGATTCGTGGTGCGGGCACAGGGCAGCTGGACCTTCTGACCCACGCCGCGCAGGCGCCGGGTCTCAGTCGAACAGTTCGGCCTGGCCCCGCGCGGTGACACCACTGGGCGGGGTCAGCCCGAGGTGCGTCCAGGCCAACGCGGTGGCGACCCGGCCCCGCGGGGTGCGGGCGATCATGCCGGCGCGCACCAGGAACGGTTCGCACACCTCCTCGACGGTGGTGGCTTCCTCGCCCACCGCGACCGCGAGTGTCGAGACGCCGACCGGACCCCCACCGAAGCTGCGGGTCAACGCCGAGAGCACCGCGCGGTCGAGCCGGTCGAGGCCGAGTTCGTCGACGTCGTAGACCGCCAGGGCCGCCTTGGCGATATCGCGGGTGATGACACCGTCGGCGCGGACCTCGGCGTAGTCGCGGACCCGGCGCAGCAGCCGGTTGGCGATGCGGGGCGTACCGCGGGAGCGACGCGCGATCTCCGCGCCGGCCTCGGTGCCGAGGTGGATCCCGAGGATGCCAGCCGAACGGGTGAGCACCCGTTCCAGTTCGGCCGGCTCGTAGAAGTCCATGTGGGCGGTGAAGCCGAACCGGTCGCGCAGCGGACCGGTGAGTGCACCGGACCGGGTGGTGGCGCCCACCAGGGTGAACGGCGCGACCTCGAGCGGAATCGACGTCGCCCCAGGGCCTTTCCCCACGACGACGTCCACGCGGAAGTCCTCCATCGCGAGGTAGAGCATCTCCTCGGCGGGCCGGGCGATCCGGTGGATCTCGTCGATGAACAGCACATCGCCCTCGACGAGATTCGACAGCATCGCCGCCAGGTCACCGGCGCGCTCCAGCGCCGGACCCGAGGTGACCCGCAGCGAGGTCGACAGTTCGGCGGCGATGATCATCGCCAACGACGTCTTGCCCAGCCCGGGCGGGCCGGACAGCAGGATGTGATCGGGGGTGCCACCGCGGTTCTTGGCGCCCTCGAGCACCAACTGCAGCTGTTCGCGCACCCGCGGTTGGCCGATGAACTCGCCCAGCGACCGGGGCCGCAGGCTGGCGTCGACATCGCCCTCGCCGACGGTCAGTGCGGGCGAGACGTCGCGGTCCTCGGGTTCGGCGGGCTCTTCTGCCCCGGTGTCGTCGAAGCGGCCCATGTCAGCTCTGCTCTTCGCGCAAGCGGCACATCGCTACTTCTTCCCCAGCATCGACAACGCCGCCCGCAGGGCGCTCGCCGTGGTGGCGTCCGGATCACCGGCGAGCACCTTGTCGCACGCCTCCTCGGCCTGTTTGGCCGCAAAGCCCAGGCCCACAAGGGCTTCCACCACCGGGCCGCGCACCGCGTGACCACTGACCGCGGTCACCCCGGCGCCGGCGGTGACCGGGCCGATCTTGTCGCGCAGTTCGAGCACCATGCGTTCGGCGCCGCGCTTGCCGATGCCGGGCACGCGGGTCAGCGCCGTGACGTCGCCGTCGGCGAGCGCCAGGCGCAATGCCGGTGCGTCGTAGACCGCCAGCGTGGCCAACGCGATCTTGGGCCCCACGCCGGACACTCCGAGCAGCGTGCCGAACAGGTCGCGGGCGTCGGCGTCGGCGAACCCGTAGAGCGTCATCGAGTCCTCGCGCACGATCATCGCCGTGACGAGCCGGGACTCCTCCCCGCGGCGCAGCGTGGCCAGCGTCGTCGGCGTCGCCATCACCTTGTATCCGACACCGGCCGCCTCGATGACGGCGTGGTCGAGCGCGATGTCGATGACCTCACCGCGCACCGAGGCGATCACCTCGCCGCCTTGAGCTTGGCCTGGTACTTGCGGCGCTGTTCGGCTGCCATCGCCTCCGCGGCGGCCATCCGGGCGATCATCGGTGCGCGCCAGCAGTGGCAGATCGCCAATGCCAGCGCGTCAGCGGCATCGGCGGGTGTGGGTTTTGATTGCAGCGCAAGGATTCTCGTGACCATCTCGGTAACCTGCGCCTTGTCGGCGCGGCCGTTGCCGGTGACGGCGGCCTTGACCTCGCTGGGCGTGTGGAAGTGCACGTCGATATCGCGTTTGGCCGCCGCGAGTGCGATGACGCCACCGGCCTGGGCGGTGCCCATCGCGGTGGAGGCGTTCTGGTTGGAGAACACCCTCTCGATCGCGACGACGTCGGGGAGGTGGGTGTCCATCCAGTGCTCGACGGTGTCGCTGATGATCAGCAGCCGCCGATGCAACTGCTCGTCGGCCGGGGTGCGCACCACGTCGACGTCGAGCGCGATCACCTTCCGACCCTGCCCGCTTTCGATGACCGACAGCCCGCAGCGCGTCAACCCGGGATCAACTCCCATCACCCGCACGCACAACCCCTTCGTGAGAACACCTGTTCGACACAATAGCGGGCGATCGGCGCGGATATCCGCGGACACACCGCTCAGGAGTACGGGCGCAGGTCCTGCGGCGGCGACCCCGGCGCCGGCACACCGTCGGCATCCTCGAGTTCAGGCACGTTGGCTCAGATCACGGCGAGCGGCGGTCAGCGGCACGCCGCGGAACCGCGAGCCCAGCACCCGCCCGGCCGCCGTCAGCGGTTCGACGTCGCGCAGCGCTCGCGCCAGGATGAAGGCGCCCTCCAGTGCGGCGACGAGGGTGAGCGTCACCTCACGCGCCGTCTTGGGCGCCAGCCCCCGTGCGGTGAAGTAGGCGGTGCCGCCGTCGAGCCATCCGCTGAACACGCCGGCGGTGGTGACGCGCAACTCCTCGACGGTGTCGACCACCTCGGCCGCGACGGAGGCGATCGGGCACATGTTGGCGAAGCCCGTGGCCGCCATGTCGTCGGCGGCCTGGGTGAAGACTCCGTCGAGAGCGTCACCCAGATCGGTGTAGGCATCGACCACCGACGGGATGAGCAGCGCGTAGGCGGCGCCCGCGTTGATGAGCGCGTCCCGGGCGATCTGCACCTTGCCGCCGCGGAAGTGGTGGTACAGCGAACCGACCGGCGCGCCCGACGCCGCCGCGATGTCCTTCATGCTCACCGCCGCGTAGCCGCGCTGACGCATGAGTTCCGCCGTGGCGGTCAGGATCGATTCCCTCGTGGACCTTGCCATCGTCGCCTCCTGCCCTCAGACTAGAGCATACGTTCTAGAATGATTGTTCTAATCGCTGGAGGGCATCGTGAAGACCGTCGACGTGACCGAAGGGACGATCGAATACCGCGACGAGGGCGATCCGGCGGGAGCACCGGTCGTGCTGCTGCACGGGGTGCTGATGAACGACGCGCAATGGAACCGGACGCTGCCGCTGCTGCCGCAGGGCTTCCGCTACCTACTGCCGGTCCTCCCCCTCGGCGGGCACCGCATCCCGATGCCCACTGACGCGGACCTGTCGCTGACCGGGATGGCCGGCATCGTCGCGGACTTCCTCGACGCGCTCGACCTCGTCGACGTCACGCTGGTCGTCACCGACTGGGGCGGTCCGCTGATGCTGACCGACATGGGCCGCGACAAGCGCGTCACGCGGCTGGTCATCTGCCCGTCCGAGGCCTTCGGGAACTTCCCGCCCGGCTTCCCGGGCAAGGTGACGTGGTTGGCCAGCCGCACCACCGGAACCGTCGCGCTCGCCATGCGGCAGATGCGTCTCAGGTGGCTACGCGACCGGTTCTTCATGTTCGGCATGATGGCCGCGAAGTCCATCCCTCAGGACGTCATGGACGCATGGACCGGCGCCGGCATCGCCGACGTCCGAATCCGTCGCGATCTGCTCGAGTACACGCGCACGAAATTCGACAAGATCGAACTGACCCGCGCCACCAACCGGCTCGCCGACTTCCAGGGTGACGTGCTGGTGCTGTGGAGCGAGCAACGGGTCATGCCCGTCGCACATGCAAAAGCCCTGGCGGAGCTGACCGGAGGCACACTGCGGATGATCGACGACGCGAAGGTGCTGCTCATGCTGGACCAGCCCGAGCAGACCGCCCGCGAGATCGGCGCGTTCATCTCGAGCTGACGTGTGAGTGCGGCGAGATCCGCGTTGTGTAGGCGACTCCCGAGTGGGTGTCTACAGAACGTGGATCTCACCGTCACCCAACATCAGAACGCCGCGTGCGGCGCTCCCATCCCGGGGTCGATCGTCACCGGACCGGCCGCCGACGGCGCGACCGGGAAGTCGAAGATCGCGGTCGGGATGTACACGGTGGCACAGGCGTTCGGGATGTCGACCACACCGGAGAGCCGTCCCTCGATCGGCGCGGCGCCCAACAGCAGATAGGCCTGTTCGGGGCTGTAGCCGAACTTCGTCAGGTAGTCGATCGCATGCAGGCACGCCCGCTGATAGGCCAGATGCGAGTCGAGGTAACGCTGTTCGCCGTCGAGGGTGACCGACGTACCGGAGAACGCCAGCCATTCGGAGTACTGCGGATCGGTGTTGCCCGGCATGAAGATCGCGTTCTCGCTGACCCCGTAGGTCTCCATGCCACCGGAGATGACGTCGACGCGCAGATCGATGAAGCCACCCATCTCGATCGCTCCGCAGAAGGTGATCTCGCCGTCACCCTGGGAGAAGTGCAGGTCGCCCACCGAGAGGTTCGCCCCGTCGACGAACACCGGGTAGAAGATCCGGCTGCCCTTGATGAGGTTCTTGATGTCCTGGTTGCCGCCGTTCTCGCGCGGCGGCGCGGTGCGGGCCGCCTCGGCGGCGGCCTTCGCGAACGCGTCACCGGTGAGGCTGCCGAGGATCGCGTCCTGCGGTTCGGGCGGCAACGCCAACGGTGGCACCCGGTCGGGATCGGTGGCGATCAGCGCGGCCTCGCGGGTGTTCCAGCGCGCCAGCAGGTCCGCCGACGGCGCCGTCCCCATCAGACCCGGGTGGACGATGCCGGTGAACTCCACCCCCGGCACGTGCCGCGAGGTCGCCTTCTGGCCGGAGAAATCCCAGATCGCCTTGTACGCGTCCGGGAATTGCTCGGTGAGGAAACCGCCGCCGTTCTGCGTCGGGAAGATGCCGGTGTAGCCCCAGCCCTGGCCGGCGAGCGGGCCGGAATCCTCCTGCGGGATGGGACCGACGTCGAGGATGTCCACGATGAGCAGGTCACCGGGCTTGGCGCCCTCGACGGCGATCGGACCGGAGAGCGTGTGCACGGTGGTCAACGGCGCGTTGAGGATGTCGTCGGCCGAATCGTCGTTGTGAATGGCGCCGTCAAACCATTCGCGGCAGTGCACCCTGAACGAGTCGCCCTTCTTGACCGTCACCGCCGCCGGGATGTCGGGATGCCAGCGGTTGTGGCCGACCTTCTCCTGATCGGTGAACTTCTTCGTGGAGTCGAGCGGAAAGACGACGTCGGGCATGGGGTCTCCTTCTATGGTCGCGGGAGGGTCTGGTGCAGCGGGTTGGTGGTGATCTTCTGACTGCGTCCCGCGGGTGCAGGCCGGCCCACCACCGCGGGACGGTCAGCCGTGGCGCGGGTGGCGTCCTGCAACGCCATCGCCGTGCTGCCGGCACGTCCGAGGTGGGGCGACCCGATCATCCGTGGCGCCGGACGGCCGCAGGCCGGGCATTCGACGGCATCGGGACGCTCGGCCATCGGGTGCATCTGCTTCGTTGCGCCGCAGCCAGACTCACAGCGAAATGTGTAGAGAATCAACGGCATTCCTCACTACGTCTGGTCGTTACACCGGAGGCAGCCACTACATTACCGAGGAGTGCCCGACCTGGCGCGGCACTTGGAGGACTCCACAACGCATCCGCACCGGGGGTGTGCGTCCCTACACGGGCGGCACTACCGCGCGGGCGACGGCCGCGCACCACCGATCGATGACCGCCCGGGGTGCGTAATCGCTTGGTGCGCAGTGGGTTCAGGGTGATTCTGAGCCTCGGCGCCCTCGCGCATACCCATGTTCAGCGCTGCCCACAGTGCAATGCGGAAGTTGATCCGGTCGGTCTCGTCGAGCGGGTTCGCGCCCGTGAGTTCGGCGATCTTGGCCAGCCGGTTGCGCAGAGTGTTGACGTGCACGTACAGCTGGTTGGCGGCGGTGGTGATGTCGTGCTCGGGGGCGAGGAACGCCTCGAGCGACGCGACGAGATGCGAGTTGTTGACCTTGTCGTGGTCCACCAGCGGGACCAGAAGCCGGTGCACGAACGGCACCAACCGCACCTTGGGGACGGCGGCGAGCAGGCCGTCGAGCGTGGCGATCTCGTCGATGTGCACGGTGCGCCGCCAGCGGGTCGCCTCGTGCAGCGCCTCGGAGGCCTCGGGGATCGCGTACGCCATCGCCTGGGCGTCCCGGGCGATCGCCACTCCGCAGACCAGTTCCGACGAGGCCAGCTCGGAGCTGAACTCCTCGGAGTGCGCGCACAGTGCCACGATGCGGTCCTCGAGGATCGCGACCGTGCCGGAGTGCCGGTCCACCAGGCCGTGCACCCGACCGTGGTCCTCGGGCGCGAACGCACACACCACGACGGGCGCCGCGGCCAGCCCGTGTCCGGCGAGCGCATTCTGCACCGGTCCGACGCCCAGTGTGCCCGCGACGAACCAGCGCAGTATCGACCCGAGATCGCGTTCCCGCGCGCCCTGTTCGCGGTCGGCGGTCCGCATGCTGTCGACCCAGTCGACGATGCGGCGGAACGGCACCGTCGCGGAAAGAGCGAGCAGGGGCAGGTCGGCGTCCCGGCACGCCGCGAGCAGTGCTGCGGGCGGCTCCTCGAACAGGTCACCGAGGCCGACGACCAGTGCCGTGACACCCCTGCGGGAGAGGGTGGCGACGTAGCGGCGGATCGCCTGCTCGGACTGGTCGACCACGGGCACCCCGATGCTCAGGATCAGTTCCTCACCGGAGAGGTACGGCGTCGGGTCGGCCAGTTCGGTGGGATACACGTAGCGGATCGGTCGGTCGAGGTCACCGATCGGCGTGAGCGCGTCGACGTGCAGGCTCGCCTCGGCCAGGAGATCCCCGAGCCGGACGGTGCCGTCGTGCGGTGTTGCGTCGCTCGCTGTCCGGCTCCCTTCCACCATCGGCCCCGAACTCGACGGGAGGTTCGCTGCCGGTGCGCTCATGGCTGCGCAGTCTAGGGCGGTTGTCCCGTCGCTACAGGTCGAGGACGAGCCTTCCGCCGCCCCGCGCCCGCGATACGCAGATCATCATCGTGGAGTTCGCCCGCCGCTCGTCCTCGGTGAGCAGATCATCGCGATGGTCGACGTCGCCGGACACCACCTTCGTCTCGCACGTACCGCAGAAGCCCCCGGTGCACGAGAACGGGGTGTCCGGAGCCACCTCGAGCACGGCGTCGAGCACGGTCGTGCCGGGGCCGACCGTGACGGTGACTCCGCTGCGGACCAGTTCCACGTCGAACGCTCCGTCGTCCGACGGTGGGACCTCGCGCACACCGGCGGTGAACCGCTCGAAGTGCAGCGGCAGATCGGGGCGTCCTTCGCCGGCACCCTGGACCGCCGCCAGCATCGCCGGTGGTCCGCAGCAGTAGACGTGCGTGCCCGCCGGCGCGTCGGCGATGGCGCCGGCGAGGTCGGGCAGGCCTACCTCGTCCTCGGGCACCACGTCGATGCCGTCGAGCGGTCCGAGCCGGTCGAGGAACGGCATCGAGGTTCGGCTGCGCCCGCCGTATATCAGTCGCACGGGAGGCGGACCAGACTGCGCCACAACCCGTTCCATCATCGTCAGGATCGGGGTGATGCCGATCCCACCCGCCAGGAAGAGGTACCGTGTCGCCTGTTCGAGGGCGAAGTCGTTGCGCGGATCGCCGACCTCGAGCACCTCCCCCACCCGCAGGTTCTGATGGATCTCCCGGGAGCCACCGCGACCGTCGGCGACCAGGAGCACCGCGATGGTGTAGCGGCGCCGGTCTCCGGGGAGCCCGCACAGCGAGTACTGCCGCACCAACCCCGAGGGCAGCGTGACCGCTACGTGCGCGCCGGGCTCCCACTCGGGCAGAAGATCTCCCGAGATGGGTTCCAGCACCACCGAGACGACGGCCGTGGCCTCGAGCCGCAACTGGGTGACGCGTAGCTTCACGACACTCAGACCAGCACGCGGCCGGGTTCGACAGCAGCCTCCTCGGTCAATCCACGGGCCTGCTGAATGGCCTGAACCGCGTACTGGGTCGCGCGCCGGTAGTTCAGCGTGTAGATGTCCGCCGGTGCCGACACCTCGAACGCCTGGCCGGCCAGCGGAACCTCCTTGGGCTCGAGCCCTCCGAGGATCGGGGTGTCCTCGTCGAAGACCTTGGTCTCGACGGCCAGGATCTCGTCGACGGTGCCGCCGCGGAAGTCGCGGTCGGTGGCGACGCCCCAGAAGATGATGCACTTGTCGTAACTGACCGGCGACGGGAAGTCGACCAGGTAGCGCTTGCCGGTCTGCTCACCGAAGTCGTAGAGGATCGTCGCGATGCCGGGCGCATACGAGTGGTAGTGCATCCAGGCGTCGCCGACGTCGGAGAAGTCGGAATCGGGGACCTGCTGGTAGAAGTAGTCCGACCAGACCTCGCGTCCCTCGCGACGCACGTTGATGTCGCCGACGACGGGGTTCACGTTGCCCATCGAGGGTTCGTGCACGAACGGGAAGTGCGCCATGTCGCGGAAGTTCTCGGTTGCGGCCATGAAGCCGCAGTCGGCGTGGATCGGTTTCGCCGCGCGCCATTCCAGCTCGAGACTCTCGATCTCGGGCGGGTTCGGCAGGTCGAACACCGGGTCGCCCAGACATGTCCACACGTGCTCGAACCGTTCGATGACGAGATAGGCCTTGATCTCGGCCTTCGGGGGTATGCGACCGCCCTGGGGCAGCGAGGGGATGTGGCCGCACCGGCCGGTCTGGCCGTCGAACCGCCACCCGTGGTACGGGCACGCGATGCTGTCGCCCCGGACCACGCCGTCGGCGAGGTTGCCCCCGCGGTGGATGCACCGCCGGTCGGTGACCCGCGCCGCACCGGTGGCGTCGCGGAACACCACCAGCTTCTGGTCGAGCAACTGCGCGGCCTGCGGGGTGTCGATGTCTTGGGATCTGGCCACCACGAACCAGTTGTGCCGGTAGGCCTCGCGGAGTTTCTCCGGGGTCAACGCGTCGCGCTTCATCGCTGGGCTCCCTTCACTGTCGGGCTGAATTCGGGCCGTGTCAGGGTGCGCGGTTCGAGCTGCTGTTCGCGGACGTGCGAGGCGATCTGCTCCATGCTGGCCACCCAGACGTCGTCCATCGCGCACACCTCGGCGATGAACTCCCGCAGGGCTGCGGCCCGGCCGGGGCGTCCAGAGAGGAAGGGGTGGTTGGTGAGGATCCAGGCGCCACCCACGTCACGCATGGCGTCGAGTTCACTGCGGTAGAGCTCGATGGCCTTGGCGGGGGTTTCGATCAGGCCGGTGCCCGAGAAGTCGGGGACGAAGCAGTACTGCTGCCAGTCGTCGAGCGCCCAGCTGACCGGCAGCTCGACCAGCGATGTGCCGTCGCCGACCGCGAGTTCGTAGGGATGATCGGAGTCCATCAGCGTGGAGTCGTAGACGAAGCCGAACTCGGCGAGCAGTTTGGGTGTGTGCCAGTTCATCTCCCACATCGGGGCGCGGTATCCGACCGGTCGCACTCCGGCGACCTCCTCGAGAGCCTCGATGCCGCGGGCGAGGATCGCGCGTTCGGTGTCCTCGTCGGCTCCGACAAGCGACTCGTGAAGGTAGCCGTGGTGGGCGATCTCGTGCCCGGCGCGCACGATCGACCGGATCGGCTCGGGGTGGCGGTGTGCGGTGTACCCGGGAACGAAGAACGTTGCGGGGACGTCGAACTCGTCGAGGATGCCGAGCAGGCGTGGAACGCCTACCAGCGGTCCGTAGGCCTGGTGCGACATCGCGCCCATCCGGTCGGCGAAGGCCGGGTCGGCGGTCAGCAGCGGTGATTCGGCGTCGACGTCGAAGGTGAACGCAACCGCGCAGGTCTTTCCGTTCGGCCACGGCACGGGGCCGGCGGGGACCAGATTCATCGTTGGACCTTTCTTCCAAAGACGGACAGGAACTCCCAGGCGACGTTCGCCGCGGCGATCGCGGTGATCTCGGCGTGGTCGTAGGCCGGGGACACCTCCACGACGTCGACGCCGACCAGGTTCACCGCGTCCAGTCCGCGCACCACCTCGAGCAGCTCGCGAGACGACATGCCGCCGGCCTCGGGGGTTCCGGTACCCGGTGCGTGCGCGGGGTCCAGGACGTCGATGTCGACCGACACATAGACCGGAACGTCACCGACGCGTTCGATGATGCGCTCGAGGATGCCGTCTGAGCCAAGGGAGCTGATGTCGCGGCAGGTGATGACCGAGAAGCCGAAGCCGGCATCCTCGACCAGATCCTTGCGGTCGTAGATCGAGCCACGCACACCGACGTGCACGTTGCGGTCGAGCAGCAGGCCCTCCTCGAACGCCCGCCGGAACGGCGACCCGTGGGTGATGTCGGCGCCGTAGACGCCGTCCCAGGTGTCGAGGTGAGCGTCGAAGTGCACCAACGCCATCGGTCCGTGCACGGCGTGCGCTGCGCGCAGTGACGGCAGCGCGACGGAGTGGTCGCCGCCGAGGATGATCGCCCGTGTCCCGTTCGAGAGCAGCTCGGTCAGCTGCGCGGCGATCTGGTCGACCGCCTGCCCGATGTCGAAGGGGTTGCACGCGAGGTCGCCCGCGTCGGCGACCTGGCAGACCTCGAACGGGCTGATGTCCAGCTCGGGGTTGTAACCGCGGATGAGACGGGAACCCTGTCGAATCGCGTTGGGCCCGAACCGCGCTCCCGGCCGGTAGGTGACGGCGCTGTCGAAAGGCACGCCCACCACGACGACGTCAGCCTGGGCCACGTCCTCGAGTCGGGGCAGCCGGGCGAAAGTCGTCCAACCGGCGTAACGGGGCTGCACCTGCGGGTCGACCGCCCCGACGATGGCGCGGGTGTTGTCGATGTTCATTGATTGCCTCTCCTATACGCGGTTTCGCGACGATCCGCCGTCGACGTTCACGATCTGTCCCACTGCCGCGCCGAGCCGGCGCTGGCACAGGAGGCCGATGACGCGGGCCACCTGCTCGACGCTGCCGAACTGCCCGATGGGCGGCACACCACCGGGGAGGCCCCCGGCCGCATCGCACACCGACCACTCGGAGTCGACGGCACCGACCGCGACGGCGTTGACGCCGATTCCGAAACCCCCGAAGTCACGCGTCAGGGACTTGGTCAGCGCGACGATGCCTCCGGCGGCGGTGGCCACCGCCGACAGGTCCGTGCCGCCGATGTGCCAGCGCGACGTGGTCAGCACGATCCGGCCCCCGGTGGCGTTGTGCCGCATGTGTTCCGCGGCGGCCTGCGCGTAGAGGAAGCTACCGGTCAAGGTGGCGTCTACGTGGTCCCAGAACGTGTCCATCGACTGGTCGGTGAACCCCGCGACACAGGGCAGGCCGTGTGCGACCACGAGGGCGTCGATTCCGCCCATCGCGTCTGCCGCCCGCGCCACCGCGCCGCGGATGTCCGCGGCGTCGGTGGGGCCGACGTCCGCCCCGGCAGTCACGGCGCCGCGACCGGTGAGGTGAGCGTTGACGGCGGCGCCCAGGGCGGTGTCGATACCGGTGATCAGCACGCGGCTGCGGTCCCTCATCGTCATATCACCGTTCCGCTGTTGACCGACAACACTTCTCCGCAGAGGAACAGGTCCTCCTCCAAGAGGGCCCGCACCAGTTCGGCGACCTCGCGCGGCTGCGCGATGCGCCGTGCGGGCAGGCCGGCGGTGAACTCATCGGCCCGTTCCCAGGAGTCGGGTGGCAGCAGTGGCGTGTCGCACGGACCGGGAGCCACCGCGTTGACGACGACGCCGTCCCCGGCCACCTCGACGGCGATGCTGCGGAGCAGGCTCAGCGCCGCGCCCTTCGCCGCGGCGTAGTGCGCGTCGTTGCTGCCACCGCCGATGGCGCGTTCGGAGGCGATGCCGACGATGCGCCCGCTGCGTCGCCTGCGCATCTGCGGCAGTACCGCCCGGCACACGTGGGCCAGCCCGCCGACGTGCACACGCAGCATCCGCTCCCAGGTGGGCTGCGAGATGTCGAGTGCGGCAATCTCCTCGTAGTGTCCGGCGCAGACCACCGCGGCGTCGATGTGCCCGAAAGCCTCTTCGATCTCGGCGATGGCATCGCTGACCTCGCGCTCCGAGGCGACGTCCGCGATCAGCCACTTGTCCATGGCAGGGACGGGCTCGCGGGAGATCGAGGCGACCTTCCAGCCGCCCGCCTGCAGCAGTTGGGCGATCTCGGCTCCGATGCCGCTGCCCGCGCCGGTGACGACGACGACGCGCTCGGTCATACCGGCTCGCTCACGGGTTCTCCCGTGGATTCGGTGGGCTCGGCGGCGGTTTCCGGGCGGGGCTGACCGACCTTGCGCACCTTGATGATCACCGCGCCGAGCGCCAAGATCGCACCCATCGCGACGAAGAAGGCCCAGTTCATCACCCACGACTCGGAGATGGTGCGCGGCCAGACGATATTGGTGAACTCGAAGCCGACCCACACCACCGCGAGGACAGCCACCGGGGTGCCGAATCGGCCCAGATTCCACGGCCCGGGCACCCACCTGCCACGCAGACGCGCCACCAGGCCGGTCACCAACGGGAACAGGAATGCCAGGTAGTAGCCGCCCGCGGTGAAGGTGACCAGCACGGAGTACACGTCCGTGGCGCTGATCAGAAAGACGAAGGCGCCGATGACCGTGGTGACGAGGATGGCGGGGATCGGCTGCGCCTCGGAGTTCGACAGCTTGGACAGCACCGCGGACCCGGGGAGCACCTTGTCGCGGGCGAAGGACCAGATGATCCGGGAGCCCGACGCCTGGAGTGCCAGGAAGCTCGCCAGGAAGCCGATCACGAACGCCAACAGGATCGGTTTGACGGCCGCCTCCCCCAGTGCGCTGCCCAGCACGTAGGCCACCGGGTCGGGCTCCTCACCGGAGCGCACCAGATCGAAGTCGGGCACCGCGAGGGTCACCGCCAGCGAGGCGTAGGCGATCACGAGCGCGATGAAGGCGATGGAGAAGAGCATCGCCTTGGGCACGTTGCGTCGCGGTTCCTTCACCTCTTCGGCGATCGCGCCCGCGCTTTCGAAGCCGAGGATCGACCAACCGGTGAAGGCGAGCGCGGCCAGGAACGGACCGGAGACGTACGCCCACGACCATCCGCTGGACAGATCGACACCGTGCAGCACCGCGTCGAATCCATGGTGGCGGTGGAAGATCAGCAGATAGGTGCCCAGACCCACCGAGGCGACGATCTCGGCGATGATGCTGCCGACCATCAGCGCCTTCAGGAACCCGCGCCCGAGGATGTTCGCACCGGTGCCTGCGAGCAGGATCAGCAGCGCGACGACGCTCTGCTGTACCGCGGTCGGCTGCTCGATTCCGATCAGCTGAGCCAGGAACCCGGCGCCACCGTAGGCGACGGTGGCCATGATGATCACCAGCGCCCACATGTAGACCCAGCCGGCCAGCCACCCGGCCACGTCACCGGCGAGTCGCTTGGTCCACTGGTAGATCGAGCCCTCGTACGGCCACCGGGACACGAGTTCGGCGAAGGCGAGCGCCACGATGCACTGTCCTACGCCCACGATGATGAACGTCCACCAGAACCCGGGACCCGCGGTCGCCAGCGACAAACCGTAGATCCCATACATCGCCACGATCGGGGAGATGAACGCGAACGCAAACGCGAACGCCGACCACAGGGAGAATTCACGCCTCAATTCCGTTGGCGCCGAGCCCATTTGCTCGCCAGACGTCATTTCGTCTTCCTTTCGCTGCCCCGTGGACACGCAAGTATGGGCATGGGGCGCCGAGGACGGCACTCCAGACAGCGATGTGCGGTTTGGCTGCACAGTCACCGGGCACGTGACTGTAGGGATCTACAGCGTTGCCGTCTCACCCGGTCGCGGGGTGTGCCGGCACGCGAACGTCACCCCATACACTCGCCCCGCCCCCATCAGAGAGTGAGGATGTCGTGCCCGACACCGACCAGACGGAATTCCTGTCGGCCCTCGAGGGCCACCTGCGCGCCGTCGTCACCGACGCCGTCGCCGAGCCGCTGCTCTCGGTCGACCGGAACCTCGTCGCCGTCGCGGCCGTGTGCGAATCGGCGGTGCAGTCCGGTGGCAAACGCCTGCGCCCCCGGTTCGCCTACTGGGCCTGGCGGGTGGGCGCGTCGGCCGATGCGGCACCGCAGCCCCTGGTGGGCCTCGCCGCCGCGCTGGAATTGCTGCACGCGGCGATCCTGGTCCACGACGACGTGATCGACAGTTCCGAGGTGCGCCGCGGCCGGCCGTCGGTACGGGCGGCACTGGCCGCACGCCACCGTGCCGGCGCCCGGTGGGGAGACCCCACGGAGTACGGCGATCACATGGCCCTGCTGGTCGGGGATCTGCTGTGGTCGGCGGCGCACGACACCTTCGACGACGCGGTGGCGGACCTGCCTGCTGACATCGCCCGGCGCACCTCGCGGGTGTTCCGGTCCATGCGTCTGGAGGTGCTGGCCGGCCAGCTGCTCGAGCTGCAGGCTCAGGCCGAGCGCGACTACGACGCCGCGACGGCGGACAAGATCCTGCGCTACAAGACCAGCGCCTACACCGTCGAACGTCCCGTCGAACTCGGCCTGACCCTCACGGGGACCGCGTCAGCCGCCACGGCGGCCACACTCGGCGAGTACGCCCGCGCTGTCGGCCAGGCGTTCCAGCTGCGCGATGATCTGGCCGACCTGTTCGGCACGACCAAGACGAGCGGCAAACAGACCGGCGATGACATCCGAGCGGGCAAACCCACCGAACTGCTCGGCGCCGCCTACGACCTGGCCGACGGTGAGGACATTCGCACGCTGACCGCCATTGTCGGCGACGCCTCGGCCGATCCGGCGGCCATCGCGGAGGTGCAGCGAATCGCGCTGCAGTGCGGCGCCGCGGACCGGGTCGGGCGGCGGATCGCCGATCTGGTCGTCATCGCGCATCAGGCGGTCGCCGAGCTGGCCTCGACCGCGGATGTGACCACACTCGCGGGGCTCTCCGAGATGCTCGCCGAGTGCACCGAACTGTCGTTCCTGCCGACGGCCTGAACACCGCTACGCGTCAAGCTGGGCGAGGACCTCGTCGGGGATGTCGGCGTTGGTGTAGACGTCCTGCACGTCGTCGCTCTCCTCGAGGGCGTCGACGAGTTTCATCACCTTGCGGGCGCCTTCGGCGTCGAGCGGCACGCTGACCGACGGCTGGAAGCTGGCGTCGGCGGAGTCGTAGTCGATGCCGGCGTCCTGCAGCGCCGTGCGCACCGCGACCAGATCGGTCGGTTCGGAGATCACCTCGAAGCTGTCGCCAAGGTCGTTGACCTCTTCGGCGCCGGCTTCGAGGACGGCCGTCAACACGTCGTCCTCAGAGAGCCCGTTCTTCTCCAGCGTCACCACACCCTTGCGCGAGAAGAGGTAGGACACCGAACCCGGATCGGCCATGTTGCCGCCGTTGCGGGTCATCGCGACGCGCACCTCACCGGCAGCACGATTGCGGTTGTCGGTGAGGCATTCAATAAGTACCGCGACGCCGTTGGGGCCGTACCCCTCGTAGGTGATGGTCTGCCAGTCGGCCCCGCCGGCCTCTTCACCCGCGCCGCGCTTGCGGGCGCGTTCGATGTTGTCGTTGGGCACCGAGCTCTTCTTCGCCTTCTGGATGGCGTCGAAGAGCGTGGGGTTGCCGCCGGGGTCACCACCACCGGTTCGGGCGGCGACCTCGATGTTCTTGATCAGTTTGGCGAAGTTCTTACCCCTACGGGCGTCGATGACCGCCTTCTTGTGCTTCGTGGTGGCCCACTTGGAATGGCCGCTCATCAGCAAGAACCTTCTTTCCTGTCACTTCTCGCCTGCCGAGTCTACGTGGGCCACTCGTACGTCTCGCCGGAACACGACCGTCACGTTCACGAAACACCTCGGTCCTAGCTTTGCCAGATGACCCAGGACGTCAGCAGGGAATCGGGCGCCGAGATCGACAGGTCGGCGGCCACCAAGGAGACCCTCGAGGACTACACGCTCCGCTTTGCCCCGCGCAGCTACCGCAAATGGTCCACCGGCGTGGTGGGCGTCTCGGCCCTCGGCGGGATCGCCTATCTGGCGGACTTCGCGATCGGCGCGAACATCGGCATCGCCTACGGCACCACCAACGCGCTGTGGGGCATCCTGATCTTCGCCGTCGTCATCTTCCTGTCCGGATTCCCGCTCGCCTACTACGCGGCGCGCTACAACATGGATCTCGACCTCATCACCCGCGGCAGCGGCTTCGGCTACTACGGGTCCGTGGTCACGAACGTCATCATGGCGACGTTCACGTTCATCTTCTTCGCGCTCGAGGGCTCGATCATGGCCCAGGGGCTCGAACTCGGCCTGGGCGTCCCCCTGTGGCTGGGGTACGCGGTCTCGACCATCATCATCTTCCCGCTGGTGATCTACGGCATGAAAGTGCTGTCGACGCTGCAGGTGTGGACGACTCCGCTGTGGCTGGTGTTGATGGTGGCACCGTTCGTCTACCTCGTGGTGAGCCATCCGGAGTCGGTCGGACAGTTCTTCGCCTACCAGGGCGAGGAGGGCGCAGGCGGGTTCGACATCGGCTCCACACTGCTGGCCGCCGGCGTGTGTCTGTCGTTGATCGCCCAGATCGCCGAGCAGATCGACTATCTGCGCTTCATGCCGCCGAAAACGCCTGCGAACAAGCGCAGTTGGTGGACGTGGATGATCCTGGCGGGACCGGGCTGGGTGTTCTTCGGCGCGATCAAGCAGATCGTCGGCCTGTTCCTGGCGGTCTACCTGATCGCCAACGTCGCCGACAGTGCGGGGATCGCGAACCAGCCCGCGCACCAGTTCCTCGAGATCTACGAGAACTTCCTGCCCGGCTGGCTCGCGATGACGCTGGCCGTCGTGCTCGTCGTCATCAGCCAGATCAAGATCAACGTCACCAACGCCTACTCCGGGTCGCTGGCGTGGACGAATTCGTACACCCGTGTCACCAAGCACTATCCCGGTCGGCTGGTGTTCCTCGCGTTCAACCTCCTCATCGCGCTGATCCTGATGGAAGCCAACATGTTCGACTTCCTCAACACGATCCTGGGGTTCTACGCGAACTGCGGTATGGCATGGGTGGTCGTGGTGGCCTCCGACATCGTCATCAACAAACACCTGCTCAAGATCTCGCCGAAGGCACCGGAGTTCCGCCGAGGCATGCTGTACGCGTTCAACCCGGTGGGCTTCGGCTCCATGCTGATCGCCGCCGGGGTGTCGATCGTGGCGTTCTTCGGCGGGCTGGGCGAAGCCATCCGGCCGTACTCCCCCCTGGTCGCCATCGGACTGGGCCTGGTGCTGCCGCCGATCTTCGCGATCGCCACGAAGGGCCGCTACTACCTGCGCCGCACCGATGACGGCATCGACCTGCCGATGTACGACGAATTCGGCAACCCGTCCGGCGAACACCTCACATGCCATGTCTGCCAACATGATTACGAGCGGCCCGACATGATGAAGTGCGCCACCCACGATGCGTTCGTCTGCTCGCTGTGCCTGTCCACCGACCGGGTGGCCGACCACGTGCTGCCCGCCCAGACCTGAATACCACTGCGGGGGCGGCATGCACCATTAGTCTCATCGGGGCCCTGGTCAGTCTCATCAGTGCCCTCGTCGAAGGAGACCTTTGAGCACCACCACAGACGTCCTCGTCGTGGGCGCCGGCCCCGTAGGCCTGGTCGCGGCCTGCGAGCTGGCCCGCCGCGGCGTGACGGTCCGCATCGTCGACAAGCTCCCCGCACCGACCGACGAGTCCCGCGCGATCGCCGTGCACGCCCGCAGCCTGGACATGTTCGCCCGGATGGGCATCGTCGACGAACTCGTCGCGACCGGGGTCACCTCGACCGGGATGACGATGCTCAGCAACGGCACCGAGTTGTTCCACGTGCAGTTCGGCGGCGTGGACAGCGCGTATCCGTTCTCGCTGCTCACCCCGCAGACCGAGACCGAGCGGGTGCTCACCGACCGACTCACCGGACTCGGCGTGACCGTCGACCGCGGCGCCGAACTGCTGGCACTGACCCAGAGCGAGGAGTCGGTGCGGGCGACCCTGGGCCGCGCCGACGGCACCGAGGAAACCGTCGAGGCGAGGTGGGTGGTGGGCGCCGACGGCGCCCACAGCACGGTGCGCCACCTCGTCGGGACGCGCCTGCAGGGATCGTTTCAGGGCGAGCGGTTCATCCTCGGCGACTGCGACGCCGACAGTGATTTCGGCACCGAGTCGATGTTCACGATCTTCGCACCGCAGGGCCCGGTGATCACGATGCCGATGCGCAACGGTCGCCACCGGTTGATGGCCCAGGTCCACGACGCCGAGGGCACCCCGCTGAACCTGCACCCCACGCAGGAGAATCTGCAGCGCATCCTCGACGAACGGGTCGGCGGAATTCGAATCATCAAGAGCCACTGGCTGACCTGTTTTGAGATCCATCACGGGCAGGTTCCGCAGTACCGGCACGGCCGCGTGTTCCTGGCGGGCGACGCCGCTCACATCCACAGCCCAGCGGGCGGGCAGGGGATGAACACCGGCATGCAGGACGCGTTCAACCTGGCATGGAAACTCGCCACGGCCCTCCGCGGCGACGGCGGCCCGGCCCTGCTCGACAGCTATCACGCCGAACGGCATCCGGTCGCCGAGAAGGTCATCGGGTTCAGTGGCTTGCTGACCAAGGCGGGCACGCTCAGTGGCGGCCCCCGGGTGGTGCGCAACGTGCTCATGCGGGCGCTCGGGAACATCCCCGCCGTCGGCGCCAGGATGGCCTCGGTGGTCGAGGAGATCGGCGTCGGCTACCCCGACAGTCCGGCCGTGCTCGACGGCCGGCCCCGGCGCAGCAAGATCGTTGCCGGACAACATTTTCCGCATGTCGACGACGCCGCGCTCCAGAAGCAGCTGATCGAATTCTGCGGCGGCGAGAACACCGGTCACTGCATCCTGACAGTGACCGCGGAACACCCCGCGCCGGCCGCCGGACCGGCCGGTCCGCTGCAGGTGCTGATCACCGCCGACGACACCCCGGTCGGCGGCTACGACACCGTCGTCGCCGACCCGCGGGGCCTGGTGGCCACGAGATTGGGTCTGCGCGACGGAGGCCGCGTCGTGGTGCGCCCCGACGGCTATGTCGGCGCGGTCACCGCCCTCGACGATCGGGTCGCCGACTACTTCGCGATGATCGCCCGCTGACGGCGATTTCGGCGTGCGTAGTCGCGCCCAGCGCGACTACGCACGCCCAAATCACTCCTCGGTGACCATGTCGACGAAGAGTTTGTGCACCCGCCGGTCGCCGGTCACCTCGGGGTGAAACGAGGTTGCGAGCATGCGGCCCTGCCGGACCGCGACGATGTGCTCACCGGCGCGGCCCAGCACCTCGACATCCGGGCCGACACGCTCCACCCACGGCGCTCGGATGAACACGGCATGCACCGGAGAGTCCAGACCCTCGAAGGGAATGTCGCCTTCGAACGAGTCGACCTGGCGCCCGAACGCGTTGCGCCGCACCGACATGTCGATCCCCTTCAAGGGGGTGGCCTCGCGCCCTGCGACTCCGGCGTCGAGAATCTCGCTGGCCAGCAGGATCATCCCGGCACACGAACCGTAGGCCGGCATGCCTTCGGCGAGGCGGGCGCGCAACGGCTCGAGCAGTTCGAATTCGCGCAGCAGATGGCTCATCGCCGTCGACTCCCCGCCGGGGATCACCAGCGCGTCGACGGCCTCGAGCTCGGACAGGCGGCGCACCGTCACCGCCTGGGCACCCGCCTCGGTCAGCGCGGCGAGGTGTTCGCGAGTGTCACCCTGCAGCGCAAGGACACCGACACGCGGGCTCATTCCCGGCCCGGGGTGAAGTCACGCGCGTAGCGGGTCAGCCCCTCCTGCATCACCGCCGCGACCATCTCGCCGTAGCGGTTGTAGATCTTGCCCTGGGTCAGCGACCGGCCCCCGCACGCCGACGGCGACGACTGGTCGTAGAGCAGCCACTCGTCGGCGCGGAACGGCCGCATGAACCACATCGCGTGGTCCAGCGACGCCACCATCAGATGCTTGCGCTCTTCGGGGTGGTTGACCTGCGCCGAACCCAGCAGGGTGAGGTCGCTCATGTAGGCCAGCGCGCAGATGTGCAGCACGTGGTCGTCGGGCAGTGGATCGCGGTGGCGGAACCACACCTGTTGCTGGGAGGCTTTGCCCTCACGCACGCCGAGGCGGTCGCGTGGCACGATCCGCACGTCCCACTCGTCGAACTGCCGGAAGCTGGCGTCGTCGAACACCTTGCTGGCCGATTTGAAGTCGGGGATGTCGTCCGGCGGCGGCGCCAGCGGCATCGCGTCCTGATGCTCGATCCCGCTCTGATCGGTCTGGAACGACGCCGACATCGAGAAGATCGTCTCCCCGTGCTGGATCGCGCTGACCCGTCTGGTGCAGAACGAGCCGCCGTCGCGGATGCGCTCGACGGTGAAGACCGACGGCGCGCGGGCGTCACCGGGCCGCAGGAAGTACCCGTGCAGCGAGTGCACGAGATACTTCGGGTCCACCGTGCGCACCGCCGACACCAGCGACTGCCCGGCGACATGACCGCCGAATGTGCGCTGCAGGAAACCGGATTCGGGGCTGAACACGCCACCGCGGTAGATGTTGACCTCGAGTTGCTCGAGATCGAGGATCTGCTCGATCGCCATCCGCGTCAGTACTACCAGCCGCGTTCGGCGAGCCGGTGCGGCTGGGCGATGTCCTCCACGTTGATGCCCACCATCGCCTCCCCGAGCCCGCGCGACACCTTGGCCAGCACATCGGGGTCGTCGTAGAACGTGGTGGCCTTCACGATCGCCGCGGCGCGTTCGGCCGGGTTGCCGGACTTGAAGATGCCCGATCCGACGAACACGCCCTCCGCGCCGAGCTGCATCATCATCGCCGCGTCGGCCGGGGTCGCGATGCCACCGGCGGTGAACAGCGTCACCGGCAGCGTGCCGGCCCGCGCCACCTCGACCACCAGATCGTAGGGCGCCTGCAGTTCCTTGGCCGCCACGTACAACTCATCCTCGGACAGCGACGTCAGCCGGCGGATCTCGCCGCCGATCTTGCGCATGTGGGTGGTGGCGTTGGACACGTCACCGGTACCGGCCTCGCCCTTCGAGCGGATCATCGCCGCACCCTCGGTGATGCGGCGCAGCGCCTCACCCAGGTTGGTCGCACCGCACACGAACGGGACGGTGAACTTCCACTTGTCGATGTGGTTCGCGTAGTCGGCCGGGGTGAGCACCTCGGATTCGTCGACGTAGTCCACGCCGAGGCTCTGCAGGATCTGCGCCTCGACGAAATGCCCGATCCGCGCCTTGGCCATCACCGGGATGGTGACCGCGGAGATGATGCCCTCGACCATGTCGGGGTCGCTCATCCGCGACACGCCGCCCTGGGCGCGGATGTCGGCGGGCACGCGCTCGAGCGCCATCACCGCGACGGCTCCGGCGCCCTCGGCGATGCGGGCCTGCTCGGGGGTGACGACGTCCATGATCACGCCGCCCTTGAGCATTTCGGCCATGCCGCGCTTCACCCGGGCGGTGCCCGTCTGGTGTGCTGAGCCGTTCTGCGTGACGCCGTTGCTCCGGTCGTGACGCTGCCCTTCGAGATCCACTGTCAACTCCTCCAGTCGCTACCGATCCAGTGTAGTAGCGACATCAAATCAATCGATTCCGCAACTCAGCGGATCGTTTCCACAGGTCGCGTGTCCTGCGGCACGGGCTCGTCGGCCAGTTCGTTCGCCCGGGCCAACAACTCGCCCAGCTGCTGCGGATAAACGGTCTCTCCGCCGGCGACCAGTTCGGCGATCATTGTCGCATCACACCAGCGGTGCCCGTGAATGTAGTGACGCTCCAGCGCCGTCTGCCCCGTCGTCGAGAGAGCGAACCGCCGGGTGCGGTGCACGAAGAACATCTCCTGACTCCGCAACACCGACCCGTTGAACTCGAACACCGCGTCGCGGCGCCACACCGGTCCGATCAGCGCCTCCGGCGCGACGTGCAGTCCGGTCTCTTCCGCGACCTCCCGCACGGCGCTCTGCGCCAACGTCTCCCCCGTCTGCACCGCCCCGCCGACGGTGAACCACCAGCGTGGCGCGTCGCCGTCGGCCGCCGGGTCCGAACCGCACAGCAGCAGCACCGCGCCCGTCTCGTCGAGCAGCACCACCCGCGCCGAGACCCGCCTGCCCAGCGGTTCGATGTCGCGTGAGGAGACCTCGGCGATCTCGAAGTAGGTCGGCAGCGCCGCGGTCCCGCCGAGGCGCAGTAACCGCACCGGCGTGCGTTCGCGCAGCGCCAGGGTGTCGCGGACCGCGTCGTTGTGGAACCGGCGGGCCAGCAGGACCCGGGCCTCGGCGTCGGCCAGTTCGGCGACCAGAGCGACCGGCAGGGACGCCGGGTCCACGAGCGCCAGCGCCGCCGACAGCTCGTTCTCCGCGGCCTCACGGGCACTGCGCGGCGCCCGTTCGGCGGCGCCTGCGAGCGCTGCGAGCCGTTTGCCCTGTGGTCCCCCGGCGTACGCGTCGACGGCGACCGCCCGGGCGACCACCGCCCGGCGGGCCAGCGCCCCGTCCAGCGCCTGCCAGCTCAGGTCGTAGCGCACGTGCAGCCGGTCGAGCCGGTGCGCGGTCTGATACGCCCACGTGCCGACGAGCAGCACGATCGCGAGCAGGACCGCCAGCAGGGCGATCACGAGCCATGTCACGGCGCGACCTGGACCTTGACTCCCGATCCGGCGACGGTCTCGTAGACGCGCAGGATCTGGACCGCCACCACCGACCAGTCGTAGCGGCCGACCGCATCGGATGCGGCCTCGATGTAGCGCAGCCGCGCCGCCACCTGCGCGGGACTGTCACCGAGCATCTCGATCAGGCCCTCGGCCAGCGCGTCGGCGTCGTCGACGGTGATCAGCCGGCCCGCCGCGCCGTCCTGCAGTACCCGCCGGAACGCGTCCAGATCGCTGGCGACCACGGCGGTCCGGGCGGCCATCGCCTCGACCAGCACGATGCCGAAGCTCTCCCCGCCGGTGTTGGGCGCGCAGTACACGTCGGCGCTGCGCATCGCCGAGGCTTTCGTGGCGTCGTCCACCTGGCCCAGGAAGCACAGGTGTCCGCCGAGTTTTCCTGCCTGCTCACGCAGTTCCGCCTCGTCCCCGCGCCCGACGATGAGCACCTCCACGTCCGGATAGCGCGCCACCAGCGCGGGCAGCGCGCCCAACAGCACGGCCATCCCCTTGCGCGGCTCGTCGTAGCGGCCCAGGAACAGCACGGTGCGACCCGGCCTCGGATAGCCGGGCAGGCGCGGCGCGTCAGCGAAGAAGCCGACGTCGACGCCGTTGGGGATCTCGACAGCGTCGGACCCCAGCGCCTCCATCTGCCAGCGCCGGGCGAGATCGGACACGGCGATACGGCCGACGATCTTCTCGTGGTACGGGCGCAGGATGCCCTGGAAGACCGACAAGGTCAGCGATTTCGTGGTCGACGTGTGGAACGTCGCGACGATCGGACCCTCAGCGGCCTGCAGTGCCAGCATCGACAGGCTCGGCGCGTTCGGTTCGTGCAGGTGCAACACGTCGAAGTCGCCGTTGACCAACCATTTCTTGACCAGGCGGTGGGTGGCGGGGCCGAATCGCAGCCGCGCCACCGAACCGTTGTAGGGAATCGGCACCGCGCGCCCGCCGGAGACGACGTAGTCGGGCAGATCGACGTGCGGCGAGGACGGCGCCAGCACGCTCACCTCGTGTCCGCGACCCCGCATGACCTCTGCCAGCTGCAGGACGTGGGACTGCACCCCGCCCGGCACGTCGAACGAGTACGGGCACACCATCCCGATGCGCATCGCTAACCGGCTCCGGCCAGTTTGGCGCGGCGCGCGTCGGACAGGTCGGCCAGCCACTGCGGTTGCAGCATGTGCCAATCCTCGGGGTGCTTGGCGATGTTGATCGCGAACTGGTCGGCCAGCGCCTGGGTGATCGCCCCGACGTCGCCGCCTGAGGTGTCGAGCGGTGCGAAGACCTGCATGCCCCAGCCGTCGTCGTCGAACCAGCAGTGCACCGGCAGCAGCGCCGCCCCGGTCTCACACGCCAGCTTCGCCGGTCCCGCGGGCATCCGGGTGGGCTCGCCGAAGAAGTCGACCGCGACGCCGTGACGGGTCAGGTCGCGTTCGGCCATCAGGCACACCACCCGGTTGGCGCGCAACCGGTCTCGCAGCAGCTGATACGGCGGGCGCTCACCCCCGGACAGCGGGATCACCTCGAAGCCGAGGCTTTCGCGGTAGGCGACGAAGCGGTTGAACAGCGACTCGGGCCGCAGCCGTTCGGCCACCGTGGTGAACGTGCCGTGGTTCTGCACCAGCCACACCCCGGCCATATCCCAGTTGCCGCTGTGCGGCAGTGCCACGACGGCGCCGCGGCCGGCCTCGAGTGCATCCCAGACGTGTTGGATGCCATCGACGGTGAGCTCCCGTCCCAGCTCGCGGTGGTCCATCGCCGGCAGCCGGAACGCTTCGCGCCAGTACCGGGCGTACGACGCGAGCGATGCGCGCATCAACTCGTCGGGCACGTCGGCCGGCGCGACGCCCGTGACCCTGGCGAGGTTCTTGCGCAGCTGCTCGGGGCCGCCGTTGCGCGCCGAGTACCTGGCCCCGGCGTCGAACATGGTGCGCACCGCGGTATCCGGTAGGGCTCGGACCACCCGCCAGCCGGCGGCGTACCCCCAGTCCTTCAGCTTGTCGGTGCCGGGCGGCCGGCCGCCGAGTGCGGTCACTGTTGGTCCGCCGCCGGCTTCTCCCCGCCCGGGGGCTGGAGCCGGTCCATCGCACCGGGCGAGGTCCGCACCGTGTGCACGCGCTGGAGCACGGTGACCACGCTCGCCACGGCGAGGAGCCACATCGCCACCGGCAGCAGCCACGGGATGTGCAGGAACCACACCCCGGATAGGCCGGCGCCGGTGATCACGATCACCAGCCGCTCGGGGCGCTCGATGAAGCCGCCGTCCCCGCGCAGCCCGCTGGCCTCGGCGCGCGCCTTGATGTAGGAGATGACCTGCGAGGTGATCAGGCAGATCAAGGTCGCCACCACCAGCGACGGGCTGTCCATGCCGAAGGCCGCCCACCACAGCAGGCCCGCGAAGATCGCACCGTCGGCGATTCGGTCGCAGGTGGCGTCGAGCACCGCCCCGAATGGGGTTCCGCCCCCACTGAGCCGCGCCATGGCGCCGTCGAGCATGTCGGCGAGCACGAACACCGCAACGGCGAAGGCGCCCCACCACAGCTGCCCGATCGGGAAGAGCGTCAAGGCGGCCAACACCGTGCCCGCAGTGCCCAGGATCGTGATGCTGTCCGGGGTGAACCCCACGCGCAGGGCCGCTTTGGCGACCGGCCGGGACAGCTTCGTGTATGCGGCCCTGGTCATCAGATAAAAGTTGCTCAGTGCTCGACCTCCCGTCGATGCGCTCCCCCGTACTGGCGCGCCCACTCCGCCGCGAGCAGTTCGCGCGTCTCACGCAGCAGCTGTGGGATGATCTTGGACCCGCCGATGATCGTGATGAAGTTGGCGTCCCCACCCCACCGCGGTACGACGTGCATGTGCAGGTGTTCGGCCAGCGAACCGCCCGCCGACTGCCCCAGGTTGAGCCCGACATTGAAGCCGTGCGGACGGGACACCGCCTTGATGACGCGAATCGCCTTCTGGGTGAACCCCATGAGCTCGATGCTCTCGGCCTCGGTGAGGTCTTCGAGTTCGGACACCCGCCGGTACGGCACGACCATGAGGTGTCCGGGGTTGTACGGGTACAGGTTGAGCACCGCGTACACCTGGTCACCGCGCGCCACCACCAGCCCGTCCTCGTCGGCCATGTTGGGGATGTCGGTGAACGGCTCCGACGACTGGGACGAGCCCGAACCCTTCTTCATGGGCGACTCTGCGATGTAGCTCATGCGGTGCGGCGTCCACAACCGTTGCAGGTTGTCCGGATCGCCGACCCCGTGATCGATGATCGTCTGCTCTTCGCGCAAGCGCTCATCGCCGATCGTCTGCTCTTCGCGCAAGCGCTCATCGATGATCGTCTGGTCGTCCGGTTCGGTCACGTCCCCACTCACGTTCCGGCGCCCACCTTGACCAGATCGGCCGTGGGCACCGCGTTGCGGCGGTCGGCGATCCAGCTCACGATCGCCTCGACCGCCTCGTCGCGCGGCACCCCGTTGATCTGCGTGCGGTCACCGAAGCGGAAGCTCACCGCACCGGCGTCCACGTCCTTGTCCCCCGCCAGCACCATGAAGGGCACCCGCTGGTTGGTGTGGTTGACGATCTTCTTGGCCATCCGATCGTCGCTGGCATCCACCTCGACGCGCACGCCACGCGAACGGAGTTGCGCCGCAACATCGTTGAGGTACTCCACATGCCCGTCGGCGACCGGGATGCCGACCACCTGCACCGGCGCCAGCCACGCCGGGAACGCCCCGGCGTAGTGCTCGGTGAGCACCCCGAAGAACCGTTCGATCGAACCGAACAGCGCCCGGTGGATGAGCACCGGCCGCTGCCGGCTGCCGTCGGCCGCGGTGTACTCCAGCTCGAACCGTTCGGGCATGTTGAAGTCCAGCTGGATCGTCGACATCTGCCAGTTGCGCCCCAGCGCGTCCTTGACCTGAACGGAGATCTTCGGACCGTAGAAGGCGGCGCCGCCGGGATCCGGCACGAGATCGAGGCCCGAGGCCTCGGCCACCTCGCGCAGCGTCTCGGTGGCCTCCTCCCAGATCTCGTCGGAGCCGACGTACTTCTCCGGATCCTTCGTCGACAGCTCCAGGTAGTACTCGTCGAGGCCGTAATCGGCCAGCAGGTCGAGCACGAACTGCAGCAGCGAGGTCAACTCGTCGCGCATCTGTTCACGGGAGACGTAGATGTGCGCGTCGTCCTGCGTCATCCCGCGCACCCGGGTCAGACCGTGCACCACACCGGACTTCTCGTAGCGGTACACCGAACCGAATTCGAAGAGCCGCAAAGGCAATTCGCGGTACGACCGGCCCCGCGAGCGGTAGATCAGGTGGTGCATCGGGCAGTTCATCGGCTTGAGGTAGTAGTTCTGCCCGGGCTTGCGCACCGCGCCGTCCGCGTCGTACTCGGCGTCGATGTGCATCGCCGGGAACATCCCGTCGGCGTACCACTCGAGATGCCCGGACGTCACGTAGAGGTGTTCTTTGGTGATGTGCGGGGTGTTGACGAACTCGTAGCCGGCCTCCAGGTGCTTGGCCCGCGAGTAATCCTCGAGTTCCTTGCGGATGATGCCGCCCTTGGGGTGGAAGACCGGCAGACCCGAACCGAGTTCGTCGGGGAAGCTGAACAGGTCGAGCTCCACGCCGAGCTTGCGGTGGTCGCGGCGCTGCGCCTCCTCGATGAGCTCGAGGTGGCGGTCGAGCGCCTCCTGCGACTCCCAGGCGGTGCCGTAGATGCGCTGCAGGCTCGCGTTGGCCTGATCGCCGCGCCAGTACGCGGCCGAACTGCGGGTCAGCTTGAATGCCGGGATGTACTTGGTGGTCGGGATGTGCGGACCGCGGCACAGGTCACCCCAGACGCGCTCCCGGGTACGGGGGTTGAGGTTGTCGTAGGCCGTCAGCTCGTCGCCACCGACCTCCATCACCTCGGGATCGCCGGATTTGTCGTCGACGAGTTCGAGTTTGTAGGGCTCGTGCTGGAGTTCCGTGCGGGCCGCGTCCTTGGACTCGTAGACCCGCCGGGAGAACAGCTGACCGTCCTTGACGATCTGGCGCATCTTCTTCTCGAGCGCCTCGAGGTCCTCGGGCGTGAACGCCTGCGCTACGTCGAAGTCGTAGTAGAAACCGTCGGTGATGGGCGGGCCGATCCCCAGCTTGGCCTCGGGGAACAGGTCCTGCACCGCCTGCGCGAGGACGTGCGCGGCCGAATGGCGGATCACGCTGCGGCCCTCGTCGGTGTCGGCGGACACCGGCGTCACCTCGGCGTCGGACTCCGGCGCCCACGACAGGTCACGCAACCGGCCGTCGGCATCGCGCACCACGACGATCGCATCGGGGGCGCCGCGACCCGGCAGACCCGCCTCGCGGACCGCCGCCCCGGCGGTGGTCCCGGCAGCGACCCGGATCAGGGCTGCTGGGGCTGGGCTGGCGGCGGCGCTCATCGGTGTGTCTCCATAGCGGGTCGGGGATGGTCGATCGCGACCATGCTATCGGTGTGGGCCGCCGAACCCCGAGCGTGACCGAACGTCAGGGAGAGCCCACCCCGAGGGGGCTGTTGAGCCACCCGTGCTCGACCCCGAAGAGCTCCCCCGCCCAGTCGACCGCACCCATCAGCCACAGCGTCGTGAACACCACCACCGCGGTGAGCAGACCACCCAGGATCTGCACGATCGCGGGCTGGCCGTGGAACCAGTCCATCGCCTTGTCGTAGCGCTCCCGCACTTTCGCCAGAAGGCTTTGGGCCCAGTCGAACTCGGTGGCCAGGATGCCCAGGCCGATGAACACGATCGCCCACCCGGGTCCCGGGTACGGGATCGCGAGGATGCCGAGGCCCAGCACCACCACGCCGACGACCCCGACCGCGATGCGGTAGAAGAACTTGACCCGGGGCCGACGGTGCAGTCCGTCCCGCCACCGTTTCCACCGGTCTTTGACCCCCGACCAGCGCGACGGTTGCTCGGTTTCGTTCTCGGTCACGGTTGCCCCGGTTTCAGTCGGACGAACAACGCCTCGGCGTCGGCGAGCACGGTGTCCCCGTCGAGAAGCCGGCCCTCGACGAAGATCTTGCGGCCTTCGATCCGGTTGATGCCGGCCTCGACGCGCAGTGTCTTCTCCACCGGTGCGATGTTGCGGTAGTTCAGGTGCAGGAAGGCGGTGCGCTGATACCGGCTCTGGGTGAGTTTGTAGGCGGTGTAGCCGAGTACCGAGTCGAACAGCAGGGCTACCGCGCCGCCGTGTGCGGCGCCGTTGCGGCCGAGATAGAACCGCCGGAACGTGGCCTCGCCGGCGATGCGGCCGTCGTCGGTCTTGGCCAGCACCGTCGGCACCTGCAGGATGTTCCCCCGGTTGGGTAGGTCCAGCCGGCGCCCGGACGGCGAATGCCACTCGTCGGAGTGGTAAGGCGCCAGCAGGCCGCTGACCTTCTCGATCAGCCCTGCGGCCTCGGTGATCACCTCGTCGGGGGCGTCGGCAGCGCGGGCGAGGTCCTGCAGATCGCGGACCGCCTCGACGAACCGGCCGTAATCGGGCCCGCCGCGGGTGGTCGGTTCCGGCGGGTTGAACCCGCCACCGTCCTGCCCCCGGCTCGATTCGCTGACCACACCGCCCACCGTATGGGGGCGCGCGCGATGAGAGGGTGGCGGGGTGAAGCTCAGCGACCTCGCCGCTCTGCCGTTGACCTATTCCGAGGTCGGCGCGACCGGCGGACCGATGCCCGCCGGCTACCACCATGTGCAGGAGTCGGCGGTGATCGGATCTGGTCGCGCGCGCTTCGACCGGGCCGGCGCCGAGGTGATGCGCTGGGGCATGCTCCGCGGCGCCGGCCTGCACGTGCGCGCCACGACGGAGGTCGCCGAGGTGGGCTCCGAGGTGATCGTGGGCCTGGGCCCGGTGCGGGTCCCGTGCCGCGTCGTCTATGTCATCGACGAACCCGACCGCCGCGGATTCGCCTACGGCACGCTGCCCGGGCACGCCGAGACCGGCGAGGAACTGTTCGCGGTGCGCTACGACCCGGCGACCGATCAGGTGTATGCGGAGGTGGCGGCGTTCTCCCGGCACGGCACGTGGTGGAGTCGGCTCGCGGGCCCGGTCACCTCACTGCTGCAACGCGTGGTCACCCGGCGCTATCTGCGGGCGCTCTGAGGTGTCGGTCCGGACAGGGTGCCGGACCGCCACGTCGATCTGATAGGTCAACACCGCCAGCGTGAACAGCCCGATCGACAGGCTGATCAGTGCGGCGAAGCCCTCGGTCGCGAAGTCGACGAACGCGTTGAGGAACGTGAACAGCAGCGCGGCGTTACGCAGCCAGCGCAGCGGCCACAGCCGGGTGGTGTGGCGCCGCGCGATCATCGCCGGCACCGCGATCGCCGAGGTCACCGCGGCGGTGATGATCAGGATGACCGACGCCGGGTTCATTCCGTCCAACCGCAGGGTGATGTCGTCGTGCTGGTAGAAGTAGCCGCCCAGCGCGATACCGAGCAGCCCGAAGAGCATGCCGCCGACGGCACCGATCACCAGCAGCCACCCGACCACCGGCACCCAGCGCGGACTGCGGAAGAACCCGGGAATCAGGCGCGGCGCCCACCGCTGCAGGCGGTAGAGCCGGTCACTGGTGGGGTCCGCGGCCACCAGCAGGGCCCGCACGCGGCCGACGTCGTCCCGATCCGCCCCCGCTTCCTCGGCCTGCACCAGCAGTGCCAACCCGATCTCCCGGCGGTGGTGGGCCAGCCCGCGCGCGACCCCGTCGGCGGCGATCGACGTCGCCGAGGCCAGACATTCCCGCGCCGTCAGTGGCCGGAAGTCCCGGACCACCCGGGCGCCGACGAGGATGAGGACGACGAGGATGTACATGATCTCGGCGGCCGGCCCGTAGAAGTAGTCGTTGGTCTTGGTGACGAACTTGCCGACCTCGTCGAGGAACAGTCCGAATCCGACCCCACCCATGATCACCGCGGCCACCCGCGCGCCCGCACCGATCAGCAGCCAGCCGATCAGCAGCGCGAGCATCATCAGCGCACCACCCCACAGGGCGTGCGCGATGTGCAGGTCTCCGCTGCCGACCTGCGGATATCCGGTCAGCTCGAGATAGAGACGGGTGATGAGGATAGTGGCGATCGCGATGAGCACGAACGCTTCGGCCGACGCCGAACCGGTGGCGTCGCGGGTCATCGCACCTCGACGGCTTCGACGGCTGTTGTTCATGCATCCTCCGGCAGATGGAGCGCGTAGCCTTAAGCAACTTATCGGAGGGACACGATCAAGATGGTGCTGGTGAACGAACCTGCCGGCCTCGACGGAGTGCACCGGCGAATCGCCGAACTGGTGCAACAGTTGCACGGACAATTCGAGGCAGACCCCGACGCGGTGATCGCCGAACTGGTCGAGCACGCCGCGGTCGAGATCCCGGGCGCCCAATACGCCGGTGTGACCGTCACCCGCAATGCCAAGAAGATCGAGACACCGGCGGCGTCGCACAAGTGGCCGATCCTGCTCGACGAAATCCAGGAGCGCCACCGCGAAGGGCCCTGCCTCACCGCGGCCTGGGAGGAGCGCACCGTCCACGTCGCCGACCTGGAGCACGACGACCGTTTCCCGCATTACCGGCGCGATGTCCTCGACCACACACCGATCCGCTCGGTGATGGCGTTCCAGTTGTTCATCGCCGATCAGACGATGGGCGCGATCAACGTGTACGCCGAGACACCCCACGCGTTCGGGCCGGCGACCCGTGAGATCGGGTTGATCTTCGCCGCCCACTCCTCGGTGGCCTGGAACTCGGCGCGCCGCGACGAGCAGTTCCGGCAGGCGCTCGCCAGCCGCGACATCATCGGTCAGGCCAAGGGCATGATCATGGAGCGGTACACCGTCGACGCGGTGCAGGCGTTCGCGCTGCTGCGCAAGCTGTCGCAGGACTCCAATGTCCCCCTACTCCAAATCGCGACAGAACTGACGAAAAACGCGAGTTCGGCCGGGATCTGACGCACGGGGTTTCATCGCGCCGGACCCGGGGCACCACAGTCCTCACATAGCAAGCAGAGGGTTGGTGCGTGATGAGTCTCGAATCGAAGCCGGGCGCCGATGCGTCGCTGGGCGAATTGATGAGTCAGCTGTCCGCCCAGACGTCGCGTCTGGTGCGCGACGAGTTGCGGTTGGCGCAGAAGGAATTCCAGGAATCGGCGAAGCATGCCGGCATCGGTGCCGGATTGCTCAGCGTCGCTGGGCTTTTCGCATTCCTTGGGCTCGCGACGGTGATCGCCGCCGCGGTGGCGGCGCTGTCGCTGGTTTTGCCCGTATGGGCGGCGGCGCTGATCGTCGCGCTGGTGCTGTTCATCATCGCCGGGGTCGCGGCACTGGTCAGCAAGAAGCAGGCCGAGGAAATCACCCCGGCGGCTCCCCGAACCGTCGAAACGGTTAAGGCCGACATCCAAGAGGTAAAGGACCGAGCGTCATGACCGCACCCGACCGCCCCGAACCCGGCCCGGAGGCCGGCGTCGAAGACATCGAGGCTGACATCGAGGCCACCCGCCAGCAACTCGGCGAGACGGTCGAAGCGCTGTCGGCCAAGCTGGACGTCAAGCAGCAGGCCAAGGACAAGGTCGACGAGACCAAGCAGCGCGTCGCCTATACAGCGCAAACCGCCCAGCACGCCGTGACCGACAATCCGCAGAAGGCGATCCCGGTGGCGGCGGCGGTCGTCGCCCTGCTGTTGGTGATCATCGTGTGGCGCAGGCGCCACTGAGGGCCCACAGTTAGCACGGCCCCTTCAGGGGATCCGGTAGCCGCCCTAAAATTCATTTGCTCGACTTTCGAGCATTTACTTCTTTATCAGGTTCCTTTAAGGTACGTTTCTCGTCATCCGGCGTGGTCGGGGGGACGATTGATAACCGAGAAGGGGGCCAAGATGTCGGGCGACACCAAAAAATCCTGCGAATCTGAGTTTGCGCGGAGCGAGGCCGGCCTTGGCCGGTCGCCCCGGATCGGTGGTCGGCATCGTCGTGCGAAAGCTGCAACGACCGCTCTCGCCGTCGGCACGGGCCCCGGCGTGCACATCTCGCACGCGGCGGACGCACCAGCAAACTCCGCACCGCGCCGGGTACGGCGCCGGCGCGGTTCGTTGCGCCCCGCCATCACCGGCGGTCTCGCCGTCCTGGGCGCCACCGCGCTGGTCGGAACCTTCGTCACGCCGGCCCCCGCGGAGGCCCGCACCACCGCGTACGCGGTGAGCGCGCCGACGCCGACGCCACTTCTGGCCGCCCTGGCTCTGCCCTTCGATGCCGTGGAACTCGAGGCCGCGGCGCGAGCGGCGATCGATCTCGATTTCGACGCCGTCTTCCGCTTCAACAGCGACCTCGTGGACCTGATGGCACGGCTGGGAGCCAGCCTGCGCCTCGACGTCGACGTCGACCTCGACGCCGAGGCGATCACCGCGGCCTTCGCGGATCTGATCAACGCACTCGCCTTCGACGTCAACGGTGCGATCACGGCGGCCAACGGTGCGTTCGACCTCGGTGCCGCACTAGTGGTCGAGATCGCGACGGCTGCCGCCCTCGCGGGCGCCGACGGGGTGGACGCGATCGCCGGCGCGCTGGTGAGCCTGCTCGCCGCACTCACGCCCGAAGGCGGCGTGGCTGCCGACCTGTCCGCCGCCATCGGCCTGGCCATCGGCGATATCGGCGACCTGATCGGGACCGGGATCGTCGGCGCGGGTGCGGCGGTTGCCTGGAAGGCCACGCTGGATGACTTGCTGGTCGACCTGGTGGCGACGGGCGGTATCGCGCTGACCAACGGTGTGGCCGGCAGCCTGGTCGCCCTCCTGGGCGGCACGGCCGACCTGCCGGACATCGGCGGCGAGGACGTGGTGCTGGCTCTGGGCAACCTGGTGGAGCTCTTCGCCGACGGCATCAACGGTGGGCTGCTCACCGCGGGCGGCGCGGTCGAATTGGGCGTGTCGGTGATCGCCGACCTCGCGAGGGCGCTGGCCGAGGCCGGCGTCGGCGTGCGGGCTGACATCACCGGTGCGCTCCTGGGCGTGCTGGGGGCGCCCGAAGCCCTCGTCGAACTGGTCGGCGACATCTCCGTAGGGATCGACGGCGGGATCCGCGGTGTCGGAGAGGCGATCGCGTGGAAGTTCACGCTCGACGACGTGCTGGTGGACGTGGGGGTCGCGGGCGGCGTCTCGTTGGTCAACGGACTGACCGCGGCGCTGTTCGGGGGGGCCGGCCTACCGGTGCCCGACCTGCCGGATGTCGACTTCGCCGCATCGGTGCGCGCTCTGGTCAATCACTTCGCGGTCGCGTTGGGAATCGACCTCGACCTCGAGGTGGACGCCGGCGTCGGCATCGAAGAGGAAATCGAGGGTGAGGGCGACGCGGACATCTTCTCGGCCGGGGCGGACACGCAGCGGACGGGCGTCACGAACGAAGAGACGGATTCCGAGGGCGATCTGACGCCGATCGGTGAGCTGGACCCGTCCGAAGACGGCGACGACGACCAGCTGCCGGGCAACGATACGACCGGCGACTCGGGTGACCAGGATCTCGGCGACGAAGACCTCGACGAGGTCGAGCAGCTTCCGGAGGACGACGGCACAGGTGACGTGGTGGACGAGACCGGTGACGAGGCAGACGAGGCAGACGAGGCCGAGGACACCGACGACACAGGTGATGCCGGTGACCCCGGAGCCGACACAGGTGGCGACACCGGCGAGACGGGTGGCGACACCGCGACCGAGTGATCACCGCGTCGCGTAGCGGATCGCGGTAGCGCAGGATCGGTTGTGGTACAGCATCATTGGGTGCTGTACCACAACCGATGCACGTGTCATGGGCGCAACAGCGCGCGAGATTTGGTCTCGAATCAGCGGCCTTCCGTGTGTGAGATAGCTTGCGGCTCAGGTGGTTTCGTTGTAGCAGTCAGTGCGCTGGAAGTTCTGCCGCGTGGATTCTGCGACTCGTCCCGTGTCGCAGCCTTGCCGCAAAGTCTGAGTCAGTGGATTGGCCATTCATCGAACGTGTGTTCTAATCAATGCGCTCACCGCCAGCCCGCTCACCGCGGGCGATGTTCACTAGGAGATCGCGTAATGATGACCGTAGACACTCTGGCAGCGGAAGCGCCGTCCACCGAATCCAGCACTCCCGACGTCGGCAATCCTGCTTTCGAGAGCACCTCGCCTGGTAGCACGCCGCCGCCCGATGCGCTCGCCACTGAAACTTCCGCCGAGACGCCAAAGAAGTCCCCGGCCAGGAAGGCGGTCGGCAAGAAGACCAAGACTCTCGAGCTGACCCTCACCGTCATCGGCACTGCCGACGGGGAATGGCGCGCCGAACTCAAGCAGGGCACCACCCACTTGGCCCGTGACCTCGCAGTCCCGGCCGCCGCCGTATCCCGGGCCGCAAGGGAGCTGCACGAAGACCTCTCCACGCCGCTCGACAAGGTCATCGAAGAAGCCCGCTCCCAGCAGGCCGCCAGGGTCGCCGCGCTCGAAGCCGAACTAGAGGCCGCCCGCCGGGCCCTCGCCGACTTGGACTGAGCTCCCTGAGCCGACGCGCTCGTCCGCGCCTGATCCGCTTGCGCAGCCTCGTCCGGCTGATCGGGCTGGGCTGACGATCTACTCCCCAATGCCGGCGGGCAAGGTGTAGAAGTACTCCTACGCGGCCACCATGGAGCCGGGCAGAACGGTGAGCTCTCCGCCGGAGCCGCCTACACCGTGATGAATCGGGGTCACCACTCGTCGTCGTCCTCGCGCGGTGGATGTGGCTTGCGCATCACCACCACAGCCCAGATCGCGCCACCGATCAACGCTGCGACGATCGCGAGAAACACCAGCTGTCCCGCCATGTAGGCCATCGTCATTCCCCCTCGAATTCGCCCAGGAAGTCGGCGACCTGATTCTTCACGGCGGCGATCGCCTTGTCGATCCGTTCCCGGGGCCACGTCTCAGAGCCCCCGAATGCCTGCATGACGAGAGCTCCCGCAGCTCCCCGATCACGTAGGAAAACTGCGGCAGCTTCAACGGCGCCGCGTAGGCATCCGACCGAACCTGGTCCACCAGCAGGCCATTGAGTCGATTCCTCATCGCGTCGTGCGGTCTTCGAAGACCGCTGGCGGAGGTTGCTCGCATGAGCGGTGAGGCCCCGACAGGCAAGTGCCGAAAGATCCCGCCCGCCACGTCTACGCTCCATCGAGACCGACGAGGTCCCGGTGCCAGACGAGTTCGAGGACGAAGCTGACGGCGCGAACGGCTACCCTCTGAGCATTGCTTTTAGGTGGTCCCGGCTGGTTTCGAACCAGCGACCTTCCGCGTGTGAGGCGGACGCTCTCCCACTGAGCTACGGGACCTGGTGGGATCAGCCCGAACGAGCGGGCCGAACGACGTCGAAGACTAGCACGTGGCCTCGGGCCGGCAGGAATCCGCTGCTCACTTCCGGCACGTCCGTCGACTTCTGCACCATGGTTGCGCGCGCGATGCGGCAACGACCCTGGCGTCGAAATCGGCATATCGAGCGGGTTGGAGACCAGTGCGGCCGAAGGGATTTGTGTGGCCAGGCATGCGTGGACTATCGTTCTGCATCGCAACGGGCGACGATCTCGCCCCGAGCACGCGGATGTAGCGCAGTTGGTAGCGCATCACCTTGCCAAGGTGAGGGTCGCGGGTTCGAATCCCGTCATCCGCTCGAGGTGCAAGAGGCATCAACCCCAGCGGTGGAGTGGCCGAGTGGTGAGGCAACGGCCTGCAAAGCCGTGCACACGGGTTCGATTCCCGTCTCCACCTCCGATGTAGGACCCCGGCGCGATTAGCTCAGCGGGAGAGCGCTTCCCTGACACGGAAGAGGTCACTGGTTCAATCCCAGTATCGCGCACCACGTTTTTGCAGGTCAGGCCCGGTAACTCCGGGCCTTTCTTGTTTCTGTGCCCAATACGTGCCCAACACGGTCGCGTCGGGGCGTCTGCCCTCGCCAGATAGCGTTGCGACATGTCACTCGACTTCTTCCCGCGATTCGCGACAGGGCCGGTCTACTTCGCTCCGTCTGGCGGGACGTGGGAGTTCAGTGGCACAGGTGCCATGTACCTGCGCTCGTACGTGATATTGACGGCGGCGCACTGTGTGCCCGATGTCGCGGATGCCATGTTCGCGTTCCGGTCGCCGATGGAGTCGTTCGCCCGAGTGGTCGAACAGGTGATACGCCACCCGGCGATCGATCTTGCAGCGCTCGTCATATCCAAAGAGACCGCCGCGCACCCGAATGGGGTCTACTCGGAAATCGGTCATCAGCTGTCCGATGGCGGCGATTTCATCGCGTTCGGCTACCCAGCCGAAGAGGACACCAACGTCCCGCGACTGTTCAAGGGCCACTACCAACGGCACTTCCAATATCAGGCTCCCGACGGCCGGGCGTATCTCGCAGCCGAGTTGAGCGTCCCTGCACCGGCCGGATTGAGCGGCGGACCAGTGTCAAATGCGCACAGGCCACAAGTTCTAGACGCGATCGTCACAGCAAATCACGATTCGTCGCTGGTCATCGATTCCTTCGAGGAGGAGGAACGCGACGGGAAGGTTTGGCGGGGCAAGATCACGCGGGTCGTGTCATATGGCATCGCGGCGATGTTGGTGCCTACTGACGTCCAGGAGTGGGTAAACACCGTCGTTGCCCTTGCCGACGCAGACACACCCGATATCGCCTCATCGCTGAGCCAGCTGCTGGCGGAAAAAGCGCAATCGTGACACCACACCGGCCCGCGGTTCGCGGCGAGCGCGGCCCGGCCTGATTGAACCCCACCGGCATTGCGCACACGCTCAACGTCGCCGCGAACGTGTTGGACGTGTCGCCAGCCGGTCGCTCGTAATTGTGTCGGCGGGACCGGCCAGACGTCCTGCTCTGGCTGCTGATTCGGGCCGGCGGATCAGATCGCCGACAGCCACGGCCTCATTGCGATCGTCGGGTCGACGGCCACCAACCCCGGCGCTATCGTCCAGGGCCTCGACGTCCCCGCGGCCGCGCGGACAGAACCGCAGGGAGAGACGGGCGAGCTGGTGCGCGGAAGAGCCCGCCTGCCCGCCTTCACGCAAGCTGCGTTAGACCCGACGCGATCGACTCCGAACTGAGGTTGGTCGGCAGCGGTGCGTCGCAACTGATTCGAACCGTGCGGCCCGACGGCACTCGACCCGCGTCCCTGCTAAGAAATCCGACACGCCGGACGCAGTGTCAGCATCTACGCGCAGCCGTCCGCGGCGGCGGTAGAATTCCACAGATGTGTTCACGGCGGAAGGCTCGCGGTCGATGAGTAACCGCGAAGACGCGTTGGCCATCTAGGACGATCCAATCGCGATGCCCACCGGAACGGACGCCGGGCTGCTGGAAAAGCCCCGACCACAGTCAGTCTTCAAGCACGCGATTCTTGAGCAGTACGTCATCAGATTTGCCACGATGACCGCAAGCAAGCTCGACCCGAAGCGGTCAGTACTGTTCGATGGATTCGCCGGCCGTGGCCGCTTCGACACCGGCGAAGCAGGATCTGCCGAACACATGATGCTCGCCGCCCAGAAGGTAAAGGGAGCCACCCAGATCGACCTTCTTCTCGTCGAGAGGAACTCGAAGGACTACGAGTCCCTCAACGCGGTGGCCGACGAGTATCGCTCCCGAGGTATCCGCATCGACAGCTACATGGGGGATTGCGGCGACCACATCGGCGACGCCTTGCAGCTGGCCGAGGGAGCAAGTCTGTTTGTTTTTCTTGACCCCTGCGGCGCCGTGCTCCCGATGGACTCCATCAAGGGCATCCTCCGTGCACGGAGACGTTGGCCTCGGACCGAGGTGCTGCTGAATTTCAGCGCCGACCTAATCAGGCGAGCTGGTGGCCAGTACAAGAAGGGCCTAGTCAATCTGGGCGGAGTCGCCAAGACAGACGCCGTGTGCGGCGGCGAGTGGTGGCGGGATGTGGCGTTGCAGTCTCATCTGACATCCGGAGGGGAAGACTGGGAGTCAGCTGCGAAGGACGTGGCGATCGAATACGCCAGGCGACTCACCCAGGGGACCGGGTACGGATTCGTCGTCGCTCCGGTACGGCGTCAGATACATCACCAGCCCGTTTACTACTTGATCTTCCTAACCATGGACACGCACGGTCACTGGATGTTCGGCGACGCCGGGGCAAGGGCCCGCGAGAAGTGGATCGATTTCCTCGGGCCAGACCCTGACGAGCGAGAGGGAATGCTGTTCGACACAGTGACAGCGCAGTTCGATAGGGAGCACGCCGACGCCATCGCCCACATCACTGAGAACCTGCGACGGCTGACGGAGGACGGGGAACCGAAGATTGTTGTCCGCCACGTCAAGGGCGTTTTCGGAGACCTCTACGGCGAAGCCAAGCAGACTGCATACACCTCAGCTCTTCGCGCACTGGTGGCGTCGGGCGAGATCGAATTCGTGACAAAGGGCCAAAGGCCGCACCAACACGTCATCCGGAAAGCAATCCGTTAAACCGCAGCGGCCCAAGGCATCTCGTCCCAGCGCCGGCCGTCGAGTTCCCGACCTTCGGCCTTGGGCGTGCGGCCACCCCATTGCTTGAAGAAGAACGCGACGCCGGCGTCCTGGCACACGTCGCGGATCCCACGCACCCATTCGCCGTCGAGCGGGCGATGATTCGCGCCGGACTCGCCGCCGGCGATCACCCAGTGGATGCCGTCGAGGTTCAGCCCGTCGAGCGGTCCGATCAGCGGCTCACACGACAAGAATCGAACGGCCGCGGGAACTTCGCGAAGATGGTCGACCCGAGGCAACGCGTCGGAGTTCTCGACGGACACGCCCATCCATAAATTACTAGGCCAGTCGAGAGTTTCGCCGAGCCGGCGCAGTCGCAAGCTCCGTTTGGTGAGCACCTGGTAGGTGTGCTGCGGCGTCTCCCGGCAGACGTCGAAAACGTCTCGGATGAAGCTCACCGGCACGCGCGCGTGGAACAGATCGGACATCGAGTTCACGAACACGACGCGCGGCTGGCGCCAGCGGCGCGGCTCATCGAGCGTCTGCGGATGAAGAGTGACGCCGAAGCCTGGTCCCGACGTGCGCGGGTCACCGTCGTTCTGATACTTCTCCGAGCCCATGGCTTTCAACCGCTTCGCCAATGTCATTGCGTAGCAGTGGTCGCAGCCCGAAGACACGCGATCGCAACCGGTGACGGGGTTCCAGGTGGCTTCGGTCCATTCGATCGCCGATCGGTCAGCCATGCCCACCTCTACAAGTCCGTTGCAATTCACCCTAGGTGACTGCGATTGATCATCACATCAGGACCACCGACCGTGTTGTTGCAGATCGCGGCAACGCTGTTCGACCGCGAAGATATCGGCGGGGTCCGACACCCAAGCACGGCGAGCACGCGGCGCCTTAGTCGTCCGGCCGGGGTTCGGTCGCGGCACACGCGGCGCGGTATGCCTGCATCGCCGGCCCGGTCTCGATCCGTACCCGCACCATCCGCCGATACCCGCTCATCCACAGCTTCGGCAGCACCAGCGATTCGCCGTCGGCGTACGGGTTGCGGTCCCCTGGCTCAGCGACCGAACCCGAGTAGAGCGCGAATATGTACTCGGCGCGCTTCGACACCGGCCAAGCATGTACGCGCGCGCTGCCAGATCGTTGGACCCACGCCGAGCGCCAGGACCAGGACCACGACGTCGAGGCCGGCCGACGCTCAGTCCGTCGGCTAGTTCGGCGCCGCGCCGATCGCGTCCTGTGTCTTTCGGCGGTACTTCGACCGCAAGCCGGTTCCTGTGCGCTCTCGGTATTCGGCCCGATACTCGCGCGCCTCATTCGCGGCCCACATGCGGCACTCGTCGCACGTACAGCCCTCGCGCCGGCGGTAGCCCGTCCGGGTGCCGAGCTCCCACCGCTCGGTAGCGGCCCTCACGCACGCCCCGCAACGCCGGCGATCGGCCGGCGCACTGTCCCGATAGGTCGGCACCAGCCGGCCACAAACGACACACGGCACGTCGGATCTGCGCGGCACGTTCGCTCCTATCCAGCAATCGTTTTTTTGGGGGAAACGAGGAGGGGGCAGTGCCTAAGCCTCGGGGGGCGCCGTGGGGTACCCCGATGGGCACCCCGCCCTGGGTGGGCGTGAGCACGTAGACGGGCCCGCTGGACGCCAGGAGGCACGGCAGGACGTCGGATAGGTCGATGTGGGTTGCGGTGTGGTCTACGAGCAGAGCGTCCAGCACGCGGCCACGCGCGGCGGTGTCGACAGTTCGTGCTGGGATCGCGACGACCTTGCGGTGGTCCATGCCGAGTTGATTGATCAGGTCGCGGATGCGGTCGTGGTTGGCGGCGACGATGCCGATCATCTCGCGACGTCCTGGTCCTCGACGTCGCTCGACTGTCTGGTCGTCGCCGTGGTGGTGCAGTTGCAGATGCCGCCGAGCGGACCGAGCGGCCGTGCGGGGCAGGTGTCGACATGGCTTCTGCTGATGCTCACGGCCTGGTCGTCGTCGTTGTGGTGGGCCTGACGGCCGGCGCGCCAGGAAGGTAACCGGGACTTCCGTCCTGCGCCGGCCATCAGGTGATCGTGGGTCGTTTACCTGTTGAAGCCGGCGGCGTTCGCGCGTGCAGCGTGGTTCCGGGCCTCGGCTTGCGCGTCCGCCTTCATCTGCGCCGCGCGCGCTTTGAACTCGTCGAGAGTGGCGAGCTTCAACGGAAGGCCACTGCGCGCAAGAATCCACACGCCTACCTCGCGGGCGCGCTCGTCTCGCGCCATCTCGTACGCGGGAGCCAGCTCGGCGAGACGCGCCGGCGTGAGGACGGTCGCCGAGTCCGCGTTGATCCTGACGCCGGCGACGGCAGCCAGCGCGTAGAAGCCGTTCGCGGCTGCGGTCCACGCCCTGACTCCGACCTGCGCGTTGTGCAGGTGGGTCATCATGGCGCCGCCGCGGGCGACCGCGCCGGCGGCATCGTTCAGGTTCACGCCGGCGTTCGCGGCGGCGGCGAGCTTCGCCGAGTGCTCGTCGAGCGCGTCGGCCCACCTGTCGAGGATGTCGTCTGCGTGGTCGCTGAGTGCGGCCAACATCAGCTGCTCGCTGCGGCTGCGTGCGGCGGCGAGGATGTTCCCCTCGGTGAGTTGCGCATTGAGCGCCATCGCCTGAATCCCTCTGTCCGAGAGATAGTCGCGGCCCTCCTGGATGGCGTCGAGGACGGCGCGGTGCAGGGATTCTCTCTGGCAGACGGTTTGGCTGGCCGCTGCGGTGAACGCTTCCGCGTCGGCGAACTGTTCGACGTAGGCGGGGGGCAGCGCGACGTGGAGCGTGTCGGCGGCGTTGGTGACGGCTTGGGCCCTGGTGTGAGCCGAAATTCTGAACATGAGGGGGTGTCCTTTCGGGGTGGGTGACGGTCAGCTGTAACGGAAGTCGCGGTGCGAGCTGGGATCGCGCTTCGGCGGTGTCGTGCGGAAGGCGTTCCGGCCGTTCGAGAGGCCGGCGAAGCCGTCGTTCTCGTCGTCGAGGGTGGCGAAAAGGTCTCGCGCCCATTGCCTCTGTTCGTCGGTGTACTCGCCGGCGTCCTGGTCGTCGTCGTCCTGGTCGCCGGCGTCGTTCGATCCGGTGAACAGGTTCTTCGCGAACCGCTTGTCGCCGTCGCGCGCGCCGGGGTCTTCCAGGCGTCCGCGGAGTTGGCGAAGCTCGTCGTCGGTCAGGCTCGCGATGAAGCGGGCGCGCTCTTGCTTGTTCACTGCTGCTTCCCTTCCAGGTGTTGGCGTAGCGCCAGTTCGTCGACGAACCAGCGGCCGGCGATCATCCGACCCCCGAGCTTCGGAGCCACCCGTCGGGCCTGCCTGACCGAGATGCGGAGGCGGGCAGCGGCTTCGGCGATCGGCACGGTCGGTTGTTCGTCCACGCCGGCAGCCTTTCTGACAGCCGGTGATCCATTGACCGATTGACCGGCTGCGGCCATCGTTTCGTTGAGTTCGCAGGCCAGGGCTTCGTAGGCTTGGTACGGAACGCCGGACATTTTGCGGTGTTTGACGGCGATCAGGGCGCAGTCCCGCGCCGCTCGAAGCGCCTGCCCGGAGAGGACCACGACGCCGCCGACGCGCGTCAGGCCGGACTCGCTCATGATTCCGCCGCGGAGGCGGTGAGCGTGGCCGGCGTCCTGGTCTTCGCCGGCGTTCCGCCGGCTGTGATCACCAGGCCGGCGATGACGCCGGCTGGACGTCGTGCGGCCGGCAGGGCGGTGAGCCACGCGCGGCAGCGGGTCTGGGCCTCGCAGGCGCCGCAGAGCCGTAGTGCCTCGCGGCGGGCGTCGTCGACTTCGGTCTTGGTGAGCCGGCCGGTCATGCGGTGCTCGCCGACGGTCCGCTCGTAGAGAGCAGATCGGCCTTTGCACCGCGCACCCGGCAGCGCGGGAATGGCGCCCAGCAGCGCCCGCGTCGTGTCCCAGTCGCTCATGCGACGGCCTCTCGCCAACTGCGCCGACTGCACGGTGTGCAGGACGGGCGCACGTTCTCCAACGTGTGCGGCCCGCGGTGGCGGACCGGCACCGGGTAATGGTCGAGTTCGTCGAACGGGCCTCCGCAGTGAGCGCACGCGTCGCCATAACGGGCGATGACGTCGGCGCGCGTGAACGTCTCGATAACTGGCTCGAAGCCGGACTGGCGGGCGCGCTGGCGGTACATCGACTCCCAGCCGATGTGTGGGTTGGCGGCGGGGTAGGCACGGTGATACTTCGCGCGAGTCTCACGGATGGCGTCATGCACCTTGCGGCACGCTTTGCACTGGGCCTGGCGCCCGTCGCCCCTGCCATTGCGTCGGTGGAATGCGTCCAGCGGCAGGGTCTGGCCGCAACTACTGCACGTCTTGTTCATGGGTCCTGGTCCTGGTCGTTGTCGTGGTCGGTATCGGTCGCGTCATGCAGCGGCTCGCTGAACGAGCGGGTCGGGCGGGTCGCCGCGGCCTGGTGCTCGACGTCGGTCGGGCTCGGGCTCGGCGGGCAGCGGCGGACGCACGGCACCCGTCGCCGGCGCGGGCCATGGCAGTCGTCTTCGACGAGGCAGAACTCGCCCGGTTCCGCGCTGCACGTCGGGCACGGCACGTCGATGGCGCCGCGGTACGCCTCAGGAATCGGGCGGCTCACGCGGACTCCCTGGCAGCGATCGCGGCGTCATCGCATCGAGTGCAGTCGGAGGGCGGCACCTTGAGATGGCCGTGGCGTGGGCAGCGCGGCCCGTAGGTTCCTCGAATCCACGACGGCGGCGGCGGCTTGGGTGCTGGTGCTGGTCGCTCAACCCGCGGTGACTCGGCGACGCTCGACAAGAGCCGCAGCAGTGCGGTTTCCTTCTGGCGCTGCTGCCATGCCTCGATCTCGTCGTTGTCTCGCTTGCATGCGCGGCATGGTTCGCCGACGTCGCCGTCGGGGTGCCGCTTGCACTTCGGCTCGGGCCGGCGGTCGAAGTCGGGCTCCACGATCTCCCCGTCGACAACCGTCCCGCCGTCCGGGCTTTCGACGCGTTGGGTCACCAGCTCGCGGCCGGCCGGTTCGGCAGATTCGACGTCGTGTGGCTGTTGTTCGTCCTCGGACAAATCTTCCGGGGGGTGGGCGTCTCCTGTGTCGGGGACGGTCTCGACGTCGAGCGGTTCGGGCCTGTCTGGCGCCGCGCCTCCCTCTAGACCTCCATATAAACCTTCATAGAGAACTACAGGAACGCCATTCTCGCTGGCAGAGGGCGAATCCGCGGCCTGAGTCGTCACCACTTCTGGGCCTGAATCGTCACCACTTATGGCACCGCGCGTCACCACTTCTGGGCTTGAGTCGTCACCACTTCCGTAAGTGGTGACGCAATAGTCACCACTTCCGACCTGCGGAAACCGCAACCGCCACGTGTCGCCGCTGAGATAGCCACGACCCCGTTTTCCTGCTGCTAACCACTCGATGTAACCCGCGGCTTTCAGCGCGGCGTATGCCCGCTTGATAGATCGCACATCGCGACCCATCCGCTCAGCGACGGTCTTCTGACGAACACAGAACGTGCCGTCGTCGACCGACGTCGAAGTGCTGAGGTCCATCGCCACGCGGGCGTAGGAGTCGTCGAGCGCCTTGTCCCGAGCAACGGCGCGTAACCATTGGTGCTTGGGAAAGGTCATGGGACACCGCGGTTCTGCTGCTGTGGTGTCCAATGCCGGTCGGGGTGGCATCCGAAGCAGCCCCAAGCGCCGGCCTGGTGGTGCATGATCTGCCCGCAGCCGTCACACCGGGGCTTGCGGTGAACCTCGCAGACATCGCCCTGGCAGGCAACCTTCATTCGACACGGCCGTCCTGCTGTGGTCGGCTCACCGCAACGCGGATCGCCGTGGATGCGTCGGCGCCAAACTGCCGGCAGTGGACCGATCTGTTCGTGTGATTGATCGCCGCTCCCGCACCGGGGGTGCTCGGCGTTCAGCTCCGCGTCGTCGATCATCCACAGCGTGTCGCGGCCGTCGTCGGTGACTGCGACTGCGATCGAGTGGCCTGGTGCGCCGACATCACAAAGACAGGCCGATCGTTCCCAGTCGACCAGGGCGAACCGGTCCACATCTCCGCCTGCCATCACGCACCACCGGCGACACGACTCCGCGTCATCCGTCGGTGTGCGGCGCGGATATTAAGCTGGTGGGAGTCCGACGCCGTGGACTCTGATAGAGCCGTCTCGTTGCCCGCGAGGCGGCTTTTTCGTTGGCCGGTCATCAGGCCGCGCCGCGTCGGAGGATCGCGACGATCCGATCGCGCTGCTCATCAGTCAGCGGACTCGTCGAGCGCTCTATCTCGCACATGGCAGAGGCGGCGCTGATCCTCGCGACCAGGAGTTCACTCGAAGTGCCGTCCGGAGGGTCTACGTATAGCGCCCGCGCCTGTTGCCATACCGGATCGTTGACGTAGGTCGCGCGAGTCGCCATTACGCGCCACCGCCGAAGGGCTGCATCACAACGTCGTCGATCTCGTTGAGGTCGACGCGGATAAGGCGAGGGCCGTTGCGGTAGCCGGTGATTCGCCCGTCTGCGATCATCTGGCGGATCGTTCTCGACGTCACGCCGATGTACTCGGCTGCGTCCGCGATTGATCCGTACCGGCGCCGATTGGGAGTGTTCTGCACAAGGGGTTCCCTTCTGAACAGGAACAGCCGAGCGACAGATAGACCATTTGGGTCTGTTCTGTGCTCGGCTGCCGGTTCAGCAAGTCCCAGTTTGGGACTCAGCGGGTGACCCCGGTTCGGGGTGTGCGCCGTTCGTCTCAGCTTCTACGATCTCGGCGGTCCGGGGTTCCCGGTTGGTGGTGCGCCGCCGAATCCCGCCTGTGTAGCGGGTGTGTCGCCTGTAAGCCTCAATTAGCGTCGGTGTTCGGTTGTGGTTCCGAAGGTTAACAGAATGCCGCGACACGTCGCGTAAGGCAGCGACTCCGCGTCTCCCTTATCCATTCGCCGCCAGCTTCGACAGCAGTGCGGCGATCTCGCGATCGCGCCCCTGCGCGGCGTGCTGATACCGCATCGCGGCTTGCGGTGTCGAGTGTCCAAGACGCGCCATCAGTTCTGCCAAGCTGGCGCCGGTTGCCGCGGCCAGGACGGCGCCGGAATGCCGCAGATCGTGCCACCGCAGATCGTCGCGGCCCGCCTCTGCGCGCGCCTTATACCAGTGCCGGTAAAGCGTTGACGGCTGTAGATGCTCGCCAGCTTCGTTCGGAAATATGAGCGAATCTGCTTTCTTCTCAACGTACTTCGACAGATGATCTTCGATCTGCGGGATGATGTGCGGCGGGATCGCGACGTCGCGGATACCGGCGTCCGACTTCGGGGTCGTGACTGCGAACGTGCCGCCTTGCGTGCGGACCGCGGCGCGGCGAATACGGATCACTTCGTCGCCCAGGTCGATGTCCCCACGGCGCAGCTCGACAGTCTCGCCGAAACGCATCGCGCACCAGGACGCGAGGATGACCATCAGTTGCAGCCGCTCGGGCATCGCGGCCGTGACGGTCGCGAGTTCGTCGATCGACGCCGGCCGAATCTTGTGAACGCGCTTGGCGCGGCCCGCGCCGGTGATCCGGCAGGGGTTCGAGTCGATCAGTTCATCGTTGACGGCGCTCGTCATGATCGTCCGGATCAGGCTGTAGGCGTGGCTGCGCATCGTGGGCCGGTCGACGAGCGCGCCGGCGTGCCACTCACGGACGTCCTTCGGGGTAATCGCGGCGATCTGGCGGGCGCCGAACTCCGGTAGCAGATGGTCTTCGAGGATCGCGTAGTAGTGCTCGCGGGTGCGGTCCTTGATCGGACGTCCGGCGACCTGTCGGCCTTCCACCCATGCGGCGGCGTAGGCGCCGAACGTGATCGCCTCCCGCTTCCTCTCGGCCGTCGCGTCCCAGACTCCCCGGTCGATCTCGCGGCGCTTGGCGACGACGAATGCCTCGGCGTCGATCCGGGCGCCGAACGTCGCCGGCGCGGTGTGACGCGCGCCGTCCGGGCCGGTGTAGCGGACCTGGAAACGTCCCGACGGTAGCTTGCGAATGGTGGCGAAGGACCGCTTCTCGCGGGTGCGTGGCATGGCTCTCCGTGGTGGTCAGTATCGCGGCAGCGTGCCCAATACGTGCCCAATGAACCTACATCAGGTTCCATTTGGCTCCACTTGGCTCACGCGATACTGTCCGTCGTGTCGCCTGGTCAGGTGCCCTTTTGGCAGGTCACGACGCTGACCCGAAAATTGCGACTGGCCTACTTCAATCCCAGTATCGCGCACCAGCATTACCGCAGTTCAAATCTGGTTTCAGTCCTCTGGGGCTCGTGCCCGTTGCATGCTCAATGAGGCGTTAGTGTGAGTCCTGCACAGTGTCGGGGTCGGGCAGCGCGATCGAGCTACAAGCGCAGCAAGGCATTGGAGTGCACAGCGCCCGCTCCGTGGAGATCCCTGCAGATGTCGGTGACCGCCTACGCGCGCCCCCTACGCGCCTGCAGATATGCCTGCATCGCCGGCCCTGTATGGATACGGACGTGCACCATGCGTAGGTAGCCGCGCATCCAGAGTTTCGCGAGGACCACGGACCGCCCGGCATACGGGTTTGCGTCGCCGACGTCTGCTAGCGAGCCCTCAAGCAGCGCCCGCGTCGCTTCCTGCCGCAGTGTCATCGAGCAAGCATGCAGCCGTGCTGGCCGGAGCGACGGACCCCACGCCGACGACTTGGACCAGGCCGACCGGCGCGTCGACCCTCAGGTCTGCAACTCGCCGCAAAACAACTTCGGCGCCCGCTTCCGCAGAGGCCTCGGCCGGCGCCACTTATGCCGTACCGCCGAAATTTCACGACCCGCGGCTTCCGCCATACGAGCGCGCCGGCGGCCCCCGCCGGCCGCGCGCTGACACGGTGCCGAGCAGAAGTTCGGAACCTGCCCACGAACCGCCGGCCGGACCGGGATACCAGCCAAGCGGCGGTGCCGGTGGTGTTGGCACGGGATAGTCGTAGTGGCGCCTGCAGCGCCTCTGGGGCTTCGCCAACCTTGCGCAGTGGGTGAGGCACCCGCCGGGCCCTCTATGGACCGCCAACGCTGTTCTTCGGCACGCTCACAATCCGGCGCCGTATCCGCCCAACGCGAATAGGCCGCAGGGAGATCACATCTCGGCGTCGCCTGGCAAATACCTGTTTCATCCGACGCGTGCCCGGGCATGCGGTCCCTAGGTCACGTGGGGTTCAGAAGCGAAGCCTGGCGGGACCGCACTTGGCGGCAGAACGCATGGGACGGACACGCCGCACGCTCAGACGGCATAAAAAACGCCGCCGCGCACGAAGCGCGGCGGCGTTCTGGAGATCACCAGCTGGCCATACCCGGTCCGTTGCGAGCCGGCCCCGTCCCGATGTAGGTGCCGATCCCACGGGTGATCGGTGGCACCGCACGGACGCTGTCCTTCACCTGACCGCCCGACGGCGGCAACGGCTCCCCCTTCGACGAGCGGCGGACATCGGACGTGCCGGCATTCGCCACCCCCTTGCCGCTGGTGCGAACCCCGCCTTCCGGAGCCGGGTTCGCGTCAAAGACCGGATTGGGCTTACCGCCGATGTCGATCACGTCGGCATTCGCGGTGCCGGCGCCCAAGGCGAGGAATGCCCCGGCCGCGGCCAGCGCACCGGCCCCCACGAGAGCCAACTTCTTCGCTTGGCTTGCAACAGCATCGGTGCGTCCCACCGTCGGCCTCCCTTTCCTCCGGCGGGATCAAAATCCCCGACCTTGATTGCTTGTGCGCGGAACCTTATCAGCGGCATGCCATGTCGCAGGCACGCTCGTACCAAATCGACAACTCACCTCCGTGCGCAAATTCAAGACCTGCTTTGGGCGCGAATTAGCCAGAATTGCACTGACAGCTCATCTTTCAACGCTGCCGTGCACAAATGCCCGAGCGTTGGTTCGCGAAACTCTCCCTCACCCAGCGCCGGCAACCGCGGTCATACGTGCAAACCGCATGGGGCTAAGTGCCATAGCGAGGCTCACGGTCACCGTGCTGCCGGTTGGTCCGCAGCGTGGCGCTCGGCTGCGTGCCGAACACCCGTCGGTACGCGACGCTGAACCGGCCCGCGTGGGAGAACCCCCACCGGCCCGCGATCGAATTGACGGTGTCGACTGTCGGATCGGCGGCCTGCAGATCGCGATGGGCCAGGTCCAACCTCACACCGCGCAGGTACTCCAGCGGCGTCACGCCCAAGTGCCTGCGATACATGTACTGCACCGCCCGCGGCGTCAAATTGGCCGCGGCCGCGATTTCACTGAGACCGATGTCACTGTCGGCGTTCTCATGGATGAACGCTACCGAGCGACGCAGACCCGGCGGTCGATGGCCACCGGTCGGCAGTTCGTGAAGGTTCGTCATACCAGTGACGCGTACCCCACGGCAAACTTTCAAAACCCGTTCGCCGGAACGCCGGTGCTGACACGATCGTCGTCATGACCGAACGCATCGAAGTCCAGCGCGTGATCCCCGCCTCCCCAGAAGCGATCTTCGACGTGCTCTGCGATCCGCAGGGCCACGTGGCCATCGACGCCTCGGGCATGCTGCAGGGTGCCGACGGAAATCCGGTGTCCGCGGCCGGCGACAGCTTCGTCGTGCACATGGACCGGGAAGCGCTCAACGATTTCCCGATGGGGAAATACGAAGTGACCGTGGAAATCCGCGAATTCGAGCCCAATCGGCGCATCGCCTGGACGATCCTGGGCCAGATCCGTCCCCAGATCGGACATGTCTACGGCTACACCCTCGAACCCTCGGCGGACGGCACCGTCGTCACCTCGTTCTACGACTGGTCGCAGATCGACGACAAATGGCGCGAAGCCGGCATCTTCCCCGTGATCTCCGAAAGCGCGCTGCGCGCAACCCTCGGAATTCTCGACCGCGCGGTGCGGCGCGGCTATGTCCGCAGCTAAAGGCGGCTAGCCGTCAACCCGGGGTTGACGATTATCGGTGGGTCAACCTACAGTTGACGCATGGCCGACCGCATCACCCACCCCGTCCGACTCGACGACCTCATCGACGTCATCAAGACCGTCCACAGTGAACCGCTTGACCAGCTCACCGACGCCGTCCTCGCCGCGGAGGCCCTCGGCGACGTCGCCGACCACCTCATCGGCCACTTCGTCGACCAGGCCCGGCGCTCCGGGGCGTCGTGGACCGACATCGGCCAGTGCATGGGGGTCACCAAACAGGCCGTCCAGAAACGGTTCGTCCCCAAGGCAGAACCTCTCGACCCGAATCAGGGATTCGCCCGGTTCACCCCGCGAGCGCGCGCCGCGGTGGTGCACGCGCAGAACACCGCCCGCGACGCCCGGCAGTCCGAGATCTCCCCCGACCACCTACTGCTCGGCTTGCTTGTCGACACCGAATCGCTGGGTGTGGCGCTCCTCGCCGCGCAGGGTGTCACCCCCGACGCGCTGCGCACGGCCGTCGCGCTGACCACCGCCGCAGACGGTGAAGCGCTCGACCTCATCCCGTTCAGCGGACCCGCCAAGAAGGTGCTGGAGCTGACGTTCCGTGAGGCATTGCGCCTAGGACACAATTACATCGGCACCGAGCACCTGCTGCTGGCGCTGCTGGAGTCCGAGGACGCCGACGGCCCACTGCACCGCCTCGGCGTCGACAAGCAGCGCGCCCAGACCGATCTGATCGGTCTGCTCGACTCCCTCACCACCCCCGAAAAAGACTGATCTCACGGCGCATGGTGTCGCGGCGTCTACAAGATGTGACGATGCGACCGTTCGAAGACGTGGTGGCTCAACACGGACCGACCGTGCTGCGGGTGTGCCGTGCCGTCGTCGGCGCCCTCGACGCCGAGGACGCGTGGTCGGAGACGTTCCTGTCGGCCATGCGGGCCTATCCGGACCTGCCGGCCGACGCCAACGTCGAAGCCTGGCTGGTGACGATCGCGCATCGCCGTGCACTCGACGTCGGCCGCGCCAACTCCCGACGACCCGTACCGACCGACCCCGTGCCCGATCACCCGGCCACCCGCGCCGACCCCGCCGCCGGCCATCCCGACCTGTGGGCCGCCCTCGAAACGCTGCCCACCAAGCAGCGCCAGGCCGTCGCGTATCACCACATCGCGGGGCTGCCGTTCGCCGAGATCGCCGACCTGCTCGGCAACTCCCCCGACGCCGCCCGCCGCGCCTGCGCCGACGGCCTCAAGACACTGCGCTCGATCTACCGTGAGGACGCCATCTCATGACCACCGACATGTTCGACTCGCTCGCCGACGACGCGACGCTGGCACGGCTGCACACCCGGCTGAGCACCGACGCCGACGCCGCCGGCGTGCTCGACGTCGCCTACCGGACCGTCGACACCCCGGTCGGGACGCTGCTGCTGGCCGCCACCGCAGCAGGCCTCGTGCGCGTCGCCTACGACGTCGAGGACCACACCGCCGTGCTGGCCACGCTCGCCACCAGGATCAGCCCACGCATCCTGCGGGTTCCGCGGCGGCTGGACACCGTGGCCCGCCAACTCGACGAGTACTTCGCCAAACAGCGCATCACGTTCGACGTGCCGATCGACCTGCGGCTGGCCGACGGCTTCCGACGCAGCGTCGTCGAGCAGCTGCGCGGCATCGGCTACGGCGACCGGGCCAGTTACGCCGCGGTGGCCGCCGCGGTCGGCAACCCCAGGGCGGTGCGGGCCGTCGGCAGCGCCTGCGCCCACAACCCCCTCCCGGTCGTGATCCCCTGCCACCGCGTCGTGCGTTCGGACGGCACCGCGGGCCAGTACGTCGGCGGGGCAGCCGCCAAGGCGGCGCTGCTGCGGCTGGAGGCCGCCTGACCGTCGAACCCGTGTGGCCCCGGTGTCGGGTGTGCCATCATGCGAGGCACACCTAGGGAGGGAAACCATGCGACGGCTTCTGATGCTGCTGACCGCCCTGACCGTCGCGGCGGGGCTCACAGCGGCCCCCGCCGCCGCGGTGGAATCACCCATCGGCCGCATCGGTCAACCGCTTCGGGTGAACTTCGAGGGCCTGGTCGCCGACGTCACCGTGGTCAGCGTCGAACCGTCGCCGATCCCCCCGGGCTTCGGCTATCCGCCCCGCCCGCCGCGTAACCAGGTGTGGCGTGCCAACGTCGTGGTCCAGCCGATCAAGGTGCCGGTGCCCTACGCGATGGCGATCACGTTCCAGTTCCGCGGAGTCACCCCGACCGGCGACGCCTACGAGCCGCGCAACACCGACGCACCCGATTCTCTGCAGGCCGCGCTGGCGAACGCCCCGGCCGGGTCGACGGTCACCGGCGGCGTGTGGTGGGACTGCTACCGCGACCTGGTGTCGAACGTGGTGCTGATCGACAAGCTCACCGGCGAGCACCTCGCACAGTGGAACCTGTAGGGCCGCAGGTACTTCCGGCGACCCGGGCCGACCTTCCCGAACTCGCCGCCGTCGCCGCCAGCACGTTCCCGCTGGCGTGTCCGACGTCGGTGACAGCCGAGAACATCGCGGCATTCGTCGCCGAGAACCTGTCGGAACACCGGTTCGCCGACTACCTCACCGATCCGGACCGCGTTCTGCTCGTCGCCCGCGACGGTGCCCGAATGGTGGGCTACGCCATGCTGATCCGGGGTGTGCCCGATGACGACGACGTGCAGCAGGCCGTCACGCTGCGCCCGGCCATCGAGGTGTCGAAGATGTACGTGGTCCCCGAAAGCCACGGTGCCGGCGCATCGTCGGCGCTGATGGCCGAGGCGCTCACGGTGGCCAGGGACACCGGGTACCGCTGCGCCTGGCTGGGCGTCAACCAGGAGAACCGGCGCGCGCAGAGCTTCTACTCCAAACACGGGTTCGCCGTGACGGGCACGAAGAGCTTCCGCCTCGGCGCCGCCGTCGAGAACGACTTCGTGATGGTCCGCCCGCTCGCCGACCCCTAGGTCTCCTGGCCTGCGGCGGTCAGCGCCAGCAGCCGCGACGTCGCCCGCAGGTACTTCTTGCGGAATCCGCCGGCGAGCATGTCCTCGCTGAAGATGGTGTCCAGCTTGGCACCCGAGGCCACCACCGGGATGCCCGCGTCGTAGAGCCGGTCGGTCAGCGACACCAGGCGCAGCGCGACGCTCTGATCGTCGAGTGCGTGCACCCCGGTGATGAACACCTGCGAGACCCCCTCGATCAGCGACAGGTACCGCGACGGATGCATGGTCGCCAGGTGCTTGCACAGGGAGTCGAAGTCGTCGAGTGTCGCGTCCGGGGTCTTTTCGGCGCGGTCGGTGACCTCCGCGTCGGTCAGTGGTTCCGGTGCAGGCGGTAGGTCGCGGTGACGGTAGTCGGGACCCTCGATCCGCACAGTGGTGAAAATCGAAGCGAGCGTGTTGATTTCGCGAAGGAAGTCGTGCGCGGCGAAGCGGCCCTCCCCCAGCTGTTCGGGCAGCGTGTTCGACGTGGCCGCGATCGACACGCCCCGCTCGACCAGCTGTGAGAGCAGCCGGGAGATCAGCGTCGTGTTACCCGGGTCGTCGAGTTCGAACTCGTCGATGCAGACCACCACGTAGTCACTGAGTAACTCCACGCTCTCCACGAACCCGAAGACACCGGCGAGCTGGGTGAGTTCGCCGAACGTCGCGAACGCTTTCGGCTCGGGCAGCTCGTAGTACGACGACGCCAGCAGATGCGTCTTGCCCACACCGAACCCGCCGTCGAGGTACACCCCGACGCCGGGCAGCACTTCGCGCTTGCCGAACAGCTTCTTCTTCCCGGCGCGCCGCGTCGCCGCCTCGGCGCAGAAGGCCCGGCAGGCGTCCACGGCCGCGGCCTGAGACGGCTCGGCGGGATCGGGCCGGTAATTGTCGAAGCTGACGTGGGTGAACGTCGGCGGTGGCACCAGCTGGGCGACGAGGCGCTCGGGAGTGACGCTGGGATGCCGGTCGACGAGATGGCCCGGTTGATTCGTCGCACCACTGGACCCATGCATGGGGGCAGCGTAGCGACGCGCAGCAATCGTTCCCATGCCCGACGCGGCGGCTGGGACGCAGTTCACAGTGCTGGGACTGTCGAGGCGGTCGCCGACCGCCGCGCCGCTACTGTGGTCAGCATGCGTCGGCACCCCCCGCTGCTCCGGGCCGTGAGCCTGTCGACGGTCGCGCTGGTGCTGGCCGGCTGCGCGCCCGGGCTGGCAGCCAACCCGCGGTACGCCACCGACAACGGGGCGCGGCCGCAGGGCCAGCCCGAAACCACCCAACCGCAGGCCGGCCCGCCCGCGGTCGAGGTGCCGAAGAACGACCTGTCATGGCGCAACTGCACCGACCAGGTGTTCGGCGACGCGGCCGTCGATCCGGTGCCGGGTGTGACGCTGGACTGCGCGACCTACGACGCCGACCTCGACCCGATCGACGGCGCGAGCGGCACGGTCACCATCGGCGTCGTGCGGGCCACCTCGGCTCGCACGCCCCCCGACGCCGGCCCGGTGGTGATGACGACCGGTTCGGACCTACCGTCCTCGGTGCAGCTCCCGGTCTGGCTGGAGCGTTCGCAGGCGCTGCTCGACAAACACCCCGTGGTCGCGGTGGACCGCCGCGGCATCGGGATGTCCGGGGCACTGGAATGCCGCGACCTCTACGACCGCCAGGAGATGATCGAGCAGGCGCAGTTCTCCTACGGTGACGATCCGGTCGCCAACCTCAGCGCGATCACGATGACGGCCACGACCAGTTGCACCGACACCATCGCCCCCGGCGACTCCGCCTACAACAACGCCCACGCCGCCGAGGACCTCGAGCGGTTGCGCAGCACCTGGGATGTGCCGACCCTGGCGTTGCTCGGCATCGGTAACGGCGCCCAGGTGGCATTGGCCTACGCCGGCTCCCACCCCAACAAGGTGGCCCGCCTGGCGCTCGACTCGCCCCTGCCGCTGGCGATCGGCGCCGAGGCCGCCGCCGAACAGCGCGTCAAGGGGGAACAGGCCGCGCTCGACGCCTGGGCCGCACAGTGTGTGGCGATCGGCTGCCCGGCCGCACCCGATCCGAAGGGTGTCGTGGACGGACTGCTGGCCGAGGCGCGCGCGGGTAACGGCCCCGGCGGGGCGTCGGTGGCCGCGGTCACCGACGCCATCTCCACGGCGCTGGCGTTCCCGAAGGGCGACGGTGTCGCCGCCACCAACGATCTCGGCGCCGCGCTGGCCGGCGCAGCCGACGGGGACAGCGCCCGGCTCACCGCTCTGATCACCGAATCCGAGGCGCTGCGCCAGACCGACGGGCAGTTCGTCAACTCCTGCAGCGACGCGCTGAACCGCCCGACCCCCGACCGGGTGCGCGAGCTGGTGGTCGCGTGGGGCAAGCAGTACCCGCAGTTCGGCGTCGTCGGCGCGCTTGACCTCGTCACGTGCCTCAACTGGCCGAGCGGATCGGCGCCTCCCGAACCGAAGGACCTGCCGGTGCCCGTGTTGCTGCTCGGCGTCCAGAACGACCCGATCGTGGGCAACGAAGGCGTCGCCGCGGTCGCGGCCACGATCCTCAACGCCGGGGCCTCCAACAAGCGCGTGATGTGGCAGGGAATCGGCCACGGAGCGAGCGTCTATTCGGCATGCGCACTGGCGCCGGTGGTGGGTTACATCGACAACGGCACGCCACCGGACACCGACACGTACTGTCCGGCCTGACGTCTGGCGCCGTGAGCGCCGGTGTACGGTTCGCTCGTGGCGGCAGTAGACACCCTTCGCACCGGCCTCCTCAACGCCTTCCGACCACGCACGTCCCCGCCGAATACGGCGACGGTGCTGCGCTCGGTCCTGTGGCCGTTGGCGATCATGTCGGTCATCCATCGATGCTTCGTCCTGGCCACCAACGGCTACGTCACCGACGACTTCGGGCCGGTGTACCGGGCGGTCATCAACTTCAAGCTCGGCTGGGACATCTACAACGAGCACTTCGACCACGTCGACCCGCACTACCTGTATCCGCCCGGCGGGACGCTTCTGCTCGCGCCGTTCGGCTACCTGCCCGTCGACGCGTCGCGCTACTGGTTCATCTTCTTCAACACCGTCGCGATCCTGCTCGCCGCCTACCTCCTGCTGAGGTTGTTCGACTTCACGTTGACCTCCGTCGCGGCGCCCGCGCTGCTGCTGGCGATGTTCTGCACCGAATCGGTCACCAACACACTGGTTTTCACCAACATCAACGGGTGCCTGCTGCTGATGGAGGTGTTGTTCTTCCGTTGGCTGCTCGACGGGAGGACGAGCCGCCAGTGGTGGGCCGGCGTGGCCATCGGACTCACGCTGGTGGTCAAGCCCTCGCTGGCGCCGCTGTTGCTGTTGCCACTGCTCAACCGCCAGTGGCGCCCGCTGGTCACCGCGATCGGTGTTCCGTTGGCGTTCAACATCGTCGCCTGGCCGCTGGTGAGCGATCCGATGAGCTTCGTCCGGCGCACGATCCCCTACATCCTGTCGACGCGCGACTATTTCAACAGCTCGATCGAGGGCAACGGCATCTACTACGGGTTGCCGATGTGGTTGATCCTCCTGCTGCGTCTGGCCTTCGTCGTCCTGGCGATCGGCAGCTTGGTACTGCTGTACCGCTACTACCGCGTCCGCGATCCACGGTTCTGGATGCTGACGTCCTCGGGCGTGCTGCTGACCACGTCGTTCCTCGTGCTCTCGCTGGGCCAGGGCTACTACTCGATGATGCTGTTCCCGTTCCTGATGACGGTGGTGCTGCCCAACTCGGTGCTGCGCAACTGGCCGGCCTGGCTGGCGATCTACGGATTCATGGCCATCGACAAATGGTTGCTGACGCACTGGGTGACCACCGGACGGTTCCTCGAGTACATGCGATTCACCGCCGGCTGGGGGCTGCTGATGGTCGTCGTGTTCACGGTGTTGTACTTCCGCTACCTGGACGCCAAGGCCGACGGCCGCCTCGACCGGGGTATCGACCCGCCGTGGATGACGGGTCCCGCCGAGGCCCCCGCACGGGCCGAGCGGACCGCGCCGACGGCGTAGTAACTTGGGAGACATGACTGCTCCGAAGGTGCAACTGACCGACGACGAGTGGCGCAGCAAGCTCACCGCCGAGGAATTCTCGGTCCTGCGCCGGGCCGGCACCGAGCGGCCGTTCACCGGCGAATACACCGACACCAAGACCGAGGGCATCTACCAGTGCCGCGCGTGCGGCGCCGAACTGTTCCGCAGCACCGAGAAGTTCGAATCTCATTGCGGCTGGCCGTCGTTCTTCGACCCCGCCGATTCGGACGCGGTGATCCTGCGGACCGACGATTCCCTCGGGATGCGACGGGTCGAGGTGGTGTGCGCCAACTGCCACAGCCACCTGGGCCACGTATTCGAGGGCGAGGGCTACCCGACCCCGACCGATCAGCGGTACTGCATCAATTCCATCTCACTGCGGCTGGTGCCGGCGGCCGGATAGTCTCCCCGCGCAGCAGCGTCGCGATGGCGGGCGGGCTCAGCGGCGGGCTGTAGTGGAAGCCCTGCGCCACATCGCAGTTGTAGGCGCGCAAACGCGCGGCGGTCTCCGCGTTCTCCACACCCTCGGCCACTGTCGTCAGCCCGAGGGTCTGCGCGAGTCCGACCACCGCGCGCACCACCTCACCGGCCCGGGGGTCCCAGATGATCGGCCCGATGAACCGGCGGTCCAGCTTCACCTCGTCGATCGGCAGCTCGCGCAGATAGCTCAGCGCCGAATACCCGCTGCCGAAGTCGTCGATCGCCACCCGTACCCCGTGCGTGCGCAGCGCGCTGAGCACTGCGCAGGACCGTTTGATGTCGGGCAGGATCACATCCTCGGTGATCTCGATGGTCAGACACTGCGGCGGCAGCCCGCGGGCCTCGAGCGCCGAGACGATCCGGTCGGGCAGCCTGGTGTCGGCCATGGTCGCGGCGAACAGGTTGACGGCGATGGGGACGGGGGTGCCGCGCGCCGACCATTCCGCGGCATCGTCGAGCGCCTTGTCGAGCACCAGATCGGTGACCGCCCCCATCAGTCCGTGCCTGCGGACCAGCGGCAGGAAGTCGTCCGGGCTGAGCACTCCGCGGGAGGAATGCGGCCAGCGCACCAGCGCCTCCAGGCCCGCCAGCTCCGAGGTCGCGAGGTGGTACTTCGGCTGGTACACCACCGTCAGCTCGAGGCGGTCGATGGCCTGGCGCAGTTCGCCGAGCAGCTGAACGGCCGCCACACCCCCGCCCTTGACGTCCGGACCTGCCCCCTGCAGCAGACCCGACTGCTCCGGGTACGCCAGCGTCATCTCCGGGGTGAACACGTGCACGCCGTCTGCGCGGGACCGCTTGGCGGCGTACATCGCCGCGTCTGCGCGTTTGAACAGCTGCTCGCCGAAGGGGTCGGATTCGTCGTCCGGCGCCGCGGCGGCCAGCCCGACGCTGGGCCGCATCAGCAATCGCTGTCCGTCGACGACGAACGGTGAGTCGAAGGACTCCACGATACGGTGGGCGATCTCCAGCGAGCGGTCGACGGGGTCTTCGATGAGAACGGCGAACTCATCGCCACCGAGTCTCGCGACGGTGTCACCGGGCCGCACACACCTCACCAGACGGTCGCCGACCTGCGTGAGCAGTTGGTTGCCCGCCGCGTGCCCCAGGCTGTCGTTGACGACCTTGAAGTCGTTGAGGTCCAGGGAGAGAACGGCGACGGCGCGCGGATCCCGTTCCCGCACCTGCATGGCGTGCGCCAGCCGGTCGTTGAACAGGGCGAGATTGGCCAGTCCGGTCAGCGGACAACGCAGCGCCTGGTCGGCCACCACGCGCAGAAGCCTGCGGTTCTCCCACGAGGCCAGGAACTGCCGCAGGCAGATGGCGACGATCACCACGATCACGGTCACTCGCAGCACACCGTCCAGGACCACGACCGTCGCGACGGTACCGCCGAGCAGAAGGGGCACAAACGGCAACCACAGCGACATGCTGGTGGGCATCTGCGTGGTGCTTTCCGGTGTGACGGGCAGGCCGCGGCTGAGCAGGGCTGCAGCGCCGAAGAGGGCCGAGCCGCACACCCAGCCCAGGTCGATGGGATGGCCCGGGGAGTAATCCCCGCGTGCGGTGAGCCAGGCGAAGGCGCTGTCGGACAGGGTGAACAAGACGAGCGCCATGGTGATCAGCGCCAACGGACGCCGCTGACGGGTATGGGCCCGGACCAGGACCAGGCCCGCGACGGCGAGGATCATCAGGTCGGCTACCGGGTAGGCCAGGGCCAGCCCGACGGTGAACCGGTCCTCCCGGTAGGTCTCGTACACGCTGCGCAGTACCAGCACCCACGACATCAGGAACAACGACAGGGCGAAGATCAGACCGTCGAGCACGAGGCGCAGCCGGGACTGCCCGACGGCCCCGATGGGCCACTGCACCAGCGCCACACAGCCGAATATCGGGAACAGGATGTACCCGAAGTCGCCGGGCGACGGGAACGTCGCGCTGTCCAGTACCGAGTCCAGATAACCCCAGACCACGGCCCCGGCGGTCCAGCCGCCGAACGCGATGGCGAAACAGACCCAGACGGTGCGGAACCGTCCCGTGGCGGCGCGGGCGGCCAGCATGGCGCACACCACCGCATACCCCGCGAAGACCGCGACGCCGATGTTGTCGGCGACGACGGCGCCGGGCAGACCACCGAGCACCCAGACCGCCAGGATCACGGCCGCGAACGCGGAAGCGGCGATCGCGCTCGCTGCCCGGGGTCTCGCGCGCATGCTCGACGCCCCCTCCCGGCCGCTTCACGTGGGGCGCCCGAGCCTCCCCGACGCGGGCGTCCGTCCGCAGGCTAGCAAATGGCCTCTTGACCGTCGACGCTAATTGAGAACGGAAATATGACGGTGGGCAACGCGCTACGGCAGCCGCGTGACGAGCTCCTCGACGCTCACCCGCGGGCCGGTGAAGAACGGGGTTTCCTCGCGGACGTGGCGCCGGGCGTCGGTGGCACGAAGATCACGCATGAGGTCGACGATGCGGTGCAGTTCGGGCGCTTCGAAGGCGAGGATCCACTCGTAGTCGCCGAGTGCGAACGCCGGCACGGTGTTGGCGCGGACGTCCTTGTATCCGCGCGCCGCCATCCCGTGTTCGCTCAGCATCCGCCTGCGCTCGTCGTCGGGCAGCAGGTACCAGTCCAGCGACCGGACGAACGGGTACACGCAGATGTAGTTGCCCGGATCCTCACCGGCGAGGAAGGCGGGGATGTGGCTCTTGTTGAACTCGGCGGGCCGGTGGAGCGCGACGTTGCTCCACACCGGTGTGCTGGCCCGGCCGAGCGCGGTGGTGCGGCGGAAATCGGCGTACGTGGCCTGCAGCGCCTCGACGTTGGCGGCGTGGGTCCACATCATGAAATCGGCATCGGCCCGCATGCCCGCGATGTCGTAGACGCCGCGGACCACGACGCCGCCTTCCTCCTGCTGTTTGAGGAAGGTGGCGGTCTCGTCGACGATCGCCACACGCGCCTGCTCGTCGTAACCCAACTCCCCCGGGCGTACCGAGAACACCGAGAACATCAGGTAGCGGATGGTGGAGTTGAGTGCGTCGAAGTCGAGCTTGGCCATGGTTCCTATCGTGCCACGCCGGCGGTGGCCAACGATGCCACCGCCCTGTTCGCCGACGCCACACACGCGGGTACGCCGATCCCGTCCAGATAGCCGCCCGCGACCACGACCTCACGCGGCAGGCCGGCCCGCAGTTCGGCGACCAGTTCGGCGTGGCCGGGGCCGTACTGCGGCATCGCGTCGAGCCAGCGCTGCACATGGCTGTCGACCGGCTCGACGTCGATGCCGAACACCGTCGCCAGATCGGCGGCGGCCCACGCCAGCAGATCCTCGTCCCCGGCCCTGCGGGCCAGATCGTCCCCGAAGCGACCATAGGACAGCCGCACCAGTTCGACGTTCCCCCGCTGGCCCCACTTCCGTGACGACAGGGTGATCGCCTTGGCACGCAGTCGATTTCGGGCTCCGTGCTCCGCGGTGGCGACCAGCACCCCGGAGTGCTGCGGCAGCGGCGTGCCGCCGGGCAGCGCCAGCGCGACCACCGCCGCGGAAGCCACCGCGATGCGACGCGCGGCGGCCGCGGTGCGCGGGGCGATGTCCTCGACCAACCGCGGCAGCCGCGGCGCGGGCACCGCCAGCACCACGGCGTCAGCCGGCCACCGATGGCCCTCGTCGTCGAGGATCTCGACACCGCGGGCGGTGCGGTCGACCCGCTCGACACCGATCTGGGCCCAGTCGATCCCGGCCTGACCGCGCAGCGCGTCCAGCAGGACGGCGTACCCGCCGTCGACCGCCCCGAAGACCGATCCGGGCGACGGCGGCGGCAACGCCTCGCGCACGGCCTCGGTAAGGCTTCGCGCGCCGCGATCCAGCGCCGCGGCCAGGGTCGGCGCCGCCGCGCGCACCCCGATGGTGGCGGCAGAACCGGCATAGACGCCGCCGAGGAGCGGATCCACCGAACGGCTGACCACCTGTGTCCCGAACCGGTCGGCGACCAGGTCGGCCACCGTCGGATCAGCGCCACGCATCCAGCGCAGCGGGCGCAGGGGTTCGTCGGTGATCCGGGCGATCGTCGCCTCGTCGACCAGCCCCACCAGCGACGAAGCCTGGGACGGGATGCCCTGCAGGGTGCCCTGCGGCATCGGGTGCAGCCGGTCCTGGCTGTAGATGAGCGGGCGCGCGCCGGTGGTGCCGAGCCGGCGGTCGGCCAGGCCGAGTTCGGCCAGCAGTGCGGGCACCTCGGGACGGCGGGCCACGAAAGCCTCGGCGCCGACGTCGAGCCATTGGCCGCCCACGCGTTCGGTGCGCAGCACGCCGCCGAGTCGGTCCGCCGGGTCCAGCACGGTGATCGTGGCGTTCGGCCCGCCGGTCACGCGCAGCCGGTATGCCGCGGCCAGACCCGAGATACCGCCTCCCACAACGCAGTACGTCGCGCTCACAACGAATGCACCAGCTCCACGGTGGCCGTCACGATCCCCGGATCGGTCGCGGGCAGCACGCCGTGACCGAGGTTGAACACATGCCCCGCCGCCCCGGCGTCGACGGCGCGCCTGCCGTCTTCGACCACCGCACGCACCGCGGGTTCGACCACCGGCCACCCGGCCAGCAGGACGACCGGATCGAGGTTGCCCTGCAGCGCGCTGCCGCGCTCGACCCGGCTCGCGGCGTCGGTCAGCGAGGTCCGCCAGTCCACGCCCACCACACCGGGCGCCCCCGACGACGCGATCGCCTCGGACATGGCGCCGAGCAGTTCTGCCGTGCCCACACCGAAGTGGGTCATCGGCACACCGGCCGGTGCGAGCGCCGCGAAGACCCGGGCGCTGTGGGGCAGCACGTAGGTGCGGTAGTCGGCGAGCGACAGGGTGCCCGCCCACGAATCGAACACCTGCAGCGCGTCGACACCCGCCTCGACCTGCCCCTGCAGAAATGCGATCGTCACGTCGGTCAGCGCCGACATGAGCGCATGCCAGGTGTCGGGCGCACCGAGCATCATCGCCTTGGTGTGTTCGTGGTGCTTACTAGGACCGCCCTCCACCAGATAGGACGCCAGCGTGAACGGCGCCCCGGCGAACCCGATCAGGGGGACGTCGCCGAGTGCCTCGGTGAGCATCCCCACGGCCTGTTCGACGGGGGCGATCGTCTCGCGTTCGAGCGGCCTGATCGCGGCCACGTCGGCGGCGGTGCGCACCGGATGCTCGATCACCGGGCCGACGTCGGGCACGATGTCGAGCCCGATGCCCGACGCACGCAACGGCACGACGATGTCGGAGAACAGGATCGCGGCGTCCACCCCGTGCCTGCGCACCGGCTGCAGCGTGATCTCGGTGATCAACTCGGCGTCGAAGCAGGCCTGCATCATGGTGTTGCGCGCCCGAAGCGCCCGGTACTCGGGCAGCGACCGGCCCGCCTGACGCATGAACCACACCGGGAGCCGGGCGGGTTTGCGGCCGCGGGCGGCGGCGAGATACGGCGAGTCGGGCAGTTCACGGCGGGTGTTCATCGCCGTCAATGCTGCCACGCCGGCGCCGTCGCCCGCGAACACCGCCGGCGGCCGGCGCGAGGTGCCCGCATCACCATCACGAGTCGGTTCGGCGCGCCTGCGTGGCTGCGCGGCCGAATGGTCTAGCGTCACCGGCGTGACCACCGCCGAACCGGCTCAGTTCCGTGCTGCGGTGGCGGCGATGAATGCCACCACCGTACGGCCCGAGATCGAGCTCGGCCCGATTCGCCCCCCGCAGCGGCTGGCGCCCTACAGCTACGCACTGGGCGCCGAGATCCGGCATCCGGAGACCGCGATCGTCCCCGAGCGCTCCGACGGTGACGCCTTCGGGCGGCTGATCCTCCTGCACGACCCCGAAGGCGCCGAGGCCTGGGACGGCACCATGCGACTGGTCGCCTACATCCAGGCCGATCTCGACTCCACCGAGGCCGTCGACCCGCTGCTGCCCGAGGTCGCGTGGAGCTGGCTGGTGGAGGCGCTGGAGTCCAAGAGCGAGCAGGTGACCGCGCTGGGTGGCACGGTCACCGCCACCACCTCCGTCCGGTACGGCGACATCTCCGGTCCTCCGCGCGCCCACCAGCTGGAACTGCGGGCGTCGTGGACCGCCATCACACTCGAACTCGGCCCCCACGTGCAGGCCTTCTGCGAGGTGCTCGAACACGCCGCGGGCCTGCCGCCCACCGGGGTGACCGACCTCGGTTCCCGCACTCGCGCGTGAGATGAGCGAAACGCCGAACACGGACCCCCAGGTCGAGGACGCCGATCAGCCGGGGAATGACCAGGGGAATGACAACGAGCCGTCGACCATCCCGCTGCTCACGCCGGCCGACGGGGTGCCCGACCTCGCGGTCACGACCGACGAGATCCTCGCCGCGGCCGAGCTGCTCGCCGCCGGGCACGGTCCCTTCGCCATCGACGCCGAGCGCGCGTCGGGATTCCGTTACTCCAACCGCGCCTACCTGGTGCAGATCCGGCGCGAGGGTGCGGGCACGGTGCTCATCGACCCGGTCAACCACGGCGAGGACCCGACCATGGTGATGGCGCCGCTGGCCGATGTCCTCGACACCGACGAGTGGGTGCTGCACGCCGCCGACCAGGATCTTCCTTGCCTGGCCGAGCTGGGCATGCGCCCGCCGACGTTGTACGACACCGAACTCGCCGGCCGGCTGGCCGGACTCGCGCGGGTGAACCTCGCCACGATGGTGTCCGAACTGCTCGGCCTGCAGTTGATGAAGGGCCACGGCGCCGCCGACTGGTCCATGCGCCCGCTGCCCGACGACTGGCTCAACTACGCCGCACTCGATGTCGAGGTGCTGCTCGAGTTGCGCGACGCCGTCGCCGCCGTACTCGACGACCAGGGCAAAACCGATTGGGCGGCACAGGAATTCGAGCACCTACGAACCTATGAGGCGGCACCCACCCGACGCGACCGGTGGCGGCGCACCTCAGGGATCCACAAGGTGCGCGATCCCCGTGCGCTGTCGGCGGTGCGCGAGTTGTGGACCACCCGCGACCACATCGCCCGCAGGCGCGACATCGCACCCGGCCGCATCCTGCCCGACGCCGCGATCATCAATGCCGCCACCACCGATCCGGACACCGTCGAGAAACTGACCGCGCTGCCGGTGTTCGGCGGCGCCCGCCAGCGCCGCAGTGCGCAGGTGTGGCTCGAGGCGCTGGACCGCGCACGGCACAATCCCGATCCGCCCGATTCGGCCGAGCCGGCGAACGGTCCCCCGCCGCCGTCGCGGTGGTCGCGCCGCAAACCCGAGGCGGCCGCGCGTCTGGAAGCCGCCCGCGCGGGCCTGTCCGCGCTGTCGGAGCGGGTGTCGGTGCCGGCGGAGAACCTCGTGACCCCGGACGTGGTGCGCCGGCTGTGCTGGGACTGGCAACCCGTCCCCGACATCGCCGCTGCGGTCGAGGATTTCCTCGTCGCCGCCGAGGTCCGCCCATGGCAGCGCGATCTGGTGGTGCCGGTGCTGACCGCGGCACTCGCGCCCACCTCCGTCGAGTGACGCACGTCGCGTTTGAGTGATTGACCAACAGGGAACCGCCCATGGGTGGTTAGCACGATGACACCGACGAATTCCGGGGACGAGACGACAAGCCTGATCCTGGGGCCGGCCCTGAGGCACGTCGGCGAAACGACCGCCGTGGTCTGGGTCCAGACCGACCGTCCCGCGAAGGTGACCGTACTCGGTTGCAGCGCAGAAACTTTCCAGGTGCAGGAACACCATTACGCGTTGGTCACCGTCACCGGGCTGTCACCGGATTCGGCGACCGAATACCAGGTGCACATCGACGGCGAACTGGTGTGGCCGTTGCCCGCGAGCCCGTTCCCACCCAGTGTGATCCGCACCCGCGGACCGGTGAGCACCGAGCGGTTGCGGGCGGTATTCGGCTCCTGCCGCTACCCCAAGACCGGTGTCGAGGAGATCGACGACAAACTCGGTGCGGACGCGCTGGACCGCTATGCGGACCGGATGGCACGGCTGCCGGTCAGCGAATGGCCGGACCTGCTGATCCTGCTGGGTGATCAGGTCTACGCCGACGAATTGACCCCAGAGGCCCGGCGCCATATGACGGGTCGGCGGCACCGGCGCGCCAAACACGGGCAGCGCCCGCCGGACGAGGTGGTCAGCTTCGCCGAGTACGAGGGGCTCTACCGGCATTCGTGGTCGGACCCGGAGATCCGCTGGATCATGTCGACGGTGCCCACGGCGATGATCTTCGACGATCACGACATCCGCGACGACTGGAACACGTCGGCGTCCTGGCGCGCCGACATGGACAAAGAGCCGTGGTGGCGTGACCGCATTCGGGCCGGATTGGCGTCGTACTGGGTCTATCAGCACATGGGCAACCTCAGCCCCGACGAACTGGCCTCCGACGAGGATTACCAGAAGATGCGCGGCGTCGACGGGGACGTGTGGCCGGTGCTCGTCGAGATGGCCGACCGCGCGGACGCCGAGGTCGACGCGAACAAAGGGGTGCGGTTCAGCTACCGGTGGGACTTCGGCCGCAAACGTTTCATCATGATGGACACGCGCAACGGACGCATCCTCGACTCTGGTGAGCGCATGATGATCGGCGAGCGCGAGTTCGCCTGGCTCGAGCAGCAGGCCTCCGACGGGATCGACCAGGTGGACCACCTGGTGCTCGGTTCCTCGGTGCCGTGGCTGATGCCGCCGGTGCTGTCGGACCTGCAGACCGTCAACGAGATCTCGGCCGATCGCCCGGGGTGGCGCGGTGTGCCCGCCGAGAAACTACGCCAGGCCGCCGATCTCGAGCACTGGCCGGCGTTCGTCAAATCGTTCCTGCGGTTGACCACGATGATCCGCCGGGCCGCGAGCCACCCGGACGGGCCGGCGACCATCACGGTGCTCTCCGGCGACGTGCACCACAGCTACGCCGCGAAAGCGTCCCTGGACGGCGTCGCCGACGATGCGGCCACCGTCCACCAGTTGGTGTGTTCACCGGTGCACAACCACGTGCCGTCGTATGTGAAGCCGGCGTTCAAGCTGGGCTGGTCGCGGCGGCTCGCGCCGATCATGCGGCGGTGGGCACTGCGGCACGGGTCACCGGAGCTGACTGTCGGCTGGACCAACACGGCCGGCCCGGTGTTCGGCAACACCATTGCGACACTGCTGCTTTCGGGCCGAGACGCCGAGGTGCTGTTCGAGCAGCCCGACGCCTCCACCGAACTGCACGAGGTTGCGCGGATCCCGCTCGGCGGGCGCACGCCGACCGTCAGTCCAGTTGCTCGCTGACTTCCGCCTCCGCCTGTGAGGCGCCGAGGGCGGCCACCCAGCCGGTGATCTGGCGGGAGATGTTGCGGTCGGTGAGTCCGACGTCGGCGAGCACCTCGCCCCGCGAGGCGTGGTCGAAGAACTGCTGCGGCAGACCGAGGTCGCGGCACGGCGTGTCGACCTCGGCGCGACGCAGCGCCGCCGAGACCGACGAACCGACTCCGCCGTGCAGGCCGTTGTCCTCGACGGTGACCACCAGCTTGTGGGCAGCGGCCAACTCGGTGAGGACGGCCGGCACCGGCACCACCCAGCGCGGGTCGACGACGGTGACACCGATGCCCTGGTTGCGCAGGCGTTCGGCGACGGCCAGCGCCATCGACGCGAACGGTCCGACCGCCACCAGCAGCACGTCGTCGGACAGGCCGTCGGCGGGCTCGACCAGCACATCGACGCCGCGGTGGCGGCGCAGAGCCGGAATATCCTCGCCCACATCGCCTTTGGGGAAACGGATCGCGGTGGGGCCGTCGTTGACGTCGAGAGCCTCGCCGAGTTCCTCCCGCAGCCGTGCCCCGTCGCGGGGTGCCGCCACCCGAATACCGGGCACCATGCCCAGCAACGACAGATCCCACATGCCGTTGTGGCTCGCCCCGTCCGGCCCCGTGACACCGGACCGGTCGAGCACGAGCGTGACCGGCAGCTTGTGCAGCGCGACGTCCATCATCACCTGGTCGAACGCGCGGTTGAGGAATGTCGAGTAGATGGCCACCACGGGGTGCAGGCCGCCCATGGCCAGACCCGCCGCGGACGTCATCGCATGCTGTTCGGCGATGCCGACGTCGAAGAAGCGGTCCGGGAACCGGTCGCGGAACGCGGAGAGGCCGGTCGGCCCCGGCATGGCAGCGGTGATCGCCACGACGTCGCGGCGTTTGGCGCCGTAGTCGACGAGCGCCTCGGCGAACGACGACGTCCAGCCCGGCGCCGCCACCTTGGTCGCGCGTCCGGTCGCGACATCGATGACTCCACACGCGTGCATCTGTTCGGCTTCGTCGTTCTCGGCGGGGGCATAGCCGTTGCCCTTGCGGGTGACGACGTGCACGATCACCGGCGCATTGAACCCGCGAGCGTGCCGCAGCGCCGATTCGACGGCGTGTTCGTCGTGGCCCTCGATGGGGCCGACGTACTTCAGTCCGAGGTCGGTGAACATCACCTGCGGCGACAGCGCATCCTTGATGCCCGCTTTGACGCTGTGCATGCACTGATAGCAGAACTCGCCGATCATCGGCAGCCCGCGGACCGCTTTGCGGCCCTCCTCGAGTACCCGCTCGTAGCCGGGCTGCAGGCGCAGCGCGGCCAGGTGGTCGGCGAACCCGCCGATGGTCGGCGCGTAACTGCGGCCGTTGTCGTTGACGACGATCACCACGGGGCGGCGGGTGGCGGCGATGTTGTTCAGCGCCTCCCAGCACATTCCGCCCGTCAGCGCGCCGTCACCGACGACCGCGACCACGTGGCGGTTACGGTGCCCGGTCAGCTCGAAGGCCTTTGCCAGCCCGTCGGCGTAGGACAGCGCGGCGCTGGCGTGGCTGGACTCCACCCAGTCGTGCTCGCTCTCGGTGCGCGACGGATAGCCCGACAGCCCGCCCTTCTTGCGCAGCGAGTCGAACTCGTGGGCACGGCCGGTGAGCATCTTGTGCACATAGGCCTGGTGGCCGGTGTCGAAGATCAACGGGTCGTGCGGCGAGTCGAAGACCCGGTGCAGGGCAAGCGTCAACTCGACGACGCCGAGATTCGGGCCGAGATGCCCGCCGGTGGCAGCAACCTTGTGGATCAGGAACTGCCGGATCTCTCCGGCCAGTTCTGACAACTGAGACTGCGAAAGGTGCTGCAGATCGGCGGGACCGCGGATCTGTTCAAGCATTCCGTCAGTCTACGCACGACCCCCGGGTTCAGTCGCGGCGAGACTGGTACACGTCGGGCACTCCGTCGCGGTCCGTATCGGCCGTCTCCTGCTCCCAAACGGCCCGGTAGTGACGGTTGCGGACCCTCAGCAGCACGGCGGCGAGCAACGCCGCGACCAGGGACCCGGTGAGGACCCCGACCTTCACAAAATCGTCACGATCGGACCCGAGGCCGTAGGCGAGGTCGCCGACGAGCAGCGACACCGTGAAACCGATCCCGGCCAGCATCGCGACCCCGAACACGTCGACCCACCGCAGCGCCTCGTCGAGGCTCGCGCGTGTCACCGCCGCCAGGATCCGGGTGGTGAGAAAGATCCCAACGGGTTTGCCGATCACCAGCCCGCACACGATGCCCAGGGTGACGGGGTCCGAGATCGCCCGGGTGAAGCCGTCCGGGCCGCCGATGGCCACCCCGGCGGCGAAGAACGCGAACACGGGCACCGCCACACCGGCCGAGATCGGGCGCAGGCGGCGTTCGAAGTGCTCGGCCAGCCCAGGACCCGCCTCCGGTCCCCCGGCGGCCGCGGTGCGCACCACGGGCACCGTGAAACCGAGCAGCACGCCGGCGACGGTCGCGTGCACGCCGGACTCGTGCATCAGCACCCAGGTCGCGACGGCCAGCGGGATCAGCAGCCACCACGAGCGGATCCGGCGTTGCACACAGAACGCGAACACCGCCAGCGGGACGACCGCGAGCCCCAGGGCGACGAGGTTGATCTCCTCGGTGTAGAACACCGCGATGACGGTCACCGCCAGGAGATCGTCGACGACCGCGAGGGTCAGCAGGAAGGTCCGCAGCGCGGTGGGCAGGTGCGTCGAGAGCACCGCGAGCACGGCGACCGCGAACGCGATGTCGGTCGCGGTCGGGATGGCCCACCCGCGGAGCGCGCCGTCGCCGGCGGAAGCGGCGAACGCCACGAAGACCAGCGCGGGCACCACCATCCCGCCGACCGCGGCGGCGATCGGCAGCGCCGCCCGGGCGGGATCGCGCAGATCACCGGCGACGAACTCGCGTTTGAGTTCCAGACCCACCACGAAGAAGAAGATGGCCAGCAGCCCGTCGGCCGCCCAGGTGCCCACGCTCACGTCCAGGTGCAGCCCGAACGGCTCGGCACCGATGTGCGCGTCGCGCAGCGAGAAGTAGGCGGCCGACCACGGCGAGTTCGCCCACACCAGCGCAACGGTCGCCGCGGCGAGCAGCACCGCCCCGCCGACGGTCTCCCTGCGCAGGATCTCGGCGATCCTGCTGGACTCCGCCCAGGTGCCCCGCTCGAGCAGGGCGCGGCGGGTGCGGCGGAAGGGTGCAGATGCCAATGGGAGGCCTCGACAATCGGTTGCGTGTTCACCTCAGGGTTGCCACCCCGGCCGACCAGACTTCCCGGCTCACCGGGACTACACCCTACGTCGGATTCGAGGCGCGTTCACCGTGGGCGTGCGCCAGGCGGTCGAGGACGCACGTCACGTACAGCGCGGTCGCCAGCCCCGGTTCGGTCAGCGACCGGTCCAGGGTGCGGGCCACCTTCTCCAGGCGGTAGATCAGGGTGTTGCGATGCACGTGCAGGCGATCGGCGGCCCTGGTGGCATTGAACGCGCTGTCCCCCCAGGCGATCAGCGTGTCCCGCAGCGCGTCCCAGTCCCGGTCGGCGAGCAGCGGCCCGAGCAGACCTTCCGTGAGACGGCGCCGGGAGTCGATCGGGACCACCGACAGTGCCTGGTGCAACCGCACCTCGTCGATCGGGTGGATCCGGACGCCGGGTTGCGCGCCGGGACCGACCTGCATCGCGTCGTAGGCGTCCCGCGCCGAGATGTTCAGCGCGGCGATGCCGGACGCGGGCGACCCGATCGCTGCCCGCAGCAGCAGCCCGCGGTCCGCGGCGGCGGTCAGCAGCTCACCGCAGCGACCGCGCAGCGAGGGGCTGGCTGGACCGTCGGGGGTGGCCAGCGCGACCACGGTCCGCGAAAGCGGGGCGACGAGGTCGTCGTCCGAGTCGAACACGCGCCGGATCAGACGGCTGATGTCGTCGGAGCCGATCTCGCGGTGCCACGCGTCCTGGTCGTCCCACTGGATCAGCACGACCCGGCGCGGCAGTGTCAGGTCGTGCCCGAGAGTGCGGCCGCGGCGCAGCAGCCGAGCCGTCGGCACGCGGGAGTGGTGCCACTCGCAGATCTCGGCGAGCAGTTCGGTGGTGGCGCGTTCGCGGGTCATCCGCAGGCCGATGCGCGCCGCCTCCTGCATCAGGATCTCGGTCTGGCGCTTCACCAGGAGCCCGAACTGCTCGACCTCGTCGGGTGGCCCGGACAGCCCGATCGTGCCGACCACGCGGTCGTCGGTCACCAGCGGAATCGTCACGCCCGGCAGGGTCCCGACGAGTCCGCGGACATCGTCGCTGGAGTGTGCGATCGTGCGCCGGCTGCGGATCACCTCGACCGATGCCTCGTGGAACTGCCCGACCCGGGATCCGTCGCCGCTGCCCAGGACGATGCCGTTCTCGTCGGTGATCAGCACGTTGCGGCCGATCACGTCGGTGATGTCGTCGGCGATCTGCTGCGCCAGCGCGTTCCCGAGCATCCGCATCCCCTTTTTGGGCATTGTGCCTATCTCAGCCCTGCCTGGTGGGTGAAGACTAGCGTCTTTGCCTAGTGACCACCGTCACGACCGCTCCATACGATGAGGTGGTCGTCGAAAGGACACCCCCATGACACCCCTCGACTGGGTCCTGCTCGCGGGCTACTTCGCGCTGCTGATCCTCATCGGCGTCCAGACCATGCGCCGGGTGAAGAACCCCGACGACTTCGCCGTCGCGGGCAACCGGATCGTCTGGCCCGTCTTCTTCGGCAGCCTCGCCGCGGCGTTCCTCGGCGGCGGCGCGTCGATCGGCATCGCCGGCGCCACGATGCGCGACGGCTACGTCTACATGTTCGCGTTCTGCGCGTTCGGGATCCAGACCCTGCTCGTGGGGTGGTTCATCGCGCCCCGCCTCAAGCACTACCGCGGTGCCCACACCGTCGGTGACGTGATGGCCGAGCATTACGGCAAGCCCACCCGGATCGTGACCGGGGTGCTGTCGGTCGCACTGTGCGCGGGCATCCTCGGGGCCCAGGCCCTGGCGATCGGCACGATCGTCAACGCGACCCTCGACGTCCCCACGGTGCCCGCGGTGATCATCGGTATGGGCATCGTGGTGCTGTACTCGGCGTTCGGCGGCGCCTGGGCGGTGATCCAGACCGACATGCTGCAGTTCGTCTTCCTCGGCGTGTTCCTCCCGGTGGCACTGTTGATCGGGTTGAACGCCGTGGGCGGGCCCGGCTCGCTGCTCGACCGGGTCCCCGCCGATCACCTCTCCCTGCTCGGTGACTACACCCCGCTGACGTTCCTCACCCTGTTCGTCGCCTTTCTGCTCGGCGAGACGCTGGTGCCGCCGTACGCCCAGCGCACGTTCTCCACACCCGACTCCCGCCACGCCCGAATCGGTTTCACCATGGCCGGGATCTTCTCGTTCTGCTTCTACTTCGTCGCGGCGTCGATCGGCCTGATCGCGCTGGTGCTCTACCCCGACATCGAGACCGACCAGGCGCTGCCCACCGTCGTGATGAACCTGATGCCCATCGGCATCCTGGGTCTGGTGGTCGCCGCCCTGCTCGCGGTGGTGATGTCCACGGCGAGTTCGTATCTCAACTCGACGGCGGTCGTGCTGACCAAGGACGTCTACCAACCGTTGCGGAAAACGCCGGTCACGCCCGCGCGGCGACTGACCATCGAACGCGTCACCAGCGTCGTGGTGGGTGCGGCGGCCACGACCTTCGCGCTGAGCGTGCCGTCGATCGTCGACGCCCTGCTCTACAGCTACACCCTGTGGGCGCCCACGATCATCGTGCCGCTGATCGGGGCGGTGATGTTCGGGGTGCGGTCCGCCCCGGCGGCGCTGGCCGCGATCGCGGTGGGCGCTCTGGTCACCGCCGTCTGGCAGTGGGGACTCGACGCGCCGTTCGGCCTCGAGGACGGGCTGATCCCCGGTGTACTGGCCAACCTCGTGGTGTTCGTCGGCGTCGCCGCGGCCACCGCACACCGCTACCCCCGGCGGCGCCAACCCGCCCTCGTCGCGCAAGGAGAGCCCGCATGATCGCCACCCTTCTCTACTACGGAGTGCCGACCGCGGTCATCGCGGTCACCCTGTGGACCGGCTTCCTCGGCTGGCGGTTCTACGTCAAAGAGGTGTTGCACGACAACGATGCCGACACCCCCGGAGATGCCCGATGAGGGTCGCCGTCATCGGGGCCGGCGTCGTCGGCGTGGCCACCGCGCACGCGCTGGCCGAACGCGGACACGAGGTCGCCGTCTACGACCGCCGCACCGAGATCGCATCGGACACGTCGGCATCCACCGGTGGTCTCATCGCCCCCGGGCACTCCTACGCCTGGGCCTCCCCGAGCGCACCGGTCATGCTGATGCGCTCCCTGCTGGGCGCCGACACGTCGATCCGGGTCAGACCGCGCGCCGACGCCGCGTTGATCCGGTGGGGCCTGCGCTTCCTGCGGGAGTGCACACCGGCGCGGTCGCGAACCAATACGCTCGCCAAGTTCGCGCTCGCCGAGTACAGCCAGCGCCTGACCGACGAGGTCGCCGCCCGCGAGGGCATCGAGTTCTGCCACACCGACCGCGGCGTGCTGTACCTGTACCGCGACGAATCGGAATTGGCTGCCGCCGAACGCAAATCAGCGCTACTGCGGGAGCACGGCCGGGTACAGAAGACCCTGACGCCCGACGAAATCGCCGCGGTGGAACCCGCATTGGCACACGGCCGCAACGGATTCGCCGGGGCCATCCACGACGTGACGGACGCCAGCGGTGACCCGCAACGCTTCGCCGCCGGGCTCGCCGAGGCGTGCCGCCGGCTCGGCGTCGAATTCCACCTGGGCACCGACGTCACCGGCATGGTCACCGACGGCTCCAGGGTCACCCATGTCAGCACGCCCGACGGGGACATCCGTGCCGACGCGATCGTGGTGGCCGCCGGTGCCGCCAGCCCGCTGCTGACCCGCACCATGGGCGTGTCGATCCCGGTCTATCCAGCGAAGGGATACTCGATCACCGCCCCCGTCAAGGATCCGGCCCGTGCCCCGCGACTCGGAGGCATCGACGAACGCACGCTCGTCGCGTGGTCGCCCTTCGGCGACGAGATCCGGATGTCGGCCACCGCCGAATTCGTGGGCTACGACCGCAGTTTCACCCCGGCCGACTTCGCGGGCATCCTCGCTGCCGGCGAAGAGCTGTTCCCCGGTGTCGTCGACTGGGACAACGCCCACTACCGCACCGGGTTGCGCCCGATGACCCCGGACGGGCCGCCGCTGATCGGCCCGGGAACCCACGAGAACCTCTACTTCAACACGGGGCACGGCCACATCGGCTGGACGATGGCCTGCGGGTCGGCGCGCATGCTCGCCGATCTGATGGAGGGCCGCCGCCCCGACATCGATCCCACTCCGTATGCCCCCGTGACGCACCGCCGCCACCCCCGCTGAGGATCGCTCAGCGGGTCAGCACCGCCACACATTCCACGTGGTGGGTGAGCGGGAACGAGTCGAAGACCCGTACCTCCTCGACCGTGTAGCCGGCCCGCAGGTACAGCCCGACGTCGCGCGCGAAAGACGCGGCTTCGCAGCCGATGTGGATTATTCGCGGCACACCCGCGGTGCTGATCAGGTCGATGATCTCGCGGCCGGCGCCCGCGCGCGGCGGGTCGAGCACCGCCACGTCGGCGGCGCGACGCTCGGCCGACAATGCCCGGCGCACCGAATCGGTGACGACGGAGACCTGACTCAGGTCGGCCAGCGCGGCGCGCGCCGACCGGCCCGCCGCCCGCGAGGTGTCCACCGTCAACACCCGGCCACCGTCGCCTACCTGCTCGGCCAGCGCCGCCGCGAAAACGCCTGCGCCCCCGTACAGATCCCACGCCGTCTGCCCCGGCTGCAGCGCGGCCCAGTGGGCGACCAGCTCGCTGTAGCGGCGCGCGGCGTCGCGATGGGCCTGCCAGAACGCGGTCACCGGCACCCGCCACGTCCGTTGCCCGATGCGCTGGGTCGCCTCGTAGCTGCCCGACACCACCGTCGTCGGTGCGCCCCGGCCCGTGCGCGGGCCACTCTGCACCACGTGGCGGGCGCCGTCGTCGTCGAGCACGACGTGGACATGGGCACCCGGCGGGAATCGCCACAGATCCACTTCGTCGAGCAGCCCGGGCGGCAGCTGCGCACAGCGCAGATCGGTGACCAGGTCCGCGCTGTGATAGCGGTGGAAGCCGGCCGCGCCGTCGGCACCGGTGTCCAGCCGGACCCGGGTACGCCAACCCGTCGCCGCACCGTCGCCGATGGCTTCGGCGCTCGCCTGGTCCTCGTCACACCACTGGTATCCGCCCAGTCGGGCCAGCTGATTGGCGACCACGGCGCCCTTGAGCCGCCGCGCTCCCTCCGGGGTGACGAATGCCAGATCGCAGCAGCCGGCCCCGTCGACACCGGCGATCGGGCACAGCGAGGCGATGCGGTCGGCGGATGGCTCGAGCACCTCGATCACGTCGGCGTGCCAGTAGGAGCCGCGGTCGGACTGCACCCGCACCCGCACCGTCTCCCCCGGCAGCGCATGGCGGACGAACACCACACGGCCGTCGTGGCGCGCCACGCAACTGCCGCCGTTGGCGGGTGGGCCGGCCTGCAGAGTGAGTTCCTGGGGCGTATCGGATTCGCTCACTCCAGGAAACCCCTTCGGGCGTCGCCCGGTGCCGACTGCGGTTCCAGGGTCTTGAGCCGCTCGGAGGAATTCAGCTGCCACGGCACCGAAGTCACCATCACGTTCGGCATGAAGAGCAACCTGCCCTTGAGCCGCAGCGCGCTCTGGTTGTGCAACAACTGTTCCCACCAGTGGCCGACGACGTATTCCGGGATGAACACGGTGACGACCGTACGCGGGGATTCCTTGGTGACCCGCTTCACGTAATCGAGCACCGGACGGGTGATCTCGCGGTAGGGCGAGGCGATCACCTTCAGCGGCACGGTGACGTCGCTGTCCTCCCACTGGTGCACCAGCGCACGCGTATCGGCGTCGTCGACGCTGACGGTGATGGCCTCGAGCACATCGGGCCGGGTGGCGCGCGCGTAGGCCAGCGCCCGCATGGTCGGCAGATGCAGTCTGGACACCAGCACCACCGCGTGGTTGCGGCTCGGCAGCACGATGTCCTCGCCCTCTTCGGCCTCTTGCTGTTCGAGTTCGCGCGAGACCGTGTCGTAGTGCTTGCGGATCGCTTTCATCAGCGCGAACAGACCCGCCATGGCCAGGATCGCGATCCACGCGCCCGCGACGAACTTCGTCACCACCACGATGATCAACACGGTTCCGGTGCACGACAACCCGATGCCGTTGATCACCCGGGACCGGACCATTCTGCTGCGCACCATCGGATCGGTCTCGGTGCGCAACAACCTGGTCCAGTGCCTCACCATGCCGACCTGGCTCAACGTGAACGAGACGAACACCCCCACGATGTAGAGCTGGATCAGCGCGGTGACCTGCGCCTGGAAGGCCACGACGAATGCGACCGCGGCCAGCGCCAGGAACAGGATGCCGTTGGAGAAGGCCAACCGGTCACCGCGCGTGTGCAGTGCGCGCGGCAGGTAGCGGTCCTGGGCGAGAATCGAACCGAGCACGGGGAACCCGTTGTACGCCGTGTTGGCGGCGAGAACCAGGATGAGCGCGGTGACCCCGGCGATCAGGTAGAGCCCCAGCGGGAAGTTGTGGAAGACGGCGTCGGCGAGCTGGGCGATCAGCGTCTTCTGCTCGTAGTCCGCCGGCGCCCCGACGAGCTGTTCGGCCGGGCGATCGGCGATCTTCACCCCGGTTTCCTTGGCCAGCATGATGATTCCCATGAACAGCGACACCGCGACCACCCCCAGCAGGAGCAGCGTGGTTGCGGCGTTGCGGGACTTGGGTTTGCGGAACGCCGGCACGCCGTTGCTGATGGCCTCCACACCGGTCAGCGCCGCGCAGCCGGAGGAGAATGCGCGCGCGATCAGGAACACCATCGCGAAGCCGAGCACGTCCCCGTGCTCGGAGTTGACGGTGAAGTCGGCGGATTCCGCGCGCAGCGGCTCGCCGAGGACGTAGATCTGGAACATCCCCCAGCCCAGCATGATGTACATGCCGATCATGAAGGCGTAGGTCGGAATCGCGAACGCGGTACCGGATTCGCGGATGCCGCGCAGGTTGATCGACGCGAGCAGCAGGATCGCGGCCACCGCGAAGAGCACCTTGTGCTGTCCGATGAACGGCACCGCCGAGCCGATGTTCGACATCGCCGACGACATCGACACCGCCACGGTCAGTACGTAGTCCACGAGCAGGGCGCTGGCCACCGTGAGGCCGGCGGTGTTGCCCAGGTTGGTGGTGACCACCTCGTAGTCACCGCCGCCCGAGGGATAGGCGTGCACGTTCTGCCGGTAGCTCGCGATCACGATGAGCATCACCCCGGCCACCGCGAGGCCGATCCACGGCGTCATCGTGATCGCCGACATACCGGCGATCGACAGCACGAGGAAGATCTCCTCCGGCGCGTACGCCACCGATGACAGCGCATCGGAGGCGAAGACCGGCAGCGCCACCCGCTTGGGCAGAAGCGTGTGGGACAACCGGTCGCTGCGGAACGGCCGCCCGAGCACGAGCCGCCGTGCCGCGGTTGAAAGCTTGGACACGAGGTCCAAGGGTATGCCCAGTGGCGTATGGCTGTAGCGTTCCGGTTGCGGAGATTCGCTACTGGCTTGACAGCGGCACTGCCGAAAGGAACCGCACGTGCGTGTAGTGGTGATGGGGTGCGGTCGGGTGGGGGCATCCCTGTCCGACAGCCTGTCGCGGATCGGCCATGACGTGGCGGTCATCGACCGGGACAGCACGGCCTTCCACCGGCTCAGTCCCGAGTTCGCGGGCGAGCGGGTGTTGGGCATGGGGTTCGACCGCGACGTGCTGTTGCGCGCCGGTATCGAAGAGGCGAGCGCGTTCGCGGCGGTGTCCTCGGGCGACAACTCGAACATCATCTCCGCGCGTGTCGCACGCGAGACGTTCGGCGTGGAGCGCGTGGTGGCCCGCATCTACGATGCGAAACGCGCCGCCGTCTACGAACGTCTCGGCATCCCGACCGTCGCCACCGTGCCGTGGACCACCGACCGGTTGCTCAACGTGCTGACTCGGGAGACCGAGACCACCAAGTGGCGGGACCCGTCGGGCAACGTCGGGGTGGCCGAGCTTCCGCTGCACGAGGATTGGGCCGGCCACCGGGTCACCGAACTCGAGGCGGCCACCGGCGGGCGGGTGGCGTTCCTCATCCGCTTCGGCAGCGGGTTGCTGCCGGACCCCAAGACCGTCATCCAGGCCGGCGACCAGGTGTACATCGCCGCCGTGGCCGGTCACATCGCGGAGGCGATGGCGATCAGTGCGTTGCCGCCCAGTGAGGACGACTCGTGAAAGTAGCCGCTTCGTGAAGGTAGCAATCGCCGGGGCCGGTGCCGTCGGCCGATCGATCGCGCGCGAACTCCTCGAGAGCAATCACGAGGTGACCCTGCTCGAACGCAATCCCGACCATGTCGACATCGACGCCATTCCGGCCGCGCACTGGCGGCTCGGAGACGCCTGCGAGATCTCGGTGCTCGAATCGGTGCACCTCGAGGAGTTCGACGTCGTCATCGGCGCCACCGGCGACGACAAGGTCAACGTGGTGGTCAGCCTGCTCGCCAAGTCCGAGTTCGGGGTCGCCCGGGTGGTCGCCCGCGTCAACGATCCGCGAAACGAGTGGCTGTTCGACGAGAACTGGGGCGTCGACGTCGCGGTGTCGACCCCGCGGATGCTGGCCTCCCTGGTCGAGGAAGCCGTCGCCGTCGGTGATCTGGTGCGGCTCATGGAGTTTCGCAAGGGTCAGGCCAGCCTCGTGGAGATCACGCTGCCCGACGACACACCATGGGGCGGAAAGCCCGTCAAACGCCTCGAACTGCCGCGGGATTCAGCGCTGGTGACGATCCTGCGCGGCTCACGGGTGATCGTGCCCGAGGCCGACGAACCACTCGAAGGGGGCGACGAGCTGTTGTTCGTGGCGTCCACCGACGTCGAGGACGAGCTGAGTCGCCTGCTGTTGCATCCCAAACAGCGTTGAGCGCTGCCGGCGTCAGTCGGTTCTGGTGTCGGTGGTGGTCGGCTGCTGCGTCGGCGCGGCGGCCTGCGCGCCCTGCAGGGCGCGCTGGACGCTCCGGATGGCGAAGTACGTGACGACGGCCGCGACAGCGGTCAGGGGCCACCCCATCGCGATGCGGGCGAAGCCCAGCCAGCCGGTCTGGTCGGCGTCGTAGAGGTGCTGTTGCACGACGAACCGCGACAGGAACACAGCCACCCACGTCACCGTGGCGATGTCGAACGCCCGCACAGCGCCGCGCATCCGGCGCCAGTCGTCGCTGTGGCCGTTGAGCCAGCCCCAGATGTAGCCCACCACGGGACGCCGGATCAGCACCGACAGCGCGAACACACTGGCCCAGAACAGCGACATCCAGATGCCGAGCAGGAAGTAGCCCTTGGACTCGCCGACGAGATAGGCGATGACCGCGCTGATTCCGACGCCGATGAACCCCGATATGGCGGGCTGGATGGTGTCTTTGCGCACCAGTCGCCACACCAGGATGAGCGCAGCCACACCGAGAGCGGCGGCGATCGCGGGGACCAGGCCCGCGATGGAGGAGACGGGGACGAACACCAGGACGGGCAGCGAGGAGTAGATCAGGCCGCTGACGCCGCCCATCTGCGCGAGGATCGCCTGCGCGCCGTTCGGCTTCTCGTCCTCGGCGGTCTTCTCGGGTTCGAGGCCCGTCACTTCTGGATTTCGTAGTGCGGGTTGTAGATCGCCTTCGTCCCGTTCTCGAGCTTGCCGACCCGGCCGTGCACCCGCAGCGTCCGTCCGGACTCGATGCCGGCGATACGGCGCTGACCGAGCCACACCAGCATCACCGAATCGGTGCCGTCGAACAGTTCGGCGCGGACCCCGCCCGCACAGGTCTTCGAATTCGTCTCCACGCTGCGCAGGGTGCCGACCATCGTGACTTCCTGCCCGCGCCGGCAGTCGATTGCCTTCTGGGCGCCGGAGTGGGCGGCTTCGTCGCTCAGCTCCTCGACGTCGAGTTGCTGTGGGTCCTCCGTCAGACGCCGGGTGAGTCGACGCAGATACCCTTCGGCCGTGGCCATGGCCTCTCCTGACATTTCGCAGATCCACCGTGGACCCGCTGTTTAACCAACGCCACGGTAGACCTGTTGGTTCCCTAATGCCATGCGGGGTGACCGTGCCGCGCCGATCTAATCCTGCCCTGTTTGACGGGCAGTGCACGATCGTGTGATGGCGGTCGATCTGCGCGGTGTGACGACGGTGCTGTTGCCCGGTACGGGTTCCGACGACGACTACGTCTACCGGGCGTTCTCGCCGACCCTGCACGAGGTCGGCGCGGTCGTCGTCACCCCGCGCCCGCAACCGCAGCGCCTCATCGCCGGATACCGCGACGCGCTCGACGAGGCCGCCGCGGGGGGACCCGTCGCGGTCGGTGGGGTGTCGATCGGCGCGGCGGTCGCGGTCGAATGGGTGTTGGCCCATCCGGGCGGCGCGGTCGCGGTGCTCGCGGCGTTGCCCGCGTGGACCGGACCACCGGTGACGGCGCCTGCGGCGATGACGGCGCGCCACTCGGCACACGTGCTGCGCCGCGACGGGCTGGTGGCCGCGACGGCGCAGATGCGTGGGTCGAGCCCGCGCTGGCTCGGCGACGAGCTGACCCGGTCCTGGGTGGCACAGTGGCCGGCGCTGCCCGACGCCATGGACGAGGCGGCCGGATACGCCGCGCCGACGTGCGCCGAACTCGAGACGCTGACGGCCCCGATGGGCGTGGCGGCCGCGACCGACGACCCGGTCCATCCGCTGGAAGTCGGGATGGAATGGGTGTCGGCGGCCCCGCGCGCCGCGCTGCGGACGGTCACCCTCGCCGACATGGGTGCCGATCCCGCGGTGCTGGGGGCGGCATGCCTCGCGGCCCTGGCCGAGGCCGGCGAGCGGGTGCTCTAGCCGCCGGTGATGGTGCGGAGCTGCTGCATCGCCGACCCCTGCGCGCTGCGACGGGCCGCGGGCTCCGGAGGTGCTGGCGGCGCCTGCTGCTGGTCCGGCTGCTGGCCCTGTTGTGCGGCCGCTGCCGACCGCAGCTGGGCCGCCATCGGCTCCGGCAGCTCGACCGGCAGCGGGGTGCGCACAGGCAGCGGGGTATCGCCGCGGCGGACCACGGTGTCCCGCAGGGCTTCTCGCGCTTCGCGTGTGAGGGCGTCGATGCTGTCGGCGACGCCGTTGACCACGCAGCGGATCATCCAGCGGTACCCGTCGATACCGATGAACCGGACCATCCCCGATGCCGTGCCGACCACCTCGCGGCCCCACGGGCCGTCCTGGATGCTCACCGATGCGCCGTCTTTGCGCAGCGAGTCGGCCAGCTCGCCGGCCACCTCGCGCCACAGCCCGGCGGATTTGGGCGCCGCATAGGCCGCGACGGTGAACCGCCCGTTCGGGGTGACGACCCACACCGCGCTGGGCACACCCGTCTCGTTGAGTTCGACCTGCACCTGCCCGGCCGCCGGCATGGGCACCAGCACCGAGCCGAGATCCAGCCGGCCCTGAGCGGCCACCGCCGGATCGTCGAAGTCGTCGATGTCGAACGGGCCGTCGAGTTCCACCTCGCCGGGCTGCTCGACAGTGGTGCCGGCGACCGGCTCCTGGGCCGGCTCACCGATCTCGCCGTTGCTCTTACGTTTTCCGAATGCCATCACAAACTCGCATGTCCGCCGGAGGAACCGTGGCCGCCATCGCCACGGGTGGTCTCGGCCAGTCCGGCTTCGTCGAACGACGTCACCTCGACCAGCTCGGGTAGTTCGACCCGCTGCACGAGCAGCTGGGCGATGCGGTCCCCGCGACGGATGACAATAGGCGCGCGCGGATCGAGGTTGATCAGTGACACCTTGATCTCCCCCCGATAGCCGGCATCAATCGTCCCCGGGCTGTTGACGATCGAAAGCCCCACGCGCGCAGCCAAACCCGACCGCGGATGAACCAGGCCCACCATGCCGTACGGAATCGCCACGGCTATCCCCGTCGGCACCAACGCCCGCTCCCCCGGAGCCAGTTCGACATCGCAGGCGCTGAACAGGTCGACGCCGGCGTCACCGTCGTGGGCCCTGGCGGGCATCGGTAGCTCGCGGTCCAGACGCAGGACCGCCAGAGAGGTGGACACGACGTCACAGATTACTCTGAGGCGCGTGTCCGATACGCGCGCAACCACCCAAACGGTGCGCTACCGCGAACGGCTCTCGGTGCCGTGGTGGTGGTGGCTGCCCGGACTCGGGCTGGCGGCACTGATCGCCTACGAGGTCAACATGGGTATCGAGGGCCTGCCCGACTGGGCGCCGTACGCGGTGCTGCTTCCGGTCGCGGCGGTCGTCCTGGCGTGGTTCGGCAGAGCCGAGATCCGCGTGGTCGCCGGCCCGGAGGGCGAAACCGAACTGTGGGTCGGCGCCGCGCACCTTCCGGTCAGCGTCGTGGCCAAATCGGCGGAAGTACCCAGGACGGCGAAATCCGCGGCGCTGGGCCGCCAACTGGACCCGGCGGCTTATGTCGTGCACCGGGCCTGGGTGGGCCCGATGATCTTGCTGGTCCTCGACGATCCCGAGGATCCCACGCCCTACTGGCTGGTCAGCACCCGTCATCCCGAACGGGTGCTGTCCGCGCTCGGCCGCTGACCCTCAGGCCGCGCAGTCCGAGCAGATCAACATGCCGTTCTTCTCGCTGGCGAGCCGGCTGCGGTGGTGCACCAGGAAGCAACTCGAGCAAGTGAACTCGTCGGCCTGCTTGGGGACCACCCGGACGGACAGTTCCTCCCCGGACAGATCCGCGCCGGGCAGTTCGAAATTCTCGGCGGTGTCCGACTCGTCGACGTCGACGACCGCCGACTGCGCCTCGTTCCGCCGTGCCTTGAGTTCCTCGAGCGAATCCTCGGAGACATCGTCGGTCTCCGTACGCCGCGGGGCGTCGTAGTCGGTAGCCATCGTGTTGTCCCCTCCGTGTGCCTGTGCAGCAGTGCTTTGTACCAGCGTCGAACGCATTCCCCAAATGATTCGTGCCCGTTGCTCGCTCCGAGCGTCTGTGATTTGCATCACATTCGTGGGTTTCGCAGGTGCGCACCGCGGACGACGAGTGCCGCGGCGGGCTCTAGAGTGCATGCGTGGTCTCCACCATCACCGAAGGCACCGCGTTCGACAGACACGGTCGCCCCTTCCGCCGGCGCAACTTCGTGCCCGGCCTCCTCGCCATCGGCGCCCTCGCCGTCGTCGCGATGGTGGTGTGGGTGATCGCGCTGAATCAGCCGGTCGACGTCCGCGAGGCCGCGGTGTGCAACCCACCGCCCCCGGCCCCCGCCACCGAACCGCCCCCTCCGGTGCTGGGCGAGCAGGTGACGCGCACCGACATGATCGACGTCACGCCGGCGAAGCTGGCCGACACCAGGATCCGGGTGCTCAACGCGAGCGGTCAGGGCGGTCAGGCCGGTGAGATCGCCGGGGAGCTGCGTGACCTCGGGTTCGCTGCGCCGGAGGCGGCCAACGACCCGATCTACGTGACCGCCCGGCTCGAGTGCCAGGGTCAGATCCGGTTCGGCCCGTCGGGACGCGCCGCCGCCGCAGCGGTGTGGCTGGTGGCGCCGTGCACGGAACTGTTCGAAGACCAGCGTCCCGATCCGACCGTCGACCTGGCGATCGGCACGGAGTTCTCCGAACTGCAGGCCAGCGACGCCATCGACGCGGTGCTGGCGAGTCTGCGCCCGGACGCCACCGCCCCGGCCGATCCCGAGCTGCTCAAGCGGATCCACACCGGCACCTGCTGACGGGTCAGCCGCGCACCCCGGCGCGCCTCAGCGCCTCGTCGAGTGCGTCGGCGATCCCCGGGGCGGCCGCCACGACGAGTCCGGCGCCTCCGACCGGTCCCGCGGTGGGCGGCAGCGACACCGTCGCCCCGGCTTCCGCGGCGACCAGTGCCCCGGCCGCCCAGTCCCACACGTTGACGCCGTCCTCGTAGTAGGCGTCCAGCAGCCCGGCGCCCACCATGCACAGGTCCAGGGCGCAGGAGCCGATCCGGCGCACATCGCGCACGTGGGGCATCAGCTCGACGAGCAGTTCGGCTTGGCGGCGTCGCCGTTCCGGCGCGTAGGCGAACCCGGTGCCCAGCAGGGCCATCGCGAGCCGGTCGGGTGCATTGGCGCGCAGCCGGCGCACCGTGCCGTGGCGGCGCAGCTGTGCGCCGTGTCCGCGGGCGGCGGAGTAGACCGCGTCCGCGGCCACATCGGCGACCGCACCCGCCACCGATTCGCCGTCGCGCTGGACCGCCACCGACACGGCGTAGGCCTCGATGCCGTAGACGAAGTTCACCGTGCCGTCGATCGGGTCGAGCACCCAGGTGAGCTGGCCGGCACCCGCGTCGGCGGCGCCGCCCTCTTCCTCCCCGAGGATCTGCTCACCCGGCCGCCGTTCGGCGAGTCTGTCGCGCAGCAGCCGTTCGGTCTCGGTGTCGACGACGGTCACCGGGTCGGTCGGTGTGCTCTTCGCGCTCACCGCACCGGCCCCGGCATCGCCGGAGGCGCTGAACACTTCGCCGCGCCGCTTCCGCACGAATGCGGCTGCCTCCGCGGCCAACTGCTCGGCCACCTCACGCAACACCACCGGGTCGTCTCTTTGTTCAGCGGCGTCCATGCCGATATCGCATCATGCCGGCGCGGAAATGTCCTCGCCGGTTGCCGACAGCCGCCCGCACTGCACGGGTAGCCACTAGTGTGTGGGGCGCGTACCGCCGGGCCGCCACCGTGAGGAGCTTTGATGACCGCCACCGATTCGCCCGTCGCAGACCCGGGCACCACCGGCGCGTCGGTGCGCCGTGGTTTCGGCATCGACGTCGGAGGCAGCGGCGTCAAGGGCGGCGTGGTCGACCTGGACACCGGGCAACTCATCGGCGATCGTTTCAAGCTGCCCACCCCGCAGCCGGCCACCCCGGACGCCGTCGCCAAGACGATCGCCGCTGTGGTGCGCGAATTCGGCTGGACCGAGAAGCTGGGCGTCACCTACCCCGGCGTCGTCACCAGCGGGGTCGTGCACACCGCCGCCAACGTCGACAAGTCGTGGCTGGGCGTGAACGCCCAGGAGGTCTACACCGCCGCCCTCGACGGGCAGCCGGTCACGGTGCTCAACGACGCCGACGCGGCGGGCCTGGCCGAGGAGCGGTTCGGTGCGGGCAGGGACAACACCGGCGTCATCGTGTTGCTGACCTTCGGCACCGGCATCGGCTCGGCGGTCATCCACAACGGCATCCTGCTGCCCAATACCGAATTCGGTCATCTGGAGGTGGGCGGGCGCGAAGCCGAACACCGTGCCGCGTCGTCGGTCAAGGAACGCAAGGATTGGAGTTACGCCCGCTGGACCGAAGAGGTCACCAGCGTGCTCGTCGCGATCGAGAACGCGATCTGGCCGGATCTGTTCATCGCAGGCGGCGGCATCAGCCGCAAGGCCGACAAGTGGATTCCGTTACTGAAGAACCGCACGCCGGTGGTCGCTGCGGCCCTGCAGAACACCGCCGGGATCGTCGGCGCGGCGATGGCCGCTGCGATGGACGTCACAGCTACCAACCGGTAACCACACCGCCCCGGCTCGCCCGGGGAGCGCGATTTTGCCGCTCGGCACGGCGTGGCCCCGCAGTGTCGTTACAATGGCTGTCGGCGGCCGCCAACCGAATAGCGGCAGATATCCAAGCTGAGATCACGCCGACATTCGACATAGCCGACGTTTCGTTGGCGCCTGATCCCCTGCATGCCTGGGGATCCGGGTGCCCACGGGATCCGTAAGACCGAAAGGGTGTACGTGGCAGCGACAAAAGCAAGCCCGGCGACCGATGAGCCGGTGAAGCGCACCGCTACCAAGACTCCCGCGAAGAAGACCCCCGCGGCCAAGGCAGCGAACGGAACCGCACCCGTCAAACGGGCCGCCAAGGGCACCGCGGCGAAAACCCGCGCCCCGAAGACCGACGGCCCCGCCACCCGCGGCCGCGGCAAGAAGTCCACCGCACCCGAGGCCGGTGCCGCCGACGCCCTCGATGGCGACGATCTGGACGGCGCCGACACCCTCGAGGCCGAACCGGAGATCGACGTCGACGAGGCCGATCTGGAACTCGACGACCTCGACACCGACGATGAGGCCGAACCCGCCGAGGCCGAGGGCGCCACCCCCGCCGTCGTGAAGGGCGGCGCAGTGCCGGCCGCACCGGCCACCGAGGACGAAGAGATCTCCGAGCCTTCCGAGAAGGACAAGGCCTCCGGCGACTTCGTCTGGGACGAGGAGGAGTCCGAGGCGCTGCGCCAGGCCCGCAAGGACGCCGAGCTCACCGCCTCGGCCGACTCGGTCCGCGCCTACCTCAAGCAGATCGGCAAGGTGGCGCTGCTCAACGCCGAGGAAGAAGTCGAGCTCGCCAAGCGCATCGAGGCCGGGCTGTTCGCCACGCAGAAGCTGGCCGAGCTCGTCGAGAAGGGCGAGAAGCTGCCCGTGCAGCAGCGCCGCGACATGCAGTGGATCTGCCGCGACGGCGACCGCGCCAAGAACCATCTGCTCGAGGCGAACCTGCGCCTGGTGGTGTCGCTGGCCAAGCGCTACACCGGCCGCGGCATGGCGTTCCTGGACCTCATCCAGGAGGGCAACCTCGGTCTGATCCGCGCGGTCGAGAAGTTCGACTACACCAAGGGTTACAAGTTCTCGACCTACGCCACGTGGTGGATCCGCCAGGCCATCACCCGCGCCATGGCCGATCAGGCCCGCACCATCCGCATCCCGGTGCACATGGTCGAGGTCATCAACAAGCTCGGCCGCATCCAGCGCGAGCTGCTCCAGGACCTGGGCCGCGAGCCCACGCCCGAAGAGCTGGCCAAAGAGATGGACATCACGCCGGAGAAGGTGCTGGAGATCCAGCAGTACGCGCGTGAGCCGATCTCCCTGGACCAGACGATCGGCGACGAGGGCGACAGCCAGCTCGGCGACTTCATCGAGGACTCCGAGGCCGTGGTGGCCGTCGACGCGGTGAGCTTCACCCTGCTGCAGGATCAGCTGCAGTCGGTGCTGGAGACGCTGTCCGAGCGTGAGGCCGGCGTCGTCCGGCTGCGGTTCGGCCTGACCGACGGCCAGCCGCGCACGCTCGACGAGATCGGCCAGGTCTACGGGGTCACCCGCGAGCGGATCCGTCAGATCGAGTCGAAGACGATGAGCAAGCTGCGCCACCCCAGCCGCTCGCAGGTGCTGCGCGACTACCTGGACTGATCCGTGCCGAAGCGTCCGAAGGTGCCGCCGCAGCGGGTGGTGCGCGCGGTCGATCGGATCCGCGCCGGCCTGCAGCAGCTGCACCGCTCGTCGGCGCCGGGCAATATCGCCCTGCTCGAACTGGCGACCGGCGCCTGGACGACCGCGGCGCTCTACACGGCCGCCAGGCTCGGAATCGCCGACCAGCTGGCGGCGGGTCCGAAGCGTGCCAACGACGTCGCCGCCCGGATCGGTGCGAACCCGGACGGGGTGTACCGGCTGATGCGCGCGCTGGCCAGCCGCGGCGTGCTCACGCAACGCGCCGACGGTTCGTTCGCGCTGACCCGCGTCGGTGAGGCCCTGCGCTCGGACGCCGACGGCTCACTTCGCGACATGGTGCTCTTCATCGGGCATCCGATTCGCTGGGCGGACTGGGGCAATCTCGAACACTCCGTGCGCACCGGCAGCACCGCGTTCTCAGAACTGCACGGCCGGCCGTTCTTCGATTATCTCGAGACCGACCCGGAGTTCGCGGCGGTGTTCAACAACGCGATGACCGCGAGCAGCGGCCTTGCCGACGAGGTGGCACTGGGCGCCTACGACTTCTCGGGGTTCGGTCTCGTGGTCGACGTGGGTGGCGGGCACGGCTCGGTGCTGAGCACGATCCTTCGCAGCGCTCCCGGGGCGCGCGGCGTGCTCTACGACCTGCCCGCGGTGGTGGCGAACGCCGGTCCGACATTCGACGCGGCCGGCGTCGCCGACCGGGCCTCGGCCACCGGGGGTTCATTCATGGACTCGGTGCCCGACGGCGGCGACGCGTATGTGATGAAGAACATCATCCACGACTGGCTCGACGACGACGCGGTGCGGATCCTGCGCAACATCCGGACCGCCATGGCAGCCAACGGCAAACTCCTGCTACTCGAGATGGTGCTGCCCGAGCGCGCCGACGCATTCATCGGACTGCTGCTCGATCTCGAGATGCTCGTCACCGCGGGCGGCCGGGAACGCACCCGCGGCGAGTACGCAAACCTGTTAGCACGGACTGGTTTCCGGCTCACCCGGGTGATCGACACGGTGACTCCCCTGTCGATCATCGAAGCCGAGCCCGTCTGATGGGCGGCGACCGGGCCCATTTCGGATCCGGGTCTGAATTCGAAGCGCTGGTGGGCTATTCGCGCGCGGTGCGTATCGGCGACCAGGTGCTGGTGGCCGGCACCACCGGCGCGGGCGACGACATCGTCACGCAGACGCGAGACGCGTTGACGCGCATCGAAAGTGCGCTCACACAGGCCGGCGCCTCGTTGTCAGATGTGGTGCGCACCCGCATGTTCGTCACCGACATCTCGCGCTGGCGCGACGTCGGGGCCGTGCACGCGGAGGTGTTCGGCGCCGTCCGTCCGGTGTCGACGATGGTCGAGGTCGCGGCGCTGATCTCCCCCGGCCTGTATGTCGAGATCGAGGTCGACGCTCACATCGTGAACGGCGCGAACGTGCCGTCGGGTCCCGGCCGATAGGGTGTGACAGCTCTCACGGCCGCCGCGGGCAGCGGTCCGTACAGGTGCGGGAACTTCATCGCCTCGGGATCCGTTGGAACACCAGGTTCCCAGCGCACCGGGTCAAACAGGCGGTCCGGATCGATGTGGAGCAGCACCAGATCGGTTCGGCCGGCGAAGAGTCGGTTGGCCGGAAGGTGAACCTGCTGGAGTGTCGACAGATGGACGAAACCGGCACTCGCGAGCGAGTCGGGACAGTGTTCGCCGTCGGCTGAAATCGCCTTCCAGTCGTCTGCACTGCACAAGTGCACGAGGACAGGTGGTTTCGGGGTCGAATGTGGGTACATACGTCTAGCCTGCAGGGCCGGCAACCGGAGTTCGCGTGAGACACGACACACCGGTGAACCCCTAGGGAACAAGGCCGGAACCGAATGTGTCTGACAGAGTGAACAGTGAGAGGGCGAACCGCCCGCTCGCAGAAGAGGAAACGGAGGAGCCATGACCGCAACTCTGACCAGCCCCGAACTCACCCGGGCTGATCGCTGCGATCGCTGCGGTGCCGCGGCGCGCGTGCGTGCGAAGCTGCCCTCCGGCGCGGAACTGCTGTTCTGCCAGCACCATGCCAACGAGCACGAAGCCAAGCTGGTCGCGTTGGCCGCGGTCCTCGAAGTGAGCCCCGCCGACGCCTAGTCCACCACGACGATCAGCCATTCTGGGCGTTCACGCCTGTCGTCAGTAATGCTGGTCTGGTCATGACCGACCAGCGCCCGCCGGTAAAGCCGTCCCGCCACCACGTTCGCCATATCGTTGTCCGCACTCTGTCGAAGAGTTGGGACGACTCGATCTTCTCTGAGTCGGCCCAGGCGGCGTTCTGGTGCGCGCTGTCGTTGCCGCCGCTGTTGCTGGGCATGCTCGGCAGCCTGGCCTACATCGCGCCGGTGTTCGGTCCGGATGTCCTGCCGGCGATCGAGAACCAGCTGATCAAGACGGCGGACAGCTTCTTCTCGTCGAACGTCGTCAACGAGATCATCGAGCCGACGGTGCGCGACATCGTCAAGGGTGCGCGCGGCGAGGTGGTGTCGCTGGGCTTCGTGATCTCGCTGTGGGCGGGCTCGTCGGCGATCTCGGCGTTCGTCGACTCGATCGTGGAGGCCCACGACCAGACGCCCCTGCGGCATCCGGTGCGGCAGCGCTTCTACGCGCTGGGGCTGTACGTGATCATGCTGGTGCTCGCGATCGCGACTGCGCCGCTGCTCGTGCTGGGCCCCCGCAAGATCGCCGAGTTCATCCCCGACGACTGGGACGGCGTGCTGGGGTTCGGCTACTGGCCCACGCTCTTCGTCGGCCTGATGGTCGCGATGAACATCCTCTACCGGGTGTCACTGCCCAAACCACTGCCGACACACCGCCTGATCCTGGGGTCGGTGCTGGCGACGGTGGTCTTCCTGGTCACCACGCTGGGGCTGCGGGTGTACCTCACATGGATCACCAGCACCGGCTACACCTACGGCGCGCTGGCGACGCCTATCGCGTTCCTGTTGTTCGCGTTCTTCCTCGGCTTCGCGATCATGATCGGCGCCGAACTCAACGCCGCCATCGAAGAACAGTGGCCGGCGCCGAGCACCCACGCCCGGCGGGTGAGGGGGTGGCTGGAGGGCAAAGCCGCCTCCGGCCCGGGCTCCACGTCCGCCGCGGCGCCGGGCACATCGGACGAGCCGGCTACGTCTTGAGCGCTTCGAATATCCGCTTGCAGTCGGGGCAGACCGGAGAACCAGGCTTGGCCGACTTCGTCACCGGGAACACCTCACCGCACAGCGCGACGACGTGCGTTCCCATCACGGCGCTTTCGGCGATCTTGTCCTTCTTGACGTAGTGGAAGAACTTGGGAGTGTCGTTGTCCGTCCCGTCATCGACACGTTCGTCGGTGTCGGTGCGCTCGATCGTCTGCGTCTGCATGCATACATTGTGCCCGGCAATCAGTCGGTAAGAAATGCGGCGGGCACACCGGACCCGAGGTGTGGAACAGTGGAGGTATGAAACACGGCCCCGAGCTGAGTTTCGACGACGAGGGTCAGCCAGTTCTGATCACCCGTGCTGCTCCGGCGTACGAGGAGCAGCACCGTGCCCGCGTCCGGAAGTACCTGACGCTGATGTCGTTTCGCATTCCCGCCCTCATCCTGGCGGCGGTTGCCTACAGCATCTGGGAGAACGGTCTCCTCTCGCTGGGAATCATCGTGTTGTCGATTCCGTTGCCGTGGATGGCCGTCCTGATCGCCAACGACCGGCCTCCCCGGCGCGCCGAGGAGCCCCGGCGTTTCGACCGCAATCGGCGAATCCCGCTGTTCCCCACCGCAGAACGTCCCGCGCTCGAGTACCCCGTCCGGCCCGCACCGCAACCGGACATCGAGGGCGAGGACGTCGACCCTCCACGCTGACCGTCGCGATCGGCCATTCTCAGCACATTCTCAGGTCGTCACCGAAAAAGCGCTGATCAAGACGTGTGAGACAGGCGATACGTGGGAACTACTCACGGCACTTGAACGTTGAAGCTCATGACAGACCGAGCTGATCAGGAGGCCGTCATGGCAAATGCCACCACAAGCCGTTTCGATAGCGATCTGGACGCTCAGAGCCCGGCCGCTGACCTGGTGCGCGTGTACCTAAACGGCATCGGCAAAACGGCCCTGCTGAACGCCGCGGACGAAGTCGAGCTGGCCAAGCGCATCGAGGCGGGGCTCTACGCCCAGCACCTGTTGAGCACCAAGAAGCGGCTCGGCGAGGCCCGCAAGCGCGATCTGGCTTCGGTGGTACGTGACGGTGAGGCCGCGCGGCGTCATCTGCTGGAGGCCAACCTGCGCCTGGTGGTGTCGCTGGCCAAGCGGTACACGGGTCGCGGAATGCCACTGCTGGACCTGATCCAGGAGGGGAACCTGGGTCTGATCCGCGCGATGGAGAAGTTCGACTACACCAAGGGCTTCAAGTTCTCGACGTACGCGACGTGGTGGATCCGTCAGGCCATCACCCGCGGGATGGCCGACCAGAGCCGCACCATCCGGCTCCCGGTCCACCTCGTCGAACAGGTCAACAAGCTGGCCCGGATCAAGCGCGAGATGCACCAGAACCTCGGCCGCGAGGCCACCGACGAGGAACTTGCCGAGGAGTCGGGCATCCCCGCCGAGAAGATCGCCGATCTGCTCGAGCACAGCCGGGACCCGGTGAGCCTGGACATGCCCGTCGGTAGCGACGAAGAGGCGCCCCTCGGGGACTTCATCGAGGACGCCGAGGCGATGTCCGCCGAGAACGCGGTCATCTCGGAGCTGCTGCACACCGACATCCGGCACGTGCTCGCCACCCTCGACGAGCGTGAGCAGCAGGTGATCCGGCTCCGCTTCGGTCTCGACGACGGCCAGCCCCGCACGCTCGACCAGATCGGCAAGCTCTTCGGGCTGTCGCGCGAGCGGGTCCGCCAGATCGAGCGCGAAGTGATGTCCAAGCTGCGCAATGGCGAACGCGCCGACCGGTTGCGCTCCTACGCGAGCTGAACCACACCCCATCGAACAGTCAATGTGCCCGCCGGGTCACCCCGGCGGGCACATTGTCGTCAACCCCACAACGGGTGAGTGTGTCGTCACCGATGAAGCCCGCGGATGAAGCGGCTCAACCGGTAGACTCGACCACGACAGAGGTCTTGAGAGGCGCCGAATGAACGATCTGGTCGATACCACTGAGATGTACCTGCGCACCATTTACGACCTCGAGGAAGAGGGCGTGGTGCCGCTGCGTGCGCGCATCGCCGAGCGCCTCGACCAAAGCGGTCCGACGGTGAGCCAGACGGTGTCGCGCATGGAGCGCGACGGGCTGCTCCAGGTTGCCGGTGACCGGCATCTGGAGTTGACCGAAAAGGGTCGTGCGCTGGCCATTGCCGTCATGCGTAAGCACCGGCTCGCCGAGCGCCTGCTGGTCGACGTGATCGGCCTGCCGTGGGAGGAAGTACACGCCGAAGCCTGCCGCTGGGAGCACGTGATGAGCGAGGACGTCGAACGGCGTCTCGTCCAGGTGCTCGACAATCCGACCACCTCCCCCTTCGGCAACCCGATCCCCGGTCTGTCCGAACTCGGCCTCGACCGGTCGGAGTCGCGGACCGAAGCGGTCAACCTCGTGCGGCTCACCGAACTGCCGGCCGGCATGCCCGTCGCGGTCGTGGTCCGCCAGCTGACCGAACACGTGCAGGGCGACGCCGACCTCATCGCCCGGCTCAAGGATGCCGGTGTCGTGCCCAACGCACGCGTCACCGTCGAGTCCGCCCACCACGGCGGCGTGAACATCGTCATCCCGGGCCACGAACAGGTCGAGTTGCCGCACCACATGGCCCACGCGGTCAAGGTCGAGAAGGTCTAACCCGCGCGTCGCCGTATCTGCCGGCGCCGCGGCAACCGCACACCCAACTGCTCGGCCAGCCGGTAACCGGTGACGGCCAGTTCCCGGATCTGCTCCGGACGCATCCCCGACTGCAGCGCCTGATCCAGCATGCTCGCCATCCGGTGGACCGGATCGATGCGCAGGGCGGCGTCCAGCGACACCCCGGCCAGCGGACCATCTCCACGCGCGTAGGCGGAGTACGCCAGCAGCACCAGCGCCTCCGTGCGCCACGGCGCGGGCAGGATGCGGGCCAGCGACACCCACAGCGCCTCGGCCCGGTCGGCGTCCTCCCCCACTGCGAGCGCGAACAGCGTGTCGCGCACGCGTACGTCCCGCAGGGCGCAGCCCACCCGCACCGCGACCTCGTCGGCCAGCTGCCCCCCGTCGGCGACATGCGCTGCCGCGGCCCGCGCCTCGCCGATCGCCGCGCAGGCCTCGGCGTCCGACATCGGCGAGCAGCGCTGGGCGGTCGCCGCGACCGCGTCCGCCAACGCCGCACTGCGCAGCGGGTCGGCCGCGATCACCGCCTGGAGTTCGGCACGGCCGGTGTAGAGCCGGCGCCCGTCGAGTACCGCGGCCACCGCCAGCGGCGACGCCGAGGGATCCTCGATCACACCGCCACGGCCGCACCCGTCCGCGCAGTGCCAGCGCCCGCCCGCCGCGACACGGTCGACGACGTGGGCGCCGAGCAGGTCGATGCCCCAGGAGGCCAGTTCCTCCATCAGCAGTTCGGCGAGCTCGCGGTAGTCGTCGTTGCAGGGGTGGCAGCCCGCACCGTGTTCGTCGACGACCACGGCGACCGCGCCCTCGGGTTGCGCGGCAGCGGCCACTTCGGCGAGGTGGGCGACCTGCTCGGACATGTCCTCGGACAGATCGATCCGCAGGACACATCCGAGATCGCCACGGTCCATGGTGAGCAGTACCAGGGACATCTCGGGCACGAAGCCCAGGACGGCGGGCACGGCAGCGATCAGCGAGCCCGGGCGGTCGAGTTCGAATCCGGAGTAATGCGATGTCGTCATGCCTCGAACAGTGGCCGCACACCCCGTCAGCCCGACCGCTGTTACGCCTCCGCAGACCTCATCTGGGGATGAATTCCCCGCTGGGGAGACCGCCTGTCACCGCGCGCCACGGCGCACACTGCTCAGCGCGTCGGTGAACAGGACGTCGAGCGCCGAGGTGTCCGGAGCCGAGCCGCCGTCGTTGTTGAGCCACGCGGCGGTCAGCCGCACATCGTCGATCTGGGCGCTCAGGGTGAGCACCCGCACCGGCGGCTCGGTGGACCGGCGGATCGTGGCCTCGCTGGCCAGGGAGTCGTCGGCATCAACCGGCGGGGCGGGCAGCAGGACGGTCTCGACGCTGGTCATCACCTCGCCGGCCGTGGCGGTGACCGACGGGCAGCGGTCGAGCTGGGCGCGACGATCGGCCAGCGCCGTTCCGGTGCGGGTGAGGATCACGGTCAGCGCGGCACCGGTGTCGGAGTCGACCCCCTGTGCGGCGACCGCGTTGCGGGGTCCCGTGCCCACCGGCGACGGTGCGCATCCGGCCGGGCCGACCACAGCGCCCGGCGGGACCCCGTCGACACCGGCGACGGCCTCACCGGTCGCCTGCGGATCGAGCACCGCCGCGCGGTACGGCGCGGGGAACCGGGACGGTTCGACCAGCACGTCGGCCAGCTCCACGGGCATCCCGCTGTCCACCGCCGCCGTCCCGTCGGTCGTGCGCACACAGCCGCACAGCAACGCGCACGCAAGCATCACGGCACCTGGTGCGACACCTCGCACGAGCACGCCGTTCATCGCGGTCATCGTCTCACCGGGGCGCCATCGCGACGCTCAGGCGCGCGGTGCTGGAGTGTTCACGAACTGTTGACGCGGGCCGGCATGCGGGAACGCCCGTTGCGGCGTAGACCTTGTTGCCATGGGTTCCATGCAGGAATACGACCTCGTCGTGATCGGATCGGGGCCGGGCGGGCAGAAGGCGGCGATTGCCGCGGCCAAGCTCGGCAAGTCGGTCGCGGTGATCGAACGGGGCCGGATGCTCGGCGGCGTGTGCGTCAACACCGGCACGATTCCATCGAAAACTTTGCGCGAAGCGGTGGTCTACCTGACCGGCCTGAGCCAGCGGGAACTGTACGGATCCAGCTACCGCGTCAAGGACAAGATCACGCCCGCCGACCTGCTGGCGCGCACCCAGCACGTGATCGGCAAGGAGATCGACGTGGTGCGCTCGCAGCTGATGCGCAACCGCATCGAGCTCTACACCGGGCACGCGCGCTTCGTCGACGAGCACACGCTGCTGGTGGATGATCCCAACCGCGCCGAGCGCATCACCGTCAGCGGCCGCTACGTCGTGATCGCGACCGGCACCAAACCGGCCCGTCCCGCCGGCATCGAGTTCGACGAGGACCGGGTGCTGGACTCAGACGGGATCCTGGACCTGAAGATCATCCCGTCGTCGATGGTGGTGGTGGGTGCCGGGGTGATCGGCATCGAGTACGCGTCGATGTTCGCCGCCCTGGGCACGAAGGTGACCGTGGTCGAGAAGCGCGACGCGATGCTCGACTTCTGCGATCCCGAGGTCGTCGAGGCGCTGCGGTTCCATCTGCGCGACCTGGCCGTCACGTTCCGCTTCGGCGAGGAGGTCACCGCTGTGGACGTCGGCTCGGCAGGCACGGTCACCACGCTGGCCAGCGGCAAGCAGATCCCCGCCGAGACCGTCATGTACTCGGCGGGCCGGCAGGGCCAGACCGATCACCTCGACCTGGAGAACGCCGGTCTGGAGGCCGACAACCGCGGCCGGATCTTCGTCGACGACAACTACCGCACCAAGGTCGACCACATCTACGCCGTCGGCGACGTGATCGGGTTCCCGGCGCTGGCCGCGACGTCGATGGATCAGGGCCGGCTCGCGGCCTACCACGCGTTCGGCGAACCGGCCAAGGGGATGACCGAGATCCAGCCGATCGGCATCTACTCCATTCCGGAGGTGTCCTACGTCGGAGCGACGGAGGTCGAACTGACCAAGGCCTCCGTGCCCTACGAGGTGGGGGTGTCGCGATACCGCGAACTGGCCCGGGGGCAGATCGCCGGCGACTCCTACGGCATGCTCAAGCTGCTGGTGTCCACCGAGGATCTGCGTTTGCTCGGCGTACACATCTTCGGGACCAACGCCACCGAGATGGTGCACATCGGACAGGCCGTGATGGGATGCGGCGGCACGGTCGAGTACCTCGTCGACGCCGTCTTCAACTACCCGACCTTTTCGGAGGCCTACAAGGTCGCCGCGCTCGACGTGATGAACAAGCTTCGGGCGCTGAGCCAGTTCCGCTCCTGAAGGTTCGGTTCGCCCCGGCGCCGACGGGGCATGCTGCGTGGAATGCCACGTGGAATGCCGCGTGGAATGCGGCGCCACCCGGGTCGTGTTGACCCGGGGTGCGGTACCCGTGACGGCGGGCATCTCGAAATGCGCGACACTTATGGCCACGGCGCGACGTTGAAGAGGCGTTGACACCGCGGCGAGGAGGCGAACCGACATGGCAGCACCAGAGCACCCGAGCACCCCCGAGCACCCGGACATCCCGCTCCCCGACACCCCCGAACAGCTGTATCAGCCCGAGCAGACCGGGATGTACGAGCTGGAGTTCCCCGCTCCGCAGCTGTCGGCGGCGGACGGCCGCGGGCCGGTGATGATCCATGCACTGGAAGGCTTCTCGGACGCGGGCCATGTCGTCCGGCTGGCGACCGCGCATCTCAAGAACAGCCTCGACACCGAACTGGTCGCGTCGTTCGCCATCGACGAACTCCTCGACTACCGGTCGCGACGGCCGCTGATGACGTTCAAGACCGACCACTTCTCGGCCTACGAGGAGCCCGAGCTCAACCTGTACGCCATGCACGACACCGTCGGGACGCCGTTCCTGCTGCTGGCGGGCATGGAGCCGGATCTGCGCTGGGAGCGGTTCATCACCGCGGTGCGGCTGCTGGCCGAGCGCCTCGGTGTCCGCCAGACCATCGGGCTCGGCTCCATTCCGATGGCGGTGCCCCACACCCGGCCGGTCACGATGACCGCGCACTCCAACAACAAAGAGCTGATCGCCGAGCACACCCCGTGGGTGGGCGAGGTGCAGGTGCCGGCGAGCGTGTCCAATCTGCTGGAGTTCCGGATGGCCCAGCACGGCCACGAGGTGGTCGGCTACACCGCGTACGTGCCGCACTATCTGTCCCAGACGGCCTATCCCCCGGCGGCCGAAGCGCTGCTCGCGGAGGTCGCCAAGACCGCCGCACTGCAGATCCCGCTGGCCGCGCTCGGCGAGGCCGGTGCCGAGGTGTACACCAAGATCAACGAACAGGTCGAGGGCAGCGTCGAAGTTGCTCAGGTGGTGACCGCACTGGAGCGCCAGTACGATGCGTTCGTCGCCGCTCAGGAGAACCGGTCGCTGCTCGCGCACGACGAAGACCTCCCCAGCGGTGACGAACTCGGCGCCGAATTCGAACGGTTCCTCGCTCAGCAGGCGAGCGAGAAGGACAAAGAGGACAGGTACCGGGACGGTTTCTCCGACGGCGAGGACCGTAGCTGACAGACCGCACGCCGCCGGCAGACCCCGGCCCGAGAGGACGAGGTTGGCGACATGACAGAGCGGACGCCCAACCTGCGCCCGGTGCGGGATGTGACGCCGACGCTGCACTACCGCACCATCCACGGCTACCGGCGGGCCTTCCGCATCGCCGGTGAGGGTCCGGCGATCCTGTTGATCCACGGCATCGGCGACAACTCCACAACGTGGAGCACCGTCCAGACCACACTCGCCCAGCGGTTCACCGTCATCGCACCCGACCTGCTCGGACACGGTAAGTCGGACAAACCCCGCGCCGACTACTCGGTCGCCGCCTACGCGAACGGGATGCGCGACCTGCTCAGCGTGCTCGACATCGACCGGGTGACTGTGGTCGGCCACTCCCTGGGCGGTGGGGTCGCCATGCAATTCGCCTACCAGTTCCCCCAATTCGTCGACCGGCTCATCCTCGTCGGCGCCGGTGGTGTCACCAAGGACGTCAACATCGCGTTGCGCGCCGCCTCGCTGCCGATGGGCACCGAGGCCCTCGCGCTGCTGCGGCTGCCGATGGTGTTGCCTGCGCTGCAGGTCGCCGGCCGCGTCGCGGGCACCATGCTGGGCACCACCAAGATGGGGCGCGACCTCGCCGAGATGATGCGCATCCTCGCCGATCTGCCCGAACCGACCGCGTCGTCGGCGTTCGCGCGGACCCTGCGCGCGGTGGTCGACTGGCGCGGCCAGGTGGTGACGATGCTGGACCGCTGTTACCTCACCGAATCCGTGCCGGTGCAGCTGATCTGGGGCAGCCACGATTCGGTGATCCCGGTGAGTCACGGCCGGCTGGCGCACGCCGCCATGCCCGGATCGCGGCTGGAGGTCTTCGAGGGCGCCGGGCACTTCCCCTTCCATGACGATCCGGACCAGTTCGTCGAGACCGTGCAGCGGTTCATCGATTCCACCGAACCCGCGACGCACGATCAGGAACTCCTGCGCCAGTTGCTGCGCACCGGACTGAGCGAATCGGCGATCACCGGATCCGTCGACACCCGCGTCGCGGTACTCGACGCGATGGGCAGCGACGAGCGCAGCGCGACCTGACCGCCGACGGCCGCCGAGCACGTAGCATCGGCGCCATGGCCATCGACGTCGAGGTGCTGCGCGTGTTCACCGACTCCGACGGGAATTTCGGCAACCCGCTGGGCGTCGTGGACGCCGCCACAGTCGATTCGGGCGACCGGCAGCGTATCGCCAACGAATTAGGTTACAGCGAAACGATTTTCGTCGACATACCGCGGAGCGGCGCGACGACCGCGCACATCAGGATCTACACGCCCGCCACCGAGCTACCGTTCGCCGGTCATCCCACGGTCGGCGCGGCGTGGTGGCTGCGCGAGAACGGACTTCCGGTGCGCACGCTGCAGGTTCCGGCGGGAATCGTGCAAGTCGGCTACGAGGGGGATGTGACCGTCGTGAGTGCGCGCTCCGACTGGGCGCCGGAGTTCGCGATCCACGATCTGGACTCCATCGAGGCGTTGGCCGCCGCCGATCCGGCCGACTATCCCGACGACACCCAGCACTATCTGTGGACCTGGACCGATCGCGAGGCCGGACACATCAGGGCCCGCATGTTCGCCGCCCATCTCGGGGTGCCCGAGGACGAGGCGACCGGCGCCGCCGCTGTGCGCATCACCGATTACCTGAGCCGTGACCTGACGATTGTGCAGGGCAAGGGGTCGGTGATCCACACGGTCTGGAGCCCCGAGGGTTGGGTGCGAATCGCCGGCCGCGTGGTCAGCGACGGCCGGCACCGCCACGGCTGAACCGCGGTCAGCCCGACGTCGTGACGTCGCGGTGTGCCCGCAGCGCTTCGATCTCGCGCTCGAAATCGGCTGCGGATTCGAAGGATCGATACACCGAGGCGAACCGGAGATACGCCACCTCGTCGAGGTCGCGTAATGGTCCGAGGATCGCCAGCCCGACCTCGTGACTGGGCACCTCGGGGGAACCCGTGGCACGCACCGCGTCCTCGACCTGCTGGGCGAGCAGGTTGAGGGCATCGGCGTCGACCTGGCGGCCCTGACAGGCCCGGCGCACGCCCTTGATGACCTTCTCGCGGCTGAACGGCTCCGTGACACCGCTGCGCTTGACCACTGCCAGCACGGCCGTCTCCACCGTGGTGAACCGTCGGCCGCACTCCGGGCAGGACCTGCGGCGTCGAATCGCCTGGCCTTCGTCGGTCTCCCGGGAATCGACGACACGGGAATCGGGATGGCGACAGAACGGACAGTGCATCACCGCTCCTTCGCCAGACCGTCGGGTACGCCCTTCGAACCTCTCCGAGCCTACCCGGGCGGCTGTGCCACCGCCGACGGCCGGGGCCCACGCCCAGCCCACACTCGGCGAGAGGAGCAGCACCGGTGCACCGCACCACGATTCACTGCCCACGATGCACGTCAGCCAACCGGGGCGATCAGCGTCTGGCCCGCGTCCAGCGCCGCGGAGTCCAGCCGGTTGAGCTCCCGGATCCGCTCGACGACCGCGCTCACCGGGGCGTCGGGAGCGACCCGCTGTGCCACCTGATGCAAACTCTCACCGGTCTGTACCTGCACCACCGCCAGTTCGGCGGGCACCGACTCCTGCTGTCCCGCCAGACCACCCAGGTTCGCCACCAGACCCAGCCAGACCGTGATGCCGCCGGCCAGCAGGGCCAGCAGCACCGTCGTGGCGGGTGTGATGGGCCGGCGCCGGTGCGAGGCGCGTGACATCAGCACTCCGTTGCCCCGGTGCCGAAGGGGCGCCCCGGAGGGCCGCCCGGCCCGCGGCCGCCGGGCATCAGACGTCCGGCGGACGCCGCCGGCAGCCGGATTCTGCTGGGTCTCCCTCACGTCGAGGATCGTCATGTGCGTGCCCTTTCTTCAGGTGGCGTTCGCCTGTGTGTTCGAAATATAGTCGATCAGGTGTTCGATGGATAGAACGTGTGATCGAACTGTTGCAGACGGTAAATGAGGGGTCCGACAAGTCGATTTCGACGAGTTCCTCCGACGAGTTCCCCGACAAGTCCCCGGACGACCACCTGCCCGTCCCGACCGCGACACGCCTCGAACACATGTTTGATCATCGGGCGGGAGGCGACTACATTCGGCCCCATGAGCGACGACAGCAGCGACACCCGGGTAGGCGGCGGGCGCCGGAGCACAGACGCCGGCCTGACCGAACGACAACGCACCATCCTCGAGGTCATCCGGTCCTCGGTGACCAGTCGCGGATACCCCCCGAGCATCCGGGAGATCGGCGATGCCGTCGGCCTGACGTCGACCTCGTCGGTCGCCCACCAGCTGCGCACCCTGGAGCGCAAGGGCTACCTGCGGCGTGACCCGAACCGGCCGCGTGCCGTCGACGTCCGGCTGTCCGACGAGCCGGCGACGCCCGTGGTCACCACCGACGTGGCGGGCAGCGACGCGCTACCCGAACCGACGTACGTGCCAGTGCTCGGGCGCATCGCGGCCGGCGGGCCGATCCTGGCGGAGGAAGCGGTCGAGGACGTGTTCCCCCTGCCGCGTGAGCTCGTCGGCGAGGGCTCGCTGTTCCTGCTCAAGGTCGTGGGTGACTCGATGGTCGACGCGGCGATCTGCGACGGCGACTGGGTCGTCGTGCGTCAGCAGAACGTCGCCGACAACGGCGACATCGTCGCGGCCATGATCGACGGCGAAGCCACGGTCAAGACCTTCAAGCGCACCCGCGGTCAGGTGTGGCTGATGCCGCACAACCCGGCGTTCGAACCCATTCCCGGCAACGACGCCGCCGTGCTGGGCAAGGTCGTCACCGTCATCCGCAAGATCTGACGCCCGCTCAGTCGCCGCGTACGAACCCGTTGGTCCGCGCGAATTCCTCACTGGCGAAGTAGATCTCGGCGACCACTTCGTCATAGCCACGGCTGCCGGGCGCCCAATACAGACCCGTCCGGGTGTCCGCCTTCACCGGGTAGCCGGCCGGCGCCGCACCCGAGTCGTCGACGGGCAGATGAATCGCGGTGCGGCCGGGGGTCGGCTCGTCGATCTCGATGGCCGCGTGCCGACCGCTGGGCGCGTCGTCGATGAAGACCCCCCCGACGAACGCCTCCGATGCGGGAGGCTCCGGTTCGAACGCGTCCGGTTCGAACGCGTCCGGTGCCAACGGTTCCGACAGCGCGGGCGCCGGCAACGAGGGCTCTTCCAGCGTCGACTGCGGATGCGGGTCATCCTCACCGTGCGGACTCTCGATGCGCGTCGGAGCGGTGTCGACCGAGTCGGGATCGTCCTGTCCGCCGAAGAGATCGTCGGCGCCCGCCGCCGAGCGCTGCTCCTCCGAGGCCGATTCGTCGGCCGATTCGTCCCGCAGGTCCCAGGGGCTGCCGGTCACCGGGGGGTCCGGCGGCGAATCGTGGAAGCCGACGGAGGTCACCGGCTCACCGTAGTTGTCGGGATAACGACGATGCTCATCTTCGGCGCCGCCCGGATCGGGCCGGTCCGTCTGCTGGTACAGCGCCCGGTCGAAGACATCCTCGTCGTCGCGGAAGCGGTCGTCCCCGCGCCCACGACGTCGCCTCCACAGCGCCGCACCCGCCAGCAGCCCGACGATGAGCAGCACCGGGATCAGGGCCAGCAGCCACCACCAGTTCCACTGCCAGCTGAGCCACTCGCCGCTGTCGTCGTCGGCCGAGGCCTGCGGATCTGCGGGCGCCTTCGGCACCTCTTCCCCGGGGACCTCGAGACCGGCGAGCTGAACGGCCAGATTCGCGGGCTCGGTGGTGAAGCGGCCGGTGGACCGGTCGTAGGACAGCACGCCGTCGCTGAATCGCTGGGTGACGACGTCACCGTTCTCGGTCTGATCGGCCACGGGTGCGCCGAGCGGGCCATTGGCGCCGTCGAGCTTGGACCACCCGGCATTCATCGCGCCGCGGACGATGACGGCACCGTAGTCCGGAGTCCAGAAGATGACCGGCTGGTCCTCCGCCGCGAAGGTGCTGATCCGGCTGTTGGACCCCAGTCCGCCGTCGGCTTCGCTGTTGGTCGGAAAGCCCAGGTCGCCTTCCGGTCCGCCCACGCTCTCGTACTTCTCGAGGACCTGACCGGTGACGACGTTCGCGCCGGTCTGCGGGGTGTAGAAGATCTTGCCGCCGGCGTAGTTCTGGCCTGCCCCGTCATCGCCGATCGGGTATTGCGACCCGTCCTTGGCGCCCAGCGGCCCGAGCGCACCTCCCGCGGCGCGCCGGGCGGCCGCGATCACCGACGTCGGGTCCTCCGGGATGGTCACATCCTTGAGTTGGTCGACGAGCTCCGGCGGAACCGTCGTGAACGTCTTGTCCCTGCGGTTCCAGGACAGCTGCCCTCCGGTGAACTTCTGTGAGACCACGTCGCCGCGGTACACCTCGTCCTCCGCGGGGACGCCCAGCACTCCCGCCGACCCGCCGAGCCGGTCCCACGCCGCGTTGAGCGCACCGCGCACGACCCGCGCACCCGTCGCCGGGGTCCAGAAGATCACCGGCTTGTCGGCGGCGGAGAAGGTCGCGTTGCGGCTGTCCGGCCCGACCCGTCCCGGGCCTTCGTCGATGGTCGGAAAGCCCAGGTCACTGTCGGCCGGGCCGCCGAGCGACTCGTACTTCTCGAGGACGGCGCCCTGCATCCAGTGGGCGCCAGTGGCCGGGGTGAAGAACATCTTGCCCGCCGCGAAGTTCTGGCCGAATCCGTCGCCGGCGGGGTACACACCGCCTTCGCGCACGCCGAGCGGGCCGGTGGGACCGCCGCTGCCGTCATAGGCCGCTGTGATCGCGTCATTGGCCTCGGTGGCCGGATCGGCCGCCGCCACGGGCGCGAACAACAGACCCGCCGCCACCACCACCGCCAGACCGACCGTCACGCGCGCCAGCGCCGTGTGCAGCAGGGTTCGCCGCCCGCTCATCGAACCTCCCGTATTCGGCGCGAAAGTGTCTCGAAAGTATCGCGCCAGCCAATCTTGTGTCAGTCGACGTCTATTTCGCGGACACGACAGGCAATTCTGGGGAAAATACTCACAAATCGGCCACGAGGTGGACGCATATCCCCTGTTTCGAGGATGCGTCGCGGTATCGCGACGCGATCCGCTGCCCGCTTCGCGGACCGGAGTGTGACGTCGTGCGGCCCTAGACTTTCCGCCATGGCCCCCGTTCCGACCAGCCTCACCCACTGGGGAGGCTTCTCCGCCGAGGTCGTTTCCGGCGACATCGCCTCCGCCGCGCCGCTGCCAGGGGACCACGATCCCTCCCCATTGCTGGGCAATCTGCCCGGCTCGATCAGGCACCGCGCGCGCATCACGGGCCCCGCGATCCGGCGGGGCTGGCTCGACGACGGTCCCGGACCGAGCCGGCGGCGCGGGGCCGACGAATTCGTCGCCGTCTCGTGGGATGAGTTGACCGAGTTGCTCGCCGCGGAGCTCCGCCGGGTGGTCGACACTCACGGAAACGAGGCCATCTACGGAGGTTCGTACGGGTGGGCCAGCGCCGGCCGGTTCCACCACGCGCAGAGCCAGGTGCACCGATTCTTGAAACTGCTTGGCGGATACACGTTTTCGCGGCACTCCTACAGCCTCGGCGCGACGGGTGTGATCATGCCTCGCGTCGTGGGCACTCACGACGATCTGTTCAAGCGCTCCACGGACTGGGACGTCATCGTCTCCCACACCGACCTCCTGGTGTGCTTCGGCGGGTTGGCCCTGAAGAACACCGGCACCAATCACGGTGGGACTACGGCGCACCCGGCCCGCGATGCGCTGCGCCGGTTCCGTGACCGCGGTGGCCGTATCGTCTCGTTCTCCCCGTTGCGCGACGACGTCGACGGCGAGTGCGAATGGCACGCACCGGTTCCGGGGACCGATGTGGCGATCATGCTGGCACTGGCCTATGTGCTGGCCACCGAGGGCCTGGCGGACCGCGACTTCCTCGAGGCCTACTGCGTCGGTTACGACCGGTTCGAGCGCTACCTGCTCGGCGCCGACGACGGCGTCGCGAAGACCCCGCAGTGGGCATCGACGATCTGCGGCCTACCCGCCGCCGAGATCGCCGCACTGGCACGGCGGATGGCCGCCCGGCGCACCATCGTCACCGTCAGTTGGTCACTTCAGCGCGTCCGGCACGGCGAGCAGGCGCCGTGGATGGGGTTGACCCTGGCGGCGATGCTGGGGCAGATCGGCCTTCCCGGAGGTGGTTTCGGCCACGGGTACGGGTCGATGAACGAACCGGGTCTCCCCCCGCTGCGGTGCGGGCTACCCCGACTGCCGCAGGGCCTCAACCCGGTGGGCACGTTCATCCCCGTCGCCGCGGTCAGCGATATGCTGCTGCACCCCGGTGAGCCGTTCGACTTCAACGGGATGCGGCTGACCTACCCCGATATCCGCTGCGTGTACTGGGCGGGCGGCAACCCCTTCCACCACCACCAGAACATCCCCCGGTTGCGGCGGGCGCTCTCGCGGGTGGAGACCGTGGTGGTGCACGATCCGTACTGGACCGCGATGGCCAAACACGCCGACATCGTGGTGCCGTCCACGACCGCGTTCGAACGCGACGACTACTCGGGGTCGAAGAACGATCCGATGCTGATGGCCATGCCGAAACTCGTCGAACCGTATGCCGACAGCCGTGACGACTACACGACGTTCGCGGCTCTGGCCAAGAGACTTGGCTTCGGCGACCAGTTCACCGAGGGCCGTACCGCCTGGCAGTGGTTGGCGCACCTCTACGAGAAATGGTCCGCCGAACTGGATTTCACGGTGCCGGTGTTCGAGGAGTTCTGGCGCCACGGCAGCCTTCGGCTTCCCACCGAACCGGGTCTGACCCTGCTGGGCGATTTCCGCGCCGACCCGGTGACCCACCGGCTCGGGACCCCGAGCGGCCGGATCGAGATCTTCTCCCGTGACATCGCCGGTTTCGGCTACGCCGACTGCGCGGGGCATCCCGCGTGGTTCGAACCCACCGAATGGCTCGGCGGCGAGCGCGCCGCCACCTATCCGCTGCACCTGATCGCCAACCAGCCCACGACCCGGCTGCACGGCCAGCTCGACGGCGGCGCGACCAGTCAGGCCGCCAAAGTTGCTGGGCGGGAAGCGATCCGGATGCATCCGCGGGATGCCGCCGTGCGCGGTGTGGTCGACGGCGACGTGGTGCGCGTGTTCAACGACCGCGGCGCGTGCCTGGCCGGTGTGGTGGTCGACGACCGCGTCCGGCCCGATGTCGTGCACCTGCCGACGGGCGCCTGGTTCGATCCGGCGGACCCCGCGGACTACGACGCGATGTGCGTGCACGGCAATCCCAACGTGCTCACCGACGACGTGGGCACCTCGTCGCTGGCGCGCGGCAGCACCGGGGCACACGTGCTGGTGGCTGTGGAGAAGTTCACCGGCCCGTTGCCGCCGGTGCGGGCACACCAACCGCCGGTGATCCGGCAGCGCTGAACGCAAACGGTTGAGCACCGCCCCGAATGGGACGGTGCTCAACCTGTGGTGTGTCTAGCGTGCGGCTTGCGGCCGCCGGCGCGGGCCACGCGAGCGGGATGCGGCGTCGCCGCCCTGAGCCCGCCCCTGTCGCTCGCCGTGGCCCTGCGGTGCGGGGCGCCGGCGACGGGGCCGGTCACCACCAGCGACGCGGGGCTGCTCGACGGTCTGCGGTGCGGGCGCCTTGAACGGCGCAACCTCACCGACCAGCGCGGTCACCGACTCCGACGTCGCGGCGACCTGCTGGGGGGCGACGTTGATGCCGGCGCGGCGCAGCAGCGCAGCGGTGTCCCTGCGCTCCTCCGGCAGCACGACGGTCACCACGTCACCGGCACTGCCGGCGCGTGCGGTGCGACCCGACCGGTGCAGGTAGGCCTTGTGCTCGACCGGCGGGTCCACGTGCACGACGAGTTCGACCTCGTCGACGTGCACACCACGGGCGGCGATGTCGGTCGCCACCAGCACCCTGGCGCTGCCTGAGGAGAACGCGGCGAGGTTGCGCTCGCGGGCGTTCTGCGAGAGATTGCCGTGCAGATCGACCGAGGGCACACCGTTCTCGGTGAGCTGACGGGCCAGCTTGCGGGCCTGATGCTTGGTGCGCATGAACAGGATCCGGCGCCCGGTGCCCGCAGCCAGGGTGTGCACCAGCGCCTTCTTCTCCGACGCACCGGCCACGTGGAAGACGTGGTGGGTCATCGCAGGCGGCGGTGCGTTGGCCTCGTCGACTGAGTGGGTGACGGGCTCACGCAGGAACCGGTTGACCAGCTTGTCGACGCCGTTGTCGAGCGTCGCCGAGAACAGCAGGCGCTGGCCGCCGGCGGGGGTGGCCGCCAGGATCCGGGTGACGCCGGGCAGGAACCCGAGGTCGGCCATGTGATCGGCTTCGTCGAGCACGGTGATCTCGACCCCGTCCAGATGGATGATCCGCTGGCGCATCAGGTCTTCCAGCCGTCCCGGGCAGGCGACGACGATGTCGACCCCGGCCCGCAACGCGGCGGCCTGCGGATTCTGCGAAACGCCACCGAAGATGGTGGCGACCTTCAAATCGTATGCGGCGGCGAGAGGTTCGAGCACCGCGGTGATCTGGCTGGCGAGCTCACGTGTCGGCGCGAGAACCAGGCCCGAGGGCCGCGACGAGCGGCGCTTGGAGTCGGCAAGCCGGCTCACCAGGGGCAGGGAGAACGCCAGCGTCTTACCGCTGCCGGTCTTTCCGCGGCCGAGCACGTCACGGCCGGCCAGGCTGTCGGGCAGTGTCGCGGCCTGGATCGGGAACGGGCTGTCGATGCCGCGGTTCTCCAGAACACGTCGCAACGGGCCACGTACACCGAGGTCGGCGAATGAGGGTGCAGTCGTCATGCAGATGATGCCTTTCAGGGCAGTATCAGTGTGCCGCGGCCGCAACGCGACGAGTGGCACACCGCCGGGGCGGTGTGTGGGCACACAGGTGGGCGAGATTGCCGGTCAGCAATATCGATCGCCGCGAGAAGAGCTTGAGCCGGACGCGATGGTAAGCGTTCCACGACGAGCCGTGGTCATCGATGACGATGGGTACGGCCTTCTCGATCAGTCTAGCGCATCAGTACGTCGCGAACTCGCGCAGGCCCGCCGCGAGCGCGACGGGCACCCGCGCCTTGATCCGCGTTCCGTCCGTGGTGTGTTCGGTGGCGTCGATGCGCCCCTCGCTGTGCACGCGTGCCACGAGATCGCCGCGGTCGTAAGGGATGGTGACGTCGACGGTGGTGTCGGTGGACTCCACCAGTTCCGACATCCGGGCCGAAAGCCGGTCGAGGCCTTGGCCGGTGCGCGCCGAGACGAAAACCGCATCGGGCAGGGCGCCGCGCAGGTGCGCCAGCGCCACCCCGTCGGCGGCGTCGATCTTGTTGACCACCAACAATTCCGGGGCGGGCTTGCCCTTCTGGTCGGCGATCACCTCGTTGATCACCTGACGGACCGCGCTGATCTGGGCCAGCGGGTTGGCATCCGAACCGTCGACGACGTGCACGAGCAGGTCGGCGTCGCCGACCTCCTCGAGTGTCGAGCGGAACGCCTCGACCAACTGTGTGGGCAGGTGACGCACGAACCCGACGGTGTCAGTCAGCACGAAGGGCCGCCCGTCGTCGAATTCGCCGCGGCGCGTTGTGGGTTCGAGTGTGGCGAACAACGCGTTCTCGACCAGCACACCCGCGCCGGTGAGCGCATTGAGCAGGCTCGACTTCCCGGCGTTGGTGTAGCCGACGATCGCCACCGACGGAACCTCGGTGCGCCGCCGCCCACTGCGCTGAGTGTCGCGGATCTTCTTCATGTCCTTGATCTCGCGGCGCAGCTTGCTCATCCGCTCGCGGATGCGGCGGCGGTCGGTTTCGATCTTCGTCTCGCCGGGACCACGCGTGCCGACACCGCCACCGGCCCCGCCGGCACGGCCGCCCGCCTGTCGCGACATCGATTCACCCCAGCCTCGCAGCCGGGGCAGCATGTACTCCATCTGCGCCAGGGACACCTGGGCTTTGCCCTCGCGGCTGGTGGCGTGCTGGGCGAAGATGTCGAGGATCAGTGCGGTCCGGTCGATGACCTTGACTTTGACGATCTTCTCCAGGGCATTCAGCTGAGCGGGGCTCAATTCACCGTCGCAGATCACCGTGTCGGCGCCGGTGGCGAGCACGATCTCGCGCAGTTCGGCCGCCTTGCCGGAGCCGATGTAGGTCGAGGCGTCGGGCTTGTCGCGGCGCTGGACGACGCCTTCGAGCACCTCGGAGCCCGCGGTCTCGGCCAGGGCGGCGAGTTCGGCGAGGCCGGCTTCCGCGTCGGCCGCGCTGCCGTCGGTCCACACGCCCACCAGCACGACTCGTTCGAGGCGGAGTTGGCGGTACTCGACTTCGGTGACGTCGGCGAGTTCGGTGGACAACCCGGCGACACGGCGCAGGGCGGTGCGGTCGTCGAGCGCGAGTTCGCCCGCGCTGGGAGTGTCGTGTGAAGGGAATTCTGGATACGTCATGAGCGAACCAAGGTTCGCACGGAGATCACTTTTCATGCACCTCGATTAACGCTGATGAGACTGCCACCATTCCCCCGCGAGTTCTCCGCTGGCGACGAGTTCCGACGGGCCCCGCAGGAAACTGCTGGTCTCGGTGACCGTGACCGTGACCACGCCACCGGGGATCCGGACGTCGAGCGTGCCCGCCGCCACTCCGTCATGGGCGAGTGCCGCAACGGCGGCTGCCACTGTTCCCGTCCCGCACGAGCGCGTTTCACCGACACCCCGTTCATGTACCCGCATCGACACCGCGCCATCCCGCGCAGCCGTGAGCACTTCCACATTGACTCCGTCGGGGAACTGTTCGGTGTCGAACCGGACGGGCGCGGCCACGTCGAGCGCCGTTAGCTCCGCCTCGGTCAGCGTTGCATCGACGCAGGCCAGGTGGGGGTTGCCGACGTCGACGCCGAGTCCGGTGAACGTTCGGCCGCCGACGACCGCCGACCCGGCGCCGAGCTGGTTGACCTTGCCCATCTCGACCGTCACGTCGGCCCGGGAGCGGTGTGCCGGGTCGAAACCGTGCAGGACGACCGGGCGCGGCCCGGCCAGCGAGCCCACCACGAACTCGTCGCGGGACTCCAGACCGGCCGCGCGCAGGTAGTGCGCGAACACCCGCACACCGTTACCGCACATCTGGGCGATCGATCCGTCGGCGTTGCGGTAGTCCATGTACCAGTCGCGGGCCTCGACGCCCTCGGGCAGCCGCTCGAACACCCCGGCCGCCTGGGCCGCGCCGGCGGTGGTGATCCTCAGCACACCGTCGGCGCCGAGTCCGCGGCGACGGTCGCACAGCGCGGAGACTGCGGCCGGCGTCAGCGCCACCTGCGCATCGAGGTCGGGCAGCAGGACGAAATCGTTCTGCGTCCCGTGTCCCTTGGCGAACTGCACCAGGTCAGGATACGGCGCGCCAGGTGCGCAGCGTGTGATCGACGTTGTCCGGCGACGCGCCGTCCAGCCAGCGCACGCGGTGGTCGCGGCGGAACCAGGACCGCTGCCTGCGCACGTAGCGGCGGGTGCCGATGAACGTGGGTTCCCGCGCTGCCGACCCGTCGCCGCCGGCGTCCAGGTCGGCGAGCACCTGGGCATACCCCAGCGCCCGCGATGCGGTCACCCCTTCACGCAGGCCCTGGGGCAGCAGGCCCTGCACCTCCGCGACCAGCCCCTCGGCGAACATCGTGTCGGTTCGTGCCGCCAACCGCTCATCGAGAATCGCCGTCTCCCAGTCCAATCCGATGATCGAGGTGTCCCAGCGCGGCGCGCCGATCGTGGGCGCCGACGCCGCGAAGGGCCGGCCGGTCAACTCCACCACCTCCATCGCGCGCACGATGCGACGGCCGTCGGTCGGCAGGATGGACGCCGCCGCGTCCGGGTCCACCACGGCCAGTTCGCCGTGCAGTGCCGCCACCCCGACCTCGGCCAGGCGCCGCTCCCATCTGCCCCGCACGGCGGGATCGGTGGCGGGAAACGCCCAGTCGTCGAGCAGCGCCTGGACGTACATCATCGACCCGCCGACGATGATCGGCACCGCGCCGCGGGCGGCGATGGACTCGACGTCGCGGGCGGCGTCGGCCTGGTAGTGCGCGACGGACGCGGTCTCGGTGACGTCGAGCACGTCGAGCTGGTGATGCGGCACGCCACGGCGCTGTGCGTGCGGCAGCTTCGCGGTGCCGATGTCCATTCCGCGGTAGAGCTGCATGGCGTCGGCGTTGACGATCTCGCCGCCCACCCGTTCGGCCACCTCCAGGGCCAGCGCCGACTTCCCCGTCCCGGTCGGCCCGATGATCGCCAGCGGTCTCATGGCGTCCAGCGACCGGCGAAATAGCCGACGCCGTACGGCGCGCCGCGGTAGTACTCCTGGGCGCCGGCGGGTGCGGGTTCGGTCAGCCCGGCCAGCACCTGATAGGCGACCCGCCCGACGACCGAACGCGGCAGCCGGCCGAGCGCGGCGGCGGCACCGGTGGCCAGCGCATCGTCGAGAGCCGCCTGGACGGGGACGGATTCGGGGTCGTAGCCGCCCGGCGCCGGCGGGGTCAGGGTGTGGCAGCCGTCGGCGACCACGAGTACGCCGATGTCGCCGTCGGCCTCGTCGATCAGGGCGCGCAGCCGCCTGCCGTGGGCCAGCGCAGTATCGGGGTCGTGTTCGGCGGAGAACACGCGCACCTCGGCCGCGGCGTGTGCGGCGAACCTTCCGCGCACCCACCCGGCGGCCAGCGCGCACAGCGGCATCTCGACGGGGTCGCCCGCGCCGTCCGGCGACAGGTCGTCGGGTGAGAGCGCCACCCGCACGTCGACGCCGTAGCCGGCGAACGTGCCCACCCGCGGTGGGGTGAGCATCTCGTCGGACGGGCCGACGCCGACCGCGACCCACCGATCCGGCAGTCCGTGCACACAGCGCGCCACCGCCGCACGCAGATCCGCCAGCTCGTCAGCCGCGCCGCCGGCCAGTTCGGGCACCATCACCGGCGCGGACGGTACGAGGGCGATCGCGGTGAGCACGCCACCAAACTAGTGGCCGGCACTAATGCGCGAGAGAGGCCCGGGCTTCGGCGCCGGCCGCTTCACCACGGGCCAGCGCGGCGGTGGCCAGCACCATCACCGCGGCCGCGACGATCAGCGTCATCCAGCCGGCCTCACCGGGGCGCATCGTCTCGCCGAGCACAAAGACACCGAGTGCCGAGCCGACCACCGGTTCAGCCACCGTCATCGTCGGCAGCGACGCGGTCAGCGCACCGGACCGGAACGACGCCTGCTGCCACGCCGTGCCCGCGATGGCGACCACCGCGAGTGCGTAGAGCTCCGGCATCTGCAGCACCGCCCACAGCCCGTCGCCGAGCCGGTCCACGACCCCCTTGGTGAGGACGGCGAACACCCCCCACAGGGCACCCGACACGAGCGCCAGCAGCACCGCACTGGTCGTACCCGAGGCGATCCGTGCGCCGACGACGCCCACCACCAGGAGTGGGACCAGCACCGCGATCACCACCGTCCACGTCTCCCAGGACGCCCGTGCATGTCCTGCGGTCGGATTGCCCACGGTGACGATCACGGCGACCGCACCGGCCAGCAGGGCGGCCCACAGCCACTCCCAGTGCGTCACCCGGCGCCCGGTCAGGCGGGCGTTGATCGGCAGCGCGAAAAGCAGCGACGTCACGAGCAGGGCCTGCACCAGCAGCACCGAGCCCAACCCGAGCGCCGCGGCCTGCAGACCGAAGCCCGCCGCGGCGACGATGCTGCCCAGCCACCACTGCCGGTCGCGCAACAGCCGGACGAACAGCTCGAGGTGGCCGACCGCTTCGTCGGTGACCTCGTGCGCGGAACGTTGGTGGATGACGTCGCCGATCGCGATGAAGAAGGCCGCGCCCAGCGCCAGCAGCGCGGCGATATCCGCCCTGGCCATGGCATCTCCTCGTCGTCGTAGCGGACACGAGCGTGCCCGCACGGCATGCGCTCCGCAAACCGGAGCACCGAACGTGTGCGCACACCCCCGGCGGACCTGTTTCAATAGCTTCGACAGCCAGGCAGACCGATCCATGCCGATAGCAAGGGCGCCGCGTTGCGCGGCAGTGCGCGGTCCACCGCGCGGAGGGTGCGAGGAACAGAACATGACGACCAGCGAGCCGGGTGCTACCTCCGAGGTCAACGACGAGATGACACCGAGTCCGGTGCCGGGGCCGGCGCCCCGACCGGGGCCCTCGCCCCGACCGGGACCACCGCGCCCGGTCCCCCGCCCCGGGCGCCCGACGCCTGCCCCCGCGTTGGCGGTACCGCCCGCCAGCGACCCCCACCGGTTCGGGCGGGTCGATCCCGACGGCACCGTCTGGCTGATCACCGCATCCGGTGAGCGTGTCATCGGGTCGTGGCAGGCCGGTGAGCCCGAGGCTGCCTACACCCACTACGGGCGCCGCTTCGACGACCTGCAGACCGAGGTGGTGCTGCTCGAACAGCGGCTGCTCACCCATGTCGGCGACGCCCGCAAGATCAAGGCCGCCGCCGCCACGCTGGCCGAGACCCTGCCGGACGCGCATGTGCTCGGTGACGTGGACTCGCTGGCGGCGCGACTCGCCGCGATCGCCGAACACGCGAACGAGGAGGCCCAGGCCGAACGCGCCCGCCGTGACGAGCAGCGCGCCGCGCAGTTGGCCCGCAAGGAAGCGCTGGCCGTCGAGGCCGAGGACCTCGCCTCGAACTCCACGCAGTGGAAGGCCGCGGGCGATCGGCTCCGCGAGATCCTCGACGAGTGGCGCACGATCACCGGACTGGACCGCAAGACCGACGACGCGCTGTGGAAGCGCTACTCGGCGGCACGGGAGACCTTCAATCGGCGCCGCGGCTCGCACTTCGCCGACCTGGACCGGGGCCGCGCGGGCGCGCGCCAGGCCAAGGAGGCGCTGTGCGAACGTGCCGAGGCGCTCTCCGGGTCCACCGACTGGGGTGGGACCAGCGCGGTGTTCCGTGACCTGCTGGCGGAGTGGAAGGCCGCCGGCCGGGCGGCCAAGGACGTGGACGACGCCCTGTGGCAGCGGTTCAAGGCCGCCCAGGATGCGTTCTTCTCGGCCCGCAACGCGGCGACCGCCGAACGCGACAGCGAATTCAAGGCCAATGCCGCTGCCAAGGAGGCGCTGCTGGCCCAGGCTGAACGCCTCGACGTCTCCAACGCCGAGGCGGCCCGTGGCGCGTTCCGTGCGATCGGTGACAAGTGGGACGCGATCGGCAAGGTGCCCCGGGAGCGGGCCCCCGAATTCGAGCGGCGACTGCGCGCGGTGGAGAAGAGGGTCCGTGACGCGGCGTCGTCGAACTCAATCGATCCCGGAGCGCAGGCCCGCGCCGATCAGTTCCGGGTGCGTGCCGAGCAGTTCGAGCGCCAGGCGGAGAAGGCCGCGGCCGCGGGCCGGACCAAGGACGCCGAGCAGGCACGTGCGAGCGCCGAACAATGGCGGCAGTGGGCCGACGCGGCCGCCCAAGCGGTGGGTAAGCGGCGCTAAGCGCCGGCGGTCCCGTCTCCGCGCCGGTCGTCGCGCCGGTTGTCTTCGTTGTCGAAGGAGTCCAGCAGACCCTTCTGGTGGGTCTCCGCGGCGCGGCGGCGACGCTCCTCCTCGGCGGCCAACTGCACCGCGGTGCGCGTCCACACCAGCCGCGCCCAGTGGAACGTGAGCACGATCACCGCGAGCCAGCCGATCACCAGTCCGACGCCGGGCCCCGGATACGGTTCGGCGGCGGTCTGCCGCGACCACACGGCGAGCATCCCGATCGCGCTGGCCACTGCCGATCCCGCCAACGCCACCCAGGCGACGGCCCACCGGCGGGTGAGCAGCGCCAGGATCGAGAACCCGACGGAGAACACGATCGCCAGCACGGCAAACACCCGCGACGGCAGCGACACGCCTTCGCGGCCCGCGGCGTCGGTGGCCACCAGCACGTCGAAACCCCTGGCACCGCCGGTGTGCGGCAGCACGAACGACAGCAGCACGACGAACACCAGGATGGCGACCACCAAAGCGCGTGCGCCGGGGTCGAATTCGCGTGCCACCCGCCGCTCGACGTCTTCGATGTCGCCCCGGTAGGAGTCGAAACCCTCCGGTCCGCCCGAGGTGCTCACAGCGCACATCCGCTCGTCGCGGGGACCGGTGCGGGCACCCCGACACCCGGCATGCCCAGGCCCACCCCGGTACGGGGCCGGCGTCCCTGCGCGTGAGCGTCACCGGCAGGGGTGCGGCGGTGACTGTGCAGGGTGGCGTCGGCGATCAGATGGTGCGGTGCCGCGCCGGTCACCGTGGTGGTGACGACGTCGCCGGGCCGGATGTCGGCGCCGGCGGGGGCGAAGTGCACGAGCCGGCCGTCGCGCGCGCGACCGGACATCCGCGCCGTGGCCGCATCCTTTCGACCCTCACCCGTGGCCACCAGCAGTTCGACCGTGCGTCCCACCTGGGCCAGGTTCTCGTCCAGCGAAATCTTCTCCTGCAACTCGATGAGGCGTTGATAACGTTCGCTGACAACGGCTTTGGGAAGCTGTCCGGGCATGTCGGCCGCCGGTGTGCCAGGCCTCTTGGAGTACTGGAACGTGAAGGCGCTCGCGAACCGCGAGGCGGCCACCACGTCGAGCGTGGCCTGGAAGTCCTCTTCCGTCTCGCCGGGGAAGCCGACGATCAGGTCGGTGGTGATCGCCGCGTCGGGGATCGCCGCGCGTACCCGGTCGATGATCGACAGGTACTTCTCGGCGCGGTAGGACCGGCGCATGGCCCGAAGGATCCGGTCGGAGCCGGACTGCAGCGGCATGTGCAGGGTCGGGCACACATTCGCCGTATCCGCCATCGCCTCGATCACGTCGTCGGTGAACTCCGCGGGATGCGGCGAGGTGAACCGCACCCGCTCCAGCCCGTCGATACGTCCGCACGCGCGCAGCAGCTTCGCGAATGCGCCACGGTCCCGGCGCGATTCGGACCACATCGTCGGGTCCTCGCGCAAGCGCTCGTCCGTGGCGAACGACACGCCGTAGGCATTGACGTTCTGGCCCAGCAGCGTGACCTCGAGCACACCCTGATCGACCAGGGTCTGGATCTCGCCGAGGATGTCGCCGGGACGACGGTCGACCTCTTTACCGCGCAGCGCGGGGACGATGCAGAACGTGCAGGTGTTGTTGCAGCCCACCGAGATCGACACCCACCCCGCATACGCGGATTCGCGCGCGGCGGGAAGTGTCGACGGGAACTCCTGAAGAGCTTCGGCGATCTCCACCTGAGCGACGCGGTTGTGGCGAGCGCGTTCCAGCAGGGTCGGCAGCGCACCGATGTTGTGCGTGCCGAACACCACGTCCACCCAGGGCGCCTTGCGCAGCACCGCGTCCCGGTCCTTCTGGGCCAGGCAACCGCCGACGGCGATCTGCATCTGCGGTTCGGACTGTTTGCGCGGCGCGAGGTGGGACAGGTTGCCGTAGAGCTTGTTGTCGGCGTTCTCGCGCACCGCACACGTGTTGAAGACCACCACGTCGGCGTCGGAGCCGTCGGCTGCGCGCCGGTAACCAGCGGCTTCCAGGAGGCCGGCCAGCCGCTCGGAGTCGTGCACGTTCATCTGACAGCCGTAGGTGCGAACCTGGTAGGTGCGCGCCACCGGCGGCAGCGCACCGGCCGCCTGCTGCGTCACCGTCGAAGTCACGGCCCCATGGTACGGGGGCGCCGGATTGATCACTTCCGGGCACATCAGGCATTACCTGGGTAAGGTCAGCACCCATGGAAACGGCCGGACACGCCAGTCAGGCGGTCCCGATGATCTCGATGCAGGAGGTCAACAAGCACTTCGGCGACCTGCACGTGCTCAAGGACATCAACCTGACGGTCCACCGCGGTCAGGTCGTGGTGGTGCTCGGCCCGTCGGGTTCGGGCAAATCCACGCTGTGCCGCACCATCAACCGACTCGAGACCATCGACTCGGGCACCATCGCGATCGACGGCGACGCGCTGCCCGCCGAAGGCCGCAAACTCGCCCAACTGCGCTCCGACGTCGGCATGGTGTTCCAGTCGTTCAACCTGTTCGCGCACAAGACGATTCTCGACAACATCACCCTCGCGCCGATGAAGGTGCGCGGACTGGGTAAGGATGCAGCGCGCGAGGCCGCGATGACACTGCTGGAGCGCGTCGGGGTGGCCAATCAGGCCGACAAGTACCCCGCCCAGTTGTCCGGCGGTCAGCAGCAGCGCGTCGCGATCGCCCGCTCGCTGGCGATGAACCCCAAGGTCATGCTCTTCGACGAGCCCACCAGCGCGCTCGACCCCGAAATGATCAACGAGGTGCTGGCGGTGATGGCATCGCTGGCGGGTGACGGGATGACCATGCTCGTGGTGACGCACGAGATGGGATTCGCCCGGCGCGCCTCGGACCGCGTGGTGTTCATGTCCGACGGCGCCATCGTCGAGGACGCCGAACCCGCGCAGTTCTTCGACAATCCGCAGACCGACCGCGCCAAGGATTTCCTCGGCAAGATTCTCCATCACTAACGCTCGGCGAAAGGAAACCCCACCCATGCCGTTCTTCTCGATGCTGTCTCGCAAGCGCGCCGCGGCCGCTGTCGCGCTGGCCGTCGCGGTGCCGTTGGCTCTCACCGCGTGCGGAGGGGGTGGCGGCGGCGGCGACGAGAACAAGATCGTCATCGGCACGAAGTTCGACCAGCCGGGTCTGGGGCTGCGCAACCCGGACGGCACGATGAGCGGTTTCGACGTCGACGTCGCCACCTACGTCGCCCAGGAGCTGGGTTACAGCCCCGAACAGATCGAATGGAAAGAGTCGCCGTCCGGACAGCGCGAAACGCTGATCCAGAACGACCAGGTCGACTACATCGTCGCCACCTACTCGATCACCGACTCCCGCAAGGAGAAGGTGGACTTCGCCGGGCCCTACCTGCTCACCGGCCAGAGCCTGCTGGTCCGCAACGACAACACCGACATCACCGGCGCCGCATCGCTGGCCAACAACAAGCGGCTGTGCTCGGTGTCGGGTTCGACTCCCGCGCAGAAGATCAAAGACGAGTACCCGAGTGTGCAGCTACAGCAGTACGACACCTACTCGGCGTGCATCGAGGCCCTGAAGAACGGCGCCATCGACGCGGTCACCACCGACGAGGTGATCCTGGCCGGGTACGCCGCGCAGACTCCCGGGGCCTTCAAGATCGTCGGCGACACGTTCTCCGAGGAGCGCTACGGCATCGGTCTGAAGAAGGACGACTCCGAACAGCGCACCAAGATCAATGATGCGCTCGAGAAGATGGAGTCGAGCGGCGCCTGGAAGGAAGCCTTCGACAAGAATCTCGGCCCGGCGGGCATCACGGCGCCTGCGCCGCCGCAAATCGACCGCTACTGATTCGGGGGTCTGGCTCCGGCCGTGGAGATTTTCACCGAGTACCGCGCGCAGATCTTCGAGGCTTTCTGGACCACCATCCAGCTCACGGTCTACTCCGCGGTCGGAGCGCTCATCCTGGGGACGGTGCTGGCCGGGATGCGGTTGTCGCCGGTGCCGATGCTGGCCTGGCTCGGCACCACCTACGTCAACATCGTCCGCAACACACCGCTGACGCTGATCATCCTGTTCTGCTCGTTCGGGGTGTCCCAGACCCTCGGGATCACGCTCGCCGACCCGCAGTCGAGCACCTCGATCGAGGACAGCAACTTCCGGTTGGCGGTGCTCGGGTTGACCGTGTACACCGCGTCGTTCGTGTGCGAGACGGTGCGTTCGGGGGTCAACACGGTGCCGCTGGGTCAGGCCGAGGCGGCACGCTCGCTCGGTCTGACGTTCAGCCAGAACCTGCGGATGATCCTGCTGCCGCAAGCTTTTCGCGCGGTCGTCATTCCGCTGGGGTCGGTGTTGATCGCGCTGACCAAGAACACGACGATCGCGTCGGCGATCGGGGTCGCCGAGGCGGCGCTGCTGATGAAGGAAATGATCGAGAACACGGCGGCGCTGCTCGTGGTCGGCTCGATCTTCGCCCTGGGGTTCATCATCCTGACGTTGCCGCTGGGACTGCTGTTCGGCTGGCTCGGAAAGCGATTGGCGGTGGCCAGGTGATCGGCCCGGTGAACGTCCCGGCGATCGGGCGGGGAGGCCGGTCATGAGCGGCACCGTGCTGTTCGACGCACCGGGACCGCGCGCCCGGATCCGCAATCTCGTCATCACCGGCATCACGTTGGCGATCACCGCGGTGATCGCGTGGGTGGTGTACTCGCGGCTCGAGGCGAAAGGTCAGCTCACCGCGGCGAAGTGGGAGCCGTTCCTGACCTCGAACCTGTGGACCACCTACGTGCTCCCCGGCGTTCAGGGCACGTTGACGGCGGCTGCGGTGTCGATCGTGCTCGCGCTCGCCCTGGGGTTCGTCCTCGGAGTGGGGCGGATGTCCACCATCACCCCGATCCGGTGGGTGTGCGCGGTCATCGTGGAGTTCTTCCGCGCGGTCCCCGTGCTGATCATGATGATCTTCGCGTACTTCCTGTACGCCTTCTACGACGTGTTCCCCTCCCAACATCTTGCGCTGGCCGGCGTCATCACCGGGCTCACGCTCTACAACGGCGCCGTCATCGCCGAGATCGTCCGCGCCGGGGTGAACGCGCTGCCGCGCGGCCAAGCCGAAGCCGCATCAGCGTTGGGCCTGCGGTGGGGTCAGACCATGCGCTCGATCCTGTTGCCGCAAGCCATCACCTCGATGCTGCCGGTGTTGATCTCCCAACTCGTGGTGGTGTTGAAGGACACCGCGATCGGCTACCAGATCACCTTCGTCGAGATGGTGCGCCAGGGCACCGTCGTCGGATCGTCCTACGGCAACTACATCCCCGCGCTCATCGTCATCGCCGCGCTGATGATCAGCGTGAACTTCGCGCTGTCGGCGCTGGCGACCAGGCTCGAACGCCGGATGCGCCAATCCCGGCGCGGACCGGCACCGCTGGAGGTCGAGGCCGTCGAGCAGGAAGGCGCGCCCGGGGCGAAAGTGGTGTGACCGGCGGGTTAGACCCGCCGGCGCTCCCGCTCGCCAGCCAGTTCGGCGGTGACCACGTCGAGCGCCATCGACTGGCTGTATCCGCGGCGGGCCAACATGCCGGCCAGCCGCCGCTTCACCTTGAGGTCCGAGCCCGGTTCGTCGTCGAGCTTCTCGCGCCGTAACCGGTCGCGGACCAGCTGTTCGGCCCGGTCGCGTTCAGCCCCGGCGTCGATGTCGGCAAGCGAGGAAGTGATCACCTCGTTGTCGACACCCTTGCGGCGCAGCTCGGCGGCCAACGCACGCTTGCCTTTTCCGGCGTACAGGTGCCGGGACCTCACCCACTGCTCGGCGAAGTCCTCGTCGTCGACGAGCCCGACCTTCGCCAACCGGTCGAGCACCCGCTGCGCGACCGGTTCGGCGTAACCCCGCTGCGTCAGCTTGCCCGCCAGCTCCGCTCGAGTGCGCGCCCGCACGGTGAGCAGGCGCAGACAATATGCGTGCGCCTGCTCCTCGCGGTTCGGATCGTCCCGGTTCGGATCGTCGCAGTTCGGATCGTCGCCGGGCTCGGACTCAGAAGTCGACAGGCGCGGGAAGGACGTCATCAGCGGTCAACACGGCGCCGATACCGAGCTTCTCCTTGATCTTCTTCTCGATCTCGTTGGCCACCTCGGCGTTCTGCAGCAGGAAGTTGCGGGCGTTCTCCTTACCCTGACCCAGTTGCTCGCCCTCATAGGTGAACCAGGACCCGGACTTGCGGACGAAGCCGTGCTCGACCCCCATGTCGATGAGCGAGCCCTCCTTGGAAATGCCCTTGCCGTACAGGATGTCGAACTCAGCCTGCTTGAACGGTGGCGCCATCTTGTTCTTGACGATCTTGCAGCGCGTGCGGTTACCGACCGCGTCGGTGCCGTCTTTGAGCGTCTCGATGCGCCGCACGTCGAGGCGGATCGAGGCGTAGAACTTCAACGCCTTGCCGCCCGTCGTGGTCTCGGGAGACCCGAACATCACGCCGATCTTCTCGCGGAGCTGGTTGATGAAGATCGCGGTGGTATTGGAGTTGCTCAAGGCGCCGGTGATCTTGCGCAACGCCTGGCTCATCAACCGGGCCTGCAGGCCGACGTGGCTGTCGCCCATCTCGCCCTCGATCTCGGCGCGCGGCACCAGCGCCGCAACCGAGTCGATGACGAGGATGTCCAGCGCACCGGAGCGGATCAGCATGTCGGCGATCTCGAGGGCCTGCTCACCGGTGTCGGGCTGGGAGACCAGCAGCGAGTCGGTGTCCACGCCGAGCTTCTTGGCGTAGTCGGGATCCAGCGCGTGCTCGGCGTCGATGAACGCCGCGATACCGCCGGCGGCCTGCGCGTTGGCCACCGCGTGCAGCGCCACGGTGGTCTTACCCGAGGACTCCGGACCGTAGATCTCGACGACACGGCCGCGCGGCAGGCCGCCGATGCCCAGCGCCACGTCCAGGGCGATCGAGCCGGTCGGGATGACCGAGATCGGCGCGCGGACATCGTCGCCGAGCCGCATCACCGAGCCTTTACCGTGATTCTTCTCGATCTGTGCGAGTGCGAGTTCGAGGGCCTTCTCGCGATCGGGTGCCTGCGGTGCCATGTCTGTCTCCATCCTCGTGGGTGTTCGTTGACCGGTGTCGATCAGTTGGCCGTGACGCTAGAGGGACCCACCGACAAGTCACCGATACGTCGGTGGGGAGCAGCATCTAGCCGTCGAACTTCCCCCACCATAGACGAACACCTGTTCGACTCAAGTGGACACGCCGACGGGATCATGACGACTGCGCGGCCGAGCACCGATTTCGGGTCCACCCGGCCGCGCAGGAGGCCTATCGTGAGGACATCCCCACCGGGACGGCACCGATGCACGAGATGGCGATCACCCAGAGTGTTGTCGACGCGGTCTGCGACCACGCCGCCGGGCGCCGCGTGCACAGTGTCCGCGTGGAGGTCGGGGCGCTGTGCGCGATCGTGCCCGACGCCATGCTGTTCTGCTTCGACCTGGCCGCTGAGGGCACCGTCGCCGACGGCGCCCGTCTCGATCTCGACGTGCGCCCCGGGCTCGCGCGGTGCCGGACCTGCGGCGCCGAGTTCGCCCTGTCGGACGTGATCCTGTTGTGCCCCTGCGGAAGTGCCGATGTCGAGGTACTGGCCGGCCGGGACATGCGCATCCTGTCGATGGAAGTGAGTTGATCATGTGTGCCACCTGCGGCTGCGGCTCCACGACCGGCGCCGACGGCGCCGTGATCACCCTCGCCGGCGAGCCCCGTCCGCATGACCACCCACACCCGCATGACCACCCACACCCGCACGGCCACCCCTACCCACACGACCACCTCGAGACCGTCACCCTCGAACAGAAGGTCCTGCACAAGAACGACCTCATCGCCGAGCAGAACCGCAACCGCCTCGCCGAACTCGAGGTCATCGCACTCAACATGACCAGCTCCCCCGGCGCGGGTAAGACGACCCTGCTCGAACGCACCGTCCGGGACCTGAGCCCCACCCGGGCGGTCACCGTCATCGAAGGTGACCAGGAAACGGTGCTCGACGCCGAACGCATCCACGCCGCCGGAGCGCGTGCGGTGCAGGTCAACACCGGCGCCGGCTGCCACCTCGATGCGGATATGGTGCGGCGCGCGCTGGACGCACTCAACCCGGATCCCGGCTCGCTGCTGTTCATCGAGAACGTCGGCAACCTGGTCTGCCCGGCGCTGTTCGACCTCGGCGAACACAGCAAAGTCGTGATCATCTCGGTCACCGAGGGGATCGACAAACCACGCAAGTACCCGCACATGTTTGCTGCCGCAGACCTCGTGGTGCTCAACAAGATCGACCTGCTGCCCCACGTCGACTTCGACGTCGACCAGTTCGCCGCCCACACCCGCGCGGTCAACCCGGACGTCGTGCTCCTGCCGTTGTCGGCGACCCGCGGGGACGGGCTCGACGAGTGGTACGCCTGGATCGACGCCACGGCTGCCGGAGTTTTCGTTCACGGGATCCAGTGAGAAGCGACGAGCCGTTGACAAGACATTGTCGCCGGAGTAGACCCAGAACTTAGCGCCGCGCAAGTGGGCCGAGGGTCGACTCCGGCGGCACGAGGGGTCGCCAGCCCCGGCCCCGGGAAGCTGTGGCAATGCCAAGTGAGGCTGCAGTCAAAGCGGAAGAGGCATTGATCCACGTGTTGTGGATCAACGCCGGATTGAGTTGTGACGGCGATTCTGTGGCGCTGACTGCCGCCACCCAACCCAGCATCGAGGAGATCGCGCTCGGCGCCCTCCCCGGCCTGCCGAAGATCGCCGTCCACTGGCCCCTGATCGACTTCGAATGCGGACCGAACGGGGGCGCCGACGACTTCCTCGAATGGTTCTTCAAAGCGGACAGAGGCGAGCTCGAACCGTTCGTGCTGGTGGTCGAGGGGTCCATCCCCAACGAAGCGATCAAGAGCGAGGGGTACTGGTGCGGGTTCGGCAACAACCCGGCCACCGGGCAGCCGATGACCACCAGCGAGTGGCTCGATCGGCTGGCCCCCAAGGCGACCGCCATCGTCGCGGCGGGCACCTGCGCCACCTACGGCGGCATCCACGCCATGTCGGGCAACCCCACCGGGGCGATGGGGGTGCCGGACTACCTCGGCTGGGACTGGAAGAGCAAGGCCGGTATCCCGATCGTCTGTGTCCCCGGCTGCCCGATCCACCCCGACAACCTCTCGGAGACCCTGACCTATCTGCTCTACATGGCTACCGACCAGGCGCCGATGATCCCGCTGGACGACGCGCTGCGCCCTCAGTGGCTGTTCGGCCAGTCCGTGCACGAAGGGTGTGATCGTGCCGGGTACTACGAGCAGGGCGACTTCGCCACCGAGTACGGATCCCCGAAATGCATTGTCAAACTGGGGTGTTGGGGACCGGTGGTGAAGTGCAACGTGCCCAAGCGCGGGTGGATCAACGGGATCGGCGGCTGCCCCAACGTCGGCGGGATCTGCATCGGCTGCACCATGCCCGGATTCCCGGACAAGTTCATGCCGTTCATGGACGAGCCGCCGGGGGGCAAGGTGTCCACGACCGCATCCACGATGTACGGCTCGGTCATCCGCAGCCTGCGTCACGTCACCGGCCGCACGGTCGACAAAGAACCGAAGTGGCGCCATCCCGGCACCACGCTCGAGACGGGGGCGGTGCGCACCTGGTAGTAGGTGCGCACCGCCGACGGGCGCGCGCTCAATCGTGTGGATCACGCTCCGGCGCAGCCTGATTACGAGAGAAGTAACCGATGACCACGATCACCCCCAAGCCGTCGCACGTCACCCGGGAGCCCGGTCAACTGGTGGAGATGGCCTGGGACCCCGTCACCCGTATCGTCGGCAGCCTCGGCATTTACACCAAGGTCGACTTCGACAACCGCGAGGTCGTCGAATGCCACAGCACGTCGTCGATCTTCCGCGGCTACTCGATCTTCATGAAGGGCAAGGATCCCCGCGACGCTCACTTCATCACCAGCCGCATCTGCGGTATCTGTGGCGACAACCACGCCACCTGCTCGTGCTACGCGCAGAACATGGCCTATGGCGTGCAGCCACCGCACGTGGCCGAGTGGCTGGTCAACCTGGGCGAGGCCGCGGAGTACATGTTCGACCACAACATCTTTCAGGAGAACCTGGTCGGGGTGGACTACTGCGAGAAGATGGTCGCCGAGACCAACCCGTCGGTGCTGGCCAAAGCGGAGAACGTCCAGGCGCCCCACGCCGATATGCACGGTTATCGCACGGTCGCCGACATCATGCGTGCGCTCAACCCGTTCACCGGCGAGTTCTACCGCGAGGCACTGCAGGTCAGCAGGTGGACACGGGAGATGTTCTGCCTCATGGAGGGTCGGCACGTGCACCCGTCGACGCTCTATCCGGGCGGCATCGGGGTGAGCGCGACCGTGCAGCTGATGACCGACTACATGACCCGGTTGATGCGCTACGTCGAGTTCATGAAGAAGGTCGTGCCGATGCACGACGACCTGTTCGACTTCTTCTACGAGGCTCTGCCCGGTTACGACGAGGTCGGGTTGCGCCGCACCGTACTCGGCTGCTGGGGCTCGTTCCAGGACCCCGAACACTGCAACTTCGCCTACAAGGACATGGAGGACTGGGGCCGCAAGATGTTCGTCACGCCCGGTGTGGTCGTCGACGGAAAACTTGTCACCACCTCACTGGTCGACATCAACCTCGGCATTCGGATCCTGTTGGGGCACAGTTATTACGACGACTGGACCGACCAGGAGATGTTCGTCAAGACCGATCCACTGGGCAATCCGGTGGACCGCAGGCACCCCTGGAACCAGCACACCAACCCCAAACCGCAGAAGCGCGACCTCGACGAGAACTACAGCTGGGTGATGTCACCCCGCTGGTTCGACGGCCGCGACCACCTCGCGCTCGACACGGGCGGTGGGCCGCTGGCCCGGCTGTGGTCCACCGCGCTGGCCAACCTCGTCGACATCGGCTACGTGAAGGCCACCGGGCACAGCGTGCAGATCAACCTGCCGAAGACCGCGCTGAAGGGGCCGGTCGAATTGGAGTGGACGATACCGCAACACGGCAGCAACACCCTCGAGCGCAACCGCGCCCGCACCTACTTCCAGGCTTACGCGGCGGCGTGCGCGCTGCACTTCGCCGACAAGGCGCTGACCGAGATCCGGGCCGGACGTACGAAGACGTGGGAGCCGTTCGAGGTGCCCGACGAGGGCATCGGCTGCGGCTTCACCGAGGCGGTGCGCGGTGTGCTGAGCCACCACATGGTCATCCGCGACGGCAAGATCGCGAACTACCACCCCTATCCGCCGACTCCCTGGAACGCCAGTCCACGCGACAGCTACGGCACGCCGGGACCCTACGAGGATGCCGTCCAGGGTCAGCCGATCTTCGAGGAGAACGACCGGGAACACTTCAAGGGCATCGACATCATGCGCACCGTGCGCAGCTTCGACCCGTGCCTGCCCTGCGGGGTGCACATGTACCTCGGTGGCGGGAAGTCGTTGGAGCGGTTGCACTCCCCCACCCAGTCGGTCACCGGGGAATAGGACATGAGCCCGCCGAGCGACCAGGACGCGCGATGGGCAGGAGCGGGTGAGCGCATCCAGACGCTCCTGGACGCCAGCCCGGCCGGCGGCGCAGCCGCGCGCGAACGCGCCGAACAGCTGGTCGGCGAGGTCACCGACCTCTACGGCGCGGCGCTGGCCCGACTGCTGCGGCTCACCCTGACCGCAGAGCCGTCGTTGGCCGAGGCGGTCGCCGCCGATCCGCTGGTCGCCAGCCTGCTGCTGGTGCACGGCCTGCATCCGCACAGCGTCGAACGGCGGATCACCGACGCACTCGACACCGTGCGGCCTTACCTCGGCTCCCACGGCGGCGACGTCCACCTCCTCGATGTCGACGGTGCGACGGTGCGGTTGCGCTTCTCCGGCAGCTGCCGCAGCTGCCCGTCGTCCGCGGCAACCCTCGAACTGGCCGTCGAGGACGCCGTGCGCGCCGCCGCCCCGGAGATCGACACCATCGAAGTGGTTGCCGCCGAAGCGCCTTCGACGGTGATCCCCGCCGAATCGCTGTTGGTCCGGGTGCACGGCCCCGCGAGGTGGCTGCCGGTGCCGGCGGTGGACGAGCTGGCGCCCGGGGAGGTCGGCGGTTTCGTGGTGGCGGGCACCGTGGTGCTCGCCTGCCGGCTCGGCGACGTGGTCTATGCCTACCGCGACCGTTGCCCCTCGTGCGGGCGGTCGCTGGCCGGCGCGCACCTGGACGGCGTGGACCTGGGTTGCCCCGGTTGCGGAGCCGAGTTCGATGTGGTGGCCGCCGGCGCGGGCGTCGGAGTCCCCCAGCGCCTCGACCCCGTGCCGGTCCTCAACCGGGCCGGTGTGTGGTCGATGGCGATCGCCGAAGGGGCGGCGTGATGACCACCTCCGGCTACGACGTCCTGGCCCGCATCCGGGCCGCCCGGACCGCGCCCCGACCCGTCGGGGAGCGCTGCGAGATGTGCACCGAGCCGATCGCCGACGAACACCAGCACGTGGTGAATGTCGAAGACCGTCAGCTGATGTGCGTCTGCCGCGGGTGCTACCTGCTGTTCACCGACACCCACGCCCAGTTACGGTTCCGCGCGGTACCGGACCGCTACCTGGTGCTGGAGGGCTTCGGCCTCGACCGGCGTTGCTGGGAGGCGCTGCAGATCCCCGTCGGGCTGGCATTCTTCTTCCGCAACTCGGCGCTCGGACGCACCGTCGCGTTCTACCCGGGACCCGCGGGGGCGACCGAATCCGAACTCGACCTCGCGGCCTGGCAAGACGTCCGGGAGGGCGACCCGCGCGTCGACCTGCCGGCCGCCGACACCGAGGCGTTGCTGGTGCGAATGCCCGCCGAATCCAGCAGTGCCACCGGCTATCTGCTGCCGATCGACGCCTGTTACGAGCTCGTCGGCCGGTTGCGCATGCTCTGGCGCGGATTCGACGGCGGCGGGGAGGTCCGCGACTACCTCACCGGCTTCTTCGCGGCGGTCGAGGCGCGCAGCAAGGTCGTGACGCGATGAGCAGCGACGGGACGTTCACGGTGCTCGACGTGACACCCGAACCGTATGCGGTGACCCCGATCCTGAGTGCGAGCATCGGGATCACCGACGCCGGCGCGGATCCCGTGCACGCGATCGCGCTGCGCTGCCAGGTCCGCATCGACCCGCCGCGACGGTCCTACACCGACGCCGAGTCCGAGGGGCTGACCGACCTCTTCGGTCCGCGCGAGCGGTGGGGCGCGACCCAGCACACCTTCCTCTGGCAGCACGCCGCGACCATGGTGCCCGGGTTCGCCGGCACCACCCGCATCGACCTTCCCCTCGCGTGCACCTACGACGTCGAGGTGGCCTCCGCCAAGTACCTCCACGCGCTGCAGGGCGGCGTGATCCCCCTGCAGTTCCTGTTCAGCGGGACCGTGTTCCGCCGCGGCGAGCACGGCTTCACCGTCGCGCAGATTCCGTGGGACCGCGAAGACCGCTACGACCTGCCGGTCGCGGTGTGGCGCGACCTCATCGCCCAGCACTACCCCGGCACCGGCTGGCTGCGGCTGCGACACGAGACCATCGCGGCGCTCGCCGCCTACCGGTCGGCCAACGGGTTGCTGTCCTGCGACGATGCGCTCACGTCGTTGATGAGGCGAGCACTGCAGGAGGTGCCATGACCGCCGACTGGAACCGGGCGCGCGCCGTCGCCGATGCCGTGCTCTACGAGGGCTACCTGCTCTACCCCTACCGGGCCACGTCGCGGAAGAATCAGGCGCGCTGGCAGTTCGGTGTGCTGGGTCCTCCGGGGGCGGCTGCGGCGGGCATCGGTGAAGACGACTCACTGTCGGCGCAGCTACTCGTCGAGCCGGCGGGTCGACCGACGCTGTCGTTGGCGGTGCGCTTCCTGCAGTTGCAGCGCCGCCAGGCCGAGAAAGCGTCTCCCTCAGGTGAGTTCACCCCGGTCGACGAACTCGCCACCGCCGGCGGCTCGTGGATGACGTGGGATGAAGCCGTGACCCGGGACGTGCCGGTGGACCCCGTTCCGCTGGAGACGATGACACTGCGCCTGGCGATCCACACCGGATCCGGTTGCGACATCGAGACGGTCGACGGCGGGCAGCTCGTGCGCACCCGATGCGACCTGCATGCCGAGCTGACCGTCCGCGCCCAGTCCGACGGCCCGCTGATCCGGGTGACGGTCAGCGTCCGCAACACGGGCCCGGCCGCCGACGGCAAGGACGACGCCATCGCCCGATCACTCATCGGCACCCACGTCATCGCCGAAGTCCGCGACGGCGCCTTCGTCTCACTGCTGGAACCACCCGACGCCGTGACCGACGCCGCGGCCCGGTGTGCGCAGCACCGCTGCTACCCGGTGCTGGCCGGGCCCCCCGGTGCGCGCGACCTCGTCCTGATGTCGCCGATCATCCTCTACGACCACCCCGAGATCGCCGCGCAGAGCGAAGGGGCGCTCTACGATTCGACCGAGATCGACGAGATCCTCACGCTGCGCGTCATGACGATGACCGAGCAGGAGAAGGCCCAGGCCCGCGCCACCGACCCGCTCGCCGCCGCGATCATCGATCGTTGCGACGCGATGTCGCCGGAGGCGATGCTCAACCTGCACGGGGTGCTGCGCGAACCGCACGCTGGCGACCCACCGCTGATCCCCGAGATACCCGACGGGGTCGACTGGTGGGACCCGCTCGCCGACACCGCCGTGGCACCCGAACGGGACGCCGTGCTGGTCGGCGGGGTCCGCGTCTGCCGCGGCAGCCCGGTGCGCCTGCACCCGTCGCGGCGCGCCGATGCCCAGGACCTGTTCTACGCCGACCGGCTCGCCCACGTCGCCTCGGTGCACGAGACGGTCGACGGCGACGCGCAGATCGGCGTCGTCCTCGACGACGATCCCGGCGCCGACCTGCACGACGTATACGGGCGCTATCTCTACTTCGCACCCGACGAACTCGAACCGATCAACGAAGGGAGCCCGTCATGGAGGTAGTCGGCTGGATCGCCGTGGTCCTCACGGCGATCATCTTGCTGTTCGCGGTCATTCTGGGGCTGCGTTCCGTACCGGATGCCAGGCGCTATCTGAAGATCCGCCGGATGTGAGCGAAGGTGACGTCACGTCCGGCATCCTGATCGCCGGTATCGGCAACATCTTCCTCGGCGACGACGGGTTCGGTCCCGAGGTGATCCGCCATGCCGCGCCCGGAATCACCGATCCGCGGGCCCGCGCAGTGGATTACGGCATCCGCGGTATGCACCTGGCCTACGATCTGCTCGACGGCTGGGGGCTGCTCGTACTCGTCGACGCCGTGCCGAGCCGCGGCGCGCCGGGTACGGTGCACGTTTTCGAGGCGGACATCGAAAACACCGGTCGCGCTGTCGGTGTCGACGCCCACGCGATGGACCCTGCGGCCGTCTTCGCCAGCCTCGCCGCGCTCGGCGGACGCCCACCGCACACGGTGGTGGTCGGCTGTGAGGTCGCCAGCGTGACGGAGGGCATCGGGTTGAGCGTCCCGGTCGCCGCGGCCGTACCCATCGCAGTGCAGGCGGTCGAGACCGTGGTGGCGGGCCGGTTGGCCCCGACGGGACCGGGGTGAGGTCGATGTGCCTCGGGATCCCCGGCCGGGTGGTGCGGATGGTGGAGGGCTACGGCGACCAGCTCGCCCTCGTCGATGTCGCCGGGGAGCACCGCAAGGTGAACGTGGGCATGTTGCCGGAGGAGACGTTCGTATCCGGCGACTGGGTGATCATCCACATGGGGTTCGTCGTCGAGAAGACCGATCACGCCGGTGCGGCCGCGGCGCTGGCCGGGCTCGAGCTCATGGCCCACGGTACGGTGCCGGATGCGGGGCCCGCACCGTGACGCGCCGGCGGATGCGGATGTGCGTGCACGGCGTGGTGCAGGGCGTCGGCTTCCGGCCGTTCGTGTACACCACGGCCACCGCGCTGGGGCTGTCCGGTTCGGTGCGCAACGACAGCGCGGGCGCCGTCATCGAGGTGGAGGGTGCCGCGGATGCGCTGGCCACTTTCCACGACCGGGTGCGCGACCAGCCGCCGCCGCTCGCCGTCATCGAGCGCATCGAGACCGCCGAGGTGCCGGCGGCCGGGGGAACCGGGTTCTTCATCGCCGACACGTCACGCGGCGGCGGGCGCACGCTGGCCTCGCCCGACGTGGCGATGTGCGCGCAATGCGCTTCCGAGCAACGGGATCCGCGGAACCGCCGCTATCGTCACCCGTTCGTCAACTGCACGAACTGCGGGCCGCGGTTCACCATCATCTCCTCGCTCCCCTACGACCGCGCTGCCACCTCGATGGCCGGGTTCGCCATGTGCCCCGACTGCGCCCGCGAATACGCAGACCCCACCGACCGCAGGTTCCACGCACAGCCCGTGTGCTGCCCCTCGTGCGGGCCCACGCTGTCGTTCCGGTCGGCGGGCGCACCCGTCAGCACCGGTGAGGACGCGCTGGCCGGGGCGCGGCGACTGCTGCGCGACGGCGGGGTGCTGGCGGTCAAGGGGATCGGCGGCTACCACCTGGCGTGTGACGCCGCAGACCGGGCGGCGGTCGCCGAACTGCGCCGCCGCAAGCGCCGCGGTGACAAACCGTTCGCCGTCATGGCAGCCGACCTCGACACCGCTGGACGGATCATCGTCCTCGACGAACCGACGCGCCATTTGCTCGCCGGGCCGCAACGACCGATCGTGCTGGCGGCGCGCCGGACCGGGGCGCAGGTGGCGGCGAACGTGGCACCGGCCAACCCCGATCTTGGTGTGCTGCTGGCTTATTCGCCGCTGCACACCCTGCTGTTCGGGCTGCCCGGCGATGAGCCCGGCCCGCAGGTGTTGATCATGACGTCGGGCAACCTCGCCGGCGAGCCGCTGTGCTACCGCGACGACGACGCGCTCGACCGGTTGTCGGGAATCGCCGACGGGTGGCTGCTGCACGACCGGCCGATCCTCGTGCCGTGCGACGACTCCGTGGTGCGGGTGCTCGACGGCAGGGAACTGCCCGTCCGGCGGTCCCGGGGCTACGCCCCCCTGCCGGTCGCGCTGCCCGTCGCGGTCTCGCCGACGCTGGCCGTCGGGGCGGATCTGAAGAACACGATGGCGCTCGCCGACGGCCGGTACGCCTGGCTGAGCCAGCACATCGGCGATATGGACGACTTGACGACGCTGTCGGCCTTCACCGCGGCCGAACAGCATCTGCGCCAGCTCACCGGCGTCACCCCCGTGGTGGTGGCAGCCGATGCCCACCCGCGGTACCGCTCGACGGCCTGGGCGCACCGGCACGCCGGTGGGCGACCGGTGCGGGCGGTACAGCACCACCACGCCCACATCGCAGCGGTGATGGCCGAGCACGGCCTCGACGGCTCGCAGCCGGTCCTCGGGTTCGCCTTCGACGGAACGGGTTTCGGGCCCGACGGTGCGGTCTGGGGCGGCGAGGTGCTGGTGGCCGATTACAAGGGTTACCGCAGGGTCGCCGCGCTGCGATACGTGCCGCTGCCCGGCGGCGACGTCAGTGTGCGGCGCCCCTACCGGATGGCGCTGGCCCATCTGTGGGCGGCGGGATTGCCCTGGGATGAGGGTCTGGCTCCCGTACAGGCGTGCCCGGACGACGAGCGCCGGGTGCTGCGCCACCAGCTCGACACCGGACTGCACTGTGCGCCGACGTCGAGCATGGGCCGGCTGTTCGACGGGGTCGCCGCGCTCGCCGGCGTGCGGCAGACCGTCGACTACGAGGCCCAGGCGGCGATCGAGTTCGAGGGGCTCGCGCGCACGGCAGCCGGTGCCACGGCGCCGTACTGGTTCACCGTCGACGACCGCGCGGCGCCGGCGGTCATCGACCCCACCCCGGTGCTGCGCGCGGTCGTCGGCGATGCGCTGCACGGGGTGCCGGCCGCGCTGATCGGGTGGCGGTTCCACCGCGCCTTGGCCGACCTCGTCGTGCGGTTGGCCGACGGCACCGAATCGGTCGTGGCGCTTTCCGGCGGGGTGTTCCAGAACTCACTGCTGCTGCGAATGGTGCTGGGCGGGTTGGCAGCTCGCGGCATACGGGTGATCACCCACCACCGGGTGCCGCCGAACGACGGCGGTATCGCGCTGGGTCAGTTGATGGTCGCCAATGCCGGGTGACGGGTCGGGACCTTGAGAAAGGAGGACGCCGATGTGTCTGGCGGTTCCGGGAAAGATCGTGAGCGTGTGCGACCGCGACGGCACGTTGATGGCCGTCGTCGATTTCGGCGGCATCAGGAAAGACGTGTGCCTGCAGTACATCCCGGACGCGCAGCCCGGGCAGTACGTCGTTGTACACGTCGGGTTCGCGATTCAGCGCCTCGACGAGGAGTCGGCGATGCGCACGCTGCGCGAGTTCGAACATCTCGGCGTGCTCGCCGAGGAGTTCGGTGACGGGTTCGAGCTGGCCGCCCGGCAGGCCGGTGTGGCCAACCCCGACAGCGGGAGGTGACAGGAGTGAAGTACCTGGACGAGTTCAGCGACCCCCACCTGGCGGCCAAACTCGTGACACAGATCAAGGCGGTCACCACGCGGCGCTGGGCGATCATGGAAGTGTGTGGCGGACAGACTCATTCGATCATCCGCCATGGTATCGACCAGCTGCTGCCGGACCAGATCGAGATGATCCACGGCCCGGGGTGTCCGGTGTGCGTCACTCCGCTGGAGATCATCGACAAGGCGCTGGAGATCGCGTCCCGCCCGGAGGTGATCTTCTGCTCGTTCGGCGACATGCTGCGGGTGCCGGGCAGTGCGAAGGATCTGTTCCGGGTCAAGAGCGAGGGCGGCGACGTGCGGGTGGTGTACTCACCTCTGGACGCGCTGGGGTTGGCGCGAGCGAATCCGGACCGGCAGGTGGTGTTCTTCGGCATCGGATTCGAGACCACCGCTCCGGCCAACGCCATGACCGTGTACGAGGCCAAGCGCCTCGGCATCGCCAACTTCTCCCTGCTGGTGTCGCATGTGCTGGTGCCGCCGGCGATCTCGGCGATCATGGAGTCCCCCAGCTGCCGCGTGCAGGCGTTCCTCGCCGCCGGCCACGTCTGCTCGGTGATGGGCACCGGTGAGTATCCGTCGCTGTGCGACAGGTACGCCATCCCCATCGTCGTGACCGGGTTCGAGCCGCTCGACATCCTGGAAGGCATCCGGCGCACGGTCATCCAGCTCGAGTCGGGCCGCCACGAGCTCGAGAACGCCTATCCGCGCGCCGTGCGCGACGACGGCAATCCGGCGGCCAAGGCGATGCTCGCCGACGTCTTCGAGATCACCGACCGCAGCTGGCGCGGCATCGGGATGATCCCGGGCAGCGGCTGGCGGCTCGCCCCCGCCTACCGCGAGTTCGACGCCGAGCGCCGCTTCGCGGTGACCGGCATCCACACCGAGGAGTCGGCGCTGTGCCGGTCGGGTGAAGTGCTGCAGGGCCTCCTCAAACCGCACGAGTGCGCGGCGTTCGGCACGGTGTGCACCCCTCGCAATCCCCTCGGCGCGACGATGGTGTCGTCGGAGGGCGCCTGTGCGGCCTACTACCTGTACCGCCGCCTCGAGGTGAGCCATGCCTGAGATGCGCGCCATGGACACGCCGCCGACGGCGGCCATCGACATCGAGAGCTGGGTGTGCCCGGCCCCCCTGCGGGATTCCCCGAACATCGTCATGGGTCACGGCGGCGGGGGCGCCATGTCGGGTGAGCTGATCGAGCACCTGTTCCTGCCCGCGTTCGGCCCGGCCGCCGACGCCGCGATGGGCGACTCGGCCGTCGTCGAATTCAACGGCACCCGGTTGGCGTTCTCCACCGACTCGTTCGTCGTCAAACCGATGGTGTTCCCCGGCGGCACAATCGGTGACCTGGCGGTCAACGGCACGGTCAACGACCTCGCCATGGCGGGCGCGGTGCCCGCGGTGCTCTCGACGGCGTTCATCCTCGAGGAGGGCACCGCACTCGACGAGTTGGCCCGGGTCGCCCAGGCGGTCGGCACCGCGGCGCTGGCCGCGGGGGTCAAGCTGGTCACCGGCGACACCAAGGTCGTCGACTCCGGGCACGGCGACGGGATCTACCTCAACACCAGCGGTATCGGGATGATCGACCCGCGTGCCGACATCCGGCCGCAACGCGCGGCCGCAGGTGACGCCGTCATCGTCAGCGGTGACATCGGCGTGCACGGGGTGGCGGTGATGAGCTGTCGCGAAGGCCTCGAGTTCGGCACCAGCATCGCCAGCGACACCGCGCCACTGCACGGACTCGTCGCGGCGATGATCGACACCGGCGCCGACATCCATGCGCTGCGTGACCCCACCCGCGGCGGAGTGGCCGCCACGCTCAACGAGATCGCGCAGGCCGCCGGGGTCGGCGTCGCCCTCGACGAACGGGCCCTGCCGATACCACCCGAGGTTCGCGACGCCTGCGGTCTGCTCGGCCTGGACCCGATGTACGTGGCGAACGAGGGCAAGCTGGTGGCGTTCGTTCCGGCCGCGGACGCCGATCGGGTGGTCGAGGCGATGCGGGGCCATCCGCTGGGCGCCCGGGCCGTCGTCGTCGGCGCCTGCGTCGCCGACCATGCCGGGATCGTGGTGGCCCGGACCGCGCTCGGCGGAACCCGAGTGGTGGATCTGCCTATCGGCGAACAGCTTCCGCGGATCTGCTGACATGCCCCTCCCGACCCGGCACGGCGGCCACACCCTCTTCTCCCAGTACGCCTTCCCGCCCAACGAACTCGGGTACTGCGGACCCCCGGGCACCGTGATACCCGGGGCGGGTACCGCGCTGGCGGGCCAGGCCCGCGAATTCGATGGCGCCTGGCCGTATCTGGCCGCGCTCGCCGCGGCGGCCGGTGGTGCCGACGTTCTCGACGAAGAGGTGGTGCACAGCTACTGGGTCGGTGGCGCGCTGCTGGCCGCCGTCGACCCGGGCGATCTCCTGACCCGGGTGCGACGGGCATTCGCGGGGCAGACCACCGGCCTGCTGGACGCGGTGACCTCACGGAATATACTGGCGCACCATAGTTTTCATGTATTCGTGGTGTATCCGTGGGTCCGCTTCCTGGACCGCGACCCGGTCACGCCGCTACGGATCATGCAGAGCTGCCGCATCCGGTGGGGCACCGTCGACTCGGTCGACGGCGACCACGCCGTGATGCGGACGCGTCCGCTGACGTCGGAGAGCGAAACCCTGACACTCGGCGCGCCCATCGGCGAGCGGGTGCGGTGGCGCAGAAACGGCGCATCGCTGATCGCGGCGCCGCACCCGGGAGACCGGGTCGCCGCGCACTGGGACTGGGTCTGCGGCGCCCTGACCGACGACGATGTCACCGCGCTCGCGGCCGCGACCCGCGCGACGCTCGACCTCGTCAACGAAATCCGCACCACCGTGGGCGCACCAGCGCGCACGGGCAGCCGATGACCGGCGGCAGCGGTGCTGCGGCCGCCGGAGAGGAGTTGACATGAGCACCTCAGATGAACACGTGTCGGAGGAGCCGCAGGAGCAGCGGGGCGCACCGGGCTCACGTGACACCGGGGCCGATGTGGCGTCGGGAGGGCCGACCGACCGGCCGTCGGGCACCTATCGCGGGGACGAGTCGGTGCCCGCGCATTCCGATCAGGGCGGATCCGCGCACACCGGAAGCGAGAAGACCGAGGCGCCACCGTCGGATGCGCAACCCGCCGTACCGCCCTACGAGGGCCGCCAGACCACCGCGAAGCCGGACACCGGCGACTCAGGCGGCGACGACGTCCGCACGGGCGGTGCGGTGAAACCTGTCGGCGACGCCGGCTGACCCGCGCTCACCACTGATCGCGCGGGACGTCGAAGTCCGCGCACAGCGCCCGCCACACGTCGCGCGGTTCGACGCCATCCTCGATGGCCTGGGCCCCGGTGCGCCCGCCGAGTTCACTCAGGACGTGGTCGACGAGCAGCGACCGGCCACGGATGGAGCCGAACTGGCCATCGACGAGTTCGCGGAATTCGGTCAGTCGCACGACACCAAATTACGCGAGCGCACGGTGGCACACCTGTACCGGATCGGTGACCTGCCCCGCGGTCGCCGCCGCCCGGCGGGCTGCCGTCCGGTAACTCGGCGTGCCGAGCACCTCGCGGACCGCCGTCCCCAACGCCTCCGCGCTCAGCGGTCGCACGAGTTGTGCACTACCTTGTCGCACAACTCGATTGGCGATCTCCCACTGGTCTCCACCACCGGGCACCACCACCATCGGCACACCGGCCAGCAGCGTCTTGGAAACCATGCCGTGCCCGCCGCCGCAGATCACCACGTCGGCATGGGTGAGCAGTTCGTCCTGACGGCCCAGCCCGACGACGGCCCACGGCGGCACCGGCCCGTCGGCACCCGAGAGCCGCGAGACCACGACCCGCGCCCCGGCGGGCAGCACGTCACCCGGCGTCAACGCGTCCAGCGCCACCTCGACGACCCCCTGCTCCCCCGTACTCGCCGTCGACGGGGCGACCAGCACCACCGGTCCGTCACCGGGCGGCACCGGCAGCACCTGCGAGGTCGGCTCGAAGTGCAGCGGGCCGACCAGCACCGCCTCGGCGGGCCAGTCCGGACGCGGCACCTCCAGCGCAGGCAGTGTGGCGATCAGCCGGCGCAACGGGCCGGGGTCGTCGGCGGGCAGCCCGATACCCGCCCGCGCCTGCGCGCGCTGACGCAGGCCCTCCCGCCACGACCGTGCCGTCAGCGCCCGCATCACGGTGTCGCGCGCCCTGCCGCGCAGCCCCACCCCCGGGCCGAGTCCGCTGCCCAGCGGCGGCAGGCCCTTCGACGGGCGGTACAGCGGATGGGGGTTGAGCTCGACCCAGGGCCGGCCGAGCAGTTCGGCCGCCAGGCCGCCACACGCGGTGATGACGTCGGACACCACCAGGTCGGGGGCCAACGCCTCGATCACCGGGATGTTGAGCACCGCCATCCGCGCGGCCCGCTGGTGGATCTTGGCGCCTGCGTCGGTGTCGTCGTCCGCCTCGGTCGGGTCGAGGCCGACGAGCTCCTCGGCGGCCACCCCCGCCGCCCGCGCGGTGTCGAGCCATTCGACCCCGGTCAGCAACGTCGGCTCGTCACCGGCGACCGCGAATTTCCGGCACAGCGCGATGGCGGGGAAAGCGTGGCCGGGGTCGGGACCGGCGACGACGGCGACACGCACCCGCCCACCCTGCCACAGCCGTTCCGGGTCGGGGACGGACAGGCGGAGGACTACCCTTGACCGGCATGACCGACTCGAGCAACGGCGCCACCTCAGCCCTGCAGAGCACCACCAACGCGCGCACGGTCGAAACGTTCCTCTACGCCCTTCAGGACGAGGACTTCGACACCACCGATTCCCTGATGGCCGACCACATCGCCTGGCACAACGTCGGCTTCCCGATCATCCGGGGTCGTGAGCGGATCTCCGGGCTGTTCCGGCGCGGCCAGGGCAAGTTCGGCTTCGAGGTGAAGATCCACCGGATCGCCGCCGACGGAGACACGGTGCTCACCGAACGGACCGACGTGCTGGTGTTCGGGCCGGTGCGGTTGCAGTTCTGGGTGTGCGGGGTGTTCGAGGTCCATGCCGGGCAGATCACGCTGTGGCGGGACTACTTCGACATGTTCGACTTCGTCAAGGCGACGGTGCGCGGCCTGCTCGGCGCCGCGGTTCCCGCGCTGCGGCCCACGCTGTAGCTAGGCGCCGCGGCGCAGCTGCCCCAGCTCGTCGAACGCCTGCGCCCAGCCCTGCAGCCGATCGGTGGCATTGACCAGCTCGTCGCGGTAGCGCCGACCGTACATCGTTGAATGGGACAGCGGCGAACTCGACATCGGTCCGCTGTTGGCCGCCGACACGAGTCGTGCTGCCGCGTCGACCATCTCGTGGTACTGCCGCACGCCCTGATCCATCTGTGCGGTGAATGCCCGGACCGTCGGCGCGAGGTGCGCCCGCGCCGGCGGCGTCGAAGACATCGCACGTTCCATCGACACCACCTCGGCGGCCGTGGCGGCCATGGTCGCCGCGCTCTGCTGCGCCGCCGCGCTCAGCTCACGCAGTTCGTCCTGGGGCAGCATCCGGCCACGCTCCATGACCCCGAGCAACGAGAACATCCCCCGCTCGGCGGAGATCAACGCGGCCATCGGTGCCCGGGCGGCCGAATTCCACGGTGGCAGCCGGCGTGACGCCCGCGCCCTGGCCGGCGGCAGCGGTTCCGCCCGCAGCCAGCGGTAGCGCAGCAGCAGCAGGGTGGCGGGGAACATCGCGCCCGCGGCGATCGCCCCGGTGATGATGAACACCCAGAACGGAGTACTCCACGCCGCGAGCACCGCGGTGACCACGATCCAGAACACGCTCGTGACGGTGAAGAACAGCCCGAGCCGCAATGCCCAGCGCCGCTTGCGCAGCAGCTTGGCCCTCGGATCCGCGGCGGCGTGCAGCTTGTCGGCCACCACATCGGACAGTTCGGCCGCGGTGTCCACCCCGCGCTGCAGCATCGAACGCCACGCCGTCGGGGCCGGTCTGGTCTGCGTCTTCACTGCCTCACCTCGCGAACCTATTGGGACAAGGGGTTTTCCGGCGCCGGCTGAGCCGGATTGGCGGCCGGGGTGGCGGGGTTGACCGCCGGGGTCGCACCGCCGGACGGCAGCGCGTCACCACGCATCGACGCGCGGATCTGCTCGAGCCGCGAATGGCCGGCCATCTGCACGCTGGCCTGCTGCACCTCGAGCATCCGGCCCTGCACGGAGTTCTGCGCGAGTTCGGCCTCGCCCATCGCGTTGGCGTAGCGCCGCTCGATCTTCTGACGCACCTCGTCGAGGCTGGGCGTGGTGCCCGGGGCCGCCATGTCGCTCATCGACCGCAGCGAGGAGCTGACCTGCTCCTGCATCTTGGCCTGCTCGAGCTGGCTGAGCAGCTTGGTGCGCTCGGCGATCTTCTGCTGCAGCATCATCGCGTTCTGCTCGACGGCCTTCTTGGCCTGGCCGGCGGCCTGCAGCGCCTGGTCGTGCAGACCCTTGAGGTCTTCGACGCTCTGCTCGGCGGTCACCAGCTGGGCGGCGAACGCCTCGGCGGCGTTGTTGTACTCGGTGGCCTTGGCGGCGTCACCGTTGGCCACAGCCTGGTCGGCGAGGGTGAGCGCCTGGCGGACGTTGACCTGCAGCTTCTCGATGTCGGCCAGCTGCCGGTTCAGCCGCATCTCCAGCTGACGCTGGTTGCCGATGACCTGCGCGGCCTGTTGTGTCAGGGCTTGGTGCTGGCGCTGCGCGTCTTCGATCGCCTGCTGGATCTGCACCTTGGGGTCGGCGTACTCGTCGACCTTGGAGCTGAACAGCGCCATCATGTACTTCCACGCCTTGACGAACGGGTTGGCCATCGCGTTCACTCCGCCTTCGGGTCTTGTCGACTGGGTACTGCCAACTTATCGGTTCTGCACACGTCACCACACCCCCGCCGGGATTTCGGACGACGGGTCGGGCCGGGGTGCAGGCTCCTGGTCAGGCAACGGCCATCGAGACAGCCTGCGGAATCACGACCTTCGTGGTCGCGTCGATGTTCGAGACCGGAGCCGCGGCGTGCTCCTGGTGGGCCAGTTCCGCACCGGCGTCGGAGAGCACCTGCGACAGCGGGACGTCGAGCGCGCCACAGATGGCGCCCAACAGCTCGCTGGAGGCCTCCTTGCGGCCGCGTTCCACCTCGGAGAGATAACCCAGGCTGACCCGGGCGGTGTCGGAGACTTCCCGCAGGGTGCGGCCCTGTGAGGTGCGGGCACGGCGCAGCACGTCGCCGATCACCTCGCGCAGCAATGCCGCCATGGTGCCCCTCCTTCGTTGGCTGTTCGCTACCTGGACAACGCGGTGGGCGCCGACGCGGTTCCCGCAATCGAAAGAGTTTCAGATCACTGATGTGCCACGAGCGTCCGCAGTCGGGCGATCGCCTCGTCGACCGCCGCCTTGCGGATGTCCCAGCGCGACCCGGCCAGCCGCAGTTCGACCACCTCGGTGTCGACCGGCCCGGCCAGGCCCAGGAACACCGTGCCCACCGGATGACCGCCGTGCGGCTCGGGTCCGGCCACCCCGGTCAGCCCCACACCCCAGGTCGCCGCGCAGCGCTGGCGTGCACCGACCGCGAGCGCGCGCGCCGTGGGAGCGGCGACGGGTCCGACGGCCTCGAGGACCTGCGGCGCCACGCCTGCCAGTGCGATCTTGGTGTCCTCGGTGTAGGTGATCAGGCCACCGCGGAGTACCGCGCTGGAGCCGGGCACGCCCGCGAGCGTCGCGGTCAACAGGCCCGCGGTCAGCGATTCGGCGGTCGCCACGCTCTGATGCCGCACGGTCAGGTCGGCGACCAGCGCGCGGGCGTCGTCAGTGAGCAGCGGGTCGATCACGGGAATCCCGAATCGCCGACACCACGTAGTCCAGCCCCGTGAGCAGGGTCAGCACCACCGCGGCCACCATGGTCACCCAGGCCACCACCAGCCATTGCCCGGGCCAGGACGCCAGCGGCAGCACGAACAGCCCGATCGCGACCGCCTGCACCAGCGTCTTGACCTTGCCGCCGCGGCTGGCCGGGATCACGCCGTGGCGCAGCACCGCGAACCGCAGCACGGTGACACCGAGTTCGCGGGCGAGTATGACGATGGTCACCCACCAGGGCAGGTCACCCAGCACCGAGAGGCCGACGAGCGCGGCACCGATGAGCGCCTTGTCGGCGATCGGGTCGGCGAGCGTGCCGAACTCGGTGACCATGCCGTAGCTTCGCGCCAGCGCACCGTCGAAGCGATCGGTGATCACCGCCACCGCAAAGACCACGAAAGCAACGACGCGCCAGTACGTTTCATGCCCGTCGCCGACGAACAACGCCGCGAGGAACACCGGCACCAGCACGAACCGCACGCCGGTGAGGACATTGGCGATATTCGCCACTCGGGCGCGCGGCACCACCGGATCAGTAGGAGACGGGCCCGACACCGACACAGAATATCGGTTGGCTCAGCCGATATTCTCGCACCTGTGAGCGCAGCGGATCAGAACCCGGTCGACGAGGTCACCGAGCAGGTCACCGTGCGCCGTGCGCGCACCTCCGACGTTCCCGCGATCAAGGGTCTCGTCGACATCTACGCCGGCAAGATCCTGCTGGAGAAGAACCTCGTCAACATCTACGAGGCCGTGCAGGAGTTCTGGGTCGCCGAACTCGACGGTGAGCTGATCGGCTGCGGCGCCCTGCACGTGCTGTGGGCCGACCTCGGCGAGGTCCGCACGGTGGCGGTGCACCCCAAGGTCAGGGGTCGCGGTGTCGGGCATCTCATCGTGGAGCGGCTGCTCGACGTCGCCCGCGAGCTGCGCCTGGAGCGCATCTTCGTGCTCACGTTCGAGGTCGAGTTCTTCGCCCGCCACGGCTTCGCCGAGATCGACGGCACACCGGTCACCGCCGAGGTGTACGAGGAGATGTGCCGCTCGTACGACACCGGTGTCGCGGAGTTCCTCGACCTGTCCTACGTGAAGCCGAACATCCTCGGCAACACCAGGATGCTCGCCACCCTATAGCGATTTGTGCACGTCAACGAGCGCCCACCGCTCGCGAACGTGCACAAATCACTCGTCGTCGGCGCCGTTCGCGTCGCTCCCGCCGCGGATCAGCATCAGCGTGCCGGCCAATTCGTCGGGTTTGACCAGGACCTCGCGCGCCTTGGACCCTTCCGACGGGCCGACGATGCCGCGGTTCTCCATCAGGTCCATCAACCGGCCGGCCTTGGCGAACCCGACCCGCAGCTTGCGCTGCAGCATCGAGGTGGAGCCGAACTGCGACGACACCACGAGCTCGACAGCCTGCAGGAAAACGTCCATGTCGTCGCCGATGTCGGGGTCGACGTCCTTGCGTTCGCCGGCCTTGACCGCGGTGACGCCCTCGACGAACTCGGGCTCGGCCTGGTCCTTGCTCGCCGAGACGACGGCCTGGATCTCCTCGTCGGTGATGAACGCACCCTGCAATCGGATCGGCTTACCCGCGCCCATCGGCAGGAACAGCCCGTCGCCCATACCGATCAGCTTCTCGGCGCCCGGCTGGTCCAGGATGACGCGGCTGTCGGTCAGCGACGACGTGGCGAACGCCAGCCGCGACGGCACGTTGGTCTTGATCAGACCGGTGACGACGTCGACCGACGGCCGCTGGGTGGCCAGCACCAGGTGGATGCCGGCCGCGCGCGCCTTCTGCGTGATGCGCACGATTGCCTCTTCGACGTCGCGGGGCGCGGTCATCATCAGGTCGGCGAGTTCGTCGACGATCGCGAGGATGTAGGGATACGGCTTGTAGACACGCTCGCTGCCCAGCGGTGCGGTGATCTCCCCCGACCGCACCTTCTCGTTGAACACGTCGATGTGACGCACCCGGGAGGCCTGCATGTCCTGGTAGCGCTGTTCCATCTCCTCGACCAGCCAGGACAGCGCGGCCGCGGCTTTCTTGGGTTCGGTGATGATCGGCGTGATGAGGTGCGGGATGCCTTCGTAGGGCGTGAGCTCGACCATCTTCGGGTCGATCAGGATCATCCTGACCTCGTCCGGCGTGGCGCGGGCCAGCAGCGACACCAGCATCGAGTTGACGAAGCTGGACTTGCCCGAACCCGTCGACCCCGCGACCAGGAGGTGGGGCATCTTGGCGAGATTGGCCGAGATGAAGTCGCCCTCGATGTCCTTGCCGAGCCCGATCACCAGCGGGTGGTGGTCGCGCCGGGTCGACGGCGCGGTGAGGACGTCGGCCAGACGCACCATCTCGCGGTCGGTGTTGGGCACCTCGATACCGACGGCCGATTTGCCCGGGATGGGCGCCAGCATGCGGACGCTCTCGGTGGCCACCGCGTAGGCGATGTTGCGCTGCAGCGCGGTGATCTTCTCGACCTTCACGCCGGGTCCGAGTTCGACCTCGTAGCGGGTGACGGTGGGCCCACGGGTGCAGCCCGTGACGGCGGCGTCGACCTTGAACTGCTGCAGCACCGAGTTGATCGAGTCGATCATGCGGTCGTTGGCCGAACTGCGCAGCTTCGGCGGGTCACCGGCGATCAGCAGGTCCAGCGCCGGAAGCGTGTAGGGGCCTTCGACGATGCGGTCGAGTGACAGCGTGTCCTGGTCCTCGACAGGCTTCTTCTCGACGGCCGGCTTCTTGCGCTTCGGCTTCACCTCGGGCGCGGCAGGCAGTGCGGCGATCTCGGGGAGCGTGGGCGGCTCCTCGACGTCAGGCGGATCGAGCGGATAGTTCTCCATCGGCGATCCCGACGGCCAGAGCTGCTCGTCCCGGGATACCGCGGGGTCGTCGTAGTAGCCGTCCGAGAAGTCTTCGGCCGCAGCGCTTTCCGGCTCGTCATAACCGTCGTCTTCGTCGCGGTACTCGCCGTACTCGTCGTAGTCGTCGTAGTCGTATCCGCGGGTCGAGAACATCGCCCGAACCGTCTCCGGCACTTCCCGGATCGTCGTCCCGGTGATCAGCAGCACCCCGAACAGCACCCCGATGAACAGCAGCGGCGCGGCGATCCACGCGGTCAGCCCGTCGGCGAGCGGGCCCCCGATGGCGAAACCGGTGAACCCGGCTGCCTCCTGGCGCTCCCCCGGGGCCTGCGGCGACCCCGACCACAGGTGCCACAGACCCAGCGCGGGAAGCGTGATCATCGTCGCGCCGAGGAGGAGTCGCGGGCGGGCCTCCGGATCCGGTTCGCTGCGCATGAGCGCGACGGCGACGGCCGCGAGCACCACGGGAACGAGGACGACGGCGTCGCCGACGAGCGTGCGCAGCACGGTGTCGATCCACTCGCCGACTGGGCGGGCGGCGTCGAACCACGACCCGGCGGCCACCACGACCGCGATCCCCAGCAGCGCCAGAGCCACCCCGTCGCGGCGGTGCCCGGGCTCGATCTCGCGGGCGCGGCCGACCGAGCGGGCCGTCGATCCGGCCCCCTTCGCCAGCATCAGCCACCCGGCGCGGGCTCCCCGGCCCACGGCGGCACCGGCGGCACCGACCGGGGACGGATGGCGCCGCGGCGCCGGTTTGCGCCGGGGTGCGGACGACTTGGCGGGCCGACTGGGCCGTGCACCACTCCCCGTTCCGGGCTTTGACCTGCTCGTACGGGCGCCGGAGCGGGCGACGGTCTTACCAGCCATGGGTGTCAGCCTAGTCGCTTACGCCCCACATGCACCATCAGCCACACGGGTCACAGAATGGTTTCACCTGCGTCTCGGTGGCGTCGCCGTGAGTAGGGTGGACACCTGTCCGATCCGGCCGTCACTTGTCGAGGAGTTCACCGCCCATGCCCGTAGTCGTCGTCGCCACCATGACCGCCAAGCCCGAGTCGGTCGAGACCGTGCGAGAGGCATGCAAGAAGGCCATCGCGACAGTGCACTCCGAGCCGGGCTGTGACCTCTACTCGCTGCACGAGGCGAACGGCACGTTCGTGTTCGTCGAGCAGTGGGCCGACGCGGATGCGCTCAAGACCCACGGCACCGCGCCGGGCATCGCCACCCTGTTCGCCGAGGTCGGCGAACATCTGGACGGCGCCCCCGACATCAAGATGCTCGAACCGGTTCCGGCCGGCGATCCGGCCAAGGGCCTACTGCGGCCCTGACCGGGAGATTCTGATGCGTCCACTCGAGGGCAAGGTCGCCTTCATCACCGGGGCGGCGCGAGGGCAGGGTCGCGCGCATGCGCTGCGGCTGGCGTCCGACGGCGCCGACATCATCGCGGTCGATCTGTGCGACCAGATCGCGTCGGTGCCGTATCCGTTGGCGACACCGGATGACCTGGCGGGCACGGTCAAACTGGTCGAGGACACCGGTGCGCGGATCGTCGCCTCGCAGGCCGATGTCCGCGACCGCGCCGCGTTGAAGACCGCCCTGACCGACGGCGTCGAACGGCTCGGCGGACGGCTCGACGTGGTCGTCGCCAATGCCGGCATCGCCCCGATGGCAGGCGAGGACGCCTGGCAGGACGTCATCGACGTCAACCTCACCGGTGTCTTCCACACGGTCGACGTCGCCAAGAGGCCGATGATCAAGGCAGGCAACGGCGGATCGATCATTTTGACCAGTTCGGTGGCCGGCCTCGTCGGCCTCGCGTCACCGATGGCCGGTTCGATCGGGTACGCCGCCGCCAAGCACGGGATCGTCGGCATCATGCGGGTGTACGCGAACATCCTTGCCACACACAGCATCCGGGTGAACTCGGTACATCCCGCCGGGGTGAACACGCCGATGATCGACAACGATTTCACCCGTAGCTGGCTCGAGGGTCTGGCGCAGGAGAGTCAGGGCAGGGGCGACATGGCGCCGAACATGACAAATGCGCTACCGGTGCAGGCGCTCGAGGTCGAGGACATCGCCGCCGCCGTCGCCTTCCTCGCCTCCGACGAAGCGCGCTACATCACGGGTATCACGCTGCCGGTGGACGCCGGATACGTCAACAAACGCTGACCCGGTCAGAGGTGGTCCATCATGCGTGACATCGCCGCGCCCTCGAGGTACACGCACCGGGACGGGTAATAGTGGGACCGGTTGTCCGGCAGGGTGTGCGGCGCCGGAAGCGTGAACACATGATGAGCGGTCCACCAGTGCCGGGCGCGCGGGGCCTGGGTGGCCGCGGCGGTGGACAGCATCACCTGGTCGACGGTGATGAACTCCTGCGGCGCCGGTTCCGCGGCCGTCCCGGGGTCGACGGTCACGACGACGTCGGAGCGCCGGTGCGCGCCCGACCAGGTCGTCGCCAGCTGCCAGGGGTGGATGAGTTGGTGAGCGTGCATGGTGATCCTCCTCCGCTCAGCGCCGTCACCACGGGTGGTCTGGACGCTGTGGTCCCACCAAACCACCGCGGGCCGAGCGGTACCTCGTCCGAACGGGTGAATTTCCGCCGACGGGCGGCGTCAGATCCCGGGCGCCAGCGTCAGATCTCGATGACCGTCGGCACGATCATCGGCTGGCGTCGGTAGGTCTCGCCCACCCACTTGCCGACGGTGCGCCGGACCGCCTGGGCGATGCGCCCCGGATCGGTGACCACATCGGTGGCGAGCCTCTCGAGCTCGTCGGCGACCTTGCGCGCCACCGGTTCGAGTGCCTTGGGATCCTCGGAGAACCCGCGCGACATCAGCTGCGCCGGGCTCGCGAGCTTCCCGGTCCCCCGGTGCACGACGACGGTGATCGCGATGAAGCCCGAGGAGAGGACGAGGCGCTCACCGAGAGTGGTCTCACCGACGTCACCGGTGACGAGCCCGTCGACGAACATCTTGCCGACGTCGACGGCGCCGGCGATGCTCGTCTTCCCGGCGACCAGGTCGACACTGACACCGTTCTCCGCCATCATGATCGCCTCCGCCGGAACTCCCGTGCTCTCGGCGAGCGCGGCGTTTGCGCGCAGGTGACGCCACGTTCCGTGCACCGGCATCACGTTGCGCGGTTTGACGCCGTTGTAGAGGAACAGTAGCTCGCCGGCGTAGGCATGGCCCGAAACATGAACGCGCGCATGGGCGTTCGTGACTACGCGGGCGCCGATCTTGGCCAGCGAGTCGATGACGCCGTAGACGGCTTCCTCGTTACCCGGGATCAGCGACGACGACAGGATGATCAGGTCGCCCGCGGTCAGCGTGATGCTGCGGTGCTCACCGCGCGACATCCGCGACAGCGCCGCCATCGGCTCGCCCTGCGTGCCGGTCGTGATGAGCACGACCTGGTCGGCCGGCATCATCTCCGCGGCGGCGATGTCGACCACGTCGGAGTCGTCGACCGTCAGGTAGCCCAGTTCGCGCGCGATGCCCATGTTGCGCACCATGGAGCGGCCGACGAACGCGACGCGCCGCCCGAGAAGCACTGCGGCGTCGATGATCTGCTGGACGCGATCGACGTTGGAGGCGAAGCAGGCGACGATCACCCGGCCGTCGGCGCCGCGCATCAACCGGTGCAGCGTCGGGCCGATCTCACTCTCCGACGGCCCGACACCGGGCCGGTCGGCGTTCGTGGAGTCGCACAGGAACAGGTCGACACCGGAGTCGCCGAGTCGCGACATGCCCGGCAGGTCGGTGGGTCTGCCGTCGAGCGGGAGTTGGTCGAGCTTGATGTCGCCGGTGTGCAGGACGGTGCCCGCGCCGGTGTGCAAGGCCACCGCCAGACAGCCCGGCACCGAGTGGTTGACCGCGAAGTACTCGCACTCGAACACCCCGTGCCTGCTGCTCTGACCCTCGGCCACCTCGACGAACGTCGGCTTGATGCGGTGCTCCCGACACTTCTCACGGATCAGCGCGAGCGTGAACTTCGAGCCCACGACCGGGATGTCGGGCCGCAGCTTGAGCAGGAAGGGGATCGCGCCGATGTGGTCCTCGTGCCCGTGGGTGACGACCAGCGCCTCGATGAGGTCGAGCCGGTCCTCGATGTGGCGCAGGTCAGGCAGGATCAGGTCGACGCCGGGTTCGTCGTGTCCCGGGAACAGCACGCCACAGTCGATGACGAGCAGCCGGCCCAGGTGTTCGAAGACGGTCATGTTGCGACCGATCTCGCTGATCCCGCCCAGCGCGGTCACACGAAGTCCGCCGACTGCGAGCGGGCCCGGCGCGCGGAGGTCCTTGTTCACGGCGTCACCGCAGCACCGCCGCGGCGCGCATGTCCTCTGCGAGCGCGGCGAGTTCGTCGGACGTGGGCGGGATCTGCGGCAGCCGTGGCGGGCCCACCTCGAACCCCTGCAGGCCCAGGCCGGCCTTCGCCATCGTGACGCCACCGAGACGGGACTGGGCGTCGCTGAGCCGGCCGAGCGCCACGCTGATCTTGCGGGCGGTGGCGACGTCGCCGGAGTTGAACGCCGAGAGCATCTCTCGCAGCTGACTGGCCGCGAGGTGTCCCCACACGCTGATGACGCCGACGGCGCCCATGGCGAGCCAGGGCAGGTTCAGCGCATCGTCGCCGGAGTAGTACGCCAGACCGGTCTCGGCGATGATCTGACCACCGCCGTGCAGGTCACCCTTGGCGTCCTTGATCGCGACGATGTTGGGGTGTTCGGCGAGCGTGCGGATGGTGTCCCAGGCGATCGGAACGACCGAGCGCGGCGGGATGTCGTAGAGCACGACGGGCAGGTCGGTGGCGTCGGCCACGGTGGTGAAGTGCGCGACGAGCCCGGCCTGCGGCGGGCGGGAGTAGTACGGGGTGACGATGAGCAGCCCGTGCGCGCCCTCGGCGGCACACGCCTTCGCCAGGTGGACGCTGTGCGCGGTGTCGTACGTGCCGGCGCCGGCGACGACGCGGGCCCGGTCGCCGACCGCCTCGAGCACGGCGCGCAACAACGTCAGCTTCTCAGCGTCGGTGGTGGTCGGCGACTCGCCGGTGGTGCCTGAGAGCACCAGGCCGTCGCAGCCCGAGTCGATGAGGTGGTTCGCCAACCGCGCGGCCATGTCCGTGTCGACGGAGCCGTCGGGCTTGAACGGGGTGACCATCGCGGTGAGCACGGTGCCCAGCCGGGCTGTCACGTCGAATCCGCTGATGCTCACGGACACCAAGATTACCCGCTGGGCCTCACGCCTCGGTGACGAGCGGGGTGGTCGCCACTTCGGTGCCGTCCGACAGCGAGTAGATCTCGAAGTCCGCGAACACCGCGGGCGCGACGGCGACCAGTTCGCGCAGGCAGGCGATCGCCAGCCGGCGGATCTCGAGGTCGGCGTGCTCACTGGCCCGCATCGCGATGAAATGCCGCCATGCGCGGTAGTTGCCGGTGACGACGATGCGGGTCTCGGTCGCGTTGGGCAGCACCGATCGCGCCGCCTGCCTGGCCTGTTTGCGGCGCAGTGTCGCGTTGGGCATGTCGGCGAGCTTGGCTTCCAGCTTCGCCAGCAGCTCGGTGTAGACGGCGCGGCTGGCGTCGGCGGCCGCGGTGAAGATCTCCTCGAGCTCGGCGTCGCCCTCGATGCCCGGGGGAACGACGACCTCCGAGTCGTTCTCCGGAACGTATCGCTGGGACAGCTGCGAGTACGAGAAGTGCCGGTGCCGGATCAGCTCGTGGGTGCACGACCGCGAGATGCCGGTGATGTAGAACGACGCCGAGGCGTGCTCGAGTACGGACAGATGCCCCACGTCGATGATGTGGCGCAGGTACGACGCGTTGGTGGCCGTCCGCGGGTTCGGTTTGGACCAGCTCTGGTAGCAGGCCCGCCCGGCGAACTCGATGAGCGCGGAGCCGCCCTCGGCGTCGGTGTCCCACGGCACGTCGGGGGGTGCCACGAACTCTGTCCTGGCGATCAGTTGCACGCGCAGCGGCGCGGTCTCGGCCACGGCGTCACCTTAGTCAGTCAGCACGCCGGCGCGGCGCATGGCCGTGGCGATGACCTCGAAGTCGATCGCCACGTGGGCGCGGGCGATCGCGTCGGCCTCGTCGGGGCGGCCTGCGACGATGGCATCGACGAGATGTTCGTGGTCGTACAGCGCCCGCCGCTCCATAGCGGCCATCGTGTCGTGCCCACCCCACGGATGCGCCGGTGCGGCGATGCTGACCGACGACTCCAGGTCGAGCAGCAGCTTCTTGAGCACCGGGTTGTGCGCGGCGTCCATGATCGTCAGGTGCAGCCGGCTGTCGGCCTGCTGGGCGTCGACACCGCTGCGGGCGGCGCGGAAAGCCGCAAGTGCCTCGCGCAATGCCGTCGCGTCGGCGTCGGTGCGCGATTCCGCGGCCGCGCGGCAGATGGCGCCGTGCAGCCGGCACACCGCGTCGCACCGATCGCGCAGTTCACCCAGCCGCACCGCCAGCGTCCGGCTGACGGCCCCGGTGGAGGACTCCCGCCACTGTTCCAACACGTAGGAGCCCCCGCCGCGACCCCGCCGGGTTTCCAGTAGCCCGCGCTCCACCAGCCGGGCCAGAGCCGCACGGACGGTCATCCGCCCCACCCCGAGCGAGGCGGCGAGTTCACGCTCGACGGGAAGGCGGGTACCGGGCAGGTATTCGCCGACCGCGATCGCGGTGACCAACCGGTCGGTGATCTCGTCGACGCGTGACGGCATGTCGAGCTGCTGGTTTAGCAGACCCGGCGTCGCCGCCGCGCCGTTCTCAGCCATCTCCCAGCCCTCTCCATGGATACGGGCATGGTAATGACCATCATTGGTCTTGCAACGAGACCATTGACGGTTCATTCTGGTCGCCATGTCTGTCGACACCCGCACCGTGCCGTTCCGTGATTACGAAACCTGGGTGAGGATCGCCGATCCCGACGAGCCTCGCGACGGCTTGTTGCCGCTGGTCGTCCTGCACGGCGGCCCGGGTATGGCACACAACTACCTGCGCAACATCGCCGAGTTGGCCGACGAGACCGGCCGGCGGGTCGTCCACTACGACCAGATCGGCTGCGGGAACAGCACTCACCTGCCCGATGCCCCCGCGGACTTCTGGACCCCGGAGTTGTTCGTCGAGGAGTTCCACGCGGTGCGGTCGGCCCTCGGGATCGAGCACTATCACCTGCTCGGCCAGTCATGGGGCGGCATGCTGGGCGCGGAGATCGCAGTCCTGCAGCCCCCTGGTCTGGCGTCGCTGTCGATCTGCAACTCCCCCGCGTCGATGGAACTGTGGATGGCCGGGGCGGCCGAACTGCGCGCGCAGCTGCCGCCGGAGATCCAGGAGGCGCTGGACCGGCACGAGAAGGCCGGGACGGTCACCGACCCCGAGTACCTGGCCGCCACCGAGGAGTTCTACGTGCGCCACGTGTGCCGGGTGGTGCCGCCGCCGAAGGACTTCGTCGAGACTGTGGAGCAGATGGAGGCCGAGCCGACCGTCTATCACACGATGAACGGGCCCAACGAGTTTCACGTCCTGGGCACGTTGCGGGACTGGAGCATCATCGACCGGCTCGGCGCCATCGCGGCGCCGACCCTGGTGGTCGCCGGGGAGTTCGACGAGGCCACACCGGCGACGTGGGCGCCGTACGTGGAGAACATCGCCGACGTGTGCAGCCATGTCTTTCCCGGTGCCAGCCACTGCAGCCACCTCGAGAAGCCCGAGGAGTTCCGGGCCGTCGTCGCCGAATTCCTCGCCGCGAACGACCCCACCGCGTAACTCTCCGACAGGAACCGCCCATGGCCACTTCTGACACCAACGCCTCTGCAGCTGCGGCCCCCGACGGCCAGCGCACGCTGGAATCCTTCGGCTACAAGCAGGAACTCAACCGCTCGGTGGCCACGGTGGACCTGGTGGTCTACGGGCTCGTGTTCATGGTGCCGATCGCGCCGTGGGCGATCTTCGGGACCGTCTACAACAGCGCGTCCGGGATGGTGCCGCTGGTCTATCTGGTCGGCCTGGTGGCGATGGTCTTCACCGCGCTGGCCTATTCGCAGATGGCCAAGTCGTTCCCTCTGGCCGGATCGGTCTTCTCCTACGTGGGTCGCGGAATCCACCCCGCTGCAGGGTTTTTCGCGGGCTGGGCCATCCTACTGGACTACCTCCTGGTGCCGACGCTGCTCTACGTGTTCGCGGCCGAGTCGATGATCGGTCTGTTCCCCGACACGCCACGCTGGCTGTGGGCGATCGTTTTCGTCCTGGTCAACACCGTCATCAACCTGGCCGGGGTCGGCTCGCTGAAGTTGGCCAACCGCGTCTTTCTGGTCATCGAGTTGGTGTTCGTCGCGATTTTCATCGTGATCGCGGTGCGCGCGATCAACGGCCAGTCGCTGCCCGACGTCGGCTGGAGCCTCTCCCCGATCTGGGACCCCAGCGTGATGAGCGCACCGCTGCTGGCGACGGCGTTGTCCATCGCCGTACTCAGTTTCCTTGGGTTCGACGGCATTTCGACGCTGGCCGAGGAGTCGACGGGCCAACGCAACCCCGCCGGGCGGGCCATGCTCATCGCCCTGTTCGTCGTGGCGACCCTGTTCGTAGTGCAGACATGGCTGGCGAGCCTGTTGGCCGGGGGGCGAGAGTCGTTCAGTGAGGACGACGCCGGTAACGCGTTCTTCACGCTGGTGCAGGCTGCCGCGAACACCGGGTGGATGAACGCGTTCTTCGCGGTCAACGTGCTGGCCGTCGGTTTCGCCAACGCCATGGCGGCCCAGGCCGCGACCAGCCGGTTGCTGTACTCGATGAGCCGCGACCGCCAACTGCCCCACTATCTGTCGCGGATCAGCAGCCGGCAAGTGCCGATGCTGGCGCTGCTGACGGTCAGCGCGCTGAGCCTGGTGCTGGTGCTGTTCTTCGTCGGCCAGATCGGACTGATCTCGTCGCTGGTGAACTTCGGTGCGCTGTTCGGATTCTGCCTGCTGCATCTGTCGGTGCTCTGGTACTACCTGGTGCGCAGGAAGTCGCGGAACTACCTGCTGCACCTCGTCGTGCCCACGCTCGGCTTCCTGATCATCGCCTACGTGCTGTTCAACGCCGATCCGCTGGCCAAGATCGGCGGCGCCGTGTGGCTGGTGATCGGCGCGATCATCTTCGCGATCAACATCTTTCGCGGGCGCGGGGTCCCCGAGCTGGCGACGGAGCAGGAAGTCGGCACCATCGGCGAGGGTTCGGTCGGGGGGATCACCGGGCCGAGGTAGTTCCGTCGGGCTCGAGGAAGCGCTGTTCGCGCCCCGCCTAATCGAGATGCCGGTGGTGAATCTGGTCTCCGCCTGCGCGCTTCGCGCGGTACATCGCAGCATCCGCCACCTCGATGAGGCGGTCGACGAACCGGGGGTGGTCCCGCGCCGAGCCCGGGTCGGCCGTCACGGTGCACGTGCCGAAACTTGCGGTGACGCCGAACGGCACGGTGACGATCTCGCGCCGCAGACGCTCGACGGTGGCCGCATGCTTGGCAGGTCCATCGGTGTCCGCGATCACGAACTCCTCCCCGCCGAGCCGGCACAGCACCGCATCGGCGCGGCACGTGTGGCGCAGCACCACAGCGACATTCACGAGCACGTCGTCGCCGGCGGCATGGCCGTGGGTGTCATTCACCTTCTTGAAGTCATCGAGGTCGAGCATCGTGACGTTCAGGCAAATACCGTCTGGACGGTTGACGGCCAGCTCGTGCACGGCGTGGTAGAAGCCGCGGCGGTCGAGCAGCCCGGTGAGCGGATCGCGATCCGAGTTCCGTAGATCTGTACGCAAGGTGTGCACCAGCGACTCGATGCCGAACGGCACGCCGACGTTGAGCGCCACCACCGTCAGCAGCGCCGCGACGGTCAGCGACACGTCGCCGCTTTCGCCCAGTAAGCGGGCCGCGGTGATCGCCGAGCACAGCATCGCGACGAGGAGGTTGACCAGCATGTGGCTGAGGGCGTGGAAATAGGCGAGAAAGCCGCCGACGGCCGCGAACAGCGTGCAGCCCATCAATCCGTTGTAGGGATTCGACATCGCCAGGCACATCGCGGCGATGCTCAGCGAGCAGACAGCGTTGAAGATCATCGACTGATTGCGCGTCGGCCACCGCCGCAGCCACAGCACCGATGCGCCCGCCCCGGTCGCCGCGGAGGTGACCGCTACCGCTCGCGTCAGCGTGTGGTCGGGCCCGACCGGACTGCCCAGCAGCACGATCGGCAGTGCCGCGAGTACCGCGGTGAAGCCGAAGGTGGCCAAACGCCACTGCCGCTGGAGCCCACGGTCGCGCAGGTAAACCGTGAACCAATCGAACTGGTCGCTCTGGCGCCACCATCGTCGAACCGACCCGCCCATGCCCCGGGCCCGACGGGCCGGGTCCGCCAACTCTTCTGTGTGCCTGTCGGACATCCGATTTTCATACCCTGTCGGTCATGCCAATGCATGCTCCAGCGCCCCGACCAGGTCGCCACGCTCCCCGACCGTCACGTCGCTCAGCCCCAACCACCCCGCCATGCTCCGCAGCTCCTGGGCAAGGGCCGCCGCGACGTATGCCGGGTCCTCCCCCGGCTCGGTGAACGCGCCGACCACGTGCAGCGCGTCGCGAGTCCGCTCGGCCTTGAGGTCGACCCGCCCCACCAGTCGGCCGTCGAGCAGGAACGGCCACACGTAGTAGCCGTACTGTCGCTTGGCCGCAGGCGTGTAGATCTCGATGCGGTAGTGGAAACTGAACAACCGCTCGACGCGCGGGCGAAAGAAGATCAGCGGATCGAACGGGCACAGCAGTGCGGTCCCCCGGTCGGCGCGCGGAACGGTCTGTCCGGCCCGCAGATACGCCGGCGCCGCCCACCCGTCGACCTCGACCGGTTCCAGTTCCCCCTTCGCGACCAGGTCGGCGATCGTCGGCTTCACCTGCTTGGCCGCAAGCCGGAAGTAGTCGCGAAGGTCGGCCTCGGTGGCCACGCCCAGCGCTCCCGCCGCCCGCAGGCACAGTTCCCGGACCGCCTCGTCGTCATCGACCACCCGGGCCACGACCTCGGCGGGTAGCACCCGTTCGGTGAGGTCGTAGTGGCGGGCGAACCCCACCCGCGTCGCGGTGGTGAGCACACCGGAGGCGAACAGCGCCTCGGTCACCCATTTGGTGTCGCTGCGGTCCCACCACGGGCCTTTGCGGCCGCGCTGTTCGGCACCGAGGTACTCCTCGATCTGCCCCGCGGTGGCCGGACCCAGTTCGGTGACCGCGGCGACGACGTCGTCGACGAGTTGCGGATTGCCCTTGACGATGTGCGTGCCCCACCGGCCGTGGGTGTATTCGCGCATCCGCCACCGCAACAACGGCCAGTCGTCGACGGCCACCAGCGCCGCCTCGTGCGCCCAGTACTCGACCAGCAAGCGGGGGGCGCGCGCAGAATGCGACCACGCGGCGCTGTCGAGGACGCCGCGGTCATAGGGTCCCAGCCTGCTGAAAACCGGGGCGTAATGCGCCCGCACCGCCACCGACACCGAATCCAGTTGAAGGACCTGGATGCGGTTGATCAGCCTGCGCAGGTGCGCCCGGGTCACCGGGCCACGAGGCTTCGGCTCGGCGAAACCCTGCGCTGCGACGGCGATCCGGCGAGCCTGGGCGCCGGTGAGGGAAGCAGCCATCAGGCCATCATCGCCTACCGCACCGACAGGATGCGGTCGAAGACGAGCGCGGTCACGTTGTCGACGGGGGCGCTGTCACCGACGGCCTTCGCCCGAAGCGCCGCACCTTCCCATGCGTCGACGATCAACTGTGCCGCGGCATCGGCGTCGACGTCGGCGGTGATGTCCCCCGCCCGCTGACCCTCGCGGATGGTCTCGGCGAGCAGGGCGCGCCACCTCCCGAGCGCGGCGGTCACCGCGGCAGTCACCGCGGGGGCGGCGGCGGGTGCCTCGGCGGCGAAGTTGCCGAACATGCATCCACGCCGGTACCCGTACGCGGCGAGGTCCTCGCCGAGGTGGTCGAGGTGGTTGCGGATACGTTGCAGCGGAGGCACTCCGGGCGCGGTGAGCAGATCGAGCCGACGCCGCTGGCCGTAGCGGGCGAGCACCTCGACGGCGAGCGCCTCCTTGCTGTGGAAGTGGTTGTAGAAGGACCCTTTCGGCGCCCGGGCGGCCGACGCGATCGCCGCCACCCCGGTGGCCGAGTACCCACCGGCGTGGAGCGCCTCGAATCCGGCGTCAAGCAGCGCATCTCGGAGACTGGGCTTGGGCATCGGCTACCTCAGCTGATTCGGACGTCGTCGATGTCGACGGATACGGTGACGATCCCACGGATCGGGGTGCCGTCGTCGTCGCGGGGGTGGACGACGCGCGTGACCGGCAGCACGATGCCGTCGAACTCGCGGTGGTGGTCCATGTAGTGCGCCGCCGGCGAACCGCCCGCGATGTCGACCTGGTAGTCGCGCCGTCGCAGCAGCCCGTCTCCGTCGACATAGAGCATCTGGTCGGCGCTGTGCGTGGCGATGCTGTCCGGATAGCGCACGCCGAGCCGCCGCCACGTCTGACCGTTCTCGTGCCACGTGCCGAGTTCCTCGATCTGTACGCCGGGGAATGTCAGGTGATACGGCTCGGTGAGATACGTCCACATCGCGTAGCCGGAGAAATATGCCAGTTGCGTTGGTGTCCAAGCTGTCTCGAGGGTGTGTCCGGCGAACGACGCGCGCGGGTCGCGCAGCGTTTCGACCGGCTCGTGGGCGCCGTCGTCGTGCTCGATCACCACGGCTCGGGGGGTGTAGTGCGACCGCAGACCCGCAGTCGGCAGCGGCCGGTGCCACGCCTGCTGGTCCTGAACCCGGATCTGCACGGTCGAGTCGTCGAGGATGCCGCCGACACCCTTGAGCGGCCACAGCACGCCACCGACGGTCTGGTGAATCGCGATGGTGTCGATCTGCCGCCACCGGTCGGCTCCGCCGTATGCGGCGAGCACCTCGTCGAGAAGGTTCATATCGGTCTCCTGGTCCGGTCGACCGCTCTATATGACCGGTCGTCTTACTCGACGAACACGAAAGATCTCCCCGGCATTCCGAGGACCTGTCAGCTGATCCGCTGGTAGCTGTGGAACCGGTACCGCAACCCGGAGGTACTGGTCAGCCAATCCCCGGTGGTGCCGGCCCAGGCCTCGCCGAGGACAGGCGCGATGGCGTCCGCGTCCTGGCGGTGCAACTCGATCTCGACCTCGGTGACCTCGCACCGCGTCGCACGGGAAAGCGTCTGCGTGTAGACGCGCTCACCGCCGATCACCCATGTCTCGTCGTCGCCCAGCGCGTCGTCGAGGGCCGTCACGACCTCCGCTCCGTCAGCCAGGTAGTCGGCCTGCCGGGTGAGGACGATGTTTTTCCGTCCCGGCAGTGGCCGCACCTTCGGTGGGAGCGACTCCCAGGTGCGCCGCCCCATCACCACGGGATGGCCGAGGGTGATCTCCTTGAACCGGGCCAGGTCCTCGGGAAGGTGCCACGGGATGCCGCCGTCGCGTCCGATCACCCCCGAAGTGGACTGCGCCCAGATGAGTCCGACGGTCATGATCGACGCTCGGTCCTGCAAGCAGACCTCATACCGCCACCGGCGCTTTGATCGCCGGGTGCGGGTCATAGTTCTTGACGACGATGTCCTCATAGGTGTAGTCGAATATTGAATCCCGCTGCGCGAGAACGAGTTCCGGATAGGGCCGCGGGTCGCGGCCGAGCTGCTCGGTCACCTGCTCGACATGGTTGTCGTAGATGTGGCAGTCCCCGCCCGTCCACACGAACTCACCCACACCGAGCCCGGCCTGGGCGGCCATCATGTGCGTGAGCAGTGCGTAGCTCGCGATGTTGAACGGCACTCCGAGGAACAGGTCGGCGCTGCGCTGATAGAGCTGGCACGACAACCGTCCGTCGGCGACATAGAACTGGAAGAACGCGTGGCACGGCGGCAGAGCCATCTGCGGTATCTCCCCGACGTTCCACGCCGAGACGATGTTGCGCCGTGAGTCCGGATCGCTCCTGAGCAGGTCGAGGGCCGCGCTGATCTGGTCGACGTGGCCGCCCGACGGCGTCGGCCACGACCGCCACTGCACGCCGTAGACGGGGCCGAGGTCACCGGCGTCGTCCGCCCACTCGTCCCAGATGGTGACACCGTGCTCGTGCAACCAGCGCACATTCGAATCGCCGCGCAGAAACCACAGCAGCTCGTAGACCACCGACTTCAGGTGCACCTTCTTGGTGGTGATCACCGGGAAACCGGCGCCGAGGTCGTACCGCAGCTGGTGGCCGAAGAGACTGCGGGTTCCGGTGCCGGTGCGGTCGGCTTTGGGTGTGCCGCGCTCGAGGACGAGGCGCAACAGGTCCTCGTACGGCGTGGGAATGGGCACGTCGGTCAGCTTACTTCCAGACGCCCGAGTAGAACGGATGGCATGCCGAGCATCTCTGCGACCATCACGACGCCTGACGGCGCCTGCCCCGTGACCCTTCACACGCCGAACGGCCCCGGTCCGTGGTCGGGGGTGGTGATGTACCCCGATGCCGGTGGCGTCCGGCCCACATTCCACGAGATGGCCGACCGGCTGGCCGCCTTCGGCCACGCCGTGCTGCTTCCCGACGTGTATTACCGCAGCGGCGACTGGCAGCCGTTCGACATGGGCACCGTCTTCGGCGACCAGGCCGAACGTCAGCGCCTGTTCACGATGATCAGTTCCGTCTCCCCTGAAGCAATGGCCTCCGACGCCGCCGCGTTCTTCGACTTCCTCGCCCAGCGGCCCGAGGTGCGCGGCGACCGGTTCGGGGTGTGCGGTTACTGCATGGGCGGACGGACCTCGGTGATCGTGGCGGGGCTGGTCCCGGAGCGGGTCGCCGCGGCGGGTTCCTTCCACGGCGGCGGCCTGGTCACCGACGATCCGTCGAGCCCGCACCTGCTCGCGGAGAAGATGACGGCGACGGTCTATGTGGCAGGCGCGCAGAACGACAACTCGTTCACGACCGAACAGGCCGAGACACTCGACAAGGCACTCACCGCAGCGGGGGTGCAGCACACCGTCGAGATCTACCCCGCCGGCCACGGTTTCGCGGTTCCGGACAACGGGCCGTACGACGAGGAGGCCGCGCAGCGGCACTGGATCGCGCTGCAGGAGTTGTTCGCGAGTTCGCTGCCGAGCTAGGCGGCCGCCCGGTTTCGCTTGACCTTGCCCAGCGCGCGCAGGATCCCCCGCGCGGCGTAGATCCCGGCGACGACCGTCAGCAGGATCAGCACGATGAACATCACCAGCCAGTTGGTGCGGTCGTGGCTGACGTTCCACCACACGACCGTGAACAGCACCGCGCAGACGAATCCCACGATGTCGCGCCAGTTGCCCTCGTACGACATGGCCGCCATGCGGATCTCGCGGCTGCGCTCGGTGGTGGTGATGAGGTCGTCGATGCGCTGGTCGATGCTGCGCTTGAGGCGCTCGCGCAGTTCGGCCTGCTCGGGCGGGATGCGTTCGAGCAACTCCATGTCCTTGGCGATCATCCCGCGGACGTCGGGGCCTTTCATGCCGCCGGCTGCGATGCCGAGCAGTGCGCCGCCTGCGATGGGAGCCGCGCCCAGGGCGATCTCTGCGATACCCGGCATCTGTTCGTCCCTTCAGTCCATCAACATGGCCGAGAGCTCCAGTACGTCGGCCGCCTTCTCGAGCCCTAGACCCGTCGCCAGCTTGTCTACCGCGTACACCGCACCTACCGCGGCGTTATTGCCGTGCACCCACAGTCCGTAAGGCGCCCCGCGACGTGTACCCGAGTTGGCTGGGTCACCATACGGCCTCGGCGTGCTGTGAGGAGTGTTCATGGTGAACCGCCTGGCTGAAATTTCCCACTGCCCTTAGCATCGTGCCCATGACGGTGAATTCGCCTCCAGGGCTGGCACAACTGCTCGGAGACTTGGCGATCGACCTGCAGCATGAAAGCGGCACCGAGGCCACGTTGCAGGCGATCACCGAGGGCGCGGTCACCCTCGTACCCGGGGCTTGGGGGTGCGGCATCTCGATGGTCCAGGGCCGCAAGGTCACCCCGGAGGCGCCCACCAATCCGGTCGTTGCCGAACTCGATCAGTTGCAGTCCTCGTTGGACGAGGGTCCCTGCCTGAGCGCGCTACGCGAGCAGCACACCGTGCAGCTCGAGGACATGGCCACCGAAACACGGTGGCCGCGGTTCGCCCGCGCCGCGCTGGATCGCGGCGTGGGCAGCATGCTGTCGTTTCAACTGTTCGTCATCGACGACACCCTGGGCGCGCTCAACCTCTTCGGCGATCACAGCGGAGCATTCAATGAGGAATCGCTGCTCGTCGGTGGGGTGCTGGCCCAGCACGCTTCGATAGCGATGATCGGCGCGGCGGCCGAAGCGCACTTCGGCGCTGCGTTGGCCAGCCGCGATATCATCGGCCAAGCCAAAGGTCTCCTCATGCACCGCGAAAACCTCACCGGCTTGCAGGCCTTCGCGCTGATGGTCAAAACCTCGCAGAACGCCAACATCAAGCTCGTCGAAATCGCGCGGTGGGTCGTCGAACAGCACGAGTCGAGACTCAACCGCACCTAGGAGTCCGCTGAATTAGCAGGCTCGGGGGCGGGCTGCAGCCGGTGGGCATCACCGAACATCTCCTCAGTGCACAGGTCCAAACTCAATCCACTAGCTGAGCGGCGACCGTCGCGCCGAGGTTCCAGCATGCCTCGACGTCGGCCTTGGTCGGCTTGCCCGCCACCACGACGGTCTTAGTAGCCTGCACCCAGCCCAGCCCGGCGGTGATGCGCGCGAGCGCGCGTTCCGCTCCTTCGGTGCCCTCGTTACCGTGGAGGTACACGCCGAACGGACGTCCACGGGTGGAATCGAGCAGCTGGTAATACGACTGGTCGAAGGCATGCTTGAGGGCACCGCTGAGGTAGCCGAGGTTCACCGGGGTGCCCAACAGATAGCCGTCGGCCTCGAGCATCTCGACCGACGAGACCGTGAGCGCCGGACGCCTAATGACCTCCACGCCCTCAATCTCAGGGTCTGTCGCCCCCGCCACCACCGCCTCGAACATCTCCTGGCAGTGCGGCGACGGTGTGTGGTGGACGATCAGCAGGGTCGCGCTCACGCGCCCTCCTGGAGGTCGACGGCCCTGCGCATGGCGGCGCGGGCCCGGCCGCGATCACCGGCGTAGTCGTACGCCCGGGCGAGGCGGTACCAGCGCACCCAGTTGTCCGGATCCTCCTGCAGTTCGTTGCGCACCACGTCGAACAGCGCGTCGGCGGCGTCGCGTTCGATACGGCCCGACGGGCGGCGTGGCAGATCGCTGACGTTCAGGTCCAGGTTCTGCTCACGGGCCAGCCGCGCCAACCGCTGATGGGCGAAGCCGGCCTGCAACGTGCTGACCATCACCCAGATCCCGATCAGCGGCAGCGCCAGCAGTGCAATGCCCAGACCGATCGCCGCAAGCTCACCGGAGCTGATGAACGCGAACGCAATCCGGCCGAGCAGGAGGAAGTACACGACCAGCGCCACGCACATGAAGGCGATGAGCACCTGGGTACGCAGGGCGCGCCGGTCGTCGGTCATGTCAGGTCGAGAAGCGGTTCGATACCGACGGTGAGGCCGGGCCGCTCGGACACCTTGCGCACCGCCAGCAGGACGCCCGGGACGAAAGAGGTGCGGTCGATGCTGTCGTGCCGGATGGTCAGCGTCTCCCCTTCGGTGCCGAAGAGAACCTCCTGGTGCGCGACGAGCCCGGCCAGTCGCACCGAGTGCACGGGGATGCCGTCGACGTCCGCGCCGCGCGCCCCGTCCAGTCCGGTGCTGGTCGCATCGGGGTTGGGCGGCAGGTCTTTTCGCGCAGCGGCGATGAGCTTCGCGGTGCGCGCCGCGGTGCCCGACGGGGCGTCCGCCTTGTGCGGATGGTGCAATTCGATCACTTCGACCGATTCGAAGAACCGCGCCGCCTGCTGCGCGAAGTGCATGGACAGCACGGCACCGATGGCGAAGTTGGGGGCGATGAGCACCGCCGACTCAGGCTTGTCCGCCAGCCAAGCCAGCACCTGGGAAATGCGCTCGTCGGTGAAGCCGGTGGTGCCGACGACAGCGTGAATACCGTTGTCGATCAGGAACTTCAGGTTGTCCATCACCACGCTGGGGTGGGTGAAGTCGATGACGACCGCGGTCTGCGTGTCGACGAGTGCGCTCAACGGATCGCCGGCGTCGATTCCGGCCGTGAACGTGAGGTCGTCGGCGGCCTCGACCGCCTTCACCATCGTCGCCCCGACCTTGCCTTTCGCACCCAGCACGCCTACTCGCATGGGCTCACCCTAGTAGCCGACCGTCAGCGTGCCGCCGGCACTTGTGCCATCTCGGCTCCCACCCCCTTCCGGGCGGTCTTCGCTCCACAAAAAGCCGGCTCAAACCACATGCGCCACCATGGTTCCACCGTCACATTCCCGGCGGATTTGTCAGACCATCGCACTAGTGTTCGAGTCACGGATGGAGAGCCGTCGTCGCAGCGCTCACGCAGTCCGAAGCTGCCCGCGCCGCGCTGACCGCCCTCCCCGTCGACTCCCTGACCGTCGACCAGATCCTCGCGGTCACCGAGATGCGTGAACGCGGCCGCCGCAGCGAACTCACCATCGACCACGCCCTGACCATCCACCTCATCCACACCGCAACCCCGAACGACATGGGCGCCACCTCGCTCAAAGAGCTCGGCCAACCGGCTCCACATCACCGCCAAAGACGCCGTCCCTGCCCTGGCGATCCATAGAGGTTCGTCAGCTCAACGGATCGCCAGGGGTCACGGTGCCATGGTCGTTCAGAATGAACGCGGTGAGCTTGCCTTCGTGCACCGCCTTGTCGATGCGCAATGCCACCAGAGTCTTTTGGTAGTTCCACGAGCTGAGCTCCAGCGTGAGTTGGACGACCTGGTCCCGCGTGAAATGTTGGAAGAGATCGGCTTTGATGGCGTCAGTGATGTTCGCAGGGTCGGTCATGTACACGTCGGCGTAGCGCAGTGCGGCTTTGGTGGCCGCCGACAGGTCAGCGCCCTCGAAGTCCGACTGCATCACAAGTCGGTCCGTCGCACCATCGACCACAGGAACCCCATCCTCGACCAAGCGCAAAGAATTGCACAGATCGCAGTGGTGATACCACCCGGCCCGCAACCGGACAATCTCGCGGACGAATGCACTCAGCTCAGCATCGGGCTTCACCGTCCCCGGCGCCAGAATGGTGTCGTGCCAAAGATTATTCGCCCGAATGGGAGTCAAGACTTTGCGATCTGCCGGCCATTCCGGAAAGTCCGCGGAGAACTCAGCGTCTCCGAAGAGCCGGCGGTGCGCTACCCGAAGCCGCGTGGTCTGGTCAACGGTGTAGATGGCCTCGATGAAGCTCCGCAGGCCGGTCTTGCCGAGCTGGTCGAGAACCGGGGCCAACAGCTCTGCATCGACATCGGGAACGTAGTCGACAAATTGCTCCACGACCGCGCTCGCAGCCGCCAGGTGCCCGCCACTCACCTCAGTGCTCGTACTGGTTGCGCCCTCGGGGTCGAGTAGGGCTTCGACTTGCTGGACGATCAGTGCGAACAACTCGCTGTCAAGCGATGACGCTGATGCCCGCCAGGCCCCTTCCAGCGCAAGATATGCAGCAGGACTGACCGCCGCGATGGCAGGCAGATGAAATCGCTCTATGAGGTCGGAATTCAACGACACAGGTAACTCTCCTTCAGATGGGGCTCGTTTGGTGTTCGGGAGCTGGATCGGCGCACCATGCTGATCAATTCGGGGCAGGGCAACTCGCTCATCAAAAAAACTACTGCGGTCGACCACACTCGTCAACACCCTGCAGAAAACTTTTCCGCTTGCGGGTCTGTCATGCTCGCGCGGTGAATCCGGCATCCACTGTCATCTCCAAGCCGGTGACGTACCGCGCGGCATCCGAGGCCAAGAACAGCACCGCGTTACTGACGTCCTCGGGCTGCACTAGGTCAACTGGGAGCAGATTTCCGTCGAGATTCACCGCAGCCTTGGGGTAGGCCTGAAAAAAGGCAGGTAACTCAGGGTTTTCGACCATCTGCGTCGCGACGCCGGTCGGGTGCACCGTGTTCACCCGGATCGAGTGCTCCGCTAGTTCGTTAGCAAAGGCGCGGCACAATCCAACCACACCGTGCTTGGCGGCCACGTAGTCAGCCATCGAGCGCAGGCCCCTAATCCCGGCGGTGGAACTCGTGGCGATGATGGATCCGCCGCGCTCGCCGGAGATCATCGCGGGTACAGCAGCCTTGATGGTGTTGAAGACGCCGGTGAGATTGGTGTCGATGCAGTCCCGCCAACGCTGGAGGTCGATGTCCTGGCTCTCGAAGGGGCCAGCTCCTCCTGCTCCGCCGAGTCCGTTCGTTCCCGCATTGGCGACCACGATGTCGATTCGCCCGAACGCAGCAAATGCTTCGTCGACCGTCGCCTGAACCTGTTCGAAGTCACGGACATCACCCTGCTTGGCGATGATTTTTCGTCCGGTGGACTCGACCAGCTGGACGGTTTCTGCCAGATCCTCCGGTGTCGACATTGAGTACGGCACGGTGTCGATCTGGCCGCACAGATCGATGGCAACGATGTTCGCACCGTGTTGGGCGAGTGTGATGGCATGCCGGCGTCCTTGCCCGCGGGCGGCGCCTGTGACGAATGCTGTTCGGCCGTCGAGGTCGAAGTTCACGATTTCTCCTTAACTACATGGTTATTGGATTGCTGATGGCTAGTCGGGCAGTACGAATGTCACAGGGTTCTGATCGTTCCTCCGTCGAGAATGTGTTCGGCCCCGATGATCGACGGCGCGCGGTCCGACACCAGGAACGCCACCAGCTCGGCAACCTCGACCGGCATCGCGACGCGGCCCAGTGGAACTCCGCCGTGGCGATCCATCAGTTCCTGCTTTCCGGATTCGAGGTCTGCGCCTCGCGCATCGGCCAGTTCACGGGCGAAGTCGACGGCCATGTCGGTTTCGACGATCCCGGGAGCGACGCTGTTTACCCGCACATTGTGTTTGGCGACGTCGGTCGCCAACGCCTTGCTGTATGCCGTAAGTGCCGCTTTGCTGCACGCGTACGGCACCGACGATGACAGTGGAAGACGACGCTGGATAGAACTGATGTGTACGACCGCTCCCCTGCCCCGCTGAATCATGGCTGGTATGAAGGCACGATCGAGCCGGGCCGCGGATAGCAGATTCGTGTGCAAGGCGAAAGTCCAGTCCTCGTCGCTCATTGCAAGCACACCACCATCGGAGAGGGTGGCGCCGCCGGCCGAATGAATGAGTGTGTCGACCTCACCGAGCCTCTCGTCCACCTGCGCCTGCAACTGCTCGGCGAAACTGACTGAGGTCACATCCCCGAGGAAGACTTCTACACCGTCGAGTTGTGTTGCGGGAAGGGATCGTCCGATCACGCCGACTGCTGCACCACTGCGAGCGAATCGCGCTGCCACACTGGCGCCGATTCCCCGCGTGCCCCCGGTGACCAGAACCGTCCGTCCGGCGAACTCGTTTTCGTCGTTACTCTGCATTGACCGCACCTACCGTTCGGATGAGTTCTGCTGTTGATTTGCCGCGCCGACCGTCCAGGGTGATGGCGCCGTCGTGCACGAAGGTGATGGCTTCCCGTACGGGGTACACGTGCACCGCGCTGAACAGCTCTGCTTGAGCCGTCACAGTGGTGCTGAGTTCGTCGGTGTCCAGGAGCCGACGCCACGCCAGCATGTTCTCGCAGGAGACATGCAACGCTGCGTGATGCTGCCGTTCCGCCGGTATCCGGTTGTCCAGAGCGTCTGGTTCCCATTGGGATTCGTGATCGTCGTAGGGCTCCAACAGGTGCCCCGATACGGTGTTCACGAAACCACTGCCGAGGAACGTGTTCACCAGCGTGTCGCGGATGAAGGACCTGAATGGGCCGGTCTCGGCGTGCGCTCGCCGACGGATGAGCACCAGCACCGACTGGCCATCGGCCGGACCGGGTGCGTCCGCCCCTACGTGTCCGGCTGAGCCCAGAGCGTAGTAGCCGTAGGTGCCGTCGAAGCAGTTGCGCTCGTCGTCTGCCAGAGCGTCGGTTCCTGTCAACCAGCGATCGAAGTCTTCGCGACTGACGAACGCGCACTGTGCCGCACCGTCGATACGCTCGTCGTCGGGCACCGTGGTGTTCACTGAGGGTGCAGTGGTCCAGTCGTGTGATCGCGGGCTATCGAGGTGAAACTGCCGGTAGAGGTCAATTCCGGGAATCGCTGCACACATCGGCCCGTGCACGTCGGCCCAGTATCTGCTGAACAGTGAGCCGTCCAATCCTGCGCGCCTCACCACAGGGACCAGCCGGGTGAGGTCGTGCCGGGTCTGATCACCGGGCACTTTCGGCCATCACCTCTGCTGCCTGGAAGTCGAACCCGGCGGTGAGACCACCATCGGCGAGGACGGTGGTGGCGAAGAGTGCTGAGGACTCCGGAGAGAGCAGATACATTGCTGCATTGGCGATCTCGGTGGCCTCCAAGATGCGTCCGAGCGGGTGCCGGGCTTCGCGGGCCTGGAGGAACGAGTCCGGATCCTTGGTCGATGACAGGTGACGCTCGAACAACCCTGCCTTCGTGGGGCCGGGAGCCAGCATGTTGAACCGGATCCCACTGCGGGCGTAGTCCAACGCAATGGTGCGGATGGCGCCTGTGAGCGCCGATTTCGATGACGAATATGCTGCCAGTTGCTGGTCGGCGAAGTGTGCAACGACGCTGGTCAGCGCCACCACCGCCGCATACTCCGCGGAATGGAGCGCAGGTAGCAGCTTCTTAAGACCCAGTACCGTCCCCAAGACATTGATCTCCCAAATTCGGCGCCACGTCGCCAAATCGTCATTCTCGAGCAGACCCGCCTCCAATACTCCGGCGACACTGAGGAATCCCAGGGCTCCGGTCTTGTCGCGGAGCTCGGCGACGACTCGATCCCACGTGTCCTCCACGGTGACACTGCCTTTTACATGGATATAGTTGGCGAGGCCGGCCAAATCAGCCGGCGAGGCCTGTGCATCGACGCCGATGACGTGGACTCCCTGCTGTGTCAACGACACTGCGCACTGGAGTCCGATTCCACTCGAGGTTCCGGTCACGACGACCGTATCGGGCAGGTTAGTCGTCCAAGAAATCATGTGTCATCCTTTAGTTTGGTGTTTCAAGAAGCGATGTCGAGCTTGGGTCAGTGCAGCGTGTATCCGCCGTCCATGACGAGATCGGTACCAGTGACCTGACTTGACTCATCGCTGGCGAGAAATACTGCGCCATAGCCGATTTCGTACGGTTCAGCGAGCCCGAGTGGCGTCTGGGCAACTACACCCGCGGTGACATCCGGCTGCCTCTCGGTGAGCGGGGTGCGAACAATCCCGGGAATGATGCTGTTGACCCGGATCCGATCCGGGGCGTACGTCATGGCGGCATTACGGGTGATCATCCGTACAGCACCCTTACTGGCGTGGTAGCTGGCGATGCCCGCCACCGCGACGATGCCCCAGCTGGACGCGATGTTGACGATGGACCCTTTCCCGCGAGCACGCAGGTGCGGCACTGATTCCCGGATGCCGAGCATGGGGCCGGTGACATTGACCCTCATGGTTCGCTCCCAGTCTTCGACCACGACCTCGTCCAGGGCCTGGTAGTCGATCACCGCGGCGTTGTTGACGAGGACGTCCAGCCCGCCGCCGTCGCGCACCACTCCATTCACGGTGTCGGCCCAGGACTCTTCGGAGGTGACGTCGAGGGTCGAGAACGACTGTCGCGCCAGAAGCGGGACGCTGGGATCCTTCACGTCGGTGAGCCGGACCATCGCACCTGCCTGGCTGAGAGCGTCCGCGATCCCGCGGCCGATGCCGTCGGCTGCCCCGGTCACGATCGCAACCTTGCCTGCAAGCCGTTCGCTTTCAACAGTTGTGGTCATACTGCGGTCTCCTTCTGTCGACTTCCGGTAAAGGGTGGGGCGGCCTCACCTGCACTGCCGGCATCACCGCGACGCTGCGCTCGGCGGATGCTCACCCGGCGCAGCAGAGGCATCGACACCGCGACCAGCAGTACCGCGGCCTGGATGAGGAGCTGCACGGAGTTGGGGGCACCGGTGCTGAGAACGAGCTGATCCAGCTGGGTGAGGAACAACGCAGCTGCGGCAATCGACCACACCTTCAGATCGCCACCAGTCAGCGCGTTGCCGGCAAGCACCACCGCAGCAACCGACGGAAGCAGTTGATCGGCACCCAGGTCCAGCCCCGGAGTCTGCAGGTAAGCAGTCAAAAGTACGGCGGCGACCCCGTAGAAGATTGCCGAGATGACATACGAACCACAGGTGATTCCCGGTACGTTGCCGCCGATCACTTTCAACGCAGCCGGGCTCTTGCCGGCCTGTGTAAGGCGCCGGCCAATCATGGTCCGGCGATTCACGATTGCGACGAAGGCCAGGATCGCCAACGCCAGGAGAAAGACGTTGGGCAGTCCGACCGTATTGCTGAGGGCGAACTGAGTCAGGCCCGCGGGCGCACTGGATGCGATTCCGCCCGAATAGAATTGGACGACACCGAGGAGCAGGGCGTTGACGGCCAGGGTGGCGACGATGGGCGTGATGTGCAGTTTGGTGACCACCAACCCGTTGGCCAGCCCGCCGAGTGCTGCCGCGCCGATGGCGAACACGATCGCGAGGATGATGCCGTGCTGCGCTGCGAACTGAGTTAGAACCAGCCCCGATAGAGACATGATCCCTGGAATGGACAGATCGATGCCCCGCTGCTGGATCACCAGGCCCTGGCCGACGGCGATCAGCGCCAATACCCCGGCGAGGGGCAGCATGGTCATCAGTGCGGGTCCGTCCAGACTGCGCGCAGCGATCAGCGGACTGATCGCGAATAGCGCGATGGTCGCAGGCCAGACGAGGCCCATTCGAGTCGCTGAGTGCCAGAGCGTGGACGGAGTACCTTTCACCGAGTTCATAGTCTGAGTTCCTGGTTCGTTGTCGACGAGATGCTTTGTCACAGCTGGTTCCTGCCCATCTGCGAGTAGATGCCGACGGCGGTGATGGTCAGCAGTCCCATGAGCCAGTACTGCCACGCCGAGCTGAGGTTGAGGAAGGCGGTGACGTTGCCGATCTGGGCGACCCCGATGGCTCCGAGCAGCGCGCCGACGAATGAGCCCTTCCCGCCGTAGATACTGGCTCCACCGAGGATTACCGCGGTGATACTCGCGAAGGTGAAGGTGGTTCCCGAGCCAGGGTCACCGATTCCTGTTTGGGCTGCCAGCAACAGTCCCGCGATGCCGGTGAAGAGTCCGGCGAGGAGATACCCGCCCAAACGGCACCACCAGACGTTGACTCCGAGAAGTCGGGCATTGTCGGGGTTAGAGCCCGTGGCGCGAAGCCGGGCTCCCCAGCCTGTCCGGTGCAGTGCGATCTCCAGAGCAACAGCGAGGACCACCGCGAACAGCGCGGCCGCGGGAATGATGCCGACCTTGGCCTGGATGATGTTCAGAACGGTGTCGGGGATCGCGCCCTCGGGCCGGGGCCTGATCAGTTGGCCCAGTCCCAGTGCTGCCATGTAGGTGCCCAGGGTTGCGATCACCGGGGATATGCCGAGCTTTGCGATGAGGAATCCGTTGACCAGCCCTGCCGCGAGACCGACTGCGACGGCGGTGGCGAGGGCGACCGCAACGCCGGTGAGGCCTCCACCGGCCGGCACAGTGAAGGAGATGACGGCGACAGTCAGGCCCATGACCGGCCCCACCGACAAATCAATTCCGGCAAGGACCATGACCACCATCTGCGCGAGCGCGACGAAGGCCAGCGGGGCAAACATCGTCAGCAGATTGGTCATGTTCAGACCGCTGGCATAGCGATCGTTGGCCGAGGTTGCGATGAGGCCGAGGACGATCACCGCGATGGCGACGACACCAGCGGGCAACCAGCGGTTCATGGCTCCCGAAAGGAACCTGGACTGGCCTCGCTTGACTCCGGAATGCCGCATCGCCGTTGACGTCAGCGCCGTTTCGGTGATTCGCTGCGCCGAAAGGTGCTCGCCGGCCAACTCTTCGATCGCATTCCCTCGCGAGAAGACAACGACTCGATCGCACAGCCCGGCCAGCTCGACGGCGTCGGAGGAAACGACCACGGCAGCCGATCCGTCATCACACAGCTCTCGGAGGGTGCTGAAGATCTGCACGCGCGCGCCGGCGTCGACGCCTTGGGTTGGTTCGTCGGCCAGCAGCACCTTGGGTTGTTCGATGGCTGAGCGGGCGATCAGGGCCTTTTGTTGATTACCTCCCGACAGGGTGCCGACAACGGTCTCGACGCTTGGTGTCTTGATGTCGTACTCGGTGACTGCCTGGGCGGCAACAACACGAACAGCCGAGGTGTTGACAAATCCGAACTTGGTGTAGCGGTCAGCGGACCCTGCCGCGATGTTCTCTGCGACGCTCTCCGAAAGGAAGAGACCTGCGGAATGACGATCGTCTGTGATGAGACTGGTTCCACATTGCCGGGAGGACTTCACCGACCCGAGTTTTACCGGTCGGCCGTCGACGGTGACTCGGCCGGTTGCCGGCTCCATACCGGCGATCGCGCGCAGTACGTCGCGCTGACCGCTGCCCTCGATTCCGGCCAAGCCCAGGATTTCACCCGCTCGCACTGTCAGGTCGACATCATGAAATCCTCTGCCGGACAGCTTTTCAACCACAAGCATCGACGCTGCATCAGCATCCAGCGTGGGTTTGTCCGGAAAGGTCTGACTCAGCGATCGGCCCAGCGCGAGTTGGACGATGCCGCGTTCGGTGGTGCCGGCGGTGTCAAACGTCCCTTGGATCTGACCATCGCGCAGGACGGTGAGACGACTGCAGAAGCGCTGGACCTCCCGGATGCGATGGGAGATGTAAACGATTCCGGTGCCTTGGGCTCGCAGATCCTCCACTAGGTCGTAAAGCTTGTCGACCTCATTGGCGGCCAGGTGCTCGGTCGGCTCGTCCAGAAGCAGCACGCAAGGTTGGGTCAGCGTTGCCTTCGTGATTTCGATGACGAATTGCTGCGCCAACGGGATATCGGACAGGGTGCTGGCCGGGTTGATGTCCATTCCCCATCGCGCCATGGCGTCGCGGGCCCAAGGGTTGATGTCTGATTCCATCAATCGCCGGTCGGGGTCTACACCGAGGGCCAAGTTCTCTGCCACCGTCAGGTGCGGAATCAAGGCGGGATGCTGACGGACGATTCGAAGCCCGAGCGATCGGGCTGAGTTCGGATCTCCCTGCCTAAGAACGCTTCCGCCGATGTGTACCGATCCCGCGTCGGGAATCAGCGACCCCGCAGAGGCAGCAAGCAATGTCGACTTGCCCGCACCGTTCTCGCCTACCAGTCCGTGGATCTCACCGGGCAAGACTGTGAAGTCGACATTGTCGAGGGCGGTGACGCCGGGAAACGTCTTGGTGATGGCGCGCATGGTGAGCGCGGGGGTTGATGGTGTCATGAGGCGCCTCGGGTGAATAGTTCGCTGAGTTGGGCTTCGGTGAGGAAGGTCGACAGACTGGCGTCAGGAGGGAGATCTGGATTGCACTGCGGGGCAAGCTCGCCGCCGGCGATCGAATCCTCGAAGAACGGGAGGTTGACGATGGTCGGCTCCGTATCGGGAATACCCTGCGCGGCTGCAAGACCGTGCCTGAGCGCCACTCGCGTCATCCAGGGGCGCAGCGACTGGGTGGCGATCTGGAACTGCGGTTGCGACGGCGCGATTTGTTCCCAGAGACAAGAGAATTCGTTTGCGTCGCTGGTGGCCCATACCGGTAGTGGCCGTCCGGCTCCCAGGAACGCGCGGATGCCGCCGACCGATCCGCCACCGTAGGTCGAGATGACTCCGTCGATATTCGGGTACTTGGTCAAAGCGCCGGCGACAGCCTGTTGCGTCTTGCCGACTTCCCAGTCGGTCACCAGGTAGTCGTCCCCGAGGAGCGTCATGTCGGGATACTTGGCCAGTGCCTGCTGCACGGCCAAATAGGTCTGATGGCTGTACGCGTTTCCGGCTGGACCGCCGAGGACGATTACCGAGCCCTTGTCGCCAAGGGCGCCCGCCACCCAGTCGGTGAGAGTCTTGCCGAACTCGTCGACGTTCTCCGCGACGAAGGCCGTGTAGTCCCGGCCAGGAACACCACCGGGATCGGAAATGAAGGGCACCACCTGCACACCGGCTGCCGTAGCGCGCCGCACCGCCGGGAGGTCGGCAGGCCCGAGGTCCTGGGCGATGATGATGTCAACGCCCTGTGCCACGAGGCTGTCGATGTTGGCCCGCATGCGCTGCGGGTCGTTCTGGGAGTCGACGTAAAGCGTCTTCGTGATATTGGGACATCTGCGTGCTTCGTCATCGAACTCGGCGCGCTGAATCATCCGAGCCGCGTTGTTCGCTGAAATAACCAGGTAGGCGACAGTTACATCCTTGTCGCCGCACAACTCCCGAATATCGGTGAAGTCCTCGATCTCCCCCACTCGGGGCGGCTCTACGGCCCCGGTGTTCTCCGACACCGCGGGAGTGATGGTGCAACCTGCGACCGCGATGGCCGAGACCATCGCCCCCAACACGTTCAACGCGCCTCTAGACCATCGCAATGGAATCTCCCATGAAGTGAATGCGGCGCATCGCCGCTGATTGGGGCGGGATGCAACTCGCTCGTGGTGACCGAGCTCTCCGCTGGCCGGTCGGTGTGACCTAGATCATCCTGCTCGGCGAGACCGAACTTACAGACCCATTCGACGACACGTCAAGTGACTAACAGAAATGTTTTCCGCAGGATCGCGACGGCAGCGGAAAAGTTTTCCAAACTCTGATTGACTCCGACTTCCGAACGTGTCTAACATCACGCCAAGGCGTATCCACCAAGGACCGGGTTATGCATGAAGCGACGACTGAAAGATGAGGGATGGGCACTCAGGCGACAGACCGCGACGCTCGTCGGGCAGTGGCAATCGACTACTTCCGCCGGCTCGACGCCGGTCGAGAGATGATTGACCTGTTCGGCGAACACGCCGAGATCCACTTCCCAAAGTGGGGAATCGCAAGGGGCCACAAAGAAATTCAACAGATGTGGTCCGAAGTCGGGGTGCTCTATCGGTCGATCAGCCACTTCACCGAGTTCCTGAACTACGCGTTCGACGACAGTCTCGTGTTCGTCGAAGGCCTCAGCGACGGTGTAGCCGGTGACGGAACACCTTGGATCGGGGGCCAGACCTGGGCGGGACGCTGGTGCGACGTCATGGAGATTCGCGACGGCAAGATCGAACGACTGTACATTTACCTCGACCCCGACTACGCCGGCGCAGACACCCAGCGATACCCGTGGATCACCGATGGCCTGCCGCCTGCCGCGCGGGCGCTGCCCGCCCCGGCACAGAGGAAACACCAGCCCATGACCGATCACGACCGAGCCGCGGTGGTGCGCGACTACTTCCAGCGACTGGACTCCGGGGCACCCGTCGAGGAACTCTTCGCCGAACACGCCACCTCCTATTACCCGAAATGGGGGGTAGCGCACGGAGCGGCCGCGGTGGGACAGCAGCACCGTGATGTGGCAACCGCGTACACGCAGATATCGCACGTCAGCGAATACCTGAACATCGTCGTCGACGGCGAAGTCGTCGCGGCAGAGGGGTTGACCGTCGGAACCACCACAGACGGCACGACTTGGAGAGCCGGACAATCTCTTTCGGGACGCTTTTGCGCAATTTTCGAGGTGCGTGAATTTGCCATCGAGCGGTGTTTCACGTACCTCGACCCGGACCTCACCGATGCGGACTCCGCCCGCTACCCGTGGCTTGTGTCGAACTGAAGGACTGACATGACATCACCGATCACTTCCGCGGACAATCTCATTGACGGCAAGCTGATCTCTTCCGAAGTCCTCACGTCCTCAGTGAGCCCCGCAAACGGCACCGTTCTGGGTACGTTCTCCGAAGCCACACCAACAAGCTCCCAGGAGGCAATTGCTGCCGCCCGCCGCGCGTTCGACGAGTTGGACTGGTCTCGCGATCGGCGACAACGGCACCGCGCGCTGACAGCGCTGGCTGACGAAATCGACAGGCACAGCGAAACTCTCGTGGCTATGCTGGCCCGCGAAAACGGCAAAACGGCCGGAGAGGCCGGTTTTGAGCTGAGCCTCACCGCACCGAAGCTGCGTTACTACGCCGCACTGGCGCTGACCGAGAGCGGGCGCGCCGCCGAAGTGTCCCCCGGCATACACATGAGTTCAGTGCCGGAAGCCGTTGGAGTGGTCGGGATCATCACGCCCTGGAACTCCCCCGTTGTGCTGTCCGTACGCTCGCTGGCACCCGCCCTGGCTGCCGGGTGCACCGCCGTGGTGAAGATGCCCGGTCAAACCGGGCTAGTGAATGGGCTGCTCCACGAGATCATTCAGTCGGTCGCGGCGATTCCCGCCGGGGTGGTCAACTCGCTCACCGAGTCCGGCGACCACCTGGCGCGGCTCCTCGTCGAATCACCCGACGTCGACGCTATCAGCTACACGGGTAGCACCCGGGTGGGGCGCCAGATTCTGGCCACCGGCGCCAAGACTCTGAAGCGGGTCTCCCTGGAACTCGGCGGCAAGACTCCTATGATCGTTCTCGACGACGCCGACCTCGACGCTGCCGTCCCCGTATTAGTCAAGGCCATCACCACTTTCAGCGGCCAGTTCTGCATGACCGGCAGCCGCATCCTCGCCCAGCGGTCTGTCGCCGCCGAGCTGCGGACCCGTCTCATTGAGGCTCTGACTGCGGTGCGAATCGGACCCGGTGAGGACCCAGCCAGCGACATGGGACCGATGATCGATGCCGCGAACGCTGAGCGCGTCCATCGGGAGGTGGAAGCGGCGTCGGCCTATGCGACAGTCCTCGTGCGCGGTGGTGTCCGGCCGGGAACTGCCTACTACGAACCGTCTCTGCTCGAGGTCGACGATCCCGGGAAGCCAATCGTCCAGGAAGAAACCTTCGGCCCCGTCGCCACCTTCGAGGTGTTCGACACCGACGACGACGCGGTCCGCTGGGCCAACAGCACCGATTACGGTCTGGCGGCGTCCATTTGGTCCAGGGACATCGATCGGCCGCGACGGATCGGCCGCGCTCTGCGCGCCGGCACCGTATGGACGAACACCTGGGCCCTGGTTGCCGATCAATTTGAAGAGGGCGGCTTCAAGCAGAGCGGGGTCGGTCGCTTGAATGGTCTGCGGGGGCTCGAAGAATTCCAGGAATACAAGACCTATGTCCAGGTCACGGGCTAGCGCTCACGCTTCGAAGGTGTAAGTGTGGATACCGAGCAAGGGGATGGCGACGATGGCGAACGCGACAGACGGGCCGGTCAAATCGGTCAAGTATCCGGTCGAGTCCGTGGCCAACGCCGCACGGATCCTGTTGATGCTGTCCTCCGACACCCAGTTGAAGCTCTCAGATGTCGCCGATCATCTCGGCACTTCGCCCTCGACCGCGCATCGCCTGCTGACCACGCTCGAGGCGTCTGGTTTTCTGCACCAGCATGAGACAACTCGGTGTTATGAGCCCGGCGACGCGCTGCGGACGTTGGCTGCAGCAATCGCCCCAGAGCGATCGCGGTGGGACTTTGCGCTGCCGTACCTGCAGGAACTCAGCGAACGAGTGGACGAAACGGTCAATTTGCAGGTGCTTCACGGTAGCGACATCGCCTTCGTGGAGTCCGCAGAATCCACCGCGGCGTTGCGGGTGGGCTCCCGGCGCGGAGCCATCATGCCCGCGCATGCGACCTCGGGCGGCAAAATTTTACTCGCTCAGCTTGATAGCGAGCAGCTCGAGGCGCTATTGGCCCAGAACGAACTGACACGGCTCACTGACGACACCATCAGCGACACCACCACGTTTCTCAACGAGCTCAAACGTGTCCGCAAGCGTGGCTATGCCACCAATCTCGGAGAGAGCGAGCCGGGAATCGGCGGCGTAGCGGTGGCCGTCCCCACTGACGGCCGGCCAGCGCGCTATGCATTGGCAGTGTCGGTTCCCACCTCGCGGCTCTCGCGGTCACGAATTCCGGCACTGGTCTCCGAATTGATGAAAACCGCTGCCCTGTTGAGCGAGAGCGATCCCGACGGGCGCTGATTCACCGGTTCACACCAATACCCACCATGATTGGAGAACATCCATGCGCGTGAGCGCAGCCGTTGTAGAACGAACCGGCGCACCCTTCACCATCGTCGACGTCGATCTCGCTGACCCCCGCGATCACGAGATCGTCGTTCGAATCGTCGCTACCGGGCTGTGTCACACCGATCTCAGTGCTCGCGGCGGGACAACGCCGTTTCCATTGCCCGCCGTGCTGGGCCACGAAGGTGCCGGGGTGGTCGAGCGAGTCGGTCCCAAGGTGAGCGCCCTCGCCGTCGGCGACCACGTCCTGATCAGCTTCACCTCCTGCGGTCACTGCCGAGCGTGCCAGGAAGGACACCCCGTCTACTGCCGGGACTGGGTGCCGCTGAATCTCCTCGGCGGTTCGCGTCTCGATGGCTCCGCGACCATCACCCGTGAGGATGGTCCCGCACTTCACGGACACTTCTTCGGACAGTCCTCGTTCGCAACCCGCGCATTGGTCAACGAGTCCGCTGCAGTGAAGGTCCCCCGCGATCTGGACCTGGCCACCCTGGCCCCGCTCGGGTGCAGTGTGCAAACGGGTGTTGGTGCCGTGCTTAATGTCGCACGCCCCGAACCCGGCAGCACCCTTGTTGTATTCGGGGTCGGCGGAGTCGGTTTGGCGGCGATCATGGGAGCCGTTCTGACTCCAGCCGCACAGATCGTCGCTGTCGATGTAAAGGCCTCCCGGCTCGCACTTGCTGCAGAGTTGGGAGCGACGCACACCATCGATTCCAGTTCCACCGACCCAGCAGAGGCTATCGCTGAGCTGACCGGCGGCGCCGGGGCGAACTACGCACTCGAGACCAGCGGCCGACTCGACGTGCTCGGAGCCGCTGTCTCAGTGCTGGCATCCGCGGGAACCTGCGTCGTCATCGGCGCCCCCGCCCTCGGTTCGACGCTGCCCGTAGACGTCACCAACCTGTTGGGCCGGGGCATTCGCCTGCTCGGGTCCAATCAAGGCAATAGCAACCCCGCCCGCCTCCTTCCGCAGTTGGTCGCGCTACACCGAGCAGGCAGGCTGCCATTCGATCGGCTGATCCGGACATATCCGTTTGCGGACATTAATACTGCAGTCGCTGACGCGACCAGCGGTGAGACGGTGAAACCGGTTCTGCTCATGCCGCAGCATTGACCACGCCGGCAGTCTGTGTCGTGACGCACCCGAAGAAGGTCACCGAACGACCCGCCTATGTAGTGGAGTCTGTCGACAATGCGTTGCGCTTGCTGCAGATTCTGCGCGATGTCGGCGCCCTCCGAATCAAAGATGCCGCCGCCGAACTGCACATCGCACCGTCGACCGCCCACCGACTGCTATCCATGCTCGTTTACCGCGGCTTCGCCGTTCAGGATACGCAGCGGGTTTACCACCCCGGGTCAGCGCTGGAAGCAGGACCTGCCGCCAACGATTGGACCCTGCAGCTCACAGCTCGCTGCAGGCCCCACATGGAGGCGCTGGTCTCCGAATGCAACGAGACGGTCAACCTCGTCATTCGCGTAGGTGACCAGGTCAGATTTCTATGGTCTGAGTTGTCTACGGAGCTCTTGCGGGTCGGCGACCGCCGCGGGCAGGTCTTCGATGCCGAGTTGACGGCCGCCGGCCGAATTCTGTTGGCAGAACTGCCACCTGACGCCCTGGAGCATCTCTATCTCCAGCGCGACGAACCGCGCGGACCTGAACCACGGTGGCGTGACCGACGCATGCCGGCCGGAGAATTCGAACGGCTCCGGGCCGATCTCGCGGCGGTTCGCGCGGCCGGATTCGCTGTCAATGTGGGCCGAACCGAAGAAGGCGTCGCGGTTTTCGGCGCGGCTATCCGTAGCCCTGCTGGCAAAGCCGTCGCAGCCCTGGCGGTCGCCGTGCCCGTCACGCGTTTTCAACGCCATGTCGAGGGCACACTCGTATCCCGTGTGCGACGCACCGCACACCTGATTACTGCCGATATCGATGACCTGGTGACCTGAGTCCGCATTCTGTAGCGCAGAATCCTCTTTGACTGGATTACTTTGCACCGTAACGTTATTCGTATGGCAGTAGTCGAAAACAGCGAAGCCGACGATGCGTTGCAGCAGTTGTACGACGACTTTTCGAACGAGAATCTCAATCCCCTGTGGACTCAAGTCGGCAGCTTGATGCCGAAGACTCCGAGTCCACAGGCTATTCCTTTCGTGTGGCGATGGTCGACTCTGATGCCATTGGCTCAGAGGGCCGGAGATCTCGTCCCGGTCGGCCGGGGCGGGGAGCGGCGCGCGATTGCGCTCGCCAATCCCGGGCTCGGTGGAGCGCCGTACGTGACACCGACCCTGTGGGCCGCCATCCAGTACCTTGGCCCCAAGGAAACCGCTCCAGAACACCGTCACTCTCAGAATGCCTTTCGCTTCGTCGTCGAGGGTGAGGGCGTCTGGACCGTCGTCAACGGCGACCCTGTTGCGATGAACCGGGGTGACTTCCTGCTGACACCCGGGTGGGCCTTTCACGGCCATCACAACGAGACCGACCACCCGATGGCGTGGATCGACGGTCTCGACATCCCGTTCGCGCACTACACCGATACGGGGTTCTTCGAGTTCGGGTCCGACGAGGTCACCGATGATTCGCTGCCCGAGCGCTCGCGTTCCGAACGGCTCTGGGCTCATCCCGGTTTACGTCCCTTGGCTGGTTTGGGCCAACGGGCTTCGTCGCCCATCGCAGCCTATCGTTGGGTACACACCGATAAAGCTCTTCGAGAACAACTTTCACTTGAAGACGAGGGCCATGCCGCCACGATCGAACCGGGTCACGCAGGCGTGCGGTACACCAACCCAACCACTGGTGGCGATGTCATGCCGACAATCCGAGCCGAGTTCCACCGCCTCCGCGCCGGCGCACGTACCCGTCGCCGCCGAGACGTCGGTTCGACGGTGTATCAGGTTTTCGACGGCACCGGACGCATCGACCTCGGCGAACGGACGTACCACATCTCGACCGGTGATCTGATCGTCGTGCCCTCATGGACCCCATGGTCCATCCACGCTGATACCGAACTCGACCTCTTCGCCTTCTCCGATGCCCCGATCATGGAGAAACTCCACCTCAACCGCACCCTCATCACGGATGGACCCTGACAATGAAACTCGCCACCTTGCGGCAACCAGACGGAACGACTTTCAGCGTCCGAGTCGACAACGACCAAATCGCCACCACCATAGAGGGATTCTCGGACCTGGGATACCTACTGCAGCGAGCCGACTGGGCCGCGCTGGCCGCCGACGCCAGCGGCCAGCAAGTCGAGCTGGCCACCGCCGACTTCGCGCCGGTGATCCCCCGCCCCGGGAAGATTATCTGCGTCGGGCTTAACTACGGTACCCATATCACCGAAATGGGGCGCGAACTTCCCGAGTATCCAACACTTTTCGCGAAGTTTGCAGAAGCCCTGACGGGACCGTACGACGATGTGGTGGTACCGCGGTACGCCGCCGAGGCCCTCGACTGGGAAGCTGAACTGGCATTCGTGATGGGCCGCGCCGCCTATCAGGTGAGCGCAGCCGAGGCCGCCAACCACATTGCCGGGTACTCCGTCATCAATGACTACACGATGCGCGATTACCAGTACCGCACCCTCCAATGGGACCAAGGCAAGACATTCGAGAAGACCAGCGGCTTCGGCCCATTCCTGGACACCGACTACACCCTGGGAACAAGAATCGAAGCGAGGTTGGATGGCGAGACCATGCAATCTGCGACCACCGACGACCTCGTATTCACTCCCGACATGCTGGTGGAGTACATCTCACACATCGTGACCCTGCAGCCCGGAGATGTCGTCATCACCGGCACCACCGGCGGCGTCGGACATGCCCGTAAGCCACCTCGCTACATTGCCGATGGCCAGACCGTGGAGGTCACCATCGAAGGTCTCGGTACCGTCAAAAACAAGACCGTGGTCAAATGAACCAATCCGCGACGGATTCCCCCGCCGTCTCAGGATTTCAAAACCTCGACGTCATCGAGCGCCTACAGATCGCCCGTCGTGGAAGTTCCTATTTCGCGCAACAACTCGCCGAACTGTCCGACGCCGACCTCGACGAAGCAACCCTGTTGCCAGGCTGGACCCGGCGCCACCTCATCGCCCACGTGGGCTACAACGCCGCGGCACTCGGCCGTCTGCTCGACTGGGCCCTCACCGGCACCGAGACTCCCATGTACGCCTCACCGGAGCATCGGAACCAGGAGATCAACGAGGGCGCCACCCTCAACGGCGGTGCATTGCGCAATCTGTATGACCACACTGCAGCCAGACTGGACCACAAGTGGCGCAACTTCCCGCCCGAAGCGTGGCTCTCCGAGGTGCGCACCGCGCAGGGTCGCACCGTGCCGGCTTCGGAGACACTGTGGGTGCGTACTCGCGAGGTATGGATTCACACGGTCGACCTCAACGGCAACCGCCGATTCGGCGACTTCCCGGGAATAGTTATCGACACCCTTCTGTCCGACATCGTGTCACTGTGGAGGAAGAAGGCTGTTGGCCACGGACTGGTCCTCGAAGTCAGTGGCTGTGCACCGATCGCAGTAGACCCCGACAGACCTACACACACCACAGTCACCGGAACTGCTGCGGCGGTGGTGAGATGGGCCAGCGGGCGCGGCGCTTGTCGCCTTGCCATCGAGGGCCCGGCAGACACCCCACCGCGTTGGCTGTGAATAACGAAGCGCGTGCGCGGTAGACATCAGGGGCGCTACTTTCGCCACCCGCACGCCGATCCGATCCAACAATCGGCGCGGGCCGACATAACCCAGGGCTCGGATTTCCTGACCTGAGCACGGCGATCGGCCATGTGTCGTCCGACCGGCTGAAGTCGTCGATCTTCGCGCATCGGTGCGCTTGGGAACTGACCTCAGACGGTACGCTGACCAGCGTCCCAAGCCCCGTTTGAGTGTGGTCACCTGAACTTGGTCCCACTTTGGACTCACCGGCGTCCCCGCCACCATCGTGGCCACGACGACGGTCAGCGAGCTCGAACGTGCGGCGGGGTGGGCCCACACCGGCGGCGGCAACCGCATCCCCATCCGGGACCTGATCCGCATGGCCGGCGAGTCACGGCACTACCTGGCGATCTTCGACGACCACACCGATGGTGACGACGAGCCCGAATAGCGTTGCGTACCAACTAAAGCGGCGACGCACCACGCAGATGTTCGAAGATCAACGACGTCTGCGTCCCCGCCACGTCCGCGTCGGCGTTGAGGTTCTCGACGACGAAGGCACGCAGGTCTTCGGTGTCCCGCGCCGCGACGTGCAGGATGAAATCGTCGGCGCCGGCGAGAAAGTACACGTCCATCACCTGCTGCTTACTCCGGATGTGCTGGATGAAGTTGCGGATCTTGCCGCGGGCATTGGACTGCAGAGTCACCGAGATCATCGCCTGCAGAGCCAGGCCGATCGCGGCGGGATCGATGTCGGTGTAGAAGCCGCGGATCACGCCGAGTTCCTGGAGTCGCCGGACGCGACCGTGACAGGTCGACGGCGCGATGCCGATCGACTCGGCGAGTGCGCTGTTGGAGATCCGTGCGTCGGCGTGCAGGGCGGTCAGGATGCGACGGTCGACCTCGTCGATGTCCGCGGGCCGAACATCCTTCGATGCGCGCGCCGACGAGACCACGCTGTTGGTCGATTCTTCTCTCACGACCGCACTCTAACGAATCTTCCTCACATGGATTGTGTGGACGTCGAACTTTCTTCACAATTTCATGAGCAATCCAACTCGAGGAGCATCATGCGCGTCGGAATCCCGACCGAGATCAAGAACAACGAATACCGCGTCGCGATCACGCCGGCCGGCGTGGCGGAACTGGCCAGCCGTGGCCACGACGTCCTGGTCCAATCCGGCGCCGGGGACGGTTCCGCCATCTCCGACGCCGACTTCAAGGCGGCGGGTGCTCAGCTGATCGCCGGGGCCGAGAAGGTGTGGGCCGAGGCCGACCTGCTGTTGAAGGTCAAGGAGCCGATCGAAGCCGAGTACTCCCGCATGCGGGAGGGGCAGACGCTGTTCACCTATCTGCACCTGGCCGCGTCCAAGCCGTGCACCGATGCACTGCTCGCCTCCGGCACCACGTCGATCGCGTACGAGACCGTGCAGACTGCTGACGGCGCACTGCCACTGCTCGCCCCGATGAGCGAGGTCGCCGGCAGGCTCTCCGCCCAGGTCGGGGCCTACCACCTGATGCGCACCCAGGGCGGCCGTGGCGCGCTGATGGGCGGAGTGCCCGGTGTCGCGCCGGCGAACGTCGTCGTCATCGGTGGCGGCACCGCCGGTTACAACGCTGCCCGGGTGGCCGCGGGCATGGGCGCACACGTCACGATCTTCGACGTCAACATCAACAAGCTGCGCGAGGTCGACGCCGAGTTCGGCGGCCGAATCCACACCCGCTATTCGTCGACGCTCGAGCTCGACCAGGCCGTCAAAGCCGCCGATCTGGTGATCGGCGCGGTGCTGATCCCCGGCGCGAAGGCGCCCAAGCTGGTCACCAATGCCACCGTGGCGCACATGAACCCGGGCGCGGTACTGGTCGACATCGCGATCGACCAGGGTGGCTGCTTCGAGGATTCGCGGCCCACCACGCACGACGACCCGACGTTCACCGTGCACGACACGGTGTTCTACTGCGTGGCCAACATGCCAGGAGCGGTCCCCCGCACGTCGACGTTCGCGCTGACCAACGCCACCATGCCCTACGTGCTCAAGCTCGCCGACAAGGGTTGGCAGGCCGCATGCAACGCCGACCCCGCCCTGGCCAAGGGCCTGTCCACACATGCCGGCGGGCTGCTCAACGAGCAGGTGGCGGCCGACCTGGAGCTGCCCTTCACCGATCCGGCGACCGTGCTGGCGTGACGGTTCAGTCGACGTCACCGTCCACGTAGAACCAGCGCCGTGCCCGAACGGCGAACCGGGACCGCTCGTGGAGCGTCCCGGTTCGCCGGTCCCGACGGTAATGCGCCACGAACTCGACCTCCCCGGTGTCGTCGTCACACCCGCCCGCGGCCACGCCGACGATCTCCAGCCCGAGCCACTCCGACCCCGTATCCGGGGTCAGCGCGTCAGGCCTGGTGCGCGGATGCCAGGTTCGCCAGACGTAGTCGAGATCGCCGACGGCGTAGGCGCTGTACCGCGATCGCATCAACTCCTCGGCCGTCGCGGCCAGCCGCTCACCCGTGTGCAGGGGCCGGCAGCACCGCGCGTACGAGTCGCCGGTGCCGCACGGACACGCGTCGCTGTCATTCACGTCCAACGACTCACCGGCCCAGCACCTCCGGGAACACCGCCGCGGTCACCTCTCCGACCAACGGCCGGTTGTTCTCGGCGTCCGGATTGTCGGTGGCCGACCTCGTCATCACCGCCAGCAGCACCCGCTGCCCCTTCGGCCCGTAGGCGATGCCGACGTCGTTGGTGGTGCCGTAGTCGCCGCTACCTGTCTTGTCAGCGGTGGTCCATCCGACCGGCAGTCCCGCCCGCATGCTCGACGTCTCGTTGGCCCGCATCCAGTCCCCGAGGAGTTGACGCTGCGGCTCCGCGAGCGCATCACCGGTGAGGATCGCCCGGAATCCGCCGGCCAGCGCCTCCGGTGTGCTGGTGTCCCGGGGATCACCCGGCACGGCGGAGTTCAGCTCGATCTCGAAACGGTCCAGGCGCGAACGTGGGTCACCGATGCTGCGGGCGAATGCGGTGACCGCCGGCGGACCGCCGACGTTGCCGAGCAGAATGTTCGCCGCGGCATTGTCACTGACCTGCAGAATCGCCTGGCACAGTTCGGCCATCGTCATGTCGCCGCCGACCCGGGGCTCGGTGCGCGGGGAGTTCGGCAGGATGTCGGCCGACCTCACGGGCAACCGTTGGTCGAGCGAGCGCTCACCCCGTCCGATGAGTTGCAGGACATGCGCCGCGAGGTAGGCCTTGAACGTCGAGCACATGGCGAACGATTTCTGCGCCCGATGGATCGCCGTGCGCCCGGTGTCCAGGTTCACCGCGAAGACACCGATCACCGCGTTGTTGGCGCGTTCCAGTGCGTCGATGCCACCAACGGCAGGCTGGGCGTACGCCGGCCGGCCGGCGTACGTGGCGAACGCAGCGGCGCCCCCCAGTGCGGCGGTGGCGGACAACAGTCTTCTGCGGGATACGGAATGGGTCATACCCCGATGTCATCACGGCTGCCGTCTCCGGCGCAACGGGTTACCGGCCGACGGACTGAAGTGGTTTCGGCAGTGACGCTTTCGAGCGGTGCGGTCCCAGCACGGCCGCACCGTAGGGACGTGTGAGCAGCTGCCGGGCAACGGCGTTCACCTGGTCGAGGGTGACTCCGCCGATCTGCTCCAGCGTATGGTCGATGCTGCGGTGCTTGCCGTAATTCAGCTCGCTGCGGCCGATCCGGTGCATCCGTGACCCGGAATCCTCCAGTCCGAGCACCAGGCCACCGCGCAACGACCCTTTGGCGATGCGACATTCCGATTCCGTGATGCCGTCACGGGCCACGTCTTCGAGCACCGCGGTCGTCACCCGGACCACCTCGTCGAACCGCTCCGGCTGACATGCGGCGTAGATCGACAGCGCCCCGCTGTCGGAGAACGTATCGACCGTCGAGTACACCGAGTACGCGAGGCCGCGGGTCTCCCGGATCTCCTGGAACAACCGGGAACTCAGCCCGCCGCCCAGAGCGGTGTTCAGAACGGCCAACGCCCACCGATGGTCCCAATGTCTGCCCGGTGTCCGCACACCCATCGACAGATGGGTCTGCTCGGCGTCGCGGTTGATCAGCTGCAGCGTCGGGTTTCCCGGCACGCGTCCGGTGCCCTTACGCGGCGGTACCGCGGAGTGGCCACGAATCAGCTTGGGGCCGAAGTACTCCCGCGCCAGCTTCACGACGTCGTCGTGCTCCACGTTGCCCGCAACCGCGAGCACCATGCGTTCGGGAACGTAGCGCCGGACGTGGAACGAGTGCAGTTGGTTTCGCGTCATCGCCTCGATGGACTCGACGCTGCCGATCACCGGCCGGCCCACCGGGTGGGATCCGAACATCGCCGACAGGAAGATGTCGCCGAGCGTGTCCTCGGGGTCGTCGTCGCGCATCGCGATCTCTTCGAGCACCACGTCGCGTTCGATCTCGACGTCGTCGGTCGCGCACCGCCCGCGCAGCACCACGTCGGCGACCAGGTCGACCGCCAGCTCGAGATCGGTGTCGAGCACGTGCGCGTAGTAGCAGGTGTGCTCACGGGCGGTGAACGCGTTCAGCTCACCACCGACGGCGTCGACCGCCTGGGCGATGTCCACCGCACTGCGGGTCGGCGTCGACTTGAACAGCAGATGCTCGAGGAAGTGTGCGGCGCCCGCCACCGTCGGTCCCTCGTCACGCGAACCGACGTTGACCCACACCCCGACCGACGCGGAACGCACCGAGGGAATCCGTTCGGTGACGACCCGAAGGCCGCCGGGCAGCGTGGTGCGGCGCACCGTGGTGTCATCCACGGTGGCCGCATCCACACTTCCCGCGCTGCGCCGCAGCGACTGCCGACTAATTGCTGGCCGTGGCGGCATCGGTGGCGGGCGCTTCGGCCTCGCCCGAAGCACCGTCCGAGGGGGCGCCCGAACCGTTGTCCGCTGCCTCGTCTTCTGCCACCAGCACCAACGAGATCTTGCCGCGGTTGTCGATGTCGGCGATCTCGACGCGAAGCTTGTCGCCCACCTTGGCGACATCCTCGACCTTGGCGATCCGCTTGCCGCGGCCCAGCTTCGAGATGTGCACCAGACCGTCGCGGCCCGGGAGCAGCGAGACGAAGGCGCCGAAATCGGTCGTCTTCACCACGGTGCCGAGGAACCGCTCACCGATCTTGGGTAACTGCGGGTTGGCGATCGCATTGATCATGTCGATCGCCGCCTGCGCCGCCTCGCCGTTGGACGCGCCGACGAACACGGTGCCGTCGTCCTCGATGGAGATCGACGCACCCGTCTGCTCGGTGATCGAGTTGATCATCTTGCCCTTGGGCCCGATGACCTCGCCGATCTTGTCGACGGGCACCTTGATCGTGGTGATCCGCGGTGCGTACGGGCTCATCTCGTCGGGCTCGTCGATGGCCTCGGCCATCACCTCGAGGATGGTGATCCGGGCGTCTTTGGCCTGCGCCAGCGCGCCGGCCAGCACCTGCGAGGGAATGCCGTCGAGCTTGGTGTCCAACTGCAGCGCGGTGACGAAGTCCTTCGTCCCGGCACACTTGAAGTCCATGTCGCCGAAGGCGTCCTCGGCACCGAGGATGTCGGTCAGCGTGACGAAGCGGCGCTCGGTCTTTCCGTCAACTTCAACGTCATCGGACACCAGTCCCATCGCGATGCCGGCGACGGGGGCCTTGAGCGGCACACCGGCGTTCAGCAGCGACAGCGTCGAGGCACATACGGAGCCCATCGACGTCGAACCGTTGGAGCTCAGCGCTTCCGACACCTGACGGATCGCGTACGGGAACTCCTCGATGCTCGGCAGCACCGGCATCAGAGCCCGCTCGGCCAGCGCGCCGTGGCCGATCTCGCGGCGCTTGGGCGAGCCGACGCGGCCGGTCTCACCGGTCGAATACGGCGGGAAGTTGTAGTGGTGCATGTAGCGCTTGCTGGTCTCCGGCCCGAGCGAGTCGATCTGCTGGGCCATCTTCACCATGTCCAGCGTCGTGACGCCCATGATCTGGGTCTCACCACGCTCGAACAGCGCACTGCCGTGCGCACGCGGCACGATGGCGACCTCGGCCGACAGCGCACGGATGTCGGTGACACCGCGGCCGTCGATGCGGAAGTGGTCGGTAAGGATGCGCTGGCGCACCAGCTTCTTGGTCAGCGAGCGGAACGCCGCGCCGATCTCCTTCTCGCGGCCGGCGTACGTCTCGCCGAGACGGTCGAGGACCTCGCCCTTGATCTCGTTGGTGCGCTCGTCACGCTCTTCCTTGCCGGCGATGGTCAGCGCCTCGGACAGCGCGTCGGTCGCGACCGAGGACACCGCGTAGAACACGTCGTCCTGGTAGTCGGGGAAGACCGGGTAGTCGGCGGTCGGTTTGGCGGCACTGTCGGCCAGCGCCTGCTGCGCATCGCACAGCGCGGCGATGAACGGCTTGGCGGCCTCGAGGCCCTCGGCGACGACGCTCTCCGTCGGCGCTCCGGCCCCACCGGCGATGAGCTCGATGACGTTGTCGGTGGCCTCGGCCTCGACCATCATGATCGCCACATCGTCGCCGGCTTTACGCCCGGCCACGACCATGTCGAATACGGCACGCTCGAGCTGCTCGACCGTCGGGAACGCGACCCACTGGCCGTCGATCAGCGCGACGCGCACGCCGCCGACGGGACCTGAGAACGGAATCCCCGAGATCTGCGTCGACGCGGACGCGGCGTTGATCGCCAGCACGTCGTACAGGTCCTTGGGATCCAGGCTCAGGATGGTGACGACAACCTGGATCTCGTTGCGCAGACCCGAGATGAACGTCGGGCGCAGCGGCCGGTCGATCAGGCGGCAGGTCAGGATGGCGTCCGTGGAGGGACGGCCCTCGCGCCGGAAGAACGAGCCGGGGATGCGACCCGCGGCGTACATGCGCTCTTCCACGTCGATCGTGAGGGGGAAGAAGTCGAAGTGGTCCTTCGGGGTCTTGCTGGCCGTGGTGGCCGAAAGGAGCATGGTCTCGTCGTCGAGGTAGGCGACGACGGCGCCGGCGGCCTGCCTGGCCAGCCGGCCGGTCTCGAAACGGATGGTGCGGGCGCCGAAGCTCCCGTTGTCGATGACGGCGGTCGATTCGTACACACCGTCTTCAATTTCAACTACAGACATTGACGTCCGTACAGCCTCTCTGATTCATACAGCTGTTTCGCGTCGTCACGCCGGAACACTCACAGCGGATGAACCACCGACCTTGATGCGGCTACGGCCGTCGATCGAAGCGGCCGGGGACCTCGCAGGTCACCGGCAGCCACTACCGAAGACCGCCCGATCAAAGCGGGTCCTGGCATGACACACGGGAACGAAGCCGGCGGTACTGCGCGTTTCGCACCCATATTGCGTTCGAGCCGATCGTCGAACACATCTATGTTACATGGCGGGGGTCCCCGGCCGGAGCCGCGGGACGGCCGACCGGGTGACAATTCGCCCCGCGGCCGGTACACCGACATGAAAAACCGCGGCCGACCCGTCGCGTGGACGGGCCGGCCGCGGCCGAGTCGAGTGGATCGGCGTCAGCGACGCAGGCCCAGCCGCTCGATCAGCGAGCGGTAGCGCGCGACGTCGACCTGCGCGATGTACTTCAGCAGCCGGCGACGACGGCCGACCAGCAGCAGCAGCCCGCGACGCGAGTGGTGATCGTGCTTGTGCTGCTTGAGGTGCTCGGTCAGGTCCGAGATGCGCTTGGTCAGCATCGCGACCTGCGCCTCGGGAGAGCCGGTGTCGCTCTCATGCAGGCCGTACTGGCCCAGGATCTCTTTTTTCTGCTCTGTGGTTAGCGCCACGAAATTTCACTCCATCCATCGGTCCGCGTGACAAAAGACAGTCCCTAACAAAAAGGGGCGACGCGGCCGCCGCGAACTGCAGCACACGTCGTTGACGTCGAGGAGTCTATCAGCGACCTGGTGCTCAGAGAGAATTGCGCAGAATCGCGCGTGCGCGCTCGGTGTCGCCGTTCATCGCTGTGATCAGGTCGTCGATCGAGGCGAACTTCTCCTGCCCTCGGATCCTCGCCACGAAATCCACGGCGACGTGCTGGCCGTACAGATCGGCGGAGGTGTCGAGAACGAACGCCTCGACGGTGCGGGTGCGTCCCGAGAACGTCGGGTTGGTGCCGACGGACACCGCCGCCTGGTAGCGCTCGCCCGGCACCACCGTGCCCATCGTCGGTCCGTGCCCGAGGACGGTGAACCAGGCCGCGTACACGCCGTCGGCGGGGATCGCCGAGTACATCGGCGGGGCCACGTTCGCCGTCGGGAACCCCAGCCCGCGCCCTCGCCCGTCACCGCGGACGACGACACCTTCGACGCGGTGCGGCCGGCCGAGCGCCTCCGCCGCGGCCACGACGTCACCGGCGTCGACGCATGAGCGGATGTAGGTCGACGAGAAGGTGACGGTCTCGTCGCGGCCGGGGTCGGCCGCCTCGGAAACCAAAGACAGACTCTCGACGGCGAAACCGAACCGCTCCCCCGCCTTGCGCAGCATTCCGACGTTGCCTGCGGCCTTCTTGCCGAACGTGAAGTTCTCGCCGACCACGACCTCGACCACGTGCAACCGCTCGACGAGCAGCTCGTGCACGTAGCGCTCCGGGGTCAGCTTCATGAAGTCCGCGGTGAACGGAATCACCAGGAAGACATCGATGCCCATCTCCTCGACCAGTTCCGCACGGCGGGTCAGCGTGGTCAGCTGGGCTGGGTGGCTACCCGGGAAGACGACCTCCATGGGGTGCGGGTCGAACGTCATCAGCACCGTCGGCACCCCGCGGGAGCGTCCGGCCTTGACGGCGTTGTCGATCAACTCCGCATGTCCACGGTGGACGCCGTCGAACACTCCGATGGTGACGACGCATCTTCCCCAGTCCGTGGGGATGTCGTCCTGACCCCGCCAGCGCTGCACGACCGCCAGCCTACGGCGCGCCACGCGAGTGGGCTCCGCTAGATCACCTGTTGAGGCATTGATTGCCTAAACTTTGTCATTGTGAGTCCTGACAGCAACTCCCGCGACCTGACGACGGTCGCTCAGGACTACCTCAAGACCATCTGGACCGCCCAGGAGTGGTCGCACGAGAAGGTCAGCACGAAACTGCTGGCCGAACGGATCGGCGTGTCCGCGTCGACCGCGTCGGAGTCGATCCGCAAACTCGCCGACCAGGGCCTGGTCAACCACGAGAAGTACGGCGCCGTGACGCTGACCGACGCCGGCAGGCAGGCGGCCCTGCAGATGGTGCGCAGACACCGGCTGATGGAGACGTTTCTCGTCAACGAGCTGGGCTACAGCTGGGACGAGGTCCACGACGAGGCCGAGGTGCTCGAACACGCGGTGTCCGATCTGATGCTGATGCGCATCGACGCCAAGCTCGGCCACCCCACCCGCGATCCGCACGGGGATCCGATCCCGGCCGCCGACGGCCAGGTGCCGACTCCGCCCGCCCGGCAGCTCTCGGAATGCGAGAACGGCGATGCCGGCACGGTGGCGCGGATCTCCGACGCAGACCCCGAGATGCTGCGGTACTTCGACAGCGTGGGAATCAGCCTGGACTCCCGCCTGCGGGTGCTGGCCCGTCGCGACTTCGCCGGCCTGATCTCGGTGGCCGTCGAAATCGCCGACGGCGCTGAGGCCACCGTGGAGCTGGGCAGCCCCGCCGCCGAGGCTATCTGGGTCGTCGCCGGCTGAGCTACAGCGTCGCGGGGCGCAGTACCACCACGGACTTCGTCCGCTGCCGCCCGTCTTCCAGTAGCGCGAGCACCGAACCGTCCGGCGCGGCGGCCGCGTAGACCCCGTCGATGCCCGCCGGTTCCAGCGGCCGTCCGTGCCGGGTGGACTCCGCCTCGGCGGGCGTGAGATCGCGGCGCGGGAACACCAGCAGACACGCCTCGTCCAGTGAATGGCTCAGCCGCGGTTCGTCGGCCAGCGCGTCGAGTGTGAACGCCTCGGCCAGGCCGAAACCGCCGACCCGCGTGCGCCGCAGCGCCGTCAGATGGCCGCCGACCGCGAGCGTCACGCCGACATCGCGCGCCAGCGCCCTGATGTAGGTGCCGCTGGAGCAGTCGACCGCGACGTCGACGTCGACGAACCCGTCGACCCGCCGGATCGCGAGCACGTCGAATCGGTCGATGCGCACCCGGCGGGCGGCCAGTTCGACGGTCTGCCCCTCGCGCACCAGCTTGTAGGCGCGCTGTCCGCCCACCTTGATGGCGCTCACCGCAGACGGCACCTGCTCGATCTCCCCGCGCAGTGCCGTCACCGCCTCGGCGATCCGCTCGTCGGTGACCCCGGCCGTCGGTGTCGTCTCGACGACCTCGCCCTCGGCGTCCTCGGTCGTGGTGGTCTGCCCCAACCGGATGGTCGCCGCGTAGGACTTGTCCGTCGCGGTGAGCAGACCGAGCAGTTTGGTGGCGCGATCGATGCCGACGACGAGGACTCCGGTCGCCATCGGGTCGAGTGTGCCCGCGTGGCCGACCTTGCGCGTGCCGAAGATCCGTCGGCACCGCCCGACCACGTCGTGGCTGGTCATACCGGCGGGCTTGTCCACGACGACGATCCCGGCGCCGAGCGCGGAACCGCTCACAGGACGATGGCCGTCAACGCCAGACCGTCCCGCACCGACCACCGGCCCTCCAGTGTGGTCAACGGCGGACCGGATTCGGCGGCCGGATCGATCAGCACCTTCGAGACGAACCGCCCGGTCTGCCCCGTCGAGTCGACGTCGAAGGTGATGTGGGCGTCTTCGAACCCGAGCCACCGGTGCGTCAGCGGGAACCATGCCTTGTACGTGGCCTCTTTGGCGCAGAACAGGATCCGGTCCCAGTGCAGTCCCGGGGGCAGCGCCGCCAGCGCGGTGCGTTCCTCGGGCAGGCTGATGGCGTCGAGCACACCCTTGGGCAGGACACCGTGGGGTTCGGCGTCGATTCCGATCGAGCGGACGTCGCCGCGGCGGGCGACCGCGGCGCCGCGAAAACCCTCACAGTGGGTGAGGCTGCCCACCACTCCGTCGGGCCAGCACGGTTCGCCCTTGTCCCCCTTGAGGATCGGCGCCGGGGGCAGACCCAGTTCGCTCAGCGCTTCGCGCGCGCAGTAGCGGACCGTGACGAACTCGTTGCGCCGCTTGGCCACTGACCGCGCGATCAGCGGTTCCTCTTCGGGCAGCGGCGCGATGCCGGGCGGGTCGTCGTAGCGTTCGGCGGAGATCACCTTCTCCCCCAACACTTCCGGCAGTAGTGCGATCTGCGGGGTCATTCGCGCCTCGCCCTGATCCGCTCCTGCATCTTCTCCGCGTTCTCCCGCATCTCCTGGGTGATCTGGAAGTGACCACCGAATTCGTTGAGATATCCGGGGGCGTAGTGCGGTTCGGGCAGGATCTGGCGCAGCCACCGATACGGCTTGCGGCGGCGCCACTCCCGCGGGTAACCGACCGAGACCTCTTCGAAGCGCACGCCGTCGTACCAGGTGGTGCGCGGAATGTGCAGGTGGCCGTACACCGAACACACCGCGTTGTAGCGGGTGTGCCAGTCCGCCGTCGCGGTCGTGCCGCACCACAGCGAGAACTCCGGGTAGAACATCGCCTCGCAGGGTTCGCGCACCATCGGGAAGTGGTTGACCTGGATCGTCGGCGTCATCCAGTCGAGGTCCTCGAGGCGCTTGCGGGTGTAGTCGACGCGGTCGCGGCACCACGCGTCCCGGGTCGCGTAGGGCTCGGCCGACAGCAGGAACTCATCGGTGCCGACGACGTTGCGCTCGCGCGCGATGGCCAGTCCCTCGGCCTTGGTGGCCGCACCCTGGGGCAGGAAGCTGTAGTCGTACAGCAGGAACATCGGCACGATCGTCGCGGGACCGCCCTCTTCGGTCCACACCGGATACGGGTGCTCAGGGGTGACGATGCCCATCTCGTCGCACATGGTGACCAGGTAGTCGTAGCGCGACCGGCCGAAGATCTGCATCGGGTCCTTGGTCGTCGTCCAGAGTTCGTGGTTGCCCGGTATCCAGATGACCTTCGCGAACCGCTTGCGCAGCAGGTCCAGCGCCCAGCGGATCTCGTCGGTGCGTTCGCCGACGTCGCCGGCGACGATCAGCCAGTCGTCGGGTGAGGACGGATAGAGCGACTCGGTGACCGGCTTGTTGCCGGTGTGGCCGGTGTGCAGGTCGCTGATCGCCCACAGCACCGGTCGCCGGTCGCGTGATGTCTGGTGTGTCGCCACAGCCCATCAGCCTACTGATGCGTGCCCGCGCGGCCGTCCGAGCAACTAGAACGTGTTCTCATTTCGGGTTCAACGAGCGCTGCGCGACGGCTACACTCCCCCAAGGGTCGGGCCCGATACGGCGGCTTGCCGCCCGGACAACAGGGGGTGAGATGGCCGCCAAGCTGAGAGTGTTCTCGGCGTTGTGTGCGCTGTTCGCGGCAGTCATGGTGGTGTTCGCGACCAACCCGATGGGCGGATCGGCCACTGGCCGCGTCGACCTGCGCTCGACGTTCCTGCCGCTGACCGGATCGACGACCATCAAATGGCCAGTGGTCGACACCATCGACCCCTCTCCGTTCGACCCCTGCCGCGACATTCCGCTCGACGTCGTCCAGCGCGCCGGCCTGGCCTACACACCCCCGGCCCCCGAAGATGCGCTGCGCTGCAAATACGACGCCGGCAACTACCAGATGACCGTCGAGGCGTTCGTCTGGCGGACCTACGAGGAGACCCTGCCGCCCGACGCGGTCGAACTCGACGTCGCCGGTCACCGCGCCGCGCAGTACTGGATCATGAAGCCCACCGACTGGAACAACCGGTGGTGGATCACGTGTGCGCTGGCGTTCAAGACCGACTACGGCGTCATCCAGCAGGTGCTGTTCTATTCGCCGATCTACTCGCAACCCGACGTCGACTGCATGCAGACCAATCTGCAGAAGGCCCAAGAACTGGCGCCGCACTACATCTACTAGATCTCCTAGCACCGGCACCTGGTTACCCTTGGCCGGATGACGCCCACCGCTCTTGCAGGACTCCGTCGTAGTTCCGGTGATGCGGTCGGCCGGTTACTCGGTCTCCCCCCACGCACCGGCGGTTTCACCGTGGACCGCGGGGTGCGGGTACCGATGCGCGACGGTGTCGACCTGATCGCCGACCACTACATGCCCGACACTCCCACGCCTGCGGGCACCCTGCTCGTGCGCGGCCCGTATGGCCGCGGTTGGCCGTTCTCGCTGCTGTTCGCGGTGGTGTACGCCAGGCGGGGGTACCACGTGGTGGTGCAGAGCGTCCGGGGCACCTTCGGCTCGGGCGGCGAGTTCACGCCGATGGCGCACGAGAAGGACGACGGCGCCGACACCGTGGTCTGGCTGCGTGAACAACCGTGGTTCACCGGGTCTTTCGCCACCGTCGGGTTGTCCTATCTCGGGTTCACCCAGTGGGCGTTGCTGACCGATCCGCCACCGGAGCTCAAGGCCGCCGTGATCGCCGTCGGGCCGCACGACTTCCGCGAATCGTCGTGGGGCACCGGCTCGTTCTCACTCAACGACTTCCTGGGCTGGAGCGACATGGTCGCCCATCAGGAGGACGTACGGGGTGTCGCGGCGCTGGTCCGGCAGGTCCGTGCACCGCGGGCGCTGGCCCGTGCGACCGCGGACCTCCCGCTCGGCGAGGCCGGGCGCCGGCTGCTCGGCTCGGGCGCGGGCTGGTACGAGTCGTGGATCGAGCGCGCCGAGGACGCCGCGTTCTGGGACAGCCTGCGCGCCAACGAGGCGCTCGACGCGGTGAACGTCCCGATCCTGTTGTTCGGCGGCTGGCAGGACCTGTTCCTCGAGCAGACCCTTGCCCAGTACACCCACCTGCGCGACAGGGGTGTGCCCGCGGCGTTGACGGTCGGGGCCTGGACCCACTCCCAGCTGATGACGAAGGGCGCACCCACTGTGGTGCGCGAGACGCTGGACTGGCTGGGCACCCATCTCGGCGGGCGCCCGGACGCGCGACGCTCCCCGGTGCGCATCGAAATTCACAACGACGGCTGGCACGACCTCCCGGACTGGCCACCGGTGATGCCGGAACAGCAGCTGTTCCTGCACGCCACCGGTGAGTTGTCGGCGACGCCGCCGGATCCGACGGCGCCGCCGTCGACGTTCACATTCGACCCGACCGACCCAACCCCCACCATCGGCGGCCGGCTGCTGTCCCCGCAGGGCGGTTACCGCGCCGACACCCGGCTGGCCGACCGCGACGACGTGCTCACCTTCACCGGCGCCCCGTTGCCTGCGGACCTCTACGTGGTCGGAACGCCCGCCGTCGAACTCGCGCACTCATGTGACAACCCGCACCGCGACCTGTTCGTCCGCCTGTCCGAAGTCGATCGAAAAGGCCGCTCCCGCAACGTCACCGACGGATTCCGCCGACTCACCGGAGAGGACGGCACCGTGCGGCTCGAGCTGGACGCGGTCGCCCACCGGTTCCGCGCCGGCTCCCGGTTGCGCATCCTGGTGGCCGGTGGCTCGCATCCGCGGTTCGCCCGCAATCTCGGGACCGGCGAACCGCCGATCACCGGCCGCGCGACGGCACCGGCCACCCACACGGTGCATCACGGGCTGGGCGGGGTCTCACGTCTGGTACTGCCCGCGGGCGACGGTCCGCCGTCAGCCCACTGATCGGCGCACGGAGTCGGCGACCGCGGCGAGCGCGGCGTCGTCGTGCACGGGCTGCGCCCACTCCGGATCCACGGGCAGGTCGACCCAGCTGGTGCAGCCCCCGTACTGCGGGGTGCGGTCGATGCGCAGCGGTTGCGTCAGCGCGCTGACCTGGACGACCAGCACGGTCAACCGGTGTTTCGGCCGGAAGTCGAGCCGGTCGGCCTGCACCGAGTCAGCCGTCCAGATGTGCATCGGCTCGAGCTCCCCGATCGCCTCCGGACGCGTCACCTCAACGGCCGCAACCACTTTCGCTCCGGCGCGCAGCGTCAGCGCGTCTTCGGTGCTGTCGGCGGCCGCCGGTGTGAGCAGGTCCCGGTGTTCGACCCGCACCCGGTCGGTGTGGCTGTGCGCGACCGTCGGGAAGAGCAGGAACCGCCGGGCCTGAACGTGAGCGGGGACCCGGAATCGCTTCTCGCCGATACCGCCCTTGCGCAGGAGGACGGTCTGTCTGCCGTCGAGCATGGCGTGCACGGCGGCACTCCACTCCTTGAGCGCCGGGGTGCTCACGCGAGGTTGAGCCGCGCCCGCACCTCGGGACGGCGCAGCGGCGGGACGCTCTTGGGCGGTTGGCGTCGCGGCGGCAGCTGGGACAGCAGCCGGGTGGTGGTCGCGGTGACCTCGGCGACGGCCGCCTCGAACGCGTCCGCATTGGCCGTCGTGGGGCGCGTGACGCCACTGACCTTGCGGATGTACTGCCGGGCCGCGGCCTCGATCTCTTCAGCCGTCGCCGCCGGCTCGAGGCCCCGCAGCTCGGTGATGTTTCGGCACATACCGCCACGATAGGCGCGAGGGCTAGCGTCTAGCACCATGAGCAACGCCGACGTTCTGGCCATCGAGACGACCGATCGCGTCCGCACCCTCACGCTGAACCGCCCGCAGGCCCGCAACGCGCTGTCCGCGGCGCTGCGCAGTGCGTTCTTCGCCGCACTGCGGCAGGCCGAGTCCGACGACTCCGTCGACGTGGTGATCGTGACGGGCGCCGACCCGGTGTTCTGCGCGGGGCTGGATCTCAAAGAGCTCGGTGACACCACCGAACTTCCCGACATCTCCCCGAAGTGGCCGTCGATGAGCACACCGGTGATCGGCGCGATCAACGGCGCGGCGGTGACCGGCGGTCTGGAGCTCGCGCTGTACTGCGACATCCTGATCGCCTCCGAGCACGCCCGGTTCGCCGACACCCACGCGCGGGTGGGGCTGCTGCCCACCTGGGGTCTGTCGGTGCGGCTACCACAGAAGGTCGGCGTCGGGATGGCCCGGAGGATGAGCCTGACCGGCGACTACCTGTCGGCGAGCGACGCGTTGCGGGCCGGGCTGGTCACCGAGGTGGTCCCCCACGCCGATCTGCTGCCCACCGCCCGGGCGATCGCCGCGTCGATCGTCGGCAACAATCAGCGCGCGGTGCGGTCGCTGCTGGAGTCCTACCACCGCATCGACGAGTCGCAAACCGGCGGGGCGCTGTGGCTGGAGGCCGACGCGGCACGGCGGTGGATGGCCGCGACCACCGGCGACGACATCGCCGAGAGCCGGGCCGCGGTGTTCGAGCGGGGACGCGCACAGGTCCGCTAACCCGCCAGCGCGGGCAGCACGAGGTCACGGTAGCGCTGCTTCATCACCTCGAGGACGGTGTAACCGTCTGTCGCCCAGACCTTTTCGTTGAATATCTCGACCTCGATGTCGCCGGTGTAGCCGGCGTCGCGCACCAGCGCCGTGATCGAGCCGAAGTCGATGACGCCGTCGCCCATCATGCCGCGCGACACCAGCGGATCCGGTGTCATCGGCACCAGCCAGTCGCAGATCTGGAACGCGCTGATCCGGCCCGCGGCCCCCGCGGCGGCGATGCCCTCGGCGAGATGCGGGTCCCACCAGACGTGGAAGGTGTCGACGACGACGCCGACGGTCCGCGCGGGGTGCGGCGCGGCGAGGTCGAGGGCCTGGGCGAGGGTGGAGACGACCGCGCGGTCCGCGCAGAACATCGGGTGCAGCGGTTCCAGCGCCAACCGCACGTCTCGTTCGGCCGCGTACGGCACGAGACGGGCGAGCCGATCGGCCAGTCGCGCCCGTGCGCCCGGTAGGTCGCGGTCGGGGATTCCTCCCGCCACGATCACCAGTTCCGGCGCACCGAGGGCGGCAGCCTCGTCGATGGCGCGACGGTTGTCGTCGAGCGCGGCCGACTCGTCGCCGACTCCGGTCAGGAAGCCGCCGCGGCACAGGCTGGATACCCGTAACCCGTTGTCGCGCAAGATCTTCGCGGCGGTGTCGACGCCAACCTCGGCGACCCGGTCCCGCCACGGGCCGATGGCGGGCAGTCCGGCCGCCGCCGAGGCCTCGACAGCTTCGCGCAGCGTCCACCCCTTCGCGGTCATCGTGTTGAGAGAGAGCCGCGCGAACTGGTCACTCATCATCCGACTCCGTTCACCGCGAGGAAGGTGCGCATCCGGTGGGCGGCCAGATGCGGATCGGTGAGCAGTCTCGCCCGGTCGGCCAGCACGAACACCTCGCACAGGTGAGTGACCGAGCGGCCGGAGGCCAGGCCGCCGACCATCGTGAACCCGCGCTGGCGGCCGTTGAGCCAGGACAGGAAGGCAATGCCCGTCTTGTAGTAGTACGTCGGCGCCGCGAAGATGTGTCGGCCCAGCGCCCGGGTGGACTCCAGGATCTCCCTGGCGCGGACCGCGTCCCCGGCGTCGAGGTGTTGCAGGGCGGTCGACGCGGCCGGGTAGATCGCCGCGAAGATGCCGAGCAGCGCATCGGAGTGATCCCTGCCCGCGAAGTCGTCGCCGACGATCAGCTCGGGATAGTTGAAGTCGTCCCCGGTGTAGAGCCGCACTCCCGGCGGCAGCGCGCGGCGCAGCGCCACCTCGTGGTCGGCGTCGAGTAGCGAGACCTTCACGCCGTCGATCTTGTCGGCGTGGGTGTCGATCAGTTCGCGGAACGTCGCTGTGGCGCGGCCGATATCGGGGTCACCCCAGTACCCCTGCAGCGCGGGATCGAACATCTCCCCCAGCCAGTGCAGGATCAGAGGGCGGTCGGCCTCGGCGAGCAGGGTGCCGTACACCGACAGGTAGTCCGCCGGTGAGGTCGCCACCTGCGCCAGCGCCCGCGATGCCATGAGGATGACGTTCGCGCCGGCGTCGCGCACCACCTCGATCTGTTCGCGGTAGGCGTCGGTGATCACTGCGAGTCCGCGCGCACCCCCGGGAACGTCCGCCGGATTGATCTGATCGGTTCCGGCCCCACAGGCCAGCCTGCCGCCGACGGCCGCTGCCTCGCGGCCGCTGCGCCGGATCAGTTCCCGGGTGGCGGGCCAGTCCAGCCCCATCCCCCGCTGCGCGGTGTCCATCGCGTCGGCCACCCCGAG